>NZ_LMHK01000001.1:1819389-1825642 GCF_001427875.1 Devosia sp. Root685 | reverse complement strand
GAGCATTTCACGTTTAGGTAGCTCTGTAGCCGGCGTTGGCGATATAATTTGCGCACTCAGATGGCTCGATGGCCTGTACGAGATGGCCAATGTGTCGCCATGTGTCTTCGAGAGTGCGGCGCTGAGCCATGCGCATCCAGTGCTTGATCTTTGAGAAGGCCTGCTCGATGGGGTTGAGGTCGGGGGAGTAGGCGGGCAGATACCAGAGTCTGGCGCCTCGGGCGCGGATGGCACGGCCGATCTCGACGGCCTTGTGGCTGCCCAGATTGTCCATCACCACGATGTCGCCGGGGCCGATTGTGTCGAGCAGTTGCTGGTCGATCCAGGCGCGGAAGGTCTGGCCGTTGATCGGACCGTCGAAGACACAGGGAGCGACGATCCCATCAGAGCGCAGAGCAGCCACAAAGGTCATGGTGCGCCAGTGACCATGGGGTGCGTAGCCGCGCAGCCGCCCGCCCTTTGCGCCCCAGCCCCGGATCGGAGCCATGTTGGTTTTGATCCAGGTCTCGTCGATGAACACCAGACGCCTGGGATCAAGATGAGGCTGGATGCTCTTCCAGCGGGCGCGCCGCCGGGCGATGGCGGCACGGCCCTGCTCAAGCGCGAACAGGACTTTTTTTAAAGCTCAGCCCCTCGCGCCTCATGAACAGCCACACCGCATTGTGTGACACCTTCACCCCGCGTGCCGCCAGTTCATCTTTGAGACCGTGCAACGTCAGGTGCGGGGTCTGGGCAATCCGCTCCAAAATAAAGGCCCGGTGATCTGTCAAAACCGGACGGCGATGCCCGCCCATCTGGCTAGGCGCCACCGAGCCCGTCAACCGATGGCGCCGGCTCCACTTGATGGCCGAGGACACCGAAATACCAAACCGGGCCGCCGCCGCTCGGCAACTCTCCCCGGCCAAAACCGCAGCCACAACACGTTCACGAAGATCAGTCGAAAGAGGTGCCGCCATCGATGCTGGCCTCCAATCCAGCATCAATCTTGAATCACAACTCACCAAAAACTGGAATCCCCAGAGTCAGCCTCACAGTGAAACGGCCTNCCGCAGCCACAACACGTTCACGAAGATCAGTCGAAAGAGGTGCCGCCATCGATGCTGGCCTCCAATCCAGCATCAATCTTGAATCACAACTCACCAAAAACTGGAATCCCCAGAGTCAGCCTCACAGTGAAACGGCCTAGCAAATTGAGCGACGCTGCCGCTCTCGCTGTGGGCCGTGTGCTCTCGGCAGGGGGCTGTTTTTGGTTCGGCATGTGTCGTTGCCATCCCCGAGATAGCATCAACAAAAAAGGCGCTGCGTTGCCGCAGCGCCTTTCCACGAAGGTCGTGACTGGGAAGAAACGAGCTTCGAAGCCTTTTGTTCTTTAGGCGGCAAGGCCGCCCGGCAGTCGTCTGCCGCGCCCGCGCAGGGCAGCGATTGGCCCAGCGCGGATTTTAGCGCGTCGGGCCAATTGCGAAACGGCCCGTGAGCGAAGGGGGAATCTAATTCGCTTTCGCGAATTAGAAGTCCATGCCACCCATGCCGCCCATGCCGCCGCCGCCCGGCATTGCCGGTGCTGCGTCCTTGGGGGCTTCGACGATGATCGCTTCGGTGGTGATCAGGAGCGATGCAACCGAAGCGGCATCCTGCAGAGCATGACGGACGACCTTGACCGGGTCGATAACGCCGAGCGCAACGAGGTCACCATATTCGCCGGTCGCAGCGTTGTAGCCGAACGCCGGAGCCGAGTTTTCGAGGATCTTGCCCACGACGACGGAGCCTTCGGCACCGGCATTGTTGGCGATCGTGCGCACTGGCTCCTGAAGAGCGCGGCGAACGATGGCGATACCAGCTTCCTGGTCGGCATTGATGCCCTTGGCCTTGATGTTGGCCGAAGCGCGGAGGAGGGCAACGCCACCACCGGGAACGATGCCTTCTTCAACGGCAGCGCGGGTCGCGTTCAGAGCGTCGTCGACGCGATCCTTGCGTTCCTTGACTTCCACTTCGGTCGAACCACCGACCTTGATCACGGCAACGCCGCCAGCGAGCTTGGCAAGACGTTCCTGCAGCTTCTCGCGGTCGTAGTCCGAGGTGGTTTCCTCGATCTGTGCCTTGATCTGGCCAACGCGGCCCTGGATGTCTTCGGCTGAACCGGCGCCGTCGACGATGGTGGTGTTTTCCTTGGTGATTTCAACGCGCTTGGCAGTGCCGAGCATGTCGAGGGTCACGTTCTCGAGCTTGATGCCGAGATCTTCGGAGATCACCTGGCCACCGGTGAGGATGGCGATGTCTTCGAGCATTGCCTTGCGGCGATCGCCGAAGCCAGGAGCCTTGACGGCAGCAACCTTGAGGCCGCCACGCAGACGGTTGACGACGAGGGTCGCGAGAGCCTCACCTTCGATGTCTTCGGCAATGATCAGCAGCGGGCGCTGGGACTGAACCACAGCTTCGAGGATCGGCAGGATAGCCTGCAGATTGCCGAGCTTCTTTTCGTGCAGCAGGATGATCGGGTCCTCGAGGACAGCGGTCATCTTTTCAGCATTGGTGACGAAGTAGGGCGAGAGGTAGCCACGGTCGAACTGCATGCCTTCAACGACATCGAGTTCGGTTTCGGCGGTCTTGGCTTCTTCGACGGTAATGACACCTTCGTTGCCGACCTTCTGCATGGCTTCGGCGATCATGTCGCCGATGGAGGTTTCGCCATTTGCCGAAATGGTGCCGACCTGGGCAACCTCGGAGGACGAAGTGATCTTCTTGGACGAAGCCTGGAGCGAGGCGACGACTTCAGCGACGGCGAGGTCGATACCGCGCTTCAGATCCATCGGGTTGAAGCCGGCGGCAACAGCCTTGACGCCTTCGACAACGATGGCCTGGCCGAGAACGGTCGCAGTGGTGGTGCCGTCACCGGCAACGTCGTTGGTCTTGGAAGCGACCGAACGGAGGAGCTGGGCGCCGAGGTTTTCGAACTTGTCTTCAAGTTCGATTTCTTTGGCAACCGAAACGCCGTCCTTGGTGATGCGCGGTGCGCCGAAGGACTTTTCGATCACGACGTTACGACCCTTGGGGCCGAGGGTAACCTTCACCGCATTGGCGAGGATGTTGACGCCGCGCAGCATTTTTTCGCGGGCGTCGGTCGAGAATTTTACTTCTTTAGCAGCCATGTGAGGCGCTCCTTAGAATGGGTTAAACGACTGGAAACGCGAGGGTTTTAGACCTCGACGATACCCATGATGTCGCTTTCCTTCATGATGATCAGGTCTTCGCCGTTGAGCTTCACCTCAGTGCCGCTCCACTTGCCGAAGAGCACGCGATCGCCGGCCTTGACGTCGAGAGCATTGATCTTGCCGTTCTCGTCGCGGGCGCCGGGGCCAACCGAAACGATCACGCCCTCAGAGGGCTTTTCCTTGGCGGTGTCGGGGATGATGATCCCGCCTTTGGTCTTTTCTTCACTGTCGACGCGACGGACGACCACGCGGTCATGCAGGGGACGGAAGCCCATGATTTTTTCCTCTTGGCATCATTTCTGGTGCAATTCTGAGCCTGTTAGCACTCGAAGTGGGTGAGTGCTAGCAAGGTGACCGGATATAGGGATGCGGCGGCAAGAGAGTCAAGGTTGGGTGAACGGAGATTTTGTTCATGCGTTAACATGGCAAGATGAACCTCATGCAAAGGAGGCTGCTGTGGCCGCCGACGAGACGACTTCCATTGTGAGCCCGATTGCCGGACGCGTGCATATCTATTTCGATGATGGCGAAATCGCGAGCAGCATCAATGCCTTACGGCTAGAAGAGCCGGGCAGGGAGCCGCAGGTTTTCGTGCCGCTCGATCATGTGCATCCCGGCATTCTGGAGCTTTCGGAAACGCGGCGCGAGGAGCCGGGGAAGGGCGAGGCGCATTACTATACGATCAAGACCCTGACCGCCGACGGGCCGGACGAGGCCTGGTATTATCCCTTTGCCGATGGGGAATATGGGCCGATCCGCGACCTCATCACCTTCGGTGGCGAGCGCGTCAAAGTGAGTGTTTCCGAGGTCTAGCGGTTAGCAGACTGTTAACATCGAGACTGACCGCAAGCCGATAAGGGGAATGGGGCGCCAATCGAGCCCCACTTTCCGCTTCCTTCCGCGCGGCATGTGCTGCATAAGGCGAGACATGAGCGAACAATCTTCCTACCAGATCAAGCTGCGCCTCAAGGGCGGCAGCGGCCCGAATGCCAACTGGCATTGGGAAATCCTCGACGGCGAAAAGGTCATCAAGACCGGCAGCGCAGTCGGTCCCGAGCACAAGGCCTTCGCGACCGCGCGGATCGCCAAAGAGAAGCTGGAAAAAACCCAGTCCAAATAAGCCGGCCCAAGAGGCCTGCCGGATAGCAGCATGTCCGCCCCCGACGACCATCCCACCTTGGCCCCATCCGTGCACACGGCAAACCCGATGCGCGGCATTATGCTCAAGGTGGTGTCGGTCTGTTTCTTCGTCGTCATGGCGACGATGCTGAAGGCGACCCAGACCGTGCCTTCGGGCCAGATGGTCTTCTTCCGATCTTTCTTTGCACTTCTGCCGGTGCTGGCCTTCCTTGCCTGGAAGGGCCGGCTCGGCAATGCATTCGCGACCAAGCGCCCGGTCGGGCATATCCTGCGCGGTCTCGTCGGCGTTGCCTCGATGAGTCTCGGGTTTTTCGCGCTGACGCGCCTGCCGCTGCCCGAAGCGACGGCGATCACCTATGCGACCCCGTTGCTGATCGTTATTTTTTCGGCCGTGCTGCTCAATGAGCGCGTGCATTTGTTTCGCTGGACCGCGGTTGTGGTCGGCCTTGTCGGTGTGGTGATCATCCTCTGGCCGCGCTTGACGGTTTTTTCCGGTGGTGAGGCGCTCGGCAATGCCGAGGCGGTGGGCGCGCTGGCGGCTCTCCTCGCGGCGATATTGTCGGCTTTCGCCATGATGGCCGTGCGCAATCTCGTCCATACCGAGCGCACCGAGGCGATCGTTACCTACTTCTTCATCAGCGCCAGCGTGCTCTCGCTGCTGACACTGCCCTTTGGCTGGGTATGGCCGACCCCGCAACAGGCCGCGCTATTGATCGGCGCCGGCTTTTTCGGCGGCATCGGGCAATTGCTGATGACCTCGTCCTATCGCCATGCCGACATGTCGGTGATCGCGCCGTTTGAATATGTGTCGCTGATCCTCACTATTCTCATCGGCTATTTTATCTTCGCCGACGTGCCGACGCTGACCATGATTCTTGGCGCGGTGATCATCATCGGTTCGGGCATCGCTGTGATTCTCCGCGAGCACCGGCTGGGGCTTGATCGGGTGAAATCCAAGGAAGCCAATACGCCTTGATTTGCTCTTTGATGATGCAATGCCGCCCGCGGTAGCGCTGGAGGCCTCATGGTGAGGTGCGCAGCGTAGCGCAGCCTCGAACCACGAGGGCGGGCGAGTGGAGGTTCGTGCCACGCCCTCGCCCTTCGAGGCTTTGCTTTGCAAAGCGCCTCAGGATGAGGACTACTGGAAAGCCCTAGCGCTTGACGCGATAGTGGTCTTGCACAAGGCCGGAGGGGAAGGATTTGGTATTGAGGTGCTCAAGGACGACATCCTCGTCCAATGGTCCAAAAAGTGAAATACCGTCGCCGAGGAGGATGGGGATGCGGCTGATGATCAGGTCTTCGACAAAGCCGGCGCGGAGGAATGACTGGATGAGTTTTCCGCCATCGGCATAGATGCGTTGCCAGCCGCGGGATGCGGCGAGGTCCATCGCCTCTTCGGGCGTTGCGGCAATGAATTCGACCTTGCCTTTGAGTTGATCGGGAACGGTGGCCGGGTCGAGGCTGCGGCTGAGAACCAGGACGGGTTTTTCGTAATACCATTGGTCGAAGGTGACGACCTTTTCATAGGTCCCGCGGCCCATGATGATGCCGTCCATCTTGGCGATATGGGCATTGTAGCCATGGTCTTCGCCAAGGCTCGAAAAGCTCGTCAGCCAGTCGATGTCGTCATTCTTGCGGGCGATGAAGCCGTCGAGGCTGGTGGCGATAAAGACATGGGCTGATGGCATGAGAAAGCTCCTGTGAACGCAGGAGGGGTAACCGTGAGGTGTGTCAGGGGGTGGCAGGAGGGGTGCCATAGCGGCGTCATTCCCGCGAAAGCGGGGAGCTCGTGACGCCGAAAACGGAGATTCCCGCTTACGCGGGAATGACGCCGGGGTTTGCAAGGGGCGTGGCGTCGCAGCATAGGGGCACACCCTCGTGGTTCGAGGCTTTGCTCTGCAAAG
>NZ_LMHK01000001.1:2870-1819329 GCF_001427875.1 Devosia sp. Root685 | reverse complement strand
TGACGCCGGGGTTTGCAAGGGGCGTGGCGTCGCAGCATAGGGGCACACCCTCGTGGTTCGAGGCTTTGCTCTGCAAAGCACCTCACCATGAGGGTTACTGGRTGAGGGCACTCGGCCGCGAGCACCCTTGTCAGCCCGCCTTCTGCATCTCCGCCCAGCTTTGGCGTTTGCGGTAGATCGTCGAGGGGCTAATTTCCAGCGCCGCGGCGGCCATGGAGATATTGCCGGCGAAGGCGGCGATGGCGTCTTCGATGATTTTTTGTTCCTGCTGCCACATCGGCAGGATGGCGCGGCGGCCTTCGGCGCGGGGGGCAGGGGCTTCGACCGGGATGAAAGCCTGGGACTCGATGTCGGCGGCCGTGAGCATGCCGATGTCGATATCACCGCCATCGAACATGACGACGATGCGACGCACGAGATTTTGCAATTGCCGCACATTGCCCGGCCAATCGGCAGCGGTCAGTTGCTGCGCCGCCTCGCCCGAAAAGCCGCCAAAGACTTTGTGTTCTTCGCGCGCGTAGCGCTCGAGGAAATGGCGGGCCAGCACCATGATGTCGGTGGGGCGCTGGCGGAGCGGGGGCAGGTGGATCGGCAGGACATGCAGGCGATAGAACAGATCCTCGCGGAACTTGCGCTCGGTAATCATCTGCAAGGGATTGCGATTGGTGGCGCAGATGACGCGCACATCGACTTTTCGCATGCTGGCTTCGCCGACGCGGGAGATGGTGCCCGTTTGCAGGAACCGCAGCAGTTTTGATTGCAGGGAAAGATCCATTTCCCCGATCTCATCGAGGAACAGCGTGCCGCCATCGGCCAGTTCGGCCGCGCCCTTGCGGTCTTCATGCGCGCCGGTAAAGGCGCCGCGGGCAACGCCGAACAATTCGCTTTCCATCAGGTCGCGCGGAATGGCGGCGCAATTGATGGCGACGAAGCGTTTTCCCGCGCGCGGACCCTGAGAGTGGAGCGCTTCGGCGCAGACATCCTTGCCGGTGCCGCTTTCGCCGGTGATGAAGACCGGGGCGGCTGATGTGGCGACGCGCCCGATCTGATCGTAGATGAACTGCATAGCGTTCGAGGCGCCGACAAAGCCGGCGAAATCGGGGACGGCCTGGGGCAGGCTGGTATCGAGCCCGAGCGAGCGCGGCCTGCCATGGCGCTGGGCCAGTTCGCCGATCCGGGTGGCAAGGGTCGGGCCGGCAATAGGCTTGGTCACATAATCATGGGCGCCCGAGCGCATGGCGCTGACGGCGGCAGTAACCGAGGCGCCGCCGGCCATGGCAACGACAAGCGCGCCTTCGGCATGGCGAACGACGCGCCCCATGCCTTCGTCATCGCGATCGGCGATGTCGGCAAGGCTCGGCATATCGGCCAAAATAATGTCGAATCGGTTGGCGCGCAGGGTGTCGAGAGCCTCGCGGCCGCACTTAACGAGGGTAACGGCAGGCGTGCAGAGCAAAGCCTGGCTCAATGATTCGCCAATCTGGGAGGCCGCTTCAACGTCGCCGTCGATGAGCAGAAGTCGCCCGCTCAGCGCGTTGTCGAGGCCGGAAATCATTGCCATTACGCCTAAATCCTAGTGTTTCGCCATGCGTCCGACGTGTGCCGGACAGCTATGACGCTCACGGGGAGTGTTGACGAACAGGGTAAATAATCCGTTCTTTACCTGTAGGATCGCGTCTCAGCGCTTTTTCCCGAGGAGAGGCAATGATATGACTTGCATGTCGAATCTAGCCACAATCTGAACCTTGGATGCCATGCAGGCTCTGGTCTATCTCTTTATCGCGCTTGCTGGTTTTGCGATTGGCGCAATGACCTATTTCGCCTTGTCCTTTACGCTTGCCGAAGCGATCCTGGTTGCGCTGGTCGTTGTTTGCATTGCCACACTGGTTACCGAACGCCGTTTGCGGCTGCGTGCGGAAAAACGTCTCGAACGCGGTATCGAGGATTTGTCGCGACTGCTTGCGACCGACGCGCAGGCTGGCTCGGTTCTCGGCCGCCGCATCAATGCCCTTTCCGAACTCAATCCCGGCCAGCGTCTCGAAACCATCGAGGCTGATATTTCCGTGCTTGGCACGGTCATTCGCCAGGTGGCCGAAGCGGTAGCGGAAATCGAGGAAAAGGCCGCTGCGGCCGGTGTGGTGGCTTCACCCGATCGGTTTGCCGGGGAAGCGCCGCGTGCGGTTTCGCCGCCGCAACGGCATGATGATATCGAACCGATCATTCCCCTCGACATGGTGCGTCAGGCGCTGGGCGACCAGCGCCTTGTTTATCATATCCAGCCCGTGGCGCGTCTGCCGCAGCGCCGCCCTGCCGGCTACGATCTCATTCCGCGCCTGATGCTCGAAGATGGCGATGTGGCTGAACCCGTCGACTTCCTGCCGCGCCATGGCGGCGAGGATGTGTTGCAGCGCGTGGACGGCACTGCGCTCAATGAAGCGGTAGCCATTGCCCGTCGCGCCCGTACCGGCGGCCAGGCCATTTCGCTCTATATTCCTCTGAGCGGCGCGACGCTGCGCGACAGCGCGGCGGTGGAGCAGTTGCTCGCTATTCTCGATGCCAATCGCGTCATTGCGACGGGCCTGATCTTCACCATTGGCGAGGTGGAATTCCAGGAACTGATGCAGACGGCGCGCACGGCGCTGCAGGCGATCCAGCGGCGCGGCGCGGGTTTCTCGCTGTCCAATGCCTCCTCGCTGCGGCTCAATTTTGCCGATCTTTCCGAACTTGGCGTGCGCACGATCCGTGTCAATGCGGGCAAGCTGATCAATTCGCCGGAAGTCTATACCGACTTCCACCTCTCCGATATCGCGAGCTATGTGGGGCGTTTCGATATTACCCTCCTCGCGACCGGGGTAAGCGACGAGCGGCAGATCGTCGAGCTGCTCGACAATGAAATCACGCTGGTGCAGGGCAATCATGTCGCCCCGCCGGGCCCGGTGCGTCCCGACCTGCTGCTCGAGCCGACCCGCACTGTGGCGCCGCCCGCCCCGCAGCGTCCGGAAGCGGCACGCCGTCGCGCCGAGCTCTGAAATCGGCAATTCCATCGGTTTCGGACTTGATCGCCCGGACCGAACTGCCACATAGCAGCCTGAGACATTTTTAGACGGGAACTGACCCATGTCCGCAGCCGCGCCCCTGCCCATCATTTCCGGCCTCGCCGATCTCGCGGGGCGCTACGATGCGGTGCTGAGCGATGTCTGGGGTGTCATCCACAACGGCATCTCGGCCTTTCCCGAGGCGGTGGATGCGCTGGTGCAATATCGCCGCGCCGGGGGCAAGGTGGTTCTCATCACCAATGCGCCGCGGCCGTCGCCGCCGATCGTTGCCATGCTCGACCGGCTCAATGTGCCGCGCGAGGCCTATGATGCCATCGTCTCCTCGGGGGACGCGACGCGGACGATGATTTCCAAATATCGCGGGCGCGCTATTCATCACGTCGGTCCCTTGACCGAGGACGATGCGCTTTACGACGGGTTCGATCTCAAGCGCACGGGGCCCGAAGAGGCCGAAGTCGTCGTCGTGACCGATCTCGATACCGACGAAGACACCCCGGAAATGTATCGCGAGCGCGCCAAGCTGTGGCTACAGCGAAAGCTGCCGATGATCTGCGCCAATCCTGACCGGGTGGTGGAGCATGGCGACCAGATCATCTATTGCGGCGGCGCCTTGGGCGATCTTTATGCGGCCATGGGCGGCATGGTCTTGATGGCGGGAAAGCCCTATCAGCCGATCTATGAAGAGGCGTTTCGCCTCGGCGAACTGGCGGCGGGCAAGGCGCTCGACAAGAGCCGGGTGCTGGCCATTGGCGACAGCGTGCGCACCGATGCGACGGGCGCGGCGCAGTTTGGCATTGATCTCCTATTTATTACCGGGTCGATCCATGCGGCCGAACTCGATGCTTTCGGCAAGCCCGATCCGCAGGCGATTGCCGACCTGATCGCGCCGAGCGGGGCGCAGGTGGCCGGCTTTCTGCCGCGTCTCAATTGGGCGTCATGAATTGAGCGCTTTCGTTCGTCTTTCCGGTTTTTCGGAACTCCCAGCGGCGCTGAGAGGCGCCTATGTCGCCATCGGCAATTTCGACGGCATGCATCGCGGCCATCAGCGGGTCATCGCGGCTTTGCGCGAGCGGGCGCACGCGGCGGGCGTGCCGGCGCTGATCCTGACGTTCGAGCCGCATCCGCGCGACGTTTTTGCGCCAACTCCGTTCATGTTCCGGCTGACGCTGGGCGATGCCAAGGCGGCGCTGGCCGAGGCGCTGGGGCTCGATGGCATCATCGTCCTGCCCTTCGATACGGCGTTTTCGCAGATCGAGGCGGAGACTTTTGTCGCCGATTTTCTGGTTGGCGCTCTCGATGTGAAGGGCGTCATCATCGGGTCGGATTTCCATTTTGGCCGCCAGCGGCGGGGTACGCCGAGCTTTTTGCGCGAAAAAGGCAATGAGCTGGGCTTCGCGGTGGAAACGCTGGATTTGATGGATGAGGGCGACGAGGTGATTTCCTCTTCGCGCATTCGCGCGGCGCTCTCCGAAGGCGCGGTGACCGCGGCCAATCGGCTATTGGGCTATCACTGGTTTTTTGAAGGCTGCGTGGTCAAGGGCGACCAGCGCGGGCGCGAACTGGGTTATCCGACGGCTAATACGATGACGCAGACCGGCTTTCAGCTCGCGCAGGGCGTTTATGCCGTGCGGGCCAAGGTGGGCGGTAAGCTGCTCGATGGCGTTGCCGCCTATGGCAAGCCGATGTTCGACAATCAGCTTCCGCCCTTTGAGACGCATCTCTTCGATTTCGACGCCGATATTTATGGGCAGACGATCTGCGTGGCGCTGATCGGCCATATCCGCGGGCAGGAAGTGTTCAAGGGGCTCGACGATCTCATCGCGGCCATGGATCGCGACAGCCGTAAGGCGCGGGCGATGATCGCCGAAGCGCGGCCGATCGGGGCGCTGGACGAGACGCTGGGGTTTTTCGGCTGAAATCAACCTTTGCCCCATTGGCCTTGCCTTGCTAAAAGGCACGCCATTCTTCCCGTACCGATTGCCGATCCATGACCGATACCGCTCCAGGCGCGACCGAAACAGATTACTCGGCCACGCTCTTTCTGCCGCAAACCGAATTTCCGATGCGCGCGGGCCTGCCCGATCGCGAGCCGATCTGGCTCAAGCGCTGGCAGGACATGGATATTTATGCGCTGCAGCGCGAGCAGGCCAAGGACCGGCCGCTCTTTACGCTGCATGACGGCCCTCCCTATGCGAACGGCAATATCCATATCGGGCATGCGCTGAACAAGACGCTGAAGGACTTGGTGAGCCGGTCCATGCAGATGCTTGGCCACAACGCTGCCTATATCCCCGGCTGGGATTGTCACGGCCTGCCCATCGAATGGAAGATCGAAGAGCAGTACCGCGCCAAGGGCAAGGACAAGAACGAAGTCCCCCTGGTGGAATTCCGCCAGGAATGCCGCGCCTTTGCCGAAAGCTGGGTCGATATCCAGCGCGAGGAATTCAAGCGTCTGGGAATTTTGGGTGAATGGGATAATCCCTATCTCACCATGAGCTTTGACGCCGAAGCGCAGATCGCGCGCGAGCTGATGAAGGTGTCCATGACTGGCCAGCTCTATCGCGGGTCAAAACCCGTGATGTGGTCGGTGGTCGAACGCACGGCGCTGGCCGAGGCCGAGATCGAATATGCCGATTATGAGAGCGACACGATCTGGGTAAAATTCCCGGTCACACGGTTTGGCGGGGTCGAACCGGCTCCGGGCAGCAAGCTTGTTCGGCCGAGCGTCGTGATCTGGACCACCACGCCCTGGACCATCCCGGCAAACCGGGCCATCTCGTTTTCGAGCAAGATCGCCTACAGCCTTTACCGCGTGACGGCGGCGCCCGATGGCAATTGGGCCGTTGTCGGCGACCAGTATATCCTCGCGGACAACCTGGCCGAAGACGTGATGAAGAAGGCCAAGGTCGAAGCCTACGAAAAGGTCTTCCCCGTTAGCGCGGAAATGCTTGCCGGTGCGCTGACCGAGCACCCGCTGCGCGGCCATGCCGACGGCTACAATTTCGACGTGCCGCTGCTCGATGGCGAACACGTCACCGACGATGCCGGTACCGGCTTTGTGCATACCGCGCCGGGCCATGGTCTTGATGACTTTGGTATCTGGATGGAATCGACGCGCCTGTTGCAGGATCGAGGCATCGACCCGTCCATCCCCTATGTTGTGGGCGACGATGGGTTCTACACGTCCGAAGCGCCTGGTTTTGATGGCGCGCGCGTCATCGACGACAATGGCAAGAAGGGCGATGCGAATAATCGCGTCATCGCGGCGCTGGCCGAAAAAGGCAATATCATTGCCCGTGGCCGCGTAAAGCACCAATATCCGCATTCCTGGCGCTCGAAGAAGCCGGTGATCTTCCGCAACACGCCGCAATGGTTTGTCTATATGGACAAGGCCATCGAGGGCGCCGAGGGCGATACGCTGCGTCACCGGGCGCTCAATGCCATCGACAAGACCAAATTCTATCCTTCGGCCGGGCAGAACCGGTTGCGTGCCATGATCGCTGATCGTCCCGATTGGGTGCTGAGCCGTCAGCGCGCCTGGGGCGTGCCGATCACGGTTTTTGTGCACAAGGGAACTTCGGAAATCCTGCGCGATGAAACGGTCAACCACCGCATCGCCCAGAGCTTTGAGGAAGAGGGCGCCGACGCCTGGTTCAAGCCGGGCGCTGCCGAACGCTATCTCGGCGAGGGCTATAAGGTTGCCGACTACGAGATGGTGACTGACGTGCTCGACGTGTGGTTCGACAGTGGTTCGACCCACGCCTTTGTGTTGCGCAATAAACAAAAATGGCCGCATCTGAAATTCCCGGCCTCGATGTATCTCGAAGGCTCGGACCAGCATCGCGGCTGGTTCCATTCCTCGCTGCTCGAAAGCTGCGCGACCAATGGCTATGCGCCCTATGACAGCGTTCTCACCCATGGTTTCACCATGGATGGTGACGGCAAGAAGATGAGCAAATCGCTGGGCAATACGGTTGCCCCGCAGGACATCATCAAGCAATACGGCGCCGATATCCTGCGGCTCTGGGTGGCCTCGTCCGACTATTCGGAAGACCTGCGTCTGGGCAAGGAAATCATCCAGACAACGGTCGATGGTTATCGCAAGCTGCGCAATACGCTGCGCTGGCTGCTTGGTAATCTCGCCCATTTCAAGGCCGACGACGTCGTTGATTTCCGGGATATGCCCGAACTTGAACGGCTGATGCTGCACCGGTTGGCGCAGCTCGATGCCGGGGTGCGTTCGGCCTATAAGGAATACGACTACCGCAAGGTCGTCTCGCTCCTGACCAATTTCATGAACATCGAGCTTTCGGCGTTCTATTTCGATATCCGCAAGGATGCGCTTTATTGCGATCCGATTTCGAGCGTGAAGCGTCGCTCGGCGCTGACCGTGCTCGACCATCTGTTCAACGCGCTGACCGCCTGGCTCGCGCCGATCCTCGTATTCACCATGGAAGAGTGCTGGCTGGAACGGCATCCGGGCGAAAACGAGAGCGTACATCTGCGGCTCTTCCCCGAGATTCCGGCGGAATGGCTGGATGACGAGTTGGCCAACAAATGGCAGCTCATTCGCGGCGTGCGGCGCGTGGTAACCGGGGCGCTCGAAATCGAACGGCGTGAAAAGCGCATCGGTTCCTCGCTCGAAGCCGCGCCAAAGGTGTTTGTGTCGGACGCGCGCTATATCACAGCGCTCGAAGGGCAGGACCTGGCCGAGATCGCCATCACTTCGGCGATTGCAATGTCGCACAATGATGGTCCGGCTGAAGCGTTCACGCTCGATGATGTGCCGGACGTATCGGTTGTGCCAGCGCTGGCCGAGGGCACGCGCTGCGCCCGCTCGTGGAAGGTGTTGCCCGAAGTTGGGTCCGATGCCGAATATCCGGATGTAACGCTGCGTGATGCGCAGGCTTTGCGTGAGTTGGCGGCGGTTGAGGCTTAAGCGGTCGCGGGCCCATCCCGCTCTCGGTTGTCACCCCGGCGAAGGCCGGGGCCCATCTCGAGATCTCAGGATGGGTCCCGGCCTTCGCCGGGATGACAACCGGTGGTCGTTGATAAATCTCTGTAGTGCAGTTGACGATCTCAGCGACCGCACGAACCCATACCCCTCATCCGGCGCTTCGCGCCACCTTCTCCTGCAAGGGGAGAAGGGAAGACGGAGAGCGTCGTGAAAGCAAATTCCGCCATCTACACCTCCCTCGTTGCGGCCGTTCTGGCCTTCGGGCTCGATCGGGCGCAAAAGGGCTATCATATCGCGGCGGAGTGCTATGCCATCGGGCAGGCGAACTGCGTCGAGATTTTTTCCAACTATGTGCCGTTTTCGATGACCGGCTGGCGCGGCGGCGAAATCGTGCCGGTGAGCTCGTTCTTCGATTATGTGCTGGTGTGGAATACCGGCATTTCCTATGGGCTGCTCGATGGGCTGCCGGTGTGGACGCTGGGCGCGATCATGATGGTGGCGATCCTCGGGCTTTCGGTCTGGTGGTGGCGCACAGATGCGCCGCTGGTGCGGCTGGGTCTGGCCTTTGCCATCGGGGGAGCGCTCTCCAATGCGCTCGACCGGCTGATCTTTGGGGCCGTGGCCGACTTTTTCCATTTTCATTGGGGAAGCTGGTCATTTTATATCTTCAATATTGCCGATATGGCGATCACGCTCGGGGTCATCCTGTTGCTGGTTGACCTTGTTGGCCTTGGCAAGAGCCGAGCCAAGCCGGCCGATTAAGGCTCGCGCATCATTGTGCTGCCCAAATCTGGCCTTAGGGCCTCAAATGCGCTATAAGCGCCGCCATTATCGTAAGGGACGTTTCATGCGTATTGGATTGACCGGCCACAATGGCCGTATTTCGGCCGCGGCGCGTGCAGTGCTGGCTGGGCTGGCCTTGGCGGCGACGCTGGCACTTGGCGCCTGCACCACGGTCGAAGGCACCAATGCGCTGACCGATTTCGGCACCTTTGAACGCGACGTGCTGAACACCACGGCGCGTGGCGTCGGTCTGATCCCCGGCGATGCGCCGAAGGAAGATCTGACTGCGGCGCGCGCCCCGCTGGTGCTGCCGCGCGACGGCAAGAACTTGCCGGCGCCGAGCACGCAGGTCGCCGCGGCGCAGCTGCCGGCCAATAGCAATACCGTGCAGATCGACACCTCCAAGCTGAGCGAAGCCGATATCCAGCGCCTGCGCAATGCCAAGGTCGTGGACCTGCGTTCGCTCTCGGGCCGTCCGCTGACACCCGAAGAGGCGCGCGCTTTGACGGCGCGCATGAGCGCTGCCGGCATGCAGGTGACCGCGACCGCGGGCCGCCCGCTCTATCTGCCGCCGGATGAATATTTTACCCGCGTGGGTGATGCCAACCTCGTCTGCCGCACGCCGGCCGGCGAACTGGTTCCGCTCAGCGACCCGCGTTGCCCCGAAGCCGTGCGCAAGGCGCTGCGGACCCAGGGTCCGACCAGCAGCGGCGTTCTGGGCGGTGGCCCCGACGTGACCCTCAAGCCTTCGGACGTAAAACTCTAACAGCCTCGTCCGGCATCTCGACGACTCTCCTGGCGGCCGGACAATCCGGCCGCCTTTCGCTTTCTCCGCGCCGCCCAAAATGGGTCCCGCATGTTATGGAAGTCATGTTCGCATGAGCGACACACCAAAACCCGAAACCGCCGATCGTCTTGCCAAGGTCATGGCCCGCGCCGGGCTCTGCTCGCGTCGCGATGCCGAAGGCTGGATTGCCTCCGGCCGCGTCATGGTCAACGGCAAGAAGGTCATTACCCCCGCCTTCAACGTCACGAGCCGCGACAAGATCACGGTGGATGGCCAGCAACTGGCCGAGCGCCAGGGCACCCGCGTCTGGCTCTATCATAAGCCCGCCGGGCTCGTGGTGACCGAGAAGGACCCCGAAGGCCGCCCGACGATCTTCGAGGCCGTCGAAGAACAGGGCCTGCCGCGCGTCGTCACCGTGGGACGGCTCGATATCAATACCGAAGGCCTGTTGCTGCTGACCAATGATGGCGGGCTCAAGCGCGTGCTCGAACTGCCCTCCACCGGCTGGCTGCGCCGCTATCGCGTGCGCGCCTATGGCTATGTGACGCAGGCCCAGCTCGATGCGCTCAAGGACGGCATTACCGTCGAGGGCATCAATTATGGGCCGATCGAAGCGACGATCGAGCGCGAGCAGGGCCACAATATGTGGATCGTCGTCGGCTTGCGCGAAGGCAAGAACCGCGAAGTCAAGAATGTGCTCGGCGCCCTTGGCCTTGAAGTGAACCGCCTGATCCGCGTTTCCTATGGTCCGTTCCAGCTCGGCGACCTCAAGGAAGGCCAGATCGAGGTGGTGAAGGCCAAGATGCTCAAGGACCAGCTCGGCAAGAAGCTGGCCGAGGCCGCCAATGTCGATTTCGACAGCGAAATGCCCGAAGGCCTGTTCCCGCCGCCGCGTCCGAGCAGCGAATCGCCACGCAGCCGTGGTCCCGGCGGTGGGCGCTTTGATGCGCGCGGTGATGACCGCCGGTCGGCTCGTGAGGATGAACGTCCGGTGCGGCCGCGCCGCGTGCATTTTGACGACGATGGTCGCGCGCCGGAGGAATACGAACCCAAGGCACCGGCTCGTCCGGCGCGTGGGCGTGTGGATCCCGACGATCAGCCCGCCAGCAATTATGGCCGCCCGCCGATCCGCGCGCCCAAGCCCGACCGTGCCGATCGCCCGGCGGGTGACCGCAAGTCGTTTGGCGACAAGAAGCCCTATGGTGACAAAAAGCCCTATGGGGACAAAAAGCCGTATGGGGACAAAAAGCCTTACGGCGAACGCCCGTCCTTTGGCGACAAGAAGCCCTATGGCGATCGCAAGCCTTATGGCGACAAGCCGTTTGGTGAGCGGCCGCAGCGTGGCGGCCGTCCGGATGGCAATGAGCGTCCGGCCCGCAGCTTCAATGATCGTCCGCCGCGTCGCGATGACGAACGGCGTGGTGGCGGCGAACGCCCGCAGCGCGGTTTCGGTGACAAGCCGGCGCGGAGCTTCGGCGATCGTCCAGCGCGTTCGTTTGGCGACAAGCCAGCGCGTAGCTTTGGTGACCGTCCCGCTCGTGGTGGTGACGAGCGTCCGGCACGGCCCTATGGCGACAAGCCGGCGCGCGGTCCGCGTCAGGATCGTCCGCAGCGCGCCTTTGACGACAGCCGTCCGCCGCGCCGCGATGATCGTCCCGCTCAGGGCCGCCCGCAGGGTGGCCGGCCCGCATTTGGCGACAAGCCGCGCGGCGCGCGTCCTGACGGTGGTCGTCCCGGCGCAGGCCGTCCGGGTGGCGGTCGCCCCGAGGGCGGTCGTCCCGGTGGTGCACGCCCGGCCGGTGGCCGTCCCACTGGCGGCAAGCCGTTTGGTGGCAAGCCGGGCGGTGGTGGTCGTCCCGGTGGCCGCCCTGAAGGTGGCCGCCCTGAAGGTGGCCGCCCCGGTGGCCGCCCTGAGGGTGGCCGTCCTTCCGGTCCGCGCAAGCCGCGCGGCTAAGTCATGCGGATTGTTGCCGGTAAATTTCGCGGCAAGCAGCTCACGTCTCCGTCGGACGATTCCATTCGCCCGACGGCGGACCGCGTGCGCGAAAGCATGTTCAATATTCTGGGGTCACGGCTCGGGCCGGTGTTCGATGGCATGCGGGTGCTCGACCTTTTTGCCGGCACCGGGGCGCTGGGATTCGAGGCGCTGTCGCGTGGCGCGGCGCATGTCACCTTTGTCGATATCGGCGCGGAATCGCGCGGACTGATCCGCGACCATATCCAGGCCTTTGGCGTGGCGGGGATCACCAAGCTCCTGCGCCGCGATGCGACGGGCTTGGGGACGCCGGGCACGTTTGGGCAGTTCGACCTGGTTTTTCTCGATCCGCCCTATGGGCAGGGTCTGGGGGAAAAAGCGCTGGCCGAACTGGCGGGGAATGGCTGGCTGAAGCCGGGCGCGACGCTGGTCTGGGAAGAAAGCGCCGATGTGCCGGTTGTGGTGCCGGAGGGCTTTGAGCTCGATGACGAGCGCGAATATGGCGCTGCGGCGGTGCGGTTTTTGAGGTTTGGGCAGGTTTAGTGCCACGCCCTCGTGGTTCGAGGCTTTGCCAAAGCAAAGCACCTCACCATGAGGGCTACTGGGACTGAGATATTGCAACAGCCCTCATGGTGAGGTGGGAGCGAAGCGACCCTCGAACCACGAGGGCGTGGCACTAAGCTGCCTTCTGCATACAATCGGCGCAGCGGCCTCGGATTTCCATGGTGGTGCGCTCGACTTTGAAGCCGCCGGTTTTCGCCCAGCTTCCCAGGCGCTGTTCTATGATTTCGTCGGCGAATTCGTCGACCTTGCCGCAGCCTTCGCAGATCGCGAAGGCGATGAGGCCCTTGCGGTGGCAGTGCATGTCGGCGCAGGCGACGAAGGCGTTGAGCGATTCCAGGCGATGCGCGAGGCCGCGATCGACGAGTTTTTCCAGGGCGCGATAGACCTGCAGGGGCGCGCGGAGGCCATCGCCGCGCAGCTTGTCCAGAATGTCATAGGCGCTGAGCGGGCCCATCGAAGCGGTCAGCGTCGATAGCACCAGTTCCTGATTGCGGGTGAGATCCGTCGGAATGTCGTGACTATGCGCCATGGCTTTCTCTCCTGCCGAATAATCTTGCGGTCGGTACCGTGAGCGAGACGAGGAAAATCAGCAGCGCCGCGACGACGATGGACGGTCCCGAAGCGGTATCCCAGGTGAGCGACCCGTACAAGCCGCCGATGACGGATACGGCGCCAAGGATAGCGGCGACGAGCGCCATGATTTCGGGCGTGGCGCTGAGGCGGCGCGCGGTGGCGGCGGGGATGATCAGGAGCGAGGTGATCAGCAGCACGCCGACAAGCTTCATGGCGATGGCGATGACCGAGGCCATCAAGAGCATGAGGAGAATGCGGCTGACCTCGGGTTTGAGGCCTTCGGCTTCGGCGAGTTCGGGGCTGACCGTGGCGGCGAGGAGCGGGCGCCAGTTGAGCGCGAGAATGACGAGAATGGCGACGCCGCCGCCGTAGATGATAAAGATGTCTTCCATCGAGACGGCGAGAATATCGCCGAAAAGGAAGCCCATGAGGTCGATGCGGACCTGGGTGAGGAAGCCGACGAGCACAAGGCCGACGGCGAGGGAGGAATGACTCAAAATGCCGAGGAGGGCGTCGGTGGAGAGCGTGTTCTGACGCTGGAGCAGGAGGAGTGCGCCGGCAACGAGGGCGGCGACGGCGAAGACACCGAGGGTCATGTTGATGGACAAGAGGATGGAAATAGCGACGCCGAGCAGGGCCGAATGGGCCATGGTGTCGCCAAAATAGGCCATGCGGCGCCAGACGACGAAACAGCCGAGGGGGCCGGTAACAGCGGCAAGGCCGACGCCGGCGACGAGGGCGCGGGAGAAGAAATCACCGAGCATGGGGGGTGCTCCGGCTGGGGGCCGGTGCTTGCCGGCCCCCCCTCCCATCCTCCCCCATCAAGGGGGAGGTGTTGGGCTGGTGGGTTAGACTGGATACTGCCCCAAATGCGATCTGCACCTCCCCCTTGACGGGGGAGGATGGGAGGGGGTGACTATTGGCGTGTGAATATTCACCCATGGCTATGCCCCGCATGATCATGGTGATGCTCGTGCGTGCCGCCCTTGCCGACGACGCACCCGTCTTCGTGGTGTTCGTGGTCGTGATGGTGCTCATAGATCGCCAGCGTCTCGGCGGCGCGGGTGCCGAACAGGGCGAGGTATTCGGGGCTGCGTTTGACGGCGGCGGGGGTGCCGCGGCAGCAGACGTGGCCGTTGAGGCAGATGACGGTGTCGGTTTCGGCCATGACGACGTGGAGGTCGTGGCTGATCATCAGGATGCCGGCCTGGGTGGTGTCGCGAATCTGGCGAACCAGTTCGTAAAGCGCCACTTCGCCGGAGAAATCGACGCCCTGCACCGGCTCGTCGAGAACGAGGAGATCGGGCTTGCGGATCATGGCGCGGGCAAAGAGCACACGCTGGAATTCGCCGCCCGAAAGCTCCTGCACCGCGGCATGGAGGAGGCGCCCGGCGCCGACCGCGGCGAGGGCATTTTCGATTTCGGGGCGAGAAAAATGGCCGGTCAAAGTCATCAGCCGCTCGACCGTCAGGGGCAGCGTCCAGTCGATGCTGAGTTTTTGCGGCACATAGCCGATTTTGAGTCCGGGCTTTCGCGAGACCGTGCCTGTGGACGGTTTCAGGACGCCTGTCGCCATCTTGGCGGTGGTCGATTTGCCCGAGCCGTTGGGGCCGATAAGCGTGACGATTTCGCCGCGCGCGATGGAGAGATCGACGCCCTCGACGAGAACGCGGCCACCACTTTTAACGCTGGCATTGGTGAGCGTGATGAGCGTTTCGCCCTTCATGCGCATGTCCATGAAACTTTCCACAAGTGCACTTGACGCTGTCATTTACGTTATAGCATAACACTGCCGCAAGCGTAATAACATAACATATCATTCGCGATATGCTGCCGACAAGAGGTGCCTTTATGAACCGGCTGATCTCCTTTGCCACTCTCGCGAGCCTGCTTTTGACCGGGACTACCATGGCAGCGCCGAGCGTCGTGGCCTCCACCAAACCTGTGCATTCGCTGGTTGCGGCGGTAATGGCCGGGGTTGGTGAACCCGCCCTGATCGTCAAGGGCGCGGCCTCGCCCCATACCTATTCGCTGCGGCCTTCTGATGCCTCGGCGCTCGAAAGTGCCGATATCGTGTTCTGGACCGGACACGGCATGGAACTGTTCCTCGCCGATGCGCTCAAAACGCTCTCGACCAAGGCCGAGACGGTGGAACTGGCGGAATCGCCGGGGATCGAACTCCTGCCCATGCGCGAAGGCGGAGCGTTCGAGCCGCATTCCCATGGGGACGAGGATCACGACCATGACCACGACCACGCGCATGAGCACGAAGAAGGCGACATGCATTTCTGGCTCGATCCGGAAAATGCCAAGCTGATGGTGACCAATATTGCGCAGGTTTTGAGCAAGGCCGACCCGGAAAATGCGGCGACATACAATGCCAATGCCGAAACCGAAATTGCCGCTTTAGGGGCGCTTGAGACGGAGATCGCCGCGACGGTGGCTGGGGTGAAGGACAAGCCGTTCATCGTTTTCCATGACGCCTACCAGTATTTCGAGAAGCGTTTCGGGCTCGAGGTTGCCGGGTCGATCACGGTTTCGCCCGAGGCCATGCCGGGGGCGGCGCGGGTCGATGAACTGCGCACCAAGGTGAGCGAACTTGGCGCCACCTGTGTGTTTGCCGAACCCAATTTCGAGCCAGCGATTGTCAGGACCATTGTTGAGGGCAGCGAGGCCAAGGCTGGTGTGCTCGATCCTGAGGGGAGCACGCTGGCCGAGGGACCGGGGCTTTATGGCGATCTGCTGCGGGGGATCGCGGCTGGGCTGGTGGACTGTTTGGGTTAGTTCGGCGTCTGCCGAAATCACCCCCTCCCATCCTCCCCCATCAAGGGGGAGGTGTTGCATCGCGTGTGTGATTGAACAGCGCCACAAGGCGTTGGCCTGGCCACTCTTTTGAATCGGAGCGCCGGGAAGGTATTCGCACACTCGAATTTTGATCCAAAACGTAACGTTCTAACATATCGGAGCAAAAAAGTGCGTCCTTTCTTTATCTCTCTGCTGCTTGCCACGGCGCTGACCGCGCCGGCTTTGGCCGATGATGTCACTGCGTGGCGGTTGTTTGTCGGGGATCATGCCGAGGGCAAGGTGACCGCGATCGATGCGGTGAGCGGCGACACGCTCGGCACCTTTGCGCTGAAGAGCCCGGCCTCGCTCGTTGCCAGTCAATCGGGCGAAGCGGTTTTTGCCGTGCAGGGCGCGGGCGGTCAGGTTTCCGCCATTCGCTCGGGCATTGCCATTGATGACCATGGCGATCACGGCGATATCGAACTGTCCCAGCCGGCTCTGGTCGATGCGGTAATCTCGGGCGAAAAACCGGCGCATTTCGTCGAGCACGGCGGCAAGGTTGCGCTGTTCTTTGACGGCTCGGGCAAGGTTGACCTGTTCAGCCCGCACGAATGGGCGGATGATGGCAAGATCACGGCGACCCAGCTCGACAGCGGCACGCCGCATCATGGGCTGGCCGTGCCGTGGGGCGATTTTACGCTCGTCTCGACCGCCAATGCCGAGGATGAGAAGAAGCCGCGGATCGGGCTCAATGTGCTCGACGCTTCGGGCAAGCTGGTGGGCGAGACCCATGCCTGCCCCGATCTCCATGGTGAGGCGGCTTCGGGCAATCTGCTGATCGTCGGTTGTGGCGATGGCGTGCTTGTCGTTTCGGGTTCGGGCGAGCCGCAGGTGAAAAAGCTCGATTATGCAGGCCTGCCGGAAGGCAAGACCACGACGCTGATCGGCGGGCAGGGGATGCAGTATTTCCTTGGCAATTATGGGGCCGATAAGGTGGTGATCATCGATCCCGCTGAAGCGGCGCCCTATCGCCTGGTCGAGCTGCCGACGCGGCGCGTGCATTTCGTGACTGACCCGGTGCGGCCTAAGTTCGCTTACATCTTCACCGAGGACGGCTTTTTGCGACAGCTCGATGTGGTGAGCGGGGAACTGGTTCAGGCCGTGAAAGTGACCGAGCCCTATTCCATGGATGGCGAATGGAGCCTGCCGCGGCCGCGCATCGCGGTGGCGGGGGATCAGGTTGCCGTGACCGATCCGCTGAAGGGCGTGGTGCATCTGGTCGATGTGGCGGATTTTGCCCTGGCGGGCGAAATCGCAGTCGAAGGCGCGCCTTATAATGTCGTCGCCGTTGGCGGCTCGGGCAACCAGCACTGACCATCTGCCCTGCCGCTACCGTCGTGGTGGCAGGGCATTTTCCGTTTGGATAGAACCCATGGCCCCCAAGAAACTTCCCGTCACCGTGCTGTCCGGCTTTCTCGGCGCCGGCAAGACGACGCTGCTCAACCACATCCTCAACAATCGTGAGGGCCGCAAGGTCGCGGTCATCGTCAACGATATGAGCGAGGTCAATATCGACGCTGCGCTGGTGCGCGCTGGCGGCGCCGATCTCAGCCGCACCGAGGAAACCCTCGTCGAAATGAGCAATGGCTGCATCTGCTGCACCCTGCGCGACGATCTCTTGGCCGAAGTGACGCGGCTCGCGGCGGAAGGGCGGTTTGACTACCTGCTGATCGAATCGAGCGGCATTTCCGAGCCGCTGCCGGTCGCGACCACCTTCGATTTTCGCGATGAGCGCGGCTTTTCGCTCTCGGACCTGACGCGGCTCGATACCATGGTAACGGTGGTCGATTGCGCGAACCTGCTTAGGGATTATGCCTCATCGGACTTTTTGCGCGATCGGGGCGAGACGGCGGGTGAGGGCGACGAGCGGGCGCTGGTCGATCTGCTTGTTGAGCAGATCGAGTTTTCAGACGTGATTGTGCTCAACAAGATTTCGACGGCTTCCGAGGCTGATCGGCGCGCGGCCCACACCATCCTCAAGGCGCTCAATCCGGCGGCGCGGATTATCGAGACGGATTTTGGCGTCGTGGCGCTTGAAGATGTGCTCGATACGGGGCTGTTCAACCTCGAAGTGGCAGAAACCAATCCGCTCTGGTTCAAGGAACTCAACGGTTTTAGGGACCACGTGCCCGAGACCGAAGAGTATGGGGTGCGCTCTTTCGTCTATCGGGCGCGCCAGCCGTTCAATCCGCTGCTGCTCGATCGGTTTCTGAAAGAGGCCTGGCCGGGCGTCATTCGGGCCAAGGGCTTTTTCTGGCTCGCGACGCGGCCGCATTTTGTCGGGGAGTTGAGCCAGGCCGGAGCGCTGGTGCGCACAGAGCGCCGTGGCCACTGGTGGGCTGCCGTGCCGGCGCAGCGCTGGCCGGACAACAAGGAATGGCGCGATGCCATGGCGCCCTATCTCGACGCAATCTGGGGCGACCGGCGGCAGGAACTGGTTTTCATCGGGACCGACCCGATGAGCGAGGCCGACATCAGGCGGCGGCTCGATGCCTGCCTCGTGCCGGCGCGCACCATGACGCCGGACGCCTGGGCGCGACTGCCCGATCCGTTTCCGGCCTGGTCCTGACTATTTCAGCGGGCCCTTGAAGATGAACAGGGCGCCCACGGCGATGAAGCCGAAGCCGATGGCGTGGTTCCAGGTGAGTTTTTCCCCGAGATAGAAGACGGCAAAGAGCGCGAAGACCGAGAGGGAAATGACTTCCTGAATGGTCTTCAGCTCGGCCGCCGAATAGACGGCGCTGCCGATACGGTTGGCCGGAATGGCCAGCCAATATTCGAAAAACGCCACGCCCCAGCTGATCAGCACCACGGCCCAGAGCACCATGCCGTGATATTTCAGGTGCCAGTACCAGGCGAAGGTCATGAAAATATTGGAGGCGATCAGCAGCCCGATGGGGGCGAAGGTGGCAAAATTGAAGCCCAAGGCTTCCTCCGACGGCAGGCCGGATAATTCCGGCTGCCTCTATTAGCACTGCCGCTGGCTCGGAGAAGTGGACAATTTGCGGGTGCCCTATGCGAAACCTGACATGGGGCGCTCGGCCTAGCGCACATGCTTGGTGGGCTGCTCGAGCGCAAAAATCTCGTCGCTGAGATTGTCCACCTGCTTGCGGATCAGCGCCTGCGCGTCATAGAGGCCGCGATTGTAATAATAGGCCCCCATCTTGTCGGCGAAAAACTGCATCAGCATTTCGGCCGGGATGGAGCCGATGGTTTGGTCCAGCTCCAGGCGAAAATAGTCCTGAATCTCGCCAACGATGGCTTTGGTCTCGTCGCGGTCGAACTTGATCGGTTTCATCGAAAAACTCCTTCAGTCCCGGTTCATAGCGCGAGTCGCCAATTGTGGGCACGTGCTAGCTCGGCCACAATGCCGCGGCTTGAGGAGGACAACCGGAGCGGCATGCACAACACGATCATCTATCTCATCGGCCATTATGGCGTGGGCAAACTCACCATCGGAAAGGCGATCGCGGCTGCGACCGGAGCGCGGCTGTTCGACAATCATCTGGCCAATAACGTCATCTTTTCGCTGATCCGCGAGGACGGGAAAACAAAGATTCCTGAACGCGCCTGGGATCTGATCATGACTATCCGGCGTCAGGCGCTGACGGCCATGGCCGAGATTGCTTCGCCAGAGGCGAGTTTCGTGCTGACCAATGCCCTGATGGAGGGCGATCCGATGGATCGGGAGGCCTATGACGAAGTGATGGCGACGGCGGCGCGGCGGGGGAGCACGTTTGTGCCGGTGTTCCTGTCCGCTTCGGACGCGGCGCATGCCGAGCGTATCCCCTCAGCCGAGCGTGAGGCCCGGCTCAAGATGACCGATGCCGCCGGCGCGGAACTGGTCCGGCAGTCGCGGGCGCTTCTCGCCGTCGATCACGCCAATCGGCTCGATCTCGACACCACCGATCTGCCCGCGGACGAAGCGGCGCTGCGGGTGATTGCGCATGCCGAGCGGCGTGCGCTCAACATGCTGTCGATTTGAGCGAAACGATCAGCGGCTCGACCAATGCGTCGAGCCGCGGGCGGTCCACCTGCGCATATTCGAGGCGGATGGCGGCATAGCCCGCGCCGTCGCAAAGCTGGATCATGTGGTGCTGCAGCACGCGGCCGGATTTACTGGCCGACCATGTGGCCCAGCTTGGCGTCGCCGATTGCGCCAGGACGCCCCAGCCATCGTTTGTGTCCGAGGCAAAGCGCGCATTGGCTTCGGCTTCGAAATCCGGCTCGGCGACGAAATTACCGCCCCAGGCCGTGAGCTTTCCCACACGGCCGTCGAAAAGGAACACCTCTCCGTCGCCATTTTGGCTTTCGCCTTGGCCCTCGAAACCGGGCGGAATGTCGAGCTCGTAGCCATAGCGGGCATTGGCATAATAGCCCCAAGGAGCCTGGGCGAAAGCCGGGGCGGCAAGGAGGAGGGCGGCGAGAAGGGCGGGGATGGTGCGCATGGTTTGGAGACTGCCTGCGTCGTGGGTGGGCGGCAAGGGGGTTGTTCCCCGCGGCGGTCCTTCCAGTAGCCTTCATGGTGAGGTGCTTTGCAGAGCAAAGCCTCGAACCACGAGGGCGTGGCGCGATGGCTCCACTCACTCGACCTCGTGGTTCGAGGCTTCGCTGCGCTCCGCACCTCACCATGAGGTCTTTAAAAGGGTAGGGGCCGGTGAAACTAGCGACCTAAAGCACCACGATCCCGGCGTGCTTGGCCTTGTTTTCGGGCTCGACATGGATGGTGATCTGCAGATCGCTGACCGCTTCGCGCAGTTTGGCTTCGATGCAATCGCAGATCGTGTGGGCGGCCTCGACGGTCATGGCGCCGGGGACGACGAGGTGGAAATCGATGAAGGTCAGCTTGCCGGCCTGGCGGGTGCGAATGTCGTGGGCCTCGATGGCACCATCGGCGTTCTGGGCAATGACCTCGCGGATGGTCTTTTGCGTTTCGGGCGGCACGGCGACATCCATCAGGCCACCGACGCTTTCGCGGATGACGCCCCAGCCGGACCAGAGGATGTTGAGCGCAACGAGCGCGGCTAGCACCGAATCGAGCGCGGCTATGCCGGTTAAGTAGACGAGCACGAGGCCGACGATCACCCCGACGGTGGAGATAACGTCGGTCATCAGGTGCTTGGCATCGGCGACGAGGGCCGGTGAGCGTACGCGGCGGCCATAGCGCCTGAGATAGAGGGCCCAGAACACGTTGATCAGCGTGGCGCCCACGCTGACGGCGAGACCTTCGACCGGCGCTTCGGGCAGTTGCGGCGCCAAAAACCCGAAATAGGCTTCGCGCAGGATCAGGATGGCGGCGACGATGATCATGACGCCGACGAGCACGGCCGAGAAATATTCCGCCTTGTGATAGCCATAGGGCAAAGACTCGTCGGCCGGGCGCTGCGCGAGGCGGACGGCGATCAGCGCGGCAATGGCGGTGACGACGTTGACGATCGATTCGAGCGCGTCGGAATAGAGCGCGATCGACCCGGTGAGATACCAGGCGAAGAATTTCAGCCCGAGAACGACGAGCCCGATACCCAGACTGGCCGCGGCAATGGCGATCGTACGGTCGGTGATGGCCATGGGAGGACTCCGCAAAGGATTGTCACCCGCCATAGCGGCAATGGCAGAGTCTCGCAAGTCGTTGTATTTGCGAGTGATTTTCAGAAGCATTTGTATCTGCGCGGCGACCGGGCAAGCCCTTGATTGCGCAGACTCTTCTCTCAGGCGTCCGCCATCGGCGGTTCGAGCATTATACCTTGGCGCGTGGTGCGGGCCAAATAAAGTCCGCTCAAAGGCAGAGCGTTGCCATATCGATTGCGCTCAAGCGTGAACCAGCCATGCGAAACCTGCCCTTGGCTGGTCGATTTTGTCCGATATGCTACTTTCGTCTTAGCGTCTTTCGCATTATGGTCCGCGCCGAAACGACACCTTAGGGTGTGGCTCTGCGTCGGGTAGGGCAATGTCCACCCCGGCGATTCCCCCGTAGCCCATCCCCCTTATGGAGAGACTGCGTGCCCCGATATTATCTTGGCGTCGACGGCGGTGGCACCAATTGCCGCGTGCGTTTGGCCGACGAGAATCTGGTGACGCTGGCCGAAGTGAAGAACGGCCGTTCCAACCTGCAGATCGATGCCGGTGATCCCGCCTATAAGGCGATCAGCGACGGCACGCGCGATGTGTTCAGGGCCGCTGGTATCGACTATGCCGAGACGGCCAATACCTATGCCTGCTTCGGCATGGCGGGTGGCCGCATGGATACGGCGCGCGCCGAATTTGCCGCGCGGCCCTGGCCCTTTGCGGGCGTCAAAGTTTACGACGATATCGACATTGCCCATGCGGGCGCCCTCGGTGGCGGCGAAGGCGGGGTCGTCATCATCGGCACCGGGTCGGCCGCCATGTCGATCGTTGGCGGTACGCGCTATCAGGCCGGCGGCTGGGGCTTTCATATCGGCGATCAGATGTCGGGCGCTATCCTCGGCCGTGAACTCGCGCGCTACACGGTCGAGGCCGAAGATGGCCTTGCCGAAGGCTCGCCGCTGACCAAGGCGGTGGCCAAGGCATTGGGTGGCGACAATCAGGCCATTATGACCTGGTCGTTTGCAACGGCGATGGATCTCAAACTTTTGAGCGACGACGGCACCGAAGGGTGCGACGACGCGCTGATCGGCCGCGCGCCGGGCGAATATGGCAAGCTGATGCCGCTCTGGTTCGACTATCTCGAACAGAACGATCCGGTGGCGCTCAAACTCCTCGACGTGCAGATGGGCTATATCGACACCTATGTGCGCTGGTTCAAAAGCCACGGCGCCGAGGTGATGGCCATTGTCGGCGGTCTCGGGCAGCGGCTGTTTCCGCGCCTGACCGAGCGCTACGGCACTTTCGTTGCGTTGCCGCAATTCGAACCGCTTCATGGCGCGGTCCTTCTCGCCAAGCAAAACTTCGCCTCAAACTAGGGACTACGCCTCGTGTCCAGCCGCATCATTCCTGTCCCCGCTTTCGACTATGTGGTGTTCGGCGCCACCGGCGACCTGACCAAGCGTAAGCTCATTCCTGCGCTCTATCACCGCTTCAAGGACGGCCAGTTCGACGAGAACAGCCGTTTCATCGGCGCGTCGCGCTCTAAGCTCAGCGAGGCCGATTTCCAGAAGACGGCGCGCGAGGCCATCCTGCAGTTCGTCGAGAAGGAATATCAGGATCAGGCGGTGATCGACCGCTTCATCAGGATATTTACCTATGTGCCGGTCGATGCCTCTAAGCCCGAAGAATCTGGCGATCTCGGCGCGGCTTTGCGCGACGATCCCAAAATCGTTCGTGCCTTCTATCTCGCCGTGGCGCCTGATCTCTTCGAGCCGATCGCGGAATATCTCCATAAGAAGAAGCTTTATCGCCGCGACGCGCGCGTCGTGATCGAGAAGCCGCTTGGGCATGACCTTGCTTCGTCCATGGAGATCAATGACGGCGTATCCAAGATCTTCCAGGAAGATCAGGTTTACCGCATCGACCATTACCTCGGCAAAGAGACGGTGCAGAATCTGCTCGCCCTGCGCTTTGCCAATACGCTCTTCGAGCCTGTCTGGAACTCGGCCCATATCGACCACGTGCAGCTGACCGTGGCCGAAAGCGTCGGCGCTGGTACGCGCGGCTATTATGACGAGAGCGGCGCGCTGCGCGACATGATCCAGAACCATATGCTGCAGCTTTTGTGCCTCGTGGCCATGGAGCCGCCGGCTTCGGACGACGCCAATGCGCTGCGCGACGAAAAGCTCAAAGTGCTGCGCGCCCTCAGGCCTATCACCAATGGCGAAGTCGCCAAATCGACGGTGCGCGGCCAATATCGCGGCGTGAAGTCGGAAACCGTGTCGGTGGCCGGCTATCAGGACGAACTGCCCGAGGACAAGAAGGGCAGCCGCACCGAGACCTTTGTGGCTTTGAAGGCCAATATCGACAACTGGCGCTGGGCCGGCGTGCCGTTCTATCTGCGCACCGGCAAGCGCATGGCCGAGCGCGTCTCGGAAATCTGCATTCAGTTCAAGCCCATTCCGCACTCCATCTTCGATCATGCCGAAGGCGCGCCGCGTCCCAACAAGCTGATCATGCGCCTGCAGCCCAACGAGGGCGTCAAGCTCCTGATGATGATCAAGGACCCGGGCCCGGGCGGCATGCGCCTCCGCGAAGTGCCGTTGAACCTCTCCTTCGCCGAGGCTTTTAACGAGCGCACGCCGGAAGCCTATGAGCGCCTCTTGATGGACGTGGTGCGGGGCAGCCAAACGCTGTTCATGCGTCGTGACGAGCTGGAAGCGGCCTGGAGCTGGGTCGATCCGATCCGCGAAGCCTGGGACCGTTCGAGCGAACCGCCGCAGAGCTATACCGCCGGCACCTGGGGCCCGAGCGGCGCCGTGGCGCTGATCGAGAGGGATGGCCGCTCCTGGTATGAGGGTCCCCTCTCATGAGCATCGACCGCCGCAGCTTTGCCGACAAGCCGACCCTTGCCAAGGAACTGGCCGAGGCCATTGCCGACCGCATCCGCACTGCCATTGCCGAGCGTGGCGAAGCCGCGATCGCAGTGAGCGGTGGCTCGACGCCGGGCAAATTCTTCATGGCGCTGGGCAAGATGCGGGACATCGATTGGTCCAAGGTGATCGTCACGCTCGTGGACGAGCGCTGGGTCGATGAGACCAGCGACCGCTCCAATGCCATGCTGGTCAACGAAAAGATGCTGCAGGGCCCGGCGGCCGTGGCGCGGTTTTTTCCGCTCTATTCGGGTGGCGATGAGCCGACCGCAGAGCAGGTCGCCAAGACCAATGCACTGGTCTCGACGCTGCCGAAGCCATTCGCGGCCGTGATCCTTGGCATGGGCAATGACGGGCATACGGCCTCGTTCTTCCCCGGTGGCGACACGCTCGATGAGGCGTTGAAGGCGGAGGGGCCGACGCTGGCCATTCACGCGCCCGGCGCGGGGGAACCGCGCATAACCTTTACGCTGCCGCGTCTCCTTGAGACCGACGGCCTCTATCTCCACATCGAAGGCGAGGAAAAGGCCGCGGTGTTGGACAAGGCGCTGGGCGACGGTCCCGTCGAGGACATGCCCATTCGCGCCGTGCTGCGCGCTGGAGCGCCGCTAGCTATTTACTGGTGTCCGTAAAACCCCTGGGGCGGTCCCCAATCGACCGCCCTGGCCGTTGAGCGTCCACTGGTCATCGATGCAAGGAATATCCGCGCCAGCGGCCCCCCTTTGGCGCGTCCTTGCCCCTATAGGAGCGTAGAACCATGACCGTCCGTCAGGCAATCCAGGACGTGACCGACCGCATTGCGGCCCGCAGCCGCGACTCGCGCCGCGACTATCTCAACCGCCTCGATGCTGCGCGCGAAGCCGGCGTTTATCGATCGACCCTGTCCTGCGGCAACCTTGCCCATGGCTTTGCCGCCTGTACGCCATCGGAAAAGGCGGCGCTGGCCGGCAACAAGACGCTGAACCTCGGCATCGTCACCAGCTACAACGATATGCTGAGCGCGCATCAGCCCTATCAGTTCTATCCCGAGATCATCAAACAGGCGGCGCGCGAAATCGGCGCGACGGCGCAGGTGGCGGGCGGCGTGCCGGCCATGTGCGACGGCGTCACCCAGGGCATGCCGGGCATGGACCTGAGCCTGTTCTCGCGCGATGTGATCGCCATGGCGACGGCCATTTCGCTCTCGCACAATATGTTCGACGCCGCGGTGTTTTTGGGCATCTGCGACAAGATCGTGCCCGGCCTTGTCATCGGGGCGCTGAGCTTTGGCCATCTGCCGGCGGTGTTCATTCCGGCCGGGCCTATGCCCTCGGGCATGCCCAATGACGAAAAGAGCAAAATTCGCCAGCTTTATGCCGAGGGCAAGGTTGGTCGTGCGGAACTGCTCGAAGCCGAGAGCAGGTCCTACCATTCGGCCGGCACCTGCACCTTCTATGGCACGGCCAATTCCAACCAGATGCTCATGGAAATCATGGGTCTCCATCTGCCGGGCGCCAGCTTCGTCAATCCCGGCACGCCGCTGCGCGACGCGCTGACCCGCGAAGCGACCAAGCGCGCGCTGTCGCTGACGGCGCAGGGCAATGACTATACGCCCATCGGCCACATCATGGACGAGAAGGCTTTTGTGAATGGCCTTGTCGGCCTCCATGCGACGGGCGGCTCGACCAATCACACCATGCACCTGATCGCCATGGCGGCGGCGGCGGGCCTCCATGTCACCTGGGACGACATGAGCGATCTGTCGGACGCAACCCCGCTTCTGGCGCGGGTCTATCCCAACGGCGTCGCCGATGTGAACCATTTCCACGCGGCGGGCGGCATGGGGTTCCTCATGCGCGAATTGCTCGACGATGGGTATCTGCATGAAGACGTAAAAACCGTCTGGGGCAGTGGGCTTTATAATTACACGGTTGAGGCCAAGCTGATCGAGGACAAGCTGGCCTTTGAGCCGGCTCCGGCCGAAAGCGCGCTGCCAAAAGTGTTGGCAAGCGCCAAGACGCCGTTCCAGACGAGCGGTGGCCTGAAACTGCTCACCGGCAATCTCGGGCGCTCGGTGATCAAGGTTTCGGCGGTAAAACCCGAGCATCGCGTGGTGGAAGCGCCGGCGCGCGTGTTCCACAATCAGGACGGTATGCTGGCCGCCTTCAAGGCGGGCGAACTGACCGGCGATGTCATCGCCGTCGTTCGCTTTTCCGGCCCAAAAGCTATCGGCATGCCCGAACTGCACAAACTGACCCCGCCTTTGGGCATTTTGCAGGATCGTGGTTTCAAGGTGGCGCTGCTCACCGACGGCCGCATGTCGGGCGCTTCGGGCAAGGTGCCGGCGGCGATCCACATGACCCCGGAAGCCATTGATGGTGGCCCGATCAGCAAAATTCGCGATGGCGACATGATCCGGCTCGATGCCAATGAAGGCACGCTGACCTTTTTGGGCGACGAGAAGGAGTTCTTCTCGCGCACCCCGGCAAGTGAGGATTTGCGTCCCTCGCACTATGGCATGGGGCGTGAGTTGTTCGCCGGGTTCCGGAGCCTGGTCGGCGTCGCGGATCGCGGGGCGAGCGTTTTTAGCTGAGGCGCTGGTACCCCCACCTAGCCTCCCCCTGATAGGGGGAGGGATCTATCGAGTTTGCGGCGATATTGGTGAGCCCCAATGCACTCCTCCCCCTAGAGGGGGAGGTTGGGTGGGGGTGTCTCCGGCATCACCCCCACATATCTCGCCCTGGGCCTGATCAGCGCGCCCGTCTCGATCTGTTCAAGCGCATGGGCCAGCCAGCCGACGCAACGGGCCAGGGCAAAAATCTGTAGCGGCGCATCGTCGGGCAGGTCGTGGGCGGCAACGAGGGCGGAGAGGGCGAAGTCGATATTGGGCTTTTCCCCGCTCAGTCTTTCGCCGGTTTCGGCCAATTCCGCGAAGAGTTCAGGGACTTCGAACGTCGCCATCAGGGCGGGTGCCCGCACGTCATGATCGGGATAGAGGCGGTGGCCGAAGCAAGGTAACGGCCGGCCTTGCCGGAGGAGGCCGGAGACAGCAGTTTCGACGCCATAGCGTTTTGCATCGCGGACCAGCGCGCCCATGCTGAGGCTGGCTGTGCCGTGCAGCGGGCCTGAGAGGGCGGCGAGGCCCGCGAGCACGGCTGCGGCCAGTGGTGCGCCGGTGGAGGCGGTAACGCGGGCGGCGAAGGTGGACGCATTCAACTCGTGTTCGGCGAGGAGGACCAGAGCGCAACGGAGGGCGTTTGCCGCTTCGGGGCGTTGCCATTGGGCCGCGAGGCGTTCGTGGACCGGGCCGCGGCGGGCGCCGGTGATCGCCGAGGCAATCAAGGACACCACCAGCGTTGCGTCTCTGAAAAGCACGGCGCGGGCGCGGCCGATGGGCGGCATTTGTGTCGCCGCCAGCTCTGCCACGTGGCGATAGCAGGCGATGAGGCCGGCATCGGCGCCCGTGGTGGTCATGGTGCCGAAATCGACTGGCTCCGCCGTGTCCCAGAGGAGCGCGGCCATGTCTTCGAGCGTGGCGGTTTTTGAAAGCGCTGCAGCGTCCTGCCCGCGAATGTAAAAGTGACCATGAGCAACAGTGGAAATGGCGGTGGAGAGCACCGGCTCGCCCCAGGCGATGCTTTCGGCCGCGACTGTCGTCGCCGGGCGGCGGCCTTTTTGACGCGCGGCGAGACGTTCCACATCGTCCTGGCGATAAAGGCTGCGCCGCGGATCAGCGGGGTCCGGCCGGGCGGCGATGCGGCCGCGGCTGACATTGGCATAGAGCGTCTGCGGCTTGGTGCCGAGGAGGGCAAGGGCGGTCTCCGCTGATATCCAACTCATGGCGCCTCACATTGATCAATTTCATCAAGATTGACGTCAATCTTGATAAGGCCAATCTAGCGGTAAAGACGAAGGAGACGCAATATGTCTGGACTGGATGATGTCATTGCCGCCGAAACCACGCTGTCCGAGGTGGATGGCGCCAATGGGCGGCTGGTGATCTGCGGCTATAGGCTCGACGAACTGGCCGGGGTCAAATCCTACGAGGAGGTGTTGGCGCTTTTGGCGGGCGAGGTGCTGCCGCGGGGTACGGCGCTCAAAACCCGGCTGGGCATGGCGCGGCTGCGCGCCTTTGCCGAGGTCGCCTGGCTTGACGAGGCCATTTTGGCGCTCTCGATCACCGAAGGGTTACGGGCGCTGATGGCGCGGCTGCCCGATGGCGAGGATGCGGATACCGCGCTGGTGTTGATCGCTGCTCCCGCAGTGTTCGTGCCGGCTTTGGTACGGCGCAAGGCTGGGCTGGCGGCGGTTGCCCCGGATCCGGCGCTGAGCCATGCGGCTGATATGCTGGCCATGCTTGGGGGAAAAGCACCCAGCAAGGCGGAGGTGGCAGCGCTCGATACCTATCTCGTGACCGTGAGCGACCATGGACTTAACGCATCGACCTTTGCGGCGCGGGTCGTGGCTTCGACGCGGGCGGGCTATACGTCGGCCGTATTGGCAGCATTGGGCGCGCTCAAGGGGCCTCTGCATGGTGGGGCGCCGGGGCCGGTGCTCGACATGCTCGATGGGGTGGGTGTGCCCGAGCGGGCACACGCGTGGCTGGCCGGTGAATTGGCGCGCGGCGAGCGGCTGATGGGCTTTGGGCACCGCATTTATCGCGTGCGCGACCCGCGGGCGGATGCGCTGAAAGGGGCGCTGACGCGGCTGGGTGATGCAGGCGGTATGGATGCAGGACGGGTGAAACTGGCCGAGGCGGTAGAGCGCGAAGCGCTGGTGCTGTTGCGCGCAAAGAAGCCGGATCGGGCGCTTGATACCAATGTCGAGTTTTTCACCGCGCTCCTGCTCGAAGCGCTGGGCTTTCCGCGCGATGCCTTTACCGGGGTTTTTGCTGCGGGCCGCGTGGGCGGCTGGTTGGCCCACGCCCATGAGCAGGTGGCGAACGGACGGCTGATCCGTCCGCAATCGCGCTATGTCGGGCCCAAGGCGGCCTAGAGGCCAGCGAGCCATTCGCTGATAGCAGGAGCGTCTTTGTCGCCGAGGGCATGGCCTTCGGCGAGGACGCGCGCGGTCACATCGGCGCTGCGGCTCTTGAGGGTGTCGGCCAGCTTTTCGCCTGCTGTGCGGAAAGCGTCGGTTTCGCCGAGGATCACCAGAATTCTGGTGCCACTCAGATCTGCCTCCGGCACCTCGTCGAGCACCATGACGGGGCGCAGGAGCACAGCGCGGTTGACGATGCCGGGGTGGAGCAATAGCGCGGCGCCGAGGAGATTGGCGCCGTTGGAATAGCCGAGGGTGACGAGCTTTTCTGGGTCCGGGTGGTAGGCCGAGCGGACCTCGTCGAAGAAGGCGTTGAGCGCGCCGGATTCGAAGCGGATGTCTTTCTGGTCGAAGATCGATGGACCAAAGCTGCGGAACCAGCGCTGGGTACCGCTTTCGGTGCTGCGGCCGCGCAAGCCGAGGAGGGTCGCGTTTGGCGCGGCGCGATGCGCCAGCGGCATCAAGTCGGTTTCGTTGCCGCCGGTGCCGTGAAGGAGGGCGATGGTTGTGCCATCGGGATTTTCCGGCGTGAAGAAGCGGTGATGGTAGATGAGGTCGCGGTAGACGACGCGCTCTTCGTTGGGAAGGTCGAACTGGGGGAGCATGACTTTCACAGCTTCGGGGTCGGGCGTGTCGGGCGGCATGAACAGCGTGTTGCCGAGCTTTTCCAGCGTCTCGTCGAGCGTGAAACCGGGTCCGTCGCTGGCCATCTCGATGAGAACATTGCCGGGCTCGCGGACATAAAGCGAGGTGAAGTAATGCCGGTCGTGGATATTGGTGATGCTCGAATTGAGTTTTCGCAATTCGGTTTCGACGGTTTTGACCTCGGCTTCATCGCTGGCGCGGAGGGCAACGTGATCGGCGGTGCCGGTGCCGGGTGCGCCGGGCCAGAAGCCGGCGGCATCGCGAATGTCAAGGACATCGCCGATATCGGAGACAAGGCGGTGAATTGGGCCTTCGACGGGGCCGGGACGGAAGCCGAAATAGCGGGTGAGGAAGGCGGTGGTTTCTTCCTGCACCTCGGAAAGGAGGGTGACGCCACGAATGCGGCGGATCGCGTGCTCGGGCGGGATGCTGCTTTCGGGCATGGCGAGGGCGGGCAGGTTCGCGCTGACGAGTTTGATGACCACGCCATCGGGATCGCGGAGGCGGAGGACGGTTTCGCCGAATTCCTGCGCCGTGCCTTCGTTCCTGACCTGATGTGTGAGTGCGCGTTCGAGCCAATAGCCGATAGATTCAGGCGCGATGGCGAGCGCCAATTCGCTGACCTGGCCGGCTCCGGCCTGGCCCGTTGAGCCGCCCTGCCAGACGAGGAAGGTGATGAGCGAGCCGGGGGAGGCGGCGTAGTCGCCGTAAAAGAGGTGGAGTTGCCGCGCGTCTTCGTAGCCGCCGGTGCGCTTGACCAGGCGCAGGCCGAGAAAGCCGACGTAGAAATCGACATTGGCTTGCACGTCGCCGGTGATGAGGGTGACGTGGTGGATGCCGGAGGTCATGTCGTTGTCCTGTTCGGAGGGCAAACAGACCCCCACCTAACCTCCCCCTGGTAGGGGGAGGGATCTATCGAGTGTGTGGTGAGATGAGAGGGCCACAGAAAGACCTCTCCCCCTGACAGGGGGAGGTTGGGTGGGGGTCTCATCGGCTCCGTCCGAATAACCGCTCGATGTCGCCCTTTTTCAGCTCGACATAGGTGGGCCGGCCGTGAATGCACTGGCCGGAATGCGGCGTTGCTTCCATGTCGCGGAGGAGGGCGTTCATTTCGTCGACGCGGAGGCGGCGGCCGGAGCGGACGGAGCCGTGGCAGGCCATGCGGCCGATGATGGCTTCCATGCGGTCGGTCAATGCCGCAGCGCTTTCCCATTCGGCAAGGCCATCGGCGAGGTCGCGAATAAGGCCTTCGACATCGCTATTGCCGAGGATTGCCGGGGTTTCGCTGACGGCAATGGCGCGTGGGCCGAAGCGGTCGAGATAAAGGCCGAATTTTTCGAGTTCGGGCGCTGCATCTTCGAGGAGGGTGCAGTCTTCCTCGGGCAGCTCGATGACGATGGGAATGAGCTGGGCTTGGCTGGCGACGGGGCCGGAGGCGAGTTGGGCCTTGAAGCGCTCATAGACGAGGCGTTCGTGGGCCGCGTGTTGATCGACCAAGAGCAGGCCCTTGTCGCTCTGGGCGATGATGTAATTGTCGAACAACTGGGCGCGGGCGGTGCCGAGGGGGTAGTCGACGGCTTCAGATGCTTCGGGAAGGGTTTCGACGCGGGCGCTCGGCTCGGTGAAGCCGCTGAGGCGGCCGGGGGAGCGGTCGAAATTGAGCGGGGCCGTGCTTGGCGCATAGCCATAGCTCATGGGGCGCGGCGGGGCCAAGGTTGGCGTTTGACCAGTTGGCTCGGGGGGCTGGGCCATTTCCGGGGCGGTGAAGGCATTGATGATGTCTTCGGCGACGCTATTGGAGGCCTTGAAGCCGGCGGCGGCAAGGGCGGTGCCGATGGCGCGGATGACGGCGCCGCGAATGGCGCCCTGGTCCTGGAAGCGCAGTTCGGCTTTGGCGGGGTGGACGTTGACGTCGACCTCGGCGGGGTCAATGGCGACATAGAGGGCGACGACCGGGAAGCGGTCGCGGAAGATATAGTCGGCATAGGCGGCGCGAATGGCGCCGACCAGCACCTTGTCGCGCACCGAGCGGCCGTTGACGAAATAGAACTGCGACAGGGAATTGGCGCGGGTATAGGTCGGCAGGCCCGCAAGGCCGGCGACGACCACACCATGGCGGGCCATGGCGAGCGGCACCGCATTGTCGATGAAATCGGCGCCCATGACCTGGCCGAGCCGGGCCGCGAGAGCGCCTTCGCCTGATATGGCGGGCCAGTTCGACATCATCCGGTCTGACCCTTCAAGGATGAAGTGGATTTCCGGATTGGCCATGGCGAGGCGCTTGACCACATCGGTAATGGCGGCTGTTTCCGAACGGGCGCTTTTGAGAAATTTGCGCCGGGCGGGCACCTGGGAGAAGAGATCGCGCACTTCGATCACTGTGCCGCGGTTCATCGCCTGCGGCATGGGGCCGGTGCGCCGGCCATTATCGACGACGACGGCAAGGCCGGTTTCGGCATCGGCGGGGCGCGAGGCGACGGAGAGGCGCGAGACCGAGCCGATGGAGGCCAGCGCCTCGCCGCGGAAACCCAGGGTGCGGATATCGTCGAGATCGTCTTCGCTGAGTTTCGAGGTGGCGTGGCGCTCGACCGAGAGGATCAGGTCTTCCCGGTCCATGCCGTGGCCGTCATCGGTGATGCGGATGAGATCGACGCCCCCGCCTGATGTGGCGATGGTGATGCGGCGCGCGCCGGCATCGATGGAGTTTTCGACCAGTTCCTTGACGACGCTGGCGGGGCGCTCGACCACTTCGCCGGCAGCGATGCGGTTGATCAGGTCTTCGGGTAGCTGGCGAATGGGCAAGAGCGATTCTCCTTGGGACCAATATAGGGGAGGGGGAGGGCGAACGGGAGCCCGCCTTCACCTCTCCCCAGGGGAGAGGTGAAGAAAGTGCATGTCCTTGCTCCGCCCACTGCTGAGCGCTAAATCTCCGCCATGACCAACCTTCTCGCCCCCATGGATCTTGCCCTGCGCCTCGCCGAAGAAGCGGCGGCGCTTGGGGAGGCGCCGGTGGGGGCGGTGGTGATGGAGAGCGGCCGCGTGCTTGCCGCTACGCGCAATCAGATGCAGGCTTTGGGCGATCCCACGGCACACGCCGAAATGCTGGCGATCCGCGAGGCGCTGAAGGTCCGCGGCACGGGGCGGCTCGATGGCTGCGATCTCTATGTGACGCTCGAGCCCTGCGCCATGTGTGCGGGAGCCATTGCGCATGCGCGGTTGCGGCGGGTGTATTTTGCGGCCGAAGACACCAAGGCGGGCGCGGTGGAAAATGGGATCAGGCTCTTCGAGCAGCCGACCTGTCACCATAAGCCCGAAGTCATCGGCGGCGTTTCGGCATCGCGGGCCGAGGCCATGCTGGTGGATTTTTTCAGGAAACTGCGCGGCTAACGGCGGCGCGGATTGCTCTGAATCGGCTCGACCTTGTTCTGGATATAGTCTTCGATCTTGCGGGTCAGAATATGTTTGAACCGGTCCTTTTCCGTTTCCACATGGGTGATCATTTCGCGCACCCGCCAGAACTCCATGGCGCCGAAATTGGCGACATGGGGCCGGACATAAATGTCGGGCGGATAGGCGGCCATCGAATGGGCGATCAGCGAATGCATCATGATCTGGGCTGAACCAAACCAGATATCGAGGGGCCGGTGGTCGGTCTTGTTGATGCCGACCGATGGGTCGCCGTTGACGTCGATGCCGATGAGGAAATCGGTGCCGATATCGGCCTGGTCGAGAGGGAGCGGATTGACCACTGCGCCATCGACCAGAATGTGGTTGTTATGCACGATCGGCTTGAAAACGCTCGGCATGGCGATGGAGCCGGCAATGGCTGGGCGCAGGGGCCCCGAATTGAACACGACCTGGTGCCAGGACTGGAAATCGGTCGCGACGACGTAGAGCGGGATTTTGAGGTCGCTGAAACTGTTGGGAAAATTCGGTGGGGTGAAGGCATCGACGATATGGGTGGCGTCGAGCTGCATGGAAATGCCGTTGCGCAAAAGCCCGCCGAGGCCCTTGATCTGGGTCGACCAGAGTTTGCTGGCAATGGTGCGCAGCGTTCCGAGGACTTCGAAGGAATGTTCGCGCAGTTCCTTGCCGGTCATGCCGGCGGCCCAGCCGGAGCCGATCAGCGCGCCGATTGAGGTGCCGGAAATGACCGAAGGCTTGATGCCAAGCTCGTCCATCGCCTCGATATAGGGGATATGGGTGAGGCCACGGGCAGACCCGCCGCCGAGGGCAACGCCGATCTTGGGGCCAGACGCAATGTTCATTCCGCTTCGCTCCCTTCCCTTGGAGCGCAGCCGGTCTATCAGCACCTGACCTCGCATCTGCAGCGGGGTCAGCTTGCGTTCCGGCGGCGTCTCTTCGAAGACGGTCCGCCGGAAGTGTAGGCCTGCAAGATTGAGGAAAGGTTCAGGTCCGCTCGCGGGCGATTTCACGCCAGCCGATATCTCTTCGGGAGAAGCCCTCTGGCCAATCCACTGCGTCAACGCCTCGATAAGCACGGTCCTGTGCCTCTTTCACCGAATTACCGAGCGCCGTGACATTGAGCACGCGCCCACCATTGGCGAGTAAACGGCCCCCGTCGCGCGAGGTTCCGGCGTGGAACACGGTCAGATCATCCGTATCGAGGCCGTCGGCGCCGCTGATCTCGCTGCCTTTGCCATAGTCGCCCGGATAGCCCTTGGTCGCCATGATAACCGTCAACGCATAGGCATCTTTCCAGGTCACATCGTGGCCCTTAAGCATGCCGGTGGCGGTGGCGTGGAGAAGGGGCAGGATGTCGCTTTCCATGCGCATCATCATCACCTGCGTTTCGGGATCGCCGAAGCGCGCATTGTATTCGACGAGTTTTGGGCCCTGATCGGTGAGCATGAGGCCAGCATAGAGAACGCCCTGATAGGGGGTGCCGCGCTGGGCAAGGCCGCGGGCGGTGGGCTCGACGATGTGCTTCATCGTGAAGTCATATTGCTCTTCGGTCATTACCGGAGCGGGCGAATAGGCACCCATGCCGCCGGTATTGGGGCCGGTATCGCCATCGAAGGCGCGCTTGTGGTCTTGCGCCGTGGTGAGGGGGAGAAGCGTTTCGCCGTCGCAGAGGACGAAGAGGCTGACTTCCTCGCCTTCCATGAATTCTTCGATGACGACAGCGGCACCGGAAGCGCCAAAGGCGCCGGAGAAGCAGTCGATGATGGCTTCTTCGGCTTCCTCGACGCTCATGGCGACGGTGACGCCCTTGCCGGCAGCAAGGCCATCGGCCTTGATCACGATGGGCGCGCCATGGGTGTAGATGTGAGCGAGAGCCGAGGCTTCATCTTCGAAGCGGGCATAGCCGGCGGTGGGGATGTCGAATTCGTCGCAGAGGGCCTTGGTAAAGCTTTTGGAGCCTTCCAACTGGCCGGCTTCCTTTGAGGGGCAGAAGCAGGCGAAGCCGGCGGCGCGAATATCATCGCCGAGGCCGGCAACCACCTGCGCATCGGGGCCGACAACGACGAAGTCGATGTTTTGGGCTTTGGCGGCGGCGATGACGGCTGCGTGGTCAGTGATGTCGATGCGGAGGTTTTCGGCGATGGCTTCAGTGCCGCCATTGCCGGGGGCGACGAAGAGTTTTGTAAGAAGGGGCGACTGGGCGATTTTCCAGGCGAGGGCATGCTCGCGCCCACCCGAACCGATGACCAGAACCCGCATATCGTGCCTCCATGCCGTGTTGCGGGCGTGATGCACGAGAGTGGAGGGAAGGGCAAGGCTCTTCCCCTCGCCCCTTGCGGGAGAGGGACAGATTTTTCTGCGTTCAGCAGAAAATCAGGGTGAGGGGTATCTTTCATCCGCAGAGGACGTGGTGTTTGCCAACGAATACCCCTCATCCGCCCCTTCGGGGCACCTTCTCCCGCAAGGGGAGAAGGAAGATAGTAGGCCTCTACCCCTACATCTCTGCTTCTTTGAAGATCGGGGTCACATCGCCGTTCCATTCATTGCGGAATTTGTCGAGCCAGCGGCCTGCCTGGGATTTGCCGGTGCGGACCGTTTCTTCGAGGCAGGCGAGGTGGATGGTCTCGTCTTGACCCCGAGCATTGAGGCGGTTGCGGCGGACGAGGCCGGCTTCGGCAATGCCGACGGCCTGAGCGGCGGCGTCGAAAATGCTGGAGCGGTCGAAGGGGGTGGTGAGGCCGAGGCGCGGGACTTCGCGACGGAGATAATCGCGATCTTCCTGGGTCCAGTTGCGCGTCAACTCCCAGGCGGCTTCGAGCGAAACCTCGTCATAGAGAAGGCCGGTCCAGAAGGCGGAGAGGCCGGTGACATGAGCTTCGTCGCCCATATCGGCGCCGCGCATTTCGAGGAACTGTTTCAGGCGCACTTCCGGGAACAGGGTGGAAAGGTGATCTTCCCAATCCTTTACCGTGGGCTTTTCGCCGGGAAGCTGCGGCAGTTCGCCCTTGAGGAACGCGCGGAAGCTTTCGCCGGCGACGTTCACGTATTGGCCATTGCGGATGACAAAATACATCGGCACGTCGAGCGCGTGGTCGGCATATTGCTCGAAGCCAAAGCCTTCCTCGAAGGCGAAGGGAAGCATGCCGGTGCGCGCATTGTCGGTATTGAGCCAGATATGGCTGCGGAAGCTGAGATAGCCGGTGTCGCGGCCATCGGCGAAGGGCGAATTGGCAAAGAGCGCGGTGGCGACGGGCTGCAGCGCCAGCGAGACGCGCAGCTTCTTGACCATGTCGGCTTCGCTGGAGAAGTCGAGATTGGTCTGGACGGTGCACGAGCGGTACATCATCGAGGTACCGAGCGTGCCGACCTTTTCCATATAGGGCGTCATGATGCCATAACGCGACTTGGGCATGACCTCGATTTCATTGACCGCCCAGAGCGGAGTGACGCCGAGGCCGAGGAAATGAATATCGAGCGGGGCGGCGACTTTCTTGGCGACGCGCATATGCTCGGCCATTTCATCGGCCGTGCCATGGAGCGTTTCCATGGGCGCGCCTGAAAGTTCGAACTGGCCGCCGGGTTCGAGCGAAATGCCGCCCGCGACTTCGTTATTGCGCAGGCCGATGGGGTTTTCGCCATCGTAGAAGGGATGCCAGCCGGTCTCCTTCTCGATGCCATCGAGCAGCGCACGGATGCCGTTTTCGCCCTCATAGGCGACGGGGCGAAGGGGATTGGTGTGGAAGACGTGCTTTTCGTGCTCGGTGCCGATTCGCCATTCGGAAGCGGGTTTGCTGCCGCGTTCCATTGCTTCGATCAGGTCTGCGCGCGATTCAATCAGAGGCGAAGCAGTGTCGGCGCCGGCCATGTGATCCTCGTCTAAACTATGAGGGGTAAATTGGGCCGGCACCATAACGAGCGCAAGCCGGAATGCAATCGGCTTTTATCGCCAATCACCGATGATAGCTTGAATGACGGCCATTGCGGCGACGGCGGCAGTGTCGGCACGGAGGATGCGCGGGCCGAGACTAATGGGAACGACGAAGGGGAGCCCGCGCAGTTTTTCGCGCTCGGCATCGGAAAAACCACCCTCGGGACCGATGAGAAGCCCGATCTTTTGGCCCTTGAGGGCAGCAAGCGCCTCGACGGGCGAGGACGAGGCTTCTCCTTCATCGGCGAAGATCAGCTTGCGGTTTTCGTGGCTCGTGGGCCAGTCGGAGAGGAGACGTTCGAGGGTGATTTCATCTGCAATGGTGGGGACCGAGAGCACTTCGCATTGCTCGGCGGCCTCAACGGCATTGGCGTGGAGGCGCTCGGTCTTGAGGCGGTGGACCTGGGTATATTGGGTCATCACCGGCTGGATCGTGCCGGCGCCCATTTCGACCGCTTTCTGGATCACATAGTCGAGACGCTCGGTCTTGAGCGGGGCAAAGCCATACCAGAGTTCGGATTTTTCCGTCTGGGCGGCGACTTCCTCAGCGATCGCCAGCGTGACGGACTTTTTCGAATCACTGGTCAACCGGCAGAGCCAGGCGCCGTCGCGGCCATTAAAGAGCACGACTTCGTCGCCGACGTTCTTGCGCAGCACGGCGGCGAGATAGAGCGACTGGTCCTTGTTAAGGCTCAGTGCGTCACCCCCGGCGAGGTCGGCGTCAACGAAAAGGCGGGGCAGGCTGGCGTGGCTACGAGGCATTTTTCTTGGGACGCGGCAGCGTGCCGCGCCTTCCTCTTTGGGTGGGCTTGGATCAGGTCTACTTTGTCTTGAGCGATTGGAGTAGACCTCAGGTGAATCGAACCGCGAGGTCGTGGCACCATGTCCGATATTCATTCCGCCCCCGTTGCTGACGCCCAAAGGGACAATTGGGTGGATCGCCATGCGCCCGATTGGCTAAAACCCTATGCGCGGCTGGCGCGCTGGGACCGGCCGATCGGCTTCTGGCTGCTGTTCTGGCCCTGCGCCTGGGGGCTGGCGCTGGCTGCGGTGGAGATCCCCGAGCGTGGCTTTGGCTGGACGTCGGTCATTCTCATGTTCGTCGGTGCGGTGTTGATGCGCGGGGCGGGCTGCACTTTCAACGATATCGTTGATCGCGACATCGACATGAAGGTAGCGCGCACAAGGCTGCGGCCGATCCCCTCGGGTCAGGTGACCTCGCAGCAGGCGCTGGCTTTTCTAATCGCTCAGGCGCTGCTTGGTGCGATCATTTTGTTCCAGTTCAATCGCTTCACCGTCTGGGCGGGCGTCGCTTCGCTGGTGCTGGTGGCGATCTATCCGTTTATGAAGCGGATCACCTGGTGGCCGCAATTTTTCCTTGGCCTGGCTTTTTCCTATGGCGCGCTGATTGGGTGGACCAGCGAAACCGGCGGTCTCTCCTGGCCACCGATCCTGCTCTATCTCGGCACCATTCTGTGGGTGATTGGCTACGACACGATCTATGCGCTGCAGGATGTGGAGGATGACGCGCTGGTCGGCGTCAAATCGACGGCGCGGCTCTTTGGCGCCAATGTGAAGCCGGCGGTTTCGGCGCTTTACGTGGGGTCGGTGACTTTCTGGCTGGCGGCGGTGCTGTCCTCGGGGGGCGGGTTGATCGCGGTAGTGCTGATGCTGGTGCCGGCGGCGCTGCTCGCCTGGCAGGTCTATACGCTTGATGCGGAGGTGGTGGAAAACCCGCTCATGCGCTTCAAGAACAACCACTATGTGGGGATCGCCCTGACGCTGGCGCTGCTGGCGGATTGGGCCTGGTAGTCGCCTTGGCTTGAAGCGGTGCGTGTGGCTCCACCCCCTCCCATCCTCCCCCATCAAGGGGGAGGTGAAGGGACTGTGGCCTGGGTGAGATCGTGCCAAACACTCGGTCTTACACCTCCCCCTTGATGGGGGAGGATGGGAGGGGGTGATTGGCAAGCACCGGCTCGATGGTGGGAAAACAGTGACCCAAAACGCCAAAGGGACCAGCCGCACCACCAGCTGGTCCCATCGACGTTGCCCTTGGAGGGGGATTCTTAGTTGTGTTCGACTTCGCCGGGCTTCCGTCGATTGAGGAAGCGGGGGCGGCGGGCGGCGTCGGCGGCGAGTTTGCGGCGCGGGGCGGTTTCACCGACCATGACGCCATCGACCTGCTGGCTATAGGGGAGATAGGAGCCGTCGCCGGCCTTGATGAAGAGCGGCAGGCGGAGCTTCTTGCCCCAGTTCTGCCATTCGGCGACGACGTTGTGATTGCCCTCTTCTTCGAAGACCTTGTAGGTCAGCTCGCCATCGGGATGGACGAGTTCGATGGCGCTGGTAAGAACGCCTTCTTCTGAAATGCGGGTGGCCACGGCCACGCCGATGAATTCGGTAACCGGCACCTTGATCTTGATGGCAACGCCGCTCTGTTCGAGCTGCTTGCGCACTGTCACGGTCTTTACCGGATCGCGGGGCCCATTGTCGTTTGCCGCAATGAAGCGGCGTTCCGCCAGGGCGGGCTTACCGAAAGCAAGGACGACTGACGATCCTTCCATCGCAACGCCATGAACCATTTTGTAGCCTTCCTGTAACTTCGAGAGCTGTTTTTTGCGCTCCGTTTGTGAGGGCAATCTACCGCGTCCCCTTACCCAGCCCCTTAATGTGTTCGGTTAAGTTTATCTTGTCTTCAGCGGGTGGTTAGCAGGGTGTTGCACACTGCAACGAGCAGTTTACCCAATCGCGTGTGAGGTTGTTTACCCTGCCATATTTGGGGGTTTCGCCATCCGAGAATGGGCCATCGCCGCTCGGGTCTTGTCCAAAAGTCGTACGGGGCATAAAAGCCGCCCATGCCAGCCTTTGCACCGCCCTATGAGGATGATCTCGAACTGCTTCGCGCCACTGCCGTGGCAGCGGGCATCATTGCCTCGGGCTATTTTCGCCGCGACATAAAGAGCTGGACCAAGGGCAATGCGTCCCCGGTCAGCGAAGCGGATATCGTTGTCGACCGCTATCTGGCCGCGAGTCTCCTCAGCGCCCGCCCGGCCTATGGCTGGCTGAGCGAGGAAACCGCTGATAATCCGAGCCGCCTCGATTGCGATCGCGTGTTTATCGTCGATCCCATCGACGGCACACGCGCCTTTCTTCGGGGCGAGGATTGCTGGACGGTGTGCCTGGCGGTGGTCGAAAACGGCGTGCCGGTGGCCGGCGTCGTCTATGCGCCGGCGCGCAATGAAATGTACGAGGCTTCGCTGGGCGGTGGGGCGCGGCTCAATGGGGAGGCGCTGGTGCGCCATCGCCGGGCCGGAGCGCCGCCGCTGATCCCCGCGCCGGGCGCGGTGCATCAGGAATTGCAGGTCGGCGGGCTCAATTATACGCGCGGGCCGATGTATCCCTCGCTCGCCTATAGGCTCTTGCAGGTGGCGACGGGGAAACTCGACGCGGCCGTGGCGCGGCGCGGCAGCCAGGATTGGGATATTGCGGCGGCGGCCGTGATCCTTAAGGAAGCCGGGCATGACCTCGCCGATGTCTGCAGCGGGTTCCCACAATTTAACAAACGAGATGTGCGCCACGGGGCGCTTGCGGCGCTTTCCGACATGAGCCTAAAACCTCTCGTCCATGCGGCACTGATCAAGGTCTATGGCTGCCCAGCCGATACCCTGGCAGAGGCCGAGATTTCCTCCTCCTCCCAACTCAGTGGACCCCTAAGCGATGGCTGACAGCAAAGCGACTGACAAGCAACTTCTTCACCTGGTGATCGGCGGCGAGCTTTCGAGCATCGAGCACGTCACCTTCGCCGATCTCGACAAGGTCGATATCGTCGGCCTCTATCCCAATTATGCCTCGGCGCTCGTCGCCTGGCGGCAGAAGGCGCAGATGACCGTCGATAGCGCACAGACGCGCTATTTCATCGTGCATCTGCATCGCCTGCTCGATCCGGAAGCGACTGGGGCCTGATTTTAGTAGCCCTCACCCCGAGGTGCCGCGAAGCGGCCTCGAAGGGCGGGGGCGCGCCTGGATATGCTAGTGCCACGCCCTCTTGGTTCGAGGCTTTGCTCCGCAAAGCACCTCACCATGAGGGCTACTGCGTTATCTCGGCCACGATCGCCTCCATGGCGCCGGGGCCGCCAATCCTCTGACGGCCGATTTCCGCAAGGCGCATGCGCTCGGACATATCAGTAAGAAGGCCGCGCAGGGCCGCTGATATGTCGGCGACTTTTGCTTCCGTTACCGTGCGGGCTTCTCCGAAAAGGTTCTGCTCGTCGGTGAAGCGGGAACGCCGGTCGCGCGGATTGATGAAGGTGATGGCTGGCCGGCCAAGGCCGAGCGACTGGATGGTCGCGGTGCCGGCCTGACTGAGAACCACGTCCGAGGCTTCGACGAGATTGCCCATGGCGACGCCGCGGGCCATGTGGACGGTGAGATTGCCGTCGCTCAATTCCCCCAGATCATCGGATTCGGTGCTGAGGAGCGATGTACGCCTGAGGCTCGCCGCCTTGCCCAATTCCTCGACATTGACGCTGCCGGCGACCGCGAGGAACACATCAGGCCGCTCTTCTTCGGGGATCAGGCGCAGGGCCCCGATCTGCAGGGCAAAACTTTCGGCTGTCAGCGCCCGGCTGCCGGGCAGTAAAGTGACGGCCAATGGCGCGCGGCGGCGGGCCATGGCGTCATAGTCACCATGGGGGATCGCATCCATCATGATATTGCCCACGCAGCGCGCATCGACGCCGGCAGCGCGCAACTTTTCGCTGAGGCTGTCGCTGCGGCAGAAGACCGTTCGGCAGGTCTGTTTTATGGCCCAGACCTCGGCCGCGGAATAAAGCCGGGCGGCGCCGGTCTTGTAGACGTCGAGATAGATGAGGTCCCGTAGGCCCGTCGGGAGAGCGGCGAGAATGCCGACCATGTCGCCGATGACGATGATCTTGTCATAGTGCCCACGCACCGAGCGGAGGAATTTCAGCGCCGGGGGAACGGTGAGCAGGCCGCCGCTGACGACATCGCGGCGCAGCGATCCCTTTACATTGCGCCAGCCTTCGGAGGCGAGCGTGGCGCGGGGGCCGACAATGCGGCAGGCGCCCTCATAGGACTTGCCGCTGCCGATCATGGGGTAGGCTTCGACGTGGGCCTGACCGGTCAGGCGCCGCACCAGAGCGGCGGCGATAGCATCTTCTCCATGACCATTGGAAATGACGAGGTAGCGCTGACGCGTCGCTGCCTCCATCACGCTCAGTTGCCTCGACCGTAGCGGAGAAAGGCCTCGTGAGCGGTCGTTGCATCGACATAGGGCTCTTGTCGGTCGACGCTCCAATAGAAGAGTTCATCGAGGGGAATGGGCTTGCCTGATATGGCGCAGCGCACGAACGTCCCCTGTTTGAGAACCACGTAGTCCCCGTCCAGGTAGCGTACCGTCGCTTCGGAGGGTGAAAACCCCTTGTCGAAGATATTCATCGTCCGTTTCCTTCCGAATTATTCCGATATAGAGCGGAAACCGGACAATCAAAAGAGACTTTCCTGCGACCCGTCGTCTAATGGTGAACGCGGTGCTTTGCGCTTCTGCGGCGGAGCACCGGCTACATTGGCGCCGACTTCGCCATCCGCGAAGGTCAGCTTGATGGCATCGCCGGGATTGAGCGGCTTTGCGCTGCTGATCACATCGCCGGCATCATTCTGCACCAGCGCATAACCACGGGCCAGAACGCTGCGATAGCTTAGGGTTTTGAGCAGTTTTTCCAGCTGTTCCAGCTTTTGCCTGCGCTCAACGGTGATCCGGTCTGGCGCCTGAGCGAGGCGCTGGACCAGCGGCCCGAGCTTGCCCTGCAACTGGCGGAGTTCGGCACGAAGGGGTTGCGCTGAGAGGCGAGGTGCCAGGCGAACAAATTGCGTGCGCTTGCGCTCGAGCGCCTGATCGACAACCTTGATAAGACGTGCCGAGCGCGGATCGAAGGTGAGGCGGGCGCGCTCTACGGTTTTGTGGAGGCCGCGAAGTGCGCGTTGATCCAGAGTGTCCAGACGGGCGGCCAATTCCGACTGACGCTGGCGCACCAGACGTGGTTGCATCTCTGCTGCCGCCTTCGAAAAAGCCACGCGGCGGCTCTGTACGAAATGACGCAGCGCGCCTGACAGACGCGTTCCCGACAAATCGAGGCTCTGGCGCTGCGTCGCGATGAGATCGGCCGGGCGCGGCAGGCCGGCGCTGGCGGCGCGGAGGCGATCCTTCAAGCTCGCGAGAGTGCGCCGCGCAGCCTGGCGCTGGCGGCTGCCTTGGTCGTCGACATAAGCGATGAGTTCGGCGCGCACCGGCACAGCGGCTTCGGCCGCGGCGGTGGGCGTCGGAGCACGCATATCTGAGGCGTAGTCGATCAGCGTCGTATCGGTTTCGTGGCCGACGGCGGAGATAACCGGGATGCCCGATGCCGCAACGGCGCGCACCACGGCTTCTTCGTTAAAGCCCCAGAGATCTTCGATGGAGCCGCCGCCGCGGGCGACGATGAGAATATCGGGGCGCGGGATGGGGCCATCGGGCAGGAAGGCATTAAAACCCTCTATGGCATTGACGACTTCAGGGGCGCAGGTTTCGCCCTGCACGCGCACCGGCCAGACGAGAACGTGGCTGGGGAAGCGATCATCGAGGCGATGGAGAATGTCGCGGATGACGGCGCCAGTCGGCGAAGTAATCACGCCAATGACGCGCGGCAGATAGGGCAGGGGGCGCTTGCGTTCGCGCTCGAACAGCCCCTCGGCCAGCAGTCTCTTGCGGCGCTCTTCGAGAAGCGCCATGAGCGCGCCGGCCCCGGCCGGTTCGATCTGCTCGATGACGATCTGGTATTTTGACGAGCGCGGAAAGGTAGTCAGGCGCCCGGTGGCGATGACTTCGAGCCCTTCCTCAGGCTTGAAGGCGAGGCGCCCAAAGCTACCCTTCCAGATGACGGCATCAATCGAGGCGGCATCGTCCTTGAGGGTAAAATAGGCGTGGCCGGAGGAATGCTGGCCGCGAAAACCGGAAATTTCGCCGCGCACGCGGACATGGCCGAATTCATCTTCGACCGTTCGTTTCACCGCCTGGGCGATTTCGGAAACGGTAAATTCGGCAGCGTTGGTCAGGACTTCTGGCATGGTGACTTGGTGCGGGAAATGCCGCGCCGGGTCAAGGGGCGCTTGCCCAGCCTTACCTTCCCTCTCCCACAGGGGGCCAGGGAAGGGCCAGTGGCTATTCTGCCGCTTCCGCCTGGTGCGGATGCTCCAGATTGCCCATGGACTGGACGATGTGGTTGGCGAGCGCGTCATAGATGCCGCCATAGGCGTGGCTGGCGCGCATCAGGGCCATTTGCGCGTCGGGCAAGTGCGGCAGGCCGTGTTCGTCGGAAACCACGCGCATGCCCGGCTGCAGGGCGCTTTCGGGCAGGAAGCCGATGGCGAGATCGGAGAGCACGGCCGAGGAAATGGCCGTGGCGTTCGAGGACGTATAGGCGATGCGATAATCGGTGCCGGTGCGGTCGAGCGCGTCCATCGCATCCTTGCGCCAGATGCAATATTGCGGCCCGCAGGCGATGGCGACCGGTTCGCTGGCGAGCGCCCGTCCACCGTGGCTTGCGACCCAGAACATCTTTTCGGTGCGGAACAGTTCACCAAAGTTCTGCTCGGTGCCCTGGGTGAAGACGATCAGGTCATAGCGCCCGGCGCGCATGCCTTCGAGGAGGTGCTCCGAGGCCATGCAGGAGACATCGACGACGATTTTGGGATGGGTGCGCTGAAAGCTGGAGAGAATGACCGGCAACAGGCGCACGGCATAATCGTCCGGCACGCCGAAGCGGATGGAGCCGGCAAGGTCGCCATCGGAAAAACGGTCGAGGATTTCGGCATTGGTGCGCAGCATTTTTCGCGCGCGTTCGTAAAGTACTTCGCCGTGGTGGGTGAGGGTGACCGTGCGGCCTTCGCGCGACAGGAGAGCATGCCCGAGCCGCTCTTCGAGTCGCTTGATCTGCATCGAAACGGCGGATTGCGTCTTGTTCACGCGGCGGGCCGCTTCGGTGAAACTGCCGCAATCGGCAATGGCGCAGAAGCTTTGCAATTGGTCGAGATCGAGCGGAGCAGCCATCGGAGGTCTCCCATCACTCATTTTGATTGAATGGATGAAATCTATTTGTTGGACGAATGGAAGTCCAGTGCGTTATCTCATCACTATCGCCGTAAAAGGCGTCCCTCCCGCCGACCTCCCTTCGGCACAACAACATTTCGGAGACTTGAAATGGCTCTCTCGCTACCCGGCGAGCGGTCAGTTGCGGCCGCCATGCCGACTACGCCCTTGCGCGCTCTTTTTGCCTTTGTCGCCAGGGTGAATGCTGATCGTCAACGCCGGACCGTGCTCAAGAGCCTGCTCAATCTCGATGCAGATCGCCTGCGCGATCTGGGCCTCTCCCATGCCGATATCCACGACGCCATGACGGCGCGCAATTCGCGTGCCTCCACCATGGTGCTCAACGCCGCCCGGGCCCGCCAGGCTCTGCGGTAACGCATTCGTCTGCGCCCGGCGCGGACGTCTCCCTTGGACCGAACACGATGTGATCGTTCCATCTCCCGGGCCAGTTTTGCCACTGGTCCCGTTTCCTGAAAACTTAACCGGGCTTGTGCTTGCACTCGCCCGGTTTTTTTTCGTTTTTTTTGGGGGGGGGGGCTTAAAGAAAACGCACGCCGAGTTCGGTTTCGGTGTGCCAGATCGTTTCGCAATCGAAATTGCGTCCGTCGATCATGGACAGCCGGAAGCGGTGCGGCAGGCCGACAATGCTTGATACAACGAGCTTGGCGCCCTCTTCGGAAAGATTGCGCACCGTGCAATCGAAGGTCGAGTGCCCGTCATTGGTCACGATTCGTCCGCCCTTGAGGGTGCGGCTGCGGTGATGTTTGCGTCGTTCGTCTTCCATACTCTGTCCTATTAGGGCAGGGCGGCAAAGCCTTCGGAGAACCCTTCGAGCGACACCGGAATGCCGACGCCTTCTTCGGGGGTCTTGAATACGACGAAAATGGCATTCGTGCCCTTGGAGAGCACGTCGATCAAACCATCATCGAGCTCGACTTCAGCAACGCAGCCATTGGGCAGGCACCGCACGAAGGCGACGCGGCCCATATCGGTGCCATCGACATTAAGGCCAAGCCCGTTCGGCAGCAGTACGCCAAGCGGCGCGAGGACGCGGAGGAGCCGGGCTTCGCGATCGGCCGTGCGCAGCACGATAACCGAGAGGCCGACATTGGGCTGATCTTCGGCCATGACGTTCTGGATGATGGCGCATTGTTCAGTGCTGGCGCCGGGCGGCGTATCGCAGCTCATCTGCCAGTCGCCATATTCGCCGCGGACAGTGCCCTGGCCCAGGGCAGGACTTGCGCCTGCAAGTGCGGTTACGGCCAGAGCCAGACCCATCAGCCGCTTCGAAAATTGCATCACTCTTGTTCGTCTCCTGCCGAATTGCGGGCGCGGGGCGTTTGGGACCTGTTTGGGTTATCCGCAAAGGCCTGTCAACCAAAGGCGTGGTTGAAGCGATCTGGCAGCGAAACTGCGGCGCGCTTGAGGCAAAGGCGTCCGATTTTGTCCAGTTTTAAACAGTGCGGAAGTGTGCGACGCCGCGATAGACTCGGTCCAAGCAATGTGATTTAGGTCAAATTCGAGTTTTGCGCTCCGAGGTTGAGTCGGGGCGGCGTGAGCTATGCCGCTGTTTTCCACTCTCTTTCTCGGTGTGCGCACCAGAATTGGTTAACAGGGGGTTTATGGTGACCGGTCAGTTCGTGAGGAAGTTGGGTGCCGCCGCGACGGCCATGCTGGCGCTAATGCCCGCTTTCGCTTCCGCCCAGGAAATCGGTAAGGGCCATCCGGAGCCGGGCCAGTTCCACCTGCAGCAATCGGTTACGCCGATCATGGATTCGATCGTGGCTTTCCACGATGGTCCGCTGATGTGGACGATTACGCTTATCGTGCTCTTCGTGCTTGCACTGCTTATCGTGATCGTCGTGCGCTTCAACGCCAAGGCCAATCCCGTGCCGGCGCGTTTCACGCATAATACGCTGATCGAAATCGTTTGGACGGTCCTGCCGATCGTTGTTTTGATCATTATCGCCATCCCGTCCTTCGGCGTGTTGTCCGACCAGCTGACGACGCCGGATGGCGAGCGCAAATATCTCGGCGCCAATATCTTCTCGTTCGGCGAAGTCGAAGTTCCGGCCGCCTCCGTCACCGTCAAGGCCTCGGGCGAACAGTGGTACTGGAACTATGAATATGTCGATGAAGGCGTTGCCTTCGACTCCAATATTCTTGGTGCCGCCGTCGACAGCTACGTCCAGACGGTCAAGCCCAACCAGCCGCGCCTCCTGGCCGTGGACAATGAACTTATCGTGCCGGTCGATACCACCGTGCGCATGCAGGTGACCTCGAGCCCCTCGGGCGTGATCCACGCTTTTGCGGTTCCTTCCTTCGGCATCAAGATCGACGCCGTGCCGGGCCGCCTCAATGAAACCTGGTTCAACTCGCGCGAAACCGGCCTCTTCTATGGCCAGTGTTCGGAACTGTGCGGCAAGGACCATGCCTTCATGCCGATCGCCGTGCGCGTCGTCACCGCCGAAGAATATCAAGCCTTCATCACGGCCTTCAAGGAAAGCCGTGACTATGCCAGCGCCGTCGCCGTGCTGCCGGCTATTCAGTAATAGGGTCAGGGGAGACTATAATGTCGCAAACAGCAAACCTCGAGGCCCATGCCACCGGGCATGACCACGCCGCGCACGACCACCATACGCCCACGGGCTGGCGGCGCTGGGTTCTGTCCACCAATCACAAGGACATCGGGATCATGTATCTCGTGTTCTCGATCATCGCCGGTATCATCGGCGGCCTGCTCTCGGGCTTCATGCGCATGGAGCTGCAGGAGCCGGGCATTCAGATTTTCCATGGCCTTGCGTCCATGGTCTATGGCATCTCCGATCCGTCAGGCTCGATCGATGCCGGCAAGCAGATGTTCAACGTCTTCACCACCGCCCACGCCCTGATCATGGTGTTCTTCATGGTCATGCCCGCGACCATGGGCGGCTTTGCCAACTATTTCGCTCCGCTGATGGTGGGTGCGCCCGATACCGCTTTCCCGCGCATCAACAACATCGCCTTCTGGCTGCTGCCGGTGGCGTTCATCCTCTTGCTGATGAGCCTTTTCTTTGAAGGTGCGCCGGGTTCGACCGGTTTTGGTGGTGGCTGGACCGTCTATCCGCCACTTTCGACCGTGGGTCACCCCGGCCCGGCCATGGACTTCGCCATTCTCTCGCTGCACGTTGCGGGCGTCAGCTCGATCCTTGGCGCGATCAACCTGATCACCACGATCCTCAACATGCGCGCTCCGGGCATGACCATTCACAAGATGCCGCTCTTTGCCTGGTCGGTGCTGGTGACGGCGTTCCTGCTGCTCCTGGCTCTGCCGGTTCTGGCTGGCGCCATCACCATGCTGCTGACCGATCGCAATTTCGGCACGACCTTCTTTGCGCCCGAAGGTGGCGGTGACCCCGTCCTCTTCCAGCACCTGTTCTGGTTCTTCGGTCACCCCGAAGTCTACATCATGATCCTGCCGGGCTTCGGCATCGTGTCGCACATCGTCTCGACCTTCAGCCGCAAGCCGATCTTCGGCTACATGGCTATGGCCTATGCAATGGTCGCCATCGGTTTTGTCGGTTTCGTCGTGTGGGCGCACCATATGTACACGACCGGCCTCAGCCTTGACGTGCAGCGCTATTTCGTTGCCGCCACCATGGTCATTGCCGTGCCGACGGGCGTGAAGATCTTCTCCTGGATCGCCACCATGTGGGGCGGCTCGATCACCTTCCGCCTGCCCATGCTCTGGGCCATCGGCTTCATCTTCCTGTTCACCGTTGGTGGTGTGACCGGTGTGGTGCTCGCCAATGCCGGTGCCGACCGTGCCCTTCACGACACCTATTACGTCGTGGCGCACTTCCACTACGTGCTCTCGCTCGGCGCCGTGTTCTCGATCTTTGCGGGCTGGTACTACTGGTACCCAAAGATGTTCGGCTACATGTACAACGAGTTCCTGGGCAAGCTGCACTTCTGGACCATGTTCGTCGGCGTGAACCTGATCTTCTTCCCGCAGCACTTCCTCGGTCTTGCTGGCATGCCGCGTCGTTACATCGACTATCCGGATGCCTTTACGCTGTGGAACCGCGTGTCCTCCATCGGCTACTACGTGACCTTCGTTGCAATGATCATCTTCTTCTATGCAACCTGGGAAGCCAGCCGCAAGAAGCGCCCGGCCGGCGACAATCCGTGGGGCGATGGCGCAACGACACTGGAATGGACGCTGAGCTCTCCGCCGCCGTTCCACCAGTTCTCGACCCTGCCCAAGATCGATTCGACCAACGCGCATTAAGTCGCGGCGACAAGATCAGCGGATCGCGCTTTAGTGCGGTCCGCACAGTAAGGACAGTCCAGTGACCTATATCGACGACAGCAAGAGGATGCCTGCTTTGGCAGGCGAGGCGCGGGTAGAAGACTACCTCGCGCTGCTGAAACCTCGTGTCATGTCGCTGGTGGTGTTTACCGCCCTTGTGGGCATGCTGGTGGCTCCGGGCGGTATCAATCCGGTCGTCGGCCTCATCGCCATTGTCTGCATCGCCATCGGCGGCGGCGCCTCGGGCGCGCTCAACATGTGGTACGATGCCGATATCGATGCCATCATGAGCCGCACGCAGAACCGGCCCATTCCGGCCGGCCGGATTTCCTCGGGCGAGGCGCTCACCTTTGGCCTCGTTCTCTCGGGCTTTTCGGTGGCCCTCCTCGGCCTTGCGACCAATTGGGTCGCTGGCGGGCTGCTGGCTTTCACCATCTTCTTTTATGCCGTGGTCTACACGATCTGGCTCAAGCGCTCGACGCCGCAGAACATCGTCATCGGTGGCGCGGCCGGCGCTTTCCCCACCATGATCGGCTGGGCCGCTGTGACCGGAACAATCTCTCTCGAAAGCCTCGCGCTCTTCCTCATCGTCTTCCTCTGGACCCCGCCGCATTTCTGGGCGCTGGCGCTCTATAAGCAGGGTGATTACGCCGCCGCCGGCATTCCGATGATGCCCAATGTTGCGGGCGAAGCCTCCACCAAGCGCCAGATTTTCGTTTATTCGGTCATCCTCGCCGTCTCCGCCTTCGTGCCGGTCTATCTCGGTACGGGTGGCTGGATTTACGGCGCCGTCGCCGCCATCACGGGCGCATGCTTTGTCTATCTGGCGGTGCGCTTGCTGCGCGCGCCGACCAATGTCGACATGCGCAAGGCCGCGCGTCGTCTCTTCACCTATTCGCTGAGCTATCTCTTCGTGCTTTTCCTTGGCCTTCTTACGGACAGCTTCATTGCGCGCCTCGGTGGGTTCTGGTCATGACCGAGAAAAACCAGGCGCTTGAAACCATGCCTCCTGAAGACCAGGCCGCCGAAACGCTGAAGCGCGTTCGCCGTCGCCGCTCCATTGCGCTGGCCGGCGCCCTCGCGCTCTTTGCGCTGACCTTTTACGTGCTGACCATCGTCAAGATGGGCCCGGCGCTGTTCGATCGGGGGCTCTGATGACGCTCACCGCCGAAACCACGCATCCCAATGCCGAAAAGCGCAATCGCCGCGTCGGCTTGACGCTTATGGGCGTCGCCGTCGGCATGGTCGGCCTCGCTTTTGCGTCCGTGCCGCTCTACCAGCTTTTCTGCCAGGTGACCGGCTATGGCGGCACCACGCAGACCGCCGAAGCCAATCCCAAGGGCGTCATCGCCCGCGAGATGAAAGTGCGCTTCGACGTCAATATCGAGCATAGCCTCAACTGGACCGTGAAGCCGGCCGCCGCGATCACCGACCAGATCGGTCGCGTCGATACGGTCAACTACATCGCCACCAATAATTCCGACAAGCCGCTCACCGGGCAGGCGATCTTCAACGTCGTGCCCGAAAAGGCCGGCGTCTACTTCAACAAGATCGAGTGCTTCTGCTTCACCGAGCAGACCCTACAGCCGGGCGAAACGGTGGAAATGCCGATCGTGTTCTTCGTCGATCCCGATATCGACCAGAACCACGAACTCAAAACCATCAAAGAGATTACGCTCTCTTATACCTTCTACGCTTCAGACAATGAGGGAAGCTGAACATGGCCGCCATTGAAAAGAACCATGACTACCACATGGTAGAGCCGTCACCCTGGCCATTCGTGATGTCGGCCGCGGTGCTGGTCATGATGGTGGGCGCCGTCTTCTTCATGAAGCAGTGGACGCCCTGGCTATTCTTCATGGGCCTCGCCGGTGTGATCTATTCCTTCTACGCCTGGTGGGCGGATGTGGTGAAGGAAGCCAATGACGGGGTCAGCCATACCCCGGTCGTGCAGATGCATCACCGCTATGGCATGATGCTGTTCATCGCTTCGGAAGTGATGTTCTTCGTTGCCTGGTTCTGGGCCTATTTCGACGGCTTCTTCCGCTTCGACGACGTCGAGCAATATGCCCGCGTCGCCTTTACCGGCGGCCATTGGCCCCCGACCGGCATCGAGCTGTTCGACCCCTTCCACCTGCCGCTGTTCAATACGCTGATCCTGCTCACTTCGGGCACGACCGTGACGTGGGCGCACCACGCGCTGCTTGAAAACGATCGCCAGGGTCTGCGCTGGGGTCTTGCCCTCACCGTGGCGCTCGGCGTGCTGTTCTCCTATGTGCAGTATCTCGAATACACCCATGCCGGGTTCTCGTTCTCGGGCAACCTCTATGGCGCCACCTTCTTCATGGCGACGGGTTTCCACGGCTTCCACGTCATCATCGGCACGATTTTCCTCGCCGTCTGCCTGATCCGCGCCGAGCGGGGTGATTTCACCCCCGAGCGTCACCTGGGCTTCGAATTTGCCGCCTGGTACTGGCACTTCGTGGACGTGGTCTGGCTCTTCCTCTTTGCCTCGATCTATGTCTGGGGCAGCTGGGGCGTATCCCTGAGCCACTAGGCACAGGCATAGTGAATATGGGGCGCGGCATGGCTGCGCCCCTTTTTGCTTCTCGGGACCCTATGAGCCAGCCAAATCCTGTTCTTGCCGGTCTGCTCTGCCGCTGCCCGCGTTGCGGCGAGGGAAAGCTGTTTTCCGGCTACCTGAAGGTGGCCCAAAGCTGCGAAACATGCGGTCTCGATCTCAAGTTTGCCGATAGCGGCGATGGTCCGGCGGTGTTCGTGATCTTCCTCGTCGCCCCATTGGTCGTCATGCTTGCGCTGATCACCGGGGCGCTGGTGCCGATCGCGCCATGGATGCATCTGGTTCTCTGGATCCCGACGACGCTGCTGCTATCGCTGGCCCTGTTGCCGCCCTTCAAGGGCGTGCTGGTCAATCTCCAATATCGCCACGATGCTCATGAGGGCCACCAATGAACCCCTTTGCGCGCCTTCGCCTCAGCGATTGGATCTTTGCAGTTCTCATGCTGGCTCTGGCGGCGGTTTGCGTCTTCCTCGGCTCCTGGCAAATGCATCGCCTGGCCGAAAAGGAGGCGCTGGTCGCAGCGGTCGATGCACGCCTGACGGCGGCACCTATCCCGGTCCCGCCCAAGGAAAGCTGGGCCAACCTGCCGGTAGAGGACCTCGTCTATCAGCCGGTCGAGCTGACAGGGGCCTATCGCTACACCCAGACCATGACGGTCTTCACCAGCCTTTCCGATCCCAAAGGTCAGCATGCCGGGCCGGGTTATTGGGTGATGACACCCTTCGCATTGCAGGACGGTGGCACGGTCTTCGTCAATCGCGGTTTCGTGCCCCAGCAATATCAGGAGACCGCCGCGCTCGGTGATCTCCATGGCGAAGATCCGGGGATAGTGACCATTGCTGGCCTGTTCCGGATGCCCGAGGCGGCGGGGATGATGACCCCGGAACCGGATATGTCCAATCGCATCGAGTGGGTGCGTGACCCTGCGCGGCTGGCCAAGATGGTGGACCCGGCCTTGGCCCCGATCGCACCTTTCTATGTCGATCTGCCCGCCGGCCCCGCCGGGGAACTGCCGCAGGCCGGCGAAACCGTAGTCAGCTTTCCCAACAATCATTTCGGCTATGCCCTGACCTGGTATGGCTTTGCCATTGTCGCCGTGGTCATGCTCGGCTTCTGGCTCACCCGGCAGGCAAAGCGGCCGGCCAGTGGCCCTTGAGGCTGAGCCGAGGCAAAACCTTGCGGTCAGCCGCCGCATTCACTAGGTTGCAACAATTCTAGAAGGGCCTTCCCCTCCGATGCAGTTTGTTTCGACGCGCGGCCAGGCGCCGGCGCTTGGCTTCTCCGATGCGGTCCTCGCGGGCCTGGCCTCCGATGGCGGCCTCTATGTTCCGCAGGTTTGGCCGCAACTCAGCCACGATGAAATCGCCGCTCTTGCCGGCAAGTCCTATGCCGATGTGGCCTACGAAATCATTTCGCGCTTCACCGGCGACGAAATCCCCGCGGCCAAGCTGCGCTCGATCATCGACGGCGCCTATCAGAGCTTCCGTCACCCCTCGGTGACCCCGCTTGTCGAGATCGAAACCAATCATTTCGTGCTCGAACTCTTCCATGGCCCGACGCTCGCGTTCAAAGACGTGGCGATGCAGTTCCTCAGCCGCACCATGGATCACATCCTGACCGAGAGGGGCCTGCGCGCGACCATTGTCGGCGCGACCTCGGGCGATACCGGTTCGGCGGCCATCGAAGCCTTCCGCGGCCGCGACACGACCGACATTTTCATCCTGCACCCGCTTGGGCGCACCTCGGAAGTGCAACGCCGGCAGATGACGACGGTGCTCGATGCCAATGTTCACAACATCGCGCTCGAAGGCACGTTCGACGATTGCCAGGACGCGGTGAAAGCCATGTTCAACAATCATGCCTTCCGCGATTCCGTGCGTCTTTCCGGCGTCAATTCGATCAACTGGGGCCGCATCGTCGCCCAGATCGTCTATTATTTCGTCGCTGCTGTTTCGCTCGGCGCGCCGCATCGCAAGGTGAGCTTCACGGTTCCGACCGGCAACTTTGGTGACATCTTCGCCGGTTATTGCGCCAAGCGCATGGGTCTGCCTATCGAAAAGCTGGTGATCGCCACCAATGCCAACGACATTCTGCGCCGGACGCTCGATACGGGCCGCTATGAAATGACCGGCGTGGCGCCGACCATCAGCCCATCGATGGATATTCAGATCTCCTCCAATTTCGAGCGCCTGCTGTTCGAAAGCGCCGGCCGTGATGCCGACGCGGTCTCGCGTATGATGGCTGCGCTGAAACAGTCGCGCGGGTTCGATCTGCCGGAAAAGTCGATATCGGCCATTCGGGCAGAATTTGCTGCCGGCACCTCGGGCGAAGAGACGACGGGCAAGACCATTGCCGACACCTGGGCCCAGTCTCAATACCTGCTCGATCCACATACGGCGGTCGGCGTCAGCGTGGCGCGCAGCCTCTCGCGCGGGCCCGAACCGATGATTACATTGGCAACGGCGCATCCCGCCAAATTCCCGGCCGCCGTGAAAGCGGCTTCGGGTATCGAGCCGGCTCTGCCGGGCTGGCTCAGCGATCTCTATCAACGGCCCGAACGGGTCGACGTGTTGGCCAATGACCAGCGCGTCCTGGAAAACTTCATCGGGACGCGCACCCGCGCGGCCTGAAGACGACAAACGGGCCTGGGCGGAAGGGGTATGCAAACCCCGCCGCCGGTTCAGGAGGACGAGTGTGACGGTACAAACGACGACTCTCGAGAACGGCATGGTGGTGCTGACCGACGACATGCCGCATCTGGAGAGTGCCTCCATCGGTGTGTGGGTAAAGGCCGGTGCGCGGTCCGAGCGCAAGGCCGAGCACGGCATTTCCCACCTTCTCGAACACATGGCCTTCAAGGGTACCAAGACGCGCACGGCGCTCGAAATCGCTGAAGCGATCGAAAATGTCGGCGGCGATCTCAACGCGGCGACCTCCATCGAGCACACCGGCTACTTTGCCCGTGTGCTCAAGGACGACGTGGTGCTGGCGGCCGATATTCTCTCCGACATTCTGCAGAACTCGACCTTCGATGAAGGCGAGATGACGCGCGAAAAACAGGTCATCGTGCAGGAAATCGGCGCGGCGCGGGACAATCCCGATGACCATGTCTTCGACCTCTTCCAGGAAGCGGCCTATCCCTCCCAGCCCATCGGTCGCACCATTCTGGGCACGGTGGATTCGGTTCGCGCCTTCTCGCCGGAAATGGTCGGAAAATATATGCGCCGCAACTATGTGGGCGACCATATGGTGATGGCCGCGGCCGGCAATGTCGATCATGATGGCCTTGTGCAGGTCGCGAGGGAACGCTTTGCCGATCTCGCCCCGAGCGGCGCTCCGGCGCCGCAGCGCGCCGAATATAAGGGCGGCCAGGAACGGCTGATTTCCGATCACGAGCAGGCCCATATCGTTCTCGGTTTCGAGGGGCGCGCCTATAATTCCGACGGTTTTTATGCCGCGCAGGTGCTGGCTTCGGTGCTCGGTGGCGGCATGAGCTCGCGGCTCTTCCAGGAAGTGCGCGAAAAGCGTGGTCTCTGCTATTCGGTCTATGCTTTCCACTGGGCCTTTGCCGATAGCGGCGTCTTCGGCGTTGCCGCGGCGACGGGCGAGGACGAGGTTTCAGAACTCGTGCCGGTGGTGCTTGACGAGCTTCTGCGGGCCGCTGAAACCGTCACTGACGAAGAAGTGACGCGCGTGCGCAACCAGATCCGCGCCGGCCTTCTGATGTCGCTCGAAAGCCCTTCGGCTCGCGCCGGGCAGCTGGCGCGCCAGCAGATTCTCTGGGGCCGACCCATTCCGATGGCCGAGACGGTCGAGCGGATCAATCGCATCACGGCACATCGCGTCCGCGAAGTCGCCGAGCAGATTTTCACCAATTCCTCTCCGACCCTGGCCGGTATCGGCCCGATCAGCCGGCTTGCCGATGTGGAAAGCATCGGCGAGACGCTCAAGCGCTAAATCATGCTCTGGCCCTGGTCCTCGCCAGAACAGTTGATCCAGCTGCAGGGGCGCCGCATTTTGCTGCGCCTGCCGCAAATGCGGGATTATGCCGCCTGGTATCAACTGCGCCGCCAGAGCCACGAGTTCCTCAAACCTTTCGAGCCGCGCTGGACCGAGGCCGATCTCGGGCGCCGCGTCTTTTCGATGCGCGTGCGCCGCGCCCGGCAGGAGGCCGAGCAGGTCACGGACTACACCTTCTTCGTCTTCCTCAATGACGGCACGGAGACACTGGTTGGCGGTATCACGCTTTCCAATATCCGCCGGCGGGCCGCGCAATTCGTCAATCTCGGCTATTGGATGGGCCAGCCCTATGCCGGGCAGGGGCTGATGACCGAGGCTGTGGAGATGGCGCTGCGCTTCATTTTCGAAACGCTGGATCTTCATCGCGCGCACGCCGCCTTCTTGCCCCACAACACGGCCTCGCGCCGCGTGCTCGAAAAAAATGGCTTCATCGAAGAAGGCTTCGCCGAGCGCTATCTGCAGATCGACGGGCGCTGGGAAGACCATGTGCTCATGGGCCTGACGCGCGAACGCTGGGACAGTTTTCGGCTTGCCCGGCACGATCGCGTGGCGTGACTTACGCGGGCAAAGGGCACGATTCCACATCGCATAGTGCCGCCCGGCTTGCCGCAAGGGGCAATCTCCCTTACCAAGAGTGCGCCCCTTCGGAGGTTGCCAACGACTTTGGTAGGTTCGCCTGGCTGTTGAACAGGCCGACTGCCGCCACAATGAAGCCTTGTGTGGGAATTAGCTGCTCTTGATGCGTCCCTTTTTTGCCCTCGCAATCTTGCTTGCGCTCGCTTTTGCGTTGCCCGCCCAGGCGTTCGAAGTCATTTCCGTCCCCGAGGACGTGAATGCCGTCAATCTATCCGATGTCATCGAGATCGTGCCCGGGACTGAGGGCCGCGTGCAGCTTTCGACCGCGCCTGACGCCGACGGCATTATTCGCCGCATCGAGGTGCTGGCGAGCGAGCAGGGGACCAATCCCTCCTTCGCGCTCTTTGCCCTGCGTAACGATTCCGACCAGCAGATCGAGCGCCTGCTCGTTGCGCCCTTTTATCGCCTGCCGGGCTCCGGCGTGTTCCAGCCCGATCTCGGCGATGCGCGCATCACGGCGGTGACGCCAAGCGCCGGTATTCGGCCGGTCAAACTGACCGATCCGGAAGCAGACGTTTTCGAGGTCACGCTCGACCCCGGTTCGACAGTGACGCTGATTGCCGAGCTGTCGTCCGGCGCGCTGCCCGAACTCTATCTCTGGCAGCCGAACGCCTATCGCGACTATGTCAATTCCTTCACGCTCTTCCGCGGCGTGGTGCTGGGCGTCGCTTCGCTTGCCGCGGTGTTTTTGACCATCATGTTCGTGGTCAAGGGGCGCGGGGTATTTCCGGCGACGGCGGCATTCGCCTGGGCGGTGCTGGCCTATCTGCTCATTGATTTCGGTATTTTGGGTCGCCTGTTCGGGCTCTCTGCCGGTGGGCTGCAGCCGCTGCGCGCTGCCGCGGAGGCGGGCATAGCCACGACCCTTGCCGGGTTCCTGTTCATTTATTTGAACCTCCATCGCTGGCACCTGCGCTTCATCCATCTGGCACTGGGGCTTTCGGCGCTGTTTCTGGCACTCTTCGGCTTTGCCTTCTTCCAGCCCGAGATTGCCGCGACCATTTCGCGTCTGGTGCTGGCGCTGCTGGGGCTTTCGGGCTTCTTCCTGATCCTCTTGCTGGCGCTGCGCGGTTATGATCGTGCCGTGCTGCTGGTGCCGACCTGGATCATCTTCATTGCCTGGCTGTTCTATTCCTGGCTGGTGATTTCGGGTCAGGTCTCCAATGACGTCGCTCAACCCGCCGTGGGTGGCGGTCTCGTGCTGGTCGTCATGCTGCTTGGCTTTACCGCGGTGCAACATGCCTTCTCGGAGGGGCAGGTGACCATCGGCACCCTCAGCGAGGTCGAGCGCCGCGCGCTGGCGCTGACCGGCTCGGGTGACTTCGTTTTTGACTGGAATATCGATCGCGACCGCGTCAGCGTTGGCGATGAACTGTCCACCCGGCTTGGGGAAAAGCGCGGCGCTCTGCGCGGCGCCATCAAGCGTTGGCTCGATCGCGTGCATCCCGACGACCGCGACCGTTTCCGCACCGCCTTCGATACGCTGGTGGAACTGCGCCGCGGCAAGGTTTCGGCCGATATGCGCATTGCCGGCCACGACGGTAATTACCGTACCTTCCGCATGCGGGTGAAACCGGTGCTGGGCGGCGATGGCCAGGTCAACCGCATCGTCGGCACCTTGCAGGATGTCACCGAGGACCGCGCCGCCCGCGAGCGCCTGCTCCACGACGCTGTGCATGACAGCCTCACGGGTCTGCCGAACCGCCAACTGTTGCTCGACCGGCTCGAACGCGCTCTGGTACGTGCGCGCCAGCCCGGCGGCACCAAACCGGCTGTGTTCCTCATCGACATCGACCGGTTCATGGAGCTCGAAGAGCGGATCGGCCATTCGGCAGCGGACTCGGTGCTGCTCGCCATTTCGCGCCGCATCGCCCGCGTCATGCGTCCGCTCGATACCGTGGCGCGCATATCAGGCGATCAGTTCGCGGTGATTCTCGCCTCCGAACAGACCGCCGGCAAGATTGCCGAAAACGCCGAGCAAATCCGCAAGGCGCTAAAGGCCCCGTTCAATTTCGGCGACCGCGATCTCACCATTTCGGCCTCGATCGGCGTTACCATCTACGATGGCAATCCGGCGGAAGCGGCCGATGTGCTGCGCGATGCCGAATTGGCCATGTATTACGCCAAGCGCCTCGGCGGCGACCGCATCGAAGCCTATCGCGCCTCGGCCCGCTCCATCGCCAATTACAACCGCGCCAGCGAGGAAGACCTCGAGCGCGGCATGCGGCAGGGCGAACTGCATGTGCAGTATCAGCCGGTGATGAATATCAGTTCGGGCCAGATTATCGGCGCCGAAGCGCTGATGCGCTGGAACCATCCGACCCGCGGCGTGGTCAACCCCGATGAATTCGTGCCGCTCGCGGAGCGTTCGGGCCAGATCGAAAAGCTCGGCCGCCTAGCCTTCGAACAGGCTGCGGCACAGGCCAAGGATTGGATGACGACGATCGGCCTGCCCGAAGATTTCTTCATCTCGGTCAATCTTTCGCCGACGCAGCTGGCGACCGAAACCCTGCTCAATGACCTGCGCAATCTCGTTTCGCAGGACAAGACCCTGGCGGGGCACCTGAAGCTTGAAATCACCGAGGGGCAGGTGATGAGCAATCCCGAGCACTCTGCCTATATGCTCGAAGCCCTGCGCAGCCTTGGCCTTGGTCTGGCGCTCGACGATTTCGGCACCGGTAGCTCATCGCTGGGCTACCTGCACCGCTTCCCCTTCGACACGATCAAAATTCCGGCCGCCTTCGTCAAGATGGGCACCGAGACCGGCATTCCCCATACGCAAGCGCCGATCATCCGCGCCATTGTCGGACTGGCCGAAGATCTCGATCTGATGGTCGTAGCTGAGGGCGTCGAAACGCTCGACGAGATCGAGCGCCTGCGCCAGCTCAATTGCCGCTTCGCCCAAGGCTTTGCCTTTGGCACGGCCATGACGGGACCGGAAATGGCGAAAAAGCTGCTGGCGCAATTGGGGCGGTAGCCTTTCTTCACCTCTCCTTTGGGGGAGAGGTGAAGAAAGCAGCAACGCCTAGGCGTGCCCAGCGTCGGGACTGAGCGTCGCTCGCGTAATGTGGAGGCTTTCGAGCGCCTTTTCGTAGCGCTCTTCTACCGGTACATCGAACAGCAGTTCGCGGTTGAACGGCACGGTCAGCCAGCCGTTCTCGGCAATTTCCCGTTCGAGCTGGCCGGGGCTCCAGCCGCAACAGCCCAGTGCGAACAGCGACGCCTTCGGCGCCGGGCCAAAGGCCATGGCTTTTAGCACATCCAGCGTTGCCGTCAGTCCGATCTCCTCGGTGACCTTGTAGGTATTGCCGCTATGGTAATCCGCCGTGTGCAGCACGAAGCCGCGGCTCTTTTCCACCGGGCCACCGCGCAGCACGGAGCGATCGCGGATGCGGTCGGGCAGGCGGATAACGGCATCGGGATCGCCGAGGTCGAGTTCGTCGAGAATGTCGGCAAAGGTGAGATTGGCAAGCTCGTGATTGACGACGAGTCCCATGGCGCCCTCGTCGCCATGGCCCACAAGCAAAATGACGCTTTCGGCGAAGCGCTCATCCTCCATGCCCGGCATGGCCACCAGGAACTGTCCTTCAAGTGTGTTCATGGCTTTGATTTTAATCCCCGGGCGCATGTCTGCCAAGCGCTTGCAGGCCGTGAGGTAAACCCAAAGCCTTCACGAAGGCCTGAACTCACGTCAGCTATTCCTTCATCCTCTGCTGCGCTAATGGCTTGCCCATGTGTAATCTTGCCCTCGCTACCATCGCTTCGCTGCTGCTTGTTTCCGCTCCCCTCGCGGGGGAAACGGAATGGCAAGAAGTTGTACCCGGGGTAAAGCTGCGCCTGGTGAGCGCGGGTCAGGTCAGGCCCGACGGGGCGGCGCTTTTCGGTCTTGAAATCGAAATGCCCGACAATACCAAAACCTATTGGCGCGTACCCGGCGAAACCGGTTTTCCGGCCGAACTTGATTTTGCCGGGTCCGACGGCGTCAAATCGGCTGAGATCGTCTGGCCGCATCCCAAGCTCGATACAAGTTCGGGCTATGTCGATTTCGCCTATTTCGGCAATACGATGCTGCCCATCGCGGTAAACGCCGATGATCCGACGGGCAATGTCGTGGTTTCGGCGATGCTCGGCATCTGTTCGGACATCTGCCTGCCGGCCCAGGCCAATTTCGCTCTGCCGCTGACCGATGCCGAGCCCGACCGGCCCAATGCTCTGCGGATCAAGCAGGCGCTGTCCGAGGCGCCAATCGCCTGGAGCGAGGGCGAAGAGCCCATCGGGAAGATAGAGTATCGTCCGCAGGACAAGACCCTGGCGGTTTGGCTCGATGAGGATACGGTCGATATCTCGACGCTGATCGTTGCCACCGAAACGGGGACGCCGCTCTTTGGCGTGCCGCAAAAAAGCCCGCAAGACGGCCTAGTGCTGCTTCCTATTCTGACGAAAACCGAGAATAGTACTCTCGAGGGCGAGGACGTTCAGGTGTCGTTCATGACCGGTATGGGAGCTTTCGAGCTTTCGCGAACCATTAGTGCTGGTCCGGCGAGCAATTAATCCCCGACAGGCCCTTTGGGCTTGTAACGAGCGGCCAAGCCGCCTATCGCGGGATAGCGTTTTTGGAGTATGGCGATGTCTAGTCGCCAATGGGCATGGGGCAAATCCTCTTATGATTGAGCGTGGCAATGCGATCCCTTCGGTTGGGATCAAGCTGGTGAATGCGTCCGGCGTAGCCGAAACCACCAGCGACGCCGTCCTTGGCTCGGGCACAGTGGTGCTGTTCTCCGTTCCGGGAGCGTTTACGCCCACCTGCCACGTCAACCACTTGCCGGGTTTTCTCGCCAATGCCAGTAAGCTCAAGGCAAAGGGTGTCGACCGCATCATCTGCGTCGCCGCCAATGACGCCCATGTCATGAAGGCCTGGGCCGAGGCTTCCGACGCGCTTGGCGCGATCGAATTCATCGCCGACGGTAATGCCGACCTCGCCAGGGCGCTCGGTCTTGCCAAGGATTTTTCCGCCAGCGGCATGGGCACGCGTTATGCGCGCGCTGCCATGATTGTGCGCAATGGCGCGGTGAGCGATATTTTTGTGGAGGACGCCCCCGGCGTCAACGCCAGCGGTGCCCCTGCCGTGCTTATGGCGCTAGAAACGGCAAACGCTTAATTGAGGCGGGAGATAACCATGACCAAGCCGACCTTCACCCGACTTGTCGCTCTGGCCGGCCTCAGCGTCGCCCTTGCCGGCTGCTCCATGGGCAGCATGTTTGGCGGCGGCGGCAGTTCCAGCGCCAACCTGCAGAACGCAACCGCGACGCCGCAGGCCGTGGCGCAGGCCCAGACCAATGCGCTGCCGGCCATTGCCACCGAATGCCCGCCGATCAAGGTGCGCGTCGGCGGCGAGGCCATGTATTATTATGGCGGCGGCCGCACCGGCGATGCAAGGGCGCTGCAATATCAGGGCGTGATCGACGAAGTGACGCGCAATTGCGTCGTCTCGAATGGCCTCATCACCGTCAATATGGGCGCCTCGGGCCGCGTGTTGCTTGGGCCCGCCGGCAACCAGACTTCGGTCAACGCGCCGATCCGCTTTGCGGTCGAGCGCGATGGCCAGGCCGTGTTCTCGGAAAAATACACCATCCCCGTCGCCCTGACCCCGCCAGCCCAGTCGGCCGAGTTCGTCAAGGTCGTGGAAAATGTCGCCATTCCCTATCTTGGTGGTGAAGCGATCACCATCTGGGTTGGCTTCGATACGCGTGGCTAAGGATTTGAAACCTCGGAATTGAAAAGGGCGGCCTCTCGGCCGCCCTTGCTTTATTCGGCTGCCTGCGGCAGGTCCGCTGGCTTTTCCCACTTCAGCACCGGCTGGCGCGCCGCTCGGGTCTCGTCGAGACGGCGGCGGGGGGCCTTGGTCGGGGCCGCGGTAAAACGCTGCTTGTTGCCCGCGATGGCGTCAGTGGCGAGCTCCGCCATCACGTCGCAGAAGCGATCGAGCGTCTGCTTGCTCTCGCTCTCGGTGGGTTCGATCAGCATGGCGCCATGCACCACCAGCGGGAAATACATGGTCATGGGATGGAAACCTTCGTCGATCAGCGCCTTGGCGAAATCAAGCGTCGACACGCCTGTTTCCTTGAGGAAGCTGTCGTCGAAGAGCGCTTCATGCATGGTCGGATAATCGGGGAAGGGCACAGAGAATATGTGCTGCAGGCGCGCCTTGATGTAGTTCGCGTTGAGCACTGCGTCCTCTGCCGCCTGCGCGAGGCCATCGCCGCCATGGCTGAGCATATAGGTCAGCGCGCGGACATACATGCCCATCTGGCCATGGAAGGCAGTCACCCGGCCAAGGGCGTCCCCTTCCATGTGCTCGACCATTTCGAGGCCATTGGCGCCCTTGCGGACGAAGGGGACCGGCGCGAAGGGCGCGAGGGCCTCGGAGAGTACCACGGGACCCGCACCCGGACCGCCGCCGCCATGCGGCGTCGAAAAGGTTTTGTGGAGGTTGATGTGCATGGCGTCGATGCCGAGATCGCCCGGACGCACGACGCCCATGATGGCATTGAAATTGGCGCCATCGCAGTAAAAGAACGCGCCGGCATCGTGCACTGCCTTGGCAATCTCGATCACCTGGGGCTCGAAGAGGCCGCAGGTATTGGGATTGGTCAGCATGATGGCGGCGACGTCGGGCGAGAGAGCCGATTTCACTGCTTCCACATCGACGGTGCCGTCTTCGCGGGCCGGCACGGATTTGACCAGATAGCCGAGGAAGGCCGCGGTCGCGGGATTGGTGCCATGGGCGCTGTCGGGCACGAGCACGACATTGCGGTGTGCCTGGCCCCTGGCTTCCTGCGCTGATTTGATGGCCATCATGCCCAGCAGTTCACCATGGGCGCCAGCCTTGGGCGACAGGGCCACGGCGGCGGTATTGGTGAGGGTAAGAAGCCAGTGACTGAGCTGGTTCATCATTTCCAGCGCGCCTTGCACGGTGGACACCGGCTGCAGCGGGTGGATGTCCGAGAAGCCGGGCAGGCGGGCCATTTTCTCGTTGAGGCGCGGATTGTGCTTCATCGTGCAGGAACCGAGCGGATACATGCCGCTATCGATGGAATGGTTCATGCGGCTGAGGCGCACATAGTGGCGCATGGCTTCGGGCTCGGTGAGGCCGGCGAGATCGAGCTTGGTCTTGCGACCGAAACCGCCGAGGCGGTCATTGCTCAGAGTGACGTCGGGCAGATCGACGCCGGAATGCTCGGTGTCGCCGATTTCAAACAGCAGTGGTTCATCGGGGATGAGCGCCGAGCCCGAAGCGCCGGTGCCGACAGTGCCGACGCCCGTGGGGCGGCCTTGCGTATTCATGCTCATGCCAGTTCCTCCGTCAGGGCGGCAGCGAGGGCGGCAATATCCGCGTCGGTGGTCAGTTCCGTTGCCGCGAGGATGATGAGGTTGTCGACGCTTCTGTCAGCGGGCAGCAGGCGGCTGACCGGGACGCCTGCGAGAATGCCGCGGCGAGCAAGGCGCTCGACGAGACTGGCAGCCGGCTGGGGCGTGCGCATGGTCATTTCGTTGAAGAAAGTCTTGTTGAGCACCTCTACGCCCGGCACGCCTTCAAGGGCGTCGGCCAGCTTGATGGCGTTGAAGTGGTTGAGACGGGCGAGGCGGACAAAGCCGGCTTCACCCAACAGACCCATATGGATCGAGAAGGCGAGGGCGCAGAGGCCGGAATTGGTGCAGATATTGCTCGTCGCCTTTTCGCGGCGGATATGCTGCTCGCGGGTCGAGAGGGTCAGGACGAAGCCTCTGTTACCATCGGCATCAACGGTTTCGCCACACAACCGGCCCGGCATCTGGCGGATGAATTCCTTCCGCGTCGCCATAAGACCGAGATAGGGACCACCGAAATTGAGCGCATTGCCGATCGACTGGCCTTCGGCCACGACGATATCAGCGCCAAGTGCGCCAGGAGCCTCAAGGAGGCCGAGGGAGACGACTTCGGTGACGACGACAATCAGCAGCGCGCCCTGGGCGTGGGCGGCTTCGGCTGCGGATTTGAGGTCGCGAAGATGGCCGTAGAAATCGGGGGTCTGGATGACGATGGCGGCGGTGTTGCCGTCGATCTGCTGGAGAATATCGCCCTGGCCCTCGGGGGAGGGCGAGAGGCAGACGAGGTCGGGATCGTCCTTGAGATAGGATTTTACGACGTCGCGATAGTGCGGGTGGAGGCCGCCGGAGAGGACGATCTTGTTCTTGCGCGTCAGTCGGCGGGCCATGAGGACGGCTTCGGCGGTGCCGGTGGAGCCGTCATAGAGGCTAGCGTTGGCGACATCCATGCCCGTGATCTTGGCGACCTGGGTCTGGAACTCGAACAGCATCTGCAGGGTGCCCTGCGAGATTTCCGGCTGGTACGGCGTATAGGCCGTAAGCCATTCGGAACGCTGGATTAAATGATCGACTGTCGCTGGCACATGGTGGCGATAAGCGCCGGCGCCGACGAAAAACGGGCCGTCGCCGGCCGCGTGATTCTTGCCCGCGAGGGCGCGCATATGGGCTTCGACGAGGAATTCCGGCTGATGTGCCGGCAGGCCCAAATCGAAGGATTTGAGGGCCGATTTGGGTACGGCTGAGAACAGCGCGTCGATATCGGCGGCGCCGATGACGCTGAGCATGTCGGCGCGTTCATGGGCAGAATGGGGAAGGTAGCGCATGAAAATCCGGGCGTCAGAGGGTTAGTTCGGCATAGCCGTCGGCATCAAGGAGGGTGTCGAGTTCGCTCGCGTCAGTGATGGCGATCTTGAACATCCAGCCGGCATTCTCGGAATCCGTGTTCACCAACCCGGGCTCATTGGTTAGCAGACTGTTAACTTCGACGACGGTTCCGGTTACTGGCGCGTAGATTTCAGAGGCAGCTTTGACAGACTCAACGACTGCGGCTTCGTCGCCCTTCTTGAGCGCCTTGCCGACGGCGGGGAGTTCGACGAAGACGATGTCGCCGAGCTGCTCCTGCGCATAGGGCGTGATGCCGACAATGCCGGTCGAACCCTCGACGCGGATATATTCGTGATCGGGCGTGAATTTCGTGGTCATGGCGGGGGCCTCAGACTGCTTTGCGGAAATAGCGGTGGGGAACGAAGGGTGTCGGCACGACTTCGGCGGCCTGGGCGCGACCACGCACCGACACCTGAAGTTTTGTGCCAATGGCGGTGAGCTCTGGCGGGACGAAGCCGAGGGCGATGGCCTTGCCGAGCGAGGGCGCGAAACCGCCGCTGGTGACGGTGCCGATAGTTTTGCCGGATGCGTCGAGAATTTCGGCGCCTTCGCGGGCCGGGGCGCCTTCGACGAGGAGGCCGACACGCTTGCGGGTGAGCTTGCCGTCGCGTTCGGCGAGGATGCGCTCGGCGCCGGGGAAATCGGCGGCTTCGCGGCGGCGTTTCGAGACGGCAAATCCGAGATCGGCTTCGATGGGGGAAACGGTCTCGTCGAGGTCGTGGCCGTAGAGCGGCAAGCCGGCTTCGAGCCGGAGGCTGTCGCGGGCGCCGAGGCCCATGGGTTTTACGCGCGGGTCGGTCAGCAATTCGTCCCAGAGGGCGATGGACATGTGGGCGGGGGCGAGAATTTCAAAACCGTCTTCGCCGGTATAGCCAGCGCGGGAGATGGTGAGGGGAACGCCATTCCACTCGAAGGTGCCGAACTGCATGAAGCCGAGATCGGCGGCGGGTGGGATCAGGGCGGCCATGACGTTGACGGCCTCGGGACCCTGGAGGGCGAGGAGGGCGCCATCGTCGGCGCGTTTTAGTGTCGCCTTGTCGCCGGCGGCGGCAGCAATGCGGGCGAAGTCGCCATCCTTGGTGCCGGCGTTGACGACGATAAAGAGCGTGCCCGGCGTGGTGGTGCGAGCGACCATCAGATCGTCGATCGTGCCGCCCTTGTCGTTGAGGAGCAGGGTGTAGCGGATCTGGCCGGGTTTCAGATTGAGAATGTCGCCGCAGATGAGGGGCTCGATCAGCGCGGAAATGGCGGCGTGATCGGCCTCGGCGTCGCCCGTTGGGGCGTTGAGGACGAGAAAGCTCGGGCCCATATGGCTGACATCGAAGAGGCCGGCATTGTCGCGCGTCCACTTGTGCTCGGTCATGATGCCGGTGGGATATTGCACGGGGAGGGCATAGCCGCCAAAGGGCACGATGCGGCCGCCGGCGGTGACGTGGCGCTCATAGAGCGGGGTGTGCTTGAGATCGTCTGAAGGCACTTCGGCCATGGGCACTCTCTGGTTCAAGGCGACACGACAAGGCTCCGCCAAACGGCGGGAATGCGTGCCCCCTCTGTCCTTGCCCTGAGAGATTTCCCAGCTGAGCGCCGGTTGCTACCTTCGGGGAGGCTCCGAAGAGCCTACTTTCCAGAGTTGTGACCCGACTGCGGTCCTTTTGCCTGAGAGTTTCCGGGGCGGTTGCTCCTTCGGCGCTGGCGTTTTCAGCCAGTCTCTCCCGCAGTCCCGGGCACCATGGGGAAGTTTTGCCGTGGCGTCAACGCGGAGTGTGGCGATGTTCACGGAAGGAGAGTTTCTTTGTGCCAAGGGAGCCGTTCTCCCCTTGAGGGAGAAGGTGCCCGAAGGTCACCGAATTCAAGAATTCGGTTGGGATGAGGGGTATTCTTGCGGTGGGAGCCACTCGCTCCTCTGCGGAGGATAGAATACCCCTCACCCTGGAATTTCTTCTGAACGAAGAAATTCCTGTCCCTCTCCCTCAAGGGGCGAGGGGAGGTGCGGTGGGTGGGGAGGCGCGGTGCCCCTTCTCCCCTTATGAGAGTAGGGGCACGAAGGGCGGATGAGGGGTACTTTCAAAACAAAAAAGGCGGACCCGAGGGCCCGCCTTCAAATTCTAAAAATCCAAAAAATCAGTTCAGGCGACCGGCTACGTCGGCGATGGCTTTGTCGACGACCTGGTTGCCTTTTTTGTTCATTTCGTCGGTGAGGACGAGACGGGCAGCTTCGACGGCGAGGTCGGCGGAGCGGGCGCGGACTTCGGCGACGGCCTGGGCTTCGGCCTGGGCGATCTTGTCTTCCACAGCCTTGGTGCGGCGGGTCACGAGATCGGCGAGCGACGCCTGGGCTTCGGCGGTGAAGCGGGTGGCTTCTTCCTGGGCGGCAGCGATGATGCCCTGGGCTTCGCTTTCGGCGGCAACGCGCTTCTGCTCATATTCGACGAGGAGGGCGGCAGCTTCTTCGCGCAGTTTCTTGGCCTGAGCCAGTTCGTCGGCAATTCTCTGGATCTGGCCGTCGAGCATCTTGCCCACGATACGCGGGATGCCGAAATAGAGTGCCATCGCGAGGAAAATGACGAGGGCGACGAGAGCGTAGAAGGAATTATCGAGTTCCATTGCCGCTTACTCCTTGCTGGCCTTGGCGACGGCAGCGCGGACGCTGTCGGCCGACACATCGCCGATGATCTGGCCGACGACGGTCTGGGCGGTTTCGGTGGCGATCTCGTCGACATGGGTCAGGGCATCGCGCTTGGTGGCGGCGATGCGGGTTTCGGCCTCGGTGACCTTGGCGGTCAGATCGGTTTCGACGGCGCTGCGCTTGGCAGCGAGGTCGGCCTGGATCTTTTCGCGGGTCTCGTTGGCAATACCCTGGGCCTTGGAGCGCGCATCAGCCAAGGCAGCCTCATAGGCGGCGATGGCGGCGTCGGTCTTCTGGCGCGAAGCATCGGCGGCCGCGAGGTCCGCGTCGACAATGCTCTTGCGATTTTCAAGAATGCTGCCGATGCGCGGCAGGGCAACCTTGCTCATCAGCACATAGAGCAGGCCAAAGGTGATGGCGAGCCACAGCAACTGGCTGGGGAAGGTCGCGGGGTCGAAGGGCGGGAAAACGCCTGAATCATGCTCGCCACCATGAGCTTCGGTGGTGGCATGGGTGTCAGCGGTCGGATCGGCATGGATATCGGCGGCGCCAGGCGCTGCGTCCACATGCTCTACGGCCGGTGCAGCCGCTTCCTGGGCGTAAACTTGCGTTACCATCAGGTGAGGTCCCGTAAAATCCGGTCAACCGGCCATGGCCGGACAAGAAGGCGCAGCCGGGAATAGCCCCGGCTGCGTAAAATTTGTCGCGCCGGAATTAGGCGACGAACAGCAGGATCAGAGCAACCAGGAACGAGAAGATGCCCAGAGCTTCGGTCACGGCGAAGCCGAAGATCAGGTTCGAAAACTGGCTGGGAGCAGCCGACGGATTGCGCAGGGCGCCCGTCAGGAAGCTACCGAAGATGTTGGCCACGCCAATAGCGGCGCCGGCCATACCGAAACAAGCAATACCGGCACCGATGAACTTTGCGGCTTCAGCTTCCATTTTTTAGTCCTTTCAAGCGACTTTAGCGGGGTTCTGGCGGAACAGCCCGCCGTGACTGGTAGTTAGTGAGACGGATGGATCGCGTCGTTGAGATACATGCAGGTCAGGACCGCGAAGACATAGGCCTGAACCGAGCCGACGAGAAATTCGAGGCCAGTGAGCGCAATGGCCATGATCATCGGCAGCGCCGAACCAAGAATGCCGAGGAAACCCAGCGAGCTCATGGTGACGATGAAGCCGGTGAAGACTTTGAGCGTGATGTGACCGGCCAGAATATTGCCGAACAGACGCACAGAGAGCGAAATCGGGCGGCTCATGAACGAGATGAACTCGATCGGCGCCACGATGGGAAGGATATAGCCCGGCACGCCCGAGGGAACGAAGAGCTTTAGGAACTTCGGGCCGTTCTTGAGGAAGCCGTAGATGACGACGGTCAGGAAGACCAGCATCGAGAGGGCGAAGGTGACGATGATATGGCTGGTGACGGTGAAGAAATAGGGCACCATGCCGAACATGTTGGCGACGAAAATGAAGGTGAAGAGCGAAAACACCAGCGGGAAGAAGACCATGCCCGAGGTGCCGGCGGCGCTGCGCACCATATTGGCCACAAACCCATAGAGCAGTTCGCTCACGAGCTGGGCGCGGCCGGGAACGACGCGCTTGGCCGAGGTGGTCAGGATCAGGTACAGCGAAATAACCGCGACCGTCGCTACCATGAACAGCGAAGAATTGGTGAAGGAGATGTTCAGGCCACTGCCTGCAGTGCCATCACCACCGAGGTGAATGGGGAACATGTCCTGGATGACGAACTGGTGGATCGGATCAGTACCGGCCAAGATAGAGCCCTCTAAACGTCATCATTTTTCTGTTTCGTCTGCCCCGGCCGAAACGGGCGGGAGAGGCGAAGCGGCGTTCATTTGCGCCACCACACGGGTGACATTGAGTATTCCAGCGGCAAAGCCCACCAAGAACATGATGAGCAATCCCCAGGGGCTGGTTCCCAGGCCAAGATCGATGAGGTAGCCAAAGCCGGTCCCCACCAGAATTGCAGCGATGAATTCGGTTCCGATGCGCATGCCGCGCGCCATTCCGCTCATCTGCTTGGGATCGTTACCCGCGGATCTATTGTCCTCAAGGTGCCGTTCCCGCTTGGCTGAAGCAATGCGCGATGCAAGATCACGCGTCGCCTCGCTGGCATTTTCCGGCTGGCCCTGGATTTTGGGCGGTTTTTCCATCCGCTTACTCCCCCTTGGCCTGCCTTTTCCCGGATTTGTCCAGGTGCCTATTCAGGTCGGGCGCAACATAGTGGCGGCCCCAAATAGTGTCAAGGCACGTAACGATCTGGTAAGTCTTTGATTTGCCGTGCGATTTCAACGAAATCCAAGGGTGCGGCATGCTGTCCACAGCTCAATTGTGGTGGAGTCGTGGCTGGGAAGGAGATTCCTAGAGATGGGGACGCCGTCCCTCAGTCCAGAATCGCCCCGCTTACATCACCGAACTCACCGCCTGCCGTCCTCGTCTTGGCGATGACTGCGTGCGGCGGCAACGACGAGATCACCATCGCGCTCGACAATGGTCAGGATCGTCCGCCTGTTGACGACGAAGGTCCGAGTGCCGGGGATCTTGCCCCGCTCTGTCATGCCAGGAAACTCTGCGAGCTGTTGGAGCGCACTGTCGATCCTGGTCTGGAAGTCCTTTGCGGCCGCCGAGCCGAAATCTTCCGCAATTCTTTCAGCTTCTCGCACCATCCAGCGCAACGCCTCTTCCGAGATACGGATGGCGCGCGGCATTATCCGGCTTTCTTGACGTGAGCGGCCGCACCACGGGCGATCGCGGCGTCAATGCGCGTCTTGGCACTATTCCAGTCCACGGTCTCGCCGCGATCAACCGATGCAATGCCCTCGGCGTCCGATAGAATTTCCTGACCCTCTCGATCGAGGTAAAACTGGAACGCCTGCAACATGACCCAGGTCCGATCGCGATCAAGGGCCCCGGCTATGCGTTCAAAGGCGTCAATCATGTCGCTGGGCACGCGAAGAGAGATTTGAGTGCGCTCGCCGTTTGCCATGAATCCCTCCATTGGGCGGTATTGGGTTTCGATGCATCCCAGCGTATACCGCTGAATTTCCGGGTCAAGCGCTTATGGCGTGCCTCAAACCACTTCGCGGAAACTTTCCGCCGTCTGCAGATCGACGGACACGAGTTGCGACACGCCGCGTTCGGCCATGGTGACGCCGAAGAGGCGATCGACGCGGCTCATGGTGATCGGGTTGTGGGTGATGACCATGAAGCGCGTATTGGTGCGCTGGCGCATCGAGTCGAGGAGGTTGCAGAAGCGCTCGACATTGGCGTCGTCGAGCGGGGCATCGACTTCGTCGAGGACGCAGATGGGCGCGGGATTGGTGAGGAAGACGGCAAAGATCAGGCTCATGGCGGTGAGGGCCTGTTCGCCGCCGGAGAGGAGGGTCATGGTCTGCGGTTTTTTGCCCGGTGGGCGGGCGATGATTTCGAGGCCGGCTTCGAGCGGATCGTCGCTTTCGACAAAGGTCAGTTCGGCCGTGCCGCCGCCAAAAAGGGTGGTGAAGAGTTCCTGGAAATAGGCGTTCACCTTGCCGAAGGCTTCATTCAATCGCGCGCGGCCTTCGCGGTTGAGGGCGGCAATACCGCCGCGCAGTTTGGCGATGGCTTCAATGAGGTCGTCGCGATCGGCGACCATGGTATCGAGCTTTTCCTGAACCTCTTCGGCTTCCTTTTCGGCCGAGAGATTGACCCCGCCGAGGCGCTCGCGCTCGGCTTTGAGCCGTTCGAGCTTTTGTTCGGTCGGCGTTTCGGGGGGCAGGGCTTCTTCGGGGCGGATGCCTGAAACTTCGAGGGTGCGGCTGGCGGGAATGCCGAGGCTTTCTTCGACCTGGCGCTCGATCTGCTGGCGCTGCGCCATGGTGCCCTTTAGGCGCTCTTCGATGCGGGTCAATTCGATGCGCACTTCGGAAAGGGCATCGGCGGCGCCGCGCAGTGACTTTTCGTGGTCGCGCCAGGCGGTCTGGGCGGCGTTGAAGCGGTCGCTGGCTTCAGAATGGTCGAGGTTCGCGTCTTCGATCTGGTCTTCCAATTGGGCGCGGCGGTCGGCGAAGCCTTCGGGAGCGGCGTCGAGTTCGTCGAGCTGGGCTTTTACCGCTGATGTGCGCTGGTCGAGGGTGGCGAGCTGGGCGGCGGCGCCATCGAAACGGCGTTGCCAGGCGGCGCGGTCGCGGGCCAGTTGATCGAGCCGGGAGGCGCGCATACGGGCGGCGCTTTCGAAATTGCCGAGGTTCAGGCGGGCCTGATCGGCGCGTTCGCGCAAGGCGGCGAGGCGCTCGTGCTCTTCTTCGAGGCGATGGACGAGATCGTCTTCTTCCCCTGCTTCTTCGAGGATGACGGCGGCTTCCTCGCGCACCGCTTCGGCTTCGGTGAGATTGCCGTGGAGGCGGGTATGAGCTTCTTCGAGGGCGGAGCGGCGGGAGGCGAGTTCGCCCTGGGCGCGAAGGGCGCGGTCGAGTTCGGTCTGGGCGAGGCTGATGGCGTGCTGGGCCTTGCGCCAGTCTTCGCGGCACCCGCGTTCGGCCTGGCGGGCGAGGTCGAGGGCGGACGTTTGGCTGTCGATGTCGCGGCGGAAGGCGTTGCGCTCGGCCTTGGCGCGCAAAACTTCCTCGTCGAGTTCGGCGAGGCGATTGCGCTGCGAAAGGCGGAGGGCGGCGGCGGTTGGGGCATCGGCGGCGGCGACAAAACCATCCCAGCGCCACATGGCGCCGTCGAGCGTAACGAGGCGCTGGCCGGGCCAAAGGGCGGGCATGAGGCCGGGACCGACGATATCGCTGACAAGCCCGATCTGATCGAGGCGGCGTTTGAGGAGCGGCGTGCCGGTGACATAGCGCGAGAGTGGTTCCGCACCCTGCGGCAGCGGCGGATCGTCATAGCCTTCGATGGCGATGGACCAGTGGAGGGGAGCGCCGGCATCCGAAGAGGCGTCGAGATCGTCGCCGAGAGCGGCGCCGAGGGCGGTTTCGTAGCCGGGTGTGACTTTTAGTTCGTCGACGATGGCGGGCCAGAGGCTGGAGCCGACATTGAGCATTTTGCCCAAGGTGGTCGCTTCGGCTTCGAGACCGGTGACGAGGGCATCGAGTTCGGCGAGGCGCGGGCGCATTTCGTCGAGTTTTTGCTGGGCGGCTGATGCTTCTTCCTCGGCCGTGAGAGCCGCGCTTTCGGCGATCTCGGCTTCTTCGTGGGCGGTTTCGAGCGCGTCCTGATGGCGCATCAGGGTTTCGTCGCCGGCAATGGTTTCGGCGATTTTGGCCATGTCGGCTTCGACGCCGGCGATTTCGCGCGTCAGGCGTTCGAGGCGGAGATCGGCATCGGCGACGGCGCGCTGGGCCTGGCCGCGGCGGACGCGCATCTGGGCGAGGCGGTCGGAAAGGAGGCGCGATTCGGTTTCGGCAGAGGCTGCGGCAGCGCGGGCCTCGTCGGCTTCGCGGCGAGCGGCTTCGAGGCTTTCAATGGCCTCTTCTTCTTCGGCCTCGATGCGTTCCTGCTCTTCCGCATAAGCGGCAAGGCTCGCTTCGCTTTCGGCGACCAGTTCGCGTTCGCGGCTGCCGTCCTGCGAGATTTGCCGGAGGCGTTCTTCGAGTTCGGTGCGGCGCTGCTGCAGGCGGCGCGATTCTTCGCTCAATTGCTCGAAGAGAATTTTGTAGCGCTGGAGAATGGCTGAGGTGACGGCCTCGCGTTCGCGCAAGGGGGCGAGGGCGGCTTCGGCCTCTTCGACGTTTTTCTGCGCCATGCGCTCGGCATGGGTGGCGTCGGCCAGTTTGCGGATGAGAACGGCCTGCGCAGCTTCGCCGTCTTTTTCGGCGGCGCGGGTGGCGACCCAGCGGATGTGGAAGAGCGTCGCTTCGGCGCGACGAATGTCGCCGGACAGGCCGCGATAGCGGATGGCGAGGCGGGCCTGGCGTTTCAGGGTTTCGAGCTGGGTGCCGATCTGGCCGATAATATCGTCGACGCGCTCAAGATTGCTCTCGGCAGCGCGGAGGCGGAGTTCGGCCTCGTGGCGGCGCGAATGGAGGCCGGAAATGCCGGCGGCTTCTTCAAGGAGAGCGCGGCGGGCGGTGGGTTTTGCCGCGATCAACTCGCCGATCTGGCCTTGGCGGACCATGGCGGGGGAATGGGCGCCGGTGGACGCGTCAGCAAAGAGCAGTTGCACGTCGCGGGCGCGCACTTCCTTGCCATTGACGCGATAGACGGAGCCCGCCTCGCGCTCGATGCGGCGGGTGACTTCGAGGACGTCGGCGGTGTTGAGGGCGGCGGGAGCGGTGCGGTCGGCATTGTCGAGGACCAGCGTCACTTCGGCCGAATTGCGGCCGGGGCGATTGCCGGAACCGGAGAAGATGACGTCGTCCATGCCGGAGGCGCGCATGGCCTTGTATGAGTTTTCACCCATGACCCAGCGCATGGCTTCGACAAGATTGGACTTGCCGCAGCCATTGGGGCCGACAATGCCGGTGAGGCCAGGCTCCATGACGAGAGTGGTTTCGTCGGAAAAGCTTTTAAAACCGTGGAGTTTGAGGCGGGAGAATTTCATGGGCTCAACCGCATGAAAAGCAGACGGGGTGCTGAGCTTGCCAACACCCCCTCCCAACCTCCCCCATCAAGGGGGAGGTGCCGATCGAGTATGCGGAGATTATTGCGCAGGGGTGGCCGGCGACATGGTGTCGGACGGCGCGACCGGAGACATGGTGTCGGCCGGAGCCGCGGGCGCCAGTGCGTCGGCGGCTGGGGCAGGAGCCATTGCGTCGGTTGCCGGGGCAGGGGTTGCAGCAGCGCCAGCGGCAGGAGCGACGAAATCGGCGGGCACAAGCGGGTCGATCTCGGCAGCGAGCTGCTCGAGCGTCTTGTCACCGGAAAGCGTCTTGCCATTGACATAGAAGGTCGGCGTGCCCTGGAGCCCGAATTCGTTCAGCGCCTGTTCGCGCATGGCTTCCATGCCAGTGAACAGGTCCTGATTCGTCAAGGCAGCGTCAAAACTTTCCTTGGTAAAACCGAGCTGGGTGGCAATGGTATAGATCGCGTCGCGCGGGGTTTCGGAAACGCCCCATTCGCCCTGGGTCTTGAAATAGGTGCCGATGATATTGTGGTAATTGGTTTCGCCCGCGGCCTCGGCCAGCATGAAGATGGCGGCGTCGAGCACATTGCGCACGAAGGGGCGCAGGATGAATTTCACCTTGCCGGTATCGACATATTCGGCCTTGAAGGGCTCATAGACCGTGTTGTGGAAGGTCGCGCAATGCGGGCAAGTGGGCGAGGCATATTCGATGACCGTGACCGGAGCGTCGGGATTGCCCAGCACCTTGTCGGCGATACCACCGGCCGGCGCGAGCAGCTTGGCTTGATCGACAACGTCGCCTTCGGCGGCCTGCGCCCCGCTCAGGCCGCAAAGGCTCAGCGCAGAGGCGGCAGCGGCAAGGATAAGGGTCTCACGGCGGTTGAACTTCACGTGTCAGGCTCCTGATTATTGTTATGCGCGACACTACACATGGGCTTGGTGTCGGCAAGTGGGCATGATTATCACTTGGGGGTGAACACTCTATCCGCTTCACCTGTCCTGATCCCGAAACCGGCAACTACTTTCGGAGGGATGCTTATCTGCTTTTGTCCGATCTGCCGGAGAGCGCCAGGCCCAAAACCCGCAACGCTTCCCGCAGATCAGTATCCTCGATCTTTTCGACCGCGGTGCCGACCTTTGCGATGTCGCTCTGGCTCGGTTGCCTGTTCTTTTGAACCTTTGCGCCTGAACCGGGGGTGAATAGCTCGGCCGAGAGGCGCACTTCGTTGATGAGGTGATAGCCGAAATAGCGGTTGACCGTCTGGGCGATTTCGGGCGCGGCATGCTGGACGAAGAGGGCCTGGCCAGGGCCGCAGCGGAGATAGAGCACCGCGCCTTCGTGGCCATGGCCGGCACTGCGCGGCCAGACGAGCTTATCGGGCATGGTGGTCTGGTCATAAGGCGGCGGCGCGATGACGCGCCAATGGGTGATGATATCGCGGGTGGCAAAACCGCGCTTTTTCAGCACCGGATCGAGCGCGCCCGAAAGCACGTCAGCAACGCTGAGTGTCTTGTTCCTGCGTTTTGGTTCGGGCAGTTCCTTTTCGGCCATGAGGTTGGGAGTAGCGCTGGGGCGGGGGAGACGCAAGCGGGGTGTGTGGCCCCACCCCCTCCCATCCTCCCCCATCAAGGGGGAGGTGTCGCATCGAGTGTGACGCGCGATATGTTCAAGGTCACCGGTCTGCACCTCCCCCTAGATGGGGGAGGATGGGAGGGAGTGACGGCGCGCACAATTTTGTCGGACTTGAAGCCCTACCCCCAAAAATATATCCATCCGCCATGCCTCTCCTTGCCCCCCACCCCATCGACGCCGACGCCGTGCTCGCCTGGTATGATCGCCATGCGCGCACTTTGCCCTGGCGCGTTTCGCCGGCGGATCGGGCCAAGGGTGTGCATGCCGGTCCCTATCGCGTCTGGCTCAGCGAGGTGATGCTACAGCAGACGACGGTTGCGGCGGTGCAAAAGTATTTTTTGCGGTTTACCCAGCTCTGGCCGACGGTTTTTGACCTGGCCGCTGCGCCGCTCGATGCGGTGCTGCGCGAATGGGCCGGGCTTGGCTATTATGCGCGGGCGCGAAATCTCCATGCCTGCGCCGTGGCGGTGGTTGAAAACCATGGTGGGGTGTTTCCGAAGAGTTCGGAAGGTTTGCAGACCCTGCCGGGCATCGGCGCCTATACGAGCGCTGCGATCGCGGCGATCTGCTTTGACGAGCGGATTGCCGTGCTCGATGGCAATCTCGATCGGGTTTTGGCGCGATTTTACACGCTGCCCGTGCCGGTCCGGGAGGCGAAGGACGAATTGCGTTCGGCCCTGCAAGCAAGTGTGCCGGAGCGGGCGGGCGATTTTGCCCAGGCGATGATGGATCTCGGCGCGACCATCTGCGCGCCGCGCGTGGCCTCGTGCCTGATCTGTCCGCTGCAACGTGATTGCCTGGGAACGCGCGAAGGTGCGCCGACGCTTTATCCGATCAAGCCGGAAAAGGCGGAGCGTCCGGTGCGGCGCGGCCATGCCTTTGTGATGACGGACCAGAGCGGCGATGTTTACCTGCAATCGCGGCCGGGCAAGGGATTGCTCGGGGGCATGACCGAAGTGCCGACGTCGGAATGGTCATCCGACCTGTCCGAAGTTGCCTATCCCGTTTCGGGCCAATGGCGACATCGCGGGCAGGTGGTGCATGTGTTCACCCATTTCCGGCTGGAGCTGGAAGTGTGGTCTTCGCTCGTGCCGGCGGACGGTCTCGAAAATGGCTGGTGGAGCCAGCCATCGGCGCTCAAGGGCGAGGCCTTGCCGACGCTGTTCAGGAAAGTGCTGGCGCAGGCGGGGCTGGGGTAGGACGGGCCGCCAGTCCGGTGCTCTATTCGATCACCAGGTGATCCAAACGTCGCCGACGCCGCTCTGCCACATCGGGGCGCCGCGCCCGGCGTCGATGATGGCCTGGATGTGGGCCGACGGCTTGAAATAGTCGACGCCGACCATTTGCGACTTCACGTTGCCGCTGGCATCGTATGTGAAGGTTTCCTTCGACTTGTAGTTTACGCCCGGAACATCGGCGGCGAGTTGCGTCTTGACCGTTCCGTTGGCCATTGCCTCGCGCAGCGCCTCGGCCCCTGCGGGATTGGTCCGCTCGAGACGCGACAGCACCAATTGTCCCCGCATCTGCTTGCCGATCTCGGCGAGTTCCGCGTCGCTATGGGCAGGCTTCAGGCCCTCAAAGGCATCGCCCTTGGCGATCACGTCTTTGGCGGCATCGGAAAGGGACAGAAGCGTGGCACTGCCGGCCGGCTTTGCCGAAGCGCCCCCGCCACCCGATTGTGCGCTTTGGGACAGAGCGGAAGCGGGAGAATCGACAAGAACTCTCCAGCTGCTTTCACCCTGCGACGAAAAACCACCAACAATAGACACCGATAAATCTCCCAAAGAGCAAAGGTTTTGTGGGCAAGTAAAACGCGAATATGATTTATCTTACCAAAACATGAGGTCGTTAAGTTTTGGATAATGTATGTGGATCATCCGCAAAATGGACCTTTGCTCTCGTCGGATAGAGCAGAGAGACGTGTCGGTGTTGTTCAGGGAAGTTATGGCGCAGGCGGGGGTGGGTAAGGAAAGCCCCCATTGATTTTTGAGTGGTTATGTAATACCTATTTTGAAATAGGTATTACCGAGGTGTGCCGTGAGTACGACCGTGACGATCAAGGGTCAGGTGACCATTCCAAAATCCGTACGGGACCACTTGGGCATCGTGCCGGGCAGCCGCGTGGATTTCCGTCGTACCGCTGACGGTCACATCGTCATCGAGCCGGCGACGCCCGCGCCATCCAGCCGGTTTGCCCAGCTTCGCGGACATGCCGGCGAGGGGATGGCGACTGAAGAGATCATGGCGTTGACGCGGGGCGAGCCGTGACATTGGTCGATACCAATGTGCTGCTCGACCTGGTAACCGCCGACCCGCAATGGGTCGATTGGTCGATCGCGTCGCTAGAGGCGGCTAGCCTGCACGGTCCACTTTTTATCAATGATGTCGTCTATGCCGAACTCGGCGTCCGCTATGAGCGGATTGAATTGCTGGATGACTTCGTTTCCAAGGCTGGGCTGGAAATGGTTGGCCTGCCGCGTCCGGCGCTGTTTCTCGCCGGCAAGGCTTTTGCGCAATATCGCAAGGCAGGCGGGGCACGAAGCGGTGTCCTGCCCGATTTTTTCATTGGCGCCCATGCGGCGGTTAGCCGATTGCCGCTGCTGACCCGCGACGCGGGGCGGTATCGGACATATTTTCCGACGGTTGAACTGATTTCGCCCTAGCACGATTACGAGCACCGGGGGAGGGCCGACTGGCACGTCCGCCCCGGCGCGCGTCAACTCAGCGCTTTGTCAACTCAATAACCGGGATGGCTTCGCGGGTGGTTTTTTCGGCATAGCCGGCGAATTGGGGGAAGAGGGCGGCTTGCCGTGCATAGGTGGTGTCGCGCTCGGTGCCTTCGAGGATGCGGGCGCGAACGGGTATGCGGGTGATGGTGGTGCCGTCGCCAACGGAGATATCCAGCTCGGGATGAGCAATGACATTGTGATACCACGCCGGATTATTGGGGGCGCCGCCGAAGGAGGCGAAAACGAACCAGGTGTCCTTGTCTTCCTGGAGGAACATCAGGGGCTGGGTGCGTTCAGCGCCGCTCTTGGCGCCGATGGAATGGAGCAGGAGCACTGGGGAGCCTTTGAAATAGCCTCCCGGCTTGCCGTTGCTCTCTTTGAAGTCAGCTATCACCTGATCGTTGAAACTGCTCATGTCCGGCCTCGTTCCTTTGGGTGGCCTTAACCTAGTATCGGCACAGCGCGGGAACAAGGTAATGCCCAGAAAACAAAAAGGCCGCCGGGGCAAACCGGCGGCCAGTTAAGAGCCTGAGACATGATTGGAGGTCAGGATCAGGCAGAAAGCAAATCAAGTTTTTGGCGAACACTGGCCCGGAGGACATCGATGGGCTCGGCGACGCCAAGATAGTCGTGGTGCCAGAAGGTCCACCCGTTGCATGCCTCGGAACCCTGAACCAGCGCGCCGACCTTGTGGATCGACCCCTGGTGCGGACCCGAGACGAGCGAGCCGTCTGCACGAACCATGGCAGAGTAACGTTTCGTTAAGTCGAAAAGTTGCGCGCCCGGTTCGATCAATCCCTGTTCGACCAGCGAACCGAAGGGAATGCGGGTTTCCTTGCGCTTCGGCGTGACCGATTGCAGTGCGTCAAATACCGCGGGGCGGATCGAGGCGATGCGATTGCGGGCGGCGGCTATATAGGTCTCTTCGCGCTCAATGCCGATGAAGTGGCGGCCAAGTTTGCGGGCCACGGCGCCGGTGGTGCCGGTGCCGAAGAAGGGGTCGAGGACGATATCCCCCGGCTTGGTCGTGGCGTTGAGAATGCGGAACAACAGGGCTTCCGGCTTCTGGGTCGGATGGACCTTGTCGTCGTCTTCGTTTTTGAGGCGCTCGGAGCCGGTGCAGATCGGGAAGAGCCAATCGCTCCGCATCTGCGTGTCGTCATTGGCAAGCTTCATGGCTTCATAATTGAAGGTCACGCGGCTCTTCTGGCTTTTCGAGGCCCAGATTAGGGTTTCATGCGCATTGGTGAACCGCGTGCCGCGGAAGTTCGGCATCGGGTTGGCCTTGCGCCAGATGACGTCGTTGAGCATCCAGAAATCGAGATCCTGGAGCGCCGTGCCGACGCGGAAAATATTATGGTACGAGCCGATGACCCAGATGGCGCCATCCGGTTTCAGCAGGCGACGCGCGGCTTTCAGCCAGCCGCGGGTAAAGGCGTCGTAATGGGCGAAAGAATCGAACTTGTCCCAATCGTCGTCGACCGCATCGACCTTGCTTTGGTCGGGGCGGGTAAGGCCCTGTTCCAGCTGCAGGTTATATGGGGGGTCGGCGAAGATGAGATCGACGGAGCCGGCCGGCAAGGCATTCATATGGTCGATGCAATCGCCCACGAGAATGGTGTCGATCGGAAGGCGGGAAGCCTCCTCCGCATCGGCCGACTGGGCCGTACGCGCGGTACGCAACATGCAACTATCCCTAACGCAGTACTAACCATGCCTTTGTACTTCGTCAGGGTTAATGGAGCGTTTGTAAGGGGTTAGCGAGGGGTTAACCCTCGATTGTGACGGTGGCTTTTTGGATGAGAAGCGCCGCCACCGGGGCGAAGGCCGAGCGGTGGTGGCGGCTGGGGCCGTGGCGATTGAGGGCCTTGAGATGGGCCGCGGTGCCATAGCCCTTGTGACCGGCAAAGCCGAAATCGGGCGCGTCGCAATCCATGATGGCGCACATGCGGTCGCGCATGACTTTGGCCACGATGGAGGCGGCAGCGATGGAAACGCTGCGGCCATCGCCGCCGATCAGCGCAATGCCAGGGCAGGGGAGGCCGGGCGGAATATCGCGGCCATCGATAAGCACGCAGTCGGCGGTGCAGGGGAGCGCGCGGACGGCGCGGGTCATGGCGGCGAGGGTGGCGCCGCGGATATTGAGATTGAGAATATCGGAAGGTGGGGCGCTGACAATGGCGACGTCGGCGACGGCCAAAATTTCCTCGAACAGTTCGGCGCGGCGTTCGGGCGTCAGTTTCTTGGAATCGTTGAGGCCCTGTGGGATGCGATTGGGATCGAGACGCACGGCGGCGACGACGACGGGGCCGGCGAGGGGGCCGCGGCCAGCTTCATCGACGCCGACGACAGAGCGGGCGCCGCGGTCATAGGCCATTTGCTCATGGCTGAAATCGGGGAAGGCGGCTTCAGGCGCGAAGAGTTCGGTGGTGGTTTCGACCGTTATGACAGTTTTGCGAACCATCAGCGGGTCCGGCCGAAGCCGGCCTCCATGGCGGCGCGATCACCAGCGAAGAAATGGTGCCCGATGCGATTGGTCTCGCCGACAAAATCGGTGAGGGCTTTGCTGTTCGCCATGGCCTCGGTGAGATCGCCGAGGATAATGAGGCGCAGGGAATAGTTCTGCAGTTTCTGGATGAAGTGGCCAGCCTGCTTGTTGCCGAGGACGAAAAAATCGGGAGCGAAGCGCGATACGGGAATGGCAACGGCATCCACATCGAGGCCATAGGTGGCGCCGATGACGTCGAGCGCGTCCTGCTCGGAACCGAGTCGCGGCCCGATCTCGTCGAGAAGCATCACATTGAGGCTGTTTATCTTCTCGATAGCCACGCCTGTCGTCCTCTGGTCATTTTTCCGGGGTCACTGATATAAGAGTCTGGCCGGGGGGCAAAGACGAGAGTGCTCTTATGCGTTATGTCGCACGCCTTGCCGCCCTGCTGCTGCTGACCGTGCCCGCAGCGGCCGAACCTTTTCATCATTCCTATGGCGAATGGCGCGAATATTTTCGCGACTGGCTGGCGTCTTGTCCTGACACCATAAATGAGGATTCCACGGATTATTATGGCTATTCGTGCTTTGCCAGCACCGGCAGCCAGGCGCTGAACAGCGCCAATCTGCCGGCTTACAAACTGACGCTGATCCGCAATCGGCTCGATGGCGAATTGGATCTCGCCATCACCGTGGCGGCGGATCAGGGGGCATATGACGAAAGCCGGCCCATGCGGCTGCTCTTTGCCGGCGATGGTCCGGTCATGCTCAATATGGGTGAGCACATCGAAACGCGGTTCAATGTCACCAACCAGTATTTCGTGGCCGATGCCGAACTCGAAGCGCGGTTGATCGAGCGGATGAAGGAGCGCGCATCGCTCAAACTCGTCGTGCCGATGACGGGAGAGGAGCAGCCGGCCGATATCTGGTTGTCGCTGCAGGGGGTGATGGGGTCGCTCGATTTCATGGCGAGCAATGCGCGCAAAGTGGAGCAGTACTGAGCGCCTGATGCGGCGAACTGCGTGTTGACGAATGCGCCCTCTTGGTGTGCTTTGCGCGCGCTCAAGCAAGGACTGTTCATGACTCTTCTACCCGGCGCTGGCCTCCTTTTCGATATCGATGGAACGCTGGTGGAAAGCGATCCGCTGCACCTCGAAGCTTTTAATCGCGCCTTTGCGCCCTATGGGCACCATTTTGACCGCGAACGCTTCGGCCGCGAACTGCAGGGGCTAGCCAATGAGGCGATTGGCGCGCAGTTTTTGCCGCATGAAACCCCGGAGCGGCAGTGGGAAATCATGATGGAAAAGGAAGCCCTGTTCCGTTCGCTGGCCGCCGAGGGCGTCGAGCCGGTGCATGGGCTTTTTGCGCTGCTCGATTGGGCCGATGCGATTGGGTTGCCGGCGGTGGCCGTGACCAATGCGCCCCGGGATAATGCCGAGCAATTGCTGAATAGCATTGGGGCGCGGCACCGGTTCAAGGGGCTGGTGATCGGCGACGAACTGGCACACGGCAAGCCGCATCCGCTGCCCTATCTGGAGGGGCTGCGGATTCTTGGGGCCAGGGCCGAGAACTGCGTGGCTTTTGAAGATTCGCGTACGGGGCTGAAGTCGGCGACTTCGGCGGGGATTGCGACGATCGGCATGGCGACGGGGCTGGAACCGGCGCAGTTGCTGGAGGCTGGTGCGACGCTGGCGGCGCGGGATTATCGGGATGCGCAGATGCTGCGGTTTATTGCGGAGCGTGTTGGGGCGAGCGAGGCGCTGAGCGCTTAGTTGGCGTCATTGCCGGCTTGTCCCGGCAATCTGTCAGATCGTTTTACCAGTCAACGGCAGAACGTCGGTCGCAGATACTTCTCCACCCACCTTCTGTCATCCCGGCGAAGGCCGGGACCCATCTCGCGATCTCAGGGTGGGCCCCGGCCTTCGCCGGGGTGACAATCGAGAGTGAATACGTGTCAGCGTAAATCAGAAGAGCCTAAAACAAGCTCATCTGTTTGCTCTCGAGCGTCGGGGGGACGAAGAGGTCGGTTCTGAGGCCCGGTAGTTTGACGTCGAGGCCGTAGCGTTCGCGGGCTTTTTCGAAGCGCTGGCGCAAAAGGGTGGCGTAGGGGCCTTCGCCGGTCATTCTGGTGCCGAAGCGCGAGTCATAGTCCCGCCCCCCGCGGGTGTCGCGGACGAGCGAGAGGACGTGGCGTACGCGGTCGGGGAAATGGCGCAACAGCCATTCGCGAAACACGTCGCGCACTTCGCCCGGAAGGCGGAGGAGGATCATCGAGGCGGCGAGTGCACCTTGCGCCTTGCCGGCATCGAGGATGCGTTCGAGCTCCATGTCGTTGATGGCCGGGATCATGGGTGAAGCAAAGATGGCGGTGGGGACGCTCGCCTCGCTCAAAAGCCTTATGGCTTCAAGGCGCCGGGAGGGGGAGGAGGCGCGGGGCTCCATCTTGCGGCTGAGTTTATGATCCATCGAGGTCACTGAAATCGCGACCTTGGCGAGGCCGAGTTTTGCCAATTCGGTGAGGAGGTCGAGATCGCGCAGGATCAGCGCCGACTTGGTGGTGATCATCACCGGGTGGCGGGTTTCGAGCATGACTTCAAGAATGGCCCGGGTCAGCTTATGCTTGCGCTCGGAGGGCTGATAGGGGTCGGTATTGGTGCCCATGGCGATGGGCTTGGGGCGATAGGATTTTGCGCCCAATTCACTGCGCAGGGCCTCGGCGGCATTGGTCTTGACGTAGATTTCGCGCTCGAAATCGACGCCGGCGGAATGGCCGAGATAGGCGTGGGACGGGCGGGCATAGCAATAAGAACAGCCATGCTCGCAGCCGCGATAGGCATTGATCGAGCGATCAAAGCCGATATCGGGGCTGTCATTGGTGGTGATGATGCTTCTGGCGCGCTCTGTGTGCTCGACCGTTTCGAAGGTCGGCAGGGTTTCGACGCTGCCCCAGCCATCGTCGAAATTTTCGCGCGCATGGGTTTCGAAGCGCCCGGAGCGGTTGGTCTGCGCGCCGCGCCCGCGAATGCGATCGCTATCGAGCAATTCGCGGCGCGCAAGATCGGCGTCGCGGCTTTGGCTGAGACGTTCGAGCGCTTCGAAGCTGGGGGCCTGATAGAGGGCCATGGCAAATCTCCTGCTGCCGCCGCTGCGGTCTGGAATCGACCTCGTTGGCGCCCTTCAAATCTAGCAACCGAATTAGAACACAACAAGAACGATGTTTATATTTTGTTCTCAATTTTTCGGCACGCATTGCAGCCTTGCGCGAATTGCGTCTGGACGATCGCTTTAGCCGGGCCTATGCAGGTTTCCCCCGAAAATGGGGCACATCAGTTAAGCAAAAAATTTAGCATTGACCACCATTCCCGCCAGGATTAGTTAAGCGCGGTCTGAACTGATGGCTGCTGACAGGCCTTGTCGCAGAGAAATTGGAAAGCGCTGTCGAACTCGAGCGATGCCATGCGTCGCAAGGGTGTCACGCGCTTTAGTGAGGGTATGGACATGACGACAGACACAGCAACATTCGACGCGCTTGAGCAAAGCGCTCCCCATCATCCTGACAACGCGGCGCGCAACCGGCTGGTTATCGGGCTGCTGCTCGTTTCGACCTTCGTGGTGTTTCTCAACGAAACCATCATGAGCGTGGCCATCCCGCATCTGATGACCGACCTCGGGATCACGGCGAGCCTGGCGCAGTGGCTGACGACGGCCTTTCTTCTGACCATGGCCGTGGTGATTCCGATCACCGGCTTCCTGCTGCAGCGACTCAACACGCGGCCGATCTATATGGTCGCCATGTCGGTGTTTACCCTTGGTACGCTGATCTGCGCGCTCTCGCCGGGGATCGAATTGCTGATCGCAGGCCGCGTCGTGCAGGCGGTCGGCACGGCCATCATGATGCCGCTGCTGATTACCACGGTGATGTCGCTGGTGCCGCCCGAAGGGCGCGGCAAGGTCATGGGCAATATTTCAATCGTCATGTCCGTGGCGCCGGCCGTCGGCCCGACGATCGGCGGGTTTATTCTCGCCCATTTCGACTGGCGCTTCATGTTCTATTTCACCCTGCCTATCGCCATCCTGGCGCTGGTGATTGGCGCGAGCCGCATCCGCAATGTCTCGACGCCGCGCTATGCGCCGCTTGATGTGCTTTCGGTGATCCTCTCGGCTTTTGCCTTTGGCGGCATCGTCTATGGCCTGTCGAGCCTAGGCGAAGGCGCGGAACACGGTTCGGCCATTCCGGCCTGGGCGCCGATTGCTGTTGGTGTCGTGGCTATGGCGGCTTTCGTCTGGCGGCAGTTCGGTTTGCAGAACGATGACAAGGCGCTGCTCGATCTGCGTACGCTGCAGCATCGGAACTATACTTTTGCGCTGATCACCATGGCGATTGCCATGGTGGCGCTGCTCGGCAGTTCCATTCTGTTGCCGATCTATACGCAGAAGGTGCTCGGCCTTGATACCTTGCAGACCGGCATGCTCTTGCTGCCCGGTGGCCTCTTGATGGGTGTGCTTGGTCCGGTGGTTGGCCGTCTTTATGACCGCGTTGGGCCGCGGCCGCTGCTGGTGCCCGGCGTCATTGCGGTTTCGGCCGTAATGTGGGCGTTGACGCTGGTCAGCCAGCATACCCCGGTCTGGGCCGTGGTTGCCGGGCATATCGTCCTCAGCGTGGGCCTCGCCTTTACCTTCACGCCGCTCTTTACCGCGTCGATGAGCTCGGTGCCGCCGAAGTTCTACTCCCATGCCAGCGCCATTCTGGGTTCGGTGCAGCAGGTGGCGGGCGCGGCGGGCATTGCGCTCTTTGTGGCGGTGATGAGCCTGCAATCGGCGGCGGGGGTTGCGGCTGGTCTTGACGGTGTGGACGCATTGGCGGCCGGTATTCGCGGCGGCTTCCTCTGCGGCGCCATCGTGTCGCTGCTGATGATCGTCGCGGCGTTCTTCGTGAAACGGCCGGAAGGCGGTCACGGCGGCCCGGCAATGGGTCACTGATAAAACGAGAAAAGGCCGGGCAATGCCCGGCCTTTTTGTATCAGCGCTCGTCGAGGCGCGGCATCAGCTCGACGAAATTGCAGGGTTTGTGCCGGTAGTCGAGTTGCTGGGTGAGAATGCCTTCCCAGGCGTCGCGGCAGGCGCCGCGCGAACCGGGGAGAGAGAAGACGAAGGTGGTGCCGATGAGGCCCGCCGTGGCGCGGGACTGGATCGAACTCGTGCCGACGGTGGTGGAGGAATATTGATGGAAGAGCACGGAAAAGCCTTCCATCCGCTTGTCGAACAGCGGTTCGACGGCCTCAGGCGTGACGTCGCGGCCGGAAAAGCCGGTGCCGCCGGTCGTCAGGATCACATCGACCTTGGGATTGGCGACATAGGCCTGGACGGCGGCGCGGATAAGCTGGATGTCGTCGCGGACGACTTGCCGGTCGAAGCAGGTGTGGCCATCGGCTTCGAGGAGGGACTTTAGGAGCGCGCCGCCGGTATCGGTTTCGAGCGTCCGCGTGTCGGAAACGGCGATGACTGCGATGGACAGGGGCTTGAAGGCCCGATCCTCAAACCGTTCCGTCTTGAACACGCTTTGGCTCCGTGGTTTCGATCAGCTCTTCGGGGACCGCCGGCTCGTGCCGCACGATCTCCTCGTCCTCGGCATCACTATCAGCCCGTGGATCGAGCACAATAGATTCGGGCGTTGCCTGCCGATCCATCGGCTGGAACGGCGCGCGATGGGCAGCATCGACGCTCTTGCGGACGCGCATGCGCATGAAGGCAAAGCCGGCGACGGCGGCATGGAAAATGGCGGTGATGATGAAGAGCGCCATGGGCGCGATATTGCTCATCAGCATGGAGGCGATCGCCGGGCCGACAGCAAGGCCGAGCCCGAGGATCAGCAGCATGCCGCCCGCGATCTTGGCGAAGTCGCCATCCCGCGCGAAGTCGTTGGCGTGGGCCACCGCGATTGGATAGAGCGGATTGGCGGCCAGGCCATAAAGGCCGAACAGCACATACATCAGCCAGCCGGCGCTGGGGTTGATGATGACGATAAGAAGGCCGACGACGGAGGCGCCGGCTGCAAGGCCCACCATGACCTGGCGCCGATCGATGCGGTCGGAGAGGCGGCCGAAGGGAATTTGCGCGACGGCGCCGGCAATGGCGGCGATGGCGAAAAGCAGGGCAATGCCCGAGGCATCGAGCCCCTGTTCATAGCCATAGACCGGCGCCAGCGTGCCGAAGGCGCCATTGGCCATGCCGCAGCAGAAGGCCGCGACGGCGGCGACGGGCGAGGTTTTGATCAGAAGCGGCAGATCGAGCTTGGCGGAGGCGAGGGGGCGCGGTTGTGGGCTCGAGGTCAGAGCCGGCGGCATCAGCGCACAGATAAAGGCGATGGCGCCGATGACGAAGGGAATATAGCCGGCGGTACCGGTGACCGACATGGCGATCTGGCCAACCGTCGAGGCGGTCAAGTTGATGGTCACATAGATCGAAAAGATGGTGCCGCGGCTCTTGTTGTCGGCGACCTCATTGAGCCAGCTTTCAACGATCATGGCGGCGCCGGCAAAACAAAAGCCGGAAAGCGCGCGCAGCACGATCCAGCTGACATCGTTGATCCAGAGGAGGTTGAGGAGGATCGTCACCGTGCCAATGGCGGCCATGACGGAGAAGGCGCGGATGTGACCAACCTTGCGCACGATCATCGGGACAGCGATGGAGCCGGCGACAAAGCCGACCGACCAGCCGGTGCCGATCAAGCCAAGGGCGAGGAGGGAAAACTCTTCCTCGGCGCCGCGCACCGAGAGCAGGAGCCCTTGCAGGCCACCTCCGAACATCAACAGGGCCGAGCCGAGGAACAGGGCGTAGATTTTGATGACGGAAGCCATGGCGCTCTAAAATAGTGGCAGCGAAACGTTGCAAATCACCGAGAGGTGACCATAGCGCGACATAGGCGGAGCGATAGGGCGGAAATGGGGAGGCGGGGCAAAAAGTTGACTGGGCTTTGGCGGTTGCCGCTCCACCCCCTCCCATCCTCCCCCATCAAGGGGGAGGTGTCAGATCGAGTTTGGGGCACGGCTCAGTCAAAACCACCGGCCCCAACCGAATTCGCTATAGCGAATTCGGTGACACCTCCCCCTTGATGGGGGAGGATGGGAGGGGGTGACGGCGCTCGCGAAAGCCAGTTAGGCCCTCAGCTCAACCCCAGCTCTACCATCTTCATCTTCAGGCTCAGCAGATCAGCCCAGGCCTGCTGCTTGGCGGCCGGGTTGCGCAAAAGATAAGCCGGGTGGAGCGTGGGGAGGGCGTCGACCTGATGCGTGCCGATGGCGACGTCCTGCCAGCGGCCGCGCATCTTGATGATGCCGGCGGTGGTCTTGAAGACGGTCTGCATGGCGGGGCCACCGAGCGTCATGACGAGGCGGGGGGCGACCAGTTCGACCTGGCGGTTGAGGAAGGGCAGGCACAGTTCCATTTCTTCGGGCGTCGGGGTGCGATTGCCGGGCGGGCGCCAGGGAACGGTGTTGGCGATGTAGACTTTTGTGCGGTCGAGCCCGATGGCGCCGAGCATGCGGTCGAGCAACTGGCCGGAGCGGCCGACAAAGGGTTTGCCCTGACGATCTTCTTCGGCGCCGGGAGCTTCGCCGATCAGCATGATCTTTGCTTCTGGATTGCCGTCGGCAAAGACCAGCTGGGTGGCGCGGAATTTGAGGCTGCAGCCATCATAGGCGTCGAGAAGCTTTTGCAATTCATCGAGCGTAGCGGCTGAGGCCGCGAGTTTGCGCGCTTCGGACGGGTCCCCGATAATGGCGGCGGTGGCGGGCTGTGGCGGCTGGGCTGGGGCAGCCGCAGCCTGGCGGAGAGCCTGAGCGGGAGAGGGCGCGGGGGCCGGTTGCGCGAAGCGATCGACCGGATCCTCGCCCACGGCCAGATCCACGCCGGCGGCGCGATACCAGTCCAGCACGGCAAGCAGTTCAGCCTTGTTGAGTTCTCGACCTTGAGACATGGGGCTCGTTATGTCACACCGCATCGGAGGCGACCAGTCGCCTGCCGACGTTGAGGGTTGGACTATGGCCGAAGCTGGCAATCGAGAGACGATTTCGACCGACGTTCTTATTGTCGGCGCCGGTCCTTCGGGCCTTGCAGCGGCAATTCGGCTCAAACAGCGCCATCCTGAACTCAGCGTCACAGTGGTGGAAAAGTCGGCCGAGATCGGCGGGCATATTCTGTCGGGTGCGGTCATGGACCCGGCAGGGCTCGATGCGCTGCTCCCGGACTGGCGGCTGAAGGGCGCGCCGGTCGGGCCCGGTGTCACAGAGGACAGGTTTCACTATCTGACGGCAAAGGGCGATTTCGCTCTGCCCCATCTTCTGGTGCCCCCACAGCTCAAGACGCCCGGCGCGGTGATTGTCAGCCTTGGGCGGTTGGTGCAGTGGCTGGGTGAACAGGCGGCCGAACTGGGTGTCGATATTTTCCCGATGACGGCGGCGGTGGACGTGTTGCGCACGGGCAATGGCCCGGTGCGCGGCGTCATTACTGGGGATCTCGGACGTGATGCGGAGGGCAATCCCAAAGCCGGCTTTGCCGAGGGCATTGCGCTCGAAGCCAAATATACGCTGATCGCCGAGGGCGCGCGCGGATCGCTGGCCAAGCAAATCATTGGCGATTTTAGCCTTGCTCGCGAGCCGCAGAAATATGGCCTCGGCATCAAGGAAATCTGGGAAATTCCGGCGGAAAAACACCGTGCGGGGCAGGTTGATCATTATCTCGGCTTTCCGCTCGACAATGCGACCGCGGGCGGTGGCTTCGTCTATCACGCCGAGAACAACAGGCTCTATGTCGGACAAGTCACCTATCTCGACTATGCCGACCCGACGCTGTCCCCCTTCGATGAATTCCAGCGCTTCAAGCTGCATCCGTCTGTCGCAAAACTGCTCGAAGGCGGCACACGCATCAGCTATGGCGCAAGGGCGGTGACGGCGGGCGGATGGCAGTCGATCCCGACGCTCGCTTTTCCCGGTGGCGGGCTGATCGGCTGTTCGGCCGGCTTCATGAATGCGCCGCGGTTGAAGGCCATTCATAATGCCATTCTCTCCGGCATCGGCGCGGCCGATGCGGTGGGTGCAGCGCTTGAGAAGGGGCGGCAGCATGATCTGGTCGCGGCCTTCGGGCCTAGCATCATGCGCACGGGAATTGCGCGCGAATTGCAGGGCGTCGCCAATGCCAAGCCGCTCTGGTCGCGGTTGGGGACGATCGCGGGGTCGCTCGCCATTGGGGCCGATCTGTGGATTTCGGCTATTTTTGGCCGCTCGCCGCTTAACCTGCGCTCGCATGGCGCGGCGGATTTTGCAAAACTGAAGCCGCGCGCTGCGGTCAACGGACGGCGCTATGCCCGCCCTGACGGCAAGCTGACATTTGATCGGGCCTCCTCGGTTTTTCTCGCCAATCTGGCGCATGACGAGGATCAGCCGGTTCATTTGAAGCTGAAGGATCCCGGCATTCCTGTGCGCGAAAACCTGCCGCGATATGGCGAGCCGGCGCCACTCTATTGCCCTGCGGGGGTCTATGAAATGGCCAGCGAAAACGGCGAGCCGGTCTTTCGCATCCACGCGGCCAACTGCGTTCACTGCAAGACCTGCGATATCAAGGACCCGGCCCAGAACATCACCTGGGTGCCGCCCGAGGGCGGCAGCGGCCCCAACTACAGCGGAATGTGACCGCGCATAACGCGCGCGGCCTTGCGGCGCAGTCGTAAAACGGACAATCTTTGCGACCACAGCGTGCCGGCAGCGGCGTTTGTTTTTCGCATGTCTTTGCCCCGAAACCGGCGCCCACTTTCGGGAGACATGCTCTGGGAGAATTCTGCAACGTGACCATGCTTTCGAACCGACTGGCCCTGCCCATTCTGGCGACTGTTATCGCACTGGCTTTGGTGCCCACGGCTTCGGCTCAGAAGAGCGCCACCAATCTGCTCGACATGATGCAGCTGTTCAAGCCCAGCGCAACCGGCTCCTATCTCGCCGGGCGCCAGGCCCTCGAAGAATTGCGCACCGGCGAGGCCGCCCGCTATTTCAACCAGGCGGCGCAGAGCGACTGGGACAATCCGGTGCTGGTCGAGCGCTCTTTCATTGCCTTTGCCGCCAATGGGCAGATCGGGCAATCGGCCCAGGTCGCCAAGCGGCTCAAGGAACTCGTGGGCCAGAACGAGCTTGCCGAACTGGTGATCGCCACCGAGGCGCTCAAAGAGCGCCGCTACAGTGCGGCGGGCACTGCGCTCGAAACAATTTCGCAGGACACTTTTACCGGCATTACGGCGAGCATTCTGCGCGCCTGGGCGATGGTGGGCGAGAAGCGCTACGATGAGGCGGATGCGATCCTGGCCAAGCTCGGTGATACCGGGCTTGAGGATTTCCTGGTTTTCCACCGGGCGCTGATGGCCGAGATTGCCGGGAAGAAGGAAAAAGCGCTGGAGCTTGCCGCCAAGGCGTTTGAGAACGAGCCCTATGTCGCGCGCATGGTGGAAGTCTATGCCCGCATGCTGGCCAATGATGGCCGGTTCGATGAAGCGGCCGAAGTGATCGCCACCTTTGAGGATCAGGGCCTCACCCATCCGCTCGTCACCGTCGTCAAGGAAGCCGTCGAAGCCAAGCGCCGTCCGGGCGTTTTTGCGACCAATGTGCAGTTGGGCGCCGCTGAAATGTTCCATGGCATTGGCGTCGCGCTGTCGCGCGATGGCAGCAAGGACCTGGCGCTGGTCTTCCTGCGCCTCGGGCACTATCTCGATCCCAATGCCGATGTCATCGGCCTTGCCGCCGGTCTCCTGCTCGATTCCGAAGGCCAGCATGACGCGGCCAATGCCATCTATGATGCCGTGCCGTCATCCTCGCCCATGAAGCCGACGGCGGTTGTGCGCGTTGCGCAAAATCTCGATGCCATGGGCGATCGTGCCGAGGCGCTGCGGCGGCTGCGCAATATCGTTGCCACGCGCCCCGGCGATCTCGACGCCGTTTCGGTGCTGGGCGATTTGCTGCGCTATGACGAGCAATATGAGGACGCGGCCGAGGCCTATACCAAGGCGCTCGAGATCACCGGTGGCGAAGCACCGGCCGACTGGCGCTTCTACTATGTGCGCGGCATTGCCAATGAACGCGCCAAGCACTGGCCGCAGGCGGAGGCCGATTTCCTCAAGGCGCTCAAGCTCAATCCCGATCAGCCCTCGGTGCTCAATTATCTCGGCTATTCCTGGATCGACATGGACATGAACCTCGATGAAGCCCTCGGGATGATCGAGAAGGCCGTCGAGGCGCAGCCGCAAGATGGCTATGTCGTTGATTCGCTTGGTTGGGCTTTTTACAAGCTTGACCGTATCGACGAGGCGGTCGAGACGCTCGAACGCGCCGTGATGCTGCGGCCCAACGATGCCGAGATCAACGATCACTTGGGCGACGCCTATTGGAAGGCCGGGCGGCATCTCGAAGCCCAGTTCCAGTGGAAGGTCGCTAAATCGGTCGATGAAGTGGGCAATGTTGCCCAACGCGTCGGCCCCAAACTTGTCGATGGCCTGACCCCGGCAACCGCGACGGAATAGTCCGCCAGCATGACGGAAGTTTTTGTCGAAGCAGCGCCAGCCAAGATCAACCTGGCGCTGCATGTCACGCGTCGTCGCGAGGACGGCTATCACGACCTCGAAAGCCTGATCGTTTTTGCCGATGTGGCGGACGAGTTGCAGGCCGTAGCGGCATCCGCCGATAGTCTCGAAATTTCAGGACCTTTTGCGGGAGCGCTTGGAACGGGCGGCACCAATCTGGTGATGCGGGCGGTTGGCGCCTTTCGTCAGCGCTGGCCGGGTTTGGTGCCCGAGGGGCTCAGCATGCATCTGGTCAAGCGCCTGCCGGTTGCGGCGGGGATCGGCGGCGGTTCGGCCGATGCGGCGGCGGCCTTGCGCATCCTCGTGCGCATGGCGAGCGCGCCAGTGCCGTTTGGCGAACTGGCGGATCTTGCGGCGACGCTCGGTGCCGATGTTCCGGCCTGCCTCATGAGCCGGCCGCTGGTGGCGCGGGGCGTTGGCGAAATTCTCTCGCCGCTACCGGCCTTTCCCAATTCTTATGTGGTGCTGGTCAATCCGCTGGTGCCGGTGGCGACGGCCGATGTGTTCCGGCGCCTCAGGGCGCACGACAATTATCCGATGCCGGCCTTGCCCGAACCGCTGACGCGGCCGGCGCAACTCGGTCTGTGGCTGGCCGAAACGCGCAACGACCTGCAGCCACCGGCGGTGAAACTGGTGCCGGAGATCGGCTATATCGTTGACGATTTGGCTGAGACGCAGGGGTGTATCCTGTCGCGTATGTCGGGTTCGGGGGCGACGGTGTTTGGCCTCTTCGGGTCGGAAGGCCAGGCGCATCAGGCGGCGCAGGTCATGCGCGAGCGCAATCCCGATCACTGGGTCGCCGCGGCGCCGCTGATCGTGCCGTGACTAGGACGCGCGGCTGACGCTGTGCATGACGACTTCGGCGAGGATGGTCTTCATCTCGCTCTCCGGGAGGCCCGCTAGTGCGTCCACTGCTGCGGCGGCATGGGCGCGGGCCTTGTCGAGCGTGCGGCCAAGCGTGTTGTGGCGATTGAAGATCGCGACGACCTGGCTGACTTCGAGGTCTGATGCATCGACCTTGCCGAGGGCGCCGGCGATGATGGCGCGTTCGGCTTCGCTGCCTTCGGCAAGGGCCAGGATCACCGGCAGGGTCATCTTGCCTTCGCGCAGATCGTCGCCGACATTCTTGCCGAGAGCGCCGGACTGCCCACCATAATCGAGCGCATCGTCGACCAGTTGGAAGGCATTGCCCAGTTCAAGGCCATATTGCGCGAGAGCCGCGCGGCCTTCTGCATCGGCGCCGCCCGAAATGGCGCCCACTTCGCAGGCCGCCTTGAAGAGGACTGCGGTCTTGGCGCGGATCACTTCGGCGTAATCGGCTTCGGTGGTGGTGAGGTCGCCGGTCTTGGCGAGCTGGAACACTTCGCCTTCGGCCATGACCGCAGAAGCGGCCGAGAGGACGCCGAGCGAACCGATATCGCCGGTTTCGACCATCATCATGAAGGCTTGGCCGAGAAGAAAATCGCCGACAAGGATGGAGGCTTTGTTGCCCCAGACCATGCGGGCGGCCGGCTTGCCGCGGCGCATGTCGCTCTCGTCGACGACATCGTCGTGCAAGAGGGTGGCATTGTGCATGAATTCAACGGCGGCGGCGAAATTGACTTCATTGCCTTCGCCCTTGCCAAAAAGCAGGGCGGCGGCAACGGTGAGCATGGGGCGCAGACGCTTGCCGCCGCTCTCGATGAGATAGCGGGCAAGTTCGGGGACCATTTCGACATGCGATTCCGCACGGCTCAGGATCAGTGTATTGACCTTGGCCATGTCGTCGGCGGTCGCCACAAGCAGTTTGTCGACCGGATTGCCTGTCGGCATGTTTTTCTTTTGGGTCAGAACTGAGACCGCCATTACCGTCCTCGTTTGCCACCGGCGGCAAATCGGTTGAGCCCGCCATATCAGCGCATGTAAACTCGCGCAGAACCAGCTTTCAGGGTGCGATGTCCCTAGACCAGCCAACTGACTTTGTAAAACACCAAACCACAACGCGCGATGCCTTTTTGGCGGGCCGGATCACTCTGTCGCAACCACGCCACGGCTTTCGCGCCGGGTCGGACAGCGTTCTCCTCGGGGCCGCCGTGCGGGCGGGCACGAAAAACCTGCTCGATCTTGGAGCCGGGGTGGGCACGGCGTCCCTCGCGGCGCTGGCTTTGGGGCGGGCGGAGACGGCGACGCTTTTGGAGCGGCACGCGGAAACGCTCGATCTGGCGCGCCAGAACATCGTCGAAAACGGCTTTGAAACGCGGGCCGACGTACTGGCTCTCGATATTCTTGACCGCCCGGCGGCGCGGACTGCGGCGGGGCTTAAAAGCAATCACTATGAGGCGGTGATCGCCAACCCGCCCTATTTCGAAGCCGGGCAGGGAACGCTGGCGCCCGAGGCCAGCAAGGCAGATGCCCGGCACATGGCCGAAGATAGCCTTGATGCCTGGGTGCGCTGCGCGGCGGGTTGTGCGGCGGGCGATGGCGTTTTTACCATCATCTATCCCGCACGGGGCATGGTGCCGCTGCTTGCAGCGCTTGCGCCGCGATTCGGTGCGCTCACCGTTTTGCCGATCTCCCCGCGTCCCGGCGAAAACGTCACGCGTCTTTTGGTGCGCGGGGTGAAGGGGTCACGGGTGCCGCTGACATTGTTGGCCAGCAGGGCGCTTCATGGCGCGACGGGGCGGGAATACCAGCCCGAATTCGAGGCGGTTTTTCGCGGGACAGCCGTGCTCGACTGGTAATTGCCGCCAGCCATGCCTAAATCACTGGGAAATCAAGGAGAGGACATGGCTGGAACATCTGCCCGCAAGCCGAACTGGTTCGTCCGTTTGTTTCGCCGTCCCACCACCATTCCGGTCGTTCGCCTCCATGGCGTCATTGCCGCCGAGCTGCGTCCGGGCCGTCTCAATATCGAATCCGTCGAGCCGCTGCTCAAACGCGCCTTCGACATGCGCGCAGCGCCGGCCGTGGCCATTGTCGTTAATTCGCCCGGTGGTTCGCCGGTGCAGAGCCGGCTGATTTCCAATCGCATAAGGCAATTGGCCGACGAAACGGGCAAGCCTGTGCTGGTCTTTGTCGAGGATGCGGCGGCGTCAGGCGGCTATTTCATTGCGGTGGCGGGCGACGAGATCATCGTTGACCCTTCTTCGATCGTCGGCTCTATCGGCGTCATCATGGCGACGTTTGGCTTTGTCGGAGCATTGGAAAAGCTCGGGGTGGAGCGGCGCGTGCATACCGCGGGGCGCAACAAATCGACGCTCGATCCTTTCCTCCCCGAAAAGAGCGAGGACGTGGAGCGCATCAAGCGGTTCGAACTCGATATTCATCAGGTTTTTATCGACCACGTGAAGCGCCATCGGGTCGGCAAACTCAAGGCCGATGACGATACCCTGTTCACCGGCGAATGGTGGCCGGGCCTGCGCGGCGTCGAACTGGGCCTGGTCGACAGTATCGGCGAGCTGCATGCGACCCTCCGCGAACGCTATGGTCGCGATATCGTGCTCAAACCCATTGCGGCTAAGCGGCCGTTCTTTGCGCTACCGCGTCTCGGCTTTTCGGCCGCGAACATGGTAGACGATGTGACGACCACAATCGACGATCGCGCGCTTTGGGCGCGCCTGGGCCTATAGACAGAGACCGCCATGCTGCTGCGCATCCTGATATTCACCGTACTCGCGCTGATGGTCTATTTCGGCATTCGCCGCATCTGGAAGGACTGGACGCAGAAGTTCGACAAGGACGCGGAAGAGGAAAAGCGCCTGCGCCATGAGCGCGATCTGGCCGAGCGTCAGCGGCCCGATGTCATCGATCTCAAGCGCGGTGACGATGGCACGTTCCGGCCCAATGGGCGGAAAGACGACAAGCGCAGCTGAATCCACGCCTGCGCTGCGGCAACCCGTTGACCGCAAAGGGTCTGGCGAATACGGTCCGCCCGCTTATTCCTGCCGGACCCTTGCCCGATGACCTCTCGCCCCGCCCACATGGACCCGAAGAATTCCTTCCAGGGTCTGATCCTGACGCTGCAGAATTTCTGGGCTGAGCAGGGTTGTGTCATTCTGCAGCCCTATGACATGCAGATGGGCGCCGGTACGTTCCACACCGCGACGACGCTGCGCGCGCTGGGACCAAAGCCATGGAAGGCCGCCTATGTGCAGCCTTCGCGCCGCCCCAAGGACGGGCGCTATGGCGAAAACCCTAACCGGCTGCAACACTATTATCAGTTCCAGGTGATCCTCAAACCGTCGCCGGACAATATCCAGCAGCTCTATCTCGACTCGCTGGCCGCCATCGGCCTTGATCAGGCGCTGCACGACATTCGTTTTGTCGAAGACGACTGGGAAAGCCCGACACTGGGCGCCTGGGGCCTTGGCTGGGAATGCTGGTGCGACGGGATGGAAGTGTCCCAGTTCACTTATTTCCAGCAGGTTGCGGGCTTTGAATGCTCCCCGGTGCCGGGCGAAATCACCTATGGGCTCGAACGCCTCGCCATGTATGTGCAGGGCGTCGAAAACGTCTACGACCTCAATTTCAACGGCCGTGAGGGCGATGAAAAGGTCACCTATGGTGATGTGTTCCTGCAGAACGAGCAGGAACAGTCGAAGTACAATTTCGAAGCGTCCGACACCGAAATCCTCTTCCGCCACTTCGAGGACGCGGAAAAGGAATGCCGCGCCATTCTCGCCAAGGGCGCCGAGGGCAATCGCCAGACCATGGCCATTCCGGCCTATGAGCAGGTCGTCAAAGCCTCGCACAATTTTAACATGCTCGATGCGCGCGGCGTGATCTCGGTCACCGAGCGGCAGAGCTATATCCTGCGCATTCGCGAACTGGCCAAGGCCTGCGGCGAAGCGTGGTTGCAGACCTCGGGCGGCGGCGCGGAGTAGGGTTTATCCCACTTCATTCAATTCAAACTCGATGTCACCCCGGCGAAGGCCTGGGTCCATCCTGAGATCTCAAGATGGGTCCCGGCCTTCGCCGGGATGACAGAAGGTGTTTTTGGAGGCGTTGCGAAATATCGCAGCGCCTTTGATTTTACGCTACCTGCGGCGCCAGCACTGAAACTACCGTCAGCTTGTGGCGCCGGTCGGCGCGGTCGCGCCAGGTGATGGACTGGCCGGCCTTGAGCCCGACAAGGGCGGTGCCGATCGGTGTCATCACGGATACGCGGCCGGCTTCGATATCGGCGTCTGCGGGATATACCAGCGTGACGGTCTGTTCCTTGCCCTCATTGGTGACATAGGTGATCGACGAGCCCATGCGCACGACGCCTTCGGGCAGTTTTTCATCGGCGACGACCTTGGCGCGCTCAAGCTCTTCGAGCAGGCGGTCGGCAAGATCGGGCATACGCTCAAGGCCGGCCATGGCGAGGGCGTTGAGTTTTGTGTGGTCCGCGCGGCCGAGCGTGATAGCGGGCGCAAGGTCCCTGCGAATTTCGTTCATTTTAGAAAATCCTAATGGCTCCGGGCCGCGCAAATGCGCAGCGGATGGAGCGGTCTTGAATGTGAGGTGAACTGGGGGAGCCGGGTGGCGAAAGTGCCTGAAACCCTAAGCAGGCTCCGGCGCGCGCATGCCTAGGGAATCTATCCTGCGAGGAGGATGGTGCAGCAATGGCTTGGGCGCGAACTGTTCATGTCCTTAAAGCTAGGGATTGCGCCGGGGAAGTCAAGCCCGGCTCGCTGCGCCCATTGCAAGGTATTGAGCAAACTGCCAGTGTCCGGCCCAAATGCTTTGAGGGACGCTGCTATGGAATGGGTCATTCTTGCGCTGGTGGTCGGCGCCGCCGGCTATGCCATCACGATCTACAATGGACTGGTGAAAAACCGGCAGATGGTCGAGGAAGGCTGGTCGGGCATCGATGTGCAATTGAAGCGCCGCACCGATCTCATTCCAAACCTACTTGAAACGGTGAAGGGCTATATGACCCACGAGCGCGAAACGCTCGAAGCCGTCACCAATGCCCGCGCCGCGGCGACCTCCGCTGCCAATGGGACGCCGGAACAGCGCGCTGCGGCCGAAGGCCAGCTGTCGTCGGCGCTGGGGCGCCTGATCGCGACGGCGGAGGCCTATCCCGATCTCAAGGCCAATACCAATTTCCTCGAATTCCAGACGGCGCTGCAAACCGTGGAAGACGAAATCCAGATGTCGCGGCGCTACTATAATGGCGCGGTGCGGAACCTCAACGTTCAGGTGGAATCCTTCCCATCGAACCTGATCGCCAATGCCTTCAAGTTCATCAAGGCGCAGTACTTTGAGCTCGAGAACGAAGCCGACCGGCAGGTTCCCAGCGTAAAATTCTAAATTGCTTCATTGTTCAGATAGACCGTCCGTGAACTCGATTGTCACCCCGGCGAAGGCCGGGGCCCATCTCGAGATCTCAGGATGGGTCCCGGCCTTCGCCGGGATGACAGCCGGTGTGTGGGACGACGTGGATTGTTTCAGGCAAAGTGCGAAGTGATTGAAGCATGACGAACGCCCTCGGCAGACTGTTTTTTGCGCTCGTCCTCGCGCTGGCTTTGGCTCTGCCGGCGGCAGCGCGGGAGGAGATTCGCGCTTTTGCCGCGGATGTGACGCTGCGCGCGGATGGCGCGGTGCATGTGGTCGAGACAGTCGATGTGCGCGCCGAGGGGAACCAGATCCGGCGCGGCATCTATCGCGACATTCCCATCGTTCTGCTCGGGCCCTCGGGCAACAAGATCCGGGTCGGGCTCGATGTCGAAGGGGTGACCCGCGATGACGTCGCCGAGACTTTTCGGGTCGAGCGCATGGGCAATTTCCAGCGCATCTGGATCGGCGATTCCGATCGCCTGCTGACGATCGGCGAGCATCGCTATGTCATCACCTATGTGATGGACCGGATGGCGCGGAGCTTTGCCGATCATGACGAGCTCTATTGGAACGCCACCGGGAACTACTGGGATTTTCCGATCCTGAAATCAGTCGCGCGGGTGACATTGCCTGATGGTGCGGTGATCTCCGATCTCTCGGCTTATACCGGCGTTGCCGGGTCCACCGAGCAGGCGGTGACCATCACCCGCAATTCGGACAGCCAAGCCACCTTCCGCACCCAGCGCGCGCTCGGCGCGGGGGAGGGGATGAGCTTTGCCGTATCCTTCCAGAAGGGCGTGATCCAATATCCGCAGGGTGTTGATGCACTCTTACAGGAGGCGTCGGACCTGCGCGAGGTCTGGCTGCCGGTCGTCGCCGTGCTGCTGCTGCTTGCCTATAGTTTTGGCGCCTGGTGGCGGGTGGGACGTGATCCGCCCAAGGGCACGATCATCCCGCTCTTTCATCCGCCCAAGGACTTCTCGCCGGCCCTGACGCACTATGTGCACAAATGGGGTTTTGCCAATTCCGGCTGGACTGCGATGACCGCAGCGATTTTCAATCTCGGCGTGCGTGGCCTTGTGACCATCGACAATTCCGAAGACGCGTTGACCGTCAAGGTGACGGGGAAAGAGCCCGATGGCCGCCTCCCCGCGGGCGAGGAAGTGCTGTTTCGCTACTTTGCCGACAAGGGCAGTGTTACGGTCGATAAATCGAGCGGGCCGGGGCTGGCGACCAAGCGCAACGAGTTCATGGCCGCATTGCAGCGGGAAAACCGCAATGTCTGGTTCAACCACAATACCGGCTTTGCCGTGCTCGGCGTTGTGCTGATGATCCTGGCGCTGATCGGCATGGTGGCGCTCGACGTGCTGGAGCCTGTCTGGCTCGTCGTCGCGTTTGTGGGCGGCATTTTTGCAGCGGTTATCGGCTCGATCGTGTTCAACGCGCTGCGCACCGGCGGATGGCAGCGCTATCTGACCGGTTTGATCGTCGGCATTTTTGCGTTCAATTTCGTCGGTGGCATGATCGAGACGTTTTCAAGCCTCACCATCAATTCTGCCGCGCTCGCCGCCGGGTCGATGGTGCTGATAACAGCCATCTTTGCGGTTTTGATGCGGGCGCCGACGGTGCAGGGCCGCAAGGTGATGGACGAGATCGATGGGTTCAAACTCTATCTCGACACCGCGGAAAAGAACCGGCTCAATATCAGCAACGAGCCGCCCATGACGGTGGATCGGTTCGAACGGATTTTGCCCTATGCCATTGCGCTCGGGGTCGAAAAGCCCTGGTCTGAGCATTTTGAAGGCGAATTGGCGCGCAATGCGGTTGCTGATGCCGGTCAAGGCTATTCGCCGGGCTGGTATTATGGGCCACGAGGGGGCTTTTCATCGGGCTCGCTGACCAATGCCATTGCGGGCGCTTCGTCCGGCATGGCGGCTGCCATGATCGCCGCGCAGCCGGTGCAGGCCAGTTCGTCCGGCTCCAGTAGTGGCGGTGGCGGCTTTTCCGGTGGTGGGGGCGGCGGTGGCGGAGGTGGTGGCTGGTAAGCCAATTCTTCCGCTCTCCTGCCTCGTCCATGTGGACAGGCCCGCCGCGCCACGCTAATCACCCCTACGCCTTCGAACTCCGGTTGCCCTTCATGCCCGAACTCCTGCTCGAACTCTTCTCCGAGGAAATCCCCGCCCGCTTCCAGCGCCGCGCGGCCGAAGACCTCAAGAAAGCCGTGACCAATGCCCTGGTCGATGCGGGTCTCGTCTATGAGGGCGCCCGCGCCTTTGCGACGCCGCGCCGCCTGGCGCTGACCGTATCGGGCCTGCCGGTGCGCTCGCCCGATACGCGCGAGGAAAAGAAGGGCCCCAAGGTCGGCGCGCCGCAGCAGGCCGTGGACGGGTTTTTGCGCTCGGCCGGGCTTTCTGCGCTCGACGAAGCCAAGGTCGAGAGCGATCCCAAGAAGGGCGATTTTTATGTCGCGGTGATCAACAAGCCGGGCGCCGATGCGGTGGAACTGCTCTCGGGCATCCTGCCGAAAATTCTGACCGATTTCCCCTGGGCAAAATCGATGCGCTGGGGCACGGGCAATTTCAGCTGGGTGCGCCCGCTGCGCGCCATCACCGCGACCTTTGGCACCGAGAACGACGAGCCGGTTGTCATCCCTTTTGCATCCAACCAGATCGAAGCCGGGCAGACGACGTTTGGCCATCGTTTCCTCGCGCCCGGCGCGATCCGCGTAAAGCGTTTCGATGACTATGTGACCGCGCTCGAACGCGCCAAGGTCGTGCTCGATATCGACCGGCGCAAGGACATCATTCGCGGCGATGCCGATCAACTCGCGTTTGCGCAGGGGCTGACCGTCATTCAGGACGAGGGGCTGCTTGAGGAAGTGGCCGGTCTTGTTGAGTGGCCCAATGTGATGATGGGGTCGTTCGATCCCGAATTCCTGAAACTCCCCGAAGAAGTCATCATCGCCACCATCCGCGCCAACCAGAAGTGTTTTTGCCTGCGCGACGCAGCGGGAAAACTGGCGCCCAATTTCATCATCACCGCCAATACCATTCCGTCCGATGGCGGCGCGGTTGTTATCGCAGGCAATGAGCGCGTCATCCGCGCACGCCTGAGCGATGCGGCCTTCTTCTATCAGGGCGACCTCGCCATTCCGCTTGAGCATGGTCTGCCAAAACTCGAAGACATGGTGTTCCACGCCAAGCTCGGCACGCAGTTCGCTATGGTGGAACGGCTGGTGAAGCTCGCGGCTGAAATCGCCCCGCTTGTGGGCGCAGATGTCGACAAGACCAAGCGCGCGGCCATGCTCGCCAAGGCCGATCTGGTCACCGGCATGGTCGGCGAATTCCCTGAATTGCAGGGCCTGATGGGGCGCTACTATGCGACCGCGCAGGGCGAGCCGGCCGAAATCGCCAATGCGCTCGAAATGCACTACAAGCCCCTCGGCCCTTCGGATCGCGTGCCGACCGAGCCGGTTTCGATTGTTGTTGCCTTGGCGGACAAGCTCAATGTGCTGTCCAGCTTCTGGTCGATCGACGAAAAGCCCACCGGTTCAAGAGACCCCTTCGCGCTGCGCCGCGCCGCTCTGGGTGTCATTCGCATCATCACCGAAAACGGGCTGAAATTCCCGCTTAAGGTCGATGCCGATCTCCTCGCCTTCTTCCATGACCGCCTAAAAGTGTCGCTGCGTGATGCGGGGGCGCGGCATGATCTTGTCGATGCGGTTATTTCTGCCGACAGCGACGACATCCTGCAGATCACGCAGCGTGCCGAGGCACTTTCGAGCCTTCTCTCCAGCGACGACGGCAAGAACCTTCTCGCCGGCTATCGCCGCGCTGCCAATATCCTGGCAGCCGAGGAGAAGAAGGACGGAAAATCCTATGCCGGTGCGGTCGATCAGACGGCGCTGAAGCTGCCGGAAGAGGAGGCGCTGGCCTTTGCCGTCGATGCCGTTCATGCGTCCGTCGCCAGCCATGTCGCCAGGGATGACTACAAGGGCGCCATGGGCGAATTGGCGACGCTGCGCGCGCCGGTCGATGCGTTCTTTACGGCCGTGCTCGTCAACGATGCCGATCCGGCCGTGCGCACCAATCGCCTCAACCTTCTGGCGCGTCTGCGCGATACCATGCGCCTCGTCGCCGATTTCGGTAAAGTCGCGGGATAAAGGACCAAAAGATGAGTGTCGGCCTTCTTGCTTTGCTTGATGATGTGGCCGGCCTCGTCAAGGTCGCGGCCGCGTCACTCGATGACGTCGCCGGGCAGGCCGCCAAGGCCGGCGTCAAGGCGGCGGGCGCCGTTATTGACGATGCGGCGGTGACCCCGAACTATGTTCAGGGTTTTTCTGCCGATCGCGAATTGCCGATCGTCGGCAAGATCGCGTGGGGCTCGGTCAAGAACAAGCTGTTGTTCTTGCTTCCGGCGGCATTGCTGCTGAGCTTTTTCGCGCCCTGGCTGATTACGCCGCTCTTGATGATCGGCGGCGCCTATCTGTGCTACGAGGGCGCCGAAAAAGTCTTTCATATGTTCGCCCCGCATCAGGCGGAGCATCATGAAGCGGGGCTCGAACCGGCTGCGCTCAATCCGCAGAGCCTTGAGGACAGCAAGGTTGCCGGCGCCATCCAGACCGATTTTATCCTCTCGGCCGAGATCATGACCATCATCCTCGCGGCCATCGAAGTGCCCGATTTCTGGACGCGCGCGGCCATTCTGGCACTGGCCGGCATTGGCATCACGGTCGCCGTCTATGGCGCGGTGGCGCTGATCGTCAAAGGCGACGATTTTGGCGTGTTCATGGCCCGCAATGGCCGCACGCCGGTGGGTCGTGGTTTTGGGCGTGGGCTCGTCGTCGGCATGCCCTATTTTATGCAGGTACTGAGCGTTATCGGCACCGCCGCGATGACCTGGGTCGGTGGGTCGATCGTGGCCCATGGGCTTTACGAGTTCGGGCTCAACGGGCCGGAAGTGGTCATCGAAACGGCGGCGCATTGGGCGGAACATACGTTTCCGGCCATTGCAGCCGTGGCCGGATGGTTTGCCACGGCATTCGTCGATTTCTTCTTTGGCCTGGTCCTCGGCGCGTTGCTGATCCCGGTGGCGGGATATGTGATCGCGCCGGGCTTGAAGGCGATCAAGGGCGTGTTGCCGAAGCGGGCTTAGGGCGCTGCCGTTGGTACAGTAGTCCTCATCCTGAGGCGCTGGCCGAAGGCGAGCCTCGAAGGGCGAGGGCATGTCCCGATGCTGTAGTGCCACGCCCTCGTGGTTCGAGGCGCCGCTCTGCGGCGCACCTCACCATGAGGACTACTGGGGAGCAGCGAAACAGCTCAAAAAGGCGGTGCGAAGCTTTCGGGCGCCTTTTTCTGCTTGAAGGGGGCCATGCCTTCGCGGGCGAGTTCGTCGGCGCGCTCGTTAAGCTCGTCGCCGGCGTGGCCTTTGACCCAGTGCCAGGAAATGTCGTGGCGCCTCGTGGCTTCATCGAGCGCCTGCCAGAGTTCGACGTTTTTCACCGGCTTTTTGTCGGCGGTGCGCCAGCCGTTTTTCTTCCAGCCGTGGATCCAGCTCTGGACGCCGTTTTTCACATATTGGCTGTCGGTATGGATTTCGACTGTGCAGGGCCGGGAGAGGGCGTTGAGCGCCTCGATGGCCGCGGTCAGCTCCATCTTGTTGTTCGTCGTCAGCGCTTCGCCGCCCTTCAATTCCTTGCGGTGCTGGCCAAATTGCAGAATGGCGCCCCAGCCGCCGGGGCCGGGATTGCCCGAACAGGCGCCGTCGGTGTGGATGATGACCGGCTCAGACATTGCTGGGGCGCCTCAAGACATGAAACTGGCAGGTGATGCCGACATGGTCGGTTGCGACATGGGTCCTTTGCATCCCGATCTTGCCGAGGATGGCAAGGGAGGGAGCGTTGCGGACGTCGGCCATGCCGATGAAATGCTCGCCCTTGTTCTTGGCGAAGAACCAGTCTCGCAATCCCGCCGCCGCTTCTTTCGCATAGCCTTGCCCATGATGTTCTTCGAGGAGCGCATAGCCTATCTCGGGTTCACCAGTAGGGGGATAAATGCCGAAACCGGCCCTGCCGACAAAGGCCCCATCGAATTTCCGGCGAAGCCGCAGCTTGCCGAACTGGTGCTTTTCAAAAAGCTCGATCCAGTGCGACAGGGCGGATGCTGCCTGTTCGCGCGTCCAGGGCGCTCCCGAAACGCTGAGATAGCGGGAAATGTTGGGATTGCCATGCAGCGCCATGAGATCATCAAGCTGATCTTGGCGCCAGCCCGACAGGACAAGGCGCTCGGTCTCGAAGAGATCGATCATCGCCCCGAGGCCACTTCGAGATTGCGCAGCACTTTGGGGATGTTGAAGGCGATGTTCTCTTCCGCCGTGGTCTTGGTTTCGACCGCAACCTCATAGCGCGCGGCAAAGGCGTCGATCACCTCTTCGACCAGGCTTTCGGGTGCCGAGGCGCCGGCGCTGACGCCGAGAGTTCTTATATCGCCATAAAGCGACCAGTCGATCTCGCTGGCGCGATCAACGAGGGTCGCGACCTTGCAGCCGCTGCGCAGGGCCACTTCGACGAGGCGCTGCGAATTGGACGAGTGCGGCGAACCGACAACGATCATCGCGTCGACCAGCGGGGCCACGGCTTTGATCGATTCCTGGCGATTGGTAGTGGCGTAGCAGATGTCTTCCTTGTGCGGCCCGTTGATCGCCGGGAAGCGCGCGCGGAGCGCCGCGACGATTTCGCGCGTGTCATCGACGCTGAGCGTCGTCTGCGTCACGAAGGCCAGGGTTTCCGGATTTTTCGGGGTGAAGACATTGGCATCGGCGACCGTCTCGATCAGCGTGACGGCGCCTGCGGGCAACTGGCCCATGGTGCCGATCACTTCGGGGTGACCGGCATGGCCGATAAGCACGATTTCGTGGCCTTCCTCGAAATGGCGCGAGGCCTCCACATGCACCTTGCTGACCAGCGGGCAGGTGGCATCGAGGAAGAACATGTTTCGCGATTTGGCGTCGGCCGGCACGCTTTTGGGCACGCCATGGGCGGAAAAGACGACGGGCGCCTCGGTTTCGGGGATTTCGTCGAGCTCTTCGACGAAGACGGCGCCCTTGGCCTTAAGGCCTTCCACCACATATTTATTATGCACAATGGCATGGCGCACATAGACCGGAGCGCCGTATTTCTGCAGCGCCAGCTCCACGATCTGGATGGCGCGATCGACGCCCGCGCAAAATCCGCGCGGTGCGCATAACAGAATATCGAGATGTGGCCGTTTTTCCATGAGAGATCAGATGCTTTCCGCGTCGGGCCAAGTCAAGTGCTGTTGCAGCCGCACCGAAGCCTGAGGCAGTATGAGGTCACAATGATGTCAGGGACGGTTTTACGGTGAGTCTTGCGCAGGAAATGTTTGCGATTGCCCCCGCCGAGGGGAAGGCAAACCTCACCGCCGCCCAATTGAAGCTGCTTGCCGGCAAGGCGCGGTGGATTTTTCGCGTCGGCGAGGCTGGTTTTCCGACCGTTCCGACCATTGCGATTACCCGGGCGGCCTGGGATGCCTTGCAGGCCGAGCGCACGCGGCTCGATACGCGGCTGCGCACCCACTGGATCGCCTGTCTCTTCAAGCTCGTGACCAAGGACGGCAAGGCGCCCTTGCTGGTGGTGCGCACGTCCGCGGGTAGCCACAATAGCGGCTTGCAGCCGGCACGCATCGGCATTGCCGCACCGACGGCGCCCGAAGACTCCGTCGATCCGACGCGGCCGCTGGCCAAGGCCATCAAGCAGGCCTTTGAAAGCTATGGTTTTTCACAGGGCGGCTGGGCGAATTTTCGCGGCGAAGACGATCGCGCCCGCCAGATCGTGCTCATTCAGGCGACGGCCGAGGGCGAGCTCGAGCAGTTTCTCACCCGCAATGCCGCGACCGGCGCGCTGGGCCCGGCGCCGCTCAATGGCGCGCCGCTGCCGCGCTTGCCCGAATCCGTGGGGTCGTTGATTTCGCTGCTCGATGCCAAGGCCGGGCGGCACATGGCCTGCCTCGTCGCCATTCAGAAGGGCAAGGTGCAGTTTCTCTCGGCGCGGCCAGTGCAGGCTTCGGCGGCGGCGGAACTCGAAGCGGCAGTCGATCGCGTGCACAGCAAGATCTGGTCGCCGCACAATGCCGTCAGCCGCGTCGATCCCAACCGCCTGCCGCAATTGCTGCATCCGCGCATCAAATCGACCGAGGATGTCACCCCGATTGCCACGGGGCTTGGCGTCTCGCCGGGTGCGGCGAGCGGCATCATTACATTTTCCGCCGAGGATGCGGCGCGGCTGCGGGCGCGCGGAAAACATTGCATTCTGGTGGTCAATGAAACCGGGCCGGCCGACATTGAGGGCATGAAGGCGGCGACGGGTATTCTGACGGCGCGTGGCGGCATGACCAGCCATGCGGGCGTGATCGCGCGTATCACCGGAAAACCCTGCGTGGCGGGCGTGCGGACGCTGTCGGTCGATACGGTGGAGATGGTGTGTCGCATCGGGTCGCGCGAATTGCGGCCGGGTGATCGACTGACCATCGATGGCAGCGATGGCTCGATTTATCTCGGCACGCTGCCGCTGGCCCAGCCGCATATCGGGGGCAATATCGGGACGCTGCTTGGCTGGTCGGATGCCAGCCGATCGATTGCGGTGCGCACTAATGTGGAAACGGTCGAATCCGCGGCAACGGCGCTGAGTTTTGGTGCGGAAGGCATAGGGCTCGCGCGGTCCGAGCATATGTTCTTTTCGCCCGAACGTCTGGTGGCGCTGCGGCGCATGATCCTCTCTGAGGACGAAGAGGCGCGTAGCCTGGCGGTCAACGGCCTCGTCGATTTCCAGACCGGCGACTATTCGGCGCTGTTCTCGGTGATGGGTGGGCTGCCGGTGACGGTGCGTCTGTTCGATCCGCCCTTGCACGAGTTTTTGCCGCGTAACGATGAAGAGATCGAGGAGACGGCGGCTTCGCTCGGTGTGGCGGTGCGGGCGCTGCGGCTGCGGCTCGAACGCATTGCCGAGGTCAATCCGATGCTCGGGCATCGTGGCGTGCGGCTGGCCATCACCTATCCCGAAATTCTGCAGATGCAGATGCAGGCGGTGATTGCCGGGGCGCGGGAGGCCAGCGAGCGGCTGAACAAGCCTATTCCGGTGGAAGTGATGGTGCCCTTTGTTTCGACGGCCAGCGAGGTCGCCTGGGTGCGCGAACGCACCATGGCCATCGTCGCCAATTCGGGGCTCAACAAATCCGAGAAGGTGAAATTCTCCTTCGGGACGATGATCGAATTGCCGCGCGCTTGCCTCAGGGCCGGGGATATTGCCGGCATGGTCGATTTCATTTCCTTTGGCACCAATGACCTGACGCAGACGACTTTTGGCATTTCGCGCGACGATGCGCCGACCTTTCTGACGGTCTATCAGCGCAAGGGCATCTATGAGCGCGATCCCTTTGTCACCATTGATGAAAAGGGCGTGGGCGAAATGATTTCCATCGCCATCCAGCGCGGCCGGGCGGCCAATCCACGGCTGAAAATCGGCATTTGCGGGGAGCATGCGGGCGATCCGGTGTCCCTAAAGTTCTTCTCGGGGCTGGGGGTCGACTATGTCAGTTGCGCGCCCTATCGCGTGCCGGTGGCACGGCTGACGCTGGCGCAAGCGGCAACCTGACGCGGCACACTTTTCAATGAGCCCATTTCAATCGCGGGTATTGGTCACGATATAAGAACGTGACACAAGACTGGCGAGAAGAACTGGGGGAATAATGCTGGTAAATCGGATTGAGGCTTTCGCGGCGTTGACTGTGCTTGGCGCCATGTTTGCGGCCCCGGCCTTCGCTCAATCTGGTGCCCAATGCGCCCCAATTGGCGTGGATGCGGAAAGACTTGCCTGCTATGACGGAATTTTCCGCCATGGCGCTGATGCTGGGGATGCGCTGAGCGTCAGCTTTGAATCCGAACAGCTTATTCCGGCCCGGCCGAGCGGCCGCATGCCGGCGACCATGACCATTACCTGCGACGCGGGCACGCTGAGCGCTTCCTTTGCCTATGCTGGCAACACCATGTCGGCGCTGGGGCGGGATGCGGGGATTACGCTGCAGGCGGATCTGCAATCGCCGCGCAGCCGCACGCTGCTGGTCAATGCGACCAATACGGCGCTGGTGATCGACAATACCGCAGATACGCTGGCTTTTCTCGATATGCTGGCCGGGGCGCAGAACCTGACGACACGGGTGACGCCGGTCAATTCGCGGTCGCTCTCGGTGCGCTTCAATCTTGCCGGCGTGCTCGAACAGATCGAGCCCGTCAGGGCGGCCTGTTCTTAAGCGACATCTGGCGAAAATCGCTTCGCGCTTTCCGCCAGATGCGCCGCGACATCGGGCTGAAAATCGCTTCGCGCTTTTCACCGATGCGCAGGGTACTGCGACAAATCCGCCAATCACATTTCTGCCCCCTGATGGCCGCGCTTTGACCCTTTGCGTGCCTGTTTGCCTCTTTACTCGGCGCTAACCTTAATCAGAGATCATCACAAACGTCGGCATTTTAGCGTCACTTTTGCCGGTCTTGTTCGTGTTGCGTAGCGTTGAGTAGAGTTTTATGGCCCATCCACACCGGCCGGTCGTGCGCCAGCACGCGGCTAGAGCGGTTCGCCGGGGATTGCCCCTCGCCAGGACGATGGCGTTGGGCGTTGTCGCGTCCCTGGCTTATGCAGGCCTTGCCGGCGCCGCCTTTGGCCCGTCTGGCGATCTGCCACAGACCCCAAGCGCAAAACCTGAACTCGCCCTTGCGAGCCTGAGCTATTCCGGCGCCGATCCGGTGATCACCGGATCTGTCGATCATCTGTTTGATTCAATTAGCTTTACCGGCCCCAATCGCTCCGAAAAGACCGATCGCTATAAGCCGGCAATCGACATTGCTGCCTTTACGCAGAACTTTGAGGAAGCCCGTATCCGTATCGCTTCGCTACGCGATCTTGCGGGCGACCCCAACGTGATGGGCCAGTCGCGGATTGCCGACATTGGCGATGCGCCCGAAGAAGTGGGGCCGCGCATGTCGGTGGCCTCGATCGATCCGGCGACCGCCGCGGCGCTCGACGCCATTGCCGGCATCGCGCCGCAGACCGCTTCGCTAACCCCGACCGATCCGATCCCCGCTATGGCCTCCGAACAATTGGCCTATGCCCGCGCCAATGCCCCGGTTACCGGGGCTTTTTCGACGACGGCGGCGGTTGAAGTTTCCGATCGTGAAAAGTGGTGCCTCGCGACGGCGATCTATTTTGAAGCGCGCGGCGAGGCCTATCGTGGCCAAGTCGCCGTGGCGCAGGTGGTGATGAACCGGGTCAAGGATCATCGCTATCCCGATACCATTTGCGGCGTGGTTTACCAAAACCAGAGCAAGCGCAATGCCTGCCAGTTCTCATTCGCTTGCGACGGTATTCCCGAAGTCATCAACGAGCGCGAACCATGGGCGCAGGCTGAGGACATTGCCGATCGCTATCTCAATGGCGAGCTTTATCTGACCGAAGTGGGCAATGCGACGCACTACCACGCGACCTATGTGCGCCCCACCTGGGCTCCGCGCATGGAAAAGGTGACCCAGATCGGGCTGCACGTCTTCTACAAGTTCAAGCGCGGCTGGCTATTTGGTTAGCAATACCAATAGCTTGCGGTCGAGATGCAGGTTGATGTCCGCGTTTCGCCGCGATGCGTCTTGTAGGTCGAGATCGAGACGTAGGAATTGCCGCTATAGGTCTTGAGGCGGGTCCATTGGCCATTGTTCCAGCTTGAAAAGCTGAAGCTATTCCGTGGGTTATCGGGTTCGATGACGCCCGGATACTGCACGTGAGGCGACTCGATGCCGTCGCTCGAATAGGTGCCGGTGGAGGTGCGCTTGATCGTGACATAGCTCACGCGCCCGCCTTCGATCTTCTTGACCACCTGCGTGTCGAGCGGGTCGGTAGACACCCAATCCTCGTAACGAACGCCATTGTCGTCGCCGAGGATCAACAGCTTGCTGGGGTCGAAACCATCGGCGCGGACGGAGGCGAGGGACAGCACAAAAGCGGCTGTGATCAGGCTCAAAAGCGTGGGCAGGGTCGGCAGGTTCATGGCAGGCGTCCCATTCTGATCCAGTGCGAGCGCACACTATTAACGGATCAGTAACCATGATGGCGCGTCAATGCGACCCTTTCCTTACGCCTTGGTTAATTCTGCCACAGGTTCAGGGGACGGGGATAAGTTCGGCGATGGCTTCGAAACTGGCGATGAAGCGATCATGCGCCTGACGCGTCGGCCAGGGCTGGATCAGGCGGTCGAACTGCTCGATCTCAAAGGCCGCAACCCCCGGTTCGCCGAAGAATTTTACCGCTTCGGACGGGTCGAAACCGGCAAGGCTGGTGGCTTCGAAATAGGCGGCTTCCTGATCGGCTTTTTTCATCTGTTTCTTTAAGGGAACAGATTGGGTGGCCGGCAGGGAAAAGCGCAGGTAAATGGCTGAAAGCAGACGGTTTTCGACGTCTTTGTAGTTTCCGCCCATCGCCGTTTTGAAGGGGGAAATGATGTCGCCCATGACATATTCGGGCGCATCGTGGAGGAGCGTCTGGAGAAGGTGCGCGGGCGCCGCCTCGGGGTTTGCAGCGCGGAATAGTTCGAGCACGAGGACGGAGTGCTGCGCGACGGAAAAGGGATAATCGCCAATGGTTTGGCCATTCCAGCGGGCAACGCGCGCGAGGCCGTGCGCGATGTCGGAAAGCTCCACATCGACGGGGGAAGGGTCAAGAATATCGAGGCGACGACCCGACAGCATGCGCTGCCAGGCACGTGAACTTGTGCGGGCCATAGGGGTCGAGTTCGTTAGCAGACTGTTCCCGTCGACACTAACAGATGCGGCCGATTCGAGAAGGATTGGTGAAAGGGTGGGGAGTGTCTCTGTGTTTACGCCTGGAGATCCGGGCGAGCCGACACCCCCTCCCATCCTCCCCCATCAAGGGGAGGTGTTGCATCGAGTTTGGGGCACCATCTCGCCAAGAGCACCACTTCTGCACCTCCCCCTTGATGGGGGAGGATGGGAGGGGGTGAGGGAGCCACCGTCTAACCGGGAGAACGAAATTATTCGGCGTCTTCGGTGACAGCTTCGCCGAACTGATAGGTGGCCCAGATGGGGAGGGCGAGGGTGACCGGTTTGCCATCGACGGTCGCTGCCGCGACATCGGTGATGCGGTCGAGGCGGAGGATGGCGACGGCGGTTCCGTTGACCACCTGGCCAATGGTGCCGGCCTCGCGGCCGCCGGCGATGACGGCGGTGCCGGCGGGGGCGTCGATACCCGAGACGATGACGGGGCGGCGGCGGGCGGTGCCGCGGTGCTTCATGCGGCTGACGACTTCCTGGCCGACATAGCAGCCTTTGACGAAGTCGATGCCGTCGAGGATGTCCATGCCGATATCGTGGGCGAAGGTGTCGTTGGCGGGGAAGTCGTTGCCCTGGTGGAGAATGCCCACGCCGATACGTTCCTGATGGTAGGCAGTGTCGTCCTGCACCCAATCTGCAATGGCTTCAATTGGTGCAATGACGCGCCACCCCATGTCGATGGGTCCCAGCCGGTCGGTGTGGCGCAAGCCTTCGGGTTCTACATCCTGGGCGAAGCCTACCCGGTGCGTTTCGCGCAGGTCATCAATGTCGACCTTGGCGCGAAGCCGGTACATTTTCATACGCTTGAAGAAGTCGTCGGCAACCGACTCATGCACGTCGAGCCAGAGCGCGTCCTGCGCATGTCCGGCCAGACCCTCGGCAAGAATCTTGCCTTGCGGCGAAAGGAGTGCCCAGGCGGCGGCGACTTCACCCTCGCCATTGCCGGTGGCTGGGATTTCGCCAGTCACCACGTCGTTGATGAGGCGATGCGCATCGGGACCGGAAAAACGGAAGAGGACGCGGTCACTGCGCAGATGAATGGTCATGATGCCTTGCCTCACGGAGTTTTCCTCCGCTAAACCAGCCCTGAACCGGAACCAGCGGAGACCGCAGACATGGCGCAGTATGACACGATTTTCAAGAACGCGACCGTGGTCAATCATGACGGCGAGGGTTTTGCCGACATTGCGGTCAAGGGCGGGAAGATCGTGGCGCTGGGGGCCGTTTCTGGCGATGCGGCAGAGATTGTGGACTGCAAGGGGCTGCATATTCTGCCCGGTGTGATCGATACGCAGGTGCATTTTCGCGAGCCGGGGCTGACGCATAAGGAAGATCTGGAGAGCGGTTCGCTCGGCGCGGTCATGGGTGGGGTGACGGGCGTGTTCGAAATGCCCAATACCAATCCGCTGACAACGAGCCGCGAGACGTTCGAGGCCAAGATCGCGGCGGGTACGAACCGTATGCATTGTGATTTTGCCTTCTATATCGGCGGGACGCACGAGAATGTCGGCGAACTCGGCATGCTCGAAAAGCTGCCGGGCTGTGCCGGTGTGAAAGTGTTCATGGGGTCTTCAACGGGCTCGCTGCTGGTGCAGGACGATGCCGGGGTTGAGGCCATTTTGCGCGCGATTTCGCGGCGCGCGGCCTTCCACTCGGAAGACGAATATATGCTCGAGGAGCGTAAGCACCTGCGCGTGCCGGGCGATCCGTCGAGCCATCCGGTGTGGCGCTCGCCCGAGGTGGCGATGAGCTGCACGACGCGGCTGGTCAATCTGGCGCGGAAAACCGGCAAGCGTATCCATGTGCTGCATATCTCGACCAAGGAAGAGATGGTTTATCTGGCCGAGCATAAGGATGTGGCTTCGGTAGAAGTGACGCCGCACCATCTAACGCTGGACGAGACGGCCTACACGCGGCTTGGGACCTATGCGCAGATGAACCCGCCGGTGCGCGACAAGGCGCATCGGGAGGGCATCTGGAAGGGCGTCGCCAATGGCGTGGCCGATATTTTGGGGTCCGATCATGCGCCGCATACGCGCGAGGAAAAGGACCATGAATATCCCGCCAGCCATTCAGGGATGACGGGCGTGCAGACGCTGGTGCCGACCATGCTCGATCATGTGAATGCGGGAAAACTGAGCTTGCAGCGCTTTGTCGATATGACCAGCCATGGACCGAACCGGTTGTTTGGCATTGCCGGCAAGGGGCGGATTGCGGTGGGCTATGATGCCGACCTGACGATTGTGGATATGAAGCGGCGCGAGACGATCACCAATGAGTGGATCAAGAGCCGCGCGGGGTGGACGCCTTATGATGGGGTTGAGGTGACGGGCTGGCCGGTCGGCACGGTGGTGCGCGGGCACAAGGTGATGTGGCAGGGTGAATTGACGGCGCCGAGCAAGGGGCAGCCGATGCGGTTTTTAGAGTCGCTGCCCGCTCTGGGGTAGGTCCTCTCACAGGTTGTCACCCCGGCGAAGGCCGGGGCCCATCCTGAGATGAAGCGGTTTCCCTACACTGGCGCGGCTCCCGTTCGGCGGGAGATGGGCCCCGGCCTTCGCCGGGGTGACATCGAGTGGGGGTGGCGAGAGGCGCGCCCCAACTGTGAGGGGGGCCTTCGTCCGCCCCCGCGTTCCGCGCATGACTGATTCATCAAAGACGCGCTTTCATTTAGTAAGTGGACGTATTATATGCCCGCTTATTAAATTTGGGCCCGCCCGATGAAAAGCATGGAGACAGCGCCGATCTTTTATCTGATCCACGAGGTTGGGAAGGCTTTTCGCCGCCAGCTCGAGGAGCAGACGCGCGGCCATGATCTGACGCTGCCGCAATGGCGGATCATCACCAAGCTCGGGCGCGAGGACGGCATGTCGCAGGTGGCGCTGGCCGCGGCGATCGATACCGATCCGATGACCCTGAGCGCGATTTTGAAGCGGCTTTCGGACCGCAAGCTGGTGCGCCGCAAACCCGACCCGCAGGACGGACGCGCCAAGATCGTGACGCTGACCGCCGAGGGGCTGGCGCTTTACCAGATGGTCGAGAGCCTCGGGGTGGAACTCTACAAGACCGCCATCGCCGGCATGGAGCCGACGGCGACGAAGGCCCTGATCGAGGGTCTTGCACAAATTCGAGACAATCTTGCCGGCGGCGACGCCGAAACGAAGGACGAAGTCTGATGAACGCCCATGCTCCCGAACCCAAGGCTGGTGAGGTGACCCCAGTCGATGCCGCCGTGACCGCAGCGGAGCCGGCAAAGAAGAAGCGCCGCTCCGGCCGTCTCTTGCTGATGGTCAGCGTGCCGGTGCTGCTCGTTGCTGCGGGCGGCTATTTCTACCTGACCGGTGGCCGGTTCGAAGAGACCGACAATGCCTATGTGCAGCAGGCCAAGGTGGCGATTTCGGCCGATGTGGCCGGTCGCATCACCGCGGTCAATGTCAGCGAGAACATGGAAGTCCATGCCGGCGACCCGATCTTCGCCATCGATGCCGAACCCTATGAAATCGCGCTCGAACAGGCCAATGCGGCTCTGGGCACGGCGCGGGTCAATGTCGAGCAATTGAAAGTGGCCTATGCCACGGCCGAACGGGCGCTGAAGGCGGCGAACGATGTGCTCGCCATCCAGCAGTCGACCTTTGACCGGCAGGACAGCCTGGTCAAGCAGGGCATTGCTTCGACGGCAACGCTGGATACCCCCAAACTCTCATTGCAGCAGGCCGACAATGCCGTATCGACGGCGCAGCAGCAGGTGAACAATGCGGCGGCGGCGCTCGGCGGCAAGGCCGATATTGCAACGGACGATCATCCGGCGGTGAAGACGGCGCTGGCGCAGGTGAGCCTGGCCGAGCGCAATCTGGCCAAGACCCAGGTGGTGGCGGTGACCGATGGCGTGATCAGCCAGGTGGCGAGCCTCAATGTCGGCCAGTTCGTTGCCGCGGGCACGACCATTGCGAGCCTCGTTGAAACACGGTCGAGCTGGGTGGAGGCCAATTTCAAGGAAACCCAGCTTTCCGGCATTCACGTCGGCATGCATGCCGAGGTGATGGTCGACGCTATTCCCGGCCACGCCATTGAAGGCACGGTGACCAGCATCGGCGCCGCGACCGGCTCGGAATTTTCGCTGATCCCGGCCCAGAACGCCACCGGCAACTGGGTGAAGGTGACCCAGCGCATACCCGTGCGCGTCGATTTTGATGGGGACGTATCGGCCGAACTGCTGCGCTCGGGCATGTCGGCGCTGGTCAGCGTCGATACGGGCGCCAATACGCTTGAGCGCATGACCGGTTCTGCCAAGCCGCTCTGATGTGATGGGCCCAAGGGCCCGTCCGCCTTTTCCCTCAGGAGGCCAGCATGGCCGAAACGCTTTCCCAGCCCGCGCTTGTCGTCAAGAACAAGGGCATGCTCACTCTCGCGCTGATGCTCGGCACCATTATGCAGGTGCTCGACACCACCATCGCCAATGTGGCGCTGCCCCATATGTCTGCCTCGCTTGGCGCGTCGCAGAATGAAATCACCTGGGTTCTGACCTCCTATATCGTGGCGGCGGCTATCGCGACGCCCATGACCGGCTGGATGAGCGACCGGCTGGGGCAGCGGCGGCTGTTTCTGTTCGCGGTCATCGGGTTCACCGTGGCCTCGGCGCTCTGCGGTATTGCCTCGAGCCTGCCCGAAATGGTGCTGTTTCGCGTGATGCAGGGCGTGTGCGGCGCCATGATCGCGCCGCTGGCGCAGACGGTGCTGCTCAACATCAATCCCAAGGAACGCATCGGCCAGGCCATGGCCATTTATGGCATGGGCATCATGGTCGCCCCGATCATCGGGCCCTCGCTCGGCGGCTGGCTGACCGAGAGCTTTGACTGGCGCTGGGTGTTTTTGGTCAATGTGCCGGTGGGCGTGCTCTGCGTCGCCATGCTGGTGCTGTTCATGCCCCAGACCGAAGTCAAAAACCGGCGCTTCGATTTCTTCGGTTTTGGCATGCTGGCGCTCGGTGTCGGCGCGCTGCAATTGATGCTCGATCGCGGGGCAGAGAATGACTGGTTCCATTCGGTCGAAACCTGGATCGAGCTGGGGATCGTCATTGCCGGGCTCTGGGTATTCCTTGTGCACTCGCTGACGGCCAAGCAGCCCTTCGTCGACCTCAAAATGTTTAGGGATTTCAACTTTTCGCTCGGCTCGGTGCTGATGGGTGTGATGGGGATCACGCTGTTTTCGGGTCTCGCGCTACTGCCGCCGATGTTGCAGAACCTGATGGGCTATTCTGTGATTTTCACCGGCCTGCTTATGGCGCCGCGCGGGGCGGCGACGCTGGTTTCGATGATGATCGTGGGGCGGACGAGCGGCAAGGTCGATCCACGCATCATGATGCTGATCGGGGCAGTGCTGATGAGCTATTCGCTCTGGCAGATGACCAGTTTTAGCCCGGATATGGACTATTGGCCCGTTATCATCACCGGGGCACTGCAGGGCTTTGGCATGGGCTTTTTGTTCGTGCCGCTCTCGACCATGGCTTTTGCGACCATTGCGCCGGCGATGCGGGCCGACGCCACCGCCATGTTCGCGCTGGTGCGCAATATGGGGCAGGGGATCGGCATTTCGCTGGTCTCGGTGGTGCTGGCCAATATGATGCAGGTGAACCATGCCGAACTGGCCGAGCGGCTGACGGTCGATTCCATGGCAGTGCAGACGCAGATGCCGGGGCTGATTGCGGGGAGTGGGCAGATCATCGCCATGGTCAACGGGCTCGTGCAGAAACAGGCGGCGATGCTCGCCTATCTCGACGATTTCTGGCTGATGCTGCTGTTGAGCCTGGCGTCCATTCCGCTGATCCTCTTGCTGCGCGGACCCAAGAAGGACAAGAACGCGCCGGCAAAGACCAAGGAAGAGCTGGCGATCGAACGCGCTCACGCCATGGGCGAATAGGGCGGGACGAGGTTACTGGAGGATGCGCTCGAGATTGTATTCGCCGGTGCGGATACGGTCGGGCAGCTGCGCGATAAGCTCGGCAGTCGCTTCATCGCCATGCATGCGCACGAAAGTGGCAAGGGCGGCAAAGAGCGAAGCGTGGGCCAAAGCGGCGGTTTCGAGCCCATCTTCCTCGGCTTCGTTCCAGGCCTCGGCCAGGTATTCGAGCGCGATCTGACGCTCGGCCTGGCCCTGTTCGAACGGACCCTGGCCAGAGGCGGGCGAGAAGATTGACTTGGTGGTGCTCATACCTGATCCCGTAGCACGCACCCCATCCATTGGCGCGGCAGAAGTAAGCCGAAGGTTAACGGGAGGTAGGCAATTGCAGCTTTTTCCCGCTCCGCCTATTCGGCAAAGCGCGTATGGATGGTGCGGGCAAGCTGCTGGGCTTCAAAGAGCAGGCGGCTGAGGGCCTCGCGCGAGGCCGGCGTGCAATTGCGGTGGAGGCGCGAGAAGCCGGTATAGCCCGAGTTGAAGGCGCCGGCGAGGCGCTGGCGGCGGTCTTCGTCGGGCTCGTCGAGGGCGATCAACTCGGACATTTGCGCGCGCCAATCCTCAGTGCCGGTTTTGCACAGGGGCTGGAGGTAATAGAGCGAGCCCATGACCTCGGCGAGGCGTTCCATCTGGCGCTGATAGGGCGGGTCGATGGCGAGAGCGGGGGTAGAAAGGGAGAGGGCGAGGAGGAGGGGGAGGAGCAGTTTCTTGAGAACTGCTGGTGCCGACACCCCCTCCCATCCTCCCCCATCAAGGGGGAGGTGCCGATCGAGTGTGTGACTGCATGCCGCCTCTTGCACCGGCCAGACACCTCCCCCTTGAGGGGGGAGGAGGGAGGGGGTGGGGCCGCAAGCTCGATCATTCGGAAGCAAGGTAATCATCCCGGCCATCTACCAGCTTTGGCCCAGGGTTTTAAAACACTCTTTGATCACGTCATCGAGGCGGGACGTGGTGCGGAGCGCGATCAGCATGCCCGGATCGGCCCATTTGTGGTCGAGGATTTCGTTGGAGGGTTTCACCGTGCCCACATAGTCCGTGGTGGTGAAGACGGCGAGGCGATAGGTGCCGTCGCGGCCGAGGGACTGGGTCATGACGTGGCGCGGATTGCGGACGGTGAGGCCAAGCTCTTCCTGCACCTCGCGAATGGCGCATTGCTCGATGGTTTCGGTCGGCTCCATGCGGCCGCCCGGAAAGGTCCAGAGGTTCTGGTAGGGCGCAAAGGCGCGCTTGATCAGAAGGATTTTGCCGTGGCGTACGATGCCGACACTGGCGGCGTTTGGTTGGTCGGTCATGGCCGGAGCTGGTTTGCGATTCGGAACTTCTGGCACTACTTGTACCCTCAAACCGTTTCTAATCCTCCGTGTCATTCCCGCGAAAGCGGGGGCGCGATCGAGCGAGAGAAAATATGTGCGGACGCTATGCGGTGACCTTGCCGCCCGAAATGATGGCGCAGCTCTTTCAACTGCTGAACACGCTGCCGATGATGCCGCGCTATAATGTGGCGCCGACCCAGCCGGTGGCCGCCATCTGGGAAGAGGGCGGACGGCGGGAGGGGCATTTTGCGCGCTGGGGTCTGGTGCCGCGCTGGGTGAAAGACCCGCGCGAATTTCCACTGCTGATCAATGCACGGGCCGAAAGCATGCGCGAGAAACCGGCCTTTCGCGATGCGCTGAAGCATGGACGCTGCGTGGTGCCGGCGAGTGGGTACTATGAATGGCACACGGGGCCCGACAAGAAGAAGCGGCCTTATTATATCACCCGCGCCGACGGTGAGCCCATGGCGCTGGCCGGGCTTTATGCGACCTGGAGCGGGCCGGAGGGTGAAGAGGTCGACAGCGTTGCGACCATTACCGTGCCGGCCAATCGGCAGCTTTCGGTGGTGCATGACCGGATGCCGGCGATCCTTATGGGGCGCCAGCAGATCGACGATTGGCTCAATGTCCGCGAGGTGCGGGCCGAGGACGCAGCGCAGATGGCGCTGCCGCTCGAGGATGGGATTTTGAAGTTTCATCCGGTGTCCACAAGGGTCAATTCGGCGCGGGATGATGATCCTGGGCTGATCGTGGAAGTGACTGAGGAGAAGCCGGAGCCGGTGGTGGTGAAGGCGAAGAAGGTTGTCGGCGGTGGTGGGCAGATGGATTTGTTTTAGCTTTGACATCCCCCTCATCCGGCCCTTCGGGCCACCTTCTCCCCGAGGGGGAGAAGAATAAGAGGTGGGCACCATTCCTCTCCCGCTTGGGGAGAGGGTGGATCGGGCGAAGCCCGAGACGGGTGAGGGGCCTACATGATCTCAAAATACCCCAGCGCGTCGCCCATGGCTTCTTCTTCCCAGCCGAGGTGGGAGAGGAGCACGCGTTCGAGCGTGTGATAGATTTCGCGCGCGTCGTGGAAGCGGGTTTCGCTTGGTTCCCTGGCAAGGGCATTGAGCGCATCGACGAGGCGTTCGAGCAGTTCGTGGACGACGACATGCTCGGCGGTCAACCGGTCGGCGATGGCTTTGAAGGCGGGGCCTTGCTGGGCGAGCACGGGGAAGAGGTGATGATCCTCGATCGTGTGATGGGTATTCACGATGCCGCAGTGCTGGCCGCAGAGATTACCAAAACGCCGGTAATTGGCGACCATCGCCATATTGTCCGTCTCGGCGGCGATGTCGGCGAGGGTGGCCTGGCGGGCATTGGCGCGCTCGATGAGTTTTCCGAGGGTGACCATATTGTCGCGCAGGTGATCGTGGATCATGCGCAGATGCTGGCCGGGCGCGCGCTGGGCCTCGGTGAGGTTTTCGAGAACCGGAACGGGTGGACGCGTGGTGTCGTCGAGGAAGTTGATATTGAGGAGCATGGGGGAGAGATGGGGCAGGCGTCTTGGCCCTACAAGAAGGCACATTCGGGTGACCGGCTTGCATGAGCCTTGGAGCAGGACTACATTAGCTAAGCTTAGCTAAGGAAGGTCGGGCGATGACCACAGTCAATATGCTTGAGGCGAAGACACAGCTCTCAAAACTTGTCGAAGCTGTCGAAAGCGGCGCGGAGGCTGAGATCATCATTGCACGCAATGGTAAGCCTGCAGCTCGGATCGTGCCGATTGCCGAGAAGCGGCTGGAACCAAGGCGGCTGGGATTGGCCGAGGGCAAATACGATCCTATCGACTGGGACGAGTGGGATCGGACGAGCGTCGAGATCGCCAAAATCATGCAGGAGGGCGACATCTTCCCGCCGGGTAAAGGCGACGACGATGCGTCTTCTTCTTGATACCCATGTAGCGATCTGGAGCATCGTCGGCCCAAACCGCATTCCGGGGAGCGTGCAGGATTTAATCACCGATCCAGCCAACGAGGTTTTCGTCTCGGTAGTGGTGCTTTGGGAAATCGCCATCAAGTCCTCACTCGGACGCGGTGACAGGATGCCAATCACGGCTGAATTCGCGCGCAAGGATTTCGAGCAGGCCGCGTTCGCGCTACTACCTGTGCTAGCGGAACATGCAATTGCAGTCAGCGGCCTGCCGCATTTGCATGGTGATCCCTTTGATCGCCTGATGCTCGCCCAGGCGCGGGTGGAGGGGCTTCGGCTGGTCACCGTGGATCGCGTGCTGCAGCGCTACGACGACACCATCATCGGTTGGTGATCCCCCGCCATTCGAGCGTAGCTCTCATGGCCTTCTCGCCTCATATCGCTCCACCGGAGCAATATGCCTTTCAGGACGGCTCGAAGCCCAGCATCTTTCCCGGATTGAGAATCCCATTGGGATCGAGCGCGGTCTTGATGGCGCGCATCATCTCCAGCGCCACGGGGTCTTTTACCTGTTTCAGCAGGTCCGTTTTCAGCTGCCCGATGCCGTGTTCTGCTGAGACGGAGCCGCCGAGTTTGAGGACAACTTCATAAATGACCTCGTGGAGGGCCTCGTCATATTGGGCCATGAAGGCCTTGGAATCAGCGCCGGCGGGTTGGGAAAAATTGAAGTGAATGTTGCCGTCGCCCATGTGGCCGAAGGGAACGGGGCGGATGCCGGGGGAGAGGCGTTGGGCGGCGGCTGAGCCGAGGGCGATGAGGGCGGGGACGGCGGCGATGGGCACGGAGACGTCGTGCTTGATCGAAGCGCCTTCCTTGGATTGGCACTCGCTCATTTGCTCGCGAAAGGCCCACATGCGGGTGCGGTCGGCGAGGGATTCGGCGATGACGGCGTCGGAAATCAGGGATTTTTCGAAGGTCGCTTCGAGGGCGGACTGGAGGGCGCCGGGTGGCGTGCCGGGCATGCGGGTAACCTCGATCAGCGCATACCAGGAGGAGGGGCTGGCGGTGGGGTCGGCGTCGAGCATGCCGTGGCGCAGCTGGAAATCGAGGCCGATATGAGGGATCAGCTCGAAGGCATTGAGGCGGCTGCCGAGGCGCTGGCGCATCAGTTGGAAAACGTCCAATGCGGCTTCGGGCGAGGCGACGTTGACGAGGGCGGTTTCGTGGTCTTCCGGCAGCGGGAAGATTTTGAGGGTTGCGGCGGTGATGATGCCCAGCGTGCCTTCGGCGCCGACGAGCAGGTCCTTGAGGTCGTAGCCGGTATTATCTTTCTTCAGCGCATTGAGGCCCCGGTAGAGGCGGCCATCGGCGAGAACGGCTTCGACCCCCATGGTGAGTTCGCGGGCATTGCCATAGGTGAGCACGTTGACGCCGCCGGCATTGGACGAGAGGACGCCGCCGATGCGGGCCGAGCCTTGCGAGGCGAGCCAGAGTGGAAACATGGCGCCCTGGGCTTCGGCGGCCTTGTGGGCGTTTTCAAGGATAACGCCGGCTTCGGCGGTCATGACGCCGGCGGCGGTATCGACGGAGCGAATGCGGTCTAGGCGGGCGAGGCTGACGATGACTTCGGTGCCATAGAGGGGAACCTGCGCGCCGACGAGGCCGGTATTGCCGCCCTGGGGGATGATGCCGACACGGTTTTCATTGGCCCAGCGGACGACGGCTTGCAGGGCTTCGACACTGGGCGGCGTGACGACGGCGGCGGCGGTCTTGTGGAAGCGTTTGCGCGGTTCGTTGAGCCAGGCGCCCATCCTGGCCGTGTCGCTGATGACGGCATCGGCGCCAACGAGGGTTTTAAGAGCGGCGGCGATTTCGGCGGATGAGAGCGGCATGGGAACCTCGAAAAGGCAGGTGACACACCTCTGCCACAAGGCGCCTGAGGACTCCAGACCAAGGCTGGCCGCATAGCGGCTTTCCGCTGCTGCCCTCTGGTATGTCGGGCGAAATTGGTTAGGGTGGCGGCGTCTCTTTCTTCTAGCTGAAGGTCGCGCCGCGCTGGCGCGTTTATGCACATGACTGCCCACGATTGGCCGGACTTTTACTTCGCTCGCCACGGCGAAACCGACTGGAACCGCGAACAGCGCTATCAGGGCAGCAAGGATATTCCGCTCAACCGCAAGGGGCAGAGGCAGGCGGACGCCAATGGCGTGCTGCTGCGCGAAATGCTGGAGCGCGATGGGGTCGATCCCGCCTCGCTCAACTGGTTTGCCTCCCCGCTGAGCCGGGCTTCGGAGACCATGGACCGCATGCGGGCGGCGTTCGCGGTGGAATTGCCGCCGGTGATCCACGACAAGCGGCTGATCGAGATTTCGTTCGGCGCTTTCGAGGGGCGGTTGCATGCCGAAATCGCGCGCGAACAGGCCGCCTTTGCGCCGGGCGAGCGCGACGAGAGCTATTGGCATTTTCGCCCAGAGGATGGCGAGAACTATGACGACGTGGCGGTTCGGCTGCTCGATTTTGCGCGGGAATTGACCCACCACGCGGTGGTCGTCGCCCATGGGGGCGTCTTGCGGGTGCTCTGGCACCTGGTGGAAGGCACATCGCGCAAGGAAGTAATGAACTGGCCGCCTCCGCAGGGTGTCATTGCCCATTTCGCCGGCGGACGGATGACGCTTTATCCGGCGGAAAACACCTGGGATGTCGAGGTCGATTGACCTGATGCCTTCCCGTCCCTAGAACCGCTGGCAACAAGGGGCAGGTCATGTCTTTCAATACGTTCGGGCAGCTTTTCCGTTTCACCACCTGGGGCGAAAGCCATGGGCCGGCTTTGGGCGTGGTGGTCGATGGCTGCCCGCCGGGCATCACGCTGACCCCGGAAATCATCCAGCGCGATCTTGATCGGCGGAAGCCCGGCCAGAGCAAATATACGACGCAGCGGCGCGAGGCGGACGAGGTGAAAATCCTCTCGGGCGTGTTCGAGGACGAGCGCACCGATGGGCCGCGCACGACGGGGACGCCGATTTCGCTGGTGATCGAGAATACCGACCAGCGCTCCAAGGACTATTCGGAAATCCGCGACAAGTATCGTCCGGGCCATGCCGATTTCACCTATGACCAGAAATATGGCATTCGCGACTATCGCGGCGGCGGGCGCACTTCGGCGCGCGAAACGGCGGCGCGGGTTGCGGCGGGCGCCGTGGCGCGGCAGGTGCTGGCTGGGGTGACCATTCGTGCCAGCCTGGTGCAGGTCGGGCCGCACAAGATCGATTATAACAATTTCGATTGGGATCAGGTGGGCGAAAACCCGTTCTTTTGCGCCGATCCCAAGGCGGCAGCGTTTTGGGCCGACTATCTCGATGGCATCCGCAAGGACGGCAATTCGGTGGGTGCGGTCATCGAGGTCGTGGCCGAGGGCGTGCCGGCGGGCTGGGGTGCGCCGGTCTATGGCAAGCTGAGTGCGGATCTCGCCTCAGCCATGATGAGCATCAATGCGGTGAAGGCCGTGGAAATTGGCGATGGCTTTGGGGCGGCGGCGCTGACGGGGGTCGAAAACGCCGATCAGATGCGGGCGGGGGCCGATCAGCCGTATTTTCTGTCCAACCATGCTGGCGGGATTTTGGGCGGCATTTCCAATGGCGACCCGATTGTCTGCCGCTTTGCGGTGAAGCCGACATCCTCGATCATCACGCCGCGCCAGACGGTGACGGTGGGGAACGAGGACGTCGATATCATCACCAAGGGGCGGCATGATCCGTGTGTCGGTATTCGCGCTGTGCCGGTGGGCGAGGCGATGATGGCGCTGGTGCTGGCAGATCATATGCTGCGGCATCGTGGACAGACGGGGCGCGAAGGCGCGGTTGGGTTTCAGCGGAACTGACACCTCTGCGAAGTTCTCCTCCCCGTAAGGGAGAAGGTGCCCCAATTCGGTTGGGAGGAGGTATTATGTCCCCTCCTACAAGCCCCTCTGCGGAGGAGAGAATACCCCTCACCCTGATTTTCTGCTGAACGCAGAAAATCTGTCCCTCTCCCTCAAGGGGCGAGGGAAGGCTCGGCGTCTACGCCAAACCCAATCGCATTCCGAAAATTCTGCGGCTGACTTTTAGTGCGCCGCGTTCTTCGAGGTATTCGACATGCGCCTGCATGGTCATTCTTGCGGCCATGCGGATTTTTGGGGGCTGGGTCGGGTAGATCGCCTTGACCACAGCGCCGAGGGTTTTCGCGCCGTTGCCGACGGCGGCGAGGAGCTGGTCGTTGCGCATCTGGCGGTGGGCTTTGAGCGCCTCCGCATGAGCTGGGCCGTCGGCGATGGGGCCGCCATGGGCGGGGTGGTAGTGCCGGTAGGGGAGGGCGATGACTTTTTCGAGCGAGGCGAAATAATCCGCCATCGAGCCGTCGGGGACGGCGACGAGGGTGGAATTCCAGCCCATGACATGGTCGCCCGAGAGCAGGATATCGGTTTCAGGCAGGCCGAAGGCCAGGTGATTGGCGCAGTGGCCGGGGGTGGTGTGGACCGTGATGGTCAAGTCGCCGGCTTCAATTGTCTCGCCATCGTGCAGGGTGCGGTCGGGGATGAGATCCCAGTCGCAGGAGCGCTTGATGGGGTTGCGTTCGAACGGGCGGAGGGGGCGCGAGAGGCGATGTTGGCCGCCGAACCAGAGGGGGACGCCGTAGCGTTGGGCGAGACCAGCCGCAGAGTCGCTGTGGTCGCGATGGGTGTGGGTGAGGAGGACGGCGGTCACGGGGCGGCCGGCGATAGCGCGGTGGAGCGATTCGAGATGGGTGGCATCTTCGGGGCCCGGATCGACAAGCGCCACCTTGTCCACGCCGATGAGAAAACTATTGGTGCCGGTAAAGGTGTAGGGCGAGGCATTGGACGCGGTTATGCGGGCGAGGCCGGGGGCGAGGTCCACGCGGGCGCCGATGGCGGGGCGAAAGCTGGTATCGAATGCGAGGGGGGAAAGCGGAACCATTGCGCCAACAAAAATGACAGATTAGAACATGTCGATCGAACACGGCGCGCCCAAGGGCGCAACCGTGGCTTCTGCAAGAAAGGTATGAAATGGCCGTCACTTTGACCACGCCCAATACGTTGCTCGGCGCCTTCCAGCCCAAGTCCGATGCAGCAAAGCTCGCGACCAACCTCGCGACCGTGGTGCTCGGCACTCTGGTGATCACGATTGCTGCCAAGATCAACGTGCCGGTCTGGCCGGTTCCGGTGACCTTGCAGAGCCTTGCCATTGCCGCTCTTGCCGCTGCCTTCGGCGCGCGCATCGGCGTCGCTACCGTCGCTCTCTACCTGGCGCAGGGCGCCATGGGCCTGCCGGTTTTCGCCGCTGGCGGTGGCCTGCCCTATCTCATGGGACCGACCGGCGGTTTCCTTCTCGGTTTCCTCTTCATGGCCGGGATCATCGGCTTTGCCGCCGATCGCGGCGCTTCGGCCAAGCCGCTGACGCTGTTCGGCGCCATGCTGGTTGGCGAAGCGGTGCTGCTGGCGCTGGGCTTTGCCTGGCTGCTGCTGCTTTCGGGCCAGGCACAGTGGGTCGACCAGACCAATGTCGTCGCTTCGGCATGGGCCGGCGCCGTGCAGCCGTTCCTCATCTGGGACGTGCTGAAGATGGCTCTGGCTGCGCTGACCGTGACCGGCGTCTGGAGCCTGATGGGCCGCAAGCGCTAAGCGCTCTCGATATTTGGAATTTGGGGGCTGGCCTAAGGGCCGGCCCTTTTTGTTTCAGGGCCCGAGGCGCTTGAGAAAGGCCAGTGCGGCGCGCTCGTCTTCATCGAGACCGTCGATGGGGCGAAGGCGCGGCGCCAGCTTCAGCGCGCCGGCCTGCCAGTTTTCAAAGACCGCGGGGTGGATATAGCTCTGGCGGCAGACGGCGCGGGTATTGCCCAGCCGATTGGCGACGACATCGACAATGCCGGTCAGCACCTTGGTCTTTGCGGTCTTGCTTTCGGGCACCGGTTGGCCGGCGAGGAGGCCATACGCCCGCACCGTACCGGCCCAGGTGCGAAAATGCTTGGAGCTGAAATCGGGCCCGGCATGCTCGGCGATGTAATCGTTGATGTCGCGCGAGGTGATGGTGCGATAGCCGGTCTCGTCCTCATATTGAAAGAGGTGCTGGCCGGGCAGGTCCTGCAAGGATTTGACGATGCGCGACATGCGCCGGTCGACCAGTTGCAGGTTCCATTCCTTGCCCGATTTGCCCTTGAAGCGGAATTTGAGGGTCTGGCCGGAAATGGCGACGTGGCGATTGCGCAGCGTCGTCAGACCAAAGCTCTTGTTGTCGCGCGCATAGGTCGGGTTGCCGATGCGGATGAGGCTATTGTCGAGGAGCCAGACGACGGAGGCGGCGACGCGATCAAGGCCCATGCTCCGCCGCCGTAGATCGGCCTCGACCTGTTGGCGGAGGCTCGGCAGTTTTTGCGCAAAGGGCACGAGATTGTCGAATTTGGTATTGGCGCGCGAGGCGGTCCAATCGGCGTGGTAGCGATATTGCTTGCGGCCGCGCTCGTCGCGTCCTGTGGCCTGGATATGGCCCTGTGGGTCGGCGCAGATCCAAACGTCAGTCCAGGCTGGCGGGATGACGAGGGCCTCGATCTGTTTCCGGCGCTCGGGGGAGGGCGCCTGGCCTTTGTCGTCGATATAGGAAAAGCCCTTGCCGCGCCGCTGACGGTGCCAGCCGCTATCGGCATCGGAGGAATAGTGGAGCCCCGGCGCCTCGCTGATCTCGTCGGCCCGCATACGATCCCAAATCACATTCTGGCGCAGCATTCCGGCCTCCAATCGCGTGTGCCTGCAATGCGGGCGGGGGCAGGGTGGTTCCGGCGTGGCGGTCAGTGCGGCGGGAACAAATGCCTGTCCGCGCGCTTGTTGCTGCAAAAGCGAGGATGACATGACGACATATCGAACGCTCGCCATTGGCGAAGACGCCGCGGATGCGGTGACGGTAGGCATAGAGCGGGATGCCGAGGGCAAGATCGTGGCGGCGGTCTGGTGGCCTTCTCGCGGCGACGTCGATGCCGACGAAGTGGCTTACCCCTCGGCTGCCGAAGCACTTGCGGCAGCGGAAGCAGCCAAAACCCTGCATGGATTTTCCGAGGTGGCGATCATGCTACAGAGCGACGAGTTGTGGCAGGCGCAATGGGGCGAACTGGCGCCGAAGCCCAATCAACTCACCGACGAGGAATCCTTTGAGTTGGCGCGGGCGACGGAAGCGAGCCGGGATGCCTGAAGATGACACCCCGGGAGGAGATCGGCTTACCTGACGAAGGTATCCCGGTCGCGCGCAGGGATCGGCGCCTCGCGCTGAAGGTTTTGACAGAGCGTGCGAATATTGGTGCCGAGCAGGTCGCCGAAGTCCTTGTCGTCGCGTCCAAGCCCGGTGATCTCTGCATTGAGCGCATCGATGGTTCGGTCGAGCGCTTGCCCAAGAATTCTCTTGCGGCCGGCCGCAGAGGCAAAGCCAAGATCGATCATGAATTGGTCGAGGGCCGGGCCATCGAGTTTGTCGAGTGCGGTCGCGGCGCCAAGGAAGTAGGCGAATTCATCGGTGGTTCGCCTGTCGAGCATGGTGGGCATGACGTCGTAGCGCGGCGTCGTCATCAGCCGGCCGCCCGGCAGGTGGAACAGGCCAAAGTTCTTGGCGTGCCCATCCACATTGCCGATGAGGATATCGAATAGAGTGATGCTGAGAAATTTCAGGCGTTCGCCGGCGGGATCGGTCGTTCGATCGAGGATATCGCGCACGGCTGCTGCATGAAAGCCATTGGCGCCGCGCTCGGGACGCTGGTATTTCAGCCGGGCCGGAAGCCCGAGGGCCTGCGCGAAGTCTTCCTGATGAACGCGCGTGACGCTGCCATTCTGCGTCCGGCGATCAAAGCGCTCGACGAGCAAAGCGGGAATTCCCGAGACGTCCAGGAGCTCAGTCTTCGCCGTTTCAAATCCGAAGCCCGCTGACAAGGTCATGGCAACGTGTTCGCGCGCTGCGTCGCGCTCATGCCTTTCCTGCGGCACTTTCAGGATATGGGTCGTCGGTGCGCCGTTTTGGGGCTCGGCAAGCCGCCCATCGGGCAGGCGCGTGACGGCGATCTTGCTTTGCACGCCGGCAAGCGGGGAGGGGTCGACAAGCTCTTGCGGCAGGGGTTGCCGCCTATAGAGGGCCTCTAGGATGTCGGCGAGTTCCTGGTCGCTATAGGCGCGATAATCGCGGTCGAGGCGGCCCGGCATCTTGGTTGCGGGGGCGCCCTCGGGCAGGACCGAAACGGCGCCGGCGCAATCTTTGCCGAGGTGGAAGAGGATGCCGGCGATGTCGTCATTGGCGAGGCGATATCTGGCGATAATGTCGGCACGAGCCGTATCGCGCTCCTGGAGCAGGTTGTCGAAAAAGGCGCGGGTGGCGAAGTCGTCGAAGGGGTTCGTGCCCAGCGGCAGCGAGAGGGAGAGTGCTACAGGGGCATTTTGCTCGAGGTAGGCGCTCTCATAGGCAAAGCTGACGGCGCCCTTGTCGTCGGAGGACAGGTGGCCGATCGGGGCGTCAAAGCCATCAAGGCGCACGTCGAGTTTCATCATCGGACCCTAAGCTCGACATCGATGCCGAGGGCGGTGAGCACTTGAAGCACCTTGCCGATCTCGGCCGTTGCCTTACCGCCTTCGAGTTCGGACAAGAACCTGCGGCCCACGCCGGCGATATCGGCGAGGTCCTGCTGCGAGTAGTGCCTGGCTTTGCGGGTATGGGTGACGAGCGCTCCGAGGTCAGGGAGCGTTCTGGCAGTGAGATGCACCTTGCCGGTTATTCCGGTGGAGACCTGTGGTGGGGCGCTCGTCGGCATATGGAGGTCCTGTAGTTCCCGAGCGGGAGCATTATCACGTCTCGACGGCCTTTTCAATCTTTTGCTCCCGAGCGGGAGCGTAGAGGCGAATTTGGTGGATTTGATCCCGAACGGGGGCGATGTCGGCATGAAAAAGCCCGACCTCGCGAGAGGCCGGGCTTGATTGGTCGGAGTAGAGTGATTCGAACACTCGACCCCCTGCTCCCGAAGCAGGTGCGCTACCAGGCTGCGCTATACTCCGTCAGGGATGTCGCTCGGGATGCTCTGGCGGACCAGGGCGATGCGCGACGAGCGGCGTTATAGCTGGCGGGGCCGGTGGGTTCAAGCGCTTCGCGCAAGCTTTTGTGCGTTATGATCAGCGGTGTGAAAAACTCCGGAAAATCATGCCGCCAAGTCAGGTCAGCGCTTTCTGCCGGGTCTCGGTATCGACGAACGTGGCGGCCAGAGCGCCGAGGACGAGAAGGCCGGCGAAAAGGCCGATGGCAAGCGTGAAATTCTGCACGAAGACCAGGGTCATGACCGAAGGGGCGAAGAGACCGCCGAGGCGCGCCATGGCGCCGGCGGCGCCCATGCCGGTGGCGCGGGAGACGGTGGGATAGAGTTCGGGCGTGAAGGCATAGAGCGCGCCCCAGGTGCCGAGAAGCGCAAAGCTCATCAGGAGAATGGCGGCGCCGACGACATAGGTGTCGCTGGCAAGGAGAAAGAGGATACAGCCGGCGGCGCTGAGGAAGAGGAAGCTGACGAGGGTCGGCTTGCGGCCCACCGCTTCGACGCCCCAGGCGGCAAGGGCATAGCCGGGGATTTGCGCAAAAGCGACGAGGACGAGGAAGCCATAGCCGCGCACATAGCCAAAGCCATCCTGGGCGAGGCGCGCCGGCAGCCAGGTGAAGATGCCATAATAGGAAATCGACACCAGGAACCAGACCAGCAGAATGGAAATGGTGCGGCGGCGGAGAGCCGGGGTGAAAATACCCTCCATGGGTTCGGCCGCAGGCGGCGCGATGACGGCATCGGACGGCAGCGCGGCCTTGCCGTTGGTCACGAGAATGGTGTTGAGGACCGCCTTGAGCTCGTCCGGGCGATTGCGGCGCTGCAAATAGAGCGGGGATTCCGGGACCCAGAGGCGCAGCCAGATGCCGATCAGGGCCGGCAGGGCGGTGACCGCGAAAATCCAGCGCCAGGCGTCGGTCGTGACATAAAGGCTGGCCGTCCAGGCGGCGAGGGCGACGGCCACGGTGCCGACGGCCCAAAACCCTTCGAGAATGACGAGCCAGCGGCCGCGGTTCCTAGCGGGCAGGAACTCGGCCATCATTGCATAGTCGACCGGCAAGGTGCCGCCGACGGCAATGCCGGTGAGAAAGCGCAGCGCGAAGAGCACAAAGAGATTGGGCGCAAACACCGAGAGGAGGCCGAAGACGGCATCGCAGGCAACGGTGATCAGCAGCACGCGGCGGCGGCCGAAGCGGTCGGCGAGGCGCCCGAAAAGACTGGCGCCGATCAGCATGCCGAGGAAGAACAGCGTGCCGATCTGCAGGGCTTCGGGCACGGAAATGCCGAAGCTCGTTGCAATGGAAGCGCTGGTAAAGCCGACGGCCAGAACCTGCATGGCATCGGCCGCCCAGACGAGCCCGAAAATGCCGAGCAGCCGCCGCTGGAAACGGCCGGCGCCGGCCTCGTCCAAAACCTGGTCAACCGAATAGGCCATATTGGTGCTCCCGCTTTTTCGGGGTGTACAACCATGCATTCACGTAGGATAGCCCAAGGGCCGCGATATCGGTTCGGCAAGTCGCATATTTGCCAGGAAGACGCGATCCCTGCCGCTCGGTTTCCCGCGATAAAGGCCGTTGACAATCGGCATTGTCCGGTCAAAATTTGATCGTCTGGTCAAATTTATTGGCCGAAGGGAACGTGGGGACGGGACTATGGAATTCGGCATTACCTTCAAGGGGTTCATCGAGGCGGACCGGGCGCGCTATCTGGTGCGGGCGGCCGAGTATGCGGGCTTCGATTATTGCTGGTTCTATGACTCGCACATTCTCTGGCGCGATTGTTATGCCGCGATTGCCATGTGCATGGAGCACACGAGCAAACTGCGCTTCGGGCCGCTGGTGACCAATCCTGATGTGCGCGACTGGTCGGTGGCGGCGTCTATTTTTGGCTCGCTTTCCAAGCAGAGCGGCGGGCGGTTTGATCTGGCGGTGGGGCGCGGCGATAGCTCCATGCGCGTCATGGGCAAGAAGCCGGCGACGCTGGCGCGGGTGGCCGAGTTTATCGACAAGACCAAGGCCATGGTGCGTGGCGAGGAAGTTTCCTATGGCGAAATCCCCGCGCCGGTGAAATTTCCCTGGGCCGTGGGCCACGAAATGCCGAGCTGGATTGCCGCCTATGGTCCCCTGGCGCTGAAGACGGCGGGCGAGAGCGCCGATGGGGTGGTGTTGCAGATTGCCGATCCCGGGCTTTGCAAATGGTTCACCGACCAGTGCATCGAGGCAGGCACGGCGGCGGGCAAGGATATGTCCAATTATCGCTCGATGGCGGCGGCACCGGCCTATTTTGGCGACCGCAAGCGGGCGATCGAGAAGGTAAAATGGTTCCCGGCCATGGTGGGCAATCACGTGGCTGATATCGTGGAAAAATACGGCTCGGAGAGCGGCAAGGTTCCGCAGAGCCTGACGAGCTATATCGAAAAGCGCCGGGGCTATGATTATTCAAAGCACGGGCAGGCGGATAATCCGTTCCTCGATTTCATCACCGACGATGTGGTGGAGAGTTTCTGCGTTTTGGGCGAGCCGGACGAGCATGTGGCCAAGGTCCGCGAGCTTGAAGCGGCGGGCGTGACACAGTTCAATATCTATCTCGATAGTGGCGATGAGGAAGAGATCATTGCCGGGTACGGGCGGCATGTCATTCCGGCGTTTCGGTAGGGGGTAGGACCCCCACCTAGCCTCCCCCTGGTAGGGGGAGGGATCTGCCGGTGGTTTACGGACGTCGCGGCAAACTCGATATGTTCCTCCCCCTAAGAGGGGGAGGCTAGGTGGGGGTGGTGGCCTTGGCACCTACTCTGGAGGACCAAAAAAATGCGCTTTGGGTATAAGGCTTCGGCGGAGCAGTTTGGGCCGAACAAGTTGCTGCAATTTGCCGTGGAGGCGGAAGGCGCGGGGTTTGATTCCGTTTTTATCAGCGATCATTTTCAGCCGTGGAAACATACGGATGGACATGCGCCCTTTGCGCCGGCCTGGATGGCGGCGGCATTGGCGCGGACGGAAAAGATCGTGCTCGGGACTTCGGTGCTGACGCCGACGTTCCGACTGCATCCGTCGGTGGTGGCGCATGCTTTTGGGACGCTGGGGGCGATGTTTCCGGGGCGCGTCATTCTCGGCGTCGGGACGGGCGAGGGGCTGAATGAAGTGCCGGCGACGGGCATCGAATGGCCCGAGTTGAAGGAGCGTTCGGCGCGGTTGCGCGAGGCGATCAAATTGATCCGGCAGCTCTGGAGCGAGGATCGGGTGAGCTTCGAGGGACAGTATTATAAGACGGTCAATGCGACCATCTATGACAAGCCCGAGGACATGGTGCCGATCTATATTGCGGCAGGCGGGCCGCTGAATGCGAAATTTGCCGGGCGCGAGGGCGATGGGTTCATCTGTACCTCGGGCAAGGGGGCGTCGCTCTATGTCGATGAATTGTTGCCCAACGTCGCGATAGGCCGGCAGGAATCGGCGCGGTCGGGAAAACCGTTCGAGCGGATGATCGAGGTGAAGGTGTCGTTCGATACCGATGCGGAGCGGGCGCTGAACGATACGCGGAACTGGGCGGCGCTGTCGCTGTCGGCGGAAGAAAAACACTCGGTGCAGGATGCCGGGGAGATGGAAAAGCTGGCGGACGCGCTGCCGATCGAGCGGGTGGCAAAGCGCTGGATCGTGTCGAGCGATCCCGAGGAGCACGTGGCCGCGATCAAGACCTATATGGATTATGGGTTCGATCATCTGGTGTTTCATGCGCCGGGCACGGACCAGAGCCGGTTCCTGGCGCTCTATGCCAAGGAAATTCTGCCGCGCCTCAAGGCGCTGGGCTAACGGAGAGCAAAATGTCGGTGCCAACATTCAGCGCCTGGGGTGTGACGGGCATTCCCGAAATTGCCGCCGGGGATGATCTCGTGGCGCTGATCGGCGGGGCGATTGCCGGGATGGGCGCCGGGCATGCTCTGGCCGACGGCGATATTCTGGTGGTGACCAGCAAGATCGTGTCCAAGGCCGAAGGGCGAATGGTGCCGGCCATGGACCGCGAAAAGGCGATTGCTGACGACACGGTGCGTGTGGTGGCCGAGCGAGTGCATCCGGGCGGGGTGACGCGGATCGTTGAAACCAAGCAGGGCATGATCATGGCGGCGGCGGGGCTGGACATGTCCAATGTGCCCGAGGGCTTTGCGCTGAAATTGCCGGAAGACCCGGACCGCTCGGCGCGGGCGCTCTGTGCGGGGCTGCGGGAAAGATTTGGCGTCGAGCTTGGGATTGTCGTGACCGATACGGTGGGACGGCCCTGGCGGGTGGGGCAGACGGATCTGGCCATCGGCGCGGCGGGGCTGCAGCTGACCGATGATTTGCGCGGAGCCAATGATGCCAATGGGCGGCCGTTGCATGTGACCATGGCGGTGGTCGCCGACGAACTGGCCGGGGCGGCGGATCTGGTTAAAGGCAAGACATCGGGCATTCCCGTGGCGGTGATCCGCGGCATGGGGCGGCTGGTGCTGGGGCTCGATGCGCCGGGCGCGCGAACCCTGGTGCGAACCGGCGACGACGACATGTTCCGCTTTGGCTCGGCCGAGGCCTATCAGCTTGGCTATGACGCCGCGATGGCGGAGATGAAATCCAAAAATACTTCAAAGGCACGCTCGAAAGAGCAGAAGCAGGACTGAACCATGCGTCATTCACTTTCTCTGCTGGCCGCCGCGGCGGCCGGATTTCTTGCCGTGCCGGCCTCAGCCACCGACTATCCGCTGAGCCTCGACAATTGCGGCTTTCCGCTGACCATTGAGGCGGCGCCACAGCGCGTGGTGGCGATCAAGTCGACGGCGGCGGAACTGCTGCTGTCGCTGGGGCTTGGAGACAAGGTGGTGGGCTTCGCGTTCCTTGATGGGCCGTTGCCCGAAGGGCTGGGCGGGAGTGACATTCCGGTGCTGTCGGAAAAACTGCCTTCGCAGGAAGTGGTGCTCGAAACCGAGCCGGACTTCGTCTATGGCGGCTGGGAGAGCAATTTTGCTGCCGACGGTGCCGGCGAGCGGCCGATGCTGGCTGAGCTTGGGGTAACGTCCTATGTGGCGCCAGCGGCCTGTCGGTCGGTGAAACCGGCAAAGCTGAGTTTCGATCATCTCTTTGCCGAGATCGCCGAGATGGGGGCGATTTTTGATGTCGAGGACCGGGCGGGGGCGCTCGTGGCAGAGCAGCAGGCGGCATTGGCTGGGGTCACGGGGGATACGCGCGGGCTGAGCGCCGTGTGGTATTCCTCGGGCACCAAGGCACCCTATGTGGGCGCGGGGAGCAACGCGCCGGCCATGATGCTGGAAGCGCTGGGCCTAACGAATATTTTTGCCGGAGTAGACGAGGGCTGGACGGCGGCGAGTTGGGAAGCGGTGGTCGATGCCAATCCCGATGTGATCGTGCTGGTCGATGCGGCCTGGAACTCGGCGGAGGCGAAGAAGAAGCTGCTGGCGGAAAATCCGATTACGTCAAAACTCGATGCGGTGATCAATCAGCGCTATCTGGTTGTGCCGTTCCCGGCGTCCGAGGCGGGGATCAGGAATGTCCCGGCGGTGGTGGATATGGCTGGGCAGTTGGCTGGGTTGAGGTTTTAGGTTTGGCGATCCGGGCGAGATCGGCGTCACCCCCTCCCAACCTCCCCCATCAAGGGGGAGGTGCCGCACCTGTGGATGCGATGAAACGTTGCCACAAACGCGATCTGCACCTCCCCCTTGATGGGGGAGGTTGGGAGGGGGTGTCTGCCCCACGCTCCGTTTGACCCGCTCGCTCCAAACCACCGCCTATATCGCGCTGTGGCTCCTGCTCATCGCAAGTGCGACCATTGCCGTCACCTTCGGCCCGGCCGACATCACGCCGACCGAGGTTTGGACGACGATCCTCCACCATCTTGGGTTCGTGCCCGACAGCCCGGTGTCGCGCTTGCGCGATGCTATTGTCTGGGACCTGCGCATGCCAAGGGTCATCGCGGCCATGGGGGTTGGGGCGGGGCTGGCGCTGGCTGGGGTGGTGATGCAGGCGCTGACGCGCAATCCGCTGGCTGATCCGTATTTGTTGGGGCTGTCATCCGGGGCGGCGCTGGGGGCGGTGACGCTGGTGGTGATGGGTTTTGCGCTGCTGGTGCCGATCGGGGCCTTTGTGGGGTCGCTGGCGGCTTTGGTGCTGGCGCTGTTCATTGCACATTTGTTGGGTGGGGCGACGCCGGTGCGGGCCATTTTGGCGGGCATTTCCATTTCGGCTCTGGCTTCCGCTGCGACCTCCTTCATCATTTTCTGGTCGGCGACGGGGGATTCCTATCGCGAAATCCTCTCCTGGCTCATGGGCTCGCTGAGTGGGTCGAGCTGGCTCGATGCGGGGCTGGTGGTGGTGAGCCTTCTGGTCTGCGCGCCGGTCATGCTGATTTCGGCGCGGGGACTCGATGCCTTTGCCTTTGGCGACAAGGCGGCGGCGAGCCTTGGGGTCGATGTGGCGCGGCTGCGCTGGATGCTGCTCGGCGCTTCGGCGCTGTTGACAGGGGTGATGGTGGCCATTGGCGGGGCCATCGGCTTTGTCGGGCTCGTCGTGCCGCATGCGGTGCGGCTGGCGGTGGGCTCGCGCCATGGACGGCTGCTGCCGCTCTCCATGCTGGTCGGCGCCATTTTCATGCTCTGGGCCGACACCATGGCGCGGACGCTGTTCGATCCGCGCGAATTGCCGGTGGGCATTGTCACCGCGCTGGTCGGGGCCCCGGCCTTCCTCCTGATCCTCATGCGCTTCAGGCGGGTGACATGAGGGAGGGGCTGAAAATTGCGGGTGTCGATATCAGCCGCGGCGGCAAGAGCATTGTCGGCAATGCTGGTTTTTCAGCGCCGGCGGGGAAAGTGACGGGGCTGGTGGGGCCGAACGGGGCTGGGAAATCGACGCTGATTTCGGCCATCGTGGGTCTGGAGCGGCCGGAAGCCGGGTCGCTGAATTTCGACGGCGCGGACCTTGCGCTTATGGGGAGGCGGGAGCGGGCCGGTATCTGCGCCTATGTCGAGCAATCGGCGAGCACCGAGGAGCGGCTCAGCGTTTCCGATGTCGTGGCGCTGGGGCGCATTCCGCATATTTCCACGTGGGCCGCGGGGCTCGGGGCCGACGACGAGGCACTGGTGGCGGGCGCGCTGGCAAAAGTGGATATGGCCGGCTTTGCCACGCGCCAGTTCAACACGCTTTCGGGCGGGGAACAGCAGCGGGTGCATATTGCCCGGGCGCTGGCGCAGGAGCCGAAATTGCTGGTGCTCGACGAGCCGACGAGCCATCTCGATATTCGCGCCCAATTGCAGGTGCTGGACCTTCTGGGCGAGCTTGCCGGGGCCGGTGGTACGGTGCTGCTGGCGCTGCACGATCTCAATCTGGCGCTGCGCTTTTGCGATTGGCTGGTGGTCATGCATATGGGCCAGGTGGTGGCCGAAGGACGGCCGGCCGAGGTTTTACGCGAAAACCTGCTGGCCGAGGTCTATGGCGTGCGGGCCCGCCTGATCGAGGGGCCAGGTGGGCCGGTGATTGCCTATGAGGGCACGGTTTAGCAACGCGACTTTACCGGCGGTTCAGCATTCCGATCGAAAGGCGTTCGGCGTAACCGATCCGTAATGGGCGGCTTTCTAGTGTCCGCTCCGTAACTTTACGGATGTGTGCCGTGCTTGCCGTTCTCGATTTTTTCTTCCGCGGCCATGATCTCGTTTTCGTCGCGCTTGCCGCTTTGGTCTGCCTGCTTTCAGCCTATGCCTGCGTAAGCCTGTTGCGCCACGCGATGCGAATGGAGAAGCGGGCGCGGCTGATCTGGACGACCGTCTCGGCTCTTTCGGTGGGGCTGGGGATCTGGTCGACGCATTTTGTCGCCATGCTCGCCTTCCGGCCGGGCTTTGCGCTGCAATATGACATCCTGCTCACCGGCGTTTCGCTGCTGATTGCCATTGGGATTTGCGGCGCCGGCCTTGCCATGGCGATCCGCGCGACCGGAACCGCCGACCGGTTTCTGGGTGGCGCGGTGATCGGCGTCGGCATTTCCTCCATGCACTATGTCGGCATCGCGGCTCTGCTGCTCGAGGGACAATTGCTCTGGAACAATGGGCTTGTGGGGCTCTCGATCCTGGCCGGTATCGTCATCTCCGGCCTTGCCGTAGTCACGGCCATGGGCGCGGGGCGCGCACGCCTGTTTTCCGGCGCGGGTCTACTGACGCTGGCGATCTGCGCCATGCATTTTACCGCCATGGGCGCGGCGGATTTCAGCAATTGCCTGCCGCTGCTGCATGACGGCGCGGAAATCGATGGCGGCGTGATGTCGGTCATCGTGGCGCTGATCACGCTCTTTATTCTGGGCGCGGCGCTGGGCAGTATCGTGCTCGATGAAGCCGACCGTCGCCGGACCGAGCGCGAGGACCTGCGCCAAAAGGCCGATGCTGACCGGCTTGCCTCGGTAAGCCAGAAGCTTGAACTGGCGCTGACGCATATGGGGCAGGGGCTGGCGCTGTTTTCGGCCGACGGCCGCGTGCTGCTCTACAATGACCGGCTGGTCGAACTGCTCTCGCTACCGGCCGGGACCGATCTTGAAGGGCGGACGCTCGAGGTGATTTGCGAGGTGGCAAGCCGCCGGGTCGCATCCGGGGATGCGGCGGCGCGGCCCGATCTCGCCGCGGCCCTTGCCGCCGAACATCGCGGACTGGCGGCGCGGGGCGGCCAGACCGTGCATAGCTTCGATGGTCAGCGCTTCCTGCGCGTGCAGCACAACCCGACCGGCGACGGGCGCTGGGTGACGCTGATGGAGGATATTTCCGAGAGCAAGCGCAGCGAGGCGGCTATTGCCCATCTCGCCCAGCATGACACGCTGACGGGTCTGCCCAATCGCGCCCGGTTCGATGATCTCTTTGAACGGGCTTTGAGTGAGGCCGGCGAAGAGGGCGGGCAGGTCGGGGTGGTCGCCGTGGACCTCGACCGCTTCAAGGACATCAATGACAGCTATGGCCACGCGACCGGCGATCAGGTGTTGCGCGTTCTCGCCGAACGCTTCACCGCCGTATTGAAGCCCGGCGAAGTCGTGGCGCGCCTCGGTGGCGACGAATTTGCGGCGCTAAAGCCCTTTGGCAGCATCGACCAGTTGCGCGACTTCCTCCATCGCATCGAGGGCGTGCTGTTCGGCGTAGTCGATTATCAGGATATTCAAGTGGCCACGAGCGGCAGCATCGGGGTCGCCACCTATCCGCAGGACGGCGCGGATCGCTCAAAATTGCTCAGCAATGCCGACCTCGCCATGTATCGGGCCAAGGCCGATTTCGAGGCCCGTATCTGCTACTATGAAAGCGGCATGGACGAGAGCGCGCGCCAGCGCCGCTCCATGGCCAAGGACCTCTGGGAGGCGATCGATATCGGCGGCTTCGATCTGGCCTATCAGGTTCAGAAATCGGTCGCGACGGACGCTATTACCGGCTTTGAGGTCTTGTTGCGCTGGGACCGGCCGGGGCATGGCCCCGTATCGCCCGCCGATTTCATTCCGGTGGCCGAAGAATGCGGCGCCATCAATGCCATCGGCGCCTGGGTCTTGCGCATGGCCTGTGAGGAAGCGGCCAGCTGGCCTGATCCTTACAAGATCGCAGTCAATGTTTCGGCGCTGCAACTGGCCCAGGCCGATCTCGTCGATCTCGTCAAAATGGTGCTTTATCAAACCGGCCTTGCCCCGGAGCGGCTGGAACTGGAAGTGACCGAAACCGCCATCATTTCGGACAAGAAGCGGGCGCTCAATGCGCTGCGCCAGATTCGCGCCATGGGCGTTTCCATTGCCATCGACGACTTCGGCACGGGCTATTCCTCGCTCGAAACCCTGCGCAGCTTCCCCTTCGACAAGATCAAGCTCGACCGCTCCTTCATGGCCGAGGTCGAACATTCCGAGCAGTCCAAGGCCATCGTGCGCGCCATTCTGGCGCTGGGCCGCAGCCTTTCCGTGCCGGTGCTAGCCGAGGGTGTCGAGACGCGCGAACAACTCGACGTGCTGCGGCTCGAAGGCTGCAACGAGGCGCAGGGCTTTTTGCTGGGCCGGCCGGGGCGGATGGAATGGGAAGAGGAACGCGAACTGGCGGCGATTGCCTAGGGGTGTTTGGCGGTCAGTAGCCCTCATGGTGGGAGCTACTGCTGAAACGACAAAGGGCGCCTAGGCGCCCTTTGCTTTTGCTGTTTCAGTTCGTCTTAGAACGGGCTGTTAGGATCGAGGAACTCGGCAGCGTTGTCCTTGGTGATCAGGGTCGATTCGAGGACGAAACGGCCGTTGACGTGGACGCCGCCCACAAGGTGGGACGTCGTCAGCTCGATCGCCGTGGCGATCATGGCCGGGCTGTAGGAAACATCGACCGGGGTCAGGGCAGAGCCATCGGCCACGGCCTGCAGGATCTGCTGCATGCCGGCGCCGCCGACGATGAACATATCCTTGTCACGGCCAGCCTGCTTGATGGCTTCGATGGCACCGAGCGAGATGTCGTCGTCCTGGGTCCACACTGCCTTGATGTCGGGGAAGCGGGTCAGGAAGTCCTGCATGACCTTAAAGCCGTCATCGCGGTTCCAGTTGGCGAATTCGTCGTCGAGAACGGTGATGTTGGAGCCTTCGATCCCCGACATGAAACCATCGAAACGCTGCTGATCGATCGGGATCGGCAGGCCGCGGAGGATGACGATGTTACCGCCTTCGGGCAGCTGTTCCTTGATATAGGCAGCAGCATTGGCGCCGAGGCCCGGATTGTCGCCGGCGACATAGAGGTCTTCGACACCATCGATCGAGAGTTGGCGATCAACGACGGTGACGAACTTGCCGGCGTCCTTGACCTGCTTGATGGCCGAGGTCATGGCGTCCGGATCGCCGGGCAGGATGACGAGGGCGTCGATGCCGCGCGTGGAAACCATGTCTTCGATATCGGCGATCTGCTTGGGCGCATCAGGCGCCGAAGCGAAGACGAACTCGACGTTCGGATAGGTGGTGCCGAGGCGCTTGATGGCGTCCTGGGCGAAGTAATTGACGCCACCGGTCCAGCCATGGTCGGCCGCCGGCACGGAAACGCCGATGGTCACCTTGTCCTGGGCAATGACTGCGCCCGTGAGGCTGCCGGCGATAACGGCCGATGCCAGAAGGGATTTTGCCAGTTTCATTCGTAGTCCTCCCGAAATGCCCTTTTTGGGCGATGTAAACTTTTGCCGAAAGCGCTCTAGGCGTTCTTGCGGCCGCGTTGCAGCATGACCGCGAGAATGATGATGACGCCCTGGAATGCCCCGTTGAGATAGGGGCTGATGAGGTTTTGGAGATTAAGGATATTGCCGATCAACCCGAGAATGACGACGCCGACGACGGTGCCCCAGATGCGGCCATAGCCGCCCTTGAGGGTGGTGCCGCCGATGATCACGCCGGCAATGGCTTCGAGTTCCCAGAGGACGCCCGTGGTGCTGGAGGCCGAGCCGAGGCGGGGCACATAGAGCAACACGGCGACGCCGACCAGAACGCCTTGCAGGATGTAGGTCAGAAGGCGGACGTTATCGACATTGATCGAGGAATAGCGGGCCACCTGCTCATTGGAGCCGATGGCGGCGCAATAGCGGCCGAAGGCGGTGTAGCGCATGGTGATTTCGCCAGCGATGGCCACGAGCGCGAAGACGATGATCGGCCACGGCACGCCCAGAAGGCCGTCGTAGTAGACCGGGCGATAGACGTCGGCGACCTGGAAATTGAGCGATAGTGTGCCGCCATTGGCAAGGAACGTCACGAGCGAACGGAAGATGCCCATCGTGCCGAGGGTGACGATAAAGGCTTCGATGCGCCCTCGGGTGATCATCATGCCGTTAAACGTGCCGGCGACGCCGCCGAGGAGAATGCCGGTGGCCATGCCGGCCAGCACCACGCCCCAGCCGATGCCCATGGTGGGGATCAGCCAATTCATCACCATGATCATGACGCCGGCAATGACCGCGGCCATGGAACCGACGGAGAGATCTAGCCCGCCGGCGGTGATGACGAAGGTGGCGCCGATGGCGATGATGCCGATGAAGCTCGACCGCGCGAGGACATTGGTCAGGTTATTGTAGCTCAGGAAATTCTCGTTGAGCGAGATGCCGAGCAAGACCAGAAGGGCGAGCGCAAGCAGCGGCCCGACCGTTTTGAGATCGAGGCGAAACCCGCGCTTGGTTTTTGCCGGAATATCAGGCGCTGATACGCTCATCGTTTCCACTCTGCTTGATGCCCGCGGCGTACCGCATGATTTCTGCTTCGGTTATTTCTGCGCCTTCAAGCACGCCCGTCAGGCGGCCTTCGCGCATCACCACCACGCGGTGGCTAAGGCCGATCACTTCCTGCATTTCCGAGGAGATGAGGATGATCGATTTGCCCTCGGCGGCGAGGGCCGCGATGATGTGATAGATCTGCTGCTTGGTGCCGACATCGATACCGCGGGTCGGCTCGTCCATGATGACGATCTCGGGCTCGCTCTCCATGGTCTTGCCCAGCATAAGCTTTTGCTGGTTGCCGCCGGAAAGCCGGCCGACGGCGACGGAAGCATCGCGGGCGCGGATATCGAACCGGCGGACGGCGCGCTCGAGGGCGCGGTCTTCGCTCGCCCCATCGAGGAAGCCGCCCTTGATGTGTTTTTTGAGCGTGAGGAGAGTCAGGTTTGGCCGCAGACCCATATTGAGCAAGAGGCCTTTGCCCTTGCGGTCCTTGGTCATATAGGCAAGGCCTGCATCGACCGACTGGGCCACTTGGGTGAAATTGACCGGTTTGCCATCGAGCGTTATGTCGCCGCCGGTGCGGTGGGTGAGGCCGACAATGGCCTCGGCGACAGCGGTGCGACCCGAGCCGATAAGGCCGGCAAAGCCGAGAATTTCACCGCGCTTCAGGTCAAAGGAAATATCCCGAACGCCCTTGGCGGTGAGATTGCGCACGCCAAGGACGACGGGCGCATCGACATCGGGTTCGTGCTTGGGTGGATAGAGGTTGGAGAGTTCGCGGCCGACCATCATCTGGGCGATGGAGTCGGGGGTCAGTGCCTCGGTGCCGACGGTGGCGATCAACTGCCCGTCGCGGAGAACGGTGACGCGGTCGGCCAGCTCCATGATCTCGTCGAGCTTGTGCGAGATGAAGATGACGGCGACACCGCGCGCAGTGAGGCGGCGGATCTGCTCGAAAAGGGTCTGGGTTTCGGCGACTGAGAGGACGGCCGTGGGCTCGTCCATGATCAGGACCCGCGCATCGCGGCTGATGGCCTTGGCGATCTCGACCATTTGCTTGTCGGCGACCGAGAGGGTGTTGATGCGATCATCGGGATCGACGCGGACGTGCAGCGTGTCCATCAGTTCAGCGGCTTTGCTGCGCATCGCGCCGAGGTCGAGAAAACCGAAACGCTTGATCTCGCGGCCGAGGAAGATGGACTCAGAGGCAGTGAGGTGTTCGGCCAGGTTCAGTTCCTGGTGGATGAGCACGATGCCCATGGCTTCCGCCTTGCCATCGGGCGGCAAGGTGACGGTTTCGCCATCATAGGTGATGGAGCCCGAGGTCGGCTGTTCGATGCCCGAGAGGATTTTTATGAGGGTGGATTTGCCCGCGCCGTTTTCGCCGATGATGGCGTGCACTTCGCCGGGCTTGATGTCGAAATCGATGCTGAACAGCACCGGGATTTCGCCAAAGGATTTGGAAATGCGATTGGCCGACAGAACGGCAGGCGCAAGTGTGCCTTCGGCTGATGACATCGCAAAACCCCTCCCCTGGACGCGGCCCGTTGACCCGGCTCTTCGTCCCTGATGTGATGATGTAAAGGTTTTCATGAATGATGTAAAGGTTTACACAGAGGCAAAAGAGGGTAAGCCTCTGGGGAGGGTCTGGCGCTCCGCGTTGCATCTGCTAGAGGCAGGGAAACGGGCGCCAGTTGTGTGCGGGGCTTTACGAGTGCAGCACCAGAAACTGGCTACGATAGAAGACGTTGCGGCACTTGCCGGCGTATCCATCGCCACGGTCAGTCGCGCCCTCAACGAGCCCACCAAGGTTGCCGACGAAACGCGCCGCAAGGTGACCGAGGCGATCGCCCGCACCGGCTACACCACCAATGCCATGGCCCGGTCGCTGCGCATGCGGCGATCCAACATGATTCTGATCCTCGCGCCCGACGTGGGCGACCCGAACTTTTCCAATATTCTGGTGGGGCTCGAAACCGAGGCCAGCAAGCGCGGCTATGGCGTACTCATCGGCAATACGCAGAACGACGCTAGCCGCGAGACGGATTATCTGCGCTTCATCAGCTCCAATCAGGCGGATGGGCTGATCCTTTTCACCGGACACTTGCCCTATGGCTTTGGGCAAGATGGGACGGAGGGGCGCTTGCCGCCCATGGTGGCGGTCAACGAGCCGGTGCCCAATGCCGACGTGCCCTTTGTCGGTGTCGACAATTTTGAGGGCGCGCGGATAGCCACCGAGCACCTGATCTCGCAGGGGCACAAGCGCATCGCCTTTGTCGGGCGATCAGGCAGCCGCGAGGTCAATCGCCTGCGGGAAGAGGGCTATCGCAAGGCGCTGGCGGGGGCCGGGATCGCGGTCGATCCGCGCATGATCATCGATGGCGATGGCACGACCGAGAGCGGGCGCGCGGCGGCGGAACTGATGTTCGTGCGCGATGTGCTGCCGACGGCGTTCTTCTGCGTCAACGACGCGACGGCGCTCGGGGTGATCATCTCGCTCAATGCGCGGCACTATGATCTGCCGCGGCAGTTCTCCATCATGGGTTTTGACGATATTTCGTTTTCGAGTTTTGTGACGCCCTCACTGACGACGATGAAGCAGCCGCGCCACCGGATCGGCGAGGCGGCGATGGAACTGCTGCTGCAACTGCTGGCGGGCGAAAAGCCGCACGAGCAACAGGTGCTGCTCAGGGCCGAGTTGATCGTGCGAAACTCCGTGGCGCGGGTGGGGTAGGGTACCACCAGCTGTCACCCCGGCGAAGGCCGGGATCCATCTCGAGATCTCAGGATGGGCCCCGGCCTTCGCCGGGGTGACAATCGAGTTTGTGCGTGGTGTCGGGGACGGCGCTTTGCGGTCTTACAGGCCCTTGGCTTTCAGCCACTCTTGCATCCAGACGATTTCGCCTTCCTGAGCCGTGATGACCTCTTCGGCTAGCTTACGGACCTCGGGATCGCTGCCGTGTTCGAGCACGACGCGGGCCATGTCGATGGCGCCTTGGTGATGCGGGATCATGCTGCGGATGAAATCAGCGTCGGCATCGCCCGAAAACTCAATGTCCATGCCCTCGTGCATGCGCGCATTGGCGTCGCGATAGCCGATGGTTGCGGCCGACTCGCTGGCGGCGGTTGCGCCATGGCCGGCATGGGCGTCCTGAGCGTGGGCCGGAAGGGCGAAAAGGGCGAAGGCGAGAGCGAGGGAAGCGGTTTTCATTGGGCCACCTTTTGGTTATGCCCCACACAATTGCGGGCTTGCCAGATGGCAAGGTCAAGCGCCGTTGACACGCAACTGGCGGAATTGTTACTTAATTCCATGCTTAACCAAAATCCCAAGTTCGACCTGATGTTCCAGGCGCTGGCCGACCCGACGCGGCGGGCGATGATCGACCGCCTCAGCCGCGGTCCGGCCTCGGTCAGTGAACTGGCCAAACCCTTCGACATGTCACTGCCCGCCGTCGTGCAGCACCTGCAGGCACTGGAAGCGAGCGGGCTGGTTTCCTCGCAGAAAGTGGGGCGCGTGCGCACCTGCAAGATCGAGCCGGAAGCGCTGAGCCAGGCCGAGCAATGGCTCAATGAACGCCGGACCCTGTGGGTAAACCGGCTCGATCGGCTGGGCGAATATCTGGCGGCGACGGCCGACGAGGAAGAGGGCAAATGAGCGAAAAACAGCGCAGCGTCAGCCACGCGACCTTTGTGCTGGAGCGCCGCTACAAGGCGAGCGCGGCGCGGGTCTATCGCGCGCTGTCCGAGCCCGGCGCCAAGGCGCAGTGGTTCACCCCGCCCGAGACCTGGGGCAAGGACGAACAGACCATGGATTTCCGCATTGGCGGGGTGGAAACCAGCATTGGTGGTCCCGTAGGCGGGCCGGTGCATGCGTTTCGGGCGGTTTATCAGGACATCGTGCCCAATGAGCGGATCGTCTATTCCTATTTCATGACGCTGGACGACGTGCGGATTTCGGTGTCGGTCTCGACGTTTGAGCTGACCGCGGATGGCGATTTCACGGTGCTGAAAATGACGGAAATGGGCGCCTATCTCGATGGGTTCGATGATGGCGGGCGGCTGAGGGAAGAGGGGACAAATGAGCTGCTTGATAAGCTTGGGCGGTTTGTGGAGGGGGATTGGGAGTAAACCACGGGAGCCGCGTTCTCCCTTCTCCCCTTGAGGGAGAAGGTGCCCCGAAGGGGAGGATGAGGGGTATTCTTGCGGTGACCTCACTCGCTCCTCTGCGGAGGATAGAATACCCCTCACCCTGGATTTTCGCTGAACGCGAAAATCCTGTCCCTCTCCCTCAAGGGGCGAGGGGGGCACCGAATTCGCCGTGGCGAATTCGGTTGGGGCCGGTGGTTCAGACCGCTTCCGGCGTGTAGCCCGCCTCCTTGATCGCCTCTTCGCCCTTGGCGCGGTCGCCAGTAAAACTCACTTTGTGGGTATCGAGGTCGACGCTGATTTCGGCGCCTGGGAGCGCCTCTTCGAGCGCCTTGCGGACGGTGCCGACGCAGTGGCTGCAGGTCATGTCGTTGACGGTGAAAATGGTTTTGTCGGCCATGTCAGTGTCCTTTGGTCTTGGAATGTGTCCCGGCGAGGTCGTCGAGAATGGGGCAATCGGGGCGGTTGTCGCCGTGGCAGCAATGGACGAGATGCTTCAATGTCCCGACCATGGATTCCAGTTCCGCAATCTTGGTTTCGAGCGCCGATATGTGGCCTGAGGCGATGTCACGCACTTCGCCGCTGGCACGGGTCTTGTCCTGCCAGAGGGCGAGGAGGGCGCTGGTTTCCTCGATGGAAAACCCCAGGGTGCGCGAGCGGCGGATGAAGCGCAGGACGTGCACCTCGTCGCCGCCATAGACGCGATAATTGCTGCCGGTGCGCGAGGGCGGGCGAATGAGGCCGATCTGCTCATAATAGCGGATCATTTTCGCCGATACGCCCGAGGCGTCGGCGGCCTGGCCGATATTCATGCATGTTCTCCCTTGATGGCGCGCAGGCGCTGGGCGTTGCCGACGACGAAGACCGAGGAGAGGGCCATGGCCCCAGCGCCGAGCATGGGCGAAAGCAGAATGCCGAAGGCGGGATAGAGAACGCCCGCGGCAACCGGAATGAGCAAGGCATTGTAGCCAAAGGCCCAGAAGAGGTTCTCCCAGATGTTTTTCATCGTGGCGCGGCTGACCGTCAGGGCGTTGAGCACGCCCTGCAAATTGCCGCCGAGGAGGACGACGTCGGCGCTTTCGATCGCGGCGTCGGTGCCCGTGCCGACGGCAATACCGATGTCGGCTTCGGCGAGGGCCGGGGCGTCATTGATGCCGTCGCCGACATAGGCGACGGTGCGGCCGCCGCCGCGGAGAGCCTTGATGGCGGCGACCTTGTCGGCGGGGAGGACTTCGGCCTGCACCTCGTCGATACCGAGCTGGGCGGCTATGGCGGCGGCGGTGCGCTTGTTGTCGCCCGAGATCATTGCCGTTTTGAGGCCCATGGCATGAAGGCGCGCGACGACGGCCTTGCTGGAGGGTTTTACGACGTCGGCGACGACGATGGCGGCGGCGATTTTTCCATCCACTGCGGCAAAGACAGGGGTCTTGCCTTCGTCGGCGAGGCGCTGAAGTGTCTCGGCAAAGTCGGACAGGTCGAGACCTGCCATCATGCGGGCGGAGCCGACCTGTACCTTGCGGCCACCAATAGTGGTGACGACGCCGTGGCCGGGGTCGGAGTCGAAGTTTTCCAACTCGGGCAGGGTTAGGCCTGCCTTGGCGGCAGCGGCAACGATGGCCAGGGCAATCGGATGCTCGGAGCGGCTTTCGGCGGCGGCGACCAGCGACAGAACCTCGTCATGCTCGAAATCATCGTCGAGGATGAGGTCCGTGAGAACAGGCTTGCCCTCGGTGAGCGTGCCGGTCTTATCGAAGGCAACGACATCGGCATCGCGCAGGCGCTGCAGGGCTTCGCTTTTGCGGAAGAGCACGCCGAGCTCGGCGGCGCGGCCGGTGCCGACCATAATGGACGTCGGCGTGGCAAGGCCCATGGCGCAGGGGCAGGCGATGATCAGCACGGCGACGGCATTGACGAAGCCGAAGGTTGCTGCGGGATCGGGCCCCCAGACGAACCAGACTATGAAAGTGAGCGCGGCGAGGGCCATGACGGCGGGCACGAACCAGGCGGTGATGAGGTCGACGGTACGCTGGATCGGCAGCTTGCCGCCCTGGGCCTCTTCGACCATGCGGATGATCTGGGCCAGCATGGTATCGCCGCCGACCTTGGTGGCGCGGAAACGAAAACTGCCCGAAGTGTTGAGCGTGCCGCCGATGACGGTGTCGCCGGCTTTCTTTGAGACGGGCAGGGGTTCGCCGGAGATCATGGATTCGTTGACGTGGCTGGTGCCGTCAACGAGTTCACCATCGACGGCGATCTTTTCGCCGGGGCGGACGACGATGATGTCGCCAACCTTCACCTGTTCGATCGGCATTTCATGGACCATGCCATTGTGCTCGACGCGGGCGGTTTTCGCCTGTTCGCGCACGAGGCGCTGGATGGCTTCGCCGGTGCGGCCCTTGGCAATGGCTTCGAGCCAGCGGCCGACAAGGATCAGCGTGACGATGACGGCGGCAGCTTCGAAATAGACATAGCGCGTTTCGGCCGGCACGAGCTGGGGGGCGAAGGTGACGACGGTGGAGAAGAGCCAGGCTGCACCGGCGCCGAGGGCGACGAGCGAATTCATCTCGGGCGCGCCGCGGAGGAGGGCGGGGATGCCGACCTTGAAGAAGCGCAGACCGGGGACGAAGAGCACGAAACTCGCGAGGATGAAATAGGTGACGTAGAGGACGTCCATCGAGCCGACGGACATCAGCCACATGTGGAAGGGCATGTAGAGGTGGCCGAGCATTTCGACCGCGAAAAGCGGCACGGTCGGGATGGCGGCGATGATGACGTCGCGGCGGAGGATGGCCGCGTCTTCGTCGTGGTGGTGGCTATGATCGTGCGCGGCGTGATCGGGCTGACGCAGGCTGCCCTTGTAGCCGACCTTTTCGACGGCTTTCAGCAAGGCTTCGGTTTGCCCGCCGCTCACGGTGGCGCGTTCGGTCGCAAGGTTCACTGATGCCGCCTCGACGCCGGGAACCTTTAGAAGCGCCTTCTCCACCCGCGACACGCAGGAGGCGCAGGTCATGCCTTCGATATCGATGGCAACAGGGGTAGGCGAATGGGTGTGATGGACGTGTGCTGTCATGGGTTCTTACTCCGTCCTCATGTAGATAGACCTTCCCATCATGGTAAGGTCAAGAGGCGAAGAGACTTCTTTTCCTCACCGGTGATGTCGTCGGGAAAACAATTGTGGCTTCAACGATGCGACCTGTTGGCACAGCGACAAATCTCCTGATTATATTCTGAGCGCTGCGAGCCTATTTCATGCGCTGTCAGGAGCTTGATCCATGCAGACGGTTCGCAAAGACATCCACAATTCGCAATTGCCGATCCTGTGCCAGAGTTGTGAGGCGCGGCATCAGGGTATTTGCGGGGCCATGAGCGCCGAGCAGCTGCTTGCCATTTCCAAGCATACGCGGCGCGTGCGGCGCGAGCCGGGGCAGGAGATCATGGCAGACGCCATGCCGATCGCGGCCTATGCCAATGTGCTCAAAGGCGTGGTGAAGCTGACAAAGGTGCTCGAAGACGGGCGCCAGCAGGTGGTGGGGCTGCAGTTTGCGCCCGATCTACTGGGCCGTCCCTTTGCCAGCGAAAGCCGGGTGACGGCGGAAACGGCGTCGGACGTTGAACTGTGCATGATCCCCAAGGCGCCGCTCGAGGCGCTGATGACGGCGGGTGGCCCGGTCGAGCACCGGATCATGATGCAGGCGCTACGTGAGCTTGACGAGGCGCGCGACTGGATGGTGACGCTGGGGCGCAAGACGGCGGCCGAAAAGGTGGCGAGCTTTTTGTACCTTTTGGCGACCCATATCGACCCGACGGAGGAGGAAGCGCTGGTAACGTTCGACCTGCCGTTGAGCCGGGCGGATATTGCCGACTTTCTGGGGCTGACCATCGAAACGGTGAGTCGACAGCTCACCAAACTCAAGGCCGAGAAGGTGATCGAGATCGCCAATTACCGGCATGTGACGATTGCCGATCTGGCGCAACTGCGGCTGCGCTGCGGGTAAGGGGTTTTCACGGAGATCCGGGCTCCCAGCACCCCCTCCCATCCTCCCCCATCAAGGGGGAGGTGCAGGACTGTGGGTGGGGCGAGACAGTGCCTCTAACTCGATACGACACCTCCCCCTTGATGGGGGAGGATGGGAGGGGGTGACGGCAAGCGCGGTGACGTAAGTTATCCCGACAGTCTGCCATTCCGCATTTCGAGAACGCGATCCACCGTGCAGTCGGGAATGGTGGCGTGGGTGACCATGATGACCGTGCGGCCCCTGGTGGCTTCGGCGAGTGTCTCGAAAAAGCTGAGTTCATTGGCGCGGTCGAGCGCATTGGTGGGCTCGTCGAGAAGGATGATCGGCGCGTCCGAGAGCAGGGTGCGCGCGAGGCACAAGCGGCGCATCTGGCCAGCCGAGAGCGTGCGGCCGGCTTCGCCGAGGACCGTATCGAGGCCCTCGGGTAGCGCGGCAACGAATGTGTCGAGTTTTGCCGCTTCGAGCGCGGCCCAGATGGCCTCGTCATCGGCGAGGGGGCGGGCGATGCGCAAATTGTTGCGGATCGTGTCGATGAAGACTGGGCTGTCCTGGCTGAGGAGGGCAATATGGGCGTGGACCTGAGCACTGGCGATATCGTGGAGCGCGGTGCTGCCGATGCGGATGTCGCCGCATTGTGGTTCGTTGAGACGCAGGAGCAGGCGGAGCAGCGTCGATTTGCCGCCGCCGCTGGGGCCGGTGATGGCGACGCGCTCGCCGGGGACGATGGTCAGGGTGACGCCGTTGAGAACAGGCGCGCCGCTATCATAGGAAAAATGCACGTCGTAAAAGCCGATCTTCTGGCCTTCGGGGAAGGGCAGGGGCAGGTCGGGTTCGACGATGGCCGGCGGCAGGTTGGCGAGGGCGGTGAGGCGTTCGGCGGCGGCGAGGGCGGCGGCGGATTTGCCGACGCTGCGGATGATGACGGCGGTGGCTTCAAAACTGCCGAGGACGGCGAGGACCAAGCCGACGAAGACTGCGGGGTCGAGGGCGCCCGCTTCGTGGGCGACGAGGCCGGTCCAGAGCGTGCCGATGAGAGCGATTGCGGCGAGCACCTGTACGGCCATGGCGGCAGCGCCGGTAAGAGCGGCAAGGGTCAGGCGGCGCTCGGAGAGGCGGCGGGCGAAGGCGGAGAAGCGGTCTCTCGCGGTGCCCAAAACGCCCAAAATGGTGAGATCGGCGTGGCCGCTGATGGCGTCATAGACGGAGATGCGCGTGTCGGCGGCGGCGCTGACCACCTCGCGGCCGACCTTTCGCGCCGAGATGACGAGAGCGGCAGGGACGAGGAAGACGGCGCTGGCGACGGCAAGGGCATAGACGAGGGCGGCGGAGGGGAGGAAGACGATCAGCACGCCAGTGACCGCGGCGCCCATGAGCAGGGCGCCGAGCATCGGGCCAATGGCGACGAGGAAGGCGACGTCGAGCGCATCGACATCGGCGGTCAGGCGGCTGACGAGGTCGCCGTGGCGAATGGAACGATCCGAGAGCGGCAGGCGCGGGAAAAGCGCGGCGAAGAGCCAACCGCGTAGATCGGAGAGGAGACGCAGGGTGGCGTTGTGGCCGACGAACCGCTCGCCATAGCGGGCGAGAATGCGGATGAAGGAAAAGGCGCGGACGAGGGCCGAGGGCACAAAGAGATTGAAGCCGAGGCCGAGCGTCGTCAGCGCCGTGGCGGTGATGAACCAGCCGGAGGTGCCGAGAAGGGCAATGCCGGCAGCAAGGGTGATGGCCGAAAGGAGGAGGGCCAGCGACAGCGCGCCGAGGCGGCGGCGGAAGAGCGGGGCGAGCATGGCAAAGACACTCATGCGACACCTTGCTGATGCGTGGGGAGGACTACCGGCAGCAGGGAGGCGCCGGCAATGCGCCAAGCCTTGCCGAGGCGCGTGGCGACGGCATGCGAATGGGTCGCGACGACAAGCGTGCGGCCCTTGGCGTAGTCGAGAATGGCCGAGATGATTTCGGCTTCGAGCGCCGCGTCGAGATGGGCGGTGGGTTCATCAAGGAGAATGAGGCCGGCATCGCGGAGGAACAGGCGGGCCAGCGCGACGCGCTGGGCCTGACCGCCGGAAAGGCCGATGCCGTCTTCGCCGATGAGGGTATCGAGGCCCCGCGGCATGGCGGCGGCGAACTGGGTAATGCAGGCCCGTTCGGCCGCGCGTTCGACATCCTGCCGCGTGGCATCGCGCCGGGCGAGGGCGATGTTTTCGGCAATGCTGGCGTGAAGCAGGCGCGGCTTTTGGGTGAGGAGGAAGGTGCGGGCGCGCAGCTCTTCCTCGGGCCAGCTCTCGAGGGTGCGGCCATCGAGCAGGATATCGCCTTCGGCGGCGCGGAGGCCGGCAATCGCTTCGAGAAGGGTCGATTTGCCCTGGCCGCTGGGGCCGAGAATGGCGACGTGCTGGCCGGCGGCAATCTTGAGGGCGCTATCGGCGAGGACGACGCGCTGGCGATCGGGGGTGCGGAGCGTGAGGCCGGAGAGATCAAGCGCGATGGCCTTGCCCGATTGTGGGGCGATGTCGGCGAGGGGCGTCGGCTCGGCGGGCAGTTCGCCCAGCTGGCGTTCGATTTCGACGAGGGCCGCCTTGGCGGAGGCGCGGTCGTGGTAATGCGCGGCAAGGAGACGCAGCGGATTATAGACCTCGGGCGCCATCAGGAGGAGGAACAGCGCCAGCTCCAAAGTCAGGGGCGAGGAGCGCAGGTGCAGGAAGTCGATGAAGGTGAGGCCGAGATAAAGAGCCACGCCGGCAACGCCGAGGGCGGCGAAGAATTCGAGGACAGCGGAGGAGAGGAAAGCGATGGCGAGCACTTTTAGGGTGCGGCGGCGTAGCGTCTCGCTGGCCGAGACGATGCCATGCACTTCGGCGGCTTCGCGGCCGAACAGTTTGAGCGTGAGAAGGCCACGCAAGCGGTCGGCGAAACGGCCGGAAAGGCGGGTGAGGGCCTGGGCCTGCCGGTCAGTGGCGGCCTGGGCGCCCCAACCGACCAGCGCCATGAAAAGGGGAATGAGCGGCGCGCTGACGAGGAACAGGAGGCCGGCGACCCAATCGAGCGGAAAAATAATGGCGCCAAAGACCAGCGGCAAGAGCGCGGCCTGAGCCGAGGCAGGCAGATAGCGCGCAAAAAAGCCGTCAAGCGCTTCGACCTGATCGACAATGGCCGTGACCGCAGCGCCAGAAGCCGGCTGATCCTGACGGCGTGGTGAGCGGGCAAGGAGCGAAGAAAACAGGGAGTCGCGGAGATCGCGCTTGATGTTTTCGGCGGCCAAGGTGCCGAGCCAATCGCCCAGTGCCGAAAGGCCGGCGCGGAAAACGAGGAGGGCGAGGATGAGCGCGACGCTTGGCAGGAGCGCGTCGATGGTCTCGCCGCCCTCGATGGCGCGGCCGATGACATTGGCAAGGCTGGAGGCCTGCCAGACGAGGAGGCCACCCGAGACCAGCGGCAGCGCTATCGCCAGCCATAGGGCCGCACGGCCATGGCGTTGCAATCGCGATAGGGCCTTGCCGGCAGCTTTGTCTTGCGGGGTCACTTGGTTTTTGCTTGGCTAGGATGCGAGGCTCGGGGGCCTCGGTCTTATTGGTTTTGTTAGGATGATGTCGTGCAACGCACCTTGATCTAGGTCAAGGCGCGTATTGCCGCGTTGCGCGATGAGAGAGGCAGAGGCAGTCCGTTCGTGGCTGCCCATAGCAGCAGCAAGGCAGGACCTGCCATGATCGACATGACTGTCGTAGAACTCTCGCGATGGCAATTCGCCGCCACCGCCATGTATCACTTCATCTTCGTGCCGCTGACGCTCGGGCTATCCATGCTGATGGCCATCATGGAGAGCGTCTATGTGATGACCGGCCGAGAAATCTGGCGCAAGGCCACGATTTTCTGGGGCACGCTGTTCGGCGTCAATTTCGCCATGGGTGTCGCCACCGGCATCGTCATGGAATTCCAGTTCGGCATGAACTGGAGCTATTATAGCCACTATGTCGGCGACGTCTTCGGCGCGCCGCTGGCGATCGAGGGGCTGATGGCCTTCTTCCTCGAGGCCACCTTTGTCGGTCTCTTCTTCTTCGGTTGGGACCGTATGAGCAAGGTGGGCCATCTGGTCGTGACCTGGCTCGTCGCGCTCGGCACCAATTTCTCGGCGCTGTGGATCCTCATCGCCAATGGCTGGATGCAGAACCCGGTGGGGTCGAAATTCAATCCCGACACCATGCGCATGGAAGTCACCGACTTCATGGCGGTGTTGTTCAACTCGGTCGCGCAGGCCAAGTTCGTGCACACGGTCAGCGCCGGCTATGTCTGCGGCGCTGTGTTCATCTTTGCCATTTCGGCCTTCTATCTGGCGCGCGGCAAACATGTGGAGATCGCCAAGCGCTCGATGGTCGTGGCGGCGAGCTTCGGTCTGGCCGGCGCTCTCTCGGTCGTCGTGCTGGGTGACGAAAGCGGCTATGTCGCAACCGAGCACCAGAAGATGAAGATCGCGGCGCTTGAAGCGAGCTATCACACCGAAGAGGCGCCTGCGCCCTGGACGGTGATTGCGCTACCGGGCGAAGATGGCGGCGCGCCGAGCTTTTCGCTCCAGATTCCGTGGGTCGGTGGCCTCATCACCACGCGTTCGCTGGACGAGGAATTGCTGGGCATCGAGGAACTGACCGAGCATGCGCAGTTGCGTATCCGTTCGGGCATGATTGCCTATGATGCGCTGCAAGACATCCGCGCCGATGGCACGAACCAGGACGCGCGCGCGATCTTTGACGAGCACTGGGCCGATCTCGGCTATGGGCTCTTGCTCAAAAAATATCGCGAGGATGTCGGCAACGCCACGGACGCCGAAATCGCCATGGCGGCGGAGGACACCGTGCCCGATGTCTGGCCGCTGTTCTGGACCTTCCGCATCATGATGGGGCTTGGGTTCTTCTTTATCGCCTTCTTCGCGTTCTGGTTCTGGAAGGCGTCTACGGGCAAGCTCGACAGCAACAAGAACCTCCTTTGGCTGAGCTTTTTCCTGCTGCCGACGCCGTGGGTCGCCATCGAGGCGGGTTGGTTCATCGCCGAATTCGGCCGCCAGCCCTGGGTGGTGGAAGGGGTGTTGCCAACCTTCTATGCGGCTTCGACGCTCAACTTCTGGGACCTGGTGATTTCGCTCAGCTTCTTCACGCTGCTTTATACGGTGCTGTTCGTCATCATGATCATGCTGATGGTCAAAATCGTCAAAGCCGGGCCCAAGGATCACTTCTTTATCGATAGTCCGGATGTCGACGACTTCGTTGTCGCCGCTCTTCCCGCTACCCCCGCGACTAAGGAGCTCGGATCGTGAGCACCATTCCACTCGACTATGAAACCCTGCGGCTCATCTGGTGGCTGCTACTCGGTGTGTTGCTGATCGGCTTTGCCATCATGGGTGGGCGGGACCTCGGCGTCGGCGCGCTGCTGCCTTTTGCGGCGCGCACCGATGATGAGCGGCGCGTGCTGCTCAACGTGGTTGGTCCCACCTGGGAAGGCAATCAGGTCTGGCTGGTGCTGGGCGGCGGCGCCATTTTTGCCGCCTTCCCGCCGCTCTATGCCGTGAGCTTTTCGGGCTTTTACCTGGCGATGATCGTTATTTTGCTGGCTCTGATCCTCAGGCCCGTTGGGTTCAAGTTCCGCGGCAAGATTGCCGACGCCCGCTGGCGGGCGACATGGGACTGGGCGCTGTTTATCGGCGGGGCGGTGCCCTCGCTGATCTTCGGCGTGGCGGTGGGCAATGTCATCCTCGGGGCGCCGTTCCACTTCGACGATACGATGCGCTCTTTCTATACCGGCAATTTCTTCCTGCTGCTGACGCCCTTTGCTCTGCTCTGTGGGCTTGTGAGCCTTGGCATGCTGGTGACGCAGGGGGCTTCGGTGATCGTGGGTCGCACGGACGGGCTGTTGGCCGAACGGGCGCGGACTATCGGCATCTGGGCGGCGCTGGGGACGATCGTTCTCTTTGCTCTCGGCGGCGTCTGGGTGGCCTTCGGTATCGATGGTCATGTCATTACCAGCGTGGTCGATCCCAATGCGCCGATCAATCCACTCGCCAAGACGGTGGAATTGGTGCGTGGCGGCTGGTTGAGCAATTACGGCGCCTATCCCTGGATGATTGCCGCGCCGGTAATCGGGTTTGCCGGCATGGCAATGGCGGTGTTGGGGCTCAATGCCCGCTGGAAGTTGGTGCCGCTGCTTGCGACCAGTGCCGGTATATTCGGCGTTATCTCGACGGCCGGGCTGTCGCTGTTCCCGTTCCTGCTGCCGTCTTCGAGCGTGCCGCAGGCCGGGCTGACGCTGTGGGATGCATCTTCGAGCCACACGACGCTGTTCATCATGCTCTTGGTGACTGCGTTCTTCCTGCCGATCATCATCCTCTATACCGGCTATGTCTTCCGGGTGATGCGCGGTCCGGTGACGACGACCAGCCTCAACAACAACCCCAACGCCTACTAGGAGAGAGACGATGTGGTATTTTTCCTGGATTCTCGGCCTCGGCCTTGCCTGTACTTTTGGCATTCTCAACGCCATGTGGTTCGAAATGCGCGAGGATAGACGCATAGCGCGTGAGGAAGGGCGGGAGCCGATCGCCCGCTAGCGCATGGGTCGTACCATTTGGTCAAAAATTACAAAACCGGGTTTTGCGCGAGCAGGACCCGGTTTTTGCTTTTTAATTCAATGGATTGGGTGGGGCTGGTCGACTAGGCCGGGGAATTCGGTCAGAAATCCACCTAAACCGAATATGAACCATATGCCTTATTTCTGTGCGCTGAGTGCATAACGGATGTGCAGAAGGTCCATCTACTAATCACGACCCCTCCGGTCTACATAGAGGTCATCAAACGAAGGGGAATTAAAATGAACATTGCCAAGAAGATCGCCGATTTCGCCCGTTACCAGCGCACCCTGCGCGAGCTCAACTCGCTCGACACGCGCCAGCTGAACGACCTGGGCATCACCCGCTCCGACATCAAGTCGATCGCGCGCGGTACCTACGCCGCCTAAGCTTTAGGCAAATCGGTAGTAATGATGAAGGCGTCCTCCCGGGCGCCTTTTGTCGTTTTTGAAGAGCCTTCTGTAGGTGTCGAGCGTGTTGCTCCACCCCCTCCCACCCTCCCCCATCAAGGGGGAGGTGTCCGGCCGGTGGTCTTGACGAAATCTCATCCCAAACTCGATACAGCACCTCCCCTTGATGGGGGAGGATGGGAGGGGGTGCTTCGGCGCTCGTGCTATTTACCGCGTCAAATCCGCCACAATACACTCAAGCGCCTTGACCAGATCGTCCGGCTTGATGCGGATCTGCAAGCCGCGTTGGCCGCCGTTGAGAAAGATTTCGTCGTAGAGCTGGGCCATTTCGTCGAGTGCGGTGGGGACCGGTTTTCGCTGCCCGAGAGGGCTGATGCCGCCGACTTTGTAGCCCGTCAGACGCTCGGCGTCGGCGGGCTTCATCATGTGAGCGGACTTGCCGCCGAGCGCGGCGGCCAACTTCTTCATATTGACCTCCTCGTCGGAAGGCACGATGGCGCAGATCGGCTTGCCGTCGAGTTCGGCCATGAGGGTCTTGAACACCTCGCCCGGCGACACGCCCATGGCTTCGGCGGCCTGCAACCCGACACGTTCGGCGTTCGGGTCATAATCGTAATTGGCGAGGGTGAAATTTATGCCGGCCTTGATGAGGGCCTGCGTGGCGGGCGTGGTCTTGGACATGGCATTGTTTTACCGCTGTCGCGGCAAAGCTCAAGCCTCAGCGCTCAAGATCGGGGCGCTGGACCCAGCGGGGGTCATTGAGAATGGTGTCATAGTCCTCGATGCCGGCATCCTTCAGGATATGCCGGGAGAGCCGCAGGGCATGAATGGCGCGATGGCGATGCGGCGAGCGGGCAGCCGGGCGGTTGCTTTCGCGCAGGGCCGGGAGCGGCAGGAGGAAACCAAGAAAACTGGGCAGGGCGAACATTTGATACATTCGCTGGCCTTATGGTCAGCGTCCTCGTCTGGTTGACATGAACCAGAAAATGCGCCTGATTGCGGCTGATATCCAACTAAACGTCAGCACCAATACATAAGGAGGATTTATCCATGTCCCTGCCTCCCCTCAATGCGATCCGGGCTTTTGAAGCGGTGGCGCGGCATCTCAGCTTTACCCGCGCGGCCGAGGAATTGGGGATGACTCAGGCGGCGGTCAGCTATCAGATCAAGCTGCTTGAGGAGCGTGTCGGCGCGCCGTTATTTCTGCGCAAGCCGCGGCAGGTGGCGCTGAGCGAAGTGGGGAACAGCCTCGCGCCGCAGGTGCGGCAGGCTTTTGAAATCATGCGCGAAGCCTTTGCCGATACGCGGGGCGAGGTCGATGGCCTATTGTCGATCACCACCGTGCCGACCTTTGCCAGCCAATGGCTGGCGCAGAATCTGGGGCTGTTTCAGATCGACAATCCCGATATCGCCGTGCGGCTCGACAGCACCAGCAATATGGTCGATCTGCTCAATGACGAGTTCGATATCGGCATTCGTACGCTGGCGGCGGCGCCGGAAAAGGGGGTGATCTCGCACCTTCTGCTCAAGGCCGATTTCACCCCGCTCCTTAGTCCGGCTTTGGCTGAGAGCATCGGTGGCGTCAAGGAGCCGGCGGACCTTTTGAAACTGCCCATGCTCGATCCGCAGGACGAATGGTGGGCCTTGTGGTTCGAAATCGCCGGCGTTCCGGGCTTTTCGGCCGAGGGGCGGCCGATGAGCATGCTGAATTGGCAGAGCCTGCTTGGCACGGCGGCCATGGCCGGGCGCGGTGTTACCATGCTGACGCCGGCGCTTTTTCGCGACGAAATCGCGTCGGGCCGGCTGATCCAGCCGTTCAAGCTGCTGGCGCCGGCGGGGCGCGGCTACTACCTCGTCTATCCCGAAAACCGGCGCAATGCGCCCAAGGTCAAGCTGTTCCGTGACTGGATGCTGGGGGCGACGGCCTTCATGCGCGAAGCCGCTTAATGTTAGCAGACTGTTACCGTCGAGAGGCGCGTTGCGCCGCTAGCGTGAAAATCCTGACACAAGCTGTCGCGGACCGCGGCTAGACCTCCCCGAACGACCTGGTGAGGAGGCAAAATGAAGCGCGACGAACTCAATGGCGTCATCGTGCGCGCCAAGGCTGCGACCTATGTCGGGGGCGGCGTCAAGGCGCCGGCTTCGCGGATGGGATCCCATGACCTCGGCTGGTCCGAGGGCGCGTGGCGCTATCTCGACAGCTACTTTGGCGGCACGGATTTTCTGGGGCAGGAAGTGCTCTGGCGCGGCGCCGAGCCGGTCTGGGCGATGAGCTACTATGGCTATGTGCTGCGGCCGGATTTGATCGATGCCGTGGGGGCCGGGGAGACGATCAAGGGGGCGCTGACCGCTATGTATGGCGAGGGGCGGTTTCTCGGTGGGTTCGATTGGACGGGGCCGCATGGGCGATATGTCGATAAAAGCGAGGGCGGGGTTGGGCAGTTTCGGGGGCGCGAGGTGATTTTGGTCGGTGGGGTGGAGGCCTATGGGTTGGATTATTTTGGGGGGCTGGTGAAGGCTTAGGGTCGCCTTACACCCCTGGCGTTCCGGGTCTCCCTTCTCCCCTAGCGGGAGAAGGTGCCCGAAGGGTCACCGAATTCGCGTTCGCGAATTCGGTTGGGATGAGGGGTAATGCGGTGCAACCGCAGAACTCATTGCGGAGGATAGAACCCCTCACCCTGCAATTCTGCTGGACGCAGAATTGCTGTCCCTCTCCCGCAAGGGGCGAGGGGAGCTCCACTCCTGTGGCAGGCACCTAGCTACAGCAGTTGATAGTCAACAAACAAAAAGGCCCGGTAATTGCTCACCGGGCCTTCTCTTCCGTCACTCGGGAGGAGCGTTGGAAACTTTAGACGATGCCGCCGGAGCCGCCTTCGACGGCGGGGCGGATTTCGGCGACTTTGGCGCGGTAGCCGGAGGCGCGGTAGGCGGCTAGCGGATCGATGGCGCCGCCGGCTTCATAGCGGGCGAGAGCGAGGATGGGCTCGACATCGGTGCGGAAGGCGTGGCGCAGCTGCTGGGTGGCGGTCAGGGCGTCATTGTCGGTCTGGGCGGCCTTGAGGGTCGCACGATCGACGAGAAGTGCCTGGGCGTAGGAGCGCTGCACGTCGGAAGCCGAGAGCATCAGCGACTCGATTGGGTCGGTGACGTTGTGGCTCTGGTCGAGCATGTGGGCCGGGTGGAAGCTTGCGTCACGGTTTTCGATATCGACGAGCTCGTTGAAGACGAGGAACAGACGGTAGGGATCGACCGAGCCGGCGTCGAGATCGTCGTCGCCATACTTGCTGTCATTGAAGTGGAAGCCGCCGAGCTTGCCGAACTGGGCAAGGCGGGAGACGATCATTTCAATGTTCACATTGGGCGCGTGGTGGCCGAGATCGACGAGGCAGAGGGCCTTGTCGCCCAGTTCCTTGGCGATGATGTAATTGGTGCCCCAATCCTGCACGACCGTTGAATAGAAGGCCGGTTCGTACATCTTGTGTTCGGTATAGAGGTTCCAGTCGTCCGGCAGGGCGGCATAGATCGCCTTGGCAGAGTCGAGGTAGGCGGCGAACTGGTCGGCGAAATTGACCTGGCCGGGGAAGTTGGAACCGTCGCCAACCCAGATGGTCAGGGCTTTTGAGCCCACGGTCTTGCCGATCTCGATGCATTCGAGATTGTGCTCGATGGCCTGGTTGCGGGTGCCCTTGTCGTAGGACGAGAGCGAGCCGAACTTGTAGCTCTGGATCTGGCCTTTGGCGTCCGAGAAGGTGTTCGAGTTCATCGCATCGAAGCCGAGGTTGAAGCGGCTGGCGGCCTGCTTCAGGCGGTTCGGATCGGCCTTGTCCCACGGGATATGGAGCGAGATGGTTTTGGTCGCCTGGGTCAGCTGGGCGATGACGGCGCAATCTTCGATCTTGTCGAAGATGTCGCGCGGTTCGCCCTTGCCGGGGAATTTGGCAAAGCGCGTGCCGCCGGTGCCGACGCCCCAGGAGGGGACGGCCACGGAGAACTTTGCGACCTTTGCCTTGATGGCGTCGATGGCGATGCCGCGGCGGTCGAGGCGTTCGCCAAGGGTTTCGTAGTCACGGCGAAGATCGGCCTCGCGCTTGGCGTTGTCGGCGGCGACGATGGATGCGTCGATGATGTGTTCGGTCATTTTTTTGCTCCTCCTAGGAAGAAGGCCCCCTCACCCGGCGCTGCGCGCCACCTTCTCCCCGAGAGGGAGAAGAATGGTGCGGTGCTTGCCTTCTATTCCTCTCCCACTTGGGGAGAGGGTGGATCGGCCGCAGGCCGAGACGGGTGAGGGGGCCTCTCTGTGCTTACCGCGGGAACGACTGGGCGTTGCCGGCGTCGACGTTGATGATGTTGCCGGTGGACTTGGCCGAGGCTTCCGAGGCGAAGAAGTAGATGGCTTCGGCGATGTCTTCGGGGAAGACGGAGCGCTTGAGCATGGAACGCTGGCGATACATCTCTTCAAGGCCGTCCTTGTCGGTCTTGTAGGTCGATGCACGCTGCTCGAGCCATTCGCCGGCCCAGATCTTCGAGCCACGCAGCACGGCGTCGGGATTGACGACATTGACGCGGATCTGTGCTTCCGCGCCTTCGAGGGCAAGGCAGCGGGCCAGGTGGATTTCGGCGGCCTTGGCGGTGCAATAGGCTGCAGCGTTGGGCGAAGCGGCGAGACCGTTCTTGGACGCGACGAAGACGACATTGCCGCCGATTTTCTGCTGGCGGAACAGGCGGAAGGCTTCGCGGCTCACGAGGAAATAGCCCGTGGACAGGATGTCCATGTTCTTGTTCCAGAGTTCGAGCGAGGTCTCTTCGATCGGCGCCGAGGAGGCAAGGCCGGCGTTGGACACGAGAATGTCGAGGCCACCGAATTCGACCACGGCGTGGGCGAAACCGGCGAGGACCTGCTCTTCCTTGGTGACGTTGATGTTCACCGGGCGAACGAAATCGGCGCCGAAGACGCCGGACAGTTCGGCGGTGGCACTGTCGAGCGCGGTCTGGTCGATATCGGCGATGACGACGCAGGCGCCTTCGCGGAGGAGACGAGCGGCCGTCGCCTTGCCGATGCCGCCGGCGCCGCCGGTGACGAGGGCGATCTTGCCAGCGAGCGACTTTGGCTTGGGCATACGAGCGAGCTTGGCTTCTTCAAGGAGCCAATATTCGATGTCGAAGGCTTCCTGCTCGGGCAGGCCCTGGTATTCGCTGACGGTCGAGGCGCCGCGCATCACGTTGATGGCATTGACATAGAACTCGCCGGAGATACGCGCGGTGGCCTTGTCCTTGGCGAAGGTCAGCATGCCGACGCCGGGGATCAGGTAAACGACGGCATTGGGATCGCGCACGGCGGGCGAATTGTCGTGCTTGCAGCGGTCGTAATAGGCCTGGTAGTCGACGCGGTATGCGGCGATCTGGGCATCGAGACCGGCGATGACGGCGTCAACATCGGGGTTGGCCGGGTCGAAGTCGATGACCAGCGGGCGGATTTTCGTGCGGAGGAAATGGTCGGGACAGGAGGTGCCGAGAGCCGCCAGCGGACGCAGGTTCCTGGAATTGACGAATTCGAGCACGGCAGCGCTATCGTCGAAGTGGCCGAGCTTGTGGCTGTCTTCGGAGATGAAGCCGCGGATTTTTGGCATCAGCTTGGCCGCAACGGCGCGACGGGCGTCGGCATCGAGCGCCTCTGTGGCGGGGCCGCCGAAAATGGTCTTGCCCTCGGTTTCCTTTTCAAACCATTCGATGGCTTGATTGATGATGCCGATGGTGGTTTCGTAGCATTCCTTGGGGGTATCGCCCCAGGTGAAGAGGCCGTGGCTCTCAAGGATCAGGCCCTTGGAATTGGGGTTCTCTTCGCAATATTTGCCGAGCCACAGGCCGAGCTCAAAACCCGGCTTCTTCCACGGCAACCAGCCGATGCTGTCGCCAAAGATCTGCTTGGTCAGTTCCTTGGAATTCTTGGAGGCGGCGATGGCGATGATCGCGTCGGGGTGCATGTGGTCCACGTAAGGGTGGTTCACATAGGCATGGAGCGGGGTGTCGATGGAAGCGGCGCGCGGGTTCAGGTTAAACGTCGCGTGGGGCAGGTAGCCCACCATTTCGTCTTCGTGCTCGAGGCCGCGGTAGAGACCCTTGAGGGCGCGGAGCTTGTCCATATAAAGCGTCGAAAAGCCATCGAGCTTGATCGAGGCGCTATCGCCGCCCGAACCCTTCACCCACAGGACTTCGACCATCTCGCCCGTAAGAGGGTCTTTCTGCATGATCTTGGAGGAGGTATTGCCGCCGCCGTAATTGGTGACGCGCTTGTCCGAACCGAGGATGTTCGAACGGTAGACCAGACGCTCCGGCTCGCTCATCGCTGCAGCTTTTGCGTCGTCCCACTTGTTTTCAAGGCGCTTGGGCGCGGTGGACATGGAAGTTCCTCCCGAAGGTAGTGAGCGCATCACCGGATGCGCCGGTTGGCTGAGTTCTGCCCCCACCCACCGCTGTCATCCCGGCGCAGGCCGGGATCCATCTCGAGATCTCAGGATGGGCCCCGGCCTGCGCCGGGGTGACAATCGGGGGTGGGGTGCTTTCAAGAAGTCCTTGAAGCCCGCAGGTACATTTGGCCGGAGATGGCCATAGAACGGTATACGCTGTCAATCAGAAACGATCATGTATCGTCATTCGTGCGCGGTTATGACCGAAACATGTCGATTGATGATTGACTCTGCTTGGAAAGAGTGAAAGCACTGCGTTCAGGGAGTATCAGCCTTGCACGAAACGGAACGCCACCGCGTTATTTTAGCCGCTGCACAATCGCACCCCGTGGTGACGGTGGCTGAATTGTGTGAAGTGACAGGCTCTTCGGAAGCCACGATCCGCCGGGATATCGCCTCGCTCGATGAGCAGGGCAAACTGCGCCGGGTGCGTGGCGGCGCCGAGGCGATCAACCCGCCGGAACAGGGCGGATTGGTGGGGCGGCCCTTCTCCGTCAATGAAACGATCAATATTGCTCAAAAACGAGCAATCGCGCGCGCTGCTGCAGATTTGTGCAGCGATGGCGAGCCGATCATCATCAATGGCGGCACGACGACCTATCAGATGGTGCATTACCTGACGAACAAGCGGGTCAGCGTCTTCACCAACTCCTTTGCGATTGCGGAGTACCTCATTCACAACTCGCGCAACCCTGTCGTCATTCCCGGCGGTACGGTCTATCGCGAGCAGAACGTCATCCTCTCGCCCTTTGGCGGGGTGGTGGCATCACACTTTTATGCCAAGCGCATGTTCATCGGCTGTCAGGGGATCGGCGCCCATGGGCTGATGGAGGCCGACCCCATGGTCGTGCAATCCGAGCTTGGGCTGATCGGGCAGGCGGACGAGCTGATCGTTCTTGCCGACTCTTCCAAATTCATGGGCCGCTCAAGTCTTATCTTGTGCGGGCTCAATAGAATTGCCGCTGTCATTACCGATAGCGGCATCCGCGACGAAGATCGCCAAATGCTGGAAACGGCAGGCGTGAAACTCATCGTCGCGGACACGACTGCTCAGGCCGCCGCGGTGGCATGAGAAAAAACGCAGATCATCCCAGGGAGGGACTCTTATGAAACTGTTCAAACTGATGGCAGCAACGGCTGCCGCGGCAATCCTCTTGGCCGTGCCGGCCTATGCCCAGACCCGCATCGCGCTGGTCGTCAAATCGCTCGGCAACGGCTTCTTCGACGCCGCCAACAAGGGCGCCCAGGAAGCGGCGGCCGAACTCGGCGGCATCGAGGTCATCTATACCGGCCCGACCGCCGCGACGGCCGAAGCCCAGATCGAAGTCGTCAACTCGCTGATCGCTCAGCAGGTCGACGCCATCGCCATCTCGGCCAATGATCCCGACGCTCTGGTGCCGGTTCTGCAGCGTGCCATGCAGCGCGGTATCAAGGTTGTGTCCTGGGACTCCGGCGTTGCCCCCGAAGGCCGCCAGATCCACCTCAACCCGTCTGAAACCGCGCTGATCGGCGAAACCATCATCAAGCTGGCGGCGGACTACCTGCCTGAAGGCGGCGACGTTGCCATTCTCTCGGCTGCGTCCACCGCGACCAACCAGAATGCCTGGATCGAAGCGGCCAAGGCGGTCATTCCCGAGAAGTTCCCGAACATCAACCTCGTCGCGACCGTTTATGGCGATGACGATTCGGTGAAGTCGACGGAAGAAGCCCGCGGCCTGATCGCGGCCTATCCCAACCTCAAGGCCATCATCGCGCCGACCACCGTTGGCGTCGTTGCTGCGGCTCAGGTTGTCACCGACCAGAACCTGATCGGCAAGATCAACGTCACGGGTCTCGCCCTGCCGTCCGAGTTCAAGCAGTTCATCGACAATGGTGCGAGCCAGGCCGTGGCTCTGTGGAACCCGATCGACCTCGGCTACTCGGCTGTCTACCTCGCCAATGACCTGATCAAGGGCGAAGAAGCCAAGCCCGGTGCGGTCTTCTCGATCGGCAAGGTCGGCGAAGTGACGCTCGACGACACGAACTCGGCCGCCATGGCTGCCCCGTTCCAGTTCGACAAGTCCAACATCGAAGAGTTTTCGAAGATCTACTAATTTTCAATCTGGGCTCGGCGCTTCGGTGCCGGGCCCTCTCAAACCACGGCGTCATTCCCGCGAAAGCGGGAATCTCTTTTTCGGCGATTGAGATTCCCGCTTTCGCGGGAATGACGTGGTGATCGATGCCGCGGCCGGCGGCTAAGGACACACACGTAAATGACAGACCCCATCCTGACCCTGACGGGTATTTCCAAGAGCTTTCCCGGTGTTCGCGCGCTGCACAATGTGTCGCTTGAGCTGTTTCCTGGGCAGGTGACGGCGCTGATCGGCGAGAACGGCGCGGGTAAATCGACGCTGGTGAAAACCATGACCGGGATTTACCAGGCCGACGAAGGCGAAATCCGCGTTGGGGGGAAGGTCGTGAGCCTGCCGACGGCCATTTCGGCGACGGCGGCGGGGATTACCGCGATCCATCAGGAAACAGTGCTGTTTGATGAACTCAGCGTTGCCGAGAACATCTATCTCGGGCACGCGCCGCGCAATCGGTTTGGCCTGATCGACTGGAAGACCATGAAATCGGAGGCGCAGAAGACGCTCGATTCCATGGCGGCGGGGATCGATGCCGGTATTCCTCTGAAAGAACTGGGCATTGCCAAGAAGCACCTCGTCGCGGTGGCGCGCGCGCTCTCCGTCGATGCGCAGGTTGTCATCATGGACGAGCCGACTGCAGCTCTCAGCCAGAAGGAAATCGAGGAGCTTTATGTCCTCGTCGAACTGCTGAAGAAGGATGGAAAAGCCATTCTCTTCATCTCGCACAAGTTCGATGAAATCTACCGCATCTGCGACCGGTTCACCGTGTTCCGCGATGGCGAAATGGTGGGCAAGGGGTTCATCAAGGACACGCCGGAAAACGAGATCGTCAAGCTCATGGTCGGGCGTTCTGTGGACCATATCTTCCCCCCGCGCAGTGCCACGATTGGCGAGACGGTGCTTGAGGTGAAGGGGCTGAGCCATCCGACCGAATTCGAGGATATTTCCTTCGCCGTGAAGAAGGGCGAGATTCTTGGATTTTATGGGCTGGTGGGCGCCGGGCGTTCGGAAGTCATGCAGGCCGTGTTCGGCATGACGCAGATTGCGTCGGGCACCATGGTGCTCGATGGCAAGGCCATTGCGCCGAAATCGCCAGCCGATGCGGTCGAGGCGGGGATCGTCTATGTGCCCGAAGAGCGCGGCAAGCAGGGGGTCATTACCGGCGAGCCGATCTTCAAAAATGTGTCGCTGCCGAGTTTGGACAAGACCAGCTCTCGTGGCTTCATCCGCATGGCGGAGGAGTACAAGCTGGCGCGGACCTATACCGAGCGGCTGGACCTGCGCGCTTCGTCCCTGAGCCAGAATGTGTCGACGCTGTCGGGCGGCAACCAGCAGAAGGTCGTCATCGCCAAATGGCTCGCGACGCTGCCCAAGGTGATCATTCTCGATGAGCCGACCAAGGGCATCGACATCGGGTCCAAGGCCGCAGTGCATGAATTCATGGGCGAACTGGTGAGCCAGGGGCTCTCGGTGATCATGGTTTCGTCGGAGCTGCCGGAAATTCTGGGCATGAGCGACCGGGTGGTTGTCATGCGCGAGGGGCTGATTATCGAGACGCTTGAAAACAAGAATTTGCAGCCCGAGACGCTGGTGCGTCTGGCGGCTGGTATCGCTGAAGGGAAAGCGGCATGACCCGGCTTTTCAAGACCCGCGAGCTTTGGCTGGCACTCGGCATTCTAGCCGTCATCGCGCTCGTGACCCTGCGCTTCCCGCGCTTCTCCCAGCCGGGCAACCTGCTTACGATTTTCAACGACACATCCATTCTGATGATGCTGGCGATGGGGCAGATGGCGGTCATTCTGACCCGCTCCATCGACCTTTCGATGGCGTCCAATCTGGCGCTGACGGGGATGATTGTCGCCATGATCAATGCGGCGGCACCCGGCGTGCCGATCCCGCTGCTGATCGCCGGGTCGGTGGTGATCGGCTCGGCGCTGGGGGCCTTTAACGGTATCCTCGTCTGGAAGCTCGATATTCCGCCCATCGTCGTGACGCTCGGCACGCTGACAATTTTCCGTGGCCTCGTTTTTGTCATTTCGGGCGGCGCCTGGGTCAACGCGGCGCAGATGAGCCAGGATTTCATCCAGCTTCAGCGCGGCTCTTTCCTCGGCCTGCCGATCCTGAGCTGGTTTGCCATTGTCGTGGCGGCGCTCGTCTACCTGTTGATGACCCGCACGGCGGCGGGCCGGGCCTTTTATGCCATCGGCGTCAATCCCACGGCGGCGGTTTACACCGGCATCAATGTGGGGCGGACCAAGTTTTTGGCTTTCGTGCTGGCGGGCGCCATTTCGGGGCTCTGCGGCTATCTCTGGATTTCGCGCTATGTGATCGCCTCGGTGGAGGTGGCCGGCGGCTATGAACTGACCATCGTTGCTGCCTGCGTCATTGGTGGGGTGTCGATTGCTGGAGGCATCGGCACTGTGGCCGGAGCCTTGCTTGGGGCGCTGTTCCTCGGGGTTGTGAATAATGCCCTGCCGGTGATTGGGGTTTCGCCGTTCTGGCAGATGGCGATTTCGGGGGCGGCGATCCTGATCGCCGTGGTGCTCAATGGCCGGAGTGAACGGACCAAGGGGCGGATTATTCTCAAGAAGGCGGAGGCGGGGGCATGATGAGCATAGCCGCAACATCGCATCACCCCCTCCCAACCTCCCCCATCAAGGGGGAGGTGTCGCATCGAGTTGGGGGCGAGATTTTGCCTCATACACCGTCCCTGCACCTCCCCCTTGATGGGGGAGGCCGGGAGGGGGTGGCGGCACGCTCAACCCTATCCATTTCCACTCTCGCGCCGGGAGCCGCCGCATGACCGACCAGACCGCAACCGGCCGCCAGCTTCCGGATCGGCTCGACAACCCCGTCAAATCCGCCGTGCTGAGCTGGGAAAGCCTGCTTATCCTCGTGGCTTTGGCCATTTTCATCGCCAATTCGTTTGCCTCGCCCTACTTCCTCAATGAGTGGAGCTTGAGCGACATGACGTTCAACTTCACCGAGAAGGCGCTGATTGCGCTGGCCATGGCGCTGGTCATCATCACCGGTGAAATCGACCTGTCGGTGGCCTCGATCATCGCGCTGGCCTCAACGCTCATGGGCCTGGCGCTGCAGGCGGGGGCGGATACGCCCGTGCTGGTGGGGGTGGGGATTGGCGTCGGCATTCTGTGCGGGGCGTTCAATGGGTTTTTGGTGACCGGGCTGAAACTGCCCTCCATCGTCGTGACCATCGGCACGATGAGCCTCTTTCGCGGGGTGGCCTATATCGTCCTCGGCGATCAGAGCTTTAAGGGCTATCCGGCCAGTTTTTCCTGGTTCGGACAGGGCTATGTGTTCTGGGTGATCTCGTTCGAACTGGTGCTGTTCCTTGTCTGCGCCGTCATCTTCTATGTGTTGCTGCACCACACCAATTTCGGCCGCAGGGTCTTTGCCATCGGCAATAATGCGACGGCGGCGCGGTTTTCCGGCGTGCGCGTCGATCGCATCAAGTTCGTGCTGTTCTGCCTGACGGGTCTGATGAGCGGCATGGCGGCGGTGCTGTTGACGGCGCGGCTGGGCTCGACCCGGCCATCCATCGCGCAGGGCTTTGAGCTTGAAGCGGTGACCATGGTGGTTCTCGGTGGGGTGTCGATCCTTGGCGGGTCGGGCACCATTGTCGGCGTGGTGCTGGCGGCGCTGATCATGGGCCTTGTGACCTTCGGGCTCGGGCTGCTCAATGTGCCGGGGATCGTGATGTCGATTTTCATCGGTGCGCTGCTGATCGTGGTGATCGCGCTGCCGATTCTGTTCCGCATGTGGAGGCAGCGCAAAGCATGATCGAAGATTCAGGCTACGAAAAGCACGCCTTCAAGATGCATCTCAATCCCGGCATGGCGGCGGAATATAAAAAGCGCCACGACGAGATTTTTCCCGAACTGGTCGATCTGCTGCACGAGGCGGGGGTGAAGGATTATTCCATTCACCTCGACGAAGAGACCAACACGCTGTTCGGCGTGTTGTGGCGCCGGGTGGATCACACGATGGAAGACCTGCCACAGACTGAAGTTATGAAGCGCTGGTGGGCGCATATGGCCGATGTGATGGCGACGAACGAGAAGAACGAGCCGGTGTCGGTGGATCTGGTGCCTGTTTTCTGGATGAAGTGACCACCCCCACCTAGCCTCCTCGCCTCAAACTGCTCCACTGGAGCAGTTTGCCCTGCGGGACGGGTCGGAGCCTGGTAGGGGGAGGGATCTGCCGGTAGCTCTCGGGCCGCGGTCATCCACGGCGTCATTCCCGCGAAAGCGGGAATCTCTATTTGGAGGCAGGATCCCCGCTTTCGCGGGGATGACGCGGTGATGGGGGGCCTTGCCCCTATTTCCCCACCTCATTCCGCCACGAAAACTGCGGCGAATAGCCCAGCATCCGCTTGGCCTTCTCGATTGAGAGCAGGGTGCCATTGGCGGGGATGTTTCCCTTTTGCGGCACGCCGGGAAACACTTCGGCGAGGAGCGAAATGTTGGAGCGGGTCATGACCGAATCCGCATTGGCGATGATGAAGGCTTCAAAACCTTTGAAATCGGCCTGGAGGGAGCGGCGGACGGCCTGGGCGCCGTCGCGGGCGTCGATATAGGCCCAGAGATTCCATTTGCGCTTTTTGGGGTCGCTGTCGAAGCCGGGGAAGGCGGCGTAGTCTTCCGGGTACATGACGTTTGAGAACCGGAGGCCGACAATGCGCAATTCCGGATCCCAGCGGCAGAACTGGGCGGCCATGGTTTCGTCGAGCAGTTTACCCAGCGAATAGGCGCTTTCGGGGCGCGGGAAATAGTCCTCATCGACCGGGGCGTAGGGCGGGGGCGTGTCGAAGGGCAGGCCGAGCACGGTTTCGCTCGAGGCAAAGACGACGTTCTTGATTTTGGCGAGGCGGCAGGCTTCGAAGATATTGTAGGTCGTCGGCACATTATTGGCGAAGGTTTTCGCGTTGGCGGCAAGGCCCGGCGCGGGAATGGCGGCGAGATGGACGACCGCGTCGAACGGCCCGCCGCGCTCATCGACGCCGCCGAGAATGGCCGAAGCGACTTCGCCGAAATTGGTGAGATCGATCCTGACCGAGGGGCAGATCGGTTCGCTGAGGGCCTGTTGGTCGATGTTGAGGACATCATAGCCATGGGCGACGAGATCGCGCAGCACGGCGCGGCCAAGCTTGCCGCTGCCGCCGGTCACCAGCACCTTTTTCATCCGAACCTCCTCATTTTACACGCTGATTTTGTTGTCCGAACCTATGCGGAATTTGGCTTTCTGCCAACCGAATGACGCTCGGCGTCCGGGGTTTTGCCGGTTAACGGAAGATGAATGCGGCTCTCAGGGCGGGTTCAAAGGCAGGGGCTCATAACCCCGCCATGCTCGATGCCAAGCCATCGAAACCTCAGGCGGTCCGCGAGGGGCGGATGCCGAACCCAAACTGGAGAAACAAAATGCTCAAGACCACCACTTTTGCCATCGTTGCCGGCATGTTCACCCTGACCTCTGTCATGACCAGCGCCGCCCAGGTCGCCGGCGGGCCGAACCATCCCGCTCCTTCGCCCTCGCCCACCAATTGCGAAGAAATGGTGGGCCATATGCGCAGCGTTCATCAGGCCGATATCGCCGCGATCAAGGGCAATCGCGTTGGTCTGCAGGCGATCTGCGAGGACCTGACTGTGTCCGGCAAGAACGCCTATGGCGCGATCTTTGCGAATGGCAATGTGAACCACCTGCGCGCGCCGATTGCCCGCAACGCGACGCTGATGGCGGCGCTGACCGCCAAGGGATACGACCAGAATGACGTGGTGTCGCTGCGCTTCGGCGCCCATGACAGCATCGTTCTCTATGTCCTGCAGCGCGACATGAACTGAACCCGCACGTTTTATGAACGGAAACTGAACCCGCCCATCAGGGTGGGTTCAATCGGGGCGGGGCAATCTGGCCCCAACAACGAAATTCCCTGAGGGTCGTGAAAATGAACAAGTCACAGGAAAAGGTACTGGTCGCCACGCTCTGTGGCCTGGTCGTCACCGCAGCCGCCGGCTTTGCCGTGCAGCCCGCCATGGCAGCCGGTTATTCCGTCGACAAGATGGCGCGGGTCAGCAATGTCGCCCATTGGGACCAGCTGAATGTGCGCAAGTGGCCAGCCAGCTATTCCCAGAAGATCGGCGCCTTTGCGCCCGGTACGCCGGTCTGGGTCGAGCGCTGCATTACCGTTCCCAAGAGTGCCGATTGGTGCCTCGTCGAGCGTCAGAATGTCAGCGGCTGGGTCAATTCGCGCTTTCTGACCCCGATGAAAGACTGGGACATCTGATTTTCCAAGCGCCGTTTGCCCGGCGTGACCTGACGTGCCTGCCTCCTACCCATGCATTGACTTTTCCGGCTCTGCACTGTTCCAAAGGGACAGTCAGGGCCGGAGTTTTTTGTCATGGATGCCAATCCCGTTCTCGCCGAAGCCGTGCGCGGCAACTGGGTGGAAAACCGCCATCGCGGCGCCTTTGTGGTGATGGATGCGAGCGGCAGGGTGATCGCCTCATCGGGCGACATCGAGCGGCCGGTCTTTCCGCGCTCGGCGATCAAATCCATGCAGGCTCTCGCGATTTTTGATCGGCACGCGGTCGAGCGGTTTCATCATTCGAGCGAGGAACTGGCGCTGGCCTGTGCATCCCATCACGGCGAAGACGACCATGTGACCAATGTCGCCAATTTCCTCGGGCGCATGGGTTTGTCGGTGGCCGATCTCGAATGCGGCGCGCATCAGCCGACCAATGGGGCGGCGCGCGAGGCGCTGCGGGCGCGGCAGGAGGAGCCGAGTGCGCTTCATAACAATTGCTCGGGGAAACATGCGGGCATGTTGAGCGTGGCTTTGGCCATGGGCGTGCCGACGACGGACTATGTGAAGCGCGAGCATGATGTGCAGCGCGCGGTGCGCGCGGCGGTGGAGCTGGTGATCGGCGAGGGGCTGACGGAAGATCGTTGCGGCACCGATGGTTGTTCCATTCCCACTTGGGCGGCGCCGCTCCGGGCCTGGGCGCATGGTTTTGTGCGCATGGCGACGGGCGAGGGGCTCGATGCCGGGCATGCGGCGGGGGCGCGGGCGCTGTTCGATGCGGCGACGAAACATCCGCATCTGGTGGCGGGGACGGGGCATCTCGATACGCTGGTGATGGAGGCCTTTGGCGGCCGCGTCATGCAAAAGGGGGGCGCGGAAGGCGTGCAATGTGGCGCCATTCGCGACAGAGGTTGGGGTTATGCGCTCAAATGCGACGACGGCAATATGGCGGCGAGCCAGGCTATGGTTGCGGGACTGCTGCTGAAATTTGCCGAGCCGGATGCGGGGCAGAGAGCGGTGCTTGAGGGTTTTGCGCGGCAGCCGACGGTGAATGTGCGCAAGGCCGTGGTGGGGGAAGTGCGGGCGGCTTTTTAGGGGTGGGTTGACGCCCCGCTTCCACCGCGTCATTCCCGCGAAAGCGGGAATCTCTCGCGCCGAAACAGAGATTCCCGCTTGCGCGGGAATGACGCCGTGTTTTTGGAGGGTCTAGAGGCCCGCGGCTCACCGGATCGTCACGTGTGGGTAGCGGTCCACTACGGCCCTCAGGTCGGTTTCCGCAACCTCGGTCCATTTCAGCCCGACGATTTCGCCGACGCTTGGCTCGTGCACCATATTGTCCGCGATCAGCACCTTGCCGGCGCCTTCGGCGACGGAAACGCCGATGCCGATATTGCTGGCATAGACGACGTTGCTGGTGATGACGACGGAGCGCATGAAACTGCCGAAGCCGGCGGCGATGGCGACGCCGGGGACGTTTTCGACCACGTTGCCGGTGACGGCGACTTCGGCTTCGACATAGATGCCGACTGGTACCGTGTCCGGATTGACCGCGGATTTGGGCGAGATATTGCGCACGATATTGCCCGAACAGACGGCCAGATGCCCATTGCTGTCGAGATTGGTGATGGAAATGCCGGTGGCGGCGCCGTCGACCACGTTGTCGGCGATGATCGAGCCGGAAAAGCCGAATTCCGAGAAAATCGCGACCTCGCCGCAGGTGCGGCAGATGTTTCCGGTGACCTGGCAGTTTTTGGTGGTGTTGAGGCGCACGGCGGTGAAGGCGCAGTCGGAAATGTGATTGTCGGCGACGACCACTTCGTCGGCGAGGTAGACATTGATACCATTGCCGTTCTGGCCATTGCCGCCCTGGCGCCAGTCGATCTTGCTGATGCGGTTGTTGACGAGGATCGAGCCATCGGGGCCCGCCTCGTTGCGCCAGATGCGGATGCCGGCATTGCCGCAGCCCGAAATGGTATTGCCGCTGGCGAGGAGGCCGGTGCTGTCGAGGGAATGGATCGCGGCGTCGCCGTGGTTTTCGAAATCACAATCGCGGATCGTCGCGGCGCTCTGGAACAGCGAGAGGGCGATGCCGGGGCTTTCAGAAAAGCGGCAGCGCTCGAGGGTGACATTGTCGGCACCCTGGATGCCGAAGAGCGGGTCGCTGCCGCTATCGCCGGTAAAGCCGATGTCGCGCAGAACGAGGCCCGACTGGTGCAGGAACCCGCCAATGGCTGTGCCCGAGGCGACGAGCCAGGTGGCGCCGGGCACGCCTTCGACCACGGAACCGGCCGGGAAACTGATATTGCTGACGCGGAAGCGGCCGGCGGGGAGGGTGAGGCGGCCACTGGCGCCATCGAGCGCTGCTTGCAGCGCCGCGCTCTGGTCGGCGTCGCTGTCCGCAACAAGATCTACGGTCTGCGCCTCTGCGGCCATGGGCAGGCCGACGGCGAGGGCGGTGAGACCGGCTAGGGCATGGCGACGGGTGATCTGAATTTTCTGGCGCATGCTCTCATTCTGCCAGCTTTGGCGCATGGGGCGAGCAAAACCCAAAGACGTGGTGAACGGCTTTGGCTATAACGGACAGGAGTTTAGAAGACCAAAGAGGTGACGACATGCTCGTGGACGGCAAGATCTATCTCGGCACGAGCACGCGGCCGGAATATCTGAGCCTCAAATATGGCAATCGCCATGGCCTCGTGACCGGGGCGACGGGCACGGGCAAGACCGTTACCTTGCAGGCGCTGGCCGAGGGTTTTGCGGCAGCGGGCGTGCCGGTCTTTGCTGCCGATATCAAGGGCGATCTGTCGGGCGTGGCCAAGGGCCAGCCGATCCAGGAATGGCAGACCAAGCGGGCCGAGGAAATCGGCTTTACCGATTACACCAATGACGCCTTTCCGGTGATTTTCTGGGATCTTTTCGGCAAGCAGGGACATCCGGTTCGCGCCACGATCTCGGAAATGGGACCGGTGCTGCTGAGCCGTATTCTCGATCTCAACGACACGCAGGAAGGCGTACTCAACGTCGCTTTCCGCGTTGCCGACGAGGAAGGGCTGTTGCTGCTCGACCTCAAGGACCTGCGCGCCATGCTGGTCAATATTCAGGAGCGGGCCAAGGATATTTCGGCGCGCTACGGCAATGTGGCGACGGCCTCCATCGGGTCCATTCAGCGGGCCTTGCTGGTGCTCGAACAGCAGGGCGCCGATAATTTCTTCGGCGAGCGGGCGCTGGAAATTGCCGATCTGATGCGGGTCGATACGGATGGGCGCGGGTTCATTTCGATCCTCGCGGCCGACCAACTGATGCAATCGCCGCGGCTCTATTCGACCTTCCTCCTCTGGCTGCTCTCCGAACTCTTCGAGCAACTGCCCGAAGTCGGTGATCCCGATAAGCCCAGAATGGTGTTCTTCTTCGATGAAGCGCATCTCTTGTTCGACGATGCGCCCAAGGCGCTGATCGACAAGGTGGAGCAGGTTGTAAAACTGATCCGCTCCAAGGGCGTCGGCGTCTACTTTGTGACCCAGAACCCCATCGATATTCCCGAAGCCGTTTTGGCGCAGCTGTCCAATCGCGTGCAGCATGCCCTGCGCGCTTATACGCCGCGCGAGCAGAAGGCGGTGAAGGTGGCAGCGGAAACCTTCCGCCCCAATCCCGATTTTTCGACCGAGGCAGTGATCACCCAATTGGGCATTGGCGAGGCGCTGGTGTCGGTGCTTGAAGACAAGGGCATTCCGTCCATGGTCGGGCGGACGCTGATCCGGCCGCCTTCGGCGCAGGTGGGGCCGCTCAATCCGGCAGAGCGCGATGCGATCATGGCCAATTCGCCGGTCGGTGGGCTCTATGACACGGTGGTCGATCGTGAATCGGCTTTTGAAATCCTGGAGCGGCGGACGCGCGATCGGCAATTGGCGGAGGAACGGGCCAAATACGATGCGGATGATCGGGCCACCCAGGAGCGGGTTGCCAAGGAACAGGCGCGCGAAGAACGCGCCGCCCAGCCGCGACGCACGTCGAGCCGGCAGACGCCGGCCGAAGCGGCGATGAACTCCTTTGCGCGCACCGTGGCCAACAAGCTCGGCAATGCCATCGTTCGCGGCATTCTGGGCAGCATGAAGGGTCGATGAGCATGGCGGTCATCGGCATTTTCGCCTCGGACAAGGGGCCGGGCGATCCGGAACGCGCCAGCCTGATGAGCCAGACGGGAACGCTGTTTGCCCGGCGCGGCGCACAGCTTTTGTGCCTATGGGAGAATGGTGTTGGGCCACTGCCGCTGATGACGGCGGCAAAGACGGCGGGCGGTGTGGTGTCGGTTCTGGCCGACGCCGATGCGACCTTGCCGCCCACCGTGTCGGACATGCCGGTGCGGATCGTGCCGGAGCGCCAGGCGCGGCATGCCCTCTTTGCCGAAGAGGCGCAAGTGCTGGTGGCCTTGCCGGGCTCGCTGGCCTCGATTTCGGCCCTGTTCGGGAGCTGGGCATCGACAAAGGGGCGGGCCAAGCCTGTGGTCATGCTCAATCGTCACCGGGCCTTTGAAGCGGTGAGGGGTTTTGCCGGCGATGTGCTGTCGCACTCGGTTGGCGGTTATGACCGGAATGTGCAGTTCGCGGATTCGGTTGAGGATTTGTGGAACAAGGTCAGCTGGGTGCTGGAGCAGAAGCGGTAGCTCCCAAAAGCCCTCATGGTGAGGTGCTTTGCGCGAGCAAAGCCTCGAACCACGGGGGCGAGCGAGTGGAGCCATCGTGGCACGCCCTCGTCCTTCGAGGCTACGCTGGCGCTTCGCACCTCAGGATGAGGTCTACTGGGGGATGAAGTCGGCTTAGGCGCCGGAAGCCGCTCGGCCTACGGCTCTAGCCCCGGGTGCATGGGCTTGCGGCGGTCGGGGAAGAGCGGGACGACATTGTCGGTCGCGCGGCGAGCCGGTTGGGGCTGGGGCTTGGAGAGCGGCACGCGGTCGCGACGTTCGGGGCCGCGATAGCCGGAGCCGAGAAGGCCGATGACGCTGCGATTGATCAAGCGGGCCTGCACGCGCTGCAAGAGGTGGCGCGGCGACATGGGCTTGACCAGCACTTCATCGATGCCGGCGCTGATCGCCTGATGGCGCATCGGCGGGGTAATGCTGCGGGTGAGGGCGATGACGGGCAATTCGCGGCTGACGAAACGAGCATCCAAGCGGATGGCTTCGACCATTTCATAGGCCGGGCGGCCTTCGCGGTCAAAATCGACGACCAACATGTCGAGCGGGGCGATGCGCATATAGGCGAAAAGCTCGGCTTCGCTCTCGAAGGGGCGCACGCGCAGCCGCGTATCGCCGGCCAACACCATGGTCAGCACAGAAGTCAGCGCAGGGTTGGCGGCCAGAATGGCGACCGTTTTTGGCCGTGACGACAATGCATTTCCCCTCGTGGTAAATGGATCGTTAACACGGACCAAAGGTGATTTGAAGGTGGGGGTTCCCCCAAGTCGCGGATATTCTTGGGAAAGTTAATCGGTGGCTGAGATGGAGTGTGCCGGTCACCCCCTCCCATCCTCCCCCATCAAGGGGGAGGTGCTGATCGAGTTTGGGGCAGCCCATTTCCACAACCACAATCCCTTCACCTCCCCCTTGATGGGGGAGGCTGGGAGGGGGTGTTCTCGGGAGTTAAACAAAACCCGCCGGCGCAGAGCGCGGGCGGGTTGAGGGCAAAGCCGAAAGTATTGGGGGTGCTTAAGCCGTAGCTTCTTCGAACAGCAGCTCGACGTGTTCCCAATTGACGAGGTTATCGAACCAGGCTTCGAGGTACTTCGGACGGGCATTGCGGTAGTCGATGTAATAGGAGTGTTCCCACACGTCGACGCCGAGGATCGGCTTGCCGCCATAAACGAGCGGGGATTCGCCATTGGCGGTCTTCGAAATTTCGAGCTTGCCGTTCTTGACCGAAATCCAGGCCCAGCCGGAGCCGAACTGAGTGGTGCCGGCGGCGATGAAATCGGCGCGGAGCTTTTCAAAACCACCAAGATCGGAATCGACAGCAGCCTGAAGCTTGCCCGGCAGGCTCTTGCCGCCGCCATTGGGCTTCATCCAGTTCCAGAAGTGCACGTGGTTGTAGTGCTGACCGGCATTGTTGAAGAGGCCGGCATTCTTGCCGAAGGATTCCTTGACGATGTCTTCGAGCGGCAGGATTTCGAGGCCCGAACCTTCCAGGAGCTTTTCGCCATTGGTGACGTAAGCCTGGTGGTGCTTGTCGTGGTGGAACTCAAGCGTCTCGGCCGACATGTAGGGGCCCAGGGCGTCGTAAGCGTAGGGCAAGGGCGGCAGGGTAAACTTGGTGGACATGGTAGCCTCCGTTTCAGGAAAGATGACGCTAAAGCGAAACTGGAATTATCGAAGAGTTATAAGCACTTTGGCTTGGCGCAACAATGACGGGGTGTGAACTAACCGTCTAATCCCGCTGACTTTATGGCAAAGGCGTAGCACTGGGCGGTTTCCTTGAGCCGATCAAAGCGACCCGAGGCCCCGCCGTGGCCGGCCCCCATATTGGTCTTGAGATATAATGGCGCATCCCCCGTTGCGGTTGCTCGGAGTTTGGCGACCCACTTGGCGGGCTCCCAATAGGTGACGCGCGGATCGGTGAGGCCGGCAAGGGCGAAAATCGGCGGATAGTTTTGGGCCGATACCGCCTCATAGGGGGCGTAGGCGGCGATGCGGGTGTAGTCCGCTTCCGAGGTAATGGGATTGCCCCATTCGGGCCATTCGGGCGGGGTCAGCGGCAGGGTGTCGTCGAGCATGGTGTTGAGCACATCGACGAAGGGCACCTGGGCGATGACACCGGCCCAGAGGTCCGGGCGGAGATTGGCCACGGCGCCCATCAGCATGCCGCCGGCCGACCCGCCCTGCGCGACGATCTTGCCCTTTTGGGTATAGCCGCCGGCGATCAGCGCTTCGGCAGCGGCGATGAAATCGGTGAACGTGTTGGTCTTATGCTCGCGTCGGCCGTTCTTGTACCAGGCATAGCCCTTGTCCATGCCGCCGCGAATATGGGCGATGGCATAGACGAAGCCGCGATCGACGAGCGACAGAACCGAGACGGAGAACGACGCTGGCATGGACATGCCATAGGCGCCATAGCCGTAAAGAAGCGCCGGGTTGGAGCCGTCGAGTTTTGTGCCCTTCTTGTAGAGGAGGGTCACGGGGACTTCGGCGCCGTCTGACGCCTTGGCAAAAATGCGGTGGGTTTCGTAGTGCGCGGGGTCGTGGCCCGAGGGGACTTCTTGGGTTTTGAGGAGAGTGCGCGCGCCGGTTGCGAGATCGACGTCGAAGACCTGGTTGGGCGTCGTCGGGGAAGAATAGGAGAGGCGGAAGACGGTGGTGTCGAATTCGTAGCCGACCGACATGCCGAGGGCGTAAGCCTCTTCCTCGAAGCGGACGACGTCTTCCTTGCCGGTCGTGAGGTCGCGGACGACGATGCGCGGGAGACCGTCCTGGCGTTCGAGGCGCAGGAGATGGTTTGCTATGACGATGGTATCGAGCACCAGCACGCCGGGGCGATGGGCGATAAGGTCGGTCCAGTTGTCAGCGCCGGGATTGTCGAGCGGGGCGGTGACGACCTTATAGTCTTCGGCGCCATCGGCATTGGTGCGGATATAGAGGAGGCCGTCGCGTTCCTCGACATCATATTCGCGATCGGTGAGGCGGGGGGCGACGATGACGGGCGCGCCGCCCTTTTCGGCGTCGATCAGATAGACTTCCGAGGTCTGGTGATCGTGTGCGTCGATGACGATGAACTTGTCGTTTTGCGTTTTGCCCACGCCGACGAAAAAGCCAGGATCTGATTCTTCGTAGATGATCGGATCGGCGGATTGCGCGGTGCCGATATCGTGGCGGCGCACACGATAGGGGCGGTGGTTGTCGTCATATTCGGTGTAGTAGATGGCGCTGGAGTCATTGGACCAGACATAGGAGCCGGCGGTGTCCTTGATGACGTCCGCGCTGTCGACGCCGGTTTCGAGATCGCGCACGACGATGTCGTAATATTCCGAGCCGGCGCGGTCGGCGGCCCAGGCGAGATAGCGGTGGCTCATGTCGTGGTCGGCGCCGGCAAAGCCGAAATAGTCTTCGCCCGCTTCCACATTGCAATCGAGCAGCACGGTTTCGGCGCCGCCTCCGCGCGGGGTGCGGACGACCTGTGGGTACTGCTTGCCTTCGAGCATGCGCGAATTATAGGCCCAGGGACCATCGGGCGAGGGAATGCCGGAATCGTCCTCTTTGATGCGGCCGCGGATTTCCTTGTAGATCTTGTCCTGCAGCGCGGCGGTCGGCTTGCCGAACTGGTCTTCGTAGTAAGCGTTTTCGGCGTCGAGATATCCGCGAATTTCGGGGTCGAGCGTTTCGGGGGCCTGCATTACCTCCTGCCAGTTGTCGGCGCGCAGCCACGCCCAGGGGTCTTCACGGGTCACGCCGTGATGGGTGTGGCTATGGGGCACGCGCTTGGCTTTGGGGGGAGTGGTCGGGCTCATCGTCTTTCCGCAGTTTTTTGAGGTGCGGAGTTTTACGGCCGCAAAAGGGTCACAAGGACATAGGCCGCCCGGCCCGCGATTGCCAGAGGGGCGACGGCCTTTGCAGATATCCGCAACTATCGACGCTGCCGGTCCGATTTGGCTTGTCCTCCGGGGTGTCATGGTTAAGGTTCTCTGGGAAAATCGAAGACCGACTGGCACATTGGGGAGGGGCTGAGTGGGGCTGTCCTTGGACGCAAGTATTGCCCTCGTGGCTCTGGCGCCGTTCCTCGCGGCAATTCTGGCGCCTTTCATTCACCGCCTTGCCGGCAGCTATTCGGCGTGGATTCTGGCGATAGCGCCGGCGGGCATTTTCATGCTGCTGATCAGGTTGGGCGAGCCGGTCGTCGGGGGCGGGACCATCGCCGCCGCCATCGACTGGGTGCCGTCCTATGGACTGACGCTCGCGTTCTTCCTCGATGGGCTGAGCCTGGTCTTCGCATTGACCATTGCCGGAATTGGCGCGCTGATCGTGCTCTATGCCGGGGCCTATCTGAAAGGCCATCCGCATCAGGGGCGGTTTCTCGGCTATCTCCTCGCGTTCATGGGCTCGATGCTGGGCCTCGTGCTGGCCGACAATATGCTGGCGCTGTTCATGTTCTGGGAGGCGACCTCGATCACCTCCTTCCTGCTGATCGGCTTTGATCATAATCGGCAGGCAGCGCGGCGTGGGGCCATTCAGGCGCTGGTGATCACCAATATCGGGGGCATGTGCCTGCTTGTTGGCGTCATCCTCGCGCAGCATCTGTCGGGCACCTGGCTTTTGAGCGAGTTGCGCGGGCTCGAAGGCGTGCTGAAGGAATCAGCGCTTTATGTTTTGGTGCTGGCGCTGTTCGTGGGCGCGGCGTTCACCAAATCGGCGCAGTTTCCGCTGCATTTCTGGTTGCCCAATGCCATGGAGGCGCCGACGCCTGTGTCGGCCTTTCTGCATTCGGCGACCATGGTGCAGGCGGGTGTTTATCTCCTCGCGCGCATGACGCCGGTTCTGGGCGGGACCGATGTTTGGACTGGCCTCTTGGTGGCTTTTGGCGGGGTGACGCTGATCTGGGGCGCGCTGGGCGCGCTTAAGGAGACCGATCTCAAGCAGATATTGGCGCAGACGACGATCGCGTCGCTGGGCTTGCTGGTGCTGCTGATCGGGCTTGGCAGCGAGGCGGCGATTGCGGCCATGCTGGTCTATTTCGTGGCGCATGCCTGCTACAAGGCGGGGCTGTTCATGGTAGCGGGCGCCGTCGATCACGGGGCGGGGACGCGCGATATTACCGCGCTCGGCGGATTGGCCGACAAGATGCCGGTGAGCTTTATCGGCGCGGCGCTGGCGGCGCTATCGATGATCGGCCTGCCGCTGACCGTCGGTTATTTTGCCAAGGAAGAAATGTATCTGGCGCTGGTCGGGGGCGGCTGGGCCATGTGGCTGGTGCTGGCTGTGCTGGTAACCGGCAATGCGCTGCTGGCCGGCGTGGCGTTGGTGGTGATGGTCAAGCCATTCCTCGGCGACGCCCTGCCGGTGCCGAAATCACCGCATGAGGCGCCCGTGGCCATGCTGGCGGGACCGATCCTGCTTGGTGGCATGGGTGTGGTTGCCGGCCTCCTGCCCGATTGGCTGGGCCATGATGTGTTGGCGCCGGGTGCGACGGCCATTCTGGGGCATGGGGTCGAGCCGCACTTGACGCTGGCGCTTGATCTGGCGAGCCCGCTGATCTGGCTTTCGGCACTGACCTGGTTGCTCGGCATTGTCGTGTTCCGGCAGGCCTATGCCATCCGCACGGTGTTGCGGCGTCTGAGTGCTGGCCTTGGCTGGAACGCCGACACGGTTTTCGATGCCGTCATGTTTGGCCTTATTCGTTTTGCCGCATCGGTGACGCGCTTCCTCCATCACGGTAAGCTCGAACACTATCTCGTTCTGGTCTTCGTTGTGCTGGCGGTGGCGCTGTTCTGGCCCATGCTGGCGCTGGGTGGTTTCGACTGGATCGTGCCGACGGCTGATCTCGGCGATTGGTCCAAGCGCCTCGTCCTGCCGGATCTGCGCCCATACGAATGGGGCGTGGTGCTGCTGGCGGTGCTGGGATTGGCCGCGGTGCTGATTGCCCAGAGCCGGCTTATCGCCATTCTCTCGCTCGGCATTCAGGGCACTGCGCTGGCACTGATCTTCCTGTTGTTCGGGGCGCCGGACCTGGCCTTTACCCAGTTGATGGTGGAAATTCTGTCAGTGGTGATCCTCACCATCGTCATGACCAATCTCAGGCTTGATGCTAGGGATCACCGGCCGTTCGAGGACTGGGCGCGCGACGGAACGCTGGCCGTGGTTTGCGGGGCCGGGGTCAGCCTTTTGCTCATGCTGGTGCTGAGCGGCGCGCTCGACACGCGGCTATCGGATTTCTTCACGGCCACCAGCGTGCCGATCGCTCACGGCGCCAATATCGTCAACGTCATCCTCGTCGACTATCGCGGTTTTGATACGTTGGGCGAAATCTCGGTGGTGATGGGCGCGGGCATCGCCATTCTGGCGCTGTTGCGGCGACGGAAAAAGGCGGAGGGAGTGGGGCCATGAACACGGTCATTTTCCGCACGGCGGCGCCGCTGATCGTCGCGACCATGCTGGTGTTTTCCGTCTACATTTGCCTGCGTGGGCACAATGAGCCGGGCGGTGGTTTCATCGGCGGACTGATTGGGGCGGCGTCCATTGCGGTGTTCGGCATGGCGTCGGGCGTGCCGGCGGTGCGGCGGGCGCTAAAAGTCGATCCGCTGGCGATTGCCGGGTTTGGCGTCTTGCTGGCCGGTCTTTCGGGGCTGTTGAGCCTTTTTATCGAAGCGCCGTTCATGACCTCGATCTGGCTCTATCTCGATCTTGGCGAAACCGTGGTGCCGCTCTCGACGCCGATGTTTTTCGATATCGGGGTTTATTTCGTTGTTTTCGGCACGCTCTCGGCCATCGCCCTGGCGCTCGAAAGCGACCGCGAGGAGGATTTGTGATGGACTATGTCCTCGCCGCACTGGTCGGTGTCTTCGTTTCGCTCGGAATTTACCTGCTGCTCTCGCGCTCGGTGATCCGCATGCTGATCGGCATGACCATTCTGGGCAATGGGGTAAACCTCTTGATCTTTACCGCCGGGCGGGTGACGCGCGAAGTGGCGCCCATCGTGCCGCCGGGGCTCGATGTCCCCATGGGACCGATTGCCAATCCGCTGCCGCAGGCGCTGATCCTGACCGCCATCGTCATCGGCTTTTCCATGTTCAGCTTCCTGCTGGTGCTGGCATTCCGTGCCTATAAAAGCCTCGACGCCGACAATACCGACACCATGCGCCTGGCTGAGCCGGAAAATGCGCCCCAGCCGCCGCTGAGCTACTGACCATGACAGAGCTTCCTCAGGCCATGATCGACACTGTAACCCGCGCCGCCGACTGGGTGCTGGTGCTGCCCATCGTGCTGGCGCTGATGGGCGCCGCCGCGCTTTTGGTGGTGCGGCGCAGCAATCGTCTGCCGGTGCTGGGCGCCGTGCTGGTCATTCTCGCTATCATCGCCTGCGAAATCAGCCTGCTGCTTGACGTGTTGAGCGAGGGGCCGTTGAGCATGACCATGGGCAAATGGCTGCCGCCTTTCGGCATCAGCCTGACGGCCGATCTCTTTGGTGCCGCCTTTGCACTGGCGGCTGCCGTCGTGACGCTGGTGGTCGTGCTCTATGCCGAGATCGACCGCGAGGGGAATGAGGGGCGGGATGGCTTCCATTCCATGGTTCTGCTGCTGTTGGCTGGCGTGACGGGATCGTTTCTGACCGGCGACTTGTTCAATCTCTATGTCTGGTTCGAGGTGATGCTGATCGCCTCTTTTGGTCTCATCGTTTCGGGCGGCACGCCGCTGCAACTCGATGGTGCGGTGAAATATGGCTTCCTCAATTTCCTCGCGACGACGCTGTTTCTGCTCGCGCTCGGGCTGACCTATGGCCTTCTTGGCACGCTCAACATGGCCGACATCATGCGGGTGGCGCCCGAGGCTAATCGGGCGGCGATGACGGGGATCGCGGCGCTGCTGTTGCTCGCCTTCGGCATGAAGGCGGCGGCCTTTCCGCTCAATGCCTGGTTGCCGGCCTCCTATCACACGCCGACCGCGGCGGTTTCAGCGCTCTTTGCGGGGCTGCTCACCAAGGTTGGCGCCTATGCGCTACTGCGCTCGCTGGTTGCTATCCTGCCCGATAGCCGCGATGTGCTGGAGCCGGTGCTGGCCGTGCTGGCGATTGCGACGCTGGTGATCGCGCCGCTTGGGGCCATTGCCGAAACGCACCTGCGCCGGGCGGTGGGCTTTTTCGTCATCGGCGGTATCGGCGCCATTCTGGCCGGCCTGTCGCTGCCCAATGTCATCGGCATTGCCGGAGCCGGTATCTACATTTTCCACGCCATCCTCGCCATGACGGCGCTCTATATGGTTGTGGGGCTTGTCGAAAAGCGGACCGGGGCCAGCGATACGAGGCAAATGGGCGGGCTCTATGCCGCCAGCGCGCCGCTTTCGATCCTGTTCTTCGTGCTTATTCTTGCCGTTGCCGGCGTGCCGCCTTTCCTTGGCTTCTGGCCGAAATTGCTGCTGCTCGAAGCGGGCGTGGCCGATGCCGAACTGGGCTGGGTGGGCGGCGCCGTGGTCGTGGCGCTGGTCATCAATGCGGTGCTGACGCTGATTGCCGGCACAAGGCTCTGGTCGCACGTGTTCTGGCGCAATGGTCCGGAGGGCCAGCCGGCTTCGGGCGAGCCGATGGCGCTTGTGGCGCCGACGCCGCGGGTGCGGCTGGCTTTCGGCGCGGTCAGCGCGCTGGTCGCAGGCGTGGTCCTGATCGGGCTCTGGCCCAATCCGCTGATCGAGGTGGGGCAACGGGCGGCGGCCGATATTGTCGATCCCGGCCGCTATGTCGAGGCGGTGGGCCTGGCGGGAGTTGAACCATGAGCGGCGCCTTTCTGGTGGTCATTCTCGCGCTCGGCTGGGCCGGCATAACCGGCAATTTTTCCGGCCTGAACCTGCTCTTTGGCGGCCTCATCGGCGGCGGCGCGCTTCTCATTCTGCGCTATTCGATCCACCAGCAGGGAGCGCTGGGCAAGGCGGGCAAGGTGCTCTCGCTGATCGGGCTTTTTCTCTACGAATTGATGGTCAGCGCCATCACTGTTGCGCTGATCGTCTTGCGTCCCGATCTCAAATCGGCCCTGAAGCCAGCCATCGTCGCGGTACCATTGACCGTGAAATCGGACGCCGAAATTACGCTTCTGGCCAATATGATCACGCTCACGCCCGGCACACTGACCGTGGACGTGGCGGAGGACCGCTCGGTTCTCTACGTCCATGCGCTGAGCATGGACAGCGATACGGCCATGATCGCCGGGATCGCAAATGGCTTTGAAAAGAAGATCAAGGAGGTGTTCGAGTGAGCGCGTTGGCTTTTGTCGATCTCGCCAGCATGATCGCCCTGGTTCTCTTGGGGCTCGCGCTGCTCGTCTCGATCGTCCGCATCGTTATTGGCCCGACCCTGCCGGACCGGGTGCTGGCGCTGGACCTGATGACGGTGGTGGTGATGGGGTTTGTCGGCGCCATTGCCGTGCGGACCGGGCTCATGCTCTATCTCGACATTGCCATCGCCCTGGCGCTGCTCGGCTTCCTCGCGACCGTGGCATTGGCCCGCTACATTTTGCGACGCGGCCTCAAGGCCGACGCTGCCGCAATGGAGGCGCAATCATGATCGGCGATATCGCACTCTGTCTTGGAGGCGGTTTGCTGATTCTGGGGGCGATTTTCACGCTTCTCGCCGCCATCGGTGTGGTCCGCTTGCCTGATCTCTACACGCGGATGCACGCCGCCTCCAAGGCAGGCGCAGTTGGCGGTGGATTAATTCTTCTCGCCGTTGCCATGGTCAGCATGGACGCCGCGGTGGCATTACGCGCAATCATCGGCGTTATCTTCGTGCTTTTGACTACGCCCGTCTCTGCGCATCTCCTTGCCCGCGCTAGTTATATTGCGGGTTATCATGCGCATGAAAGTACGCTGCGTGACGATCTCAAGACACGATTGGAACAAAATTCCGGCGCATGAATAATCTGCAATGCTTCCAATTAATTGGATTAGCGGCAGTTGCCTGCGGCAGTAAACAGACTTAGGAATGCAGCAAGGCTGTGACTGCCCCTGTTGCTGCCTAATAAAAAAACTACGGAAGGTTAGATCATGAACGACAATACCGCTCCGGCGGATGTGGGTGAGCTCGATCTCGTCGAACTCAGTGCCGATATCGTCTCAGCATATGTAAGCCACAACGCCGTGAGCCCCTCGGACCTGACACGGCTGATCGCCGATGTGCATGGTGCCCTGCGCGCGCTGCGAAGCAATGAAGTGCCCGCAGTGGTCGAGGATCTGAAGCCGGCCGTGCCGGTGCGCAAGTCCGTCGCCGCCGACTACATCATCTGTCTTGAAGACGGAAAGAAGTTCAAGTCGCTCAAGCGCCACCTGCGCACGCACTACAATCTCTCGCCCGAGGAATACCGGGAAAAGTGGGGTCTGCCCGCAGATTATCCCATGGTCGCTCCGAACTACTCGGCAACGCGTTCCAAACTCGCCAAGGACAATGGCCTCGGCCGCAAGGCTGGCTGATCCCCTATAGCGTCGAGCGATTCGGAGGGACCGGATCGAACGCGCTAACCCCTTCATTCTGCGTCGTAATTCGCCTTCCTCCTTGAAGGTCAGGCCTTGCGGCGACACAGAAAGCTGGTCCCCTTGCTATGCGGCCGCCTCCGGGCGGCCGCAGTGTTTTCCGGCCCTGCTCAGGGGCCTTTCGCGGAAAAATTCGCAAACTTATCCCCGGGGTGGACAACCTCTGCCAGGTTGTAGGAAGATTATCCTATATCCGGTGGAGGATGACCGTGCGAATCGAAACTCACCATGGCAATGCGCTGCCCGAGCGCCTGCCGCCGGCCCGCGAGGGCGACGGCCTGGCCAAAGTTCTTGCCCTGATCTCTCGCGAGCGCAAAATTCCTATCCGATTGCTGGTGCACGTTTCTCGGTGTCAGGCGGATACTGCGCGGGCGCGGCAAGTCGCCATGTATCTCGCCCATGTTTCCAAGGGCATCAGCCTGACCGCGATCGGTACTGCTTTTGGGCGGGATAGGACAACAGTCTCTTATGCTTGTAGCCTGATCGAGGACCTACGGGACGACACGGCATTTGACGCCGAACTGGATCGGCTTGAAGCACTGCTTTTAGGGGGAGGCGAGCATGGCTGAGGGACTGCCCGATGCCATTGGCCGGCTGGCCGCAACGCGGCGGGATGGCTCGCCTTTCCTGCTTCCGCATCATGTCGAGGCGGCGCGGCGCCTGGCACAGACTTTTGAGCGGGCCCGCCTGCGCCAGCGCGTGACCATGTCCTATGACCCCACGCGAACCGGTGGACGGGGCGGCGGCAGTCCCTTGCAGGGCGAGATTTCGGCTATTGCCGCCGATGCGCGCAAGCACCTGGCGGATATGGCAGGCATGATGCCGGCCGATTGCTGGGCGGTGCTGTTCGACATTTGCGGGCTCGATCGGGGGCTGCAGGATGTCGAAACGGAGCGCGACTGGCCGCGACGCGGCGGCAAGCTGGTGCTGCGCATCGCCCTGTCCCATCTTGCCGCCCACTATGGGCTCGATGCCGAAGCGCGGGGGCGCGAGGCGCAAAGGCAGCGGCACTGGCTGCCCGCGCGGGCGCCGATGTTTCCGCCAGCAGAAGCTTCTTAACGATGTAAGCGTCTAATGCTCGAAGAGGCGGCGCGCGTGGTAACAAGGCGTGCCGCAATCATGACCGTGAAATGCCCGGAAAGATCGTCTCCGTCCAATATCTGCGCGCCATTGCCGCTCTGCTGGTGCTGGCCTCGCACGCCTTGCTCTACCCTCTGGTGGGAGAGAACATCGCCTATGGGCGGCTCGGCTGGCTCGGGGTCGTCCTGTTCTTCGTGATTTCCGGTTTCATCATGGTCAGCGTGACCGATATCGGACGCTTCGACGGGCGCCAGTTCATGCGCCGGCGCATCCTGCGGGTCGTGCCGCTCTATTGGGCATTTACATTGATCGCCGCGGCGCTGGCTCTTTTTGCGCCGCAACTGTTCAAGACCACGAGTTTTGACGGCAACCAATTGGCGCTCTCACTGGCCTTCATCCCGTTCTACAATGGGGCGAGCCACGGGCTGCATCCGCTCTACAAGCTCGGCTGGACGCTCAATTACGAGATGTTCTTTTATGCCTGCTTCGCGCTACTTGCCGTATTCACGGCGCGGGGCAGGGTGGTGGGTTTGACGCTGGCCTATGCCGTTCTCGCGGTCATGGGTTTTCTGCTCGCCCCGCAATCGGCCATTCCGCAATTTTATACGAGTTTTTTGCCATTGGCCTTTGTCGTGGGCTGCTGGATCGGCCTTGGTCATATGGAAGGCTGGATCGCCAGACTTCCAAGGCTGGTAATGGTTGGGCTTGCGGTGGTCGGTATCGCGGGGCTTGCCGAAGGCTTTCTGTGGAATCACGGTTTCGTCGAAGACGTGACGGCCTTTGCCGGTTTTCTTGGCTTTTCGGGCGCCGCGGTGGTGTTGGCACTGCGCAGCGAAGGGCGCCTGCCGCATTTTGCCTGGCTCGAGCGGATGGGCAATGCATCCTATTCGATTTATCTGGTGCACATCTTCGCCGTGGCCCTGATGGCCGGCATCGGTTTGAAGCTGATTGGCCCCAATCTGCCCGGGATCGTGCCGGTCGTGACGGTGCTGGCGATCGCGACCGGGGTGTGGATGGGACTGCTTCTCTATCGCTTCGTCGAGCAGCCGCTGTTGCGAAAGTTGCAGCGCACCAAAGCTGACTAGTGAACTTTTGCCCGCGCTTCGTTGCGGATGCGGTTGACCATGGCGACGAGGCCATTGGAGCGCTGGGCCGTCAGATGTTCTCGCAGCCCCAGTTCGTCGAAGATGGCCACGGCATCGGTCTCGGCAATTTCCTTGGCCGGGCGGTCCGAATAAAGCGCCAGAAGAATAGCCACGAGGCCCTGCACGATCATGGCGTCGCTCTCGCCCTTGATGTGAAGGGACACGGCGCCGTCGGTTACCACCGGTTCGGAGACGAGCCAGACCTGCGATACGCAGCCATTCACCTTATTGGTATCGACGCGCTCATTCGCTTCAAGGCGCGGCAGGGCCTGGCCGAGTTCGATGAGATAGCGATACCGGTCTTCCCAATCATCGAGGAAGGAAAGATTATCGGCAATGTCCTGGAAAGGCTGGGGCTGGGTCATGCCCTCTATCTAGGTAAAGAAAGAAAAAGCCGCAAGCACGGGGCAAGGTGCTTGCGGCAGGAGCCAGTGGACGCTGGGGCGTCGCTTGGGCAAGAGACGCGTGCCACTGGATAGACTCATTGGGCGCCGGGGCAGGCGCCCGTCAGCCCGCCCAATCCGGTCGAGGTCGTGGATAGGGAACCGGATTTTCCTGCGGCGCGACATGCATGGGTGTGCCGGAGGGCGGGATAGGCGGGAGGGCAGCGGCGATAACCGCCTTGCCCCCAATGCATTGCAGGCTATCGCATTCGATCGCCTCGATCTGGTTGGCAACGAACTGACTGCCGCGGGCAAGGGCCTCGTTGGCCACGACCCCCGCAGATGCGCGCACATCGACTTCGGGCCGGATGACCAGGAAGGCGGCTGTGAGCCAGAATGCCGAACGCAGAAGAAACATCATCACACGAGCTTCCGAACGGGCCTGTCCCGCTCTGTCGATTAACACTAGGGGGCGCTTCTTAAGGCGAACTGGGGTCAGTTCTTAAAATTTGAAACAAATGCGCGTCGCAGTTTCGGAATTGGGCAACGCCTTGTTTACGCTAACCGGCGAAAGCCCCCTGCGGGGGCGCGCACTTAAGCCTGTCTTAGGGCCTGCCGCGCGAGTGTGACCCCACAAGATCTGATGGACAATCAGACGGGTGGGTCCGGATTCGGGCCGGGCCCAACGGTTTTGGGGCCGGCAAGAGTGGCGTCTCAAGTATGAGTAAAGCGATGCGTAGCCTTGGTATTTTCGGCATTGACGGAAGGGATGACGGCGCGCCTGCGGCGCCCTGCCAGCGCCCCGATGTGCTGCGCCGCAAGACCATCGCCAACAATGCCCGCCTGATGATCGCCGTCTCCGTTCTCCTCATGCCTTTCGCCATGTGGGCGCTGGCAAGCCAGGCTGCGCTCGGCTTTGCCATTGCCTGTGTCGGTCTCGGCGGTGGCATGCTGAGCCTCTCGCTTTATCACCGTGCCCGCTATGACGACGCAGCGCTGTCGCAGGTCGTCGCCGTCATGGGTTCGGGCCTCGTCTTGACCCTGCTCGACATGCGTCTGGCCGATATGGGGCTGATCGTCATCGTCATGGGCCCGGTTCTGGCGGCGCTGCTGACGGGGCCGGCCGTTCGGCTCTGGAGTTGGCTGGCCGTGGTATTGGCGCTGGTGCTTGGCGCGGCCGGCGCGCTTTTGGGCTTGCCCGCCGACCTAGGGCTTGCCAATGAGGCCATGGTCACCGGCACCGCAGCATTCTGCCTGAGTGCACTGCTCGTCGCGCACACGACCCACCACATCAATGCCGGCTACGTCGTCCACGACAAGGCCCAGCTCAACGCCTATCGGCACTTGGTCGAGCATGTGCAGGACACGGTGCTGTGCTTTTCGACCGAGGGCGAACTGCTTTCCGCCTCGCGTTCGGCCGAAACGCTGTTCGGCTGCCCGCGCTATCAATTGACCACCGGTTCGCTTAGCGAGCGGCTCCATGTCATGGATCGCCCCGCTTATCTCACCGCTTTCGCTGATGCCAATCAGGGCGGCAAAAGCCGTTCGATCGAGGTGCGCATGCGCCGCGACGATCCTCATGCCGCCAATGGTCTGCCGCAGTTTATCTGGGTCGAAGCCCATTTCTCGCCCATCAGGGATCAGATGGCCGGCACGCGTTATGAAGTGACGGCGCTGCTGCGCGACGTGACCGAACGCAAGGACAGCGAAGCGGCCATGACCGAGGCGCGGCACTCTGCCGAAGAGGCGTCTGAGGCCAAGTCGCGCTTCCTCGCCACCATCGGGCACGAGCTGCGCACCCCGCTCAACGCCGTCGTCGGCTTTTCGGAAATGATGACATCGGGCATTGGCGGCGAGCTGTCCCCGACTCATCGCGAATATGCCAGCCTGATCCACCAGAGCGGCAAGCATCTGCTCGACGTGGTGGGCATGCTGCTCGACATGTCGCGCATCGAGGCGGGCAAGTTTGAAATCGTAACGGCCCGGTTCCAGCCCGAAGAGATCGTGCCGGCATGCTTTGCCATGGTCGACACCATGGCCAAGGCCCGCTCGATCACGCTCAATGCCGACATCGAAAAGGGACTGCCGGCGATTCTCGCCGATGAGCGCGCCTGCCGGCAGATTCTGATCAATCTCCTCTCGAACGCCATCAAGTTCAGCCATGTGGGCGACACGGTGACCCTGGTGGTCAAGCGTCAGGGCCAGTCGCTGAGTTTTGCGGTGCGCGACCAGGGCATCGGCATGGCGCCGATGGCGCTCGAACGCATCGGCGAGCCGTTCTTTCAGGCGCAGGATGGACTTAACCGGCAATATGAAGGCACCGGCCTCGGTCTCTCGATCGTCAAGGGCCTGGCCGAGTTGCATGGCGGCGCGCTCCGGGCCATGTCCGAAATTGGAGCAGGGACAACCATGACCGTTCTTCTGCCGATAAACGGTCCGGCAACGAAGTTGGAAGAGACTGTCGCGGTTCTACCCTTGCACCGGGAGCCAGCGGCGGCGCCTATCAATTCATGGCAAAACGAAAAAAGAAAAGCGCAATGACAGCATCGACCCTGTCCCAGCTGCCGCTGATGGCCGGTAGCGTCCTCATGAACCAGCTCGGTCGTGGGGCGCATTGGGCGTTTCATCGCTATATGCAGGCCCCGCTGGCCTCGACGGGCATTTTTGCCCTCGTGACCATGAGCGCGCTTGCCGGGAGCAATGCGCTCTATTTCCAGACCGGCATGCATCCCTCGCCGTTCTTCGCGGCCGACCGCAGCGTACCCTACGCCGTGACCTCCGAGGCGGCGCCGATGCCGGCGCCCGCCGCGATGCGTGAGCAGGCGGTGCAGGACGCGCAGCAAACCGCGATCGCTCCACAGGTTGTTTCCCCTCAGACGACCGGCAGCGTGGCCGCGGTGCCCCAAACCATTCCGGATCAGCCCGTGGGCAATTCCGAAGTGTTCGCGGTGCAGAAAAAGCTCGCCGAACTGCAACTCTTCGAGGGGAAGGTCGATGGCTATTATGGCCCGATGACCGCCCGCGCCATCCGCACCTTCGAAGAGCGCAACGGCTTTGTCCCGCAGGGCGCCCTCTCGGCTGATGTGGTCAACGCCATTCTTGGCTCTAATGCATCGGGAATGGTTACAACGCCCGCTCCGGCGCCACAGCCCGTCGCCCCGCAACCTCAGGCCGCGATCGCACCGGCTCCTGTTGTGACCCAGCCGGTTGCGGTGGCCGCTGCACCCGCGCCAGCGCCCGTCCAGCAGGCCGCGCCTGTGGAGCAGGACCGCGTCGTGGCGCGCCTGCCCGCGCTTTCGCCGGTTGAACAGGCCGTCGATACCGTCGGCGTCGCCGCGGCCAACACTATTGATTCTATCGTTGCCGCGGTCGATGGCACGCGGGGCAGCGGTACGCCGGCGGGCAATCCGCCTGTGCCGACTGCAAACCTGCCGAGCCAGGGCATGCCGGCTCCGGTGCAGGCGACAGCATCCCAGCCGCAAGTTGCCGTGCAGCCCGTCGTCAGCACGGCTCCGACGTCTCCGCCAAGGGCGGCGCGCCCGGCGACAGACGCAGACCTCGTTGCCGATATCCAGCGCGGTCTTGCCAGCCTTGGCTTCTTCCGGGGCCAGATCGATGGCAATCCGGGACCGGAAACGGCTCGCGCCATTCGCGAGTTTGAAAACTTCCATCGCTACAAGATTACCGGCCAGGTGCAGCCCGATCTTGTCGACTTGCTGCGCAAGGCTGGCGCGACCATCTAGTGGCCGGAACGATTCGCAGCGATCTGTGGTGTATGGCCTTTGTCCGGCGCCACAATGACTTGGGCCATATGTGCGTGGTCGCGCGCAAGGGCGATCCGATTGCCGGGCAGGTCTTTATCGAAGTTGACCACCTCGATGGCACGCGCTCGCTTTATACCCCGGCGCCGGTGATCAGCCGGGGCGAAGGGGCAGGGCTGGTGTTCCAGCCCCGATTTTCCCATGTCGAGCCGGACACGGTGCGCCAGCGCATTGCGCGGGAAGTGGATTTCGATCCGGATTTGTGGGTGATCAGCGTTGATCTGCGGGGCGATGACCTGGGGATCGACGTGATCAAGGATCCCGGAAAGTCGTAGAACCACAAACGGAAATCCCCGCTTTCGCGGGGATGACACGGCGTTTTTGGCGGCGTCTGGCTTAGCCGGCGCGGCGGGCGCCGATGCGGGAGAGGGCGACCATGGCCTGCTCCACCACGGCATTGCCCGAACCGGAGGCCGGCTGCGGCGTGCGGCGGCTCGGCATGTTGACCGGGCGGTACTGCGGCTTGGAAAGGTCGAGGAGGTTCACCTCGCCGCGCCAGGCGCTCATCAGGTAAGCCATTGATTCGGCGGAGACCGTCGCAAAGAGCGAGGCGAAATCAGCCAGGGCGCGAGAGCGCTCGCTATCGTGGCTGGTGGCATGGATGAGAACTTTCAACCCATCATAAGCCGAAACACCAAAACCGCGGAGGACCACGAAGGTCGAGGCGCCGGTGACATCGTGGGCGATCTGGCCGCAGCGTACTTCGTCGAGCCCGGTGATCTGGGCGAGAAGCTTGGTGATTTCCGGACGGCGGTTTTCCGAAAACAGCTTCATCAGCGCCTTGGTCAGTTCCGGGGTGGCGACCGAAAGCTGCTCGATGGTGCGGGAGATCGGCGCGGCCGGAGTTTCGCGATTGGCGAAGGCCTGGATGACCTTGATTCGCTGAGAATCGGAGAGATCGAAAAAGGCCGGCGCGAGGAGCGCGGCGTCGAAATCCCGGCGTTCGCCAAGGGCTTCGGCGACGAGGTGGTCCATCTGCGCCGAGCGGGCGAGGGCGCTGAGATAGGCGCCGCGCGGGGTGATGTCCATGTTCTGGGACAGCGCGCGATAGACCTTTCGGGAGTTCATCTGGAAGAGTTTGGCGAGAACTACATTGGTCAGGTTCTTGCGGCCGGCAATGGTTGCAGCGGCGGCAACATCGTACCGGCCGAGCACGTCGAGGAGCGTGCGGTCGGACAGTTCTTCGGCGCTGGCGAGGAAAGAAACGAGATCTTCGCCAATGTTTTCAATGACTAGCTGCTCAAGCGTCTGGGACAGCAACTCGCTGCGGCCAAGGATTGCGGCGGCCTTGGCGCGGGCCTGGGGGCTGGCCGACTGGAAGAGCCGGGTGGCCAAAGTCTCGAACTGTTCCATTTCGGGAAGGGTCGGACGACCGCGGCGCGCATAGGCATCGCAGGCGGCAATGAGAAGGGTATTGGTGCGGTCCACACCGCCGGTTTCAATGAGAAGCTGGAAGGTTTCGTAAGGTTGAAAACCGAGCATGTTGGGTAGGACCATCAACTAGTTGCACGCCCCCGGCGCGTTCTGACGATCAATTTGCCTGCAATTCGTTAGCAGACTGTTAACCTTGACGATCTCTTAATGGGGATAGCGCGGGATGCGTCACCGCGCCGGGAGAATCACACTGAACTGGCTGCCTCCATTAGGGACGGGGGAGCCACCCAAATGGAGGTCAGCTTGGGAAAGCTGCTGGTATTCGCAAAGCGGGATCGGCCCGCAAAATCCGGACAGGCTCTGTCCGGCGACGCACAGATATTTCTATTCACCGGGGTACGTTATGAACGCGGTCCGACGCCGCCACCCACTGACCGTCTCGACCCCTCACGGCGTCGTCGCAAACGCGGCTAACCACCCGCCGCGGTTTTTTGGTTTTCTCGGGACGGCACTTTTGGCCGGGCTGCTGGTCGCTTGTGCGTCGCGGCCCGTTGGCGATTTTGGCAGGGCACAGCCGGGCGTCCTCCACGACAACGTGCTGCCCGCTGTCGGCACCTTCATGGCCAAGCAGCGCGAGCCTGTGTCGAACTTCAACCAGACCGACCAGGAACGCGAAATGCACGATCGCACCTGGCGCTTCCTCGTTGCCGCGCATTCAAGGGACTGGATGTTCGATACGGAAGCAGAGATGCAGCGCACGCGGATCACGCGGGCCAAGGACTGGAAGTTCACGACCGACCGCTATTACAATTGGCTCAAGCGCGAGCATTACCAGTCTTCGCGCGTTCGCTATGCGACGCTGGGCCGGCATATCCTTGCCGATCTCGACACATTGCCCTCGACCTTCGCCAGCGTCTGCGCGGTGATCGAAGTGGATCGCAATCGCGAGATCGCGCTGGCCTCGCTGACCAATGTGGCGCCGACGGCGGCCAATGATGTCGCGGCACGGCGCTATGAGAACACGCACTATATCGAGTGGTTCGTGCGGGCGGTGAACTACCGCTACGAGAGCTATTCCTATGCGCTCGACAATCTGCTCGTTGAAACCCCGCATGAGCAATCGATCGCGGTCGATAATTCGTTGCGGCAACTGCGGGCCTGGGCCGACCGGGCGAGCCGGCACGATTTCTGTTCGGGGAGCGGCACGCGACCGGGGCAGGGCAGTGTCACCATACCGTCACGCTTCCAAACCATGGTCCCGGACACGGAAGTGATTCAAATCAAGTAATTGCCGGAGCAAAGCGTGAGCGTCGAAAAGACCGGGTCGGCCGGAGAGGTTTTTGGGGCCTTTCTCAAACTCGGTCTGACGAGCTTTGGCGGCCCCATCGCGCATCTGGGCTATTTTCGCGATGAATTCGTCAGCCGGCGCGGCTGGTTCGACGACAAGGCCTATGGCGATCTCGTTGCACTGTGCCAGTTTTTACCGGGGCCGGCGTCGAGCCAGGTCGGCTTTGCCATCGGGCTGATGCGGGCCGGGCCGCTGGGTGCGGCGGCGGCCTGGATCGGGTTCACGCTGCCTTCGGCAGTGTTGATGGTGGCGGTAGCGCTGGGCGCGGCGGCGCTGAACGGCGATCTGGCCCAGGGTATTTTGCATGGATTGAAGCTGGTGGCCGTCGCCGTCGTGGCGCAGGCGGTGCTGGGCATGGCCAAAAGCCTGGCGCCGGACAGGGTGCGCGCGGGCATTGCCGTGGGCGCTGTTCTCGCCATGGTGGTTTTTGGCGGCGTGCTGGGGCAGGTCAGCGCGATCGTTGTGGGCGCGGCGCTGGGGCTGGCGCTGTGCTGGGAAAAGGGCAATGGCGCGGCGGCGGAGAGCACGGCGCCGATGCCGCGCGGCTTTGGCATTTTTGCGCTTTTGCTCTTTGCCGGCCTGCTGGTGGTCTTGCCACTCCTTGCGGGGGCTAATCCGGCTCTGGCGCTGTTCGACGCGTTTTATCGCGCCGGGGCGCTGGTGTTTGGTGGTGGCCATGTGGTGCTGCCGCTACTTGAGGCGGGGACGGTGGGACGCGGCTTGCTGAGCGAAAGCACGTTCCTCGCTGGTTATGGCGCGGCGCAGGCCATGCCGGGACCGCTTTTTACCTTTGCTGCCTATCTGGGCGCTGCGGGCGCTGTGCCGCCCAATGGGCTTTTGGGGGCAGGAATTGCGCTGGTGGCGATCTTCTTGCCGGGGCTGCTTATTCTCCTGGCAGCGCTGCCGTTCTGGCACGGGTTGCGGGGGAATAGTTTTGCGCAGGCGGGGATGCGGGGCGCCAATGCGGCCGTGGTTGGGGTTCTGGCGCTGGCGCTCTATGATCCGGTGTTTACGAGCGCGGTGCTGTCGCCGCTCGATTTTGCGCTGGCGCTGGCCGGGTTCGTTGCGCTGGTGAGCTGGAAACTGCCGCCGCTGGCAGTGGTTGCGGCGCTGGCGGTGATTGGTGGGGTGATCGGGGTGCTTTGAGGGGCTTTCTTCACCTCTCCCTTGGGGGAGAGGTCGGGTTGCGAAGCAAGCCGGGTGAGGGGGCCTTTCCCTCGTACCGATCTTGCCGAAGGCCCCCTCACCCGCCGGCTGCGCCGTCGACCTCTCCCCCGAAGGGAGAGGTGGCCCTGCGGGCCTTCAGGCCGGCGCCTGCACCGATTTCAGCCGCGCCGCGGCCTTTGGTGCGAACTCGGCGAGCATCTCGATCTCCCGCCACTGGGCGGCGTGGACTTCTTCGAGTTGGGCGGCGAGGGGCAGGCGGGGGTCGGCGGTAAACAGATATTGCAGGTCGTGGTGGACATGCGGCGCTTCGTTGCGGGAGCGTTTGCCGGGGACGTCGTGGCTGTCGATGGTGAAGGGGAGGTCCTGACCCTGATGCCAGGGATGGAGTTTGAGCCCTGTGACGCCGGTTTCTTCCTCGGCTTCGCGCTGGGCGGAGAGATAGAAGAAGGCGCTCGGTTCATAGTGGCCGCCGGGCTGGAGCCAGCGGCCGATGGTGACGTGATCGATGACGAGGATTTTGGCGTGATCGGGCGAGAGCACGATGGCGCTGGTGGTCAGGTGACCCGGCATGGTCTCGCGGAGATCGAGCCGATGACCCTCATGCATCTGCCAGAGGAGCAATGAGAGATGTTCGGCGGGGGCGGCAACCTCGGCGCGGTAGCGGCTGACGGCGGTGGCGAGGGCGGCGGGGAAAGCGTCGGGCGGCAATGGCGGTCTCCGGGGAGTGGGTTAGCCGCGCGGGCCAAAAAGGATGACGGCGGCGCCAGTAAGGGCCAGCGCGCCCCCGGCGATATCCCACTGGTCGGGCTGGCGGCCTTCAATAGTCCAGAGCCAGAGCAATGAAGCCAGAATATAGACCCCGCCATAGGCGGCGAAGGCGCGGCCCGCCTGATCCGAGGGCGCAAGGGTGAGAAGCGAGGCGAAGGCGACCAGCGCCAGAACGCCGGGGCCTAGCCACCAGACCGATTTGCCGAGACGCAACCAGGCCCAGAAGGCAAAGCAGCCGGAAATTTCGGCAAGCGCGGCAAGAAGATAGATCGCGATCGCGGGAATGGCCGGCGCCATCAGCGCCGCGGTCCGCACTGGATGGCGGCAAGGCGTTCGGCAAAGCGGGGGCGCATGACCTCGTGGGGTGGCGAGAGGCGGACGAGGACGAAAAGATTGTCGCTCGGGGCTTCGACGACGAGAAGGCCCTCTTCGATATCGATCTGCTGCTGGGCGAGGAGACGGGTCTGGTCGGCGTTGAAAATGCCGAGATCGACCGTCTGGCCGATGCCGTCGCGATTGGTGGTCGAATAGATGACGGCGCCCGCTTCGTTAAAGAGGGCCAGAGACCAGAAGGCATCGGGCAGCATGCCGCGAAGATAGACCGGGCCGTCATTGAGATCGACCTGGCAAAGACCATAGACCAGTTCGGGGTCGAGCCCGAGGGGATTGGGCTGGCCCGCTTCGACCGGGGGCAGGATCAGCATGCGGTTGTTGGCTTCGAGAGCCGACACGCGCGACCAGGTGGTTTCCTCGGCCAGCATCGGGAGGGTGAGAATGACGAGGATATGGATGATGCCGCCAAGGAGGACGCCGCCAAGCAGCCAGAGGATGACGCGGGTCATGCGCATGCCCCCCGGGTGATCCTGGGCATGGTGTCATTGTCCGAACCGAAGCCGGAAAAGGCGGTGGTGTCGTAAAGCGTCAATTCAAGGGAGAAGGGACCGCTGCCGCTCAGTTCGAGCCAATTGCCCGGCGCGAGGGTTTTGCCGACATGGATGATCATGCTGCCGGCATTGGTGCGGGCGATTTCGCTTGAACGGAGGGCCAAATCGGCGCCGGGCGCGGCCAGATTGACGCCCTCGCCGTTCACGGCGACGAGGGTCCAGAAGCTCGAAACGGGCACGTGGCCCTCGAGCGTATAGGCACAGGAAAGGTTGAGTGCTTCGCCGGCACTATCGGTGGTGGCGACGAATTTGAGGCCTTCGGCGCGGCCGAGCTGGAGCGCCGCTTCGCGGGTGAGGTGGCCGCGCGAATAGGGATTGGGGGCGGACGAGCCAAGGTCGGGCCAGGAAATCCACGGACCAATCTGCGCGGCACCAAAGAGGCGCCCATCGGTCAACGCATAATAGCTGAGGCCGAAACCCGTTCCGAGGGCGATGGCGATGGAAACGAGGAGCAGAAGGACAAACCGCATATTGGTTCAGCAAACTCAAAAGCGCTTGGCGATCCCAGGGATAGGCTCTCGCGGCTTTTGTCCTTGTTTGACGCATGTCTTTTTCCCGAAACCGGCGTCCACTTTCGGGAGACATGCTTTGGGTTTGGCATGGAGTGCTGGACCGGCAGCGCTGCGAACCATTTAGGCTATAGCAATCAAGCCGCGGCGGCGGAAGTCTTCGAGAGGCGCTGTGCGCAAATTTGGGTGGGTAGCCGGAAGGCAGGCGCGCCGCGCGCCCGCCTTCCGGCGCATGGCGCTTAGATGGCGTCGATTTCAGCCAGGAGGTCGTCATAGACCTTGCAGGCGGATTCGACGTCGGTGGGCGGATTGGTCTGGAGCGCGGTGAACTTCTCGGTGATTGCGGTGGCCTTTTCCGGGTGAGCGGCGATCACCGTCTGCACCTTGGTGGACACTTCCATAGCCTTGGCCTGAAGCTCTTCGGCCGTGCAGGCAAAAGCAGCGGTGGAGGTGGCCAGAATGAAACCAAGTGCGAGAATCGACGTCTTCATGACTTGTCCTTTGATCAATAAAACGGTGCGCCTGGCCTGCCGCTGCGAAATAGGGGCAGCGGCAACGCCTGAGCGAATCCTCACGAACGCGTGAGGACGCATAGGCAATGGCCAGCGCTTGAGGCGGAAATGTGGAGGCGTCAGGAGTTTAATTGATGCAGTTTTAGCAAAAGCCGCTGGGGGCGGGGGCTCTGAAGCATCGGGGCACGCCCTCGTGGTTCGAGGCTGCGCTGCGCTGCGCACCTCACCATGAGGGCTACTGGGAGGTGAGGGTTACTGGGAGGCGAGGGCAACTGGGAGGGGGGGCTGGAGGTGAGGGCTACTTGGGTTAAACGATCTAGAGGCCTGCCGAATTGCTGCTAAGGGCGGCGCGGGCTTGGTCGGTGAGGGGTTCGAGGTCTTTGATGGCCGTGTCGAGACGGCCGGCGAGGTCGAGGAGTTTTCGGGCCGCAGCCGGGGTCAGGTTGGGCGGGCGCTCGACCGTTTCTTCGGCCGGGGTTTCGGCGCTGGCATCGGCGACCACGGTCTGGGTGGGGACGAAATCCACGCCGAAGACCGGTTTGATCTCGATATTGGTGTGGGCATAGGCCATGAATTTTTGCCAGGCGATGGCCGGCAGACTGCCGCCGGTGAGATTATTGGTCGGGCGATAGTCGTCATTGCCGAACCAGACGGCGGCGACATAATTGCCGGTAAAGCCGCAGAACCAGGCGTCGCGATAAGAGGAGGTCGTGCCGCTCTTGCCCAGGGTCGGCACGCCTTCGATGCGGGCGCGGGTGCCGGTGCCGTTCTGGGTCACGGCATAGAGCATCTGGTTCATATAGGCGACGGTCTGCTCGGAGAGCACGCGCTCGCGCGGGGCGTCGGGATCGGCTTCCCAGACGAGATTGCCGCCCAGCGTCGTCATGCGAGTGATGCCGAAGGCGGGGGTCTTGTAGCCGTGATCGGCAAAGACCGCATAAGACGAGGTCATGTCGATGACCGAAACCGAGGCGACGCCGAGGGCCAGCGAGCGGGTGACCGGATAATCGGCGCGAAGGCCCATGCGGTGGCTGAGCGCCGCAATGGGTTCGCGGCCGGTCTTGATCGATAGGGTGACGGGGACCGTATTGAGCGACTGGGCAAAGGCGCTCTGAAGGCTGACCGAACCCTTGTAGCTGCGCCCATAGTTTTGCGGGCACCAGTCGCCGATACAGACGGGACGGTCGGTGATCGGGTCGGAAGGTTTCAGGCCCAACTGCTCGAAGGCTTCGGAATAGACGAAGATCTTGTAAGCCGAGCCGGGCTGGCGGGTCGAGACGATGGCGCGGTTGAACTGGCTCTTGCCATAATCCATGCCGCCGACCATGGCGCGAATGGCGCCCTGGGTATCGGTGACGACCATGGCGGCCTGGCTGACCTTATATTGCTCGCCCTGCTCGCGGACGACCGAGGTGACGGCTTCCTCGGCGTATTTTTGCAGCGTCGTATCGATGGTGGTGCGGACGAGGAAATTGTTCCCCGGCGCATTGGTTTCCGCGATCTTGAGCTTGGCTTCTTCGAAAGCCCAATCGAGGAAGTAATTGGGCGAGTTGATATCGGCGGTGCGGTCGATCGGGGCGGCGGGATGGCGGCGGGCTGCGGTTACCTGGCCTTCGGTGAGAAAGCCTGACGCCACCATATTGCTCAGAACCAGATTGGCCCGGCCGCGGGCGGCGGCGATGTCATTATGCGGAGCGTAGCGCGTCGGGGCCTTGAACATGCCGGCGAGCATGGCGGCTTCGGCGAGGTTAATGTCCTGCACGCGCTTGCCGAAATAGAATTCGGCGGCGGCGGTGACCCCATAATTGCCGCCGCCCATATAGGCGCGATCGAAGTAGAGCTTGAGGATTTCGTCTTTCGAATAGTGCCACTCGAGCCAGATGGCGAGATAGGCTTCGATGAGCTTGCGCTCGAGCGTGCGCTCGGGCGAGAGGAAGAGGTTTTTCGCCAGCTGCTGGGTGAGCGAGGAGCCGCCCTGGGTGGAATTATCGCCCTGGGCATTGCTCGCGATGGCGCGCAGGGTGCCGACGATGTCGATGCCGAAATGCTCGTAAAAGCGCCGGTCTTCGGTGGCGAGGGTCGCCTTGATCAGAAAGTCGGGCATCTGGTCTAGGGCGACGCTGTCGTCCGAGCGAATGCCGCGGCGGCCGATCTCATTGCCGAAGCGATCGAGGAAAACGACGGAATAGTCCTCGGCCTTGTTGAAGGCGCCGCGATCGATGAGATCGAAGGCGGGGAGGGCGAGCGCCGTCATCAAGACTGCGCCGATGGCGCCGAAGGTGAAGGCGTCGGAGAGGATTTCGACGATGAAGCGCTTGATGCCGGTGACGTGGAACCGGCTCATGAAATCCTGGTAGCGCGTATACCAGCGGCCAAGCGTGTGCCAGAATTCGTAGAGCGAGGAGTCAAGCCAGGCGTCCGCCGCCAGCATGCCGCCGGCGCGCTTTTGCCGCTTTTGCTTGCTATAGAACGGATCCTGCACGCTAAAACCCCTGTGCCCTAGGCGGTTGAATGTGTCTGGCGCCCCGGGCCAATGCAATTGCATCGCTGGAATATGATTGCGCCGGGGCCAAGACAAGCGCAAACCGGCAACAGCATAAACGAGACGACCTTGCCAATGTCCTTCTGGGAAGAAAAAACCCTCGATCAAATGACCGCGACGGAGTGGGAAGCGCTCTGTGACGGATGCGGGCGCTGCTGCCTGATCAAGCTCGAGGATGAAGATACCGGCACGCTGATCACCTCGGACGTGCGCTGCCAATTGCTCGATGGGGAAACGTGCGGCTGCACAAATTATCCTGAACGCCAGAAGATCGTGCCCGACTGCATCAAGCTGACACTGCAGAATGTCACCGAGATTAAATGGATCCCCACGACCTGCGCCTATCGCCGGATTGCCGAGGGCAAGGGGCTCGCCTGGTGGCATCCGCTGGTGTCGGGCGACCCGCAGACGGTGATCGATGTCGGCGTGTCGGTCTCGGGCCGGACCTTTCTCGAAAGCGAAGTCGATCCCGAAGACTGGGAAGAGCATGCCGTCGAGTGGCCCGAATGGGAGCCGCCGGAGCATCTTTAAGACCAATCGGCATACAGCTGAGGCTGGTCTGCAAATGACAATTCTCTGCGCTTCCGGTGCTCACGTACCCAAATGTACGCTCCGCTCCGGTTCTCAAGAACCGCCATTTTCGCCTCAGCCTGAGCTGTATGTCGATTGGTCGAGGCCGCTTTACTGAGTCGAAACTGCCACACAAGAGATGCCGTGTGACAATTGCTTGACGTTCAAGCAAAACGACATCTTGCCAAATCATTAATGATAGTAACTTCTCATTAACCATAGTGTGACCAGATCGGGCAGCAAGAAGACTGTGCCGGGGGGCAGGCATCATGAGCATGACCGAAGCTTTGCAGAAAGACGGGCTGTGGCAGAAGGTTAGATCTCTGCTCGGACGTCACGCGGAGAGACGGGATGCGCGGCGGCCGGCATCGTCCGCAGGTGCTCGCAAGCGGCATTCGGCGGCTCGGCCGATCGAGGAAGAGCTGCAAAAGGCCTGGATGCTGGCGGCGGAACGCAATGTTTCGCTCTGTGTCGTCGCCCTCGAAATCGACTGTTTCGGCGAATATCTCGCCGCCTATGGCCGCGATGCAGCGGAAGATTGCTTGGAAACGCTGGAACGGCTGATCGTCTCGCTCCTGAAGCGCGAGGAAGACACATGCCTGCGTCTCGGACAGAGCGGTTTCCTCCTGGTTTTGCCCGATATGCCCATGCTGATGGGACGCGATCTCGTCAACAAGATCAACCAGGCGGTGCGCCGCGAGGGTCTGGTCAACAAGGAAAGCCATGCCGGCGCGGTGACGCTGGGTGCGGGGCTTGCCGTGGTCAATCCCGAGCCGCCTTTTGCCAAGGACGTGCTCGATACCGCCAAGATGGCCCTGCGCAAGGCGCAGCGTCACGGACTGGCGCGGCTTGAGATTGCCGATATGCGGATGGGCGAAAAGCGGGATGTGGCGGCTTAGGCACGCCCAACGCTAGCTTTCGCACTTCACCATGAGAGCTGCTGGAGCAGTCGCGCTTCAACCTTGGGATCTCGGGATGGGCCCCGGCCTTCGCCGGGGTGACAGCGCTGGGTGGCTGCACGATTGAGCTGACGTAACAGTAGCCCCGATGCATTGGCGCCACGCCCCCGTGGTTCGAGGCTTTGCTTACGCAAAGCACCTCACCATGAGGGCTACTGAAGGTGTCGCTACGGCGGGACCACCTGCCGTTTCGGGATGGTCGCTGGCGTTAAGCGCGTTAACTTGCCAACTGGATGACAACCCCTTATAGGGGCCGTCCCTCGCGCGGTTGCCGCGCTTTTCCCTAGAGATGGACGGTTTGAAATGGCGCTTGGCTGTGGCCTCGACTTCGGCACTTCGAACTCGACCCTCGGACGCGTCGGCGCCGATGGGCATCCTGATCTTCTGGCGCTCGAGGGCGGCAGCCGGACTATTCCGAGCGTGCTGTTTTTCAATTTTGAAGACGACAGGCTCTATTTCGGGCGTGCCGCAGTGGCCGAATATGTGTCGGGGGCCGATGGGCGGTTGATGCGCTCGCTCAAGAGCGTGCTCGGGACGGCGCTTTATGGCGATACGACGCGGGTGAAGGCGCGGCGGCTAGGTTTTGGCGAGATCATCGGCAGCTTTGTCGGCGAATTGAAGCGCCGGGCCGAGGCGGAACTCGGTGGGGAGCTTACGCAGGTCGTGATGGGCCGGCCGGTGCATTTCGTCGATGACGACCGGCAAGCTGACGCCGAGGCGCAGGACCAGCTTGAGGCCGCCGTGCGGGCGCAGGGTTTTGAGGAGATCGCCTTTCAGTTCGAACCGATTGCGGCCGCGCTCGACTATGAGCGGCAGGTGGCAGGGGAAAAGCTGGCGCTGATCGTCGATCTTGGCGGCGGTACGTCGGACTTTTCGGTGGTGCGGGTTTCGCCTGAGCGCAGTGGGCTGGCGGATCGGAGCGGGGATATTCTGTCGACGGCCGGTGTCCATATCGGCGGGACGGATTTTGACCGGCTGCTGGCCATGGCCAAGGTGATGCCCGAACTCGGGCTGGGTTCGGAGACGCGGGATAAAAAACGCTACCTGCCAGTGGCGCCCTATGTCGACCTTTCGACCTGGCACCGGATCAACCGGCTTTACGACGCCAAGGCCATTCGCGATCTGCGCTCGACTGTACGCGAGGCCGCGGAGCCGGACATGGTGGAAACCATGGTCATGCTGGTCGAGGATCGGCTGGGCCACAGGCTGATCGGTCGGGTGGAAGAGGCCAAGATTGCGCTTTCGGACGCGGACATGACGCAGTTTTTGTTTCCGGTGCGCGACCGCGAGATTTCGACTGCGATCACGGCGGCGGAACTGGGGCAGGCGTTGGCGGATTCGATCCGGCGGCTTGAGGCGACCATTCTTGAAACCTTGCGTCGCGCCGGCGTCGGGGCCGAGGCGGTGGATAGCCTGATCCTGACCGGCGGTTCGACTTTGGTGCCAGCGGTGGCGGGGCGGTTGCAGGCGCTGTTCCCCGAGGCTGATGTGGTGCGCACCGACGTGCTGGGCTCGGTGGGGCTGGGGCTGGCGCTGGAAGCGAAGCGCGTTTTCGGCGCCTGAACTTATCCAACTTATCCATCTAATCCCCGCGTCACGGTGATCTGCTAGTCTTCAGGCATAGTCGAACAATTGGGTTTCGATAGAGCAGGAGGCAGCGGGCATGAGCGAAGTGGCGATGCCGGACTGGTCCTCCATTCGCGAAGAATATGAGGGTCGCCAGTTTCTGCCGACGGTCATCTGCCGGCGGCATGGGATCAGCGTGGCGCAATTGCGCTATCGCCGCGAAATGGAAGGCTGGCTGGGCGCGAGGGCGAGAGTGCCCAAACAGGCCGATCTCGTGGCCCGCATGCTCAAGGTGCTCGACAAGCAAATCAGAAAACTGGAGGCGGCCGTGGATGAGCCGATCGATAAGCAGGTCAATGTTTTGGCCACGCAGGTGAAGACACTCGACAAGTTGATCGAGCTGGGGGCGGCCAAGCCCAATGTGGAGCCGGCGAGCCGCAAGGACATGACGGACCTGCGGGCCAAGCTGGTCAAGCGCATGGAGCAGTTCAAGGCGCGGTGACGTCGCTGCCTTCAGGCGGCAGGATGTTTTTGGGGAGCGACGTTTTGCAAGAAGAACTCGACCTCTCGATGGAGCATCCTACACCGCCCGGTGAGGTGCTCACTTCCGAAAAGGTAGTGGCAGCGCTCTCCGATGAAGAGGCTGAAAAACAATATTTTGAGTGGCACCGCTGGGCGCTGCCCAAGCAATTGCCGCCCGAGGGCGACTGGACGACCTGGCTGCTGCTGGGCGGGCGTGGCTCGGGCAAGACGCGGGCCGGGGCGGAATGGGTTCGGGAACTTGCACGGGACAAGGTGACGCCCATTGCGCTGGTGGGTGAAACCATGACTGAGGCGCTGAGCATCATGGTGCGGGGCGAGAGCGGTATCATTGCGGTGCATCCCGACGATGACCGGCCGATCCTGCGCGGTGGCAATCGGCTGGTCTGGCCCAATGGGGTGGAAGCCTGGATCATGACGGCATCGGACCCCGAGCGGTTTCGCGGGCCGCAATTTGCCGCGGCCTGGTGCGACGAGGCCGGCAAATGGCCGCGCGCGGAAGATGCATTTGACCAATTGCAGTTTGGGCTGCGGCTGGGGGATCGGCCGCGCCAATTAGTGACGACGACGCCGCGGCCGACAAAACTGATCAAGCGATTGCTGGCCGATCCGCACACGGTGACAGTGCGCATGACGACGGCGGAGAACAAGGCGCAATTGGCGCCGCAGTTTCTTGGTGCCGTGGTGGCGCGCTACCAGGGCACGGTGCTCGGAAGACAGGAACTCGACGGGGAACTGATCGAGGATCGGCCCGATGCGCTCTGGCAGCGCGGCATGTTTCATGAGGGCGGGCCGGTGACGGGGCGGATTGTCGTCGCAGTCGATCCGCCGGTGACCGGGACGGCGCGCTCGGATGCCTGCGGGATCGTGGTGGCGGGGCGGAGCGGGGACGGCGTTCTGGTGCTGGAGGATGCGACGCTCAAAGGCGTGGCGCCGCTGGTCTGGGCCCGGCGCGCGGTGGCGGCGTTTGAGGCGCATGCAGCCGATGCGATCGTGGTGGAAGTCAATCAGGGCGGTGACCTGGTGAAGAATTTGCTATCGCAGGTGGATGCCTCAGTGCCGGTGGTCGAAGTGCGCGCGACGCGCGGAAAATGGCTGCGGGCGGAGCCGGTGGCGGCGCTTTATGGGCGTGGGCTTGTGGCGCATGTGCCGGGACTGACCGCGCTCGAAGATGAACTTTGCGCCTTTGGGCCGGATGGCAAGGCCGATGGGCATTCGCCGGACCGGGTGGATGCGCTGGTGTGGGCGCTGACGGAATTGCTGCTCAAGGGCGCAGGGCCGCGGGTGCGGTGGGTTTAGCGAGAACCCCCACCTAGCCTCCCCCTGGTAGGGGGAGGGATCTATCGCGTTTGTGGGAATGCTGGTGGGCCGCTGACCTACTCCTCCCCCTGCCAGGGGGAGGTTGGGTGGGGGTTTCTGTCCGGTGATCGGGGCGAGCTAAAGGACCAAAAAATGCCGAACTGGATGAACCGCCTTTTCGGCGGACGGACGAACGCGCCCAGCGAAACCAAGAATTTTTCGGGGCAGACGCTGATGACGCTCAGCGCGCTGGGGCAGGCGCAATGGAGCGGGCGGGGCTATGCCAGCCTCGTCAATCAGGGGTTTATGCGCAATCCGGTGGTTTATCGCTGTGTCAGGCTGATTGCCGAGACGGCGAACCGGGTGCCCCTAACGGTGCGGGTCGATGGCAAGGTGGTGAGCGAGCATCCGCTTAAAAGTCTCTTGCAACGGCCCAATGGGCGGCAATCGGGCGCGGAAATGCTGGAGGCGGTTTACGCCTATCTGCAGACTGCGGGGAACGCCTATCTGCAGGCGGGGATCGTCGAAGGTGGCGTGAAGGCGCTGTTCGTCTTGCGGCCCGACCGCATGCGGGTGGTGGCCGGAGGCGATGGCTGGCCGGTGGGCTATGACTATACGGCGGGCGGCAAGACGGTGCGGATTTCGCAGGAGAGTGCGCCGCTGCCGGGCATTTTGCACATGGCGCTGTTTCATCCCATGGATGACCATTACGGCATGGGGCCGCTCGAGGCGGCGCAGACGAGCCTCGATATTCACAATGCCTCGGCGCAGTGGAACAAGGCGCTGCTCGACAATGCGGCGCGGCCGAGCGGAGCGCTGGTCTATTCGTCCGGCGGCGGCACGCTGACGGAGGAGCAGTTCCGGCGGCTCAAGGAAGAGCTGGAGGAGAATTTCTCCGGCGCCGCCAATGCCGGACGGCCCATGGTGCTCGATGGCGGTATCGACTGGAAGGCCATCGCCATGAGCCCGCGCGAGATGGACTTTATTGAAGCGCGGCATGCAGCGGCGCGCGATATTGCGCTCGCCTTCGGGGTGCCGCCCATGCTGCTCGGGATTCCCGGCGACAATACCTATGCCAACATGGCCGAGGCCAACCGGGCGCTGTGGCGGCAAACCCTGGTGCCGCTGGTGGTGCGGGTGAGCCAGGAACTGAGCCTGTGGCTGGGCCCGGCGTTCGAAGGCGCCGAAGTTGTGCCCGATTTCGACGAGGTCGAAGCGCTGGCCGAGGATCGGGCGGCGCTGTGGGCGCGGGTCGGTGGGGCGGAGTTTCTCAGCGATGCGGAGAAGCGGGAGATGGTTGGCTTGACCGCATCCTCTTGAGGCAAATCGCTCCGGCGGAGCGATTTGAGCGGGCAAGGCCATGAGGGCTATGCCCGAATGGCGGGGAGGGAGCGGCTATGACGGGAGGGCGTCATGGGGCGAGTTTGAATATCGCTTGGCCGACCTTCGGCTTAGTCTCTCGGCGCGGCGATTTTCTCTCGCGCTTGACGACATGGTGCAGAAATACCGGCCGGATCAGCCGAGAATGCCCAAGGGAACGCCGGAGGGTGGGCAATGGGCTTTCGAAGGAAACTCAACGTCAAACCGAATAGATCATGCTGATGTGCAGCGTTTGGCGCTGACCGAGTTTGGTTTGCTAGCGACTGAATGGCGCCTGAAAGATGGCACTCGTATGTGCGTATACGATCTCGATACTCAGATGTGGATCATGGTACAAGATTCAATGAGCCAGATTGGTTGTCAGAGAATGCTGCACCAATCTTCAATATTTCCGGTGGCCAGCGTCTAAATGATAATTGGTAGAGAAAATGTCGAATATTTATCGATCCGAAGAATTCTCTCTGTCGCAAACCGCCCTTGATCACGTGCGATACATTCAGGGGCGATACTTGGCGCATTCTCCTGGCAATCCGCCAGTGCTGGCCGGTATCTGTACTGGATATCCGCTAGGCGATGCAGCGCCCGCAATGGGGCAGGTCATCATTGCATTCTGGACGCAGGCAGAGGTCAGTTCGGGGGCGTGGAATGAGGAGAACATCGTCGATATCGCCGGGATAAAATTTCTCTTCGCGGTGTTACGCAAGCACCGTGCCGTATTCCTTGATGCAGTGATCGACTATAGTCCGGAAAGTGCGTTTTTTCTTCGGAAGACACCGACGGTTTGATGGGTATTCAGAATGCTGCTCATCACGAAGATTTCGGTTACCGAGCGCGCAAGCCCGCTGCTCTTTAGCGAGTGGGCGCGCTTCAGGCCGCGACGTCCGGGCGAGGTGTTCGGGCTAGCCTACACGTCGAGCCTCATCAATGCCGATGGAACGACACCATCAGATTTTCGGCCCGGATATTCGCGCCACTCTGTCGATCCAGAGGGACTAGGCGATATGTGGGCGCGCGCCGTTCCCACCAATGGGCCCGAATTTCTATTCATGCCCAAATTCACATGGAGCGCAGACGAGTATTATGTCATCGACGTGGCTTGCGCGCGCCATGAGCTGCTTTCCATCGGGCCGGTTGCCCGGTGACGTCTTCTGAAGCAAGCCAAAGGCTCAGGGCCGCCGAAGAGTAATGTGAACCATCGAACACCCAAGCCCGCCTCTGGCGGGCTTTTTTATTGCCCAGGAGGACCCGGATGGACGACCACACCAAGACCATTATCGAGCGCGGGGATCTCGCGTCTGGGCGCTCCGGGAAATGGCTTCGGCCAATAAGCGGTTCAATGATTTCGTGACCGAAATCGCCAGCCTCAACAGGCTGTTTCGCAAGGGGGACGAGTGAATGGCGGACAAGCAAAACCGGGAAGCGGCGGTAGAGACGTTTCGGCAATTTGCCTGGAACCTGGCGGGGACGCTGGCCGACAGGCGTCGGCCGGTGGTGGGCTTGACCGCGTCCTCTTGAGGCAAATTGCTCCGGTGGAGCGATTTGAGCGGGCAAGGCCACGAGGGCTATGCCCGAATGGCGCGGAAGGAGAGCGTAAGCAATGACACGAATTGCTCGGCGGGCGCTGAAAGCGCTTGGACTGGAAATCCGGCTGGCAACGCTTTCGCTCAAGCTTGATGTGCTGATTGCAGCGCTAGAGCGGCGCTATCGCCCGGACCAGCCCCGAATGCCGAAAGGGACGCCAGAGGGTGGCCAGTGGATTGAAGATCTACCGCGCCTTGTAGCCGTAGAGGCGGAACCTGAACGCATTCTCGTGGCTGCTCCACGATGTGATGGGTTTTCTAGCGGATGCCAAAACGGAGGAAGTTTTGGTACAACGGGGATGTACAGCATCTTCGGGCAGAATCTCTGCCGACATTGCGCGATAAAGTTTCTCGGCCTTGAGGGGCTGCCGCATCGCGAGCAGCTAGAAACCATTGAATTGATTGATCCTAATCTCCGACGGAAAGGTACCGATGTCATCAAGGGCGCAAGCACTCAAAGCCGTCTCAGTTGGGGATTTGATCTTCGGGCTCAGGGAGGATGGGCGGCCAGATCTTTTGTTGGTCTATAGTGCCGACGATGCGACTTTCTTGGCGCGCAACATTTTCAATCGAACGAATTTCCGTTTCAGTCGGGATGGCCAAGGTCGCAGGATAGAAGACGGTCAGGCTTGCACGATCGTATCGACAACCGCCCTGCCACCCGAACAGCATCAGGTCGCAATTGGCCTGGATCGCCGGATGAGCACCAACCCAGAATATCCGGACTCAAGACTAACCGAGGACGAAATCCGGTTGGTCCTAGACCACCACGAGTTCTTTGAGGCGCGCTTGCTGCCTGGAACGGAGCCGATCGTCAGGCGAGCGCAGCGGCTGCGGGCTGTATCACACATTCTCATGATGGAGCTGGACCGGGCTGATGCACCTGAAAGCCCGCCCTCGCTGCGCGAATATGACGATCATGTACCAGCATTGGTTGAGTTGTTGGAGAAGCAAGACTCGAGCCCAGACGTAGGGCGTTTGCTATCCGACATTGTTGCACTCAGGAAAAGGCCGCAGAGGGTGTCTGAACGCACGGCGGCCGTAGCAGACAGCTTGGTGAGGTTGGCGCAGTCCTGGACCTAAAACCCTGGCGTTCGGCTAGACAGTGAAGAGGCATTGCGCAGAATTGGCGATATGCCGGTCGAGCATTTGTTGATTACGGACTGACAGAAGCTCAAAACACCTCTGGCGCAGTTCGGAGCGGATATTTTTCAGGCTGCGCGTGATTTCTGTCGATGGCCGGCAAGTAAGCCAAGTACCGAAATATCTTCGTCTATCTCGGGCCAATGAATGCCTTCCCCAATACCGATAAGGCGCCAATTGGCGCGGTCGGTAGCCGACGCATCGCGGAGGCGCGGGAACCACTCGACCGGCACGGCAAGCTCGCGGCCATCATCGAGACTGACGCGCAGGGTCTTTTCGTCGACGGCGACATCGACGGCCAGAGGTTCGGATTCAAGCGTCAAAGTGCTCATGCCAGGCTTTCAGGAATGCATGCCGATGGTTCAAGACCATCTCTCGTAGCGGTCCCAGCTCATGAGAGCGAAACCGCTTGGATGATGCCAGTTCTACAGGCTCAAGCCAATACTTGGCGAGCTTGTCGCCAAATTCAACATGGACGTGCGGCGGCTCGTTGCCTTCGCCGCTGTAGAAGAAGAACCGATAGCCATCGAGGCGAAGGATTGTGGGCATTTCAGTGCTCCGTTGCCTCTCCGATATCAGCACAAACTAATTTGTATCCGGCGCAAAAAGTCTTTGCGCGCCGAGACACAAGCTTTGCCGCAGAACGACAAAGCTTCAAGGGGTAACCATGGACGACCTCACCAAGACCATTATCGAGCGCGGGGATCTCGCGCATCTGGCGCTGTCTGGGCGCTCCGGGAAATGGCTTCGGCCAATAAGCGGTTCAATGATTTCGTGACCGAAATCGCCAGCCTCAACAGGCTGTTTCGCAAGGGGGACGACTAAATGGCGGACAAGCAAAACCGGGAAACGGCGGTAGAGACGTTTCGCCAATTTGCCTGGAACCTGGCAGGCACGCTGGCCGACAAAGGCCGGCCGGTGGCCAAGCCCCAGTGGCGGGCGGGGAGCAAACGCTGATGGCGGGGCCAATTCCCGTCGATGCCGATGGGCGCTTTGCAGGTTATGCGAGCGTCTTCAACCGGCTCGATAGCGGCGGCGATATTGTTTTGCCTGGGGCCTTTGCCAAAAGTCTCAGGAACCGGGCGGGGCGCATTCGGCTATTGTTTCAGCACGATCCTAAGGAGCCGGTGGGCTTTTGGGAGGAACTGCGCGAGGACGCCCATGGGCTGTTTGCGCGCGGCAGGCTTGTGCCCGGCGTGCCGCGGGCCGATGCGCTCAAACGCCTGATCGAGGCCGAGGCACTCGACGGGCTTTCCATCGGCTTTCGCACGGTGAAAGCCAGTCGGCAGGCGGGGAACCGGCTGCTGCACGAGATCGATCTTTATGAAATTTCGATCGTAACCTTTCCGATGATGGAGGCGGCGCGGATTGCTGCTCCCATTTCGGCCGGCGCCGCCATTGCGGCCGCTACGAGAATTTTACGCAACCGATAGAAGGATGCCGACATGGATCGGATTGACGACGGCCTTGAAATCAAGGCCGGCGCGGGGACTGACGTTGCCGCGCTGTTCAACGAATTTTCCGCCGCGTTCGAGGAATTCAAGCGCACCAATGACCAGCGCCTGAAGGATATCGAGAAGCGCGGCACGGCCGATGGCCTCATCGAAGGCAAGCTCGAGCGGCTCAATGCCGTGCTCGACGGGCAGAAGGCGGCGCTCGATCGCGCCAGTGCCGAGCGTGCCCGCCCGGCGCTCGAGGGTAAGAGTGTTGTGCCCAACGGCGAATATAAGGAGGCGTTTTCAGCCTATGTGAAGCGCGGCGAGGAAAAGGCGCTGCAGATCGGCGTCGGCGCCGATGGCGGCTATGTGGTGCCTTCGGAAGTCGAGACGGAAATTACCCGTTTGATGACGGGGATTTCCCCGATCCGTGCCATTGCCGGGGTGCGCCAGGTTTCGGCAGCGGTCTATAAGCGTCCGATCACGGTTTCGGGTCCACAAACGGGCTGGGTGGGCGAGACGGCGAGCCGTCCGACGACATCGAGCCAGACGCTGGCGGAACTGAGCTATCCGACGACCGAGCTCTATGCCATGCCGGCGGCGACCACGGCTTTTCTTGACGATGCCGCTGTCGATGTCGGCCAGTGGATTGCCGACGAGGTCAACGCGGCTTTTGCGGCACAGGAGACGACGGCTTTCGTCAACGGCGACGGCACCAACAAGCCCAAGGGTTTTCTGGCTTCGACCACGGTGGCGGAAAGTAGCTGGAGCTGGGGGAGCCTTGGTTACATCGCGACGGGCACGTCGGGCGCGCTGCCGGCGAGCAATCCCAGCGATGTGCTGATTGACCTCGTTTATGCGCTCAAGGCCGGCTATCGCCAGAATGCCAACTGGGTGATGAACCGCAAGACGCAGGGGGCGCTGCGCAAGCTGAAAGACTCCGACGGCAATTATCTCTGGCAGCCTTCGGCGACGGCGGATGGCCGCGCCAGTTTTATGGGCTTTCCGCTGGTGGAGGCGGAGGACATGCCCAATATTGGCGCGAATTCGCTGTCGGTGGCGTTTGGCGATTTCCGCCGGGGCTATCTGATTGTGGATCGCCAGGGGGTGAACGTGTTGCGTGATCCCTATTCGAGCAAGCCCTATGTGCTGTTTTATACGACCAAGCGCGTGGGTGGCGGCGTGGCCGATTTTGATGCGATTAAGCTGCTGAAGTTCGGCACGTCGTGATGGCCGATGGGCCGGTTCACCCCCTCCCTCCTCCCCCATCAAGGGGGAGGTGAAGGGACAGTGGGTGTGGCCCGCCCTGGCCACATACTCGATGCGGCACCTCCCCCTTGATGGGGGAGGTTGGGAGGGGGTGTGAGAGCCCCGAACAATCCAAGGACCAAAAACATGACTTCCTATCTCCTGGCGGGGCCCGCCGAGGAGCCGGTTTCGCTTGTCGAGGCCAAGGCTTTCCTCAAGGTCGATGACAGTGCGGAAGACGGGCTGATCACGACGCTGATCGGGGCGGCGCGGCTGCATATTGAGGGCATTACCGGCAAGGCGCTGCTGGCGCAGAGCTGGCGGGTGGTGCTCGACGATTGGCCAGACAATCGCGTGGTGAAACTGCCGGTTTCGCCGCTGATTGCCATCACCGAAATTTCGGCGACGGACGGCAATGGGGCGAGCCATGAGCTGGCGCTCGATCAGTTCGGCTCGGAGCCGGACCGGCTGCTCGTGCCGCGCGTGGTCGTCGGCATGCCGGCGCTGCAGGAGCGGCAGGGGATCGAGATCGACTATGTTGCCGGGTTCGGGACCGAGCCGGAGGAGGTGCCGGCCGATATCAGGCAGGCGCTGCTCGGGCTCGTGGCGCATTGGCATGAGCATCGCGATGCGGTGATCGTGGCTGGCTCGGGTGCGGTTGTGCCCTCGGGGTTTGACCGGCTGGTGTCAGCGCATAAGCGGGTGCGGTTGTGAACGAGAAGGTGCCGCCCATTGGTACGCTGACCGATCGGGTGCAGCTGCGGCGGCGCGAAAGCATGGCCGAGGCGGAGGGTGGGCACGGAAAATTCTATGTGCCGCTGGGCAATGCCTGGGCGCGGGTCCGTAGCCTTAACGGACGGCAGGGGACCAATGCCGATGGGCGGGCGGTGGCGATTTCGCATGCGGTGGTGCTGCGGTTTCGCTCCGATCTCGGGCCGGGGGATCGCGTGATCTATCGCGGGCGCAATCTCGATGTGGTGAGCGCGGCCGATCTCAATGGAAGGCGGGCTTATCTGAGCTGCACCTGTAGCGAAACGCAGGTGACGGGATGACCCATCCGATTGTGGCTTTGCAGGCCGCGCTGGTTGCTGCGCTCGAGGCGGATGCGGCGCTCACGGCATTGGTGGGGGCGGGCGGGGTGTTCGATGCGCCGCCGCAGAACCGGCCGGCGCCCTATGTGGTGATCGACCGGCATGACGTGCGCCAGGCCGATGGCGATGAGGCGCCGGGGCAGGAGCATCGGGTGCTTGTGCATTGCTGGGCGGATCGGCCGAGCCGCAAGGCGGCGTTGGCGATTGCCGAGCGGGTGATGGCGGCACGGAATGGGCTGGTGCCCGCGGGGTTGGCGGTGGCGCTGGCCGAGCATGTGCGGACCGAGACCATCATCGATGCCGCGACAGGGCAGGCGCGTGCGGCGGTTTTGCTGCGGTTTCTGACGGAATAACGGCGCTGGACCCCCACCTAGCCTCCCCCTGGTAGGGGGAGGGACGCGTCGGTGTGTGTGGTTGATCCGGGGAAGGGATTGAAAGAATGGCAGCCCAGAGTGGCAAGGATATGCTTTTGAAACTCGACCAGACGGGGTCGGGGAGTTTTCTGACGGTGGCGGGGCTGCGGACGCGCAGCCTGGCGTTCAATGCGGCGAGCGTCGATACGACCGACCAGGAAAGCGCCGGGCGCTGGCGGGAATTGCTGGCGGGCGGCGGGGTGAAGCGGGCTTCGGTTTCGGGCTCGGGGGTGTTCAAGGATCAGGCTTCGGATGGGCTCATCCGGAGCCTTTTCTTTGCCGGCACGATCCGCAACTGGCAGCTGATCCTGCCGCATTTCGGCACGGTGGAAGGAGCGTTCCAGATCGTGGCGCTGGAATTTTCGGCCGATCACGCCGGGGAAGTGACGTTTGACCTTGCGCTGGAAAGTGCGGGGGAAGTCAGCTTTACGGCGACCTAAACATACCCCTCACCCGTCTCGCGCTGCGCGCGATCCACCGTCTCCCGCAAGGGGCGAGGGGTGGTCCGGCGCACCGGGAGGCAAAGTGCTCTGACCTCGTGGTTCGACAGGCTCACCATGAGGTCTCCGAGATACCAGGAGCAAAAAAATGCCGAACATTCATCGTGGGGAAATCGCTGCCGAGATCGGGGGCGAGACGCTTGTGCTTTGCCTGACGCTCGGGGCGCTGGCGGAGCTGGAGGCGCGATTGGGCGCGGGGGATCTGGCGGGTTTGGCCGAGCGCTTTGCCGGGGGCAAGGTGTCGGCGCGGGATCTGACGGCGATTATCGGGGCCGGGTTGCGCGGGGGTGGCAATGCCATTTCCGACGATGAGCTGGCGCAGATGAGCGTCGAGGGCGGATTGCGCGGGGCGGCCGATATTGCCGTGCGGCTGTTGCAGGCGACGTTCGGGGAGGCGGCATGAAACCGTTTCCCTGGAAAGATGCCATGCAATTCGGGCTCGGCGTGCTGCGGCTGCCGCCCGAGGCTTTCTGGAAGATGAGTCCGCGCGAACTGGCTGCGGCCTGGGGCGCGGTGCTGGGGGATCGGGCGGGGCCGCTGGACCGGCCGGGGCTCGAAAGCTTGATGGAGAGGTTTCCCGATGGCCGGTGATCTCTTTGACGACGATTTCAAGAATGAGCTGAGCGATGTGTCGGTCGAGATCAAGCGCATCCATTCGCTGGCGGATGGCGTGGCGCGGTCGATCTCGGCGGGTTTTCGCAGCGCTCTGACCGATGGAAAGTCGCTGGAGTCGGTGATTGTCGGTGTGGGGCGGGCGTTTGCGGATATGGCGCTGAAGGCGGCGTTCAAGCCGCTGGAAACGCTGGCTGGCAATGCGCTGGAGGGGCTTTTTGCCGGCCTCAATCCCGCGATCATTCCGCACGCCAAAGGCGGGGTGATTGCGACGCCGACCTATTTTCCGCTGGGCGGTGCACTCGGGCTGGCTGGGGAGGCTGGGCCGGAGGCGATCATGCCGCTGGCGCGTGGGGCCGATGGGCGGCTGGGCGTTGCGGGCGGTGGCGGCGGGGTCAATGTGACTTTTAATGTGACGGCGACGGATGCGCGCAGCTTTGCGGCGAGCGAGGCGGAGATGAGCGCGATGCTGCTCAGGGCAGTGCGCAGGGGTACGCGGGGGAGTTGAGCCCTAATCCAACTCCTCTGCGGAGGACGGATACCCCTCACCCTGACCAATTTGCTGAACGCAAAGTTGGTCTGTCCCTCTCCCTCAAGGGGCGAGGGAAGAACTGAGCGAGAGAGACCAAAAAAATGGCATTTCATCATGTGCGGTTTCCGCTCGATATCGCGCTGGGGGCGCGGGGTGGGCCGGAGCGGAAGACCGATGTCGTTACGCTGGCGGGCGGGGGCGAGCAGCGCAATGGGCGGTGGGCGCATTCGCGGCGACGGTACAATGCCGGGTATGGGGTGAAATCGCGGGCCGATATGCAGGCGGTGCTGGCTTTTTTCGAGGAAAGGCGCGGGCGGCTGCATGGGTTTTTGTGGCGCGATGGGATCGATCATTCTTCGGGCGGTGCGGTGCCGCTGCCGGGCGACCAAGCGATCGGGACGGGCGATGGGGTGAGGACCGGGTTTCAGTTGTTGAAGCGCTATGGCGCGACTTTTGATCCGTATCTGAGGCCGATCCGGAAGCCGGTGGCGGGATCGGTGCGCGTGGCGGTGGCGGGGGTCGAGCGGACCACGGGTTGGGCGGTGGACGAGGCGACGGGGATCGTCAGTTTTGCCGTGGCGCCTAATTCGGGCGCGGCGGTGAGTGCGGGCTTTCTGTTCGATGTGCCGGTGCGGTTCGATACGGATCGGCTCGATATCGAATGGTCGAGTTTCGATGGGGCCGAGGCGCCGAATATTCCGCTGGTGGAGATTTTGCCATGAAGGCGGTTGGGACGGACTTGGCGGCGCATCTGGCCGGGAGCGCGACGACGCTGGCGCATTGCTGGCGGGTGCTGCGCAGCGATGGCCTAGTGCTGGGATTTACCGACCATGATGGTGAGCTGGTGGTTTCGGGTACCACGTGCAAGCCCATGCATGGGCTCGTGGGGGGCGAGGTGCCGGCGCGGCTGGGGGCGCAGGTCGAGACCGGGGAAGTGCTCGGGATTTTGCACCATGACGCTATCGACGATGAGGATATTGCGCTTGGACGCTATGATGGCGCGCGGGTGGAAACCTGGCTGGTGAACTGGGCGGAGCCGAGCCAGAACCTGTTGCTGCGGGTGGATACGATCGGCGAGATCGTGCGCGAAGATGGCACGTTTCGGGCCGAATTGCGCTCGGCGCAGGCGGCGCTGAACACGGTGCGCGGGCGGCTCTATCAGGGGCTTTGCGATGCCGTGGTGGGGGACACGCGCTGTGGCGTGAACCTGGCGGCGCCGGGGCGGTCGGGGACGGCGACGGTTTTGTCGGTGGTCGATCCGTTTCGGATCCTCGTCAGTGGGCTTTCGGGTTTTGCCGAGGACTGGTTTGCCTTTGGTGTCGCGCAGTGGTCGGGCGGCAAGCGGGTGGGTTTGCAGGACGCAGTGTTGATGCATCGCAAGGGTGCGGGGGGCGACCTGCTGGGTTTTGGGCAGCGGGTGGGCGATTGGGTCGTTGCGGGGGATGTGTTTGCCGTGACGGCGGGGTGCGACCGGCGCTTTTCGACCTGCAAGGCCAAGTTCGGCAATGGGGTCAATTTTCGCGGTTTTCCGCATGTGCCGGGCAGCGATTTCGTGCTGCGCTATCCGCGCGAGGGCGATGCGCTCGATGGACGGGCGGTGGTGCCATGAACCCCGAGCTGGTGGTTGCGACGGCGCAGGAATGGCTTGGGACGCCCTATCGGCATCGGGCTTCGACGCTGGGGGCGGGGTGCGACTGCCTGGGGCTGCTGCGTGGGGTGTGGCGGACGCTTTATGGCGACGAGCCCATGGTGGCGCCGCCTTATCGGGCGAGTGTGCGTGATCCCCAGAATGCCGAGGCGCTGCGCGCGGCCTCGGAGCGGTTTTTGCTGCCGGCCGAGGGGCCGGTCGAGGCGGGGCAGGTGGTGCTGTTTCGGCTGGCGGGGCTCGAGGAGCCGAAGCATTGCGGGATCATGGTGTCGGGCGAGCGGTTTATTCATGCGCAGGAAAAGCTGGGCGTGGTTGAGGCGTATCTTACGGACGGCTGGGCGAAGCGGGTGAGCGGGCGGTTCTGGTTTCCGTAGGTGCCGTGCGCGTGGCCCGCCATTCGAGCGTAGCTCTCATGGCCTTCTCACCTAAATTCGCTCCACCGGAGCGAATTTGCCTGCGGCCGGCTCGAAGTCCCGCAAGGGGCGAGGGAAGAGTCGAGGCTCACGAATAAAGGACCAAAAACATGGCGACTTTGGCTTTATCCCTGGCGGGGCAGTTCGCTGGGGGGCTGGTGGGTGGGCCGATTGGCGCGACCGTGGGGCGGGCGCTGGGGGCGCTGGCGGGGAGTGCCGTGGATAGCTGGCTTTTTGGCGAGACGCCGAGGCAGCGCGAGCAGGCGACCTTTGATGTCAGGATCGGCGGGTCGGTCGAGGGGGCGGCCATTCCGCGGCTTTATGGCTGGGGGCGGCTTTCGGGCAACATCATCTGGGCGCGCGAGCTGGAAGTGCTCGGCGGCGAGACGGCGGGCGCCAAGGGCTGGGGACAGCAACAGCAGCAGGAAAAGGAAGACGAGATCGGCGCGAGCTTTGCCATCGGATTTTGCGAAGGGCGGGTGATGCGGCTGGGGCGGGTCTGGGCCGATGGGCAATTGCTCGATCTGCGCGGGATCAATTATCGCTTCTATTCCGGCAGCAATGGGCAGATGCCGGATGGTTTGATCGAGGCGACGCAGGGGGCGGGCAATGCGCCCGCCTATCGCGGGCTTTGCTATATGGTGTTTGAAAACCTGCCGATTTCGCGGTTTGGCAATCGCATTCCGCAGATTTCGGCGGAGCTTTGCCGGCCGGTCGGAGACCTCGAAACCTCCATTCGCGCGGTGACGGTGATCCCCGGCGCGACCGAGTTTGGATACGATCCGGTGCCGCGGCTGCGCATGCTGGGCATGGGGACCGGCGCGGCGGAGAATGCGCATGTGCAACCCGGCGTCAGCGACTGGACCGTGTCCATCGACGAGCTGCAGGAGCTGTGCCCGAACCTCAAACACGTCTCGCTGGTGGTGAGCTGGTTCGGCAGCGATTTGCGCTGCGGGTCTTGCCAGATCGGACCGCGGGTCGAGGCGGCGAGCCGGGATGTCGAGGGCGTTTCCTGGAACGTAGCGGGATTTTCGCGCGGGGCCGTGCCGGTGGTGTCGAGCCATGGTGGTGGACCGGCCTATGGTGGCACGCCTTCGGATGGGGCCGTGCGGGCAGCGATCGCGGACCTGCGGGCGCGCGGGCTTTCGGTGACGCTTTACCCGCTGATCATGATGGATGTGCCTGTGGGAAACGGTCTGGCCGATCCTTATGGCGGTAGCCAGCAGGCGAGTTACCCCTGGCGCGGGCGCATTACCTGTTATCCGGCCGCTGGGGTTGCGGGATCGGTGGATGGCACGGCGACGGCGGCAAGCCAGGTGGCGGCATTCATGCCGGGCTATCGGGCGATGATCCTTCACTATGCGCAAATGGCCGTGGCGACTGGTGTCGAGACGCTGCTCATTGGCTCGGAAATGCGGGGGATGACGACGGTGCGCGGGGCGGGGAATTCGTTTCCCTTCGTTTCGGCACTGATGACGCTGGCGGCGGATGTGCGGACGATCGTCGGGACCGGCACCAAACTGAGCTATGCGGCGGATTGGAGCGAATATTCGGGCTATCAGCCGGGTGGGGGCGAAAAGTTCTTCCATCTCGATCCGCTTTGGGCCTCGCCCCATATCGATGCGGTGGGGATCGACTGCTATATGCCGGCGGCCGATTGGCGGGATGGCGAGGGGCATCTGGATGCGGCAGCGGGAAGTACCCATGACCTCGGCTATCTCGGCAGCAATATTTCCGGGGGCGAGGGGTTTGACTGGTACTATGCGAGCGATGCCGATCGGGCGGCGCAGGTGCGGACGCCGATTGCCGACGGGGCGCATGGCGAGCACTGGATCTGGCGATTTAAGGATATTGCGGCCTTCTGGGGCCAGTATCACCATGACCGGCCGGGCGGTGTCAGGGCGGGGGCGCCCACGGCATGGGTGCCGGGGGCGAAGCCGATCTGGCTGACAGAGCTTGGGTGCGCCGCGGTCGATAAGGGGGCGAACCAGCCCAATATTTTCGGCGATGCCAAGAGTTCGGAGGGCGGGCGGCCGTATTTTTCCAACGGCTTTTCGGACCCGCTGATCCAGCGGCAGTTTTTGCGTGCGCATTATCGGCATTGGGGGAGCCCGGCGAAGAACCCGGCGGGCATGGTCGATCCCGAGCGGATCTATTGCTGGACCTGGGATGCGCGGCCGTTTCCGGCGTTTCCGGCGCGGACCGATGTCTGGTCCGATGGCGTCAACCACGCCACGGGCCACTGGCTGACCGGGCGGCTCGGGGCCATGAGTAATGACGAAATGGCATCGGCCATGGCGGCTGAACATGGGGCCGTGGTGCATGCCGGGGCGTCTGACCCAATCGTGGCCGGCGTCATTCTTTCGGGGCCGGGTACGGCGCGCGATGCGCTGGAGCCATTGCTCGAAATTACCGGGCAGCGGCTGGTGGCGCGCGGCGGCGTGCTGACGGCGGTTTCGGCGCGAGGCGGCACGGTCGTCGGTTTTGAGCGGGAAGAACTGGCGCAGGGCGAGGGCGCGGTATTGTCGCAGCGCCGGGCCGCGGCGGTGGAACGGCCGGGGCGGCTGGCGCTGAGCCATTTCGACAAGGGCCGGGATTATCTCGCGGCTTCGGCCACGGCGGTGCGTCCGGGGGCGGGGCAGTTGATCAGCGAGAGCGTCAATATGGTGCTCGATGGCGCGTCGGCGTGCCTGGCGGCGGAGCGGCTGCTGGATGATCGCGCGGCATCAGTGGATACGGTGGAGTTTTCTCTGCCGCCTAATCTGGTCGCGCTAGAGCCGGGCGACCGCGTCGTCGTGGACGGCGAGGGACCCTACGAAATCACCGAAATTCGCGATGGCGCGGTGCGTCAAATAACGGCGCGGACAGTATCGGCGGGGACTGCATCGGCGACTGGGGTCGATCGTGCGCCGGCGACGGCGCCGGTGCTGGGGGTGGCGGTGGCGCCGGTGGTTTTTGCCGCACACTTACCACCCCTGTCGAGCGATCCTTCGCGGAGCCGCCTGGTTTTCGGCGCTTATGCAAAACCGTGGCCGGGGGCGGTGCGGCTGGTCGATACGGCGACGGGTGCGGCATTGCTTGATCTGACGCGTGCGGCGGCCCTGGGCGAAGTGGTTGAAGGGATCGGACTGGGGCCGGTGGCGGTCTGGGATCGTGGCTCGGACCTGAGCGTCCGGCTCTATGGCGGACATATCGCCGATGGGGCGGACGCGGCGGTGCTGGCGGGCAGCAATCGGCTGGCGGTGGAAACCGATGCCGGGGCCTGGGAGGTGGTTGGGTTTGCGGAGGCGGAACTGGTCGAACCGGGGCTCTATCGGCTGACGCGATTGCTGCGTGGGCTTGAGGGGAGCGATTGGGCCATGGGTACGGTGTCGCCGGGGCGCCGGGTGATCGTGCTCGATAGCAAGGTGGGCGTGGTGCCGGTCGAGGCGGGGCGGCTGGGTGAGGCGCGGGATATCCACGCCTATGCCGGCACTGCCGACCTTGTGGGGCAGGTGCTCACCGCGTCAACGACGACCGCGCCGGGCTTGCCATTAGCCCCGGTGCATCTACGGGCGCGAAGGGGGACAGCTGATGAAATCGTCTTTTCCTGGATAAGGCGCAGCCGGGCCGAGGACGATGCCTGGGGCGCGGCTGAGCCGGCTCACGAGATTGTGCCGGAGCGCTACCGGGTTTCCATTTTTGATGGCGTGACGCTCAAGCGGAGCATCGAGGTTTCCGCGCCTTCGGCCAGCTATGGCGCTGCCGAACAGAGTGCGGATTTTGGCGGCCTTGCCACCGGTTTCGGATTTTCGGTCGCGCAAATGAGCGCGGCGCTGGGGGCGGGCCATGTGGCGGAGGGGATTTATGGCGAATGACGAGCGGTTCGAGCGCTGCCTGACCGCGGTGCTGCGGCACGAGGGCGGCTATGTCGATCATCCCAGTGATCCCGGCGGGGCCACCAATATGGGGATCACCCGCAAGACGCTGGCGCGCCGGCGCAAGGTGACGCCCTGGACGGGGCTGCCGAAAGCTGCAGTCGAAGCGCTGACCCGGGACGAGGCGGCGCTGATCTATCGGGCAAGCTATTGGAACACGACCAAGGCTGGCGCCATGCCGGCGGGAGTGGATCTGGCGCTGTTCGATTTTGCGGTCAATTCAGGGCCGGACCGGGCGGTGCGCATGCTGCAGGCGGCGCTTGGTGTGGCGGCCGATGGCGAGGTCGGGCCGGTGACGCTGGCAGCGGTGCAGGCGGCCGATGCGAGACGGCTGATTAATGCGCTTTGTGATCGGCGGCTGAGCTTTCTCCAGCGGCTCACGAGTTTTGCGGTCTTTGGCCGGGGCTGGACGCGCCGGGTGGCCGAGATCAGGGCGGCGGCTCTCGCCGACGTGAAACTTCCTTCAATGGTGCAACGGAGAACGATTATGACCATGTTGACGGGTTATCGGACCTATATCGTCGCGGCCTTTATGATTGTCGCGGGGCTGGCGCAGGTACTGGGGGTGGAACTGCCGGCACTTGATGGTGGCTCCGCGGGCAGCCTCATCCTCGAAGCGCTGGCGATCATCTTTCTGCGCAAGGGGCTGAAAGGCGACGCTGCATAAGGGGTGCGCGGGGCTTGGGAGAATATGTGGAACTGTGAACGCCAACATGAATTGCCTTATTCATGTCCCATTCAGTAAGACCCCGCTAGTTTAGCGTCATGAAAACCAAAGCCCCAAAACCTTCCGCCGCTGCTGCCATTGCGCTGGCTCTCGCGCTTGCCCTTGCGGGTACTGGCGCGACCCAGGCGCAGTCCTGCCTTGGCCGCCAGGAAATTCAGGAGGCGGTGACCTCTGGCCGGATCATGTCGCTCGATGCGGTACTGGCTTCGGCCGGGGTCGATCCATCAGCTGAAATCCTCAACGTTCAGGTTTGCGACCAGGGCGGGCAACTGGTTTATATCATTGGTGTCTTGACGGCCGACGGTCAGGCGCAGAATTTGGTATTGAACGCGCAATAGTCGCTGAGCGGCGGGGGCAGTCATGCGTATTCTAGTTGTCGAAGACGATACCAATCTCAACAGGCAGCTCAAGGAAGCGCTGACCGAAGCGGGCTATGTCGTTGACGTGGCCTTCGACGGGGAGGAAGGACATTTCCTCGGCGATACCGAGCCCTACGATGCGGTGGTGCTCGATATCGGCCTGCCGCGCATGGATGGCCTTTCCGTGCTCGAAGAATGGCGGCGGGCAGGCAAGACCCTGCCGGTACTGCTGCTGACGGCGCGTGATCGCTGGAGCGACAAGGTGCAGGGCATCGATGCCGGCGCCGACGACTACGTGGCAAAGCCATTCCACATGGAAGAAGTGCTGGCCCGCCTCCGCGCGCTGGTGCGTCGTGCGGCGGGGCACGCGAGCAACGAAATTACCGCCGGCCCGGTGCGGCTCGATGCGCGCTCGGGCCGTGTGACGGTGGACGGACAGGCGATCAAGTTGACGAGCCACGAATTGCGGCTTCTGAGCTATCTCATGCATCACAAGGGCAAGGTGGTGTCGCGCACCGAGCTTACAGAGCATCTCTACGATCAGGATTTTGACCGCGACAGCAATACGATCGAAGTTTTTGTCGGACGGCTGCGCAAGAAGCTGCCGGAAGACTGCATCCAGACCGTGCGTGGCCTCGGCTACCAGATCATCGAATAGGGGTGGCCTTGTCCAGCGAGGCCGAGAACCCGGCGCCGCAACCCAATGCGCCCAAGAACTGGCTGCGCAAAGGGTCCATCGCTGCCTCGCTTTTCTGGCTGACGGTGGGCTGGCTGGTCGTGGCGCTGCTGGCCACCGGCTTTTTGCTTACCGATCTTTATTCCCGCGCGCTCGACACGACGCTGTCGCAGACGCTCGATTTTCACGTCGAAAGCCTCGCCGGTTTCCTGCTCGAAGTGGGCGATCCGCGCGATCCCGATATTGCGCTGGCCGATCCGCGTTTCGACCGGCCGCGTTCGGGCTGGTACTGGATCATCCGCGATGGCGACGGCGTGCTGGTCAATCTCTCGACATCGGTCGTCGGCATCGACTTGCCGCAGCTTTCGGGGTCGCTCGATGAACTGGGGCGGCGGACGGGGGTCGTGGCGGATGCATTCGGCACGCAACTACGCGTCGTTGAACGCAGCGTGACTCTCGATGGCGAAAACTATCGCATCGAAGTGGCGGGCAATCTCACCGAAATCCTTGGTCTTGTAGAAGATTTTCGCGGGCAAACTTTTATCGTGCTTGGCGCGGTGGGAGCCATGCTGGCGATCATGAGCGTCATCGTGGCGCGCTTTGCGTTGCGGCCAATCGACAAGCTGAGCGCCGCCATCGAAAGTGTGCGCGAAGGCGAAAGTACTGAGATCACCGGGCAATATCCGACCGAAATTGCGCCGCTGGCCGAAGAGGTCAACGAATTGCTGCGCTCCAATGCGCAGATCATCGAGCGGGCGCGCAATCAGGTGGGGAATCTTGCTCATGGGCTGAAGACGCCGCTTGCGGTTCTCCGCAATGAAGCTGCCGCCAAGAAGGGCGCGCTGGCCGACGTGGTGCAGGCCGAGACCGAGAAGATGAGCAATATGGTCTCGACCTATCTCGAACGGGCGCGCCTCGCCGCGCGCACCTCGATCGTCGGCAAGAAGGCCGACTCGACCATGATCATGCTGCGCCTGACGCGCGTGATGCGGAAAATCCATCCCGATGTGACGATCGCTTTTCAACGGCCTGACGCATCGCTCGCCTGGTTCCGTGGTGACGAGGCCGATCTTGAGGAAATGGCGGGGAACCTCCTCGACAATGCCTGCAAGTGGTCCAAGGGTCAGGTGGGGGTGCGGCTTTCGAGCGAGCGCAATGCCAAGGGCACGCAATTATTGATTCGGATCGACGATAACGGGCCCGGACTTTCCGAGGACGACGCGCGCAAAGTGTTGCGCCGCGGTGTCAGGCTCGACGAGAAAACGCCCGGATCCGGACTTGGGCTGGATATCGTCAAGGAACTGGTTGATGTCTATGGGGGAAGTCTCGAGCTCAAGCGTTCTGCGCTTGGCGGGCTTCTGGTCGAACTCCGCCTGCCCACGGCGCGGCTGGGGGGATTGGTTCGATCCCCTGCGGCCTGACGCACTTTCGCCGCATTGGCTCAACAAGTACCGACCATACGCTGAAAAGGTCCATATCGATGAATCGCTTCGCCCTGTTTGCCACGCCAGTTCTTGCTCTGGTTCTCGCCGGTTGCTCCACTGCCGGCACGAGCCAGGTGGCTCAGGCCCCGATTGTTGCCGCTCCCGTCATCACCCAGCCGCTCGTGGCAAGTTCTGCCCAGAACGTGCAGCAGGCGCGTCTGACGACCAATATCTCAAGCGGCTTCGTTGATCCGGCGGCTCTTGCAGCGATGACGGCCAAGGATTCGAACGAAGCCAATAGCGCCCAGTTCTATGCCCTGCAGTTCGGCCGTCCGGGCGCTCCGCGCCAGTGGGCCGGCGACAAGGGCACCACCGGTTCGGTTTCCGTGGGGCCCTACGTTCGCGTCAACAATCTCGATTGCCGCGACTTTACGCACACCGTCAAGGTCAACGGCCAGGACTACGTCAAGAAGGGCACCGCCTGCCGCGAGCAGACCGGGAACTGGAATGTCGTCCAAGGCGCTGCTTAAGGCCACCATCCAGCCAATAGTGGCCTAGGTTAGCGATAAGTCCACGTTCGGCAGTTAAGGATTGTTTACCTGCGGCCTATAGGCTGGCCGCAGACATCCTTCTGACCGATTGTATTGATGACACAGCTTGCCAACCGCGTTGACGAGAGTGCGTCGGCCCCAACAAAGCCGGCGACCAGAGCTTCGGGGCCGTTCTGCGGCCTGATCGATGCCGTTCTCGTGCACGAACCGGTTATCGAGAATTTTCCCGGAGCCGTGAACGCCGATGTGGCCCAGGCCATCTGGGTCTGGGTGACGCGCGACCTTTGCAGTGATATTTTTGCGCCCGAAAAGCTGAGCAACGGCACGCTGATGGCGGCCGACGTGGAAGCCGCAATGCCCGAAATTCTGGGCCGCATGAAAGCGGGCCTCGCCCAGAGCCAGGCGGATGCGGAAGGCGCGGGGCGACTTTCTGCGCAGCTGGGCCGCGAGGATGCGCGCCAGCATCTGGCGACGGTCATGCTGGCGCTGCGCAACCGGGCGCTTCTGGGCAAGGCTCAGGCTTTCGGCAAGGCGACCAATACGATTTCCGACGAAACCGCTCTCGGCACGGCCATGCAGGCCATGCCACTGCAGGATCCGGCACTGGCCGCTCTGGTGTTTCAGGCAGCCATGGGGCAGGTGGGACAACCGACCAAGCTCATTCTGGCGGCGATCAAGGTATCCGGCGCCGCGACGGAAGTGTCGGTGCGCCGCGCAGGCCTTGGGCCGCTGATCGATGCTTGCGTTTCCCATGCGCAGAACCAGTTGCGGTTCTTTCAGGCCATTGGGCCTTTTGCCGATGTCGACCTGATCTGCCGGGCGCTCGAACGCTTCCACAAGCTCGTTCGTGCCTTGACCGGCTATCTCGAATTCTCGCGCGGGAGCCAGGCGACGGCGGTATTGTCCTCCATCACCAAGCACGTTTCCGATCGCATTGAGCCGCGGCTCAAGGAGGTCGTGACCGATCTCAACCAGGCCATGCGCCGGCGCGAAAACGCGGATCGTCTCGATACCGACAAGCTGCTGGCTGCCGTTGGGGGCATTTATCTGCTCGCGACCGTGCGCGATTGCCGCGATTCCCTGGCGCTGAATACGGTCTATGAGCAGGCCTGGCACCAGTCGGGTCAGGCGCTCGAAATTCACATTCAGCGTAATATGGATCTGTTCAAGGCCAATCCGGACGATGCCAATACCATCGCCCGCCTCGACGCCGTGATACAGATGGCACAGGTGCGCTTCTCGCCCGAATATGCCGAAACGCTGAAGCGTGCGCGGCAGGCAGCGGAGCGGCGGAACTAGGTTTCGACGTCGGCCGGGATTGCCTGGCCGAGATCTCGCACCACGACATTGCGAACCGAGGCGGCGACCAGCGCCTCGGTCTTGCCCTCGCGGGTGCGCAGCACGACGCCGACAGCGCGACGCGGATCGAGCATGTCTTCCCCTTCAAAAATCAGTGCGCCGCTGTCCAGTTGACGCGACGGATCATGGCGCAGCGTCGCCACGACGGCATCTGTGCCAAAGCGGTCGGCGAGATAGGCCGGAACCGTGGCGACATCCCGGGCGAGGGGTGGATGAGGCGGCTCGGCACGCGCCAGGGGGACGAGGGCGACACGCTCCTGGGCGACGACGCCGGCCGATCCAGGCGGGATGAGACCAATGCCGACGCCCGCGCAAATGGCGCCGATGGAAAGTGGTTGTGGCGCCTCCGAGAGCACACGAACGGGGCCGGTTTGGGCGCCACGGAAAATATGCGTCCAGCGGCGGCGCGGTGGCGGGGCCGGGCGGAGCATTAAAGTATTGTCGGTGTCGAGATAGGTGAGCGTTGTTGCGTCCCCGCTGTCGGCAACGTGCATCTGCCGGTCTGGGGTTTCGTAAATGGCGTCGATGACGGGATCATCGACCCCCTGACCGGGGCGGCCGAGCAGGCGATCGACGGCGTGGATGCCGCTGGTGACGCAGCCGCGACGGGTAAAATGCCCCGCGGCGGACCCGGCAAGCACGAGGCCCCCCACTTCGCCAATGGGTTCGAGACGTTCCCGACGCGCGTTCCAGCGGCTTTCGCCACCGGCCAGGTGCCAAAGCGTCAGGTCGGGTTGCCAACCGCCGCAGAGCACCAGCCGATCGACGGAGACGGGTTCGCCATGCGGCAGTTCGACCGATAGCCGTCCACCGGTGCCGGGCGTGATGGCGAGCGGAATCGTGCCGGGAAACTGCCTGATGCCATAGGCTTTGCAGAATTCGATATAGCGCGAGCTGGCTTGGTCGCGCCCGTCGAGGATGCGATCAAGGGCTATCCCACTTTCCGCGAGCAGGGTGGCGAGGCGGTAGGCCGGATTGCCCGACGTGGCAAGAAGCCAGGAATGGCCGGGCCAGATGCCGTAGCGATAGGAGAGTTCGAATGCGTCCTGCGCGCCGACAATGCCGGGCAGGCGATTGCCGGGCAGCACGGGAAGGCGTTCGAACGCGCCGGTGGCGAGGACGATATGGCGCGCGGGCAGATCGGTGACCTGGCTTTCAACGCGTTCGCCGCTGACATCGAGCTGGTGCGCGCGCACCATGCCTTCGCCGATGGCAAAAACCTCGGCATGGGTGAGAACCGTGATCGTCTGGGTAGCGGCAATCTCGACCGTCAGCGCCGCGACATTCTCCTCGGGGGTGCTTTCGCCGTCCTGCGTGCCAAAAAGGCCGGAATGGCCGCCGAGATGCGGGCTCGCTTCGATCAGCGTGACTTTGAGACCTGCACGAGCGCCGGCCAGGGCCGCGGCCATGCCGGCGACGCCACCACCGACGACGATGAGATCGGTCGCTTCGGCCAGCTGGCCGCGAAGGGACCGCCAGGGGCGAACGAGACTGTTGCCCGCGTCGAGCGTGAGCCCCAGCGTTCGTCCGGGCTGGAAAAGGCGCGCGAGAAGGCCGGGGGTAGGGCCTTCAGCGATGATGCGATATTCGGCGCCGTCGCGGGCGGGTGTGCGCTCCATGGGGAGGGCGTGCTCGGGCGCGCTGGCTTTGGCGGCATAGGCGATGGCGGGAGCAGCGCTGGGGCGGAGGCCGAGCGGCTGGCCGGCATGGGTGCCGATCGTATCGACGCCCGCGGCAAGCAAGGCGCTGAGGACCGTGTCACCCTGAAAACCGGGCGTAACCCTGCCATTGATCGTGAACCTGATGGGGCGGGTCCGGTCGATATGCGCGCCGGCAAGGCCCTTGCCGGTCGTTGGGGGCAGGCGATTGGTCTGTGGCCTCATGCCGCCTGCTCGTCCATCCGGAAATTGAACTCGGCGACGGCACGGCCAAGGCCGCGCTTGTCGGCGCGTCTCGCCTCGCACCATTCGGCCTCGTCTTGGCTGGCCTCTCCCGCGAGCCAGCGCGCCAGAACGGGCGCCAGAAAGGCCCCGATCGAGCCGAGGCCGGTGAGGATGAGCGGTCCATCGGCAGCGACGGGGCCGAGAAGCGGTGCGCCATCGTTCGTGATCAGCGTCTCGTAGCCGACCTGGCCGACCTGCTGCAATTGTCCGGCGTCGGCGAGCAGAATCCCCAGCTCGCCGGAAAAGGCGCTCAGATTGCCCGGGCCCATGGCGGCCATGCCGCCTTCCTCATGTTGCACGAGAGTGATGCCACTATCGAGCTGGGTCATGATCGGGCCGGCGAGGTGACGGCTCGATGCGGTGAGGATGGTGGCGTGCTGGCGACGCAAAAGCTGGGCTGGCCATTGCCAACCGGGCAGGCAACGGAAAATGGCTGAATCATCGACCAATATGGCGCGACGGGCCACGAGCGCCTCGTCGTCCGTCTTGATCAGCGTGGCGCCGCCGGGCGCCATCGTGGCCGTCTCCGGCGCAAAGCGGCGAATCCCAAGCTCGGCGAGCCAGGTTTCGAGCGCCGGCTCGAAGCTCGGCCGATGGATGGTCACCGCGTCGTTGATGCGCAGGGCGGCACGGTCGGTGCCGATCTTGGCCGGCGGCACGGTTTCGAGGATCATGCCATGGGCGCGGGCCATGTGGGAGAAATGGCCAAGGGCTTCGCGTGCCGCAAGCCCATCGGCAAAGAAGATAGGATCGATGCGGCGCAGCGCTTGGCGTCCGCCGATTTTGGTGATCAGCTTGGACGTGTCGGGCAGGGAAGCTTTCAGCAGTGCCCAGGTTTCGGGTCTGGTGATCGGGGCGACCGAAATGTCGAGCGTACGCGGCAGCCGATAGCGCGCCTGTGCGTCGCCCACCATGACAACGTGACGCTTGTGACGGCTGGCGAGTAGGCCGGCGACGAGCCCGGCCAGGGCGCTCGATCCGAAAACGGCAAAATCCAGTTGCGGCTCGCTCATCGGCTCAATCCCCTGCGGCGAGCCGCCACTGTGGCAATGCGTCCACAGCGAACACGCGGGTTTTGATGGTTTTTCGCCGCAATGGGCTTATAGAGGACCCAACCTTGCTCGTTGAGAAAAGCAAGCGTCTGGGGCCCATGATTTTCTGGTTGATCGCCATTGCAGTCACCGCCATTGCCTGCGCCGCGTTGTTGTACGCGGGGCGCGGTCGCATGGTCAACGTGAGCGCCGCCGAAACCGCTGATGCCAACAGCCAATTCCGCCTCGTCCTGGCCGGGATCGACGCCGATCTCGCCGCCGGCAAGATTGGCGCCGAGGAAGCCGTTGGCGCCAAGGGCGAATTGGCCCGCGAAATGTTGCGCGCCAAGGCGGAGGCTGCGCCTCAATCCACGCGCGAAATGGGGCGGAGTACACTGTTTGTTGGTCTAGGGCTGGTCGCCGCTCTGGCGCTCGGCCTCTACGCCTTTCTCGGCAGCCCGAACCTTCCCGCCCAGCCGCTTGCCGGTCGTGCCGATGTTGCGGCGCAGACCATGGATCTCGGCAGCGCCATTGCGCGCATCGAGGAGCGGTTGACCACTGATCCCAATGATCTGCGCGGGTGGACGGTGCTGGCGCCGGCGCTTCTCGAAGTCGGACGCTTTGCCGAGGCCGCCAATGCCTATGGCCGCATCATCGATCTCTCCGAACCGACTGCCCAATTGCTGACCGATCGGGCCGAGGCGCTGCTGCTGGCCGCCGATGGCGCGGGATCGGAGGAGGCCATGGGGCTTTTGCGCACGGCCGCGGACATGGACCCGAACCACGTCCAGTCGCGCCTTTACCTTGGCGCCGAATTGACCCGCATGGGCCAATATGAAGATGCCATCCGCTTCTGGCGCGAGGCCCTCGATCTGGCGCAGGGCAACGAGCCCTGGCTGACGGCAGCACGGCAGGGACTTGCCGTGGCAGAAAACGATGGCTTCGATACGAGTGCGCAGGATCAGGCAGAGATGATCCGCGGCATGGTGGGCAGCCTCTCTACCCGGCTTTATGCTGATGGAGGAACGGTCGAGGAATGGTCACAACTGGTGCGTTCCTACATCGTGCTTGGCGACCTGCCCAATGCCCAAACGGCTTATGACGGTGCGGTCGCCGCCTATCCTGCGGCTTTCGATCGGGGCGAGCTTGACAGCATGGCTCTTGCCGCGGGCCTCAAACTCAATGGAGCTGAGCAATGACCATGCCGTCTGCCGTTCGCCGCAAAGGCTGGTCGCGCAAGCAGAAACGCCTGGCTGTCATTGCCGGGCTTGGCGTTGTGCTGGTGATCGCCGCCGCACTGGTGCTGACGGCACTGCGCGATCAGATCGTGTTCTTCTATTCGCCTACCGACGTTCAAACGCGCGGCGTTGAGCCCGGTCATCCCATTCGCCTCGGCGGCCTCGTCAAGAACGGGAGTTGGGTGCGCGAGGGGCAGTCGAACGCTTTTGTCGTGACCGACGGCGCCACTGAAATTGCCGCCAGCTATGTCGGCATTCTTCCTGATCTGTTCCGTGAAGGGCAGGGTGTGGTCGCCGAGGGCGCGATTGGTCCCGACGGCTCTTTTGTCGCCACCAATGTGCTGGCCAAGCACGACGAGAACTATCTGCCGCGTGAAGTCGTCGATGCGCTGAAAGCCCAGGGCGAATGGCGGCCGGAGACTGCGACGCCGTGAGCATCGAGCTTGGTCATTTTGCGCTGATCCTTGCCTGTGCCATCGCCGCGGTTTCGGCGCTGGGTGGGTTGTTATTCTGGCGAAACGGCCAGCGGCTGGCGCAGGTTTTGGCGCAGGCCTCGATCCTGCAATTCGTGCTGGTGGCCGTGGCCTTCCTCGCCGTGGTGCAAGCCTTTGTCACTTCGGATTTTTCGCTCAAGCTCGCGGTGGACAATTCCCACTCGCTCAAGCCGTTGATTTTCAAGATCTCCGGCGTCTGGGGCAATCACGAAGGCTCGCTTCTGCTCTGGATTCTGATCCTCGTACTGTTTGGCGCGCTGGTGGCGGCTTTTGGCCGGCGCCTGCCGGCTGACCTGCTCAATCTGGTGCTCGGTGCGCAGAGCCTCCTCGTTGCCGCCTTTGGTGGCTTCACGCTCTTTACGTCCAATCCTTTCGCGCGGATGTCTCCGCCCCCGCTTGAGGGGACGGACCTCAACCCGATCCTGCAGGATATCGGCCTCGCCATTCATCCCCCGCTTCTCTACGCCGGCTATGTCGGCTTTTCGATCTGCTTCTCCTTTGCCATGGCGGCGTTGATCTCGGGGCGCATCGATCAGGCATGGGCGCGCTGGGTGCGGCCCTGGACCATGTTGAGCTGGATTTTTCTCACCCTCGGCATCGCGATGGGTTCCTACTGGGCCTATTACGAGCTCGGCTGGGGCGGCTGGTGGTTCTGGGACCCGGTCGAAAATGCCAGCTTCATGCCCTGGCTCGCGGGCACGGCGTTGCTGCATTCGGCGCTGGTGATGGAAAAGCGCAATGCGCTGAAGATTTGGACGATCTTTCTGTCCATCATCACCTTCTCGCTGTCACTGCTCGGCACGTTCCTCGTACGCTCGGGCATTCTGACCTCGGTCCATACCTTTGCCAGCGACCCGACGCGCGGCCTCGTTATCCTGACCATGCTCGCCGTGCTGATCGGCGGCGCCTTCCTGCTTTTTGCCACGCGCGCCAGCACGCTGCGGCAGGGTGGTCTCTTCGCGCCGATCAGCCGCGAAGGCGCGCTTATTCTCAACAACCTGTTCCTCGCGACGGCGGTGGGCGCGATCCTGGTCGGCACGCTCTATCCGCTGCTGCTCGACGCGTTGGCGGGAACGACGATTTCGGTTGGTGCGCCTTTCTTCAATCTCACCTTCGGTGCACTGATGGCGCCGCTGCTGCTGGTATTGCCGTTTGGACCGCTGCTGCCGTGGAAGCGCGCCGATCTCGTGGCGGCGGGGCAGCGGCTGGTGGGGGCGGCGGGTCTCGCCATTTTCCTTACCATTCTGGTTTCGGCGCTCGGCGGTATTTCCATTTCGCTGGCGCCACTCGGGCTGTTGCTCGGCTTCTGGGTGACCTTCGGCGCCTTTGCCGAATTGATCGAGCGTGGCCGCATCGGCCGAATTCCGGTGGGCGAAAGCGTTCGTCGCCTTGTTGGCCTGCCGCGCACCATCTGGTCGACGGCGCTTGGGCATATGGGGCTGGGGCTGACCGTGCTCGGCATTGTCTCGGTCACCGCCTGGGAGACCGAACTGGTCACGACGCTTAATCCCGGCGAGACGACGGAACTCAGCGGCTATACGCTCGCCTTCGATAGTTTCGAGCAGATTCCGGGGCCGAACTACATGGCCGATACCGGGCATTTCACGGTCACCGCGCCGGGCGGCGGCACCAAGCAATTGGCCGCGGAGCGCCGCACCTATGTGGCGAGCGGCATGCCGACCACGGAAGCGGCGATCGAGACATACGGGCTGTCGCAGTTCTACCTGCAGCTGGGCGAGCCGCTCGATGACACCCATGTGGTCCGCATCTGGTACAAACCCTATATCCTGCTGATCTGGATCGGGGCACTGGTCATGGCCGGTGCCGGCGTGCTGTCTTTGACCGATAGGCGCCTGCGTGTCGGGGCTCCACAACGCGCGGCAAAGCCGGCGATGGAGCCGGCGGAATGAAGCGTTTTCTTGCGCTCTTCGCCTTGCTCTTTTGCCTTGTCATGCCCGCTCTTGCCGTTTCGCCTGACGAGATGCTGGGCGATCCGGTGCTGGAACAGCGCGCTCGCGATATTTCGGCGGGCCTGCGCTGCCTCGTCTGCCAAAACCAGTCCATCGACGACAGCGACGCTGACCTCGCGCGCGATCTCCGCATTCTGGTGCGCGAGCGGCTGGTGGCGGGCGATAGCAATGCCGAGGTGGAGCAATATCTTGTCGATCGTTACGGCGAATATGTGCTGCTCAACCCCCGGCTCAACAATCACACGCTGATCCTCTGGATCGCGGCGCCGGTGCTTTTGGCGCTCGGGTTGTTCGGTCTGTTCTGGGCCGTGCGGCGGTCGCCGTCGAAGCCCAGAGGTGAAGCCCTTTCCGACGATGAAAGGCGCGTTCTGGACGAACTTTCGGGCTCTGGGGAAAGCGACGCCACAAAGGGCTGAGCGCGGCTTGCTGACGTCTTGGTGGCGGGATATGCCTCTTTCATGAGCACCAATCTCGCGCCCTTGCCCGCCATCCCTCATCCCGGTTTTGACTCACTTCTGGCCGAATTGCCGGGAGGGGCCGTGCCTGCCTTCAAGGCGGCAGCGCCGACGCTCGGCACGCTGCTGCAATCGGCGCCTTATTTGCTCGATCTGGCGCACACGCATGCAGAATGGCTGGCCGATGCGCTCGAGCGCGGGCCGGACGCCGTCTTCGCCGAGCTGATTGCTGCGGTGTTCGCCGCCGGCACTACGGCGGACGAGGCAGGCCTTGGTCAGACCCTCCGCGTCGCCAAGGGGCGCACGGCGCTTCTGGCGGCGGTGGCGGAAACCGGCGGTGTCTGGACGACAGCGCAAGCGACCGAAGCACTATCAGATCTCGCCGATGCAGCACTTGAAGCGGCGCTCGACTTCCTCATGCGTCAGGCCTTCGACAAGGGGCAACTCGTGCTTCCCCGTGAAGAAGCGCTGGCCAAGAATTCCGGCCTTGCACTTTTTGCCCTGGGCAAACACGGCGGGCGCGAGCTCAATTACTCCTCCGATATCGACATTGTCGCCTTCTTCGATCCGCAAAAGCCGGTGCTGGTCGATCCCACCGAAGGCACGAAAATCTATTCGCGCATGGTGCAGAAGCTGGTGGGGCTGATGGAGGACCATCAGGCCCATGGCTATGTCTTCCGCACCGATCTGCGCTTGCGCCCCGATCCGGGTTCGACGCCCGTGGCGCTCTCGGTCGATGCCGCGCTCGCCTATTATGAAGTGCGCGGGCAGAACTGGGAGCGCGCCGCCTGGATCAAGGCGCGGCCCTGTGCGGGCGACAAGCAAGTCGGCGAAGCCTTCGTCAAGGAACTGGCACCCTATGTCTGGCGCAAGCATCTGGACTTTGCGACTATCGCCGATATCCAGGCGATGAAACGCCAGATCAATGTGTCGAAGAACGTTGGCGACATTCGCGTCGAGGGGCACAATGTCAAACTCGGACGCGGTGGCATTCGCGAGATCGAGTTTTTCGCCCAGACCCAGCAGTTGATCGCCGGCGGCCGCGACAAGGCGCTGCGCGTACGCCCGACGTCGCAGGCTTTGGCGGCTTTGGCGGCTGCTAACTGGATCAGTCCGAAGACGGCGAGCGAACTCACCGAGACCTATTGGTATCTCCGCGCCGTCGAAAACCGCCTGCAGATGCTGCGCGACGAGCAGACGCACATCATGCCAGGCACGCCCGAAGCCGTGGCGGTTATCGGCCGGTTGATGGGCCAGCCGGACTTGCAGGCTTTCGAAGCCAAATATCGTGCTGCCCTGGAGCGTGTCGCGCGCTACTACGCCGAACTTTTCACCGAAGGCGAGACTTTGGGCACGGTGGAGGGCAATCTCGTCTTCACCGGCAGCGATGACGATCCGAACACGCTCGAAACCCTGACGAATATGGGTTTTGCCGATGCGCACAAGGCCATCGAAACCGTGCGCAAGTGGCACTATGGCAGCTATGCCGCTACCCGCAGCGCCGCGGCGCGAGCGCATCTGACAGAACTGCTGCCTGCGCTCCTGACGACGCTGGCCAATGCCGGCAGCGCCGATCTCGGCCTTGCGCGCATGGACGATTTTCTCTCCCGCCTGCCCGGCGGCGTGCAACTCTTTGCGTTGTTGCGCAACCACGCCCAATTGCGCTCGCTGCTGGTGCAGTTCATGGCCTCGGCGCCGCGCATGGCCGAGGCGGTGATCCATCGCGCCCATGTCGTGGACGGCTTGATCGATCCGGCTTTCGCCAATGATGTCACCCATCGCGACGTGCTGGTCGCCAAGGTCGGTTCTTTCCTCGCCGATGCCCGCACCTATGAAGAACTGATCGACCGCGCCCGCATCATCGGGCAGGAGCAAAAATTCCTCATAGCGGCGGGCCTTCTCTCTGGCACGGTCAGCGCCACCATGGCGGGCGAACAGTTCACGGCGCTGGCGGAAACCTTGCTCAATCGCCTCTTTGCCAGCGTGCAGGAAGAGTTCGCGCGTCGTCATGGCCGGATAGCCGGCGCGTCCACAGTGCTCCTCGCCTTCGGCAAGATGGCGAGCCGGGAAATGACCGTCACCTCCGACCTCGATTTCATCCTGCTCTATGACGCGCCCGATATTGAGTCCGATGGCGAGCGTCCGCTGGCCCCCTCGCACTATTTCGCGCGCCTGACCCAGCGCCTGGTCGCTGCGCTGGCTGCGCCGACCAGCGAAGGCGTGCTCTACGAAACCGACATGCGACTGCGACCCTCGGGCAATGCCGGGCCGCTGGCCACCAGTCTTGCCTCGTTCCGCTCCTATCAGCGCGGCGAGGCCTGGACCTGGGAACACCTGGCCCTCAGCCGTGCTCGCGTCGTCGCCGGGACGGGCGACCTGCCCACTGTGGTCGAGCGCGAAGTCGCCGAGGTCATGGCCTTGCCGCGCGACAACGGCAAAATCATCGATGACGTGATGAGCATGCGTGCGTTGATGGCCAAAGAACGCAAACCGCGCCACGCTTTCGATCTAAAACTCGCCAATGGCGGCCTTATCGATCTTGAATTCGTCGCCCAGTCGGCGCAACTGGTCGCGGGCGCACGAATTGACCTGCCGCAGGCGCCCCCGGCCGAGGTTCTTGCGCGTCTGGGCCAGATTGGCCTCGTGCCCAAGGGCAAGCGGCTTGCCGAAATCCACACCATCTATGCGACTGTCTTGCAGGTGATGAGTTCGGCTCTCGTCAGCCCGTTCAAGGACGATGCCTGGTCTCCGGCATTCCAGGAATTGCTGGCGCAGCTCTGCCACTACCCCGATTTCAAGCTTCTTGCTCTCGATATTTCCGAAATGCAGGAAGAAGTCGCGGCGGCGGCTGCGGCTTGGTACGAAGCGGCGCGGACGCTTTAGCCGCGCCGTTCGGGTAGCGTGATGCCGCGTTTGGCCAGTTCTGCCTTGATGCTCTCGGGCATTTCACGGCAGCCGCAAAGCTTGGCGTGCTCGATGTGCCAGGCAACCCGATCATCGAGGTTGGCTTTCGGGCCCAGACGATGCGTTTCGTGCCACACGCGGTTGATCATGATCTAGGCCGCTACCGTCGCTGCGCTGTGCCGCGCGTCGAGGGGGAGCGAAATGGCGACCGTCGTGCCGACCGACGGCGACGAGTCGATGACCATGCGGCCCCCGCTTAGTTCCGCTATGGCGCGCGAAATGGAAATGCCGAGCCCCGGGCCGACACCCTCGCGGGTGAAAGTCGCATCGCCCAAAGCGAAGGGCTGGCTGAGGCTTGAAAGCCGTTCCTCGCTCATACCGATGCCGGTATCGGTGACCTCGATGACAACGCCATCGTCGGCGGCAAAGGTCGCCAGCGTCAGCTTGCCACCGGCGGGAGTGAAGCGAATGGCGTTCTCGACGATATTCCCGACCATGCGCACAAAGGCGAGGCGATCGCCGCAGAGCACTGCACCTGTCTCGGAATTGACCGAGAGCGCTAGGCCCGCGCGGGCGACCTGGCCGCTGAAACGGCGACAGGTGGCCGTAATAACCTCATCGAGCGGCACGGCATCGGCGCGCAGCACTTTTTGGCCGTTTTCGAGTTCGGCGAGATCGAGAATGGCGCCGAAGGAATTGAGCAGATGCTCGCCGGAGTTCTTGATCGACTGCACATATTCGGCATAGCGCGGATCGCCCAGCGCGCCATAAGTCTCGCATTCCATCAGTTCGGCAAAGCCGATGATATGGTTGAGCGGGGTGCGAATGTCGTGGCTGAGATGGGCGAGGAAATTCGTCTTGGCGCGGCTGGCCGCCTCGGCGCGGATTTTTTCTTCGTGGTAGCGGCGCGCAAGCAGGCGCTGTTCCTCGCGGATGGTCGAGAGCAGAACGTCGGTGCGCCGGCGCTCGGTTTCGTCGGACAGGATCGTCATGAACCCGCCATCGGGCAGGGGACGTTCGTCGATCAAAAGACAGGAGCCGTCTTGTTGATGCAGTTCCAACAGGCGATTGCCGCTCTCTTCGCGCAACAGCTTCATATAACCGCCGGATAGCAGCCGCCCCAACGCTTCGGGATAGGTAATGGCGTCGCTATCAAGCCGCAAGCGCTCGCGATAATCGCCATTGCAGACGATCATCCGGCCATCGGTGGTCCAACAGGCAATGCCCATGGGGATGGCCGATGTAAGGGTACGATAGGTGTGGCGCTCCATCGGGTCGGGCATAGCCTCGCCCCGGCGACGGCGCAGCGTCAGTGCGGTCACGAGGCCAGCCAGCGCCAGGGCTGCTGCGCCGCGCCCGGCCAAGGCACCGACTGCGCCCGATTGCTCGGCCTGAACGCTGAGCAGACCATGCGATCCCGCTGGCACCGCGTGAGAGAAGAAATCGCCGAAATCGGCCTCTGCTTCGACAAAACGGGCCCGGGTAATGCCCGGAAAATCGCTCGGCGTGCTCGCGAGCGTCGTTTCGGCCAAAGTGGGGGGCTCGTTGGCAACGCGCGCGGCGACCGTGGCGCCGATCAGGGAGAGCTCGCGCTTGACCTCGCCCAGCGTCGTGATGACGTCGTAAACGATGAAGAGCGTCGCAGCGGCGAATGCCGTGGCAGCGACAGCCAGCGTCATCGGCGTCAGGACACGTTGTCTGAACCCGCGGGGGGCGGCCGTGCCCTGGCGGCGGAGGCGCCGAAAATCCTGTCCATCGCCCATGCCGAATCCATCAGCATCGGCGCCGGATACCTCCGACGGCCGCATGAAATTCTCCGTAATTTTAAGGGTTTAGCCCCGAAGCGATTTGCTCGTTAACAAGTAATGAATCACCCCGAGGGGACTTGTCCATAGGGGTGTTTGTGCCTTTGCGGGCCCGGCGCCAAAACGTGAGTCTCTTGAATCACTTAGGCGAAAAGAAAAATCCTTCCACAGCCCTGCGAAAAACGCGGTTCCGTGGGATGCGCGGCCGAAAATAGCGATGCCTCCCCCTTTTGAGGTGGGGAGGCATGTCATTTGCGCAAAATGCCGCGTGTTTAGCCCGCCAGGATTCGTTCGACGATGTCGCCGGTATTGCGGCTGAGCGTGTGTTGATTCCTCAGCGCTTCGAGTGCGGCGCGGCCAGCATCGCGGCGTCCGCTTTCGAGCAGCGGCAGGATGCGGAAGCCGGTGAGGATACGCGCGGCAACCTGGGGATTGACCTTGTCGATCTCCGCCGACGCTTCCGTCACGAAGCGGAAACCGAGGCCATCGGCCCGGGCGAACTGCGCCGGATTGCTCATGACGAAGCTGCCGAGCAGCGCGCGCAAGCGGTTGGGATTGGTGCGCGGAAAATCCGGCGCCGCCAGAATGGCCTGCAGCCGCTCGATTGCTGCGTCGTCCGGCGCCTGTGAAGAGGCAACCAGCCACTTGTCGAACACCAGCGGATCGCCACCAAAACGGGTGCGGAAGTCGCCGAGCAGGGCCGGGGCGGCCGGCGTCCAGTTATGAGCCGAAATGGCCAGGGCCGCATAGCGGTCGGTCATATTGCAGGCCGCGTGATATTGCGCTTCGGCAAGAGCCGCGCCGCGATCCGATCCGGCCGTGAGCAGCGACAAAAGACCATTGCGCAGCGAGCGGCGGCCCGCCTGGGCGGCGCCGGGGTTATAGGGCTCGCTGACCTGCAATTGGGCATGAAGCGCCTCAAGGTGCTCTGCCGCGGGCTCGACAATGGCGCGGATCAGCGCGCGCCGCGCTTCCGCCACGGCGTTCGGATCGACATCCCGGCCGATCTGTCGCGCGATCACCGTTTCGCCAGGCATGGCAATGACCTGCGCCTTGAAGGCATGGTCGAGTGCCGGATCACCGAGCGTGTCGAGGATTGCCTGACGCAGCGCGTCTAGATCGCTCGATGCCGGCGTCTGGCCGGTAGCCGCCGCAGCCAGCAATTGGGTGGCGACCGTCTGCAATGCGTCCCAGCGATTGAATGGATCGCTGTCATGCCGCGCCAGGAACAGCAGGTCCTGCTGGCTCCGGGTGGTCGTGAGTTTTACCGGCGCGGAGAACCCGCGGAATAGCGAGGGAACCGGGCGATTGGCTACACCGGTAAAGGTTAGCGTGACGCTGTCGTCATCGAGAATGATGAGATCATCATTGATCGTGCCGCCGCTGACGTTGGTCCAGCCCATGGGGCTGCCATTGGGCCCGATAAGGCCGAATTTGACGGGGATCACGAAGGGCGGCTTGTCCGGTTGGTTCGGCGTCGGCGCGGTTTTTTGGGAGAGGGTCAGGGTGTAGGTCTGGTTCGCTGCGTCATAGCTGTCGTTGGCCGTGACGTCAGGCGTGCCGGCATTGAGATACCAGCGCGAAAACTGGCTGAGATCCGTGCCGGTCGCGTCCTCGAAAACCTTGAGGAAAGCCTCGATGGTCGTCGCCTCGCCGTCATGGCGCTCGAAATAAAGGTCCATACCTTTGCGGAAGCCGGCTTCGCCCAAAAGCGTTGCCAGCATGCGGACGACTTCCGCGCCCTTCTGGTAGACGGTTGTCGTGTAAAAATTGTTGATCTCGCGATAGTGGTCCGGCCGCGGCGGATGGGCCAGGGGGCCGCCATCCTCGGGGAACTGCGTGATCCGCAGGTTTTCAACGTCATGGATGCGCTGCACCGGGCGGCTGCGCTCGTCCGAGGAAAATTCCTGGTCGCGATAGACCGTCAGGCCTTCCTTGAGGCAGAGCTGGAACCAGTCGCGGCAGGTGATGCGATTGCCGGTCCAGTTGTGGAAATATTCGTGCGCAATGACGCGCTCGATATTGGCAAAATTGGCATCGCTCGCCGTCTCGGGCAGGGCAAACACCAGTTTGTCGTTAAAGATGTTGAGGCCCTTGTTCTCCATCGCGCCGAAATTGAAATCAGCAACGGCGACAATATTAAACACGTCGAGATCATACTCGAGGCCAAAGCGCTTCTCGTCCCAGGCCATCGAGCGCTTGAGGCTGTCCATGGCATAGGCGCATTCGGCTTCCTTGCCATGGGTGCAATAGATGGCGAGATCGACCTTGCGGCCGCTCATCGTCGTAAAAGTGTCGGTGATTGAACCGAGATCGCCGGAAACGAGGGCGAAGAGATAGGCAGGCTTGGGGAACGGATCTTCCCAAACCGCAAAGTGCGTGCCGTCGCCAGCATCGCCCTTATCGATGAGATTGCCGTTCGAGAGCAGCACCGGGGCAATATCGCGCGGCGCGGTAATGCGCACCTTGAAGGGCGCCAGAATATCCGGGCGGTCGAGGTAATAGGTGATGCGCCGGAAGCCTTCGGGCTCGCACTGCGTGCACCAGGTGCCGCTCGAGCGATAAAGCCCCATCAGCTTGGTATTGGTCTCGGGCGTCAGACTGACCTCGGTTTCAAGCACGAAGCGCCGGAAGGGCGGCTCGACCACGGTCAGGCCATTGTCGTCGGTCGCATAGGCCGACAGCATCATCGGCAGGCCGTCGATGGCGATCGATTGCAAGGTCAGTCCATCGCCGTCCAGCACCAGCGGCGTACCGGGCGCCGTCTCGGGGCGGGGCTCCACCGTCATCTGCGTCCGAACGCGCGTCACCGCCTCAGTGATCTTGAAATCCATGTCCACAGCAACGACGCGATAGGGCGTCGGCGCGTAGTCCTTGAGGAAGATGGTGTGCTCGGTTTCGGTGCGCATGAAACGGTCCAGTGCAACGTTATTTTCTGACGGTCGAATGTGGCCAACCGGCAACAGCCGACTCTAGCCTTTTGTGTATGCTACGCCGCTCTTGGCTGCATAGCCCAATTCTTCAATGCCAATTGGGACGGTATTGGGGAGGAAGGCCTGGGCTAAACGCCACGCGGCTCCTCTGCGTTTCCTTGAAAACGTATCGAGCGCGGTCTTTGAAATTTCCCTGGATGGATCGTCCATCGCCAGCCTCTGCTGACGGCCGCTGTCATAGCCGTCACTTAGCGTTCGGCCACGGTGTCCTTCCGGACAATATATATATGGTGACCCACGTGCTGAAATGGTTTGAAAAACAGCTGGACGCTTATCCCGCGGGAGAGCCCACCGAGCCACCTAAGGGTCTTCTCGCTTTTTGTCTGCATTATAGCCACGGTGCAAAGAAGTGGCTGGCATTGATGGCCTTCGCCGCCGCTGCCGTTGCGATCGGCGAAATCCTCGTCTTCAGCTTCATCGGCGATGTGGTGAATTGGCTCGCTGGCGCCGATCCGAAGACGTTCCTGGAGACGGACGGCTGGAAGCTGGCCTTCATGGGCGCGATGATTGTCTTCATCCTCCCCGCTTTTGCGCTTTTGTCGACGCTCACCATGAACCAGACGCTGCTCGGGAATTTCCCGCAGCGTATCCGCTGGATGGCGCATCGCTATCTCATTCGCCAGTCGATGAGCTACTTCCAGGACGAGTTTGCCGGCCGCATTGGTGCCAAGCTGATGCAGACCTCGCTCGCCGTGCGCGAAGTGGTCATGAAGCTCTTGGACATGCTGGTCTATGTCGTCGTGTATTTTACCGGCGCTGTCATTCTGGCCGCTGCGGCGGATTGGCGCCTGGCCATTCCCTTCCTCGTCTGGCTCGCCGCCTATGTGGCGTTGATGGTCTATTTCATCCCGCGCATGGGCAAGATTTCGCAGGCCCAGGCCGATGCGCGCTCGATGATGACCGGGCGCATCGTTGATAGCTACACCAATATCGCGACCGTGAAACTCTTCAGCCATTCCAATCGCGAAGAATCCTATGCCCGCGAGGCGATGGACGATTTCCTGGGCACCGTCTATCGCCAGATGCGGTTCTTCACCTGGCTCAACATGCTGGTCCTGTGGTCCAATGCCCTGTTGCTCTTTTCGGTCGGCGCGACGGGCATATGGCTCTGGATGCAGGGGATCATGAGCCCGGGCGCGCTTGCCGTGTCGCTTGGCCTCGTCATGCGTTTCCAGGGCATGAGCCAGTGGGTGATGTGGGAAATGTCCTCGCTGTTCGAGAACATCGGCACGGTCAAGGATGGGATCAATTCCATCTCGCTGCCGCGCGTCGTCTCGGACCAGTCCGATGCCAAGCCCATCGGCCGCGTCGAAGGCGACATCAAGTTCGATAACGTCTCTTTCCATTATGGGAAGTCGTCGGGCGTCATCGAGGGCCTCAACCTCAATATCCGTCCGGGCGAAAAAATCGGCCTTGTCGGCCGGTCCGGCGCGGGCAAATCGACCATCGTCAATCTGCTGCTGCGCTTTTACGATCGGCAGGGTGGCCGCATTCTGGTGGATGGCAATGACATCTCGACCATCCAGCAGGACAGCCTCCGCGCCAATATCGGCGTTGTGACCCAGGATACGTCGCTGCTGCATCGCTCCGTGCGGGACAACATCGTCTATGGTCGCCCCGACGCGACCGAAGAAGAGATGATCGAAGCCGCCAAGCTTGCCGAGGCGCACGACTTCATCGCCGACCTCTCGGACTACAAGGGGCGCCTGGGCTATGACGCCCATGTGGGTGAGCGTGGCGTAAAGCTCTCCGGCGGTCAGCGCCAGCGCATCGCCATCGCGCGTGTGCTCTTGAAAAATGCGCCCATTCTGGTGCTGGATGAAGCAACGTCCGCTCTCGACTCCGAGGTCGAAGCGGCTATCCAGAGCCAGTTTGAGCTCTTGATGCGCGGCAAGACCGTGATCGCCATCGCGCATCGCCTGTCGACCATCGCCATGATGGACCGTCTGGTGGTGCTCGATAAGGGCACGATCGTCGAGCAGGGCACCCATGCCGAGCTCGTGGATTCGGGCGGCATCTATTCCCAGCTCTGGGCGCGCCAATCGGGCGGGTTCCTGGAGATGGACCAGGTCGAGGACGCGGCGCAGTAAGCGCCGCCGTCCCAACAGTTTTCACACGCCCTCCATGGTGGAGGGCGCCAACCAGAGGAGATCCCAAATGGGAGATATCATTATGACGCGACATGAAGGCAATCAGCCCGGTGCATTTGCCCCCAGCCAACCCAAACCCACCGATAGGCACCGAACCTGATACGAACCGACTGAAAAGGTTCTTTCAGGCGCGGCTCAAACAATGAGCAGAAAATGTTCAACCGCGTCATCGACTTCTTCGACAATCTCTATTCGCCCATCGCCCTGGCCAAAAACCGCCAGCCGCCCATGGGCCTTACTCCATTCGTTCGCTACTTCGTCGCCCAGCTCAAAGGCGCTTTCGCCATCCGCATTGGTCTTGTCGCCATTGGTTCGATAGCCGATGCGCTCATGCCGGTTTTCGTCGGCATGGTGGTGGGCATGCTGGCGACCACCAATCCCGGCGAAATCTTCGACCTTCACGGCCAGACCTTCCTCTGGATGATCTTTGTCGTGGTCCTCGTCCGGCCGCTGACCTTCTTTTTCGACACGCTGATCCGCAACCACGGCATCGTGCCGAACCTGGTCGATCTCATCCGCTGGCAAAGCCACTGGCACGTCATCCGGCAAAGCTGGACCTTCTTCCAGAACGACTTTGCCGGCCGCATCGCCAACAAGGTCATCCAAGCCGGCGAAGCCATCGAAATCGGCGTCAATCTCACCATCGACGCCGCCTGGTATGCGCTGGTCTTTGTCATTGTGGCCATTGTCGTCCTGGCCCAGCTCGACCCGGTATTGCTGGTGCCGATCGGTGTCTGGCTGCTGCTCTATGCGGTGCTTTTTTCCATCACCATGCCGCTCATCGCCCGTTATTCCGAAGAGCTTTCGGAGAGCAAATCGGTGATGACCGGCCGCATCGTCGATAGCTACACCAATATCCAGACGCTCAAGACCTTCGCCTCCGGCGAGCACGAGGACAAATACGTCGCCGACAGCGTCCTCGACCACGCCGTGAGTTTCCGCAAATTGATGCGGGTGTTCACCTATATGTGGTCGATCCTGTTCATGCTCAACGCAGGCCTCGTGGTCTCGGTCACCTGGCTGGCCCTCGCGGGCTGGAACAATGGCGCCCTTACCGCCGCCGCGGTGGCAACGGCCATTCCCTTCGCTTTGCAGATCATGAACATGAGCGGTTGGATCCTCGAAATCGGCTCCAACATCTTCCGTCAGATCGGCACGACGCGGGACTCGATGGACACCATCGCCCAACCCCTGACCATGCTTGACGAACCGGAGGCCAAACCCCTTGCCGTCACCAGGGGCGAGCTGCACTACGACAATGTCAGCTTCAACTATTGGCGCGGCAAAGAAGGGTCAGTCATCGACGAGTTCAGCCTCATGGTGAAACCCGGCGAAAAGATCGGCCTCGTCGGCCGCTCCGGCTCGGGCAAATCGACACTGGTCAACCTCGCCCTGCGCATGTTCGACGTGCAGGACGGCTCGATCAAGATCGACGGACACGACGTTCGCTCGGTGACCCAGGAAAGCCTCCGCGCCGCCATCGGTCTTGTTAGCCAGGACACGTCCCTGCTGCATCGTTCCGTCCGCGAAAACCTCAAATATGGCCGCCACTGGGCCAGCGATGAGGAAATGATGCTGGCGGCCGAACAGGCCAATGTCCACGACGTCATCATGGGCCTTTCCGATCCGCAGGGCCGCAGGGGTTACGACGCCCATGTCGGCGAACGCGGCGTAAAACTATCCGGCGGCCAGCGCCAGCGCGTCGCCATCGCCCGCGTCTTGCTCAAGAACGCGCCGATCCTGGTGCTCGACGAAGCCACTTCCGCCCTCGATTCCGAGGTCGAAGCGGCGATCCAGGAACAGCTCACCATGCTCATGCAGGGCAAGACGGTGATCGCCATCGCCCATCGCCTCTCGACCATCGCGGCCATGGACCGGCTCGTCGTGCTCGAAAAGGGGAAAATCGTGGAAGAGGGCACCCACGCCCAACTCCTCGTCTCGGGCGGCCACTACGCCATGCTCTGGGAACGCCAATCCGGTGGTTTCCTGGACCTGGAAGCGGCTCAGTAAAGGAAAGCCCCGGCCAAGTGCCGGGGCTTTTTCGTTCAGCGGGTGAACGGGAACAGCGCCCGCAATTTCGGCTCTCGCAGCCATAGAGCGATCCAGGCGAAAACCCCGAGATAAATGCTGAACAGCGTATGGCTGAAAAGCGGATTGTCCACCCGCAGATTTGCCGCCAGCGCTGCCCCCAGCAGCCCCGTCATCAGCACCGCACCGAGCAGCGCAGTCCGCGGAATGATGTAAAGCACCGCCACGGCCACCTCGGTAATCCCGATCAGCAACAAGTACTTTGCCGGCCAGCCCACCACTTCGAGAGGTTCGAGCGCTAGTGGCGAATTGATGAGTTTCGGTGCAGCCGAAGCCCCCAAAAGAAAGAGCGTCACCAGCGCGCTCAATACCCAACCTGTCCTGATCATTTTGCCCTGCCTTGTGCTGTGGACCAGCTATCGTCCGTTCGCTTTCACGACGAAGCGATAAGGCGGGTTTCGACAGATGAAGGCAGATATTTCCGGGATCAGCTCGCCGCACCAAAGCGCTGGTTGCGCTCAGGCCGCCAACCTGCATCGCTTTTCTCTGCATGGGCGAGGGCCATCTCCGGCATCATCGGCCGTCCGAAAAGGTAGCCCTGCATCACCGTGCCACCGAGGCCGGCAAGCGCTTCGAGTTGCGCTTCGGTTTCGATCCCTTCGAAAACGCAGGACATGCCGAGGTTTCGGCAGAGATCGACCATGGTCTTGACGATGGCGCGGCTGGTTGGATCGCTCGTCACCTCGGCAACAAAACTGCGATCGATCTTGATGCGATGCAGCGGCAGGCGCTGCACATGGGTAAGACTGGAATGCCCGGTGCCGAAATCGTCGAGGGCAATTCGTGCCCCAAGACTGAGGAGGCGCGACAAGGCCTCCCTGGCCTGATCGAGATCGCGCATGATCGCCGTCTCGGTGATTTCGAAATCGACGCGGCTCGGACGTGGTGCGGCCTCGACCTGCGCAATGACAGCGTCGATGGCTGCGGGCGAGCCGATATCGTTGGCCGAGAGATTGACCGAAAGACGCATGCGGCGCGGCAGTTTTTCGCTGATCGCCAGCGCCTTACGCAAGACGATCTGGGTAATCCGCCCGATCTGGCCCAAGCGCTCGGCCATGGGGATGAATTCGGCAGGGGATACCTCGCCGAGGACTGGGCTCCGCCAGCGCGCCAGCACTTCAAAGCCCGTCGTCTCGCCAATGGCGATATCAAACTGTGGCTGCAACACGATGTAGATTTCTTCGTCCAGATCCGCCGTATGCAGCAGGTGCTCCATGCGCCGGATTTGCCTGAGATCGTGGGCATCGATGGCCGAAAAGACCATGGTGCCGCCGCGCGCGTCGCGCTTGGCGAGCAATCCGGCATAGTCGGCGTGGTCGAACAGCGTTTCCGGCGTGTCCTCGGGGCCAGATGCCGCAACGCCCATGGAGGCGGTGACATGGGCCGTGCCCGACGGCAATTTGATCGGCCGTGCGATCGCATCGCAAAGCCGCTGGCCGAGCCGCTCCAGATTGGGCCCTGTCGAATTTTCGGTCAGGATGACAGCGAAATTGTCGCTGTCGAGGCGTGCAAGAAAGGACGAGAACGGCCGGTTGACGTCAATCCGCTGCGCGATCTCGATCAGCACGCGGTCGCCGGCAATCTGGCCAAAAATCTCGTTCACCGCCTTGAAGCGATCGAGATTGAGCCGCGCCACGGCAATGGTTCGTCCCTTGGCCTTGGCTTCGTCCAGGGCCCGCGCCAGTTCCTTTTGAAACGAACGACGATTGGGCACGCCGGTAAGACTATCCAGCCAGGCGAGGCGATGGTTTTCATCGAGCAAGTGCTGGGTTTCCTCCTGCTTCAGCGCCATTTCCTGCCGCGAGGCAACGAGCCCGGTAAAGTCGCGATAATTGTCGAGCAGAATGGTCGTCAGCGTCGCCGTCACCAGAACCATATTCAGCGCAATGGCGACGAATACCGGCTGTCCGGTCAGAATGAAGAAGACCGTGAAGGGGATGAGAACACAGGCGCCGATCGCCACGGCCGCTTTGCGCACGTTGAGCAGGCAGAACATGCAGCCAATGGTTGTTACGGCCATGAAGAAGGCGATGTGCGACTGCTGCAGCGCATCGCCATAGGGGTAGAGGCTAAGCGCCCAGCCCGCAAAACCGACAGCGATGACCGGCCCCATCACCACCATGGCCTTGATGTCGCGCCGAGCCTGACCGGGCGTGATCGTCGTGCCATCTCCGCGCGCCCAGCGCAGAATGCGCGCGCCGCAAAGCAGAGTAAAAACTACAGGCACAAGCACCGTCAGATATTTTGGTGCGCTCGAAAAATGGGTTGCCGCTAGAATGATCATATTGGCCAGCAACATGGCGTACATTAGCGGCACTTGGCGCTTAAGTGCGTGCCATTGGGCCAGCGACAGTTCCGCCGACCCCGGTGATTCAAAAATGATACGGCCCAGGCGCCGGAATACTGACATGGCACTGCCCTTTATATGGCGAGCCTAAGCCTAGATTTCCTAACAGATCAGTAAATCTGCGGCGCTGGCCACCCCACGCGGCCAATTTTGCATTGGCAACGATGCAATGGCCGTAAAAAACCTTTCTGCGGCCATTGGAAGGCGCCGCGCTTCCCGCTACAAACGCCTCCGAAATCGATTTCGGTAGTTGGTTTTGCAACTGCCAGAGGTGCCGGCTGCGGTCGGCAGGAGGACGACTTGACCATTTCCAGTTTCAACACCGCGCTTGACCTGAGCGGCGCCTATGGCCTCACCGCGCCGTCGCGCAATATCACGACGTCAATTGCGCTTCCCGGCGATGTCCATGGCGCCTTGCTGGCTGCCGATCTCATTCCCGATCCCTATTTCGGGGAGAACGAGAAGGTCGTCATGTGGGTGGGCGAAACGGAATGGCATGTCGAACGCCGCTTTGAAGCCTCGGCTGCCGACATTGCCGGCTATCTGTCCCTGACCCTCTCGGAAGTCGACTGCATCGCCACCATCCTCCTTAATGGCGAAATCATCGCCCGCACCGACAACAGCTTCGTGCGGCACGATATCGATGTCACCGGCAAGGTGCATCAGGGCGAAAATACCCTGCGTATCGAATTCGGCGTCGCGCCCGATGTCGCCAAAGCCCGCTCCGACGCGCATCCTTTCCCGATCCCCTTCACCTACAATTACCAGACCAACGGCCTGAAGGGCATCCACATGAACTTCATCCGCAAGGCGGCCTGCCATGCGGGGTGGGATTGGGGCATCTGCACCATGCCGGTCGGTGTCTATGGCACCATGGCCCTGCGCAAATCGCGCCTCGCCCGCCAGGACAGCGTCGAGGTCGAACAGACCCATGGCGCCAAGGGCGTTGAACTCTCGATCAAAACGCGTGTCTTCGCTTTTGCCCATGGCGAGGTCGAACTCGAACACACGATCGATGGCCAGACCATCACCGATAAGGTTGCGGTGCAAAAGGGCGAAAACGTCTTCACCCACAATGTGACTATCCACAATCCCAAAATCTGGTGGCCAGCCGGGCAGGGCGCCCAACCGCTCTATGAGTTGACCACCAATCTCGAAGGCGAAGTCACCACCCGCAAGATCGGCCTCAGAAAACTCGAATGGATCATCGAGAAAGACGAGATCGACCACACCTTCAAGTGCCGCATCAATGGTCGCGACATTACCATGATGGGCGCCAACTGGATTCCGGCCGATGCCATCCCCTCGCGCATCACGCCCGCGGTCATCCGCGACCTTCTGGAAAGCGCCAAGGCTGCGAATATGAACATGCTCCGCATCTGGGGCGGCGGTCAGTATGAGCCGGACTATTTCTACGACCTCTGCGACGAGCTGGGCATCCTCCTCTGGCACGATTTCATGTTCTCGTGCATGAGCTATCCGTCCAACCGCGAATTCCTCGCTTCGGTCGAAACCGAAATCACCCAGCAGGTCCGCCGCCTGTCGCACCATGCCTCCATCGCGCTCTGGTGCGGCGACAACGAAGTCATCGGTTCGCTCAATTGGTACCCCGAAACCAAGGCCGACCCGGGCCGCTATCTCGCCAATTACGACCGCCTCAATTCCATGCTGCACCGGATCGTCGAGGATGAAGACCCCTCCCGCCGCTTCTGGCCGTCTTCGCCTTCATTGGGCTATATGGATTTTTCCGATGGCTGGCATTCGGACACCCGCGGCGACCTCCACTATTGGGACGTCTGGCACTCGGCCAAGAGCTTTGACGCCTACCGCTCGGTCAATCCGCGCTTTGCCTCCGAATTCGGTTTCCAGTCCTTCACCTCGATGAACGTCATCGAAACCTTCTCGGAAGAAAAGGACCGCAATCCGTCCTCTCCAGTCATGGAAAACCATCAGCGCAACAATGGCGGCAATGCCCGCATCATCGAAACGATGACGCGCTATTTCCGCTTCCCGCGCGATTTCGACCAGATGGTCTTCCTGTCCCAAATCCAGCAGGGCCTCGCCATCAAGACCGCCATCGAATATTGGCGCTCCACCAAGCCGCGCTGCATGGGCACGCTCTATTGGCAGATCAACGACATCTGGCCGGTAGCGAGCTGGTCGAGCCTCGATTACGGCGGGCAGTGGAAGCTGATGCAGTATATGGCCAAGCGCTTCTTCCGCCTGGTCAATCTCGTCGCCGTCCCCAATGCGGAAAACACCGAGATCACCCTCAAGGGCATCAATGATACCGGTAGGCCGGTATCGATCGCCCTCGAGGTCAAGGCCGTCTCGGTTTCCGGCGCCCAGCGTACGATCTTTTCGGGCAATAGCGCCATCGGTGCCGATGCGGCCATCGCCCTGACCACCGTCTCGGTGGCGGACCTGGCCCAGGATGAATTTCTCTATTTCTCCTGGAAGGATGCTGCCGGCAATATTCTCGGCGAGAACGACTATTTCCCCAAACCCTACAAGGCCCACGAACTATCGCAGGCCCGGATTTCAGCAACCTGGTCAGACCGGGACGGGCAAGCCATCCTCACACTCGAAACGGACAAGCCCGCCTTATTTGCCACAGCAACCGTGGATGTGCCGGGCTATTTCTCCGACAACGCCCTGACGCTGCTTCCGGGCGAAAGGGTCGATCTCACCTTTATCCCGCGCCACGGCGCCAAGGTAACCTCGGCCGATCTCGCAAAGTCCCTGACACTGCGCAATCTTGCGGAGACGTTCTGAACGGCGCTTCTTCCATACAAGAGCATTGACTTGGCGGTCCCCATCGCGCATCGGTGCGGGACCGCCTTTTCCTGTCTGCCCGGAACAGCCATGTCTCGCCCCCGAACCTTCGGCACCTTTCTGCACCGTGCGGAAATTGGGCGCGGTTGATGGCATCCCCGGTTTCACCCATAGAAAGCCGCGCGAACCTCGGCATTGGCCTCGTGCTCGCGTCCCAACTCGTCCTTCTGGTGCTCGACATTTCGGCAAAATGGCTGTCGGTCGAGGGCATGGCGACGACGCAGATCGTCTTCATGCGCTATGGCGTGCATTTGGCGCTCCTCTTGCTGCTCTTCGTGCCCGTCAGCGGCTTCAATGTCATGAAGAGCAATAACTGGACGCTCGAGCTTCTCCGTGGCGTCTGTCTGCTGGCGACGACCGGGCTCAATTTCCTCGCCATGCGTTACCTGCCGCTCACCGTCACCAGCGCCATCCAGTTCACTTCGCCACTGATCATCTGCGCCATGTCCGGCCCGCTTCTGGGCGACAAGGTCGGCTGGCGCCGCTGGCTCGCCATTGGCGTCGGCTTCATCGGCATTCTGGTGATCGTCCGCCCGGGGTCCGAGGCTTTCCAACCCGCCGCTTTCCTCAGCCTCGGCTGTGCCTTCTTCCTCGCGCTTTTCTCGATCCTCACGCGAAAACTGGCCGGTGTCGATGCCGCCTCGACCCAGCAGTTCTTTGCCGGCGCGACGCCCGTCATCCTGCTCATGCCGGTCGCCTTCACCGATTGGGCTTGGCCCACCCAGCCGATTTCCTGGGTCGCTTTCCTCATCATGGGTGCGGCCGGCCTCGGCGGACACTACCTCAATTCGGTCGCCCATCGCTTTGCGGCGCCCGCCACGCTGGCGCCCTTCAGCTATCTCAGCCTCATCTACCTTTCGGTCGCGAGCTGGCTGATTTTCAACCAGCCCCCCGATCGCTGGTTCATCCTTGGCGTCGCCATCATTGTCGCCAGTGGCCTCTATATCTGGCTGCGCGAACGCCAGCTTGCGAGACCCGTCGTTCCGCCCGAACCAGCCTGATCGAGCCTACTTGCCGTCGATTTCCTGCATCGGCTCCGCCGTTGGCGCCAGCCCGTGGGTGATCAGCCGCGCGCTGCGCTGTCCGGTCAGGTAGATCCAAAGCCAGCTCATGGCGACGAAGATGCGGTTCTTCACGTCGACCAGGAAGTAGATGTGGGCAATGCCCCAAACCCACCAGGCGATCCAGCCCTTGAGCGTGATCCCACCGAAATCGATCACTGCCGCCTGTTTGCCGATCGTCGCCAGATCGCCCGCATGGTCATAGTCAAACGGCTGCTTTGCGCTTTCTCCTGCGATCTGCCGCATAACCGCCTGCGCCGCATGAGTCCCTGCCTGCTTGGCCGCTGGAGCAACGCCCGGCACCGGCTTTCCATCCGGCTTTGCAATGCTCGCCGTGTCGCCCACCACGAAAATCTCGGGATGCCCCGGCACCGACAGGTCCGGCTCAACCTTTACCCGCCCCGAACGATCCGCCTCGGCCCCCAGCCATTTCGCGGCCGGCGAAGCCGCCACCCCCGCCGCCCAGATTACCGTCTTGGTCGCCAGGCGCTTTTCGCCGAACGTCACACCCTCTTCATCGATCGCTTTGACCATCTGTCCAAGTTCGACCTCGACCCCAAGGTCCTCGAGCGATTTTAGCGCATAGGCCGATAGCTCAGGCTTGAAGTTGAGTAGCACGCGATCCGCCCCCTCGATCAGCACCACCCGCAGGTCCTCGGGCGCGATGGTCCGGAACTGTCCCGCAAGGCTCGCCCGCCCCAGCTCGCTGATAGCCCCCGCCATTTCGACGCCGGTCGGCCCCGCGCCGATAATCGCAAAGGTTAGCAACGCCCGGCGCTTGCGCGGGTCAAACTCCCGCTCCGCTGCCTCGAAGGCCAGCAGCAGTTTCCGCCTTATCGCGGTGGCGTCCTCCAGCGTCTTGAGCCCGGGCGCGAATTCTTCCCACTGGTCATTGCCGAAATAGGCATGCTGCGCACCGGTGGCGATGATGAGATTGTCGTAGCGCTCCGGCGCCCCATCCTCGATCAGCACCTCCCTGTTCGCCACATCGACCCCGGTCACGGTCGCCATGATCACCCGCACATTGCGCTGCTTGCGCAAGATGTGCCGGATCGGCCAAGCGATTTCCGATGGGCTCAACGATGCTGTCGCGACCTGATAGAGCAGGGGCTGGAACAGGTGATGGTTGCGCCGGTCGATCAGCAGCACCTCGACATCGGCGCGCGCCAGCGCTTGCGCCGCCGCTATACCGCCAAAGCCGCCGCCGATGATGATGATGCGGTGCTTGGGCGCTGCCATGTCGTCCTCCATGTCTCTTGTCCAGACATGGGGTACCAGCGCCGCCTGGTCAATGCACCCTAGGTCTTAGCCCGTTCCTGCCAGCGCCGCGCATATTCGGCAAAACCCGGATGGGCCAAAGGCGTGATCGGGCTGTCGTGCTGTTCATGCGCCGGCTGTCCACCAAACAGCAGGCTCGCCCCAAGGCTCGTTCCCGTGCCGTCGCCCGAAGCATGCACAGGCCGACCGGCCAAGGTCGCCAAGGCCGCGCCAAACACGGCATTGCGCGCCAGCGGTCCCTCGATGGTGATGCTCTTGCCCAGCCCGCAGAGGTCGAGACATTCGCGCGCCACCAGCGCCAGATAGAGTGAAGCCGCAGCCGTACGCTCGCCGTCCGTCAGGCCCTCGGGCGCCACTGTCCAGCGCCCCTTGCCATTGGCAAAAGGGCCGACGCCGGGCGCGAATGTCGGCAGCGCCTGCACATCGCGCTCGATCACCGCGGCCACGTCCGTTTCGCTCGGTGCAACGATCTTGCCCACGATTGTGTCGAACTCGCGCCCGCCCATGAAGCGCGCCGTTGGCACAGGCCGGCCGAATGCGTCGACATTGGCCAGGCTATCGCGTCCCTGATCGAGCTTTGCCGTATCCCCACCGACCGTCATGGCGATGGCCCAGGTTCCGGTCGACAAAATGGTGAACGGCGCTTCCTGACGGCCAAGATGCGGCACCAGCGAGGCATTGGAATCATGAATGCCGCAGGTGACCGGCGTATCGGCAGGCAGTCCCGTAAAGTCAGCGATTTTATTGAGGATCGGCCCCAGCACCGACGCTGCGGGCTTGATGGGCGGGAACAAAGCCCGCCAACCCTGCGCATCGACCATGGACGAGAAGTCGCCCCTGTCCGGCGACCAGAGATCGGTGTGGCAGCCGAGCGATGTCACTTCGCTGGCAAGAATGCCGGTGAGGCGCCATGCCCAATATTGCGGATAGGCGAGGATCGCGGTGACCCTGGCGAAATCCTCGGGAAACGCGCGCGATTGCCAAAAAATTTGCGCCCCAAGATTGAGCCCATTGGGCAGGCGCGGCGACAGCGTCTCGGCAAACCCCGGACGAGCCCTGTCATAGGCTTCGTCCGACGCCTCCGGACCATCATATTCATAGTCAAGTACCGGCATCGCCAGTTGATCACCGGCCATCAGCGCCGCGGTCGCGCCGTGCGTGGTGATGGAAATCCCGTCAATCCCATGCTCGCGATGCAGTTCACCAAGGCTGCTCAGGATGAAATCCCACAGCCCCTCGACATCGGCATGCGGATAGGGCGCATCGCGGCGCACGCTATTGGGCCGGCTGCGTGTGCCCAACAGCGCTTCGCTTGCTGCATCGATCAGCACGACCTTGGCATTGGTCTTGCCGATATCGATCACGGCGATATGGCGGGGCAGGGGCTGGGTCATGGCGCGACGCTCTTTTTAGGATATCGGCCCCATAGCGGAAATTCCGGCGCCGCGCCATAGCTGACATGTTAGTCCTACTTGATGATCAGCACCGGAATTTCGGCATGCGCCAGAACTTCCGCCGCCTGCGATCCCAGCAGCAGCCGGCCAAGGCCGCGGCGGCCATGCGAGCCCATGACGATGAGATCGGCGCCTGCCGTTTTAGCGCTCCTGATAATGCCTTCGGCCGCGGGCAAATCCGGCACATGCTGCGTCGCCAGATCGATGCCGGCGGCACTCGCAAGCTTGGTCGCATCTTCCAGCACACCCTTGGCAGAATCTGCCTTGGCCTTGTCGAGTTCGGCCAGAATGCTCGACGTGTCCACCATCATCATTTCCGCGCCGGGCGCGATGATGATGGAAGGATCGGTCACAGTGACCGCAGTCAACTTGGCGCCGAGCTTGCCAGCCAGCGCAATGGCATGGGTAAAGGCCTTGGTGCTGAGGTCCGATCCGTCGATGGCGCAAACGATGTTCGAGTACATGGCGATAAATCCCCCGTTGGCGATAATGACAAGACATTAGAATAACGCAGGCATCAACACTTTGATCCAGATCACACCCGCCATTGCCCAAGGGACCGGAAGGGGGTATTGGACGCCACTTCGAATATCAGATGAAATAGCGCCGATGACCAAGCTGGGGCGCGGCCCCGTCTCCCTTGAGACCGCCCGCCGCTTTTCCGTTGCACCGATGATCGATTGGACCGACAGGCATTGCAGATACCTGCATCGCCTCTTGACCAAACGCGGCCTGCTCTTCACCGAAATGATCACCACCGGCGCCATCATCCATGGCGATACCGAGCGACACCTGCGCTTCGATTCCACTGAACAACCCGTCGCGCTGCAACTGGGTGGCTCCGACCCCGCCGATCTCGCCGCCGCGACCCGCCAGGGCGACCTCTATGGCTATGATGAAATCAACCTCAATGTCGGCTGCCCATCGGATCGCGTGCAGTCGGGCAAGTTCGGCGCCTGCCTTATGGCCGAGCCCGATCTCGTCGCCGATTGCGTCCGCGCCATGCGCTCGACCACCGACAAGCCGGTGACCGTAAAGTGCCGCATCGGCATCGACGATCAGGATATCGAAGAGAGCCTTGATCGTTTCGCCGACAAGATGGCCGAGGCTGGCGTCGCCGCGCTTTACGTCCACGCGCGAAAAGCCTGGCTCCAGGGCTTGAGCCCCAAGGAAAACCGCACCATTCCGCCGCTCGACTACCCGCGCGTCTATCGCCTGCGCCAGCGCCTCGCGCCCCTGCCGATGATCATCAATGGCGGCATCGAAACGTTGGAAGAGATCGATGAGCATCTCCAGCACATGGACGGTGTCATGCTCGGCCGCGCCGCCTATCACAATCCGATGATCCTGACCGAAATCGACCATCGCCTCTTCGGCGACGCGCCATCCACCCTGACCCTCGCCGATATCATGCACGCTATGGCCGGCTATGCCGAAGCGCAATTGCGCGACGGCGCGCGCCTCAACAACATCGCCCGCCACATGCTCGGCCTCGCCAACGGCCGCCCCGGCGCCCGCCAGTTCCGCCAAATCCTCAGCGTTGACGCCTGCAAACCCAAGGCCGACCCGCAAGTTTTTCTACACGCCCTTTCGGCGGTCGAAGAACGCGCTGAGGCCGTTGCGAGCTAACTAGTCCTGCAGCTCCAGCGAGTTCTGCGTCACGCTGTAGCGTCCCAGCGTTTCTAAAAACGTCATGCCCAATAGGCTCGTTTCGAGCGCCCCGTCTTCGGCGACGAATGCCGGAATATTGCGCCGCGCGATACCGCCGACCTCGATGTTTTTCAGACGCACCCGTGCCGCCATGCCGGTGCCGTTGGCCGTCGAAACCGGGATCGCATAGCGCAGTTCGGAGAGGTCGATGCCCGCGGCCTCCGCGTCTGCCCGCGTCAGCACCACGGCGCTGGCGCCCGTATCAAAAATCATTGGCGTCGTATGGCCGTTGACGGTAGCGGCAATCTCGAAATGTCCGCCAAAGCCGCGCCGGAACACTGCCGTACCGCGTTCGCTGTCGACCACGGCAACGCCGGGGCGCAATTCGCCGGTCACGCGCCCGACAACCCCCATCAATTCGTCGCGATAAGCATAGCCAACCCCAACCACGGCAAAAATGCCGACCCAGAGAACCAGAGCGCCAACCAGTTCGGCCGCCTGCCGGCGTCGCGCGAAGGCTCCACCGGCAAAGACGATGAGAATGACGACGAGCGGCACCAGCTGTGCGGTCTGTGTTTGGGTAAGACCGATCAGGCTCCCGGCGTCGGCCGAAATCATCAAGACGATTCCAGCCGCGACTAGGAGGGCAATGCCGATGAAGATCATGTCTCTGCTTACCCTCAACCCATAATTCCCTTCGATTAAGGGACGGACCGCCAAGATTTCAAGACTTTACGCCTCTGATAAGGCGCGGTCACAGTGCCGCAGCTTGGCCGGATGGCGCTTCAATTGCAATTGGGACCATTCTGGGCAACAAGTCCGCACCTCTTGGCCCCATCCCGGACTCGTCTCATGCCTGCGCTCAATCCTGCCTTTGCCGATATCGTGGAACTGCTGACCGCCGTGCCCGATGGCGACGAGGCGGCTGTCGCGGCCGTCCGCCGCCGCGATGCCGAATTGACCAAGCCGGTTGGTTCGCTAGGGCGCCTCGAAGAGCTGGTAGAGTTCCTCGCCCGCTGGCAGCATCGCCAGGTGCCGCGCCTCGAAAACCCCATGGTCACCATTTTTGCCGGCAATCACGGCGTGGCCGATCAGGGCGTTTCTGCCTTCCCGCAGGATGTGACGGCGCAGATGGTCGCCAATTTCACCAATGGCGGCGCCGCCATTTCGCAAATCTGCGGCCTCCACGAAATCAATCTGCGCGTTTTCGAACTGGCGCTCGAATTGCCCACCGGCGACATCACCCAAGAGCCGGCGATCGACGATCAGATGTGCGCCGCCACCATCGCCTATGGCATGGAAGCGGTCGCCGGAAAGCCCGACATCATCGGCCTCGGCGAAATGGGCATCGGCAACACCACCGTTGCTGCCGCGATCTTTGCCGCGCTGTACGGCGGCTCGGGCGCCGATTGGGCCGGCCGCGGCACCGGGGTGGACGATGCCGGTTACGCCCGCAAGGTCGACGCCATCGATCGGGCCCTTGCCCTCCATAAGGACAGCCTCGACCATCCGCTGGCCATCCTCGCGCGCCTCGGCGGCCGCGAAATCGCCGCCATGCTTGGCGCCCTGATCGCTGCCCGCCACCAGAAGGTGCCTGTTATCATCGATGGCTATGTGGCAACCGCTGCCGCCGCCATTGCTCACGCGGTCAATCCCGAAGCCATCGACCACTGCCTTTTCGCCCACGTCACCGCCGAAGGCGCCCATGCCCGCGTGTTGGAACACATCGGCAAGGTGCCGCTGCTCGATCTCGGCATGCGCCTCGGCGAAGGCACAGGTGCCGCGCTTGGCGTGGTGCTGGCCAAAACCGCGCTACATCTCCACGCCAACATGGCGACCTTCGATAGCGCTTCGGTCAGTCGCCGGCTGGACTGACCTTCTGCGCCTTGGGCGCAAAGCCTTCCGGGCCGGGCTCCAGTGCCAATAGATCGACGCCCATTTCCTGACGGAAGCGGGTCGCCGAAGCCAGCGCCAGCCGGCCCAGCGCCGTCACGTCCTTGCGCCGCACGGCGTCGTTGAGCGCGGCATGTTCGACGAGGAAACGCAGGATATAGCCCTCGGCCATTTCCTGTTTTTGCAGGTTGTTCAGCCCGCGGAAATTAGGGTCGGCCGCCATCGATGCCTGCAGCTGTGCGCGCACCGGACCATTGTCGACCTTGTAATTGTACCGGGCATTGGCCGTCACCCAGTTCAGGACCCAATAGGCGGTGATGGCATCGGCCACATTGCCGGTCTTGAGCCCGTCGGCGGCCACCAGCCCCTGCCATATCTCCAGCGCCGGGCGCTCTGCAAAGGCTGCCGCGAGGCCGTTTCGCGCTTCAGCGCTGACGGTCCAGCGAATATTGTCCAGAAACTGCCGCTGAATACGCGCCGAAATCACCGCCGAAGCCGGATAGCTCGTATCGAACGGAGCAGCGGCAGAGACGGCATTTTCCTGTGCGAGAGTGAGGCCCGGTAGCAATAGAAAAACAGCAAAAAGGCCAAAAAATCGATTCACGCGCAAAACCCCCGGTCGCCGCACAAAAGCGGGCGATGAGGGCAAATTTGGGACCTCATCCCGCCCCGATCAACCAGCCTGCGAATAGATTTCGAGCTTGTTGCGGCGCTCGGTCACCGGGGCCAGTGCATCCATGACGCGGGCGCGTGGGAAGGTCGCGATCACTTCCGTGCCGAAACGCAGTTTCGAAAAGAGATCGAACCGGCCCTGATGCAGGTCCATGATGCGCTGCACGATCGGCAGGCCCAGGCCCGCGCCTTGTTCCGCCGTCTTGTGCGCAAGCGAACCCTGGCCGAACGACGAGAGCACCGTCTCGATTTCGCTTTCTGGAATCCCCGGGCCGTTGTCCTTGACCGAAATCAGCTGGCCGCCATCGGCGCTGCGTGTCACCACCAGCGACACCTTGCCCTGCTGCGGCGTAAATTTTATGGCATTGCTCAAGAGGTTAAGTACTACCTGCCTTATGGCGCGCTCGTCGCCCCAGATCTTGGGCAGGTTGTCGCCATAGCTGAATTGCAGCTCGATACCCTTGGATTTGGCGCGCAACTGCATCATGCGCTGGCAATCATCGGCGATGTCGATGATCGAGACGGCCTCTTCATGCAGCTCATACTTGCCCGCCTCGATACGGCTGAGATCGAGCAGTTCATTGATGAGGTTGAGGAGGTGCTGGCCGCTCGAATGAATATCGCCAGCATACTCCTTGTATTGCGGCACATTATGGGTGCCGAGCAGTTCCGATTTCAGCACTTCGGAAAAGCCGATAATGGCGTTGAGCGGCGTGCGCAGCTCGTGGCTCATCGTGGCGAGGAACTGGCTCTTGGCGATATTGGCCTGTTCGGCATGGCGGCGGGCCTCGTCCGACATCTGCCGCGCCTCTTCAAGCTCGGCGATCAGGGAATCCTTTTCCGACTGGTGCGACAGCGTCTCGAGGTCGGACGCATAAAGCTGGCGCGCCAGGAAAACGAAAAAGATTTCGCCGCAGACGGTCACGGCTGCCAGCGTATAGTTGAGCGTGCCACCCAGGGCCAGGAGGCTGATGGTAACGGTAGCGGTCACCGGCAGCGTACTCATCAGCGTGGCCGGGGGCAGAGTGTGGGTGGCAATCGCATTGGCCGCGATGCTCACCAGCACCATGGCAAACATTACCGGCGCCACGTCATGGGGATTGGCGACGATCGTGGACAAAGCGAGCAGCGACAGGGCCAGGCCATAAAGGACCTCGGCCGCCACAAAGCTGGTGGTCCAGCGCGTCGCATTGAACTTGGAGGGGTCCTGAGCCGTGAAACGGCTCGCCACCAACACCACGACGAGGAGGCTCGCGATTACAAGACCAGCCCAGAAGGCGGAGAAGATCACTGGCACCCAGAAACTCGAAACGATCGCCAGAATGACGACGATCGCCGCCATGGGCAGAGCCGCGCCGCGCCGGGACTCGGCATAGTCATGCATGAGTTCGAAGTCGAATTCGGCACGCGTGCCGGAGCTGGAGGTCAGCTTCTGGCGTGCCTCGAGCACGGTCTTTTGGGCTGCGCGCTTGCCGTCATGGCCCATAAGGGCGCGGACGTCCGCGGTATTGGCCGGCTGAGACGGCATGAACGGTACTCATTACTAACTCACGCAATGGCAACGGCCATCGCAACGCTCGGTGCTGAAGGTAGGCGAGGCGTGGTTAACACCCCGTGAAACTCAGGCCGCTGTCACAGCGTGAATGATGCGAATTGGGCCAGCGCCTGGTTAATCCGCCGTTACCAATCATCATACGAGTGCTCCGCGCAATTTTATTGCGCCCGGCATGCCGATATGGCAGTTTCCGCTGCGTACGTGCCCCAAAAATCGTCAATAAGAAAAAACTGATTTCAAAGAGAGGGCCTGATGGCGCTGGACAAGATCGACCGCAAGATACTGACGCTCCTGCAAAAAGACGCAACCATGCCGGTGGCCGAGATTGGCCGCAAGGTTGGCCTCTCCACGACCCCCTGCTGGCGGCGTATCCAGAAGATGGAAGAAGACGGTGTCATCCAGCGGCGCGTCGCCGTGCTCGACCCCAACAAGGTCAATGTGGGCGTAACGGTCTTCGTCTCGGTCAAGACCAACGAGCACAACGAAGCCTGGATGCGCAAATTTGCCGGCGTCGTCGATGAATTTCCCGAAGTCGTCGAATTCTATCGTATGAGCGGCGACGTCGATTATCTGATGCGTGTCGTCGTGCCCGATATCCAGGCCTATGACGCCTTCTACAAGCGCCTGATCAGCAAGATCAACCTGACCGATGTCAGCTCGGCCTTCGCCATGGGCCAGATCAAATATACCACGGCCCTGCCGCTCGACTTCGCCATCGTCGTCGACGACGACAAGTAACGCCATGCTGCTCGGCTTCGAACATGTCGGCATGACGGTTTCGACCATTGACCGGGCGGTCGCCTTTTATTGCGACCTGCTCGGTTTGAAACTGGTATTGCGCAAGGTGGTCGATCGCGGCGAAATCGCCTTCTTCGATACCGGTGCGGGCATGCTCGAGCTCTTCGCCCCCGGTGCGAACATGGTCGATCGGTTTCGCGATGTGCCAAACCACGAGGCTGGCCTGCGGCACATCACCTTTGCCTTTTCCAGTGTCGATGAGACATTCGCCGCGCTCGAAGCCGCTGGCGTCGCCGTGGTCGAGCGGCCGCGCGATGCCTACAACAAGGAAATGATCCAGCGCGTCGCCTTTGTCCGCGATTACGATGGCATTCTCGTTGAATTGATCGAGCGGGCCGAAGGGCGGGCGAGCTAAATCCCGGTCTCAAGCAGGTTGGTGCACCGGTTCAGTGCCCAATCGGTCAGCGCCACGTCGCCCGCCTGCGCCGCCTCATGCGCGGTGGCAAGGCCGATATGTGTAGCGAGAGTCACGACGCGGTCACCCTGCTCAAGCCGGTGTGGTTCCTCCGCGATAATGTAGCGGCATTGCTGCTCCATACAGTCCAGCCACGGGCGCCAGAAGAAAATATTGGCGAGGTCATAGAGCGGGTCGCCCACCATGGTTTCGGACCAGTCGATAAGACCAGTCACCCCGCCCGCACCCACCACCACATTATTCGATCCGAAATCGCCGTGGATGAGGCAGCGGATGTCCGGGGCGTGCTCTGCTTCACGCTCGATCAGTTTTAGCAGCGCGGGCAGGTGTGCCGCCTGAGAGGGGGAAAGCAGCGTCCAATCCCGGCTTGTGATGGAGACGAGGAAGCTCGACCAGCTTTCGTATTGGCCCTTGCCGTCGGGTGAGAGTGGTCCATATCCCTGACTCCAGCGCATATCGCATTGGCCCATCTGGTCCAGCAACCGGCAAATGGCGCCGCCATAGGCGTAGGCTTCGCCCTTCGCCAGATCCTGCAAGGTCATACCCGCTGCCCTCTCGGACACGCAGGCGTAATATTGGTCCAAGGGAGCAATCAGCCGGATCACTGGAATAGACAAACCTGCGGTCGCGAAGCGCTCTTGGGCCATCTGATCCATATCGAAGCCACGTCGCGAAATATTGACGCGCAGTACGAGGTGTTCTCCATCCGAGCTAAACCCAAACGCTCGGGACTCCTCGCCTTCGCTCAGGGCACGAAAGTCTTCGATCTTTCCGAAGGCACTGCGGAGGAACGCCACCGCATCCTCTGCCGTAATTCGCGGCTTGGTCCCCGCCATCAGCCGCCGGTCACACTCATATGCCGCGCCACTGCCGGAGCGCCGGTGCTTCCGCGATCCAGCACAAAGTCGTGCCCCTTCGGCTTGATCAGCATGGCCTGATCGAGCGCCGCGTCGAGCGCTTCCGGTCCGCCATCACGCAGCGCGTCGCGCAGGTTCACCTGATCTTCCTGGCCAAGGCAAAGGAAAAGTTGCCCGGTTGCCGTCAAACGCACGCGGTTGCAGCTTTCGCAAAAGTTGTGGCTCATCGGCGTGATGAAGCCCAGCACGCCGCCAGTCTCGGCAACATGCACATAGCGCGCCGGGCCGCCGGTGCGCTTGTCGAGGCGCGTCAGCGTATAGCGCCGCGATAGCCGCTCATGCAGTTCACGCAAGGGCAAGTAGCTGTCAACGCGATCGATCCCGACTTCGCCCAGCGGCATGCCTTCAATCAGCGTCAGCCCCATGCCCTTGGAATGGGCCCAGGCCATCATCGGCTCGATCTCGTCGTCATTGACGCCGCGCATCGCCACCATGTTGATCTTGATCGCGAGCCCTGCCGCCTGCGCCGCCTCGATGCCAGCCATCACATCGGGCAGGCGACCGCGACGGGTAATCGCGGCAAACCGCTCGCCATCCAGCGTATCAAGCGAAACATTGATCCGTCGTACACCAGCCGCGAACAGGCCCTCGGCGTGCTTGGCCAGCTGGCTGCCATTGGTGGTGATGGTCAGCTCTTCGAGACCCGAGCCGATCTTGTTGCCAAGGCTTCTCACCAGATCCATGATATCGCGCCGAACCAGGGGCTCGCCACCGGTCAGCCGAATCTTGGTCGTCCCCCGCGCGACGAAAGCCGAGGCAATGGTCTCGACTTCCTCAAAACTCAACACGTCCTTCTTGGGCAGGAAGACCATGTCTTCGGCCATGCAATAGACGCAGCGAAAATCGCAGCGATCCGTCACCGAAATCCGCAAATAGCTGATGGTCCGCCCATAGCGGTCGATCAGCGGACGGGACGGAAGCAAAGGCGCGTTCATGAACACCATTCTAGGCCCTTAGCGACGCAATTGGAATTGCGATCTCCGTGCTGCCTCTGCGCAAAAACAAAAGGGGCCGCCGAAGCGACCCCTTCAAAATTCGTCACCGAAATATTCTCAGTGGTTGACGACGATCCGGGCGCCGACCTTCACGCGCTCATAAAGGTCGGTCACATCGTCATTGGTGAGACGGATGCAACCCGAGGAAACGGCCTGGCCGATGGACCACGGTTCCGAAGTGCCATGCACGCGATAGAGCGTCGAGCCGATATAGAGAGCGCGGGCGCCGAGCGGATTGTCCGGGCCGCCGGGCATATAGGCCGGCAGATCAGGAACGCGCTTGCGCATCTGCGGGGGAGGGGTCCAGCCGGGCCACTCGGCCTTGCGGGTGATGCGGTGGGTGCCCGACCAGGTGAAGCCATCGCGACCAACGCCGATGCCGTAACGCATGGCCTTGCCGCCATCGAGCACCAGATAGAGGCGGCGCTCGCCGGTTTCGACGACAATCGTGCCGACCGCATAGTTGCTATCGTAATCGACGATCTGCTTCTTGACCGGGCTGCCGCCGCGGCTACGCGTAGCCACAACGGAGGGTTCTTCCCAGGTATTGTTGTCGGGATTGTAGACGCGGGCGGCCTGGCTTGGCACGGCCATGCCCACCGCCAACAGGATCGACAGCACCACGGCCATAGCCGCTTTCATAAACTTCATGCTCTTCCAGGCCTCTGAATGAATGCGGCCCAATGATTCGGGTCGCCGCAAGTAATGCCGCTATTTACATTTCCGCAATTTAGTCGAGAAGAGTTAACAGTCACCTTTTCGCCACATCCGTGACACCCGTGCCTTATTGTGTTGCGGCGCCGCTACAGTAGCCATTCACCAATGCGTGAACTGCCGGGTTTGCAAGGCTTGACAGCATGGTCCGAGACCCTGCATCACCCTTGCGTAATAGCGAGGTGCATATGTCTGACGATCTCAAGCGCGAAGCAGCGGCGCGGGCCATCGAAGATGTTCGCCCCGGCATGCGTCTTGGTCTTGGCACCGGCTCGACGGCGCGCCATTTCGTTGACCTCCTGGGCAGCAAGGTTGCCCAGGGTCTCGATGTCATCTGCGTGCCGACCTCCGAGGTCACTGCGCGCCAGGCCGCAAGCCTCGGCATTCCCCTTTCGGACCTTGATCGCCTCGGCCGGCTCGACCTTACGGTCGATGGTGCCGACGAACTCGATGCCGATCTCAATCTGATCAAGGGCGGCGGCGGCGCGCTGCTGCGTGAAAAGATTGTCGCGGCGGCATCCGACACCATGATCGTCATTGCCGACAGCACCAAGGTCGTCGACGCCCTCGGCCGCTTTCCTCTGCCCATCGAAGTCAACCGCTTCGGCCTCGCCGCCACGCGCCATGCCCTCGATGCGGTGATCTCCGCACATGGGGCACAAGGCGGGCTCAAGCTGCGCGGCGAAGACAAGGGTGAAGTCTTCGTCACCGATGGTGGACACCTGATCCTCGATGCATTTTTTGGCCGTATTTCGCAGCCAGAAGCGCTGTCACGCGATCTGCTCGACATTCCGGGAGTGGTCCAGCACGGACTTTTTCTCAATATGTGCAGCAAGGCTTATGTGGCAGCGCCGGATGGCGTAAAAACACTTCTCAAGGGCAAATGACGTCAGCCCGCAACACACAGATGGGGAACCGGATGAACAGGGATTTTATGCGCGGCGCCAAGGCGATCTTCGCGGCCGTGGTGACTGCCAGCATGATCGGCCTCGCGGCCCCCGCCTTCGCCCAGGAAGTGCCGCCCGAGCAGCTGGCCCTGGCGCGTAAATATATCGATCTGACTGACCGCAGCGCGATCTACGAAGTGACGATCGTCGAAACCGGCGTGCAGACCATGCAGCAGATCGTCACCCAGAACCCCGAGATCATCGAGCAGACCAACGCCGCGATCACCAAGGTCATCGAGGAATATCGCGGACGCAAGGGTGAACTCCTCGACCAGTTCGCGCGCGTCTACGCTCTGCGCTTCACCATGGAAGAGCTGCAGACCATCGTGACTTTCTATGAATCCCCGACCGGCCAGAAGCTGGCCAAGGCCAATGCCGAGATTAACACTGATCTACAGCGCGTCATGCAGGTCTTTACCAATAACCTGCAGCGCGAATTCTTCGCCAAGGTCCGCGCCGAGCTACGCGCGCAAAACGTCCAGATCTGATCGGCCGTTTCTGAAAACCATTGACCCCGCCAGCGTGCGGGGTCTTTTTTTGTGCGCGACAGGCGCCTAGATATATCGTCAAACGACGATGAATGATTTGGGGACTTCCATGGCTTACGACTACGACATTCTGGTGATCGGCGCCGGTTCGGGCGGTGTGCGCGCGGCGCGCATGTCGGCGACCTACGGCGCCAAGGTGGCCGTCATCGAAGAGTTCCGCGTCGGCGGCACCTGCGTCATTCGCGGCTGCGTGCCCAAGAAGCTCTATGTCTATGCCTCGCGCTTCGCCGATCAGTTCGATCTTGCTCCGAGCTTCGGCTGGCAGGTCGATGCCAGTTTCGATTGGCCGACGCTTGTCGCCGCCAAGGAAAAGGAAATCACGCGGCTTGAGCTGGCCTATACCGCCAATCTCGAAAAGCCCGGCGTCGAGATCATCCGGGAACGCGCCGTCGTCACCGGTCCCCACAGCATCAAGCTCCTGGGCTCGGACCGCGAACTGACAGCCGAGCGCCTGCTGATCGCCACGGGCTCGCACCCTCATATCCCTGATATTCCGGGCGCCGAATTCGGCATCACCTCCAACGAAGCCTTTGACCTCCCCACCTTGCCCAAAACCATCCTCATCGAAGGCGGCGGCTATATCGCGGTGGAGTTCGCCACCATCTTTGCCGGGCTCGGTGTCGATACAACGCTGATCTATCGCGGCGAGAGGGTGCTTCGTGGCTTCGACGAAGACATGCGCATCGGCCTTGAAGCGGGTCTGACCACGCGTGGCGTGCGGCTGATTTATCAGACCACCGTCGCCTCCCTCGCCAAGATGGGCGACGCCGTCCACGCCACCTTTAGCGATGGCGTCACCGCCCCCTATGACGCGGTAATGTTCGCCACCGGCCGCCGCGCCAATACGACGGGCCTTGGCCTTGAAACCGCCAACGTAAAGCTCAACGACGACGGCAGTGTCGCCGTCGACGCCTATTCGCAGAGCTCTGCGCCCTCGATCTATGCCGTGGGCGATGTCACCGGCCGCGCCCAACTGACCCCCGTCGCCATCCGCGAAGGCTGGTACTTTGCCGAGACGGTCTACAACAACAAGCCGCTGGCGGTGGACCACTCGGTCATCCCGACTGCCGTCTTCAGCGAGCCCGAAATCGGCGTCGTCGGCCTCAATGAGCAAGAAGCCGCCACCCATGACGACATCGACGTCTATGTGGCCCGCTTCCGCCCCATGCAGAATACGCTGTCCACAAAGACCGAGCGCATGGTCCTAAAACTCATCACCGAGAAGAACGAAGGCAAGGTCCTCGGCGTCCACATTCTCGGGCCAAGCGCCGCCGAAATGATCCAGCTTGTCGGAATTGCCGTCGGCATGGGCGCCACCAAGGCCGATTTCGATCGCACCATCGCGCTGCACCCCAGCGCCGCCGAGGAACTGGTGACGTTCAAGGCCCCGAGCTACACCTATCGGGACGGCAAGAAGACGCCTTAGGCCTGCTTAGGCCTTGGCAGGGCCCGCGTGGCTTGGTAGACCGCCCGCACCCTAGGATGCCCCCGGGTGAGCGAGATGACCATGACCACGTGGACCCCCAATAGCTGGCGCGAAAAGCCGATCAAGCAGGTTCCTGCCTATCCCGATCCTGCGGCTCTTGCCGATGCCGAACGCCAGCTCTCGACGTTTCCGCCGCTGGTCTTTGCCGGCGAAGCCCGCGAATTGAAATCGCGCCTTGCGGCCGTTGCCCGTGGCGAGGCTTTCCTCCTCCAGGGCGGCGATTGTGCCGAAAGCTTTGCCGAGCACGGCGCGGATCATATCCGCGACTTCTTCCGCGTCTTCCTGCAGATGGCGGTGGTGCTGACCCACGGCGCCTCCAAGCCCGTCGTCAAGGTTGGCCGTGTCGCCGGCCAGTTCGCAAAACCCCGTTCGGCCGATACCGAGATCATCGATGGCGTCGAGCTGCCGAGCTATCGCGGCGACATCATCAACGCCATCGAGTTCAACGAAACCGCCCGCGTGCCCGATCCCGATCGCATGCTGCAGGCCTATCGCCAGTCGGCTGCGACGCTCAATCTGCTGCGCGCCTTCTCCATGGGCGGCTATGCCGAACTGACGCGCATCCACGAATGGACCATGGGCTTCATGAAGGGGTCCAACTGGAACGTCCGCTTCGAAGAAGTCGCGCGCAAGATCGACGACGCCATCACCTTCATGGCGGCCCTCGGTCTCAACCCCGAAAACACCCCGGCGCTCAAGCAGACCAGCTTCTACACCAGCCACGAAGCCCTGCTGCTTGGCTATGAAGAAGCGCTGACCCGCCGCGATTCCATTTCCAACAATTGGTACGCCACCTCCGGCCACATGCTCTGGATCGGCGATCGCACCCGCCAGCCCGATTCCGCCCATGTCGAATATTTTGCCGGCATCCACAATCCCATCGGCATCAAATGCGGCCCGAGCCTCGCCAGTGACGACCTCTTGCGCCTGCTCGATCGTCTGAATCCGACCGACGAAGCCGGCCGCATCACCCTGATCTCGCGCTTCGGTGCCGATAAGGTCCACGAGCACCTGCCACGCCTCATCGAGACGGTGCAGAAAGCTGGCCGCACCGTCGTCTGGTGCTGCGATCCCATGCATGGCAACACCATCAAGGCGTCCACGGGCTATAAGACCCGCCCGTTCGATCGTGTTCTCACCGAAGTGCGCAATTTCTTCGACGTCCACCGCGAAATGGGCACCTATGCCGGCGGCGTCCATATCGAAATGACCGGCGACGACGTCACCGAATGCGTCGGTGGTCTCTCCGCGGTAACCGAAACCACTCTGGCTGACCGTTACAACACCTATTGCGATCCCCGCCTCAATGCGAGCCAGGCACTGGAACTCGCCTTCCTCGTCGCCGAGGAAGTGCATTCCCAGAAGCCGCCAGTGCAGCATCGCGCCGCCGGCGAATAGTCTTTGCATTGAGGTGAACCCAATCGAGGGCCGCGCGTTCATAATGGGCTGCGCGGCCTTTTCTTTGCCCGCATCGGGGCACAGAACGGTGCCTTGCAAGGTGAGTAAGTAATGCCGAGATCTCTGTTTCCCCACGCTGCGCCCGAAACTCGAGCTGCGCTTGAACGAGACCCGACAGTCAAGTTACTCAACGATTATGACTGGACCCAGAACCCCTTGGGTCCGATCCCCGACTGGCCCGATAGCCTCAAGGGGGCGGTGCGCCTCGTCATAACGGCATCTACCCCCATGGTCATGATGGTGGGAGAAGAGGGCATCCTCATCTACAACGACGCCTATGCCCGTTTCGCCGGTCAGCGCCATCCTGCCATTTTCGGCATGCCCGCCGAGGAGGCATGGCCCGAAATCGCCGAATTCAACGCCGGCAATATCGAGCGCGGCCTTGGTGGGGAATCCTGGCTACTGCGCGATCAGGAGCTGGTGCTCAACCGCCACGGCCAGCTTGAATCGGGCTGGATGGACCTGCACTACAGCCCCATCGCCGGCGATGATGGCCTCTCCATGGGCACGCTCTGCATCGTCCATGAAACCACCGACCGTATTCTGACCGAAAGCGCATTAGCCCGTAGCGAAGAGCGCCTGACCCTGGCTCTTTCGAGTTCCGCACTTGTCGGCACCTGGGATTGGGACGTTCTCAACAATATCGTCACCGCCGACGATCAGTTCGCCCGCCTCTACAATATCGATTCCCAGATTGCCGGCCTTGGCGCGCCGCTTGAGCAATATCTTCTTGCCATCGAGCACGAAGATCTCCCCCGCGTGAATGCCGAATTACAGCAGGCCATCGAGAACGGCACGGAGTTCCTCAGCGAATATCGCGTGGTGGGCGAGGATGGCGTTCGCCGCTGGCTCATGGTTTCGGGCCGTCCCCGCATGGATGCCAATGGCAAGGTCTATCGCTTTCCCGGCGTCGCCATCGACATTACCGAGCAGCGCCATGCCGCCGAGGCGCTGGCCAAAAGCGAACTCGAATTCCGCACCCTTGCCGACACCATGCCGCAAATGGTCTGGGCCACGCGGCCCGACGGTTTTCACGACTATTACAATGCTCGCTGGTACGACTTTACCGGCGTTCCCGTCGGTTCGACCGATGGCGAAGGCTGGAATGACATGTTCCACCCCGACGATCAGGAACGCGCCTGGGGCCTCTGGCGTCATTCGCTGGAAACCGGCGAACCCTACCAGGTCGAATATCGCCTCCGTCATCATAGCGGCGAATACCGGTGGACACTGGGGCGGGCGCTTCCCATCCGCGATGCGTCCGGAACCATCCTGCGCTGGATCGGCACCTGCACCGATATCCACGATTCGCGTCTCGCCGCCGAAGAGCGCGAACTGGTGGCCCAGGAACTGAGCCATCGCATCAAGAACATCTTTGCCGTTCTCACCGGCATCGTCTCGCTCTCCGCCCGTGGCCAGCCCGAGGTAAAGCCGTTTGCCGATCAGTTGCGGCAGCGCATCTTCGCCCTCGGCGAGGCCCATGATTTCGTCCGGCCGCAAAATTACCTATCGACCAGCCAGGCAGGGCAGGGCGCGCTCTCCGCGCTCGTTGCCCGCTTGATGCGCCCCTATGAAGCTGAGAACGGCGAAAACCGCGTCCGCTATTCAGGCGAGGATACGAATATCGATGACGCGGCGGCGACCCCGCTCGCCCTCCTCTTCCACGAGCTTGCGACCAATGCCGCCAAATACGGTGCCCTCAGCCGGCCCGAAGGTTGGACGAGCCTCTCGGGACGCTCCGAAGACGGTCAGTTTTTCCTGACCTGGAAAGAACATGGCGGCCCTGAGATCAACGAACCCGGCAGCCTCTCCGGCTTTGGCTCAAAATTGATAGAACTGTCGGTAAGTGGCCAGCTGCGCGGGGATATCGAACGCTTCTGGGAAAAGGACGGGCTGCGGGTCGAACTGTCGCTGCCGCTCGCCGCACTGACCCGTTCGAGCCGGTTGCGTCCAGCCGAAAGCGTCTAATGCAGGCGTTCAGGTCGCAAGTGGGCCGTCTTCAGACCAGTCAAAGAGCTTGAGACGACGCGGCGGATTGGCCGCCGCTTCTTTACGGCGGGCTACCGCATAATCGACAACGTCGCGCAGGTCGCGCTCCGCCACCGGCTTTGACAATACCCCGATCGTGCCGGGCACGCCGGTACCAAGCTGGGCGGGATTGGCGGTGACGAAAATGACGCTGGCACCATGGGTCTGCGCCAGGATCTTGCCGATCTCGATACCCGTCGGGCCATCGCGCAGGTTGAGATCAACGAGAGCGATGTCTGCTTCGCCGGCGAAACGCAGGGCGCTTTTCTTGTCGGCGGCAATGGCCAAGGGGTCGTGGCCCATCTCGGCAACGATCTGCTCGATTTCGGTAGCGACGAAAATTTCGTCTTCAACGATAAGGATTCGGCACGACATCACAAAACTGGCTTCTGAGAAAACGTCATTCGAACCGACCAACTCCCGACTTGCCGCCTGGGTTGCATGCGAACCAGACAATGGAGACTTGCAAACCCCATTTTCCGCCAAGGAGGTTACCAAAGCACCAATCGCATCAATAGCTAACTTAGTGGAACATTAACCCTAATCATTCACAAACATTCCACGATGTTTGACGCTTAAGCCGATTGGGAATGTGTGATGAAGCAACTTGCATTGAGCGCCCTTGTGCTTCTTTCCAGTGCCGCCACCCAGCAAGTGCTTGCTGCAGACTATGGCGCAATGCCCGGCCTGCGCCCGTCCTATCCCGATCAGTGGCAGCCGGAAGAGGGCGATCCGCTCAGCTTCGATGTCGGCATCCGCTATTGGTACTCGATCGGCAAGCAGGACCATTCGGTCAGTGGCTTCACCCAAACCATGGAAACCCGCAGTCATACGGGTGAAGCCTATGCCCGCATCAACGATGACTCCACCAACTCATTCCTCGAAGCGTTCGGCGGCTACGGCGTCGCTCATGAAGGCAATTATTCCACCAATGGCGGCGCGTCTTTGGCACTGCCTGCCGCGCGTCTCGGTTATGCCGGCCTCGATTTCGGCTGGCTTCCCCTCGGCAGTGATCATTTCAATTTCGGCATGGTCACCGGCTATCAATACATGAACGATTCCCCGGACACCGGCCGCGCCAGTTTCTACACATCGACAAGTGCAGTCGATGTGGGCGGCGGCGTGTATCGGCTCTCCGGCGGGGGTGACAGTAAGATCAATAATTTCGAAATCCACAGCGCCAAGCTTGGCCTTGCCGGCAAGATGGACTTTGGGAATTTCGATCTCTTCGGTGAAGCCACGGCAATTCCCTATTCGTGGGTCACAGGCACCTACGGTGCAATTCAAATTCAAAATCAACCCGCACCGCCACCCTTTGCTCCGACCCTCGCGCAAGGTTCCGCCGTCGCCGTCAACGGCCACGCCTATGGCGCTAGTGGCAAGCTGATGGTCGGCTTCCGTCCCACCGAGAACCTCTCCATCCGCGTTGGTGGGCGCGCCTCCTACCTGACGGGTCAATACGACGCCACATGGGACGAAGTGGCCGTGGTTGGATCTGGCGCGCAGCGCCAGCGCTACATCTCCAACAACAATCCCTTCTCCATGCTCCGCTACGGCGCGCTGCTCGAAGTCGCCGGTCGCTTCTAGGGCAGGGCGCCCTCCCTGGCGCTTGCTCTCCTCCGGTCCAAAGGCTAAGTCTTGCCCGCGTCCGGCCACAGGCCGGGCGGTCCGTCCATTTGCTTAGGCTTCCTCCGTGACCGACCAGCTCAGAATTGCGCTCGCCCAGCTCAATCCCAAGGTTGGCGACCTTCCCGGCAATCTCGCACTGGCCAAAAAAGCCCTTGCCGATGCAGTCGCCGCCAAGGCCGACATCCTGATGTTTTCCGAGCTGTTCCTCACCGGCTATTTCCCGGACGATCTGCTCTTCAAGCCCCAGTTCGTCGCCGACGCCATGGCCGCGGCGCAAACATTGGCCGCCGAGACCGCCGGCACCGATGTGGTTCTGGTTCTCCCCACCATCTGGAAAGACCAGACCGGTCTCCACAATGCCGTCCTCGTCGCCGAAAAGGGCCATATCTTCGCCCTGCGCCTCAAGCGCGAACTGCCCAATGACGACGTCTTCTACGAAAAGCGCTATTTTTCCGCCGGTCCACTGGCCCTGCCGGTCACCATCAAGGGTGTCTCGGTCGGCATCCCGATCTGCGAAGATATCTGGCACCCCTGGGTCTGCGAGCATCTCGTGCGCGAAGGCGCCGAAATCCTCCTCTGCCCCAATGGTTCGCCCTATTGGACCAATAAGCAGCACATCCGTAAGGAACTGGTGCGCAAACACGCCGTGGAACACGACGTGCCCCTGATCTATCTCAATCAGGTCGGCGGCCAGGACGAACTGGTCTTTGATGGCGCCTCCTTCGCCATCGCTCCCGGCGACAAGCTGGTGCTGCAGGGCAAAAGCTTCGAAGCCGATTTTTTGATCTCGGACTGGCACCGCGAAGGCGACATCTGGACATCGGACAATGGCCGCATCGAGGAGCTGACCTCCGTCGAAGAAGCCCCTTGGCGCGCCGCCGTTCTCGGCCTTCGCGATTACGTCCATAAAAACGGCTTTTCCCACGTCGTCCTTGGCCTTTCGGGCGGCATCGATAGTGCCGTCGTCGCCGCCATGGCCGTCGATGCCTTCGGACCCGAAAAAGTCCACTGCATCATGCTGCCCTATCGCTACACGTCCGACGAAAGCCTCAAAGACGCCAAGGATTGCGCCGAGCGCCTCGGCGTGCGCTACGATATTGTCTCGATTGGCAATCCCGTTGATGATGCCTTGACCGAACTCGCCCCCATCTTCGACAATCGCCCTGCCGACTTGGCCGAAGAAAACATCCAGTCCCGCATGCGCGGCGTCGTGCTCATGGCCGTCTCCAACAAGCTCGGCTCCATGCTGCTCACCACCGGCAACAAATCCGAAATGGGCGTCGGCTACGCCACCATCTATGGCGACATGAACGGCGGCTACAATCCGCTCAAGGACATGTTCAAGATGGAAGTCTATGCCCTGGCCGATTGGCGCAACAAGCACAAGCCCGGCGACAGCCTTGGCCCCGAGGGCGTGGTCATCCCGCAATCCATCATCGACAAGGCCCCGAGCGCCGAACTCCGTCCCGATCAAAAGGATCAGGACAGTCTGCCGCCCTATCCGGTGCTGGATGATATTCTGCGCTCCATCGTCGAAGACGAAATGAGCCTCGGCGAAGTCGTCGCCCGCGGCCACGAACCCGCCCTCGTCAAGCGCATCGAGCGCCTCCTCAACATCGCCGAATATAAGCGCCGCCAGTCCGCGCCCGGCCCAAAACTGACCCCGCGCGCTTTCGGCCTTGGCCGCAAATACCCCATCACCAATGGCTATAAGGACGTAACCGTCGGATGACCGTCGTTCGCTGGGCCCCGTCTCCCACGGGCCGCATCCATCTCGGCAATGCCCGCCCGGCGCTGCTCAACTGGTTCTTCGCCCGCCGCACCGGCGGCCGCTATATCCTGCGCATGGACGATACCGATCTCGCGCGCTCCACCCGCGAATTCGCCGACGGCATCGAGGTCGATCTGGCCTGGCTCGGCGTCACCCCGGATCTCCTCGTCCGCCAGTCCGAACGCACCGCGCTCTATGACAAGGCCCGCGACAAACTGATCGCATCTGGTCGCCTCTACCCGGCCTACGAAACCGAAGACGAACTCGACCGCAAACGAGCCCGCGCTCGCCTCCTCGGCAAGCCCCCGATCTACGATCGCGCCGCGCTTAGCCTGACCGCCGAAGACAAAGCAAAACTCGAGGCGGAGGGGCGAAAACCCCACTGGCGCTTCCGCCTTGATGGCCGCCCGGTGCAGTTCCAGGACCTCATCAAGGGCCCGCAGACCGTCAACACCGCCTCCATGTCCGACCCGGTCCTTATCCGCGCCGATGGCTCCTATCTCTATACGCTGCCCTCCGTTGTCGATGATATCGACCTCGGCATCACCCACGTGATCCGCGGCGAAGACCACGTCTCTAATACCGGCACCCAGATCGAGATCATCGAAGCCCTCGGCGGCCAGGTCCCGACCTTCGCCCACCACAATCTCCTCACCGACGCAGCCGGCCAGGGCTTTTCCAAGCGCTTGGGCTCCCAGTCGATTTCTGATTTTCGCGCCGAAGGCTATGAGCCGCTCGCCGTCGCCATCATGGCAACCCTCACCGGCACCAGCCTCTCCATCGAGCCCTACGAAAACCTCGATGCCATCGCCGAAAAACTCGAACTCTCGATGATTTCGCACGGCGCCGCGCGCTTCGATCCGGCCGAACTCGACAGCCTCAACGCGCGCCTCCTCCACACCATGCCTTACGAAGCCGCGCTCCCGCGCCTCTCGTCCATGGGGCTTGAAGGCGAAGCGATCTGGCTATTGCTGCGCGAAAACCTCGTGCGCTTCCCAGATATCGCCGAGTGGTCAAAACTCGTCACCGGCCCCGTCGAACCCGTCATCGCCGATGAAGATCGCGAGTTTCTCGACATGGCCAAGGCCATGCTGCCGCCCGAACCCTGGGACGAAACGACCTGGTCCACCTGGACCAACGCGCTCAAAGGCGCCACCGGCCGCAAGGGCAAAGCTCTGTTCCTGCCCCTCCGCATGGCCCTAACCGGCCGCCACGATGGCCCGGAGCTTAAGTCCCTGCTTGTCCTGCTTGGGCGTAAGGCGTGTCTGGACCGACTACCCTGACGGTTTTGTCGCCGAAGTGAACGATCCGCAGATCGGCCTCGCCCGGCGCCTGATTGGCGCTGGGGCGAACCGCCACTTCGCCTGGCCCCGCCGGACGCGGGCGGGGCAGGGGCACGTCGATCATCGCGACAGCCGCCACGGCCTCGACCGGCGCTGCCTGCACCGGGGCTACCGGCACCACGCCGCGCGGATCGCGCATGGGCAGGGGAAAGGACAATCCGGCAATATCGATCATCGCCCGCGCGCTACCCCCGCCTGAAGCCGTCAGCGTCACCGTGCCATCGGCCTTCGGCGCCACTTTGCAGCTCGCATTCTTGTCGAACTGATTGCGGTAGGCAAAAGCGGTGGGGAGCGACGTATAGGGCGCCCCATACATATTCCGCATCTGCTCCGGCTCCTGGCCGGGATTGTCGTAGAAATACAGTTCGACCTGTGTGTTGGGACACATGGCCTGACATTGCTGGGCGTCATTGCCGACATAGTCGGGCAGGGTCGAATAGCTGATCGGCCAGAAGTAGCCGTCCGAGAGCCGCACGCAGACCGTGCGCACCGTCGCATAACCCTGATAGCCCCAATAATCGCCCCCATCCACCATGTCGCCATTGGTGAAATCGCCTTCCGAGGTCGAGCCGAAGACGCGATCGAAGATCGACTGCCGATCCTGGTTGAACGTTGCCGAGGACCCGGCATTGCAACCAAAACGCGCCATTTCCTGCAAAATAGCCTCGCGCTGCTGCGCCACGGCACTCGCGGTATCGACCGACTGGGATACCCGCGCATAATCATCGCGCAGCCGCAGCACCACCCGAGCAATCTGCTGGCATTGCCGCGTCAGCTGTTGACCCGCCCGCGCCGCATCGTTGCAGCCCTCGCGAATATATTGGCTTTCCGCCGCCTGCACATCGCGCTGCAATTGCCGCGCCGCGCCAGAATTGTTCTGCATCTGCCGGAAGTCGCCATTACGGTCGAACTGGCGCAGCGCATTCTCAAGCTGCCGGCACTGGGTGGATTGAGCATAGACGGTCTGCACATCGAGCGAAAAAATCAATGCCGCCAGCAGCAGCAAAATCGACGCGCGGAAACCGGAAGCAGATAAGGTCACGAATGGGTCCTGTTCACCGGCCAGAAGAGGCGGCCGCATGTCGCCTTAAGACATCGCTGGCGACAATGGCAACACTATAGCAATCTCAAACGCCGACGATGTCGCCAGCAAGCAACACAAAAGAGAGATCGCCCGTCCATGAAACTCGCAACCCTCCGCGCGAACCGCCCCGACGGGCAATTGGTTGTCGTTTCCAACGATCTCACCCGTTGCGTCTCCGCCGGCCGCGTTGCCCCCAGCCTTCAGGCTGCCCTCGACGATTGGGATCGCCTGTCTCCGGCGCTTTCTGCGCTTTCCTCCCAGCTCGACAAGGGGGAAATATCAGGCCAGCCCTTCGAACCCTCCGCCGTCCTTGCGCCACTCCCGCGCGCTTTCCAGTGGATCGATGGCGCCGGCTATATGGGCCACCTCGAACGCGTCCGCTCCCTCAAGGGCAGCAAGGACGAAGAGCTACAATCAGTCCGTCCGCTCCTCTACCAGGGCGCCTCCGATTCGCTCTCCGGCGCCTCCGACCCCATTGTCGTCCCCGAGGACGACCTGGCCCTCGATTTCGAAGTGGAGGTCGCCGTCATCATCGGCGCCGTCCCCATGCGCCCCAGTCGCCAGCAGGCCGCATCGGCCATTCGCCTCGTTACCATTTGCAACGACGTCTCCCTGCGCCGCCTCGTCGCCGACGATCTGCAAAACGGCTTTGGCTTTTTCCACTCAAAGCCCTCCACCAGTTTTGCCCCCGTCACCGTCACTCCCGAAAGCCTCGGCGACCGTTGGCGCGACAATCGCCTGCACCTACCCGTCCGCGTCGAGGTCAATGGCACGCTCTATGGTCAGCCCAATGCCGGCGTCGATGTGCACTTCGATCTCGTCGATCTCATCGTCGAAGCCGCCCGCACCCGCCAGCTTGGCGCGGGCACCATCATCGGCTCCGGCACCATCGCCAATCATCACGATGCGACCCTGCCGATCAAGGAAGACGGCATCGGTTTCGGTTGCATCGCCGAAGCGCGCACCGCCGAAAAGGCAAAATTCGGCCGCGCCCGCACACCCTTCCTCAAACCCGGCGATCGCGTCCGCATCGCTGCCATCGGCGCCGGCGGACGCTCGGTTTTCGGCGATATCGACCAGACCGTCGTGGCGCTCACCACCTGATCCCCAGCGATAACATTCCTGTGTGGGCGTTGGGAGCGCTGCTCCCGCGTGTCAGGGTCGGTCTGCCGGAAGGGGAGACCGGCAAGTCGTCGCCGGCGCCTGGAATGGCCGGCAGCAAATGCATGTTGAGGGTGTAGTTGATGATTTTCTCGAAGTTTTCCGTGCTTGCCGTCGCAGGTCTCCTCGCCGTCGGCACAGTCGCGGCCCTGGCGCAGGACGCCTTTACGCCCCCGGCAACGCCTGAAGAGGCCGTCGCCCTGCGTCAAAGCCTGATGAAGGAAGATGGCGGCATCCTGCGCAGTGCCGGCAATCTGACCGGCGCTGACGCCGTCGCCGCCATGACCAAACTGCGCGACAATTATAGCCATATCCCCGCGCTCTTCCCCGAAGGCTCGATCGTCGGTGAATCCGAAGCGCTCCCCGCCATCTGGGAAAATTTTGACGCTTTCACCGCCATTGCCGACGCCGGTGTCGCTGCCGCCGAAAGCGGCATTGCCGCGGCTCAGGCGGGCGATGCCGCAGCCTATGCGGCGGCCATTCAGGCGCTCGGCGGCACCTGCGGCCAGTGCCATCAGCAGTTCCGTTCCTGACCTCGGGGCTGCTTAACAGGATCGTCCCGTGAGGGATGATGTTCGCCTCCAAAGCGAAATGGGCGGCCTTCGGGTCGCCCTCTTTTCTTTTGCGCTTGATTTCTTGCCTGCGCCCGGCCAATCTCCGCCCCATGAAGACCAAGTGCACCATTACCGCTTGCATTATTACCTGCTAACCCAAGCGTTGGCGGAGCGGTCTTCTTCATCTAAAATTCTCGGAAGATAGAGGCTCCCGCCAGAGCACCGAACTGTCTGGCCCATAGGACCTCTCGATGACCACGGCAAAGCCGCAGATCACCCTTTACAACACGCTCACCCGCACCAAGGCGCCCTTCACGCCCTTGGATGCGAACAATGTGCGCCTGTATGTCTGCGGCCCGACGGTCTACGACTTCGCCCATATCGGCAACGCCCGCCCGGTCATCGTCTTCGACCTGTTGTTCCGCCTGCTGCGCCATGTCTATGGCGAGAGCCACGTCACCTATGTCCGCAACATCACCGACGTCGACGACAAGATCAATGCCCGTGCCTTGCGCGATTTCCCCGATCTGCCGCTCAACGAAGCCATCCGCAAGGTCACGGAAAAAACCGAAGACCAGTTCCTTGCCGACGTCAAAGCCCTCGGCTCGCTCCAGCCGACCCATCAGCCCCGCGCCACCGATAATATCGAGGGCATGCAGACCCTGATCACCTCGTTGATCGAGCGCAATCACGCTTACAATGCCAATGGCGAAGTGCTCTTTCGCACCCGCTCTATGGCAGATTACGGCCAGCTCTCCGGCCGCAATCTTGAAGACAATCTCGCCGGCGCCCGTGTCGCGGTCGAAGCCCATAAGGAAGACCCGGCCGATTTCGTCCTCTGGAAGCTCTCCTCGGATAGCGAACCCGGCTGGGACAGCCCCTGGGGCCGCGGCCGCCCCGGCTGGCATATCGAATGCTCCGCCATGTCCGAGCGCTATCTCGGCCAGACTTTTGACATTCACGGCGGCGGGCTAGACCTGATCTTCCCCCACCACGAAAACGAAATCGCCCAATCCCGTTGCGCTCACGGCACCCATGCCATGGCCAATGTCTGGATGCACAACGGCTTCCTGCAGGTCGAAGGCCAGAAAATGTCCAAGAGCCTCGGGAATTTCGTCACCATCAACGAACTGCTCGAAACCGGCGCCATGGGCGGCCGTGCCTGGATCGGCGACGTTCTGCGCCTCGCCATGCTCATGACTCACTATCGCGAGCCCATCGATTTTACGGTGAAGCGCCTCGAAGAGGCCGAGGCAAAGCTCCGCGATTGGCAACGCGCCGCCCGCGGCGCCACGCTGGCCGAAGGCGATGCTCCGGACGCCTCCGTCGTCAAGGAGCTTGCCGACGACCTCAACTTCCATCGCGCCAGCGTCGCGCTCGATTTCATCGCCAAGAAAGCCAACCGCGAAGAGGGCAATGCCAAACATTGCCTCGCCGCCACCCTGCGCTTCCTCGGCTTCAGCCTCGATAGCCTGCTTTCGTCCGAAGACGGCTGGGAAGCCCCCGCCCACATCGCCAACGCCATCGCCGCCCGCCTCGAAGCCCTCAACGCCAGGGATTTCGCCAAAGCCGACACCATCCGCAACGAGCTGGCCGAACAAGGCATCGCCCTCCTCGACTACAAGGACGAACAAGGCCAGCGCGCGACCAAGTGGGAGGTGAAGAGGTGAGTTTTCGGGCTCCCGAACAAACCCCTCACCCGTCCCGGCCTCCGGCCGATCCACCCTCTCCCGCAAGGGGCGAGGGAAATCCGGCGCTTGCGGCTGGCACTCTGCCAGAGGCAAGCTCGAACCTGCCTTCTCCCCTTGCGGGAGAAGGTGCCCAAAGGGCGGATGAGGGGTATTCTTCCCCAAAACATCGGACCATCTCGGGTCTGATGCGCGGACGAGCTCGTTCTATGCGCCATGAGCAAACCGAGGCCGAAGAACGGTTGTGTTTCATGCTGCGAAATCGTCGCTTCTCTGGCTTCAAATTCAGGCGCCAATACACCATCGGCCGCTACATCGCGGACTTCGCCTGTCTCAACGCCCGACTCATCATCGAAGCCGACGGCTCCCGGCACGCCGAATCCCCTCGCGACCTCGTCCGCGACGCCTATCTCCGCGCGCAAAATTTCCGCCTCCTCCGCCTCTGGAACAACGGCATCCTCGCCCGCCCCGACGACATCAGCGAAACCATCTGGGCCACTCTGCACGAGAATCCCCAATGACAGCACGCTTCCTGACACGCCCTGTCACCACTTCCCCGTCTCCATGGCCGTTCCAACACTGGAGTAAGAACCATGCTTGATCACGTCGGAATTCTCGTTGCAGACTGGAACAAGGCCAAGGCCTTCTACGACGCTGCCTTCGCCCCCATGGGCATCAGCCTTCTTATGCAGGTGCCGGAAGAATATACCGGCGGCGTAAAAGTCGGCGGCTATGGCAAGGGCCATCCCGATTTCTGGCTCACCGAAGCCAAGGATACCGGCCCCGGCCGCCACTATGCCTTCTCGTCGGACAATCGCGCTGCGATCGACGCCTTCTATGCGGCTGCAATGGCCGCTGGTGGCCGTGACAATGGCGGCCCGGGCCTCCGCCCGCACTACAGCGAAAACTATTACGCCGCCTTCGTCCTCGATCCCGACGGCAACAACATAGAAGTAGTCTGTCATGCCCCAGAATGAAGCCCATACCGGGGGCTGTCAGTGTGGCGCGGTTCGTTTCCGCGTCACACGTCTCGGCCGGCCCTCCATCTGCCATTGCCGCATGTGCCAGAAGGCATTCGGCGGCTTCTTCGGTCCGCTGGTAACGTCCCACAATGCCACCTGGACCCGTGGCGAACCCAAATGGTTCCAGAGTTCGGACGCCGCCCGCCGCGCCTTTTGCGGCGAGTGCGGCACCCCGCTCGCTTATGAAACCCGTTTCGGGCTGGAACTCGCCATCGGCGCCTTCGATGACCCCAGCGTCGCTGCCCCCGAAATCCAGGTCAATCTCGCCGACAAACTGCCCTTCTTCGACACGCTGACCAGTCTGCCGGTGCGCAGCGAGGTGAGCGACGAATGGCGCGACTTCATGGCCGGCATCCATTCCAACCAGCATCCGGACCACGACACCGAAGCCTGGCCGCCGAGGCACGAATAGCATGTCCGGCACGGAGGAGAGCCTAGCCTGGCGCAAGGACGAGAGCGGAGACGATGTGCGGATCACCGGCGGCTGCCAGTGTGGGGCGGTGCGCTATGCGCTCCACCGTCGGCCCGCGCGCCCCTGCATCTGTCATTGCCGCATGTGCCAAAAGGCCTCGGGCAATCTCTTCGGCAGCTTTGCCGGCGTGCCCGCGCGCTTCTTCGAATTGACGCGCGGCCATTTCTCCGTGTTCCGCACGTCCGACGCAGGCGAGCGCTGTTTCTGCGCGGCCTGCGGCACCCCGCTCGCCTGGCGCACGCCCGATGACACCTGGGTGTCGATCACGCTCGGTTCGCTTGATGATCCCGAGGCCATGCGTCCCACCCACTTCTATGGCGAAGAGGGCCGCATTTCCTGGGCCGCCGAAGCCGTCGCCCATATCGCAACCATCACCGGCCAGGGCGATGACGCGCTCGTTAATGCTGTCGAGCGCAGCAATCATCAGCATCCTGATCACGATACGGAAGCCTGGCCCCCAAAGGAGAAAAGCTGATGGATCGCTACGCCAAGGAAGTCAGCGGCGGCTGCCAATGCGGCGCCGTGCGCTATCACGCGACGGAAATGCTGGACAATTCGCACATCTGCCACTGCCGTATGTGTCAAAAAGCTGCCGGTAATATCTTCATCGCGCTCGTCGCCGCGCCAAGAGAAGCAATCACCTGGACGCGCGGCCAGCCGGCCCGGTTCCGCAGTTCCGAACATGTCGATCGTGGCTTCTGCGCTAAGTGCGGCACGCCGCTGTTCTACGAAAACATCAACGGCGGCCACATCAATTTCACCACCGGCTCCCTCGATCACCCCGAAGATTTCCCCGCCAATGTCCATTGCGGCATCGAAGGGCGCGTTCCCTGGTTCCAAACCCTGGCGGCGACGCCTTGGCTCGATACCACCGAGGTCGAGATGCTCGAAGAGGCGCCCGGCATCAAGTCCACCAACAATCAGCACCCCGACCACGACACGGCCACCTGGCCCTCGAAATAACTAAAGACCAAAACAGGCCCCCGAAAAATGTCCCGAGACCGCCTCTATCTTTTCGACACGACCCTGCGCGACGGTGCGCAGACGGCCGGCGTAGAATTTTCGCTCGAGGACAAGATCGCCATTATTGAACTGCTCGAAGAGCTTGGCGTCGACTATATCGAAGGCGGCTATCCCGGTGCCAACCCGATCGACACTGCCTTTTTCGAAAAGCAGCGCACCAAGAAAGCCACCTTCACCGCCTTCGGCATGACCAAAAGGGCAGGGCGCTCCGCCGCCAATGATCCCGGCGTGCAAGGCCTCGTCAATTCGGCCGCCGCGGCCACCTGCTTTGTCGCCAAAGCCTGGGACTATCAGGTCGAACTCGCCCTCGCCTCCACCACCGAGGAACACCTCGAAGGCCTCGCCGATACGGTGCGCACGGCCGCTGCCGCCGGCAAGGAAGTGCTGATCGACCTCGAACATTTTTTCGATGGTTTCAAAGCCAATCCCGAATACGCCCTCTCCTGCGTCACCACGGCTCTCGAAGCCGGCGCCCGCTGGGTCGTCCTCTGCGACACCAATGGCGGCACCATGCCCTCCGAAATCCGCACCATCGTCGGCACAGTGCTGAAGTTCGCGCCCGGCGAAAAACTCGGCATCCACCCCCATGACGACACCGGCCAGGCCGTCGCCAATGCGCTCGCCGCCGTCGAAACCGGCGTGCGTCAGGTCCAGGGCACGCTCAATGGCCTCGGCGAGCGCTGCGGCAATGCCAATCTCGTCACCCTGATCCCGACGCTGGTCCTCAAACCCTATTATGCCGAGCGCTTCGAAACCGGCATCACGCCCGAAAAACTCGAGCGCCTGACCCACATCTCCCGCGCCTTCGACGATCGCCTCAATCGCGCCCCCGCGCGCCAGGCGCCCTATGTCGGCGCCGCGGCCTTTGCCACCAAGGCCGGCATCCACGCCTCTGCCCTCCTCAAGGATTTTTCGACCTACGAGCACGTGCAGCCCGAAAGCGTCGGCAATGAACGCGCCATCATGGTCTCCCAGCAGGCCGGTAAATCCAACCTGCTCACCGCCCTCGCGCGCCACGATATCGTGCTCGAAAAAGACGACCCGCGCCTCGAAAAGCTGCTCGCCACCGTCAAAGAGCGCGAAGCCCAGGGCTATTCCTATGACGGCGCCGATGCCTCCTTCGCCGTCCTCGCGCGCTCCGTCCTCGGCACGCTCCCCAGCTTCTTCGATGTGGAACACTATCGCGCCATGGTCGAACGGCGCCATAACGCTCAAGGCGAAGAAATCACCGTCACCGAGGCCGTCGTAAAAGTCCGCGTCCAGGGCGAATTGCTCATGTCCGTCGCCGAAGGCAATGGCCCGGTCAATGCCCTAGATCAGGCGCTCCGGAAAGACCTCGGCATTTATTCCTCGCGCATCGAGGATCTCGAACTGGTCGACTTCAAGGTGCGTATCCTCGACGGTGGCACGGGCGCGGTCACCCGTGTACTGGTTGAAAGCAAGGACAGCAGCGGCGAGCGGTGGAGCACCATTGGCGTTTCGTCCAATATCATTGATGCGTCCTTTGAAGCTCTGTATGAATCAATCACATACAAGCTGTTGAAGACTGAAGCGGTGCAGTCATCCTCAGTATTGACGACTGCGCGGCCGGCCCAAAAGGCGACTGGCTGACAACCGTCCGGGAGGACAAACTGGCCGAAACTGCTCCGAAACGACCTCTCGCCCTGACCATCGGGGCAGTTGCCGTCACTTTGCTCGTCATCGCCGGCGTCTTTGTCGCCCCAACCGCGGTAACCTGCTTCAACAGCGCCGACGGCATGGGCCAGTGCATCAGGGGCAAGCTGGCCGATGCCGGCCTGTTCCCCAAGCCGGTCGATGCGGTGGCAGAAGCCGAAACGCCGGCCGCCGTGCCGGCTGCTCCCGCCGAACCCGAAACGCAGCTCACTGCGCCCGCCCTCGATGTCGCGCCGCCCGCCGATGTTCCGGAAAATCTCGTTGCCGCAACCTTCGGCCTTCTTCGCGCCGAGCCCGATGGCTCGGTGGTGATCGCCGGCAGCGGCACGCCCGGCAGCGAAGTGGAAGTCTATTCCGACGATGCTCTTCTCGGCAGCACCACCGTCGAAAGCTCCGGCGATTGGGTTTTTGTGCCCGATCAGCCCCTGCCGGCCGGCGGCGTTGAAATTACCCTCGCCGAACGTGGCAAGGAGGGCAGGGCGGCCCAGTCCTTCGTCGTCGTCATCAACGACGACAAATCAACCCAGCCCCTGGTCGTCGCCAGCGCTCCAGGCCAGGCAAGCGAAGTCCTGCAAGGCCTGACCCATACCGATACCCCGGCGACGACGGCTGTCGCTACCGCAGAACCCGCCGCCCCTGCAGCCCCCGCTTCAGCACCACCGGCGGCCGTCGCCGCCGCACCAGTTCCAGCGCCTGCCGCCCCCGAGACAACGCCCGCGGCCCCGGCCGAAACGCCCGCGCCGACAGCAGTGGCAGAGGCCCCCGCCGCTCCAGCAACACCCGCACCGGCCGCAGCGCCGCCGGTCCCGGCCGAGCCTGCCCCGGCACCCGCGCCCGCAGCACCCGCCGAAACGGCCGCTCCTGCCGTGGCAAGCGCACCCACACCGGCAACCCCCGCTGCTCCCGCCGCAACTCCGGTGGCGCCGGCCGCACCCGCTGCCGTCCCGGCAGCCCAGCTTGCCGACGCACCGCCCACCATCGACGCCATCGAAATCGAAGGTGACCGTACCTTCTTTGCCGGCGCCGGCCCTGAAGGCGGCATTGTCCGCCTCTATGTCGATGATACCTTCATTGCCGACGCCACCATCGAAGGCGGCCGCTGGCTGATCGAGGCTGGCGACGTCCTCGATGCCCCCAGCCAACGCGTCCGCGCCGACCTGCTTGCCGCCGGTTCACCCGACGTGATCGCTCGCGCCGAAGTCGATTTCGTCGTCGATATGCCAGCGCCAGCGCCGGCTACGGCGGTCGCGACAGCGCCGGTCGCCACCGAGCCGGCCACTGCCGTCGCCAGCGCCGATGCGACGCCTGCAGCTCCGGCCGCAGCGCCCGCGGCCACAACGGCCCCCGCCTCTGCTCCAGCGGCCGAGCCGGCGACGTCTGCCGCGCCCGCGGCTCCTGCCGCAGCACCCGCAGAGACTACCGTCGCAACGCCAGCCCAACCGGCACCGGCCGCGACGCCCGCCGCGACGCCGGCTCCTGCTGCAACACCCACCCCGGCAACACCTGCACCCGCAGCCCCTGCCATCCCAGCCGCAGTGGCAGAAACCCCCGCGGCTCCACAGCCCGCCGCCGAACCCGCCGTGCCCACCATGGTGGCCGTTTCCGTCGGTTCTCCCGATGCCCAGCGGTTCGCCTCGGGCAAGGCCATCATCCGCCGTGGTGACAATCTCTGGACCATCGCCCGCCGCGTCTATGGCGAAGGCATCAAATATACGACCATCTACGATGCCAATACCGGCCAGATCCGCGATCCCGATCGCATCTATCCCGGCCAGGTCTTCAGCCTCCCGCAATAGGCTACTGACACAGAATGGCGCCCCCGGGCGCCATTTCTGCCTTTGAAGCACTGTCTCTTCACCTCCCCCTGAATGGGGGAGGCCGGGAGGGGGTGATCGGCAAGCGCCAATCCCCAGCTTCATGCCGTATTTCTGCCCACGATCTAACCCTCAGGGATTGACCTTCCACCCAATCCTCACCATGTTCATCGCAATTCACCGATTAATTCGGCGGCCCCATGCAAGACGACGACATCGCCAACATCATGCGAGCCCTGGGTCATCCCGTCCGGCTCAACATCCTGCGGTTCATCGCGAGCCAGCAGCAGCGGGAATGTTGCTGTGGTGATGTCACCGAATCCTTGCCCCTCGCCCAGTCCACCGTTTCCCAGCACATCAAGGTGCTGCTCGACGCTGGCCTGATCGAGCGCAAGCCTCATGGCACGCGTAATCGCTACATGATCCGGCATGACCGGCTGTCCGAAATCGGCACCGCCTTTGGAGGCCTCCTTACAGGCCTCAACTTCCAAGCGCCCCACAAGGAAGCGGAACCGGCCTAATGGCTAATAACAGCACTGAAAAGAAGCCATCCGTTAGCGCGGATGAAGGCTCTGTATTCTCTACCGTTCGCAATCTCTGGCCCTATATGTGGCCCGATGGCCGGCCCGATCTGCGCCTGCAGGTGGTCCTCGCCCTCGGCGCGCTGGTGGTCAGCAAAGTCGCGACCACGCTCGTCCCCTTTGCTTATAAGGGCATCATCGACAGCCTCGATGGAACCGACGCCGATAGCCAGCTGATCCTCGGCCTCGCCATTCCCGTCGTGCTGGTCATCGCCTATGTCCTCGGCAACATCATCGATGCTGCCTTCCAGCAGTTGCGCGACGTGCTCTTTGCCGGCGTCGGTCAGCATGCCGTGCGCAAGTTGGCGCTCGAAACCTTCCATCACGTCCATCGTCTGTCGCTGCGCTTCCACCTGGCGCGCCGCACCGGCGGCCTCTCCCGCGTCATCGAGCGCGGCACCAAGGGCATCGAAACGGTCGTCCGCTTCGCCATGCTCAACATTGTACCGACGATTATCGAATTCATCGTTGTCGCCGTCATCTTCGTCTGGCTCTTCGGCATCAGCTATGTCGGCGTCCTGGTGGTGATGATCTGGGCCTATCTCTATTTCACCATCAAGGCCTCCAACTGGCGCATCGCCATCCGTCGGGAGATGAACGATTCCGACACGGACGCCAACGGCAAGGCCATCGACAGCCTCCTCAATTACGAGACGGTCAAATACTTCGCCAACGAGAAGATGGAAGCCGAGCGCTATGATCGCTCCATGGCGACTTACGAAAAGTCCGCCATCCGCATCTGGACCTCGCTCGGCTGGCTCAATTTCGGCCAGGCCGTCATCTTCTATGGCGGCTTCCTCGTCATCTCCATCATGGCCATTCTCGGCGTCATGGATGGCCGTCTGACGCTGGGCGATTTCGTCTTGCTCAACACCTTCCTGATGCAGGTCTACCGCCCGCTTAATTTCATCGGTTTCGTCTATCGCGAACTCCGCCAGGGCCTCACCGACATCGAGGAAATGTTCAAGCTCCTCGATAAGGACCCCGAAATCCAGGACAAGCCCGATGCGAAGCCGCTCGCCGTTTCTGGTCCGGTCATCCGCTTCGAGGACGTCACCTTCCACTACGATGCCGACCGCCCTATCCTCAAAGGCGTCAGTTTTGACGTGCCCGCCGGCAAGACTGTCGCCATCGTCGGCCCCACAGGCGCGGGCAAGTCGACCATCTCGCGCCTCCTCTATCGCTTCTACGATGTCACCGGCGGCCGCATCACCATCGATGGGCAGGACCTGCGCGATGTAACGCAGGAAAGCCTGCGCTCCACCATCGGCATGGTCCCGCAGGATACCGTGCTCTTCAACGACTCCATCGGCTACAATATCGAATATGGCCGCCCCGGTGCATCCGCTGAAGAGGTTCGCCAAGCCGCCCAGATGGCCCAGGTCGGCTCCTTCATCGAGCGTCTCCCCAAGGGCTATGAAACCCCGGTCGGCGAACGCGGCCTGAAACTCTCGGGCGGCGAAAAGCAGCGCGTCGCCATCGCCCGCACGATTTTGAAGGCCCCGTCCATCCTCATCCTCGATGAGGCGACCTCCGCCCTCGATACCAAGACCGAGCGCGACATTCAGGCTGCCCTTGACGTCGTCTCGCGCAACCGCACCACCGTCGTCATCGCCCACCGGCTCTCGACGGTGATCAATGCCGACGAAATCCTGGTCCTCCGCGAAGGTCTCGTTGCCGAGCGCGGCAGCCACGCCCAGCTCCTCGCCCAAAACGGCCTTTACGCCCAGATGTGGAGCCGCCAGCGCGAAGCCACCGAAGCCGAAGAAGCCCTGGCCCTCGCCCAGGAAGACCCCGACGGTTTTGTTAAGCGCGGAGCGCCGGCAGCGGAGTAAGAAAAGGCGTCGCCCTCAAGGCGGCGCCTCAACACCCCCACACTCAGTGTCATCCCCGCGAAAGCGGGGACCTCTGTTTAGTGCGGCCGTTGGGCGGACTTGCCTAACCTCGATGGCTCTGCCTAACCTCGCCCCATGTCCGCCATCAGCCTCATCCCTGCACGCCCCGGCCAAAAGCCCGTCATCGCCAACCTGCTCCAGCTCTACCTCCACGACATGACCGAGTTCATGCCGTTCCCGGTGGGCGCCGATGGCCGCTACGCCTACGATTTCCTCGACCGCTTCTGGCGCTTCCCCCATTTCATCATGTCAGACGACGAGATCGCCGGCTTCGCCCTCGTCATCGACGAATGCCCGCTTACCGGCAGGGCGCCCTGCTGGTTCATGGCCGAATTTTTCGTCCTCAAGGCCTACCGCGGCAGCGGCACCGGCCGCGCCGCCATCCAGCAAGCATTGCAAGCCCACCCCGGCCAATGGCACATCGCGGTCCCTCACGCCAACCGTGCCGCCCAAACCTTCTGGCCAAAAGCCCTCGCGCTCCAAAGCCCCTCCAGCCGCGACATCCATTTCGACGGCGACGACTGGCGCCTGCACCAGTTCGAAGCTGTCTAGGACCGGCGCTGGCTTTGCTATACGCCCTCAAGGCAATGGCGCGGTATGCTCATGCAGCCATGTCTCAAGCACGTCCTTGCGAAAGGTGCCGGCGTCAAGGTTGGCATAAATGAACTCTATCCAGTGCTCCTCTCGGCCTACCGGCTCTATGCCGTTTGCTTGGAGGAAGATAACTGCGCTGGCAAAAGCAACCCGCTTGTTCCCGTCGATGAAGCCGTGGTTCATCGTCAGGCTTTCCCATAGCGCTGCCGCTTCCTCTATCGTGTCCGAGTAGTATCCAGTTTGTGGGCGGAGGAGGGCCGAGAGGAGCAGCCCTCTATCGCGAACACCCTGCGCTCCACCGTAGCGGCGAAGCTGCTCGTCATGTATCCAGAGAACGTCATCCAGCGTGAGGTAAATTCGCGCTGCCATGGCCTACTTTGCCAGCGCTTCGTAGACCTTGCCCCAACGCTTGATGCTCTCGCCATGCAACTTTACGATCAGCGGATTGACGCGAGGCGCGACGCTTTGCTCCTGCAATGCCGCATACTGCTCGGGCGACAAAACCACGGCTACATCGCGTCCATTCTTCTGAATGCGCACCGGTCCGGCTTGCGCCATTTCCAGAACCTGACCGAACTTGTTCTTGGCTTCGGTTGCAGAAATTTCGGCCACAGTAGCCTCCTTGGCTGAATTAGCTAAAATGGATATTTAGCGCTTTAGCGAGAGAAATTCCAGCCCCTGCCAAAACAAAAAGGCCCGCATCACTGCGGGCCTTTCCCATTCATGCTTCTTCCAGATCACTCCGCCGCGTCGCGACGGTCGTCCTTTTCCTTGTCGCCGAGCCCGGCTTCCTTGCTCACGACATACTTCTTGCCATCGGCATCATCAGGCACTTCCACAGCCACGCCGTCAAACCCGGCCGGTGTCGCCACCGCCTTGCCGCGGAACGGGCTCGTTGCCCACTGGCTGATACTGGCAAAGTTCGCGCCCGCCCACTTGATCTGCTTCCACATCACGCTCGGCGCGGTGATCATCACCGGCACCATGATCAGCGTCAGCAGGGTCGAGAAGAACAGGCCCGAAACCAGCGCTGCCGAAAGGTGGATGAACCACGAGCCGGCAAGGCCGCCGATGACGATTTCACGGCGGATGAAGTCGAACTCGACGTTTGCCCACATCGGGATAACGCCCAGCGCCGTCAGGAACGCGGTCAGCAGCACCGGACGGACACGCTGGCTGACGGTCAGCAGCATGGCCTTGACCGGTTCCACGTGCTGATGGCGGTTATAGTCATTGTAGGTGTCGATAAGAACGATGCCGTTCTTCACCACAATACCCGCCAGTGCCACGATGCCGAGACCGGTCATGATCGCCGAGAAGCTCATCCCCGTGACCAGCATGCCCAAAAGCACGCCCGCCACCGACATCACCACCGTCGAGAGCGTCACCATCACCTGGTAGAAGCTGTTATATTCGAGCAGCAGGATGAAGAAGATCAGGGCCATGGCCATGCCCATCGCCGTGACGATAAAGGCATTCGCGTCGCCCATCTGCTCTTCGGCACCGCCGAAAGCGACATTGACGCTATCGGGGAAACCCTGCTCGCCGATCCACTTCTGCAGCTCGGCCACCTTGTCGGCGGCATAGACGCCTTCAGGCAGGTTCACGAGGCCCGCAGCCACGTTCATCACATAGACCTGGTTGCGGCGCTCGATATTGGCAACCTTTGGCACAGCCTTGCGGTCGATGAAGTTCGAAACCGGGACCATGCCGTTCTGGGTGGCGATGCGCATGCTGTCGAGCGCGTCGAAAGTGCGCTCATCCTTGGGCAGGCGAACGCGAATATCGAGTTCGTCGCCTTCCTCGTCACGATAGGTGCCGAGCTTCACGCCATTGGTGATCAGCTGCACATAGGGCACGAGTTCACGCACACCGATGCCATATTTGCCCGCTTCCGCACGATCGACAGTAATCTGCCAGTCGATACCGGGGGAGGGGCGGCCGTCTTCGGCATCGACAATTTCGGGCCAGGTGGCCAGATGATCTCGAATAGCAGCCACGACGGGCACCAGCTCGTCATAGTTTTTGCTTTCGACGCGCAGGTTGATGTCCTTGCCTGCCGGCGGACCGTTCTCGACCGCCAGAACCTGGACATCAAGCCCCGCGATCCCAGCGACGCGGCCGCGAATGTCGGCAAAGATCTGCTCGGCCTTGACGCGGTGGTTCCAGTTGACGAGCTGCAGCTGGAAGTTACCGATCGTGTCGGGTGGCATGGTGCCGGCGGCGCCGGTGGTGCCAAACTGCATGATCACGTCCTGGATGCCGTTGACCTGCAACAGCTGGTCCTCGACCTCGATCAGCATGTCGCGGATTTCCTCGGGCGAGTAATTGCCCTGACCCACCACGGCGACGGTCGCATATTCAGGTTCGGAGGCAGGGAAGGCCTCCGTGCCGGTCGGATTGGCGATATAGAGGGCAAAAATCGCGACGATGATGCCGAACCCGACAGCCAGCGTCGGCACCGGCCAGGAGATCAGCTTCTCCATCATGCGCACATATAGCCCGGTCAGGCCCGTCACCTTCTTGGTGTCGAACTTGTCGGGATACATGACGATATCGGCCTTGGCCTTTTCCACCGGGTCGACATGGGTCGAGGCGATCACCGAGCCGATAACCGGCATGAAGATCAAAGCGGAAATGAACGAGGCGATCATGACGATGATCACGATCATCGGCAGATAGCTCATGAACTTGCCGATAATGCCCGGCCAGAACAGCAGCGGAATGAAGGCACCGAGCGTGGTCGCCGTAGCGCCCACCACCGGCACGAACATTTTTCGCATCGCCATGATGAAGGCTTCCTTCTTGGGAACGCCTTCCATCAGTTTTCGCTCGGCATATTCAACGACCACCACAGGGTCGTCGACGAGCACACCCACCGCGATCACGAGCCCGAACATCACCATCATGTTGATGGTCATGCCCAGCATTTCCGCAACGAGGAACGCCATCATGAACGAGAGCGGGATCGATAGACCGATCATCAGCGCGGGGCGCAGGCCCAGCGTTGCGATACAGGTGATCAGCACCAGCGCCACGGCGGTGAGAACGGCAGCTTCCAGCGAGCGGAAAAGATTGGTCGTGGTTTCAGCCTGATCGAGGAAGAAGCTGTAGCCGACCCCGTTGCCCCAGCTTTTCGCCAGTTCCGCCGTCGTTGCACGAATCTGGTTCGACACGTCGATGATATTGGTGCCGGCCTTCTTGGAAACGCCGAGAATCTGCGCCGGAGAGCCGTTCACCTGGGTATATTCGGTGGCGTCGGCCAGCGTGCGGGTGATGGTTGCCACATCGCCGAAGGTAACGACGGTATTGCCATCGGTCTTGATCGGCAGGTCGTAAACGTCCTGCGCATTGCTGACCATGCCGGGCACTTCGATATTGAACGAGCCCTGTCCGGTGTTGAGCGTGCCGCCGGGCACCACCATGTTGTTGCGCGCCAGTGCATCGAACAATTGGCTGGCCGTCAGGCCATAGGCTTCCAGCCGCAAGAGGTCGATGCGAACTTCGAGCTGTTCCTTGCGGGCGCCCGAAAGCTTGACTTCGCGCACATCGCCCAGCGCTTCGAGCGCATCCTGGAGCTGTTCGGCGCGACGGTTGAGTTCCTTTTCAGGCGCCGTGCCATAGATGGCCACCGACATGACGGGGCCGATAAAGTCGATTTCGCTGACCGTCGGGTCATCGGCATCGGCAGGCAACTTGGCCTTGATCGCGTCCATCTTGGCGCGCGTATCCTGGAGGGCCTGATCTTTGTTGGTATTGACGTCGAATTCAAGGATCACCGAGGCGTGGCCGGTGGTCGAAGTCGAGGTGATATTCTGCAGGCCTGGCAGATTGGCCAGTTCTTCTTCCGCCGGCTTGGCCAGCAGATTTTCCGCGTCGCGCGGCGACACCCCCGTCTGGCTGATCGAGACGTAGAGATAGGGAATGTCGATGGCCGGGAAACTCTCCTTGGGCATGGAGAGATACGCCGCCGTACCAGCCGCCAGGACGATCGCCATGACGGTGAGGACGACCCTCGGCATCCTCAGAATTTTTTCAATGAAGTCGAGCATGAAACTCGTCCTTAGCTGGCTGCGGTTTCGGTCGAACTAGGAGCGGGGCTGGCCTTGACGGCCTGTCCCGCAGTCACGCCTTCCTGGCCGACGGTGATCACTTCGCTCACCACGGGCAGGCCCGTCACCCAGACGCCCTGGCGGGTGTCGCTGACGATGGTCACTTCGTGGAACGCCACGACGCCGTTTTCCACGGTCCGCACGCCGAGCGTACCTTCGTCGTCAAGCGTCAGCACCGATTGCGGCAGCAGATGGCCCGGCGCAGCGCCAAGATTGACGACGGCTTCGGCGGTCACGCCATCCTTGATGGCAAAGTCGGCATTCGGGATTTCGATTTCGACAGGGAAGGCGCGGGTGGCATTGTCGGCCTGCGAGGCGATATAGGTCACCTTGCCCTCGACAGCCTGACCGGTCACGGTCTTGATGGACGCGACGAGACCGAGCTTGGCAAGGCCGATATGCTTTTCCGGCACCATGCCGGCAAAAACCATCGGATCGAGCTGGACGATGGTGGCGCAAGGGCTACCGGCATTCAGCATCGAACCGGCCAGAGCCAGGGGGTCCTGCACGAGCCCGCCAACCTTGGCGGTGATTTCGGTGCGGTCGAGTTCGGCCTTGGCATTGTCGAGACCGGCAGCGGCCTGGCTCACGCCGGCCTTGGCCTGGGCAAGGGCCACGTCGGCAGCGTTGGCGGTATTGGCAGCAGCAAGGCCTTTTTCGCGAAGGCCCGCATTGGTGTCGAAGTTAAGCTGAGCCTGGGCAAGAGCCGCATTGGCCTGATCGACGCCGGCCTGCGCCTGGGCGACGGCAGCAACGCGCGTCCCCTGGTCGAGCGTGCAGAGGAGGTCACCCACCTCGACGCGCTGGCCCTTGGTCACATGCACAATGTCCACCGTGCCGGCGGTTTCAGCGACCGCGGTCACCGTGGCCTTGGCCCGGGTGCGGCCACGCAGCGGCACTTCGACCGGCATGGGCTGGGCGGTAAAGGTCTGCGTCCGCACGTCCGGCAGCGGGGCATTGGAACCGGTCGTGGTTTCATTGCGTTGAGCAATGGTCAGGGCAGGGTCAATCTCGGGTGCATGGTGCTCCGCCAGCACGCCGGCGCCTGCCAGCGCGTTGTGGATGGGGCCATGCTCTTCGCCTTCGATAACGGAGACGATGGGCTTTTCGCCGTTGCCGGGGCCGTTGCCGCCCTGCACGAGGGTACCAGTGGTGAGCCAGGCGCCCGCTCCGAGAAGGATCAGTAGCGCCAGGCCATAGGAAAACAATGCACGCATAGAATATCTGCCCCTTTTATTCCGCCGCGTCCTTGCGCTCGTCGGCTCGCGATAAGTTGATCAGTTCGTGCATATTGGTACGCAGATACTTCTCTGCAACGCCCAAAACTTCACGACCGTAATTGATGACCCAGCAATCAGCCGGGCTGCATTCCTGTTCGGACCGCACCTGGTCCAGTTGTTGCCGTTCCGTGGTGATGCGGGCGACGTGTTCCTTGACCCGATTGGCCACCAGATCTTGCGGCAAGATGCTGACAAACCGTGCCAGCAGGAGAAACGGACTGCGAAAAACGTCTTCGCCCAGTGGCGCGGACAGTTCCTTGGTAAAAGCCTGACGTCCCTCTTTGGTAATCGAATAGACCTTGCGCGCCGGCTTGCCGTCCTGCGGCACCGTGCGGCTGGTCACCAGACCATCGTCTTCAAGCTTGGCGAGCGCGGGATAGATCGAGCCAAAACTGGCCTCGACGAAATAGGAGAAGTCGCCCTCGGTGCACATGCGACGGATGTCATAACCCGTGGCTTCACCCTCGTAGAGCACCGATAGACAGAGCGTCCGCACATTCATCAAGCACAATCCTCCCAGCTCTATGCCGGTTCGATATATGCTGGGGCTATATATATACAACCCCCGCTGCACAAGATTTACGAGGGGTGTGATCGCGCAGATCAGTTAAGCGTCTGTTGCATGCCGCGCCACTTGCCCATGCACCAAGTCTATAGAGACCTCACATTGCAGCAGCGTTACGCCAGCAGTTCTCGCATTTCTCTTGCCGCTCTTTGCGCCAGGTCAAGGCTCGCAGCAGCCACAAAGTACGGGTTGAGAAAGTTCAGTTCATGCTTGCCATAGCGCATCGGGGCACCATCCAGTGTTACCACGGCTCCCCCCGCCGCTTCCAGTACCGCCTGACCTGCCGCCGTGTCCCATTCGCAAGTTGGGGTAAAGCGCGGGTAAAGCTGCGCATCGCCGCGTGCCAAAAGACAGAATTTTAGCGACGATCCCACCGACACATCGCTTTCGACATCGAGCGTCTGGCAGAGCTTTTCGAGCGCCTCATGCCCATGCGACCGGCTGGCAACGATCCGAAGACGCGGCAACCAGCCAACCGTGATCGCGCGCTTCCCGGTCACGAGGCCATCGACCACCCGCCCGGTCCAGGCGCCCTCGGCATCGCCGACGAAAATCTCGCCCGTCACCGGCGCCAGCACCACGCCCATGCTGGGCTTGCCATGTTCGACGAGCCCGATATTGACGGTGAATTCGCCATTGCGCTTGATGAATTCCTTGGTCCCATCGAGCGGATCGACCACGAAATACCGCTCGCCCAGCTTGGGAATAATCCCCGCCGCCACGCTCTCTTCGCCCAGAACCGGCAGTCCGGTTTCCTTGAGATGGGCAATAATGATCGCTTCAGCCGCCGCGTCCGCCTCCGTCACCGGCGACCCGTCCGATTTCGCCACCGCATGGATCGGCCGCGCATAGACATCAAGGATCACCGCCGCTGCTTTTATCGCAGCCTCGACAGCAAGATCGGTAATATCAAGCGGAGCAACGAGAACAGAACTATCGGTCATTTGGCCGGCTTTTTGGGAGAAAGTCAGCGCGTCTTTACGCCTGTCTCCGCCGGCTGACAACGCAATTGGCTCGATCTCACGTCAAGCCACCGGCCCAGCACCTCCCCCTTGATGGGGGAGGTTGGGAGGGGGTGGACTCCCAGGCGCAAATCAGCGCAACAACCCCTGTCCCCCATCGATCCACACCGGCGTCCCCGTAATATGCCGCGAGGCATCCGAAACCAGAAACAGCACCGCCTCGGCCACGTCTTCCGCCTTCCCCGGCCTGCCGCCGGTAATCGGAATATCCCCCTCCGGAAATTCCACCGGAATTTCGGTTTTCCCCGTTCCCCGCTGCTCGGTATTGTCCGAGATCTCGCTCTCGATCGCCCCGGGACACACCGCGTTGATCCTGATCCCGCGCGGCCCCAGTTCCAGCGCCAATTGCTGCGCCATGGCCACCTGCGCCGCCTTGGTCGCCGAATAGGCTGATGCTCCCGGCGTCGTAAACGTCCGCGTGCCATTGATCGAGGATATGATCACGATTGCCCCGCCGCCCGCCGCCTCAAGCCGGGGCACCGCATGATGCAGCGTCAGATAGGTGCCGCGCAGGTTGACGCTGATGGTCTTGTCCCACTCCTCGGGCGTCAGTTCCTCGATCGGCGCCCAGACCCCGTTGATCCCCGCATTGGCAACGACAATATCGAGTTTTCCGAACCGCTCGGCCACCAGCGCAATGGCCCGCGCCATGTCCTTGTCATCCGAAATATCGGCCGTAATGCTGATCGCCTTGCCGCCCTGGCTCTCGATCTCCGCCGCTACGGCATCGACCTCTTCCCGGGTCCTGCTCAACACCGCGACATTGGCGCCATGCCGCGCCAGCAGCAGCGCCGTCGCCTCGCCGATGCCCGATCCGGCCCCGGTCACCAATGCGGTCTTGTTCAAAAGGGTCTGCATATTGCCTCCTTGGTTGAAGGCACAACGCAACGGGCGGCGCAGGGTTGTCCCACGCCGCCCGATTTCTCGCACAGTCCGCTCTTTAAGTAGACCTCATGGTGAGGTGCGCAGCAAAGCGAAGCCTCGAACCACGAGGGCGTGGCACTTACCGGGTCTTGTGATCCTGCTCGATAATCCCGTGCGTCAGGCTGCCGCTCGCCGGATAAAGCGGAATGAGGCAGGCCTGCAGCGCATGATAAATGTCCGGCTTGCCGACAAAGAGGTTCGAAGCCGGCGTCAGGTCTTCCTGCAATTCGCTCAGCCATCCGCCGCGCGCATGGTCGATCACATGGTTTTCCGCATAGTCCCAGAGCTTGCGATACCAGACCTGAAAATAGGCGTCGTTGTCATGCGCCGAAATGTAAGACGCCGCGCCGATCGCCTCCGCCACCGGCCACCAGAGCTTCTCGCGGATCGCCGGTTCGTCGTTCCAGTCGAGCGTATAGAAAAACCCGCCATGTTGCCTGTCCCAGCCCAGCTCGATCGAGCGCTGAAAGAGGTTCCTCGCGGCGTCCGTCATCCACGAATGCTGCTTCAGCCCTAAAACCCAGAGTTGATAGAGGAGGCGCGACCATTCGAGCCAATGCCCCGGCGTCGTCCCCGAGGGCCGGAACATCTCATTGGGGTGGCGATAATTCTTGTCGACCACCCAATACTCGTCAAAGTGCTCGGCCACGCGATGCCCCAGCCGCACCGCATTCTTGCGGATAATCAACTCGGCGATGTGCTCGGCCTTCTTGAGATAGAGCTGCTGCCCCGTCGCCTCATAGGCCGCCATCAGCGCCTCAGTCAGGTGCATGTTGGAATTCTGCCCGCGATAACCGCGAACCTCGGTCCAATCAGCACTGAACTCCTCGCGCACCGCGCCAACGCTATCGTCCCAGAACCGCTTCTCGATCACCTCGGTCGCGTCGGCAATCACCTTGTCAGCCAGCGGATGCCCGACGAGCTTGGCGCTCGACCCGGCCAGCAGCACAAATGCATGCCCATAGGCCTGCTTGGCGCCATCCTTGACGCCATTGTCATCCAGCGACCAGAAATAGCCGCCGCGCTTTTCGTCGCGATGCTTGTTCCACAGATAGTTCATGCCATGGTCGATGATCTCGTCCGATCCCGGCCGCCCGATCAGGCTCCCCACCACGGCGCAATGGATCATGCGCGTCGTCACATGGATCTGCCGGACCGCATTGTCCTCGTCGAGCGGCATGCCCTCGTCATCGAGCTCAAAAAAACCGCCCTTGGGATTGATCGAAGCCGCTTCGAAAAAATCGAACAGGTCATTGGCCTGCCGCATCAGATACTGGCGGTGAAAAGGGCGCTTCTGCCAGGGGCTGGCATTGGTCTTGGGCAGAGAATTGTCGCTCATCTTGGCTCCCGTCCGGCAGCAGAAAAAGCCGGGCATCACAGAAGCTTCTAGCCGCAAGATCGCAACGTTGCAATTTTGAACCGCACGCAACTACTGGGGAAGCCCGACACCTCAGCATGAGGGCTAGTGCGAAAACGCTTCACCCCCTCGCGTACCAGTCCTCCACCCGCCGCACTTCCTCCGCCGATCCAAGGATGACAGGCACCCGCTGATGAATCCCCGTCGGCTCCACATCCAGAATGTCCTGCCGCCCCGTCGTCGACCGCCCACCGGCCCCCTCGACGAGCCAGGCCATCGGGTTCGCCTCATAGAGCAGCCGCAACCGCCCGCCCTTGCTCGTGGTCTCGCTATCGAGCGGATAGAGAAAAATCCCGCCCCGCATCAAAATCCGCAGGATATCGGCCACCATCGAGCCCACCCAGCGCATATTGTAGCGCTTGCCCGCCGGGCCCGCTTCCCCGGCAATATTCTCTTTCACATAGCCCAGCGTCGCCGCGTCCCAAAACCGCTCGCGCGCCGTGTTGATGGCAAATTCTCCCGAAGCTTCAGGCACCGTTGCCGCCGCAACCACCTGCACCCATTCACCCCCGCCATCGAGCGTAAACACCGAAACATCCCCCGCAATCCGCAGGACCATGCTCGTCGCCGGCCCATAGGCAACAAACCCGGCGGCCACCTGCGCGCGCCCCTTCTGCAAGAGCCCACCCGCGCTCGGCAGCACCGAAAAAATCGTGCCCACGGTTACATTCACATCGAGATTGGAAGACCCATCGAGCGGATCGGTCGCAACAATGAATGCGCCCTGATTCTCAAAATGCACCGCGTCATCCAGCTCTTCCGAAATCAGCACCGACACCGCCGGATTTTCGCGCAGATGCTTCAGCACCACATCATTGGAAATGACATCAAGCGCCTTCTGCGCCTCGCCCTGCACATTGGTGTGCCCCGCAAGTCCCGTTTGCCCGGCAATCGGCGCCACCCGCAGCACCGCTGCCAGCTCCGCCGAAGCATCCGCCATACTCACCACCACGCTCCGCAGCGCAGCATCCTCGGTCTCGGCAACAAGCCATTGGGCGAGCGTGGTCATGGTCATCTCCAATTGAACCCCGCCACCATGGCGATCGAGCCCAGTGGCACAAGACAGACTTTTGGGTGAGTGGCAGCTATTCGAACCGGCGCGGCCATTTTCGCGCCACATGCAGCACGCCAACGACTTCGACATGCTCGGCAACGCGATAGACGACGATATACGGCAGGTCTGCAAAGACCAGTTCCCGCGTATGTTTCACGCGTCCTGGCCGCCCGGCCATGGGGGAGGTCCCAAGTGTCGCCGTGGTCCTTTCGGTCAGGTTTTTGACAACCTCGAATGCCGCAGTGGGGCGGTCCCCCGCGATGTATTCCTGGATTTCATCCAGATGTCGAAAGGCTCGACGCGTCCAGGCAACGCGCATTACATGGGGCGGTATTTGTTGACGAGCGCCGAAAGTTCGGCGTCGGAAGCGAAGTCACCGTTGTCCGCATCCTTCAATCCTGCCTCGACCTGAGCAATAAAATGCTCCTGCCACTCAAGTGACAGCCCGTGCTCCAGAGCATCCGCAACAACCTGCGAGGGTGTCAGGTTTGATCGCGCCGCAATGGCCTGGACGCGATCGCGCAATGCTTCCGGAATGTCGATGGTCAGGGTCATGGCAAAAATATGCGCCTTCCGACGTCAAAAATAAAGGCCTCACCCCTCCCGCGCCAAATCCGCCAACAGCCCCGCCGCCACGCTCAGCCGCGATACCGTCGCCGCCCCGCCCGTCAGTTCCGTCACCGCCTTCACCGTTCGCGCGATCCCGGCCTCATGCTGGCTCTGCCAGGTGGCAATATCGCCGGCCTTCAGCACGTCCGCCGTCAGGTCGCGCAGCGCGCGCATCAGGTTGGCCAGCGCCCGGTCGAGCGCCATGCGATCGAACCGGTCAGCCAGCACAATGTTTCGCCCCTCCTCGACAATGCGGAAGAGATCGAACAGCCCCGCCGCGCCAAAGAAGGCTCGCGCCGCCGCCTCGATCGAAACCCCGGCACGCTCCGCCACCAGCACGATATCGCTGGCATTACCGATCACCGGCAATTCCCCGATACGCCGCGCCAGCGCCTCGTCCACGCCATGCGTCACCAGCGCGCCAACCCGCGCCGCAAGGGCGACATGCTCCTTGTCTGACAAGAGGCTCACCCCCGCGCCACGCAGCGTTTCGACACCGGCCTTGTGCCGCTCCACCAAAGCGGCCACATCGCTCGCCCCGACATTGCCATTGCGCAGGAACCACAGCGCCTCGCGATAGAGCAGGGCCTCCACCTGCGCATAAAGCGCCAGTTGCACCGCCCCCGGCACCTTGGCGTCGAGCGCATCGACATCGGCATAAAGCGCCGACAAGCCATAGATATCGCGCACCGCCGCATAGGCGAGCGCCACTTCCCCAGCGCTGGCGCTTGTCGCCGCCATCAGTTCGGAAACAAAAGCGGGGCCCCCGCGATTGATCATCGCATTGGCGAGCACCGTCGCGATCACCTCGCGCTTCAGCCGGTGCCCTTCAATTGCTGCGGGATAGCTCTCATGCAGCTTTTGCGGGAAATAGCGGAACAGTTCACCCGCCAGATACGGCGTGTCGATGGCCCGGCCCACGAGGAGATCATCGAACAGCGACAGTTTCGCATAGGCGAGGATCACCGCCAGTTCCGGCCGCGTCAGCCCCTTGCCCTGCGCCGCCCGCGCATCGAGCACCGCATCGCTGGGCAAAAACTCGACGGCGCGGTCAAGCCGCCCCCGCTCTTCGAGCCCTTCGATCAGCACGCGGTGGTCCGGCAGTTCCGAAGTCCCCGCCCGTTCGGCCAGCGACAAAGCCAGCCCCTGCAGATAATTGTTCCGCAAACAGAGCGCCGCCACTTCGTCCGTCATACTGGCCAGAAACGCAATGCGCTCCTCTTCACCGAGCGCTCCCGCCGCCACCACAGGCGCCAGCGCAATCTTGATATTGACCTCGAGGTCCGAGGAATTGACGCCCGCCGAATTGTCGATGGCGTCCGTATTGATCCGCCCGCCTTTGAGCGCATAGGCGATACGCCCACGCTGCGTCACACCAAGATTGGCGCCCTCGCCCACTACCTTGGCGCGCACATCGCCGGCCACGACGCGGATCGCATCATTGGCCCGGTCGCCCACCGAAGCGTCGTCTTCCTCGGCTGCCTTGATGTAAGTCCCGATACCACCAAACCAGAGGAGGTCCACCTGCGCCGAGAGAATGGCGCGCATCACCTCGTTTGGCGTCGCCGATGCTTTCTTCAGCCCCAGCAGCGCCTGCATTTCCTCGCTCAGCGGAATGACCTTCAGGCTGCGCGAAAACACCCCGCCACCCGCCGAAATCAGGCTCTTGTCATAGTCCTGCCAGCTTGACCGGGGCAGGGCGAACAGCCGCTGCCGCTCGGCAATGCTCACCGCCGCATCCGGCGCCGGATCGATGAAAATATCGCGGTGGTCGAACGCTGCCACGAGCCGGATTTCCGGGCTCAACAGCATGCCATTGCCGAACACGTCGCCGCTCATGTCGCCAACGCCGGCGACACTGAATGGCTCGCTCTGGATATCGCGGTTCATCTCGCGGAAATGCCGCTTTACCGCTTCCCAGCCGCCGCGCGCGGTAATGCCCATTTTCTTGTGGTCATAGCCCACCGAACCGCCCGAAGCGAAAGCATCGCCGAGCCAGAACCCGCGCGAAATGGCAATGGCATTGGCCGTGTCCGAAAAACTCGCCGTGCCCTTGTCCGCCGCCACGACGAGATAGGGATCGTCCCCATCCCGCCGCATCGTATCGGCCGGCGGCACCACGGCCCCGTCAACGAGATTATCCGTCACATCGAGCAGCGAGCCGATGAAAATCTTGTAGCTCTCGGTGCCTTCCGCCATGAACGCCTCGCGCGCCATGCCGGCCACCAGCCGCTTGGGCACAAAGCCACCCTTGGCCCCCACCGGCACGATCACGGCATTTTTCACCTGCTGGGCTTTCACCAGTCCCAGAACTTCCGTCCGGAAATCTTCCGGCCGGTCCGACCAGCGCAGCCCCCCGCGCGCAATGGCGCCAAAGCGCAGGTGCACGCCTTCCACGCGCGGCGAATAGACCGAAATTTCGCGATAGGGCCGCGGCGCCACCATGCCCTCAACTTTGGCGCTATCATACTTGATCGCCAGTGCCGGCCGCCGCTGCCCATTCTCGTCCCGCTGGAACGCATTGGTCCTCAGCGACGCATCGACGAGGTTCAGGAACCGCCGGATGATCGTGTCTTCATCGAGCGAAGCCGTCGCCTCAAGCTGCGCCGCGATGATGTCCCGCGCCGCCGCCTCGGCCATGCCGCGGCTTTCAAGCTTCGGATCGTGCAGCGCCGCAAACAGCGTTACCAGCGCCTTGGCCGCCTCGGCCTGGGTCACCAGAACCTGCGCAATATAGCGCTGCGAATAGGAAATCCCGATCTGCCGGAGATAGCGCGAAAACGAGCGCAGCAGCGCCGCGTCGGTCCAGTCGAGCCCGGCCTGCGTTACGAGACTATTGAGTTGGTCGCTCTCCGCCGCCCCGGCCCAAACGGCCAGCAGCCCCGCCTCGATCCCGGCGCCGCGCGCCGCCACATCGAGTTCCGCCCCATTGCTCGGCGCCAGCACCATGTCGTGGATAAACCGCTCCACCCCATCGCGCGGCACCAGCGTATAGGTGCGCTCGTCGATCACCTTGAACCCAAAGTGCTCGAGCATAGGCACGCGATCGGAAAGCGGAATAGCCCCGCCCTTGGCGTAAAATTTCAGCCCCAGCGCGCCCTCGGCGCCCTGCCGCGCCCGCAGTTTCAGCGCAATCCCGCCCTCGGTGACGCCGCGCAGCACCGCAATATCATCAAGCGCATCCTCGGCCGTATTGCGCGATTGGTAAGCCGGCGAAAACGCAGAACGATAGTCGCTGATCTCCGCCGGATCGGGCGCCGCCTTCTGCAGCAAGTCCGAAAAATCCTGCGTCAGCGCCTCGACGCGGCTTTCGAGTTCTGTCCGGCTCGGATTGGGCGTTGCCCCACCCAGCCGCCCGATGATCACATGCAGCCGAACCAGATCGCCTTCGGGGAAATTCGGATAATAGGCCGAAACCCGCCCGTCATAGATTTCAGCCAGATAGCGTGTGATCCGCGCCCGCACGTCCCCGTCATAGCGGTCGCGCGGCACGAAAACCAATATCGAGACGAAATTGTCGAACCGGTCGATACGTGGCAAAACCCGCACCCGTGGCCGGTCATAAAGCGCCGCAATCGCCTCGGAAAATTCCGCAAGCAGCTCCGTATCGATCTGGAACATCTCGTCGCGCGGATAAGAATCGAGCGCACTCAGCAGTGCCCGCCCGGCATGGCCCAGCGGATCAAGCCCGCTCTTGCGCATCACCTCGGCCACCTTGCGCCGGATAACCGGCACATCCGTATGCGGCGTCGCCAGCGCCTGCGCCGTAAACAGCCCCACCACGCGCAATTCGCCGCGCACATTGCCCGCTGCGTCGTAAAGCTTCACCCCCACATAATCGAGATGCACCCGCCGGTGCACGCGCGCTCGCACATTGGCCTTGGTCACCAGCAGCGGCTCAGAGGTCTTGAGGAAAGCCACCAGTTCCGGCGTGCTGTCCACATAGGCCTGGCCCGTCCGCAACACCTTGAGCGAGGGATCACGCAAAATGCCGAGCCCGGTCTCGCCCTCGGGCACCAGCGTCTCGTCATCCAGCCGATATTCGCGCATGCCGAGGAAAGTAAAATTATGCTCGGTCAGCCATTCGAGAAACCGCACCGGTTCGTCGCGCAGCGCCGGCTTCAACCCGTCAAGCCCGCTCATCGCCTGGCGCACCCGGTCGAGCATCGCCCGCCAGTCATTGACGGCCTGCGATACCTCGGTCAGCGTCGCCGCAATTTCCGCGCGCAACGCCTCGGGATCGGCCACCGGTTCGCTATGGATATGCAGCACGCTGATCGCCGCACCGCCCGTATCCCCCACCTGGCCCTGGTTCACCCGCACCACGGGGTGACTGAACAGCCGGATAGCCCCGCCCATGGCCCGCAGCGCAGCCAGCGTCGAATCGACGATAAACGGCATGTCGGGCGAAATGACATCGATCACCAGCGCGCCGCCCGCCTGGCTCGGCGGGGTCAGCAGAATGCGCGTGTCGTTCAGGGAGCCGGCAAAGAGCGCCGTGTGGCTGGCCTCAAGCGCGCCGAGCAAAACCTCGGGCTTTTGCCGCGCCAGATCGTCCGGGTCCGTCGCCTTGATCGCTTCTATGAGAAAGCGCTCCAGGCTGGCATTACCCTGTGCCAAAGCCCTCGCTGCCTCGATAAAAGCCCAGCTCCGTTCGTCCGTCATATACTGCCCCTCTTGGACATTCAGGCTAGGGTGCAGCTTTAAAACGCCGCGCCTTCCTGAAGTGATTTGCCCTGCACTCTATCAGGCCAAACCCGTCTGTCTGCCCTTCCTAAGTGTCATGCGCCAGCGAATGAACAGCGGTGTGACGACCGGATAATTTCACAAAACCGCCACATTCAGGCAAAGCGTTTCCGACTCGACCCCTCGGGCGAAGCGTTTACCTCTTGTTAATCTCGATTAGTCTGGTAGTCTTTCGATAGACATTACGATGAGGCCTTCATGCCCAACGTCTATCTGATGGTATCCTACGCCGCGCTCGCCGCCGCCCTCATCCTGGGCTTCGCCGTCACCGCCCACGGCGGACCACTGTTTTTCTGAAGAGTTCGAGTACCCACCGTCCCTTCACCTCCCCCTGGAGGGGGAGGCCGGGTGGGGGTGGAGCCATACGCTCCCAGCCCGATAAGACCCTAATGCACGCTCACCGGCGTAACCGGGCTCGCTGGCCCCTCGCCGATTTTCGGCCCTTCCCAGAACACCACATAAAGCAGCTCTTCGCCGCGCGCGTCGGTAATTTCGATTGTCCGCGGCGCCCGCGTCTCGCCGCCCTGGCCGGCCAGCTTGTCGATGATTGCCTTGCCGATCTCGGCGGCCTGATGTTCGGCTGCTTCCAGATCCGCCAGTTCGCTGCCCGCTTCGTCGCGAACCAGTTCTTCATCGGTACGATAGTGAAAGAAATAACGCGGCACGTCTGCCTCCTGGACGCTTGGCAAACGCTGCGCTCAGACACGCGGTTGCCCTGTCCAGCTTGAATCAGGAAATCGATTGCAGTGTGGCAGCTTGCACCGCTTCAGTCGATACTCTCAAGCCGATGGTAGCCGTGCCTCTGCCACAGCAGCGGCCTGCGCGCATCATCAGCCTCCGCCTCAACGATCGCCCCGGCAAACAGCACATGCGTGCCCGTTTCGATCGCGCCGATCACTTCGCAGTCCACCACCGTCACGGCCCCGGCCAGCATCGGCTGCCCCGAGGGCCAGCGCGACCAGTCGCCGCGATCAAACCGCTCTTCCGCCGCTACCTTGCCGGCAAAGGCATCGGCAATCTCGGCCTGATCCTCCGCCAGCACCGCCATGGAAAACCCGCCAGTCTTGGCGATCAGATCGGCCAGCCGGCTCATGATGTCGATGGAAATAAGCACAGTCGGCGGATTGGCCGATAACGACAACATCGCCGTCACCGTGCGCCCCACCACCTCGTCGCCGCGCCGCGCCGTCACCACCGAAACGCTCGAGGCCACGGACGACATGGCCGAACGAAACTCGGCCGTGTTCACCACCGGCTTCCGTGTCGGACGCAGCGCCATGCTGTCGGGCAAGTCAAAATCGGGCATTACGCTACTCAAGAGTGCATCCACCTTGGCGCAAACCGCGCCCTTGGCAAACTGCTGAAAATCAATAATCGCGCAATCCTGTCGCAAGGCGCAATCCATCCACCGCATCGCATTTCAGAAATCCAATCCCGGCGTCATTCCCGCGAAAGCGGGAATCCCTGTTCAGGCCAACAGAGATCCCCGCTTTCGCGGGGATGACCCGGTTATGAAGGGAGGTCAGGTAAGAGGCCCTAACCTCAACCCAAATTAGCTTCCGCAAACTCGTAGTTTGCGAGCTTATCAAGGAAGTTCGTCACATAGTCCGGACGGCGATTGCGGAAATCGACATAGTAGCTGTGCTCCCAAACATCGAGCCCGAGCAGCACCTTGCCTTCGCCCGTAGCTAGCGGGTTCGAGCCATTCGCCGTCTTCGTCGCCTTGAGCTTGCCATCGGTCCCAAGCACCAGCCAGGCCCAACCCGACCCAAACTGCGTTGTCGCCGCGGTCTTGAACGCGTCCTTGAAGGCATCGACCGACCCAAAATCGGCAACGATCTTGGCTTCCAGTTTCCCCGGCAGCTTGCCGCCGGTCGGCGTTAGCGCATTCCAGAAATGGATGTGGTTCCAGTGCTGCCCGGCATTGTTGAACACTGGCGCGAGATCGGCCTTGTCCTTGGCAAACAGCACGATCTCTTCAAGGCTCTTGCCCTGCAAATCAGCGTTCTTTTCGACGAACCCGTTGAGCGCCGTCACATAGGCCTGGTGGTGCTTGCCATGGTGCAGCTCCAGCGTTTCCTGGCTCATGCCGGCATTGGCAAGCGCATTGACGGAATAGGGGAGGGTGGGGAGTTCAAAGGCCATTTCGGGGCTCCTGTTTCGCTCCGGCTTGCCATGGCAGGCCGTTCGATGTATTTTCCAAGCAATGACTTTGAAAACCCATTCCACGAATATGTCAAGTTCGGACTTGGAAAATCCAGCCTGGTCGCCGCGCAGCCCCGGCGAGCGCGTCCTCATGGCGTTAAAGATGCGCAGCGGCCTCTCTTCTGCCGCCATCGGCGCCGAGCTTGGCATCACCGGCGAGGCCGCCCGTCAGCAATTGCTGCGCCTCGCGCAAGAAGGCCTCGTCGCCTCCGCCAACATGTCCTCCGGCGTCGGCCGCCCCACTCAGGCCTGGTCCCTCACCCCCGCCGCCCAGTCGCGCTTCCCCGATACCCACGCCGCGCTCACTGTCCAGCTTCTCGATCTCATCGGCTCGACCCTCGGCGAAACCGCCCTCGACACCGTCATCACCGCCCGCGAAACCCTGACGCGCGAAGCCTATGAAGGCGCAATGTCGGACAAGCCGGACCTTAGGGATCGCGTCGCCGCCCTCGTCGCTCTCCGCACCGGCGAAGGCTATATGGCCGATTGGACCGAACAGCCTGACGGTTCGCTCCTCCTTGTCGAAAACCACTGTCCCATTTGCGCCGCCGCCACGGCCTGCCAGGGCTTTTGCCGCGCCGAGCTGGACGTCTTCCGCGCCGTCCTCGGCCCCGAAGTCTCAGTCGAGCGCGAAGAACACATCGTCAGCGGCGGCCGCCGCTGCTCCTATCGCATCACCTCCGAGTCCGCCTCATGACCGATCCCCGCCCCGAACCCGGCACGCGCCTCACCCGCATCGGCTGGGACACCCCCGAGGGCCTCGATGAAACCCTGATCCAACAGGTCGTCAACGAGTTCTACGCCGCCGCCCGCCAGGACGCCCTCATCGGCCCGGTCTTCAATCGCGTCATCCCCGAAGCCGACTGGCCCGCCCACCTCGCCACCATCGCCGATTTCTGGAGCTCCATGCTTCTCGGCACCGGCAAATATGGCGGCCGCCCCATGCCCAAGCACATGGCCATTCCCGAGCTCGAAGACGCCCATTTCATGCGCTGGCTCCGCCTCTTCCGCGAAACCGTCACCCGCCTCTGCGCCCCCGAAATCGCCCAAATCTTCATCGAGCGCTCCGAACGCATCGGCAATTCCTTCCGCATGAACATCAACATGCGCCGCGGCAACGACATCACCACCATGGGCCCGCTAAAACGCGAACCCCCATCGGTCTGGACACCGGATAAGTCCTGACACCGCTATCATCCCGACAGCGCCCCAGTAGCCCTCATGGTGAGGTGCGCAGCGTAAGCGCAGCCTCGAACCACGAGGGCGTGCCCCGCTGTCCCCCAAAAACACCTATCCCCGGAACCAATCCCCCGCTCTCACCTTCCTCCATCGGGAAGGAGTATCCATCATGGCAACAATGGTCAGGCTGACCCCGGAGCAGATCGAGCAATTGCTCCACGACGCGGACGAAATGGAGCGGTCCCTCAAGGACATGCACGAAGAGCTGATCACCCTCGGCGTCCCCACCGACACCGCCACCCGCTTCAGCAAACTCCACGACCGCTTCACCGGCTGGATCGGCTTCCTCCGCCGCCAACGCGAACTCGGCGCCGAACCGCCGGTGAGCTAGACAGAGCGGTTCACGTTTGGGCCCACGTCCCAGTAGCCCTCATGGTGAGGTGCGCAGCGCAGCGTAGCCTCGAACCACGAGGGCGTGGCAGCAGGTTTCCACTCCCTCAACCTCGTGGTTCGAGGCTTTGCCCTGCAAAGCACCTCACCATGAGGCCTCTTGGATTGGCGTTTCAGAGCAAAACAGAAACGATCTAATCATCCAGCCCATCCAAAAACGCCAACACCACCTCATTAAACATCCCCGGCCGCTGCACCGGCGCAAAGTGGCTCACGCCCTCCATTGCCACATACCGCCCCAGCGGCACCGTCCCAGCGATATACCGCGCATGCTCGGCCCGAATGAATTCATCCCGCTCCGATTGCGCCACCGTCACCGGCACGCTTATCTCGCGAAGGTCCGCCGCCGAATAATCCGGCTGGCTCCCCTGCATCACCTGCAGTTTCCCGCTCATTTCGTCGAAGCGCTCCGGCTGCGGCGATAGCGCCGCATAGTCCTTCCGGTGCCGCGTCAAACAGTTTCCGATCGTGTCGCTCATCACGAAGGGCAGCGATCCGCTGGCATCGACATTGCAGGCAAAATAGAAAACGCCCGCCACCCGCTCCGGCGCCGCCTTGGCCATGGCCAGCCCGGTACACGCGCCATCGCTCCAGCCGACGATCGCCACAGTCTCGATCCCCAATCGGTCCAGCACCGCAAAGGCATCATCGGCAAACTGCCTATAGGAAAACGCCCCGCCGTCCCACGAACTGCGCCCGTGGCCCCGGCTGTCGATCACCACGACCCGATAGCCCGCATCCATCAGCGCCGGCACCTGATGCCCAAAATTGTTGGAATTCCCCAGGCCGCCATGCAGCAGCAGCACCGCCGGCCCCTCGCCAAAACTGGCAAACCACACTCGAACGCCGTTCCGCTCCAGCGTCTCGCCCCCCGCCGGCAGGGCAGGGGGACCATCCGCGGCAAAAATCTCGAGCCCGTCGTCTTGGAAAGTGTTGTCCATCATGTTTCTCCATCTGTGACACCGGGGCGACGAGCGCCCTCGGTGGCATTCGACTGATGGAGAAAAGATTTATCGCAGAAGCGGCAGGTCCGCAGGAATATCGCGCTCAAGCACCAGCACGCCGTCTTCCACCGTCAGCCTCCCATGGTGGATTACAGTCGCCCGCGACCGCGCATCCGGCGGCCCGTCCTTCTGGCTCAGTTCATCCCATTCGGGATGCGTGAAATAATAGAGCGCGCCATGATCGCCCACGACCACCACCTGGGCATGGCGCATGAATTTCCGGTCCAGCGCATCCACACCCGGTTCGCCGCCAACAATCCCCTGGCGCACCCAGTTCTTCGTGTCGTCCGAACGATAGACCGCCTGGCCCCGCCATTCATCGACGATCAGCCAATAGAATCCGCCCAGCCGAAACACGTTCGGCCCCTCATGCGGCGGCGCATCCGGCGATCCCGGCAGCACCAGCCCCTCGAGCGTCCACTCGAACATATCCGTGCTGGTCGCGCTCCAGGTGCTCGAACCCTGGCCCTCATCCTTGTACCACATGCGCCAAAGCCCATCGGGGCTTTTGAACACACAGGCATCGATGCAGTTCGTGCTCGACAGCTTTAGCGGCCCAATCCGCGTCCAATTGATGAGATCGTCACTGACAAAATGCGTGATCGTCCGCGGCACCTTCCAGTGCGTCGGTATGCCGGTAATATAGCTGAGGAACATGTGATACCGCCCCTCGGCAAAAATCACCTCCGGCGCCCAATGCGTATTGAGCCCGTCATCATCAGGCGCATCGAGCCCCTTCACCGTATCCCGATAGTGCCAGCTCGCCCCATCGTCCGTCGAAACCGCGATCCCGATCGGCGATCCATGAATCCACGAAAACCCCTCGCCCCCGGCCGCAGCCCGGCGATTGGTGTAAAACATCCACCACTCATTGGTGCCCACCCGCCGGATCACCGTCGGATCAGCCGCCCCATCCTCGATAGGGTCACGAAATATCGGCGCGCTCATGCTTTTGTTCTCCGCACGAAAGAACCCCCACCTAGCCTCCCCCTGATAGGGGGAGGGACAGTTCGGTTCTTTCCTCAATACTCGTGGGCCACCGGCAGATCCCTCCCCCTACCAGGGGGAGGCTAGGTGGGGGTCCTTACCCCGCTACCCGTAAACTCTCACTTCCCGCCCATCCGGCCGCACCACAAGCTTCCCCGCCTGCCCAACCAGCCCGTTCGCCGCGCTCACCATCCCCGGGTCCGTCGCCAGCTTCCCATCCCCCGCATCATCGGTAGACAGCACCGAAGCCTTCAACAGCTTCGAATACGGATGCTGCGGATTATCCAGCACCGTCCGCGCATCGCCCATCTCGACGATCCGCCCGCGCTGCATGATGATCAGCCGGTTGGAAATATAGTACGCCGTCGCGAGATCATGCGTGATGTAGATCACCGACACCTTCAGATCGTCCCGCAGACTCTTCAGCAGATTGACAATGCTCATCCGCAGCGAAGCATCGACCATCGACACAGGCTCGTCCGCAATCAGCAGCGGCGGATTAGGGATCAGCGCCCGCGCAATGGCGCAGCGCTGCAATTGCCCGCCGCTCATCTCATGCGGAAACCGCCCGTGAACCTCCTTGAGGCTCAGCCCCACCTTCTGCAGCGCCTCGTCCATCGCCCGGTCGATCGCCGCCTTGTCGCTCGTCGCCAAAAACCGCCGCGCCGTACTTTCCAGATACCGCTCGATTTTCTTCAGCGGATTGAACGCCTCGAACGGGTTCTGAAACACCGGCTGCACCTGGCTCATGAACGCCAGTTTCTCGGCCCGCCCGCCATGCCGCGAAACCTTCTGCCCACGAAAGAGGATTTCCCCCTCGCTCGGATCTTCGAGCCCCAAAATCATCCGCGCCAGCGTCGTCTTCCCCGACCCGCTCTCCCCGATAATGGTGAAAATCTCCGGATTTTCCGCGCTCAGCGAAAAATTGGCATCCATCACCGCATCAACGGTTTTCCGCCCAAAAATCCCGCCCATGGTAAAGCGCTTGGATACGTCGCGCACATCGAGAAGCGTCGTCATGCCATCACTCCCGATGGTGCGCTGGCCCCAACCAGCGGTTTCACATCCTGCCAGCGCCAGCAGGCCGTCCGATGATCCGGCCCCACCGTTTCGAGCGGCGGCACCTCCTGCCGGCATTTGTCCACGGCCAACGGGCAGCGCGGATGAAATCGGCATCCCTGCGGTGGGTCCCCCAGGTTCGGTGGCCGCCCTTCGAGCGCCGGCCGCTGCTTCACATCGCCAATGCGCGGCAGGCTCGCCACCAGATGCGCCGTATAGGGATGCTTCGGCGCAAAGAACATCTCCCGCGTCGGGCCCTCCTCGACCAACCGCCCGGCATAGATGATCCCCACCCGATCCGCGACATTCGCATGCACGCTCATGTCATGCGTCACGAAGACGACGGCGGCATTCATCTCCTTCTGAATGTCGCGAATGAGACTAAGAACCTCCTTCTGCACCACCACATCGAGCGCCGTCGTCGGCTCGTCGGCAATGATGAATTCGGGATGGCACACGGTCGCGAGCCCAATCGTCACGCGCTGCCGCATGCCGCCCGAAAGCTCATGCGGATAGGCCCTCAACACATCCGCCGGCAGCTTCAGCCGCGCCAGATGCGCAATCACCCGATCCTCGAACGCCTTGCCCGTCAGCCCCATCGGCCGCGCGGCAAAATCATGGAACGTCTTCCCGATGCGCCGCACCGGATTGAGCACGCTCATCGACCCCTGCATGATGTACGAGAGGTGCTTCCAGCGCACCGCCTCGATCTCTTTGGGCGTTGCGGTCGCCACATCGATCGGCCCATTCTTGAAGTCGAATTTTACCGACCCTTCCACCACCTTCAGCGGTGGCCTGATCGCGGCGGCCAGCACCTTGATGAAGCTTGTCTTGCCCGAGGAGCTTTCCCCGGCAATGCCATAGACCTCGCCCTTGCGCACGCTCATGGTGATCCCATCGACCGCCCGAACTTCCCGGCTCACGCCAAAATAGTTCATCTGGTAATAGGCCTTCAGGTTCTCGACCCTGACGATATCTTCAGCCATGGTTTTACGCCCCCATACGGCGCAGGCGGCTGCGCGGGTCGATATATTCGTTCATGCTCACAGCCAACAAAAACAGTCCAAGGAAGGTCATGACGATCAAAATGACCGGTATGACGATCCACCACCACACGCCCACGACCATCGCCGAGTGCGAATTGGCCCAGTAAAGCACCGTGCCGATGGTGGGATTGTTGATATTGGTGAACCCGAGCACGGCCAGCGTCACCTCCATGCCGATCGACCAGAGCATGTTGTTCATGAACGTCGAAAACACGATCGGCATCACATAGGGCAGGTGCTCCTCCAGCAGCACTTTTCGCGTCGACATCCCGGCAAAAACCGCATGCCGCGTAAATTCGCGGTGCTTCAACCCCAGCGCCACCGAGCGGATCAGCCGCGCGTCGAACGGCCAACCGAAACACGCCAGGATCAGCGCCATGGTGAAACTGTCCATGTTGTTGCGCAGTACGAAATAGAACAGCACCAGGATCGGGAAGATCGGCACGGACACGAAAATGTCGTTGATGAACATCAGCACCCGGTCGACCCAGCCGCCGAGATACCCGGCAGCCAGCCCCACCGTGATCGAAATGATACGGCTCAAAACAGCGACAGTGATGCCGAAGATCAGGCTGTTCTTGAACGCCGCCGAAAGCTGCCAGAACAGTTCCTGCCCGCGCGAATTGGTGCCGAACCAATATTGCGCCGAGGGCGGCTGGTCGGGAATGGCCATATAGATCAGCGTCGGATCGATCGGGGAAAAGAACGAGAGCCCGGCAAAGATCACCACGATCCCGACAAGCACGAGCCCGATGGCGAATTCCGTATTGTAGCGGATAAGGTCGCGAAAAACGGCGAACATGGCTTTACTCCGCCCGAACGCGCGGATCGAGCAGCGGATGCAGCAAGTCCACGATGAAGATTGCGAAGGCCACGGCCGTGATCGACACGGTGCAGACGGCAAGAACGGTCGAATAGTCGCCGGCATTCACCGCATCGATCAGCAGCGAGCCGATGCCGGGATAGTTGAACACCTGTTCGGTGATGATCGTGCCGGAAAACACCCCGCCAATGACCATGGCCAGCGCCGTTACCTGCGGCACCAGCGCATTGCGCATCACATAGGAGCCGACGATGGTGTCGCGCTTCACCCCGGCGAGTTCGGCATAGGTCACATAGTCTTCGGTCACGATATTGGAGACCAGCGCCCGCATGCCGATAAACCAGCCGCCCAGCCCCACCAGCACCAGCGAGAACGCCGGCAGCAGCGAGTGCTGCAATACCGAGAGCACGAATGGCATGGTCCAGGCCGGCCGGACATCCATGCCAAAGCCACCCGAAATCGGCAGCACCGGCCAGAGGAAGCCGAATATGATCAGGATGATGAAGGCGACGATATAATAGGGGATCGGCTGCAGGCCCATGGTGACGATGCCAAAAGCCTTGAAGAACCGGTTGTTCTGAAAGTACCCGGCAAGCCCACCCATCAGATTACCGACGATGAAGGTGATAACGGTCGAGGTCAGCAGCAGTCCCAGCGTCCAGGGCATGCCGCGCATCACCAGTTCCATGGCGGGCGTGGGGAATGCCATCAGCGAAGCGCCGAGGTCACCCTGCAACAGCCGCGTCCAGAAATTGTAATATTGGGTCAGCATCGGCTGCCCCGTGCCGAACATCGCGGTCAGCGCCTCGCGGGTCGAAGCGATCGCTTCCGGCGATAGGTTCGATCTGGCCGAAAGCCGCCCCAGCACCTGCTCGACCGGGTCGATGGGCGACAGATACGTCACCAGAAACATGGCCGAAACGCCGAAGAATATCACCGCCAACATCAGCAGCGCACGCTTCGCCACGAAATAAAGATAACCTTGCATGGGACTCCCTTTGAGCCGTGCCGTAGGCAAATTCGCTCCAGTGGAGCGAATTTAGGTAAGAAGGCCATGAGAGCTACGCTCGAATGGCAGTCCGTGCTCGTCGTCCCATCACCGGGCCTCCCCTCGCCCCTTGCGGGAGAGGGACAGATTTTCTGCGTTCAGCAGAAAATCAGGGTGAGGGGTATTCTCTCCTCCGCAGAGGAGTTTGTGGGTAGATCGCTGACCCCTCATCCGCCCCTTCGGGGCACCTTCTCCCTCAAGGGGAGAAGGGGGCGTCGTGCCGCCCAATGCTACGAACAACAAATCTAGTGGCCGGCGCAATTTCCCACGTCCCCACAGCAGCCCGGCTTGCGCCGGGCCACCAGGGAGGGACGCCTTTACGCCCCGGCGACGGGCGTGATCTGGGTGAAAATATACCGCCCGTTCGACCAGTTGGTCACCGGATTGGCATAGTTGTTTTCCGCGTTCGGCCAGCCGGTCCAGAACTTGTTCGACTGGATGGAGAACACGTTGTAGGCCATGATCGGAATGTTCGGCATTTCTTCGAGATGCAGCTTCACGAAGTCATGGCCATATTCGATGCCCTTGGGATCGTTGAAGTCGATACCGCGGATTTTCTCGATGATTTCGTCGAGACGCGGATCTTTCCAGCGCATCCAGTTGCGATCCGGCTGCGAAGCGCCCGGCGCGGCGACATAGGCCGAGTGGTAGCTGTCCATGAAGAACGAGAGGTCGGGGTGGCCGCCCCAGGTTTCCACGGCCCAGGCGATATTGCACTCGTAATTGCCGACGCGCTGGCGGTCCCAGGTGTCCGCAGCCACTTCGGGCTGGGCGCCGATGCCGTTCTGGGCCCAGGTCTGGGCAATGATCACGCCGAGACGATTGACCACGCCTTCCTGCGGCACCATCACCGAGAAGGTGAAGGGCGTGCCGTCAGGCTGCATCCACTGGTTGCCGTTCTTGGTATAGCCGGCGGCCGTAAGAAGTTCGCCTGCCGCCTCGATATTCTGCTTCCACCAGCCATAGCCGAAGGCGTTGCGGATCGCCGCTTCGTCGGTCGGCACCGCGTCGCCGAATTGCGGACGCACCATATCGGCAATCTGCACGCCGATATTGGGATCGTATGGCTTTACCTTGCTGGTGCCCGTATCGATCTCGTAATTGGTGAGGAATTCCTGCAGCGGCGCATGATAGTCGCGCGGATGCGTGCCGGTCGGCGGCACCGAGATGGCCGAGAGCGTTGCCGCGCCACGATACGAAGCCATCGACATGGCGCGCGCATCGAGCATCAGCGCCAGAGCCCAGCGGACGCGCTTGTCCTGGAATTTCGGGTTCTGATGGTTGAAGATCGCCATCACTAGCGTCGGATCGGGATGCGCATAGGGGAAGCCCGGGAACCAGCCCTGGATCTGCGGATCCTGCTGCACCACCGAGAACGTGCCTTCCGGCGTCAGATCGTGCACCATGTCGAGATTGCCGTTGCGGATCTCGATCAGGCGGTTATCGGTCGAAATATTGTTGCGGTAGATGACATATTTCGGCTTGGGCTCGGAAATCATGCCCATCGCCGTACGCTGCCAGTCTTCGCGCTTCTGCCAGATATACCAGGTGCCGTTCGGATCGAACGAGTGCAGCGTGTACGGCCCGATGGAAACCGGCGGATTGGCGTCGTAGCTCAGAATATCTTCCACGCCTTCATAGACGTGCTTGGGCATGATCCAGGCGGCGGTCCAGCGCACCGAGAACAGCGTGTGGAAGCGCGAGTTCGGCTTGTTGAGCTTGAAGTGCACCGTGTATTTGTCGGGTGCGGTGACTTCGGCCACCTGCACGGAGAACGCGCCATTATAGGGCGTGCCGGGCGTTGCCGCCTGCTTTTGCACCGTGAACACCACGTCGTCGGCGGTAAATTCGACGTCGTCGCTCCAGTAGATGCCCTGTTTGAGCTTCACGGTCATTTCCGAGAAGTCTTCATTATATTGCCAGAGATCGTCGGCCAGCGAATTGTACACCGCGTTCTCGCTCGCGCCTTCGACACCCGCATCGGGGTCGATGAACCACAGCGTATCGGTGGTCAGGTTGTGCAAGCCGTTGCTGGTGCCATTGCCCGCGCCAACCGCCCAAAGGTTGAACCATGCCGGATTACGGATGATCCCTTCGGGGTTGTGCACGATGACGGTTTCGTTGCGGGGAAACTGCGCCAGGTCCGGCGCCGAACCTTCGGCGTCCTGCGCAAAGGCGAGGCCCTTGCCCGCGACCATCAGCGCGCCAACCGCCGTCGTTCCAATCAGGAAACTGCGTCTATCCATTCTGTATCCTCCCAAGTGCGAAATGCCTCCCGCACTCCGCTTCCCGGCACCCTCCAGCGCCGTTATAAGTCATACTTAACTAGGGGGTAGGGGTTGTCAATCACTTGCGTGATATAAATCGGAAAGTATGATATAAAGTATGAAAGGGCACACCGTTGCCGATGTGCCCTCTTCTTTCACCGTTGGGAGTCGGTGAATGTTAACAGTCTGCTAACCAAGTCGGGTCGCAGTTGCCCGCTCGATAGCGCGGTCACCCCCTCCCATCCTCCCCCATCAAGGGGGGAGGTGTCGGGCTGGTGGGTTTGACTGGATGGTGCCACCTACTCGATCTGCCACCTCCCCCTTGATGGGGGAGACCGGGAGGGGGTGGGGCCGCAAACGCCGGCCCCAAATCTTACAGCTTCACCCGCACCATCTGATACGAATACGGCGGCAGCTTCACGCTCAGCTTGCCATTGGCAACCACAGCGCCTTCGCCCTTCTTCGGCTTCACTTCATCCTGCTTCTTGGCGGTATTGACTGCCTTCAGATCCGGATGCGTCATCACCTGATGGTCGATGACCGTGCCGCCCGCAAAGCCTTGCAGGCTCACTTCCGTCTCCACGCTTTCGCTCGTATGGCGATTGACGAGGAAGAAGCTCAGTGTGCCCTCTTCTTCATTGTGCACGCCCGAAACGTCGACATAGGCCGTGTCCTTGGCATGGGTCGTTTCATAGCCCGGCGAGTTGGTCACCAGCTGCAGCGCCGTGCCGCGACCGAAAACCGAAGCGAAGAAATACGGATAGTAAATCGTCTGCGCCCAGGCGGGCCCGCCCTTTTCCGTCATGATCGGGGCAATGACATTTACGAGCTGGGCGATACAGGCGATCTTCACCACATCCGAGCGGCGGATGAAGGTGTTGAGGATCAACCCCACCATCAGCACGTCTTCAAAGTTGTAGATGTCTTCAAGCAGACCCGGCGCATGCGGCCAGCCGCTATTGCCGTCAAGAATTTCGCGATCCTTCTTGTTCGAATGGTACCAGACGTTCCATTCGTCGAAGGAAATATAGACGTCGCGCTTGCTCTTCTTCTTGGCCTTGACCTGCTTGATGGTCGAAGCAACGGTCTCGATATAGGTATCGAGCTTTTCGCTGAGGCCAAGATAGTTCGGTGTATTGTCGTCGCGATTGGCGAAATACATGTGGAGCGAAATATGATCGACATGATCATAAGTGTGCTCCAGCACGATGCGCTCCCAGTCGGGATAGCTCGCCATATCCGAATTCGACGACCCGCAAACGATCAGTTCAAGGCTCTTGTCGAACATGCGCATGGCCCGCGCCGTGTTGGCAGCAAGCTTGCCATATTCGTCCGCGTCTTTGTGGCCGACCTGCCAGGGGCCGTCCATCTCGTTGCCGAGACACCACATTTTGACGTTCCACGGCTCCTTGCGCCCGTTCTTGATGCGCAGGTCGCTCCAGTAGGAACCGCCGGGATGATTGACATATTCAAGGAAATTACGCGCCTCGTCGACGCCGCGCGAACCAAGGTTCACCGCCAGCATCATTTCGGTGCCAACAGTGGCGCACCAATCGGCAAATTCATGCACGCCGACAGCATTGCTGTCCGAGGTGTGCCAGGCGAGGTCCAACCGCGTCGGGCGCTGCTCGCGCGGGCCGATACCGTCTTCCCAATTATAGGCCGAAACAAAGTTACCCCCGGGGTAGCGCACCACGGGTACATTGAGGTCTTTTACGAGCTTGGCAACGTCGCCCCGCATCCCGTCCTTGTCGGCCGTCGGATGGTCCGGCTCATAAATGCCCTCATAAATGGCGCGGCCGAGGTGCTCCAGAAATGCCCCATAGACACGATCGTCAATTTTGGAGATCGTGTAATCCTTATTCGCAACAACAGACGCCTTCACCCTCGTCCTCCCATACAATCTGTTTTTCTGATTTGTATCAGTTAATCGGTTGTACAGGACGGAGAGGGGCCGATGCAAGCCGCCCAGCGCACTTTTGTATGATTTTTGGCCAAGGGGCTGGAGGGGCGCACCCTAACCCTCCTTCGTCATTGCCGGGCTTGCCTCGGCAATCCATCCCGGCGCCCAGTAGTCCTCATGGTGAGGTGCGCAGCGAAGCGCAGCCTCGAACCACGAGGGCGTGGCACCCAAGTCTCCACTCGCCCGACCCCGTGGTTCGAGGGTCGGCTACGCCTCCCACCTCACCATGAGGTCTTCACAGAACTACCGCGCCGTTTGTAAGCGCATGATTATATCCTGGTCATAGTTCCCAAAACCACGCCCAAAAATATTGATCCCGCCGGGGTGCCGGGCATCCGGCTTCACCGCAATCCGCAATCGGATCGAGTGATGATTGCTCAAATCCAGGTCCACCAGCGACACCGGCGAAATCTTCATCCCATCGACATAGGTGCCTTCGTCGGTCACGCGCCAGCTCTTGAGCTTGCCATATTGGCTGCCTTTGAGCTTCCACCAGTCCGGCGTATAGACGCCCCGCTTGTCGCCAAAATCCCCCGGCGAGGTCCACGTCCCGATCTCGGTGCCATTGACCGAAAGCGTAATATCGCTCGGCCAATCCGCCGAAGTGCCCGGCACTTCCGAGCTTAATTCCAGCGCAAATTCAAGCACTTCAATCGTGTTCTGCGCCAGCTTGGCATTGTTGGGAAACTGATATTCGAGGAACCCGCGCGTAAACCAGATCAGTCCTGCCTTCATCCGGTCCGGCTCAAGATACGTCTCGGGCACGTCGAGCAGCCCGATGATCCCCTCGGTCGAACACAGCCCGCACGGCGCCGAAACTTCGCAGCTGGTATAAAGCCCCAGCGGCATCGCCACTTCGATGGAATTGGACTTAAGCGGGCGAATGTCCTCCTTGAACATCACCAGCACTTCGTCAAACGTCGAGTGGCAAATCTTCTGATTGCCCTTCCGCGCCTTCTGCGTCTCGGTGCGGATCAGCCCGGCTGTCTCAAGAATTTGCAGATTGGTCGATACAGTCGACTGCGGCAGGTCCAGCCTGTCGGCAATATCATTGCCGTTAAGCGGCCCCTCCACATGCAATAATTTGAGAATACGCACCCGGATCGGCGAAGCCAAACCCTTCAGAACCTCAATATCCTCTTCGGGGTCAACGACCAGAAAATTACGGCTCATGAGCGACTAGGCTTTCAGATGATGGACTATAATTGTCTATCAAAAAGTCTGAACCAATCAAGCGCGATGCAATATTTTCGTCACAAAGGCCGAGAAACGGGGCTCCCGGAGCAATCGTGATACTTGATTTATAACGGCGTCATTCCCGCGAAAGCGGGAATCCCTGTCTGACAACCGAAACGGAGATTCCCGCTTTCGCGGGGATGACGCGGCGTCTGGGATCGGGAAGTTCACCCCAGCCGCAGCCCATCCCCATCGAAATAATGAGCTTCTTTCGAACTTACCCCCAGCGTGATGGGGTCGTGTATCTTGTACTGCGACTGCCCCGGCGCCTGCACCAGCAGCGTCTCGCCCGAAGCGACGCGCACATAGAGAAACACCTCGCTTCCCAGATATTCGACCAGCGAAATCGTCCCCTCAATGCGCAAATCGCCCGCGCCGCCGATGACAACCTGCTCCGGCCGCACCCCAATACTGATCGCTCCATCACTTCGAATGGCGTCCGGCAAGGGCAGGGTGCCCAGGCCCTTGATCTCCGCCTTGCCTCCCGCTGCCGTGCCCGCCAGCACATTCATCTTCGGCGAGCCAATAAACGTCGCGACAAACAGGTTCGCCGGCGCATTATAAAGCTCATAGGGCGTGCCGACCTGCTCGATCCTTCCGCGGTTGAGCACCACGATCCGCGTCGCCATGGTCATGGCCTCGACCTGATCATGCGTCACATAGATCATCGTCGTGCCCAAACGATTGTAAAGACCAGCCAATTCAACCCGCATCTGCACCCGCAGCTCGGCATCGAGGTTTGACAGCGGCTCGTCGAACAGGAACAATTGCGGCTCCCGCACAATCGCCCGCCCGATAGCCACGCGCTGCTTCTGCCCACCCGAAAGCTGCCGCGGCTTGCGCTCCAACAACTCCTCGATCCGCAGAATTCGCGCCGCCTCGGCCACGCGCCGCTCGATCTCTTGGCGCGGCATCTTGAGATTGAGGAGCCCAAAAGCCAGGTTCTTCCGCACGCTCATATGCGGATAGAGCGCATAGCTCTGAAACACCATCGACAGATTACGCTGGCTCGCCGGCAGGTCATTGACGATCCGGTCGCCAATGGCGATCGTCCCGTCGGTGATCTCTTCGAGCCCCGCAATCATCCGCAATAGCGTCGATTTTCCGCAGCCCGAAGGCCCGACCAGCACGAGAAATTCGCCCGAATTTACCGCCAGGTCGATGCCGTGAATGATCGGCACCTGCCCGTAGCTTTTGCGCACTTCCGAAAGGGTAACTGCAGCCATGGCAAAACTCCTACTTTAGCCCGCTCATGGCAATGCCGCGGATGATAAGTCTCTGGAAAATAATGAAGAACAGCAGGATCGGCAGGATCGAGAGGATCGACATGGCGAACATCGGACCATATTGGCTGACCCCGTCCGAGCTGATGAAACTCCGCAGCGCCAGCGGCACTGTGTAGTCCTCGATATTGTTGAGATAGACCAGCGGCCCGAGAAAATCCTCCCAGGTCCAGATGAACGAGAAGATCGCCGCCGTCGCCATCGCCGGCAGGCTCAGCGGCATGATGATGGCCCAATAGATCTTGAACGGCGAACACCCGTCGATCATCGCCGCTTCATCCAGTTCGCGCGGCAATTGCCGGAAAAACTGGATCATCAGAAAGATGAAGAAGGCATCGCCCGCCAGAAATCGCGGCACGATCAGCGGCAGATAGGTGTCCACCCAGCCAAGGTTCAAAAACAGCAGATATTGGGGAATAAGCACGACGTGATAGGGGATCATCAACGTCATCATCATCAACGCAAACCAGATGGTTTTCCCTGAAAACTCAAGCCGCGCAAAGGCATAGGCGGCAAACGAGCACGAGATGACATTGCCGATCACCGACAAGACGGTGACAACAGTCGAATTCCAGAAAAACCGCGTGAAACTGACGGGCAGGGCGTTCCACCCCGCCCAATAGTTCTGCCATTGGAACTCCCGCGGCCACAGCCCCAGATCGCCAAAAATCTGGTTATCGGGCTTGAGCGAACTCGCGAGCATCCACAGGAGCGGATAGATCATGATCAGCGAGGTCACGATCAAAAACACATGCTTCAGCAGCCCCGCCCGCTTGGCGCGCTTCGCCTTGGCCTCGCGATAGGCGCGGGCCACCTCGGCGGTACTGAGCATGGCAGGGGTAATGGTCGCCTCACTCATGGCTCAGCCCCTCTCGTTTTCATAGTGGACCCAATATTTCGAGGTCCAGAAGGCGATAGCGGTGAACAGAGCGATGATCAGCAGCAGCACCCAGGCCAGCGCCGAGGCATAGCCCATACGGAGGAACGCAAACGCCTCGTTGTAGAGATAGACCGTGAAAAACAAGAGGCTATCGAGCGGCGCCCCGGTCCCGCCGGAAATAATAAAGGCCCCCGAAAAGCTCTTGAATGCCTCGATCATCTGCAAGACGAGATTGAAGAAAATCACCGGCGCCAGGAGCGGAACGGTAATGGCGAAAAACTTCCGCACTGGCCCCGCCGCGTCGATCTCCGCTGCCTCATAAAGCTCCTGCGGAATGGCCCGCAGCCCCGCCAGAAAAATCAGCATGGGCGAGCCAAACTGCCAGATCGCCAGCACGATCAGCGTCCATAGCGAATAGCGCGGATCGCTCAGCCAATAGGGCCCATCGCCCCCAAAGAGCCGCAGCACCGAATTGATCACCCCGTCATAGTTGAAAAGCTGCCGCCAGAGGATCGCGACCGCAATCGATCCGCCGAGGATCGACGGCAGATAAAACAGCGCCCGATACCATCCGATGGCCCGAATACCCTTATCGAGCGCCATGGCCACACCCAGCGCGAAGATCAGCTTCAGCGGCACCGAAATGACCACGAACTGAAACGTCACCTGCAGCGCTTTCCAGAAGCGCTGGTCCATCTGGAACATGTAGGCGTAGTTGTCCAAGCCGATCCACTGCGGCGGCCGGACCACATTATATTTGGTAAAACTGAGATAGAGCGACGCCAGGATCGGCCCGATAGCGAGCAGGAAAAACCCGATCAGCCAGGGCAACAAAAAGGCATAGCCAGCGAAATTGCGTCTCAGGAATTTATGCATTCGCGTATCCCAGTAAGCCCCAGGTCCAGCACACCACATCTCCAGTAGACCTCATGGTGAGGTGCTTTGCGGAGCAAGGCCTCGAACCACGAGGGCGTGGCACAGCGCCAAAAAGAACACCCGCCGCCCCGGGGAAGAAGCGGCGGGCCTGTTCAGCCTAAGCGCGCGCCAGGATCGCCTTGGCCTGATTGAGGAAGTCCGTCGCCACTTCCGGAATGCTCCGCTCCCCGAGGAGAACCGACACAGCCAGACGCTCAAAAGTCTGCTCCACTTCGGCTGACCCGCTCGGCGGCGGCGCAGTCAGCGGCGCCGTCTTGCCCTGAATCCGATCGAAGAACTCCACCGACACCTTTTCGGCCGCCGACAGGTTCGGCTCCAGCGCCGCGCGCACGTCCGAATTCGACGGAATGCCGCGCTCAAGTCCCAGCACCGTCGTCATCTCAAGGTCGTTCACAAACGCGCTCATATAGGCCGTCGCCGCCTCAGGATTTTTGCTGTCGCGCGTCAAACACACGAACTGGCTGGGCTGGATCACCGAGCCGGGGATCATCTCGGGCGTATTGGGGTAAACCGCCGCCCCCAGCGCATCCTGCATCAGCCCCTGCACGCCAACGAGTTGGTTGCTCCAGAGATAAGACATCGCCGATTTGCCGGTGACGACGCCAAGCTGGCTCAGTTCCGAAACGCCCGCCAGCGCCGCCGATTCCGGCCCCGGAGGCGTACCACCCGCATCGCGGATCGCGGCCCAGGTGCTCCAATATTCCTCGACGATGTCCTGCGTCGGACCATAGGAGCCGTCCTCATTGTAGAGGTTGGCACCCTTCTGCACGGTGAAATCCGAAAAATTCTGATAGTCGGCGGTGTTGTCGTCGGTGCCGGCAACCCCGGTCGCTTCCTTGATTGCCGCCGCGAATTCTTTCAGCTCATCATAGGTGTAGGCATAGGGATCGAACGTCTCGCCGACCTTGATTCCTGCTTCTTCAAAGAGCCGGGTATTGAAAACCGCCATATGCGAATTCGCGCCGATCGAGAGCGCATAGAACTTGCCGTCCACCGTACCGGCATCGATGGCGCTCTGGTCCATCTTCGAAATATCGAGGCTTTTCCCGACAAAATCGTCGAGCGGCACCACGGCGCCATTGGCGATATATTCAAACAGCACGCCATAACCCTGCTGGATCACGTCGGGCATATTGCCGCCGGCAATCTGCGTTGTCAGCTTGGTGAAATAGTCGGCAAAGCCCAGCGTTTCGCCCGAAACCTTCACGCCCGGCGTCTTGCCGTTATAGATGTCGATCACGGCAAAGGTGCGCTTGTCGCGCTCCGGATTGCCCCACCAGAAGTGGCGCACGGCGGTGTCCTGCGCAAAGGCAGGCTGCCCAAAGGCGCTGAAGACGGCGACTGAGCCGGCAAAGCCGGCCGATGTGTGCAGGAACTGCCTGCGGTTGAATTTGCTCATGGTTTCCTCCCGGTATGAGCGACGTACGTCAGAACTGAATGCATTTTTTGTTTCTGCATCCTCGAAGCCAATCCCCGCCAATTGCCTCCAATCAATAGGTGGGGTGGGTCAGCCGCGAAGGTTTTTGTCGTGTGAAGGCGCCGTGCTCCAGCGCCAGCACTTCATTAGGTCCAATGGAAAAATCGAGCCGCGCCCCGTCGATCTCCAGCGCCCCGGTAATCGTGGGCACACTCATCCCGATCAGCGCTTCGACCTTGCCCGCCCGGTCCGTCACCACGCGCACACCCTTCGGCGCCGAAAACAGCGGCTGCCCATCGCGGAAAACGCGCAGGGTCACGCCGTCATTGACCATCTCAAACCTCTGCCCATCCACCACCCGCGCATAGGCGGTGGCGTGGCTGATATCCCGATGCTCGATCTGATAGGGGGTGAGCCCGGTGAACCACAGCACCCCCTCCGGCCGCGGCAAAATCCCCGTCAGCCGCTCGATAAAATCAAGCAGACACAGGATGCTGGGCGAATAGACCTCGGTAAAACCCATCGCGCCGTTGAACGGGTTGATCGTCTGCGCAAACCGCTCGCCCCGGAACAGCGCCGAGAGCACCGGCTGCATCATCCAGGTCAGCTCCACATGCCGCCCATGATGCTCAAAAGCGTGCGCCGCCCGGATCAGCGTCAAAAAGTTCGTCGGCCCACACCAGCTATTGTAGTCAAACGCCGGATCGAACCGCGGATCGTCGAGAGCAATCGAGGTGAACGGATATTTCGCAAAGAATTTCCGCGTATTGAGCAGATACCGGCTGAGGGCCTCGGCGAAAAACGACTCGTCGCCAACCTCGCAGGCCAATACCCGCAGCAGCACGTCCGATTGCACGCGAATGAACTGGTCGTTGCGGTCCCGATCGTAGAAAAATCCATCTTCGGCATCAAAGCATTGCTCAAATAGCGCCGTCCGGCTCGCTTCCGCCTTGGCGCGCCAGGCGCCGCCATCTTCGCCCAACTCCTCGGCCATCAGCGCCAGATAGTCCCGCTGGCAGGCGACATTGGCCGTCAGGTCAGGCGCAATGAACGGCAGCACCGGATTGTCAGTCCGATACCGCTTGGGGTCATTCCCCTCCGGCGAATCCGGTACATGCCAGAACCGCGCCGAAAGATCGTGCCCCGTGTCGAAAGCACAAAACGCCTCGACGGCACCCGTCCGTCGCGTGTCGCGCCAACGCGCCAGCCAAGCATCGTTCCGCCCCATCGCCACATAGAGCTTTGCGAGATAATCCCGATCCCGCCCATTGAGCAAAAAATGGTTCCAGACCGACCGCGCCAGCGGCGTCACCGTCTGGATCTGCGAAAAGACCGGCCCGTTCTGCGTCAGCTTATAGGGAAAAAGCCCATCCTCGCGCTGGTGCCGCGCAAAGCCTGCAAAGGTGTCGCCGGCCACCTTGGGAATAAACCGCGACAACAGTTCGGCATTGATCGTGCCCGTGCTTTCGAGCCAGCAGCCATAATAAATGCCACCCTCATTGAGGATCGGCGCCGCGCCAGCCGTCGGCTTGATACACGACACCAACTCCCGCACCGCATCGCCAAAGCGCTGCTCCATGGCGGATGAACTGGCAACGAACGCGACGCCTGAGCCGGCAAATTCATCGAGCGCCGATTGCGCATGGTCCGATGTCGCCGGGGCCACGACCTTGGGTGCGCGCAGCCGCGCCAGCAGCGTTTCCGCCACCGGCACTCCCCCGCTTACGCCAAGCGCTTCGGCCATTTCGACAATCCTCCCCACTGCGCAAAGGCAGCAAACTGTCCCGGTATGCCGGGATCGCAATGAGATCGGAGGTTGGGGGAGAAAATGACCGTCCCGCCAACCGCGACCGCACGGTTGAGATCCTGATGGGACATCCAGAAGGCCGATACGAGCATCTGTCCGTGTTTGGTTCGGTCAGACAGACGACGTACCGCGTAGCGCGCGCTTCACCACATACCCTGGCTGGGCCCTTGGGCCCATGACGCGTCTCCGGCCGATCCTGGGGGATTGGTCCCACAAAGATGCCGACACTGTGCAGACGAGCGACACATTCTGTCAACTCGATTTCGCGAAGCGCCAGGAATTGTCGATTTCTATGTTTTATATCAGCGACTTAAGACTTTTCGTCTACCATACAAGAATCGTGCGGCCTTGATCGGGCCTGCCCGTAATCCATGCAAAGGCGAGGCGGATTGGCGGGGCAGGGCCGGCGATGACGGTGGCGTAGTTTGCCTTCCCCCGCACGCAGCCCGTTGACCGCCGGGCTTTTGCCCATATAGCTTCCGCCCCCATGGTCACTCTCAAGGAAATCGCAGCGGCAGTGGGCGTTTCGAGCGCTACGGTTTCGCGCGTGCTCAATTACGACACCACGCTGTCGATCTCCAACCGCAAGCGCCAGGCCATCATCGAAACGGCCGAAAAGCTCAACTATGCGACGCCGCGCAATCGCAACCGCGCCAATGTCCAGGGCCTCACCAAGCTCGCCCTCGTGCATTTCCTGCGCCCCGAGCAGGAACTGGTCGATCCCTATTACGTCGCCCTGCGCCTCGGCATCGAAAGCCGCTGCGCCGCGCTGAAAATCGAAACGGTAAAAGTTTACCACACCGACGCCAAGCCCGATGCCGGCCTCCTGCAAAGCGCCTCCGGCGTCATCGCCATCGGCCGGCACGACGAAGACGAGGTCGAATGGCTCCAGCGCCATGCGCGCCAGCTGGTCTTTGCCGATCACGCCCCGCCCGACGATCAGATCGACTCGGTGCAGGCCGACCTCCGCTACGCGATGGAAAAGCTGCTGCAATCCCTCGCCAATCTCGGCTATCGGCGCATCGCCTATATCGGCTGGGGCGATCGTCGCGCCCAGGCTTTCGTGCAGTGGATGACCAAAAACGGCTGGTTCGACGACCGCATGTTCCGCTCGGGCGACAATACCGAGCAGGGCGGCTATCGCCTGACCAAGGAAATTTTCAGCGAAAAACGCCCGCCCGACGCCATCATAACCTTCAACGACTCCATGGCCATCGGCGCCTATCGCGCCATTCACGAAATGGGCCTCTCCATTCCCAACGATATCGGGGTCGCCAGTTTTAACGACATTTCGGTCGCCCAATTCCTCAATCCGCCGCTCACCACGGTGCGTCTTCCGGCCGAAGAAATCGGCGAAGGGGCGGTGGAATTGCTGCTTGAACGCGTCGGTGGCCGGGAAATCGCCAAGCAGATTACCCTGGCGTCCAAGCTGGTCTGGCGTGGCAGTACGCGCCAACCCCTTGAAAAATAACGCAGTAAAAATTTACTGAAATTATTGCGTACCGCGATTTATGCGGTTACTGTCTTGCCTATGGGTGTGGAGGAAACACCCGCTAGGGAGGAATTGCAATGACCCGTTTGTCCATGGGCTGGAAGCGCGCGACCGCTGTGGCGCTCGCCAGCGTCAGCCTGTTCAGCGTTGCCGCCGCTTCGGCATCTGCAGGTGAAATCTCGGTCTGGGTGTGGGATAAGGCCTTCAACGGCGACACCATGCGCGAGGCTGGTGCCATTTACACCGCCGCGCATCCTGAAACGACGTTCAACGTCGACGATACCGCCAGCCAGGACGATATCCGCGCCAAGCTACAGACCCAGCTTCTCGCCGGCAGCACCGAAGGTCTGCCCGATATCGTGCTGATCCAGGACGATATCGCCCAAAAATATCTCCAGTCCTTCCCCGGCGCTTTCGAGCCGCTGTCGGACTCGATCGATATGTCGGTTTTCGCGCCCTACAAGGTCGCGGCCGCCACGCACGATGGCAAATCCTACTCCGTGCCCTTCGATTCCGGCGTGACCGGTCTCTTCTATCGCTCGGACTACCTCGAAGAGGCCGGCTTCAAGGCCGCCGATCTCGAAAACATCACCTGGGACCGTCTCGTCGAGATCGGTACCGAAGTGAAGGCCAAGACCGGCAAGCAGTTGCTCGATCTCGACCTCAACGATACCGGCGTCATCCGCATGATGATGCAGTCTGCCGGCGACTGGTACTTCAACGCCGACGGCAGCCTCCATATCACCGACAACGCCGCCCTCAAGAAGGCGCTCGAAACCTACGCCAAATTCTACCAGGCTGACCTCGTCAAGCCGGTGTCCGGCTGGGCCGAATATACCGGCGCGTTCACTGGCGGCGAAGTTGCCGTGGTTCCTGTCGGCGTCTGGATCACCGCCACCATCAAGGCCAATGCCGATCAGTCCGGCAAGTGGGGCGTCGCCCCCATTCCGCGCCTCGATATGGAAGGCTCGGTCAACGCCTCCAACCAGGGCGGTTCCAGCTGGTTCCTCCTGTCCTCCTCGGACAACAAGGAAGAAGCCATCGACTTCTTCAAGACCGTTTGGGCTGGCGACAAGGATTTCTACCAGGACATCCTGATCAAGCGCGGTGCCGTCGGCTCGCTCCTCTCTGCCCGTGAAGGCGATGCCTACAAGGCCTCCGACGAGTTCTTCGGCGGCGCTCCGGTGTGGCAGAATTTCTCCACCTGGCTCGGCCAGATCCCAAGCGTCGATTACGGCACCTTCACCGCCGAAGTCGATTCCGCCGTGCAGGCCCAGCTCCCCACGATCATCCAGGGTGGCGACATTGACGCGGCCCTCCAGGCGATCAACGATCAGGCCACCCAGCAGATGCAGTAATGCATAGGGAGAGGCGGGCTCCGGCCCGCCTTTCCGCTCCGGCGCCGGTCTCTGGCACCGGGGCATGTCTGCACTATTGACGCGACGGCACCGGGGAGAGGTGAATGGCACAGGCGCGACTGGCTCGCAGGGAGCATATTACGGGTTGGGCTTTCATCGCCCCCGCCCTGATCCTTCTGGGATTGTTCATGATCTACCCGATCGTCTGGTCGCTCTGGATGAGCTTTCAGGTCGGCAAGGGCATGAACCTCAGCTTTGGCGGCTTTGCCAATATCGTGCGGCTCACCAAGGACCCGGTCTTCCTCCGCGCGCTCGGCAACACCTTCACCTTCTTCATCTTCCAGGTGCCGATCATGATCGTGCTGGCGCTGCTTTTCGCAGTCGCCCTCAACGACGCCACATTGAAATTCCGCGGCTTTTTCCGCACCGCCATTTTCCTGCCCTGCGCCACCTCGCTCATTGCCTATTCCACCGTCTTCAAGTCGATGTTCGCCATCGATGGCGTGGTCAATCAGACCCTGATGGCGCTCCACATCATCGGCGGCCCCATTTCCTGGCTTGGCGACCCCTTCTGGGCCAAGGTCCTGATCATCATGGCGATCACCTGGCGCTGGACCGGGTACAATATGATCTTCTATCTGGCGGCCCTGCAAAATATCGACCGCTCGATCTACGAGGCGGCGCGTATCGATGGCGTCCCCGCCTGGGCCCGGTTCTGGTACATCACCATCCCCATGCTCAAGCCGGTGATCCTTTTCACCACCGTGATTTCAACCATCGGCACGCTGCAACTCTTCGATGAAGTGGCCAACCTGACCGCCGGCACCGGTGGCCCCTCGGATTCGACGCTGACCCTCTCGCTCTACATTTACAACCTCACCTTCAAGTTCATGCCCAGCTTCGGCTATTCGGCAACCGTGTCCTGGGTGATCGTGGTGCTGGTCGGCATCCTGAGCTTCCTGCAGTTCCTCGTCGCCCGCGATCGGAAGCCCTCATGACCCTCGCTCTGGTTCGCCGCGGCATTGTCTATCTGCTGCTCTCCATCGCCGCCTTCGTCTCGATCTTTCCGTTTTACTGGATGGTGGTCGGTGCCAGTAACACCTCTGCGGACATCATCCGCGGCAAGACCTCGCTCGGCTCGGCGCTTCTCACCAATGCCACGGCCTTTTTCACCCAAGTCGATGCCGTGCGCATTTTCTGGAATTCGGGCGTCATCGCCGTGGTCGCCACCGTGCTGACGCTGGCGATTTCCTCGCTGGCCGGCTACGGCTTCGAAATGTTCCGCTCGCGCGTCCGCGAGCGCATTTTCGGCTTCCTGCTGCTGCTGCTGTCCGTGCCCTTCGCGGCCATGATGGTGCCGCTCTTTGTGATGTTCAGCCAGGCCAAGCTCGTCAACACCTTCGCGGCCGTCATCCTGCCAACGGTCGCCTCGATCTTCATCATTTTCTATTTCCGCCAGACCACCAAGGCCTTCCCCACCGAGCTGCGCGACGCCGCCAAGATCGATGGCCTCAAGGAATGGCAGATCTTCCTCTTCGTCTATCTGCCGGTCATGCGCTCGACCTATGCCGCGGCAACGATCATCGTCTTCATGGCTAACTGGAACAATTATCTCTGGCCGCTGGTGGTCCTACAGACCGCCGAGAACAAGACCATCACGCTGATCCTTTCGGGTCTGACCGCAGCATACACCCCCGATTACGGTCTCATCCTCTTCGGCACGGTCCTCGCCACGCTGCCCACTATTCTCATTTTCTTCCTGCTCCAGCGCCGCTTCGTCGAAGGCATGCTGGGCGCCGTTAAGTAGAACCCATTATGCGCCCTCTGATCGATTTCAATTCCGACTGGCTCTTCGAAGGCAAGGACAGCGTTCGTCTGCCCCACAATGCGGTGGAGCTGCCCTTCTCCTATTTCGACGAAAAGGCCTATCAGCGCGAATTCACCTACGAAAAGCGCTTTAACGCCGATCCAAGCTGGCAGGGCAGGGAGGTCTCCGTTGTCTTCGACGGCGCCATGGCCAATTCCCGCGTCTATCTCAACGGCGAGGAAATCGCCGCCCATAAGGATGGCTACACTCCCTTCGAAGGCCGCCTGACGGGTCTCCTCAAGCAAGGCGAAAACGTCCTCAAAGTCATCATCGACGGCAGCGAAAACCCCGCCATCCCGCCCTTCGGCGGCCAGATCGATTATCTCACCTATGCCGGCCTCTATCGCGAAGCCTGGCTGCGCGTCACCTCCAGCATTTTCGTCGGCAACGGCAAGATCGAGACGCCCAATGTCCTCGCCGACAAAAAGTCCGTCCGCGCCCGCATCGATCTCAGCAATCCGCAAAACCAGCCGCTCTCCGGCACGCTGATCGCGACCCTTAAGGACGCTTCGGGCAAGGTGATCGCCACCACCGACGCCGCCATATCAGGGGCCTCGGTGGACATTGCCTTCGACAATCTCACTGGCATCACCCTCTGGGACCTCAAAACCCCCGCGCTCTATACGCTCGACGTCACCATCGACACATCAGCCGGTCAGGACACTGCAAGCTTCCGCTTTGGCTTCCGCAGCGCCGAATTCACCGCCGATGGCTTCAAGCTCAACGGCAAATTGCTCAAACTCCGTGGTCTTAACCGCCACCAGTCCTTCCCCTATGTCGGCTACGCCCTCGGAAAATCCGCCCAGGTGCAGGATGCCGAAATCCTGAAACACCAGCTCAAGCTCAACATGGTGCGCACCTCGCACTATCCCCAGAGCCACTATTTCCTCGACCGCTGCGACGAACTCGGCCTGCTCGTGTTCGAAGAAATCCCTGGCTGGCAGCATATCGGTCCCGCCGCGTGGAAGGACGAATCCGTCGAAAACGTCCGCCGCATGATCACCCGCGACTGGAACCACCCCTCCATCGTCATCTGGGGCGTCCGCATCAACGAAAGCCAGGACGACCACGATTTCTACCTGCGCACCAACAAGCTCGCCCGCGAACTCGACCCCACCCGCCAGACCGGCGGCGTCCGCTACATCACCGATAGCGAGCTGCTCGAAGACGTTTACACCATGAACGACTTCATCCTCGGCAACGAGGAATGGGGCGGCAATCGCCCGCGCACGCCGCTCCGCCCGCAGCAGGAAGTGACGGGCCTTGATCGCGTCGTGCCCTATATGATCACCGAATATGGTGGGCACATGTACCCCACCAAGATCTATGATCAGGAACAGCGCCAGGCCGAGCACGTTCGTCGCCATCTCGACGTGATGAACGCCGCCTATGGCGATCCGCAGATCGCCGGCTGCATCGGCTGGTGCGCCTTCGACTACAATACCCACAAGGACTTTGGCTCTGGCGACCGCCTCTGCCACCACGGCGTCATGGACATGTTCCGCGAGCCCAAATTCGCCGCCTTCGCCTATGCCAGCCAGTGCGAGCCCGAGGATGAAGTCATCCTGAAACCCGTCACCTTCTGGGCCCGCGGCGAGCGCAATATCGGCGGCGTCCTGCCGCTCATTATCCTCACCAATTGCGACGAGGTCGAACTGGCCTATGGCCAGAACGCCCCCAAGCGTTTCCGCCCCGATCGCGACGCCTATCCCCATCTCCCCCACGCCCCGGTCATCATCAAGCGCGAAGACCTGACCGATGAAGAACTCGGCCTCTGGGGCATGTCCTGGGAAGACGCCACGATTACCGGCTATGTGAAGGGCGCGGTCGTCAAAACCGTAAAGTTCATCTCCGACCCCATCGCCACCGAACTTCAGGTCACCCCCGATCACACCGAACTCTCGGGCGAAGCCGATACCGTTCGCGTCATGGTCCGGGCGCTCGATCAGTCGGGCAAGAAGCTGCCCTTCTTCCCCGAGCCGGTCTCCATCGAAGTCTCGGGCGCCGCCGAGCGCCTCGGTCCCGGCCTCGTGCCGCTGCGCGGTGGCGCCACCGGCTTCTGGCTGCGCACCACCGGCAAAGGCCCGATCACTGTCACCGTCACCAATGAGCGGCTTGGCCGCACCGTCACCACTCTCACCGCGCTCTGAGGAACAGTCAGCATGTCCGGCTTGAAACTACGCAATGTGAAGAAGTCCTTCGGCTCGGTGCACGTGATCAAGGGTGTCGATCTCGACATCGAAGATAAGCAGTTCGTGGTCTTTGTCGGCCCCTCGGGCTGCGGCAAGTCCACTCTTCTGCGCATGATTGCCGGGCTCGAACAGATTTCCTCGGGTGATCTCTTCATCGGCGACAAACGCATGAACGATGTCGATCCCGCCCAGCGCGGCATCGCCATGGTCTTCCAGTCCTACGCGCTCTACCCGCATATGACCGTCCGCGAAAACATGGGCTTTGCGCTGCGCTTTGCCGGTGCGCCCAAGGAAGAAATCGCCACGCGCGTCGCCGAAGCCGCTCGCATTCTCGAACTCGGCGCCTTGCTCGACCGCAAGCCCGGCCAACTCTCCGGCGGCCAGCGCCAGCGTGTCGCCATCGGTCGGGCCATTGTCCGCCACCCCGATGTGTTCCTCTTTGACGAACCGCTGTCCAACCTCGACGCGGAACTCCGCGTCCATATGCGCATCGAAATCGCGCGGCTCCATAAGGAGCTCAACACCACCATCATCTACGTCACCCACGATCAGGTCGAAGCCATGACCCTCGCCGACAAGATCGTGGTGCTGCGCGATGGCGTCATCGAACAGGCCGGCTCGCCGTTGGACCTCTATGATGACCCGGACAATCTCTTCGTCGCCGGCTTCATCGGCTCGCCCAAAATGAACCTCCTCGCCGGCACCGCCGAAGCCGGCGGCATTCGTCTTGCCGATTTCCCCGAGCAGCTCGTTCCCTCGCCCGTCGCCGTGCCCGCCGGCACTGCGGTCACCGTCGGCATTCGCCCCGAGCATTTCGATCCCACCGGCTCCGCCGCCCTCGAAACCACAGTCGAAATCATCGAACACCTCGGCGGCGAAACCTACGCCTATGCCCGCGGCGCCGGCTCCAGCCTTCTCACGCTCGCCACCGACAACAACCGCACCCTCAAAACCGGCGAACGCTACCAGGCAAGGTTCAACCCCGCCTCGCTCCTCGTCTTCGGGCAGGACGGCAAGCGCCTGCGCTGATCGCTCGGCAAGCCAGGGTCGAGAGATGTTTCATGGGGCGCGCACGGTTTCAGCACCGTTTTCGCATTAACCCCGTCAACGCCACGCTCAACGGCAACAGTCTGCTAACCGATTAGGGGCGGAAACTACCCAATTTCGGGCCATTGTGCCTCTTGTTAAGAAGATTGATCGACTTTATCTACCAACTGCGCGAAAATTTCGCGCAGCTTGAAGAATGGTCGGTTCGCTATGCTCACCAACAAGGGCAAATATGGTCTGAAAGCCCTGGGTCACCTGTCCGGCGTAAAGCCCGGCGATCTGGCCATGGTCGGCGACATCGCCGCGACCAATAACATCCCCAAAAAATTCCTCGACGCCATCCTCTCCGAGCTGCGCAATGCCGGCTTCGTCTACTCGCGCAAAGGCAAGTATGGCGGCTACTATCTTGCTCGCCCGCCTGAAGAAATCATGATCGGCCACGTCGTCCGCGTGCTCGACGGACCGCTGGCACCGATCCCCTGCGCCAGCAAAACCCGCTACCAGCCCTGCGCCGATTGCGACATCGAAACCTGCCGCGTCCGCAAGCTGATGTTCAACGTCCGCAATGCCATTGCCGAAGTTTTGGACAATACCAGCCTCGCCGACATGCAGGCCGCCGGCGGCATCGAGACCATCAGCAACGATCTCGTCGCCTAGTCGGGGTACGGCAGACCATAACGGTCGCGGATGGTTTTTCCTTCATATTCAGTGGGATAGACACCGCGATCCTGCAGGATCGGCACGACCTGATCGACGAATTCCTCGATATCATCCGGCGCCCGCGGCGGTTGAAGCGTATAGCCATCCACCGTCCCATCGGCCCAAAGGTCGATGATCTGGTCCGCCACCTCTTCCGCCGTACCCAGCACCAACCGGTGATGCCCTTCAGAGCGCCGCACCGCTTCCCGAGCCGTCAGCTTTTCGTGGGCCAGAAGGTCCGAAAGTCCGAGCCCCATGCCCACGGCCATCACGCGGTTCGGATCAGGAATAAACCTTTCCGCATCAAGCACTTCATCGGGATCGAACGTGTCGGGATCGAACCCGTTTTCCCGAATGAAGCGCCTGAGTAGACCGTCTTCCGACCCCGCGCCACTGAACAGTTCATGCTTGCGCAAAGCCTCCTCGCGCGTCTCCCCGACAATGGCGACAAGACCCGGAACGATGCGGATTTCCGAAGTGTCGCGCCCGACTTCCTTAGCGCGATCGAAGACTTTCTTGCGAAAAGCCTGCCCGGCGGGTCGCGAGAGAATGTTGCAGTAAATGATCTCGCCATGTCGCGCCGCCAGGTCTATCCCGCCCTCCGAGGCCCCGGCCTGGGCAATCACCGGATGACCCTGCGGCCCTCGCGGCACATTGAGCGGGCCTTTGACCGAGAAATAATCTCCAACATGATCAATGGCTTGCGCCTCGCTTGCGTCCCAGAAACGCTCCGGCGGCACCTCACCCCCGCGCCGCGGATCCCAACTCGCCCAAAGTTTCTTGGCGACATCGAGAAACTCGGTCGCCTTGGCATAGCGCACGTCGCGCGGCGGCAGCGGCTCGCTCCCAAAATTGGCGGCAACGGCCGGATTGAACGAGGAGACGATATTGATGATCAGTCGCCCAGCCGAAATGATATCGGTCGATTGCGTCCGCCGCGCCAGATTGTAGGGCGAATTATAGGTCGATGACATGGTCGCGACGAAGCCGATATCGGGCACCTGCGCGGCCAGCGCGGTCACGAGGATCAGCGGGTCGATCGTATGAAACGGCCGGCCGTTCGGGTCCGTCATCAGCGCGGGATGATCCGAAAAGAAGACGGAGTCGAAGCGCCCGCGATGAGCAAGCTGGGTGAGGCGCAAATAGTAGGCGGGATCAGTAATTTCCTCGCGCGTCCCCGTGCGATATTTCCAGGCTGTACCGAGATATCCGGTCGTGTTGATGCCGACATTGAGATTGAGCCGGCGCTTGTAATTGGTCATGTCAAAGTCCTGGAAACCGGCTCAATAGGCCGCTGTGAAGCGGCGACGGATGAAGCGGCCCTGTTCGAGTTCATCGAGAATGGCGACCGCAAAATCCGCCTCCGAAATCCGGCTATTGCCTTCGGCATCGCGGAGCAGCTGGTCCTCGCCGAGGCGGAATTTTCCGGTGCGCTCGCCCGCCTTGATGTCGAGCGGCGGCGACACATAGGTCCAGTCGAGGTCATATTCGCCCCGCTTGAGGGAGCGCAGAATCTCGCGATTGCGCAGCGTATGCGCCTTGTGGCCGGCGGGATAAAAATCGCTGTCGACCACATCGACGCCAGGGCTAGCCTCAAGGCTGCCAACGCCTCCGACAAGGATCAGCCGCTTCACCCCACCGCGCTTGATGCCTTCAAAGAGCGATTCATGAGCGCGGCGGATGATCTCGGCCGCTTCCTCTGCCGAGTACTTCCGGAGGCCGGGGCTATAGGCAGAGATCACCGCATCGTGGCCGGAGACGATCCTCGCGACCGCCTCGGTATCGGCCAGATCGGCCGTCAGCGTGGTAAGATTAGGCTCCGCATCAAGCGGGCTGGAATTGGTCACGGCAGTCACGCGAAGGCCGCGAGCCAGCGCTTCCTTGCGGATATTGCTGCCGATATTGCCGGAGGCGCCAAAGACGACGATGGACATGGAATGGGGCTTTCTATGGTTCTATTCGGCAGCCACGCCCTTGAGGGCGCGTCCGGCAGCGACATTGTTCTGCATGGCGATGAGCGATGAGCGCACCGCCTCGTAGCCATGCTCGCGCATGGCATTTTCGTAGTCACGGACCGCGGCCAGGATCGGTTTACCGCGCTGGCGGGCGGCCACGAGCTGAGGCACCAGGAGACCGGTGTCGTAGAGGGCCGTATTGCCGCCAAGCGCCCGAAAATAGGTCATGGCATGGATGGCATCGCCCAACAGCGTCACCGGCCCAGTGTCCCAGACCGCGCCCGGCTGCGACGACCGCACTTTCAAAAGGGCAACAGTCGACGGATCGGTATGCCGGATCAGCTTGAGAATGCGCTCGTCCCAATGGCCGATCTTTGCCAGCAGCACCTGCAGCAGCTCGGCACCATTAAGGGTGTCGAGCACATCGTCCGGTGCCAGTTCGCCCACCTCATAGGCCGTGTTCCACCACACATAGCTGGTGGTGTTGTTGAAGTGGAAACCGGCAATATCCTTGTGCGTCGGGTCATCGGCGCCGATGACGCCGTGGCGGTCGAAGGCCGAAGGATCAACCCGATGACTGGTGATCATCAGGTTATGACCCTCGCTGGGGCGAATATTGGCATTGGTATCGAGGAGGACGGATTCGATGTTGTGCGTCGCGGCGGCATCAAGCGTCATCTTGCCGGCAAGCCGGCGCACGCCCGTGTCGATGCTCTTGAGATCGGGTAGCAATTGCCGCCGAACCGCCGAGCCGGCGCCATCGGCACCGACGAGAATATTGGAGCGTATCTGCGACCCGTCGGCAAAATGCGAGAGCACCGTACCTTCCGGCTCGATCTCGTAGCGCAGAAACTGCTTGCCGGTCTGGACCGCATTTTCGAGGCCCGACAGCAGGATCTGCCGCAAGGTGATGCGGCTTACCGACTTTTCGACATGGGTGTCCTCGGCGCCGCGGGCCCAGGCACCGCTGTCCACCGGGGTGAAATTCTCGTCGAGCGCTGTGTTTTCGGTTGGCGCCCGGCCAAGCGTGGCCAGGAACGCTTCGAAGAGATGCGGTGGCAGATTGGCCTCCAGCGCATCAAGGCCGCGTTGCCTCAAGCGCAGTCGGAACCCCTGGACATAGTCGGCGCGTACGGCATCCCGCTCGAAAACGGCTGCCTCGATGCCGTTCTTCTTGAGCCCCTGGGCGAGCGCCAGCCCGCCCGGGCCGCCGCCAATAATGGCGATATCGACGAACGGAGTGGTCATGCGGCCTCTCTATGCCGAGCGGCATCGAGCGCGCGCGGATCGATCCAGGCGGCGACGTCAAAGTCGGCGAGAATAAAGCCCCATTCGAGGAGGAAATCCTTGAAATGGGAAAGGGCGTCGATCTGCTCGTCTTCGAGCGTCAGTTCCAGGTGCCGGTGCACGTTCGAACCATTGGCGGCCCAGATCGCTTCTTCGGCAACGCCGATTTCCCGGGCGATGAAACGCACCGTATCCTCGGGATGAGCCTCGGCCCAGGCACCGATGCGATCGACCACTGCCACGAGTTCAGCCACGAGATCGGGCCGCTCATCGGCAAATTTCGCATCGACCGTCAGCGGACGCGGCGTGCCATTGTTGATGCGGATACGGGCGTCCGGATGGAAGCCGAATTCGGAAACAATGGTCGCCCCGATCTGGTTGGCCAGCACCAGCCCTTCGGCCCCCTTGACGAAAAAGGCGTCGATCTCGCCGCGAGCGAGGGCCAACAGTTCCTCGCCATAAGGATAGCGCCGCTTGAGGCCAAGGAAGGCCGCATTGCCGATTTCGAGCAGAGCCGGTTCCCGCGCATCGAGATAGACGATCTCGACATCCTTGGCCGTCAGGCCTTCAAGCGAAAGCGCCGAAACCACCCCCTTGAGCGCCGTGGCGCGCTGGAAATCGACGATTCCAGCCGCCTGGCGTGGCACGCCAACCTTACGGCCCTTCAGGTCCTTGGTGGATTTGATCCTCGTGGCCGGCAATGAGATGACGGCCTGGAATTCATCGGTCGTGGTGATGCCGACGATGCGGGTTTCCCGTCCGCCCGAACGCGCCCAGATCGGTGGGATATTCCCGCCCTGGCGGAAAGACCAGTCGAGCGCGTGGGTAAAATGGCTCTGGCGGACTGCTGGGTCCTTGCTGTCGCGGATCGAGGCAACGTTGACGCTCTTGGCGCCAAAGGCCTCGTCCACCCAGCCAAGCTGGGCCGCGATGGAGAGCGGAGTTGGGGCAGGGCAACGCGTATACCAGACGGATTTCGGTTCCTGGCTCATCTCGGGTTCCTCAGGCATTTGCAACAAGGCGTGGACGCGCCGGCAGGCGCACGGCAACCGGCTCCACCGGCTCGTCCTTGCGGGCCGCGTAGCGGCCGAAGGCGCTCTTGGCCAAAATGGTGCGGATCATGTTGTTCTGCGGCGCATGGGCTTTTCCCGAGAGCGCGTCGCGATGGTGCCGCTCCAGCGGGTTATCGCGGCTGATGCCGGGATTGCCGCCGAGATCGAGCGCCAGCGTCGTTGCGAGAATGGCATTCTCGATGACCACATGCTTGGCGGCCGCCGAATCCGAGCCGAAGGGCCGGCCGGCGTCAAAATCCTCGGCAATCGTGCGCAGCAGGCGCTGATTGGTCGCGAGCCACACCTCGATCTGGCCGACGCCATCCTGAATGCGCGGTACGCTCGAAAGGGGCGCGCCGAGACTGGCCGGCGCGCGGGTGCTGGTGAAATCCACCAGCCAGTCGCGCGCGGCCCGTGCGGCGGCGTCGTAGATCGCTGGAACCAGGGTAAAATACCACGCGCCAAGCCGTTCGTCGCGTTTCAGGCCTTCGGTGGCCGGGGCAATATCGAGGATATCGTCTATGTCGATAGCGACGTCGTCGAGGATCAGGTCATGGCTGTTGGTTGCCCGCATGCCGGTGGCATTCCAGGTCTTTTCGATCCGAATGCCATCGGCATCGGTCGGCACGAGGAACGAGCCGAGACGCGGTTCTGGCTCGTCGGTAACGGCGAGCACGGACACCCATTTGAGCAGCGGAATGCCGGTCGCATAGGTCTTGTGGCCAGTGATGCGCCACTGATTGCCGACTTTGCGCGCGACCGTTTCTGGCAGGCTGCCATGCGAAGGCGAACCGACGCGTGGCTCGACTTGTGCCGAATTGAGCAGGGCCACGCCTTCGCGATTGGCCCTGGTCACGCGCTCGATGAGATGCTGCGGCCACTTGCCCGAAGCCCGGATGCTGTAGTGCTGGCTATAGTGCATGGCCAGCACCAGCGCTGTAGACGGCTCGCCCTGCGCTAGCGCAGAAACCACGGCGAGCGCCTCGGCAAGGCCCCCGCCGAGGCCGCCATGTTCAGGTGCGGTCACAAGGCCGAGGAGGCCCGCCTCATGGAGCGCATCGAAATTGGCGAAGGGAAATTCGCCAGTCTCGTCATAGTGCCCTGCGGTGAGGGCGAAGCGCCGGCCGAGATGCTCAGCCCTGGCGATATGGGGGGTGAAATCGATAGTCATGGATTTCCTCGAAAATCAGGCGACGGCACGGATATTGAGACCGTCCCAGGGGCGGCGATCGACCCAGGCGTTGATGTCGAAGTCGCGTTCGAGGAAACCCCACTCATAGAGGAAGTCCTTGTAGTGACCGATGGCGCCGACCAGTTCCGGCTCGAGGCCAAGCCCGAGATGCTTATGGAGGTCCGGTCCATTGGCGGCCGCGACCACTTCTTCCGAGGCGCCGACTTCGCGGGCGACGAAACGGCGGACTTCGTCCGGATGCGCGTCAGCCCAGTCGCTGGCGCGATGTAGGGTTTCGATGAGGCGAGCGACGAGATCTGGCCGGTCTTCGGCTAGTCGTTCGTCTACGGTCAGCACGCGCGGCGAGCCGGAATTGATGCGGATTTTGGGATCAGGATGGAAACCGAACTCGGCAACCGTGTGAGCAGCAATGAGATTGGCGACCGCAATGCCACCGGTTCCCTTGACGTAGATCGCGTCCACCTCGCCGCGCAGCAGGGCGGCCACTTCGGCGCCATAGGCCTGTCGGTTCCTGAGGCCAAAGAGCTGTGGCCCCTCGCGACCATCGAGGACGGAGTCGGTCAGCGCGATATCGACGATCTCCACTTGGTCATGCCGCAGGCCTTCAAGCGACAGTGCCGATACAAGGCCTTTGAGCGCCGTTGCGGCCATGAAATCGACGATACCGGCGGGGCGGCGCGGAACGCCGAAGCGACGGCCGACCAGATCTTTGGTCGTTTTGATGCCGCTGGTGGGCAGGGTAATGATGGCCTGGAACTCATCGGTCCAGGTAATGCCGACAAGGCGCGTCGGATTGCCTTCGGACCGCGCACGGATCGGCGGAACATTGCCGCCGTGGCGGAAGGAATAGTCGAGGTGGTGGTCGAAATGGCTCGACCGGATCGCCCGATCCTTGCTGTCGATGATCGAATTGAGCTTTACGCCTTCCTTGGCAAAAGCCTCTTCCAAAAGGCCCAACTGCACCGCCAGCCCCACCGGAGTGGGCACGGGGCAGCGCGTGTACCAGATCTCGGAAATCGTGTTCTTGATCGTCATGCCTCGTCTCCTGTTGGCGGGAGCAGGTTTTTCCAAACCGGCACCCCAATGCGTTTGTCTGTTTCCATCTCACTTCGCAAAAGGCAAATAATTTGCGCATTTGCTTAAAAATGGCCGGTCCGTAAGAAGGTGATTCCTGAAATCGCCAAAAGTCAGGATGAATTTACCAACATAGATTTGACAAAGCCTATAAAACTAGTCAACATAAATTTCGCGGGCTGAACCTGGGCCGAGCATCGCTCTCTCTCCGGACGCCGCAAGGACCCCGTTGCTCCTATCGAGGGAAAGAGAAAGCGCTCATGTCGGCTTTGCTGCGCATATTGAGGACGTTGCGACGCACGCTTCTGCAGGCGGTGCCCACCATCCTCGGCATCATCATTCTCAATTTCTTCCTGCTGCAACTCGCCCCCGGCGATGCGGCCGACGTCATGGCTGGTGAAGCGGGGTCAGCGACCGTCGAAAGCATGCAGGCGTTGCGCGAGCGCTTCGGCCTCGACAATCCCGTCCTCGTGCAGCTCGCCAATTATCTCGGCAATCTGGCCCAGCTCAGCCTCGGCTTTTCGCCGCGTTACGGCATGCCGGTGACCGAGCTGATCGGGCAGCGTCTGCCCGGCACACTCACGCTCATGGCCATGGCGTTGGCCATCGCCATTCTCATCGGCCTGACGCTCGGTTCGCTGATGGCGGCTTTTTCAGGCCGCCTCCCGGATCGGCTGCTCTCCATCTTCGCGCTGCTGTTTTATTCCGTGCCCGGCTTCTGGATCGGGCTGATGCTGATCGTGCTGTTCTCGGTGACACTGGGCTGGCTGCCGAGCGGCGGGGCAGGGACCATCGGCTCGTCCTATACCGGCTTCGCGGCTGTTATCGACAAGGCGCGCTATATGGTGCTGCCAGCCACCTCGCTCGCGCTCTTCTATGTCGCCATCTACGCTCGCCTGACGCGTGCCGCCATGCTCGAGGTCAAGAACCAGGATTTCGTGCGCACCGCCTATGCCAAGGGCCTCTCGCCCGTGGTCGTGACCGTCAAGCACGTGCTGCGCAATGCGCTCATTCCCATCACCACCATGGCCGGCATGCATGTCGGCGGCATGCTCGGCGGGGCAGTGGTTGTCGAGACTGTTTATAGCTGGCCGGGCCTGGGGCGCCTCGCCTTCGAGGCCGTGATGGGCCGCGACTACACCGTTCTTTTGGGCATCCTGTTGCTCTCGTCCATCCTGGTCATTCTCGCCAATGCACTGGTGGATATTGCCCAGGCCTGGCTCGATCCCCGCATCGGAGAGCAGAAATGACCACCGAAACCGCCGTCTCGCACGTGGTGTCATCAGCGCAGTCGCGTACCGCTGCAACTCAGCTCGATAAGTCGGAAACGCCCCAGTGGCATAATATCAAGGCGCCCGACGCCCGAACCACGCGGACCGCTACGGTGTCTGTCCCCGCCGGCCGCCGCGAACTAGCCGCCTTTCTCCGCAATCCCAACGCGCTTTTCGGCCTGGTCTTTCTGTCCCTGATGGCGCTTGTCGCTCTCATTGCGCCCATCGTCTTTCCCGGCGATCCGCTCGGCATGGTTGGCAAGCCCTTCCTCTGGCCGGGCCAGGATGCTGCCTTCCCTCTCGGTACTGACTCCATGGGCCGCAACGTGCTGGCCGGTCTCTTCCACGGCGCGCGCATCTCGCTCTTTGTCGGCCTGACCGCGACCGCGCTTGGCCTTGGCGTAGGCATCACCGTCGGCTCGCTGGCCGGCTACTTTGGTGGCTGGGTCGACGATGTGCTCGTGCGCATCATCGAAATCTTCCAGACCCTGCCGAACTTCGTGCTGCTGGTGGTTCTCGTTGCCATCGCGCAGCCCTCGGCCACCACCGTGTCAGTCGCCATCGCTATCGTCAGCTGGCCCATGGTCGCGCGCCTCACCCGCGCCGAATTCCGTGCCATCCGTGAAAAGGATTATGTGGTCGCCGCGCGCAGCCTCGGCTTCCGCCACCCCCGCATCATTCTCAAGGAAATCCTGCCCAATGCCTTGCCGCCGCTGATCGTCACAGCCTCGGTGATGGTCGCGACGGCTATCCTGATGGAGTCGGCCCTGAGCTTCATGGGCCTGGGCGATCCCAACGTCGTCAGTTGGGGCTCGATGATCGGCAATGGTCGCGAGCTGATCCGCACCGCCTGGTATCTCACCTTCTTGCCGGGCCTCGCCATCGTCTTCACCGTGCTCGCCCTGAACCTGATCGGCGATGGTCTTAACGACGCGCTCAACCCGCGCTTTTCGGAGGAACGCTCGTGAGCCCCGCATCCAGCCGCCTTCTTGAGGTCGAAAACCTCACCGTGCGCTTCGGTGCTGCCGATCCCGTCCGTCGCTTGAGCTTTTCCATCGATCGCGGCGAAACCGTCGCCGTTGTCGGGGAATCGGGTTCGGGAAAGTCCCTCAGCGCCCTGGCGCTGATGCGCCTCCTGCCGCGCAATGCGCAGATTCCCAATGGCCGGATCATCTTCGAAGGAACGGATCTCCTGAAACTCTCCGACCGCGACATTCGAAAAGTGCGCGGGCGGGAGATCGCCATGATTTTCCAGGAGCCGATGACCAGCCTCAATCCGGTGGCCACCATCGGCAACCAGATCGTTGAAGTGCTGCGCCTCCACGAAAAGCTGAGCAAGAAGGAAGCGCGCATCCGCGCCATCGAATTGCTAGATCTCGTCAAAATCCCCGATGCCGAAAAGCGCGTCGATGATTTCCCGCATCAGCTTTCCGGCGGACAGCGCCAGCGCGTGATGATCGCCATCGCCGTCGCCTGCAAACCAAAACTGCTGATCGCCGACGAACCGACCACGGCTCTCGACGCGACCATCCAGGCGCAGATTCTTGAGTTGCTGGATGAATTGCGCCGAAAACTCTCCATGGGCCTGCTGCTGATCACCCACGATCTCGGTGTCGTCTCGCGCTGGAGCGACCGCGTTGTGGTCATGTATCACGGCGACAAGCTCGAAGAGCTGCCCGCCTCAGACCTGTTCTCGCCCGACCGCCACCCCTATACGCGGGGCCTGGCCCAAGCCTCGATCCGGCTCGAAGACGGCGTGCACTACACCTCGCGCACGCTTTCCGAAATTCGCGTGGTCAAAGATGCCGATGGCCAAAACGACTACCAGATCCGCCTGCCGGTCCCCCGCGATCTGCCGCCGGTCGCAAATGACGACGAGCCGATCCTGCAGGTCGATGGTCTCTCGGTCACCTATCGCACGCGTAATCGCGAAAACCGGGCGCTCGACAAGGCGACGCTGACGCTGGCCAGGGGCGAAACCCTAGGCATTGTGGGCGAGTCCGGCAGCGGCAAATCGACTCTCTCGAAGGCCATCATGCGCCTCGTCAATACCGAAAGCGGCAGTATCCGCTTTCGGGGCCAGGACATTACCGGTCTCAGCCCCAACCAGCTCCAGCCGGTCCGCCGCGATCTGCAGATGATCTTCCAGGATCCCTTCGCTTCGCTCAATCCGCGAAAATCGATCCGGGATATTCTCGAAGCGCCGCTGATCGTCCATGGCATCCGCGACGCCGCCGAACGCCGTCAGCGCATCGCCGAAACGTTTGAGCATGTCCGCCTGCCGCTCTCGGCCGCCGAGCGCTATCCGCACGAGTTCTCCGGTGGTCAACGCCAGCGCATCGGCATTGCCCGGGCGCTGATCCTAAAACCTTCGCTCGTCATCTGCGACGAGCCCGTTTCGGCTCTCGACGTGTCGATCCAGGCACAGATTCTCAATCTGCTGGTCGATCTCAAGCGCGATCTGGGTCTCAGCTATCTCTTCATCTCCCACGACCTGGCGGTGGTTCAGTACATTTCCGACCGCGTCATCGTGATGAAGGATTCTCGCATCATCGAGGAAAGCGATCACCAGACTATCTGGCGCCAGCCCAGGACCGACTACACCCGCGCGCTGATCGCCGCTGCGGCCGGTGGCGAAACCCGGAGCAGGGCGCTCGCCTCCTGACCTAATTCCACCTTCAATGCAACAGACCATGGTGCCAATCTAGGGCACCACGAACAGGGAGTTTTCCATGGTCGACTATCGCTATCTTGGCCGCAGCGCGCTCAAAGTGTCGCCGATTACCTTGGGGACCATGATGTTCGGCAATCAGACGCCGGACGACGTCGCCTTCCGCATCATCGACAAGGCGCGCGATCAGGGGATCAATTTCATCGACACAGCCGACGTTTATCACGACGGCAAGTCTGAGCAGACCGTCGGTAAGGGAATCAAGAAGCACCGTGACGACTGGGTGCTCGCCACTAAATTCGTCAATTCGCGCGATCCAAAGCCCAATAAGGGCGGCTATTCGCGCAAGTGGGTCTATGAAACCGTCGAGAATTCGCTGCGCAATCTCGATACCGACTATATCGACATCATCTATTTCCACCGTGCGGTGTTCGATGCTTCGCTCGAAGAGCCCGTCCGCGCCATTGCCGATCTGATCAAAGCCGGCAAGCTGCGCTATTTCGGCGTGTCGAACTTCCGCGGCTGGCGCATTGCCGAAGTGGCGCATCTCGCCGACCAGCTCGGCATCGATCGCCCAATTGCGAGCCAGCCGCTCTACAACATCGTCAACCGCACGGCCGAAGCCGAACAATTGCCGGCCGCCGTTGCCAATGGGCTGGGCAACGTCTCCTATAGCCCGCTCGCGCGTGGCGTGCTCACCGGCAAGTACAATATCGGCGAAGCTGCGCCTGCCGATAGCCGTGCCGGCCGGGGCGACAAGCGCATGCATGACGTTGAATTTCGCGAGGAATCCATCGAGGTTGCCAAAAAGGTTGCGGCTCACGCGTCGGCAAAAGGCACGACCGCCGCTGATTTCGCGCTCGCCTGGGTGCTCAACAATCAACTCATCACCTCGGCCATCGCGGGCCCGCGGACCGAAGAGCAGTGGGATGGCTATGTCCGCGCCCTCGATGTGAAGATCGACGCCGACGACGAAGCGCTCGTGGATAGCCTTGTTGCAACGGGCCACCCCTCGACGCCCGGTTTTACCGATCCGGGCCATCCGGTCGAAGGCCGCGTGCCGCGTTCGGCCGCAGGTTCTGCGCAGATCATCCCGCTCAGCCGCACCCAGCGCGTCGCTTAACGCTATTAACCAGAACCAAAAGGGCCGGCATTTTGCCGGCCCTTGTCGTTTCAGAATGGGCGCAACGAGTGCTCAGAAAGGCATTTTCTTCTGCAATTCGGCTCGTTTACTTGCCTTCGCTGTTATGAGGGGTGCCTGACTTGGGGAGTTGCGCCAAATTTTTCTGCTGGGGTGTCCGGCGGCGCTGGGTGTTTTCCTGCTAACCGTCTCAGTTCGTAATCCATTATCTCGATAAAATAACTAGACATTATACAGTCCTCCTTGCCGACCCCAATCGGGCGCAGTTTACACGTCGCTCCCTAGAGCGGCACGCAACGGACAGGACTAAAAATGACGACCTCCAAACCTCGTGGCGTGCTCGCCCCAACCCGCCGCGCCTTCCTGCTTTCGACGGCCGCACTTGCCGCGGTTTCGACCCTGCCAGGCTTCGCCTTCGCCCAGAGCGCGACCCCGACGCCGGGTGGCAGCGTCTCGATCAATATCGGCACCGAACCACCGGTGCTGGTGCTGATCGCCCACACGGCCGGCGCTGCCTATTACATCAGCGGCAAGACCAATGAAGGTCTCCTCACCTATGACGAAAACTTCGAGCCGCAGCCGCTTCTCGCCACCGCATGGGAAGTGGCCGAGGATGGGTTGCGCTACGCCTTCAAGCTGCGCGAAGGCGTGAAGTGGCACGACGGCACCGACTTCACCGCTGAAGACGTCGCCTTTTCCATTCTGGCGCTGAAGGAAAACCATCCGCGTGGCCGCGCCACCTTCGCTTCGGTCGAAGAGGTCAATGTGCTCAGCCCGCACGAGGTGGAACTGATCCTCTCCAAACCCGCGCCCTTCTTGCTGACCGCCTTCGCCAGCTTCGAGGCGCCGATCGTGCCCAAGCACCTCTATGAAGGCACCAATATCCCTGAAAACCCGCACAATTTCGCGCCGGTGGGCACGGGGCCCTTCACCTTCGTCGAATGGGTGCGCGGCAGCCACGTCATTCTCAAGAAGAATGAAAACTACTGGGGCGAAGGCAAACCCTATCTCGATCAGCTTATCATCCGCTTCATCGTCGATCCCGCCGCTGCCGTCGCTGCCATTGAATCGGGCGAAGTGCAGGTTTCGGTCGCCAATGTGCCGCTCACCGACATCGAGCGCCTCAAGGCCAATCCGAACCTCGTCGTCGACACCCGCCCGGCGCCCTATTCGCCGAGTATCGCCCGCGCCGAATTCAATCTCGAGAACCCCTACCTCGCCGACATAAAGGTACGTCACGCCATCGCGCATGCGATCGACAAGGATTTTATCGTCAACACCATTTATCTCGGCTACGCCACGCGGCTCGACGGCCCAGTGAGCCCAGATCTCGCGCGCTTCTACAATCCGGACGTGCCGAAATACGATTTCGATCCGGCAAAAGCCGAGGCGCTGCTTGACGAGGCGGGTTACCCGCGCGGCGCGGATGGCTTCCGCTTCAAGCTCTTTGTTGATCCGACCCAACCATCGGGTCCGCCCAAGCAGACCGGGGAATATTTCGTTCAGGCCCTCGCCAAGGTTGGCATTCAGGTCGAGTTGCGCACGCAGGATTTTGCGACTTTCGTGAAACGCATCTTCACCGATCGCGACTTTGATATCGCTATCGAAGGCATGAGCAATCTCTACGATCCGACCGTGGGGGTGCAGCGTCTTTACTGGTCGAAAAACTTCAAGGTCGGCCTGCCGTTTTCCAACGGCTCCAAGTACGAGAACCCGGAAGTCGATCGCCTGCTCGAAACCGCGGCGGTCGAGATCGATCCCGCCAAGCGCCTGCAACTGTTCAACGATTTCCAGCGCATCGTGGTGGAAGACCTGCCCACGCTCGATATCGTCACGCCCGCCTCGATTACCATTTCGGACAAGCGCGTGCAGAACCTCAAGCTCGGCGCCGAGCACCTCTGGACCAATGGCGCCGACATCTACCTCGCTTCGTGATCGTGCGGCCTGCCAGATAAGTGTCTGGCAGGCCTTTTGTTTTCCTTGAAAGCCTATTCATGACCGCTATCGTTCAGAAGCTATCTCCCGCGCCGCCGGGCCCCAATCGGGCGGAATTGCTGGCGCGAATTCCCGGTCTCGTCGCCGAAATCGCCAAGGGTGCGGCGGAACGCGATTTGAATCGCGAACTGCCGCTCGAGGCTTTTCGGTTGTTCAGGGAATCCGGGCTCGGGGCGTTGCGCGTGCCGGTGGAACTGGGCGGGCCGGGTGGTTCGGTGCCCGATTATATCGAGCTTATTGCGGCTTTGGGATCGGCAGATTCCAATGTAGCTCATGCACTTAGGTCGCATTTCAACTATGTCGAAAACCTGGTGCTGAGCGGCGCCGATCAGCGCGATGCGGGGGCCATCGAACGGGTGCTGGAGGGCAGGCTGTTTGGTGGCGCGCATACCGAGCAGGGCACGGCGCGGCCGGGTGAGGTGACGACGAAAATCGTAAAGATTGGAAGCACTTGGCGGCTCAATGGGCGCAAGTGGTACGCGACTGGGACGGCTTATGCCGACTATGCGTCGTTTAGCGCGATCAATGAGGCCGGCGAGACGGTGGGTGTGCTGCTGCCGGTTGATCGGGAGGGGATAAACATCCTCGACGATTGGGACGGGATGGGGCAGAGGCTCACCGCGAGTGGTGGCGTAGTGCTTGATAATGTTGAGGTTTTTGAGCACGAGTTCGCCAGGCGCAGCCTCGAAAATCAGGTCGGCCGGCACTGCTCGACATTGCGGCAATTGCACCTGGCGGCGAGTGCGGCGGGGGCGGTGCGCAACGTTTTGAGTGATGGAATCGACTATGTGCGCAAGCAGGCCCGGTCGGCGGCGCATAGTCCGGCGGCTACGGCGCGAGAAGATCATTTCGTTCAACAGGTTATCGGCGAAATCGCGGCCAATTCACTGGCGATCGATACGCTGATTGCCGAGGGCGCCAGGGCGCTGCAACACGCGGTCGATACGTTCGCATCTGGTGACCCTCAGGCCATCGAAACGTCCCTTATTGCTAGCACACTGTTAACGGCGAAAGCCCAATTGGTTATTGGTCAGTTAGCCCCGCGCACGGCCGAGCGCATGTTCGAACTCGGAGGCGGCTCGGCGACGTCGCGAAAGTACAATTTCGACCGCCACTGGCGAAATATTCGCACCGTACTCAACCACAATCCGCTGCTGCACAAGTCGCGCATCGTCGGCGACTATCTGCTCAATGGCACCACCACCCATCTCAAGGAAGGGAAGGTGTTTTAGATGCCGCTTTCGGACCTCTTGCTGATCACCGGCGCAACCGGAAAACTGGGACGCGTGCTGACGCCGAAATTGCTCGCAGCCGGGCATCGGGTTCGCGTCTTGACGCGGCGGCCTGAAACGGCGCGGGAACTCTATGGCGACAGGGTGGAGATCGCCGAGGGAGACTTTTCGGTTCCCGCTTCGCTGCCGGCGGCGCTTGATGGGGTGAGCCGGGCGCTGCTGCTCTCGCCGATCAGTGAGCGGCTCGCAAAAGACCAGATCGCGCTGGTCGATGCGGCGAAGGCCGCTGGCGTGAAGCGGATCGTGAAAATTTCGGGGTCGGACTGGACCGTCGGCACGTCGTTTTCGGGCGATGCGCACAAAAGGGTGGAAGATCATCTGGCGCAGTCCGGGCTCGACTATGTGGCGGTGCGGCCTACTGCATGGTTGCAGGTGTCGCTCGCGGCGGTCGCGGCGCAGATCAGGCGTGGCGAGGCCATTGCGGCGCGGCATGGGGCGAGGGTTGGCTATGTCGATATCAGGGATATTGCCGATGTGGCGATCAACCAGCTTTTGGCGCCCAAACTGGCGGCGAGCCCGCTGGTGATCACCGGACCGGAAGCGCTGGCCATTCCCGATATTGCGGCGCTGGCGACGCGGATTACCGGCAGGCCGGTGGGCGTGTCTTCGGCGGTGGCGGGGCTGCCGCCGGGTGTGGAAGGGTTTGAAGCCGAGGTGGTGAAGCAGTTTTTCGCGGTGATCGCGCAGGGCGGGGCGGCGGGGCTGACCGATACGGTCGAGCGCGTGTTGGGGCGGAAGCCCCGGAGTGTGGAGGATTATTTGGCGGAGGAGTTGGGGTAGCCACGCGCTCGGATATCGTGGCTCCCGCACCCCCTCCCATCCTCCCCCATCAAGGGGGAGGTGCCGAGCCGGTGGGCGGTAACGGTTCAACGCCCCCTCCACCACGTCATTCCCGCGAAAGCGGGGGATCTCCGTTTCTGGGGCAGGGATTCCCTGAGTTCTCAAACGAAGTGCAACACCAGTTTAAGGTGTTGTCATGGGACGAAGATATGCGCAGCTCAGTATTTCGGATTGTCCATTGGAACCTCGCTCCGGCAAATCGCTGCAGCTTTGGATCGCGCGGCATCGTCTATCTCGCGCGAGATAGAGCGCAATGGCGGCAAGGCGGAGTACCTAGCCGAGTATGCCGCTGAGCAGGCCTGGGCGCGACGCTGGCGCGGCAGCCGGCTAGACCGGGATGCTGGGTTGCGTGCGGTGGTTCTGGAGCGATTGAGCCAAGGCTGGTCGCCAGAACAGGTGGTCGGACGGCTTCGCCTCGAGGGCACAGCGCCGATCGGGGTTGAGAGCATCTACCGCTTCATTCATGCCCAGATCAGGCGGCACAAGGCTCGCGGCTGGCGCTCCTATCTCCCCCGCGGCAAAGCGCGGCGCGGCATTCGTCCCAAGCCAGGGGGCAGCCCGGTCCGGCTGATCAGCGCCCGCATTCCTATCACCCAGAGGCCCGAGGAGGTCCAGGCGCGNAGCGCGGCGCGGCATTCGTCCCAAGCCAGGGGGCAGCCCGGTCCGGCTGATCAGCGCCCGCATTCCTATCACCCAGAGGCCCGAGGAGGTCCAGGCGCGCCAGAACCCGGGGCATTGGGAAGCCGATCTGATGGCCTTCTCGCGCTACGGACAAAACCTGCTTGTCCTGCACGAGCGCTCCACCAGGATCGTCGTGGCGATCGAGTTGCCTTCAAAGCATGCCGAGCCGGTGGCCCGCACCATCGCAGAAATCCTCGGGGCATTGCCCGCTCCTCTGCGTCAGACGATCACCTTCGATAATGGCACCGAGTTCGCACGCCACACCCTTTTGCACCCGCACGGCATCGCAACCTTCTTCTGCGATCCTCATGCGCCATGGCAGAAGGGCGGCATTGAGAACGCCATTGGCCGCATGCGTCGTCCGCTGCCGCGCAAGACCGACCTGGCAACCCTACCCAAGGGGCAGATCACCCAAGTCCTCTGCGCGTACAACAACACCNGCCATTGGCCGCATGCGTCGTCCGCTGCCGCGCAAGACCGACCTGGCAACCCTACCCAAGGGGCAGATCACCCAAGTCCTCTGCGCGTACAACAACACCCCGCGAAAATGCCTTGACTGGAAGACACCCGCAGAAGCCTTCTACAGCCACTTGTTGCACTTCAAACGAGAATCCACATTCCCGCTTTCGCGGGAATGACGAGGTGGGGTCGCCCCCGAAAAACCGGATTTTGCGCTCAATGCAAAACCGGTGGACGAAAAACCCCGATATCGTCCATTGTTTGGAAGTGTCGCCCTCGACTTTTTTGGTGTAAATGCCGACTAATTCCGTCGTCATTTAACGGACTGAAATTGACCGATCATATCTCCAGCGGCGCGGCTTCTGATGAGGCCATTATCCAGTTGCGCGGGGTCGAAAAGACCTTTGCGGCACGCGGTGCCAATGCGCCTGTTACTGCACTTCATGAAATCAATCTCGATGTGCCGAGGGGCGCAATTCTTGGCGTTATCGGGCGCTCGGGGGCTGGTAAGTCGACGCTGATCCGGCTCGTCAATGGACTGGAACTGCCCAGTTCCGGCTCGGTGCAGGTGGATGGCGTGGAAATCTCGGCGCTGGAAGAACGGGCGCTGCGGCAGGAGCGCCGCTCTATCGGCATGATTTTCCAGCACTTTAACCTGCTGGCGCGGCGCACTGCCTTTGGCAATGTGGCGCTGCCGCTCGAAATCGCTGGGGTATCCAAGGCCGAAATTCGCAAGCGCGTTTTGCCGCTGCTCGATCTCGTGGGCCTGTCGGACAAGGTCGATCGTTATCCCGCCGAACTCTCGGGTGGGCAGAAGCAGCGCGTCGGCATTGCCCGTGCGCTCGCGACCAATCCAAAGGTGCTGCTCTCGGACGAGGCGACTTCGGCGCTCGATCCGGAAACGACCGAACAAATCCTGGCGCTGCTCCGGCAGGTCAATGCGGACCTCGGCGTGACCGTGCTGCTGATCACCCACGAAATGTCGGTGATCAAGGGCGTTGCTGATCGGGTGGCGGTGATTGATGAGGGGCGGATCGTCGAGGAAGGCGCGACCTATGATGTGTTCACCGGGCCGCAGCATGCGACGACGCGGAATTTCGTCTCCAGCATTACCGGCACGCAATTGCCTGAGCATTTGGCCAAGCGCCTGAGCGCAGCGCCCGGGGCCGGCAAGGAAGCGCTGGTGCAGCTTGTGTTCAAGGGGGAGGGCGCGGCGCAGCCCTGGCTTTCCGTGCTGACCCGAAAACTCGATGTCGATCTCGGCATCGTTCAGGCCAAGGTGGACCATATTTCCGGCCGGCCCTTCGGCACGCTGGTGGTGAGCCTGCCGGCGGTTGAAAAACTGCCCGCGCTCCTCGCCGCCTCCAGGGAACTGGGTCTCGAAACGGAGGTGCTGGGCTATGCCTGAAGTGTTCTCGCCCCAGATCCTGAAACTGCTCGTCGATTCCTTCGTGCAGACGCTCTACATGGTCGGCATAGCCGGTGTCATCGGCACGCTGATCGGCCTGCCGCTTGGCGTGTTTTTGGCGACCAGCCAGCGCGGTGAGCTGTTTGCCGCGCCCGCCGTCAATGCCGTGCTTGGGCTGATCGTCAACGCGGCGCGCTCGACGCCGTTTATCATTCTCGTCGTCGCCATCATTCCGCTGACGCGGTTGATCGCCGGCACCTCCATCGGCACCAGTGCGGCCATCGTGCCGCTGACCATTGCCGCGGCGCCCTTCATTGCCCGCGTGATCGAAGGCGCCATTCGCGGCGTCGATCAGGGGCTGATCGAGGCGGCGCGCTCGATGGGCGCCAGCCCCCTGCAGATCGTGCAAAAAGTGCTGCTGCCCGAGGCGCTGCCGGCCATCACGCTGGCGCTGACGCTGACCGTTGTGAGCCTCATCGGCTATTCGGCCATGGTGGGCGCTGTCGGCGGCGGCGGCCTTGGCGATCTCGGTATTCGTTTCGGTTATCAGCGCTTCATGCCCGACGTGATGTTGGCCGTGGTGCTGGTGCTGATCGTTCTCGTCCAGGGCGTGCAGAGCCTTGGCGACTCCCTTGCGCGGCGCTTCGACAAGCGTTCGCGCCACTAACTCCCCTCCCTCGAAAGGATTTTCGTCCCATGTCGTTCAAGACTGTCATTGCCGGTGTGGCCCTCGGCCTCAGCCTGATCGCGGCGCCGGCCTATGCCGAAACCATCAAGATCGGCGCCACCCCCGGCCCGCATGCCCAGATTCTCGAAGCCGTGAAGCCGATCCTTGCCGCAGAGGGCATCGACCTCGAAATCCTCGAATTTTCGGACTATGTCATTCCCAACGAAGCGCTGGCTTCGGGCGACCTCGACGCCAACTCGTTCCAGCACCAGCCCTACCTCGATAACCAGGTGCGTGACCGCGGCTATGCCATCGAGTCCGTGGCAACGACGGTGAACTTCCCGATCGGCATCTATTCGGACAAGTACGAGAACATTGCCGACCTGCCCGATGGCGCCAAGATCGGCATTCCGAACGATCCGACCAATGGCGGCCGCGTGTTGCTGCTGCTCGAAGACAATGGTCTGCTTGATCTCAAGGAAGGCGTCGGCACCGCCGCCAGCGTTGCCGACATCACCGGCAACCCGAAGAATTTCGAGATCATCGAAGTCGATGCCGCCCAGCTGCCGCGCGTTCTGCCCGATGTCGATGCCGCTGGTATCAACACCAACTTTGCCGAACAGGCTGGCCTTGATCCGGTCAACGACCCGATCCTGCGCGAAAGCCCGAAGGGTCCCTATGTGAACGTGATCGCCGTTCGCACCGAAGACAAGGACAAGCCCTGGGTCAAGGCGCTGGTGGATGCGTACCACTCGGATGAAATCCGGACGTTTGTTGAGACGACGTTCAACGGCGCTGTGCTAGCGAGCTGGTAAAAACAACTGCTCCCGAGGCGATGCGTCGGGAGCATTTCGGTACGAGATATCTCCAGTAGCCCTCATGGTGAGGTGCTTCGCGTAAGCGAAGCCTCGAACCACGGGGGCGTGGCGCTGAAACATCGGGGCACGCCCCCGTGGTTCGAGGGTCGGCTACGCCTCCCACCTCACCATGAGGGCTACTGGTATTACTCTGGCATTGGCCGGATGAAATGGTTCCTGCCCACTTCCCGCGTTTCTGGCTGCGGTAGCGCCGACTGCTTCCGGATGAACTCGATGCGGTTGAGTTCTTCCGAAAAGCGCGTGTCCGAAAAGCGGCGATCGGGGTCGGGCACGGCGGAGAGCAGCAGCCGGGTGTAGGGGTGCTGGGGATTGGTTAGCACGCTTTCGGTATTGCCCCATTCGACGATCTGGCCCGCATACATGACCATGATGTCTTCGGCGACATAGCGCGCCGTGGCGATGTCGTGGGTGATGTAGAGAAGCGCCAGGCCCAATTGGGCCTTCATGTCATTGAGCAGGTTGAGAATGCCGAGGCGCACGGAAACGTCGAGCATCGAGGTCGGTTCGTCGGCGACGATGACCTGTGGGTTTACCGCAAGCGCTCGGGCGATGCTGATGCGCTGGCGCTGGCCGCCGGACAGTTCGTGCGGGTATTTTGGCATCAGGAGCGCCGGGTCGAGTTTGACGCGGGTGAGCAGCTCCTCGATGGCGGCGATGCGCTCCTTGGCGTTCAGCTTGGGCTGGTGGAGGCGTAGCGGGCGTTCGAGGTGGTAGCGGATCGTGTGGGTGGGATTGAGGGCTGCGAAAGGGTCCTGGAACACCATCTGTACGGAGGCGCGGTAGGCTTTTAGCGCCTTGGCGTTCGCTTTGCCGAGTGGTGTGCCGCGGAAAAGGAGCTGGCCTTCGTCGGGCGTATATTCGCGCATGATGAGACGCGCGGCGGTGGTCTTACCCGAGCCGGATTCCCCGACCAGCGCCAGCGTGCGGCCGGGATGGAGGCCGAAGGAGACAGCGCGGGCGGCATAGACCGGGTTGTCGGCGCGGCCAAAGGTCTTGCTGACATTGTCGAGGGCGAGGATGGGTTCGCTCATGACTGGGCTCCCTCGCGGATCTGTTCGCCATGCAGTTTGGGCATCGAGGCCCAGAGGCGTTTTGTGTAGGCGTGTTGGGGCGTGCGGTAGATGGTCTGGGCCTCGTTGACCTCGACCAGCTCGCCTTCGAGCATGATGCCGATGCGGTCGCTGACCTGCACCATCAGGCCCAAATCATGGGTGATGAAGAGGACGGAGAAGCCGAGCTCTTTCCTGAGGACGTCGATGCGCTGCAGGATTTCGCGCTGCACCACCACGTCGAGAGCGGTGGTGGGCTCGTCCATGATGAGCAGCTTTGGATTGAGCGCGAGGCAGATGGCGATGACGATGCGCTGGCGCATGCCGCCCGAGCATTGGTGCGGATAGGAGGAAAGGCGGTCGGGCGAAATGTCGACGAGTTTGAGGAGTTCGGCGGCGCGGGCACGGGCGTCGGCGCGGCTGATGCGGCTGTGGGCCTTGAGGACGTCGTAGAATTGCGCCTCGATGGTCAGCACCGGATTGAGCGAGTTCATGGCGCTCTGGAACACCATGGCGACCTCGCGCCAGCGGAAGCGCCGGAGTTCGTCGTCGGTCAGTGCGAGAACGTCGCGGCCACCGACGAGGATTTCGCTACCCTTGCGAATGAGGGCAGGGGGGCGGTGGAGACGGCTGACGGCGAAAGCGATGGTGGATTTGCCGCAACCAGATTCGCCGGCAAGGCCGAAGAATTCGCCCGGTGCGATGTCGAAACTGACATCCTTGACGGCGTGGAAGTCTTTTTCGGCGCCGACGTAATCGATGTTGAGATTGCGGATCGAGAGGACGGGATCGGTCATAGCTTGCCCTCTCCGATACGGACCATGCGGGTCCAGCGATTGAGCATGCCGCCCGTGCGAAGGCGCGGATTGGCGATTTCGTCGATGGCGAAGTTGATGAGCGCGAGGCCAAGGCCGAGGACGGCGAGGGCAAAGCACGGGGCGAGGAGGTCCCACCAGGCGCCGACCGAGAGGGCCGAGGCGTTTTGGGCATTGTAGAGCATGATGCCCCAGGAGACGGTGTTGGGATCGCCGAGACCGAGGAATTCCAAAGTGGCTTCGGTGATAACGGCGAAGATGACGCTGCCGATGAAATTGATGCCGACGATGGAAATCAGGTTCGGGAAAATCTCGAAAGCCATGATGCGCCAGCTTGGTTCGCCCAGCATTTCGGCGGATTTGACATAGTCGCGCTGGCGAATGGAGAGGGTTTCCGACCGGGTGACGCGGACACCCCAGGCCCAGGAGGTGAGGCCGAGAATGACGGCGATCACCAGCGGGCTCGCCTGGCCGATAAAGGCGGCGAGAACCAGCAGGAGTGGCAGGTTGGGAACGACGAGCACCATATTGGTGAAGAAGTTGATGACCTCGTCGATGACCCCGCCCTTGTAGCCGGCAATGATGCCGAGGACCGTGCCGATGATGGTGATGGCAAGGCCGGCGCCGAAGCCGACGGCGAGCGAGACGCGGGCGCCATAGACGAGGCGCGCGAAGACGTCGTGGCCGAGACGGGTCGTGCCCAGCCAATGCTCCCATGAGGGAGCCTGATGCGGACGGCCGACGCGCTTCACCGGGCTATATTCGGTGAGGAAGGGCGCGAAAATGGCGACGAGGATGATGAGGAGAAGAATGGTGAGACCCACCATGGCCTTCTTGTTGCCGAGCAACTGGCGGAAAAGCGTCATGGCTCAGGCCTTCTTCAAACGAGGGTCGAGCAGCACATAGCTGAGATCGACGGCGAAATTGGCGATCAGCATGGCGCCGGTCATGATCAGGAGCTGGCCCTGGATGACGGGGTAATCGCGGGCGATGATGGCCTGGTAGAGCGTGTTGCCGAGGCCGGGATAGTTGAACACCACTTCGGTGACGAGCGAGCCGCCGAGCACGGTGCCGAGCGCGATGGCAAGGCTAGATACGGTCGGCAGCAGGGCGTTGCGGGCGGCGTACCAGAGCATGACGCGATTGTCGGCGAGGCCTTTGGCGCGGCCCATGACGATATAGTCTTCGCCGAGGAGGTTGATCATGTTGTTGCGCATGGTGACGGCAAAGCCGCCCGTGAGCACGATGATCATGGTCAGCATCGGCAGGGTGCCGTGATGAATGACGCTGGAGATATAGGTCCAGTTGAAGCCCGGATCGAGCAGCGGATCGGCGGCATAGCCATTGGGGAACCAGCCAAGCTGATAGCCGAAGACGAAGAGCATGATCAGCGACACGACGACGGCGGGAACGGAGCTGGAACAGATCGCCGTCAGCGAGACAATGGAGTCGAAGATCGTGCCGCGGCGCCAGGCGGCCATAACGCCGAGGAAGGTGCCGAGGCAGAAGCTGAAGAGGGTCGCGATGCCGACAAGGCCGAGCGTCCAGACGAGGGCGCGGCCCAAAAGCTCGGTGACGGGCAGGGGGAAATACTTGATCGAGCGGCCGAGGTCGCCGGTGAAGACGCTCTGCAGGTAGCGCAGATATTGCTCGCCGAGCGGCGCATCGATGAAGCCGAAGGTGAGTTTGAGGGCGTTGAGATTTTCGAGGGAGAGTTCGGAGCCGGCGCTGGCGAACATGATCTGGATGGGATCACCCGGCATCAGGCGCGGCAGGAAGAAATTGACGGTTGCCGCGGCAATGAAGGCCGCGAGATAGAAGGCGAGACGCCGGAGCAGGAAGGTCATGGGTGCAAGGTTTCTCCCTGTGGGTCCAGTAGTCCTCATGGTGAGGTGCGGAGCGTAGCGAAGCCTCGAACCACGGGGACGTGGCAGAAGGCATCGGGGCACGACCTCGCCCTTCGAGGCTTTGCTGCGCAAAGCGCCTCAGGATGAGGTCTACTTTAGGCGCAGCTATAAGAGACGGCAGGAGCGCAAGGGTAACGCTCCCGCCTTTGGCACGTTTACTGAGCGACCGGATCGAGATCGAGCAACTGCAGCAGGCGGGCCGGGTTGGCGTTGGAAACGACGGGCGAATATTTCGGGTTCTCGGCGTCGGCCCAGCCGGTGAAGCGGCTGGTATTGTATTCGTAGAAGGACGGGCTGTTGTAGACCGGGATGATCGGCATGGCTTCGGCCACGATCAGTTGGAGCTGGTCCATGAGCGACTTCTGCTCGGCCGGGTCCTTGGACTGAGTGTACTGGTCAAGCAGCGTCATGACCTCGGCATTTTCCCAGTGCGGCGCGGTGAAGCGGCTCTTGCCGAAATCGCCGGGGTTGAACGAGCGGATATAGGGGAAGTAGGGATTGGCCGCCGATGCCAGCGCGTTGAGCGTCATGGAATAGGTGCCGTCGATCAGGTTCTGCGTCCAGACCGCCGCTTCCGGGGTCGACATCTTCACATTGAGGCCGGCTTCGGTGAGGCTTTCAATGGAGATCTGGACGGCATCGATCCAGTCGGTCCAGCCATTTGGAACCATGATGTCGATGGCGATCGGGGTGCCATCGGGATTGTCGCGGAAGCCATCGCCATCGGCGTCGACATAGCCGGACTCGTCAAGGAGGGCGACGGCGGCGTCGAGGTCGAACTTGCCGTATTGGCCGAACTGGGTTTCGACTTCGGGATTGGCGAAAGCCTTGTAGAGTTCGCCAAGGCTGGCCGGATCTTCATTGACCAGCGGATAGCCATAGCCGGCAATGTCCACAATGGTCTGGCGGTCGATGAGCATGGAGAGCGCGCGGCGGAAGTTCACATCGGTGAACGCCTTGCGGTTGTTCTCGTCGGGCGTGATCTGGCTGACCTGGAACGAGACGAGGCTCGACGGGGTGAACCAGTACTTGTGGTGCTCGGGATCCTTGGCGACGAAGGTGTTGTCGATATCGGGAATGAAGCTGGTGGCCCAATCGAGCGTTCCACCGGCGAGGGCAGCGAGCACCTGCGGATTGTCGGCCAACTGCGGCATGCGCAGGCAATCGACCTTGAGATTGTCGGCGTCCCAATAGTTGGGGTTGCGGCATTGTTCGTAGACCTGCGGGGTGAAGCGCGTGATCTCGGTCATGGGGCCGGACGCGACCGGATTTTCGTTGGCGAAGGTCACCGGATCGGCAATGTCGGCCCAGATGTGCTCAGGCACGATCGGCATGCCGACAATGGTATTGGCGATCAGCGAATTGGGCTCGTTGAGATTGAACTTGACCGTGCGGTCATCGATTTTTTCGACCGAGGCGAGCTGGGCCGAAACCGAGATGAAATCGAGCGCCGGGAATTTCTTGATGTAGTCATAGGTGAAGACCACATCGTCGGCGGTGAGCGCTTCGCCGTCGGACCATTTGAGGCCATCGCGCAAAACGAAGGTGATCGATTTGAGATCGTCGGCCAGCTCATAGCTTTCGGCGAGCCGGAAATTGGGTTCGTTGCCCTTGAGGCGGTTGAACACGACCAGCGGCTCATACATGAAATCGAGCGTGGTATAGCGCGCCGAGGTCTGCCCGAATGGGTTGAAATTGCGCACGAAGGTCGTGGTCTGTTCCGAGCTGAGGGTCAGCACATTCTGGGCGCTGGCGGGTGCCGCCATGGCCAGGGTCGCAACCGAAACGGCTGCGATCAGCGTAGTTTTCAGCATGTTCGTTCTCTCCTTTGAATACGACCCTGCCTCAGGCAAGTCCGTTCTCCCTGAAAATGTCTTCCACCTCGGCATGGAGCGCCCTCACGTCCACACGAGACTTGCCGAGCCGCAAATTGGCCCGGTCGATACGGGCGAGGCTTTCGCTGCTCAGCGGCCCCGCCGCCTTGGCTGCCGCTTCGCTGGCAGCGAGATCGCCCTGGCTATGGAGGGCAATATCGTAGCCGGCATCGAGCGCAGCGCGCACGCGTTCCGGCCAGGTTCCCTTGAGCGCCTCCATGGTGAGGCAATCGGTTATAAGAACGCCATCGTAGCCGATGTCGCGACGGATGAGGTCGCAGACGGCTGATGACACGGAGGCGGGGAGGTCTTTGTCGATCTGGGTAAAAACCAGATGCGCCACCATGGCCCACGGAGAATCCTTGAGGGCGATGAAGGGGCGGAAATCGGTCTGCCTGAGATCGTCCACCTCGGCATCGACCACCGGGCAATCGAAATGCGGATCGACGGTGACGCGGCCATAGCCGGGAATGTGCTTCATGATCGGCATGGAGCCGGTTTCGAGCATGGCATCGATGACGACGCGGCCCATGGCTGTGACGAGATCGGGATCATCGCCAAAGGAGCGCTGGCCGATGACGTCATGCGTGCCCTTGCGGGCGAGATCGACGACTGGCGTGGTGCCGCTGCCAAGGCCGAGCTCGCTCATCATGGAGCCCATGGCGAGCGTCGAGAGGCGCAGGGCGCGCTTGCCCGTCTGAAGGTCCTTGCGGGCGAGGGCGCCGAATTGGCCGAGGCTCCTAAACAGCGGCCAATTGCCATTGTCGAGGCGCTGCACCCGGCCGCCTTCCTGGTCGATATAGACCGGAGCATCGTCGCGGCCGACGGCGGTCTTGAACTGGTGGACGAGGCGCTTGATCTGGGCGGGATTGTCGAGATTGCGCTTGAAGAGGAAGAGGCCGAAGGGATTGGTCTCGCGGAAAAACGCGATCTCGTCGGCCGAGAGTTCATATCCCGGCATGCCGACGAAAAGGGCGAGGGGCGTTGTGCTCATGGTCTAGTTGGTTTCCGGCTTCTTGATGCGCAACAGGCCCTGATAGATGTCTTCATTATCCGACGGGATCGGCATGGCGCTGGCCGCCTTGACGTAGAAATCGACCGGGCCGGCCGAACCAATGACGGCGTAGGCATAGCCATGCGCCTTCATGGCGGCGAGGGTGTGATAGAAGAGCGCGAGGCCGATATTCTTGCCGCGCTGGTCTTCGGAAACGCCGGTGGGGCCGAAAAAGCCGCGCGCCGTCGCGTCATAGCAGGCAAAGCCGACGAGCTGGCCATCGACGGCGGCGACAAGGCAGCCGGGCGGCTGGTGCGCCATGGCGGCGCTGACTTCGCTGACCCAGTATTCGGAAAAATGGGTGCGAACCCAATCCTTGATGATGTGCTGCTCGGGCGGCAGGGCGACGCGAATGGTCGCCTCCACGTTCTGGGTGCGCTCGCGCAGCTCTTCGAGCTTGCGACTATAGAGATTGACGAGCAGGTCCATGTCTTGTGTGCCGCTCCCTATCGGCAAGTCCCACGATGCACTATTCGACGGCATGCCTCCACACACCATTCCGTATCGTTAGGGGATGCTAGGAGCGAATATTCCATGTGTCAACGATTGACGGAATATTCTATTCCGAAAGGGGCGTGCCTGTGGAAGGATGTTGTCGCGGGCGGCAAATAAGGTTGGGAATGACGCATATTTGGGCAGGCGATCAGTAGAAAATCGCGCGGGGCGGATTTCTCGCTGCGGCACGTCAAGCCACAGAGAGGCGTTGTGCGGTAATATTATATTCGGATCGTCTTATTCGTTGGAATGCATTATTCCGGACGAGGCGGTGGTTACCAGCCGTAGTCGAGCACGGTCAGCGTGCGCAGGCGGCCGTTGTCGAGCCATTCGATGGACGCGTTTTTGCGCATGCCGATCAGCGCGGCGCCGACCGGGCCGAGAATGGGCACATTGCCACGCTCGCCAAAGGGGCGATTGGGATAGGTCAACCGGCCAAGCCGCACCTGGCCGTCGTCATCGAGCCGGAACATGACGCGCTGACCCATCGAGACGCCAGCCGGATCCCACGGATCGCAGACCGCCGCGCGCTTCAATTCGCGCTCGAGATAGGCCGAGACATAGGGCATTGAGGCGAACGAGCGTTCGGCCAGCACCATGACGCGGTTGTAATCGTCTGAGTTGATGAGAATTTCAGGCAGAGGAAGCGAAGGGAACACGGTGATCGGACCGGGGTAACGAGGTTTCGCGATATTCTGGCCACAGAAATGCACAGTCAATAGGCGGCAAGAATATATTCTGGTCAGTAAGCGTCAGGATTATTGACCTAAGCAATCTGATATGGAAGTTTGCTGATGCATTTTTATGCACGATGCACATTTCATGATCGCTAGGAACCACGATGTCCGACGACACCCTGCTAGATCGCGCCCTTCTCCGTCTCGAAGAGGCCGCCAACCACCTCAAGATCGATCAGGATGTCATCGAGAAACTCAAATATCCGCGCGAAACCACCAAGACGCGACTCTTGATCCGCATGGACGATGGCTCGCGAAAATCGTTCCTCGCCTGGCGCTGCCGCTATGACGATACGCGCGGCCCGACCAAGGGCGGCATCCGCTTCCACCCCGATTCCACCATCGAGGAAGTCGAAACGCTCGCCTTCTGGATGACCTTCAAATGCGCGGTGATGAACCTGCCCTATGGCGGCGGCAAGGGCGCGGTGCGCGTCGATCCGCATCAGCTTTCGAAGTCGGAATTGGAGCGCCTGTCGCGCGCCTATGTGCAGGCCTTTGCCAATACGATCGGACCGGATCGCGATATTCCGGCGCCCGACGTCTATACCAATGCCATGATCATGGGCTGGATGGCCGACGAATATAACCAGATCAAGGGCGTCGTTTCGCCCGGCGTGATCACCGGCAAGCCGATTGCGCTCGGCGGGTCGCTCGGCCGCAATGACGCGACGGCGCGCGGTGGCTTTTATCTGGTGCGGCATCTGGCGACCGAACTCGGGCTCGACAAGGACCATACGGTCGCCATTCAGGGCTTTGGCAATGCCGGGCAATATTATGCGCGCTTGACGGCTGCCGATGGCAATTCGGTGATTGCGGTGTCGGATTCGGCCGGCGCCATCTATCGCCCCGGCGGTCTCGATGTCGAAAAGCTGATCGCTGGCAAGGAAGCGGGGCGCCGCGTTGCCGACATGGCGTCCGAACTGGGCGCGCACGTCATCTCGGCCGATGAATTGCTGTCGGTGGAGGTCGATCTCCTGGTGCCGGCGGCGCTTGAGGACATGATCACCAAGGACAATGCCGGGACGATCAAGGCCAAGGTGCTGCTCGAACTCGCCAATGGTCCGGTAACGCCCGATGGCGACAAGATCCTCAACGACAAGGGCGTCATTGTCCTGCCCGATATTCTCGCCAATGCCGGCGGCGTGACGGTGTCCTATTTCGAATGGGTACAGAACCGTCAGGGCTATTATTGGGACCTCGAAGAGATCCATGCGCGGCTCCTCAAGATCGTCGAGCGCGAGGGACGGGCGGTTTGGGATATCGCGCAGTCCCGCAAAGTCCCGGCGCGGTCGGCGGCCTATATCCACGCGCTGGGGCGGCTTGCCAATGCCATCGAGGCGCATGGCACGCAGCCGTTTTTCGCCGGTTAGCACCTCGATCCAATTGCGCCCCGGCTTCAGGCCGGGGTGCATCTATTTGTCGTCATGGCTGGGCAGAATTGGGCTGCCGTTGTAGAGGGTTGGCTTCCAGCGCTGCCCGGCGCCCCATCACTCCTGGACGTATCATGACCTATCGCGCCGCTCCTGGTCACTACGAGACCATGCAATATCGTAATGCCGGCCGTTCCGGCCTCAAACTGCCGGTGATCAGCCTCGGGCTCTGGCAGAATTTCGGCGGCGCGCGCGATTACCCATCGGCCTTCGAAATGCTCGGCGCGGCCTTCGATGCGGGGATCACCCACTTCGATCTTGCCAATAATTACGGGCCGCCTCCCGGCTCGGCCGAGGAATTGTTCGGCCAGGTGATGGCGCGCGATTTCAAGCCCTATCGCGATGAGCTGATCATCTCGTCCAAGGCCGGCTATCAGATGTGGGACGGACCCTATGGCGAATGGGGCAGCCGCAAGAACCTCATCGCTTCGGCCGACCAATCCCTGAAACGCCTCGGCCTCGACTATGTCGATGTGTTCTATTCCCATCGCTTCGATCCCAAGACGCCGCTCGAAGAAACCATGGGCGCGCTTGCAACGCTCGTCGCTCAGGGCAAGACGCTCTATGTCGGCATTTCCAACTATCCCGAAGCCGAGACGCGCGCCGCCCACGCCATTCTCAAGGACCTCGGCGTGCCCTGCATCCTGCATCAGCCGAGCTATTCCATCCTCAATCGCTGGATCGAAGACGACAAGACCGTGGACGCTTGCGGCGAACTCGGCATCGGCATGATCGCCTTTTCGCCCCTGGCGCAGGGCGTTCTCTCCGGCAAATATAATGGCGGCGACACCGCTGGTGCGCGGGGCACCAGCAATAATCCATTCCTCAAGGCCGACCGGATCAAGCCCGAAACGCTCGATGCCGTCGGCAAGCTTGGCGCCATCGCCCGGGCGCGCGGCCAGAGCCTGCCGCAGATGGCGCTGGCCTGGGTGCTGCGGCGGCCCGAACTGACCTCGGCGCTCATCGGCATCCGAACGCTGGGGCAATTGCAGGACAATCTCGGCGCGCTCAACAACCTGAGTTTTGCGCCTGAGGAAATCGCCGCAATCGAAGCGGCGACGACACACGGCATGACGCCGGGGCATCCGCGCTGGTGGTAGGCGCGGGCAGGTAGACCTGCTCTCGCCGGAACTCAGGCTCCGAGGATCAGATTGTCGATCAGGCGCGTATTGCCGAGATAGGCTGCCAGGGCGATAAGGCAGCCGTCGGGGCCTATAGTGTGGATGGGCGCAAGGCTTTGGCGGTCGCGGATTTCCCAATATTGAACCTCGATGCCGGGTTGATCGCCCAATAGGGCGCGCCCGATGGCCTCGAGCTTTTGGGCGTCGCGTTCGCCGGCAGCGTATGCCTGGGAGGCGGCAAGAAGGCTTTGGTAGAGCAGCGGCGCCAGGGCACGCTGGCTGGGTTCGAGATAGACGTTGCGCGAGCTCATTGCCAATCCGTCCTCTTCACGCACGATGGCGCCGCGGACGATTTCGACGGGCACGTTGAGGTCCCTGACCATGCGCTCGATCACGGCGCATTGCTGGGCATCCTTCTGACCGAAGAAGGCAAAATGCGGCTGGGTCAGGTTGAAGAGCTTTAGCACCACGGTAGCGACGCCGCGGAAATGGCCCGGGCGCAGGGCGCCGCAGAGGGGAAGGGAAACGGCTTCCTCGACCACATAGGTCGAATTGTCGGGGAGGTAGACTTCGCCGTATTCGGGCAGAAACAGCGCATCGACGCCGGCCGCCTCGAGCATGGCGATGTCGTTTTCGATCGGCCGGGGATAGCGCGCGAGATCTTCCTTGGGGCCGAACTGCAGCGGGTTGACGAAAATGCTGGTGATGACCGTATCGCAATGCGTCCGGGCGAGATCCACGAGGCTGATATGGCCGGCGTGGAGAGCGCCCATCGTGGGAACGAGGCCAAGTCGGCTGCCGGGCGGCAACGCGTTGCGCCAGGCCCGCAGCTCGGAAATGGTGCGAAGAACTATAATCATAGGAGTGTTCCAGATGGGTCGGGCGGGCTGGCTTCAGGCTGCGCCGACCCGCTTTTGCAATGTCGAGGCCTTGGTCTCGGCGACATAATCGGCCACGGCGGTCCGCACGAGGCCGGCCGCGTCCGCCCTGGGCTTGGCAAAGCTTGGGGCCGGGCGTGTGTTCAGCCCGATGAGATCATTGATCACCAGCACCTGACCGGCGCAATCGGGGCCCGAGCCGATGCCGATGGTGGGGATCGAGAGTTCAGCCGTGATCGCTCTTGCAACGTCGGGCACGATGCATTCGAGCACGATGGCAAAGGCGCCGGCCTCTTCGAGCGCCCGGGCCTCCTGCGATAGGCGTTCCGCCGATTCCGCTGCTTTCCCGTGCATATGATAGCCGCCCAGTTGGTGCACGGACTGGGGCATGAGCCCGATATGGGCCATGACGGGAATGCCATAATCGGTCAGGCGCTTGATGACAGGCGCCATGGCAAGGCCACCTTCGATCTTGACCGCTTGCACGCCCGTTTGCTGGAGAATTTCTACGGCGCTGCGGAGCGCCGTGTCGGGATCAATGGTCGTGCCGAAGGGCATGTCGCAAACGACGAGCGCGCGTTCGGTGCTGCGGGCAACCGCCGCCGCATGGCGGATCATGTCGTCCAGCGTGACTTTTAGCGTCGTTTCATGCCCGAGCACGACATTGCCGAGGCTATCGCCGACGAGGATCATGTCCACGCCGGACTGATCGACAAGCGCTGCCATGACGCTGTCATAGGCGGTCAGCATGGCGATGGGCTCGGCGCGCTGGCGCAGCCTGCCGATATCGCGTGTGGTCAATCGTTTGGTTGCTGATGGGACTGACATCGTGGTCTCCACGGCTGTGCTTAAAACCTGCGTCCTTGGACGCGACGCGTTGATACCTAGACATCAACGCTTCTCCCAGCCCTATATAGGTATTATGGGGCCGCGATGTCCAAACCGAGGTCGAGAATTGGCGCGCTATGGGTTAGCCAGCCGGCCGAAATGATGTCGACGCCGGTTGCGGCAATGGCGGGGGCGGTCTTTGCCGTGATCCGGCCGGAGGCTTCCTTGATCGCGCTGTTGCCGGTGCGGCGGACGGCTTCGCTGAGGGTCGGGATGTCCATATTGTCGAGGAGGACTGCATCGACGCCGGCGGCGAGAGCCTCGTCTAACTGATCGAGCCGGTCGATTTCGACCTCGATCTTGACCAGATGGCCGGCCGCAGCGCGGGCGCGTTCCACGGCGATGCGCACGCCACCGGCTATGGCGATGTGATTGTCCTTGATCAGGATGGCGTCGTCGAGACCGAAGCGATGGTTGGCCCCGCCGCCGGCACGCACGGCTGATTTTTCGAGCGCGCGGAGGCCGGGCGTGGTCTTGCGCGTGCAGGCAATGCGGGCATGGCCATAGGGGCGCACGGCTTCGACCAGTTCGGCCGTGGCGGTGGCGATGCCGGAGAGGCGGCAGAGGAGATTGAGAGCGACGCGCTCGGCCCCGAGAATGGCGCGGGCCGATCCTGAGACGCGGAGGACCGTCTCGCTGGGCGCAATGGGGCTACCATCGGGCCGCAGCACCGATATTGCAATGGAAGGGTCCATCAGGGAAAAGGCCAGGCAGGCGAGATCAACGCCGCTGACGACGCCCGGATCGCGGGCGACGATGGCGCATTGGGCCGTGGCTTCGATGGGGATGACGGCATCGCTGGTGATGTCGCCGGTGCGGCCAAAATCTTCGAGGAGGGCGGCGCGCACGATCGGCTCGGTGATGAGGCGGGGCAGGGTAAGGGACGAAAAAGTCTCGTTCATGCAACGGCTTCCATGGCGAGGGTCCGGCTTTCGGCCAGTTCCCTGGCGCTGTCGAGGGCTTCGGTCAGCGTTATTTCAGTGTGGCGCGGGGTGGTCGACAGGCGAGGGTGGTCGGCTCTTTGGTGGGCCCCACGGCTTTCGTGGCGGCGCTCTGCCGAGATGGCAATGAGCAAGGCGACGAGCGCGGTATCCGCGCCTCGGGCGGGGTTTGCATTCACCTCAAACCAGAAGTCCCGTGCTGCCCGCTGCAACCCCGCGGCATCGCGCACGACGCCGACATCGCGATCCATCTGCCGGCGCAGGCTGGCATGGGCTTGTCCCGGCGAAGACAGTCCGGGAGAGGGGGGCAGACACGCTGCTTCAAGGAAAGTGCGGCTCTTTATGTCTTCGGCAATCGAGGCGGATTGGACGACCGCTTCGAGGAGGGAATTGCTGGCGAGCCGATTGGCGCCGTGGAGGCCGGTGGACGCAACTTCCCCGCAGGCCCAGAGGCCGGGAACCGTGGTTTGGCCGGAGGCGCCGACCTTGACGCCGCCCATATGGTAATGCGCTGCCGGTCTGATCGGGATCGGCTGGCTGGCGGGATCGAGCCCGCCAGACGCGCAGAGGGCGGAAAAGCCGGGGAAGCGCGTGTGAACGGCTTGGCCGAGAGCCGGGCGGGTATCGAGAAAGACGTCCTCGCCAGCGGTAATCTGCCGGAAGACCGCACTGGCGACGATATCGCGCGGCGCCAGTTCGGCGCCGGCTATGGTCTCCATGAAGCGCTCGCCGCGCGCATTGACGAGGATAGCGCCTTCGCCGCGCAGCGCTTCGGTCGCGAGCGGCATTGGGTCCCGTCCGATTGCGATGGCGGTGGGGTGAAACTGCACGAATTCGAGGTCGCGCAAAACGGCGCCAGCGCGGGCGGCGAGGGCGACGCCTGTGCCAGTGGCTTTCACGGGATTGGTCGTGTGAGCATAAAGGCCGCCGATGCCGCCGGTTGCCAATACGACGCCGCGGCCGCGCAGAAGCACCGCGTCGGATGGCCGCCGGTTTGCGGGCATATAGACGACCCCGGCGACACGGCCATGTTCGGTCCTGGCAAGGTCGAGCACCCGCCCTTCGAGAACCGCGATGGAAGGCGTGGCGCGCACGGCCTTGATCAGGCCGTCAATGACGCGCCGTCCGGTCCGGTCGCCGCCGGCATGGACGATGCGCCGGCGCGAATGGGCGGCTTCAAGGCCAAGGGCGATTTCGCTTCCGTCGCTGGCGAGGTCAAAGTCTATGCCCTGCTCCAAAAGCCAGGCTATGGCGGCGGGGCCCGCATCGGCTATGCGCCGGGTGACATCGGGATCGCCGAGGCCGGCGGCGGCCGCGATTGCGTCGTCGGCATGGAGGCGCGGGGCGTCGTCGCGGCCAAGTGCGGCAGCAATGCCGCCTTGCGCGAGGGCCGTGGCCGCATCGCGCCCGAGCGGCGCGGCGGCAATCAGCACGACGGGTAAGGGCCAAAGGCGCAGGGCCGTGGCCAGCCCCGCTATGCCGCCGCCGATGACGATGACCGGGTTTTGGTCGCGCTGGGACATGTCAGTGACCTCAAACGACCGCCAGCATACGCTCGACCGCGGCGCGCGCCCGTTCGGCCAGCAGCGGATCGATATGCACCTCGTGCTGCTCCTGTTCGAGCGCCGACCGGATATTGCCCAGCGTGATGCGCTTCATATGAGGGCAGAGATTGCATGGTTTGACGAATTCGACATCGCGGAACTGCTGGGCGAGGTTGTCGCCCATCGAGCATTCGGTGACGAGCGCGACGCGCTGCGGGCGTTTTTCGGCAACGAAGTCAGCCATCATGGCCGTCGAGCCGGAGAAATCGGCCTCGGCCACTACTTCGGGCGGGCATTCGGGGTGGGTCATCACCGTGACGCCGGGATAGCTCTCGCGCACGGCGCGAATGTCCTCGGGCGTGAAGAGTTCATGCACTTCGCAATGGCCGGCCCAGCTGATCACCTCGATTTCGGGCGCCTGCGCGGCGATGTTGCGGGCGAGAAATTCGTCGGGCAGCATGATGACGCGATCAACGCCCAGCGAGCGGATGATTTTGAGGGCATTGCCCGAGGTGCAGCAGATATCGGACTCGGCCTTTACGGCGGCCGAGGTGTTCACATAGGTGACGATGGGCACGCCGGGATAGCGGCGGCGCAGCGCGCGCACGTCTTCGGCTGTGATAGAATCGGCCAGCGAGCAACCGGCGCGCGTATCGGGAATGAAGACCCGCTTGTCCGGATTGAGGAGCTTGGCCGTCTCGGCCATGAAATGCACCCCGGCCACGACGATGATATCGGCATCCGTCGCGGCGGCTTCGCGGGCCAGCGCCAGGCTGTCGCCCACGATATCGGCAACGGTGTGGAAGATTTCCGGCGCCTGATAATTGTGCGCGAGGATCGTGGCGTTCTTCTCGCGCTTGAGGCGCAGAATCGCTTCGACATCGACGGCAAGCAGCGGCCACTCGAAGGCGGGAACATGGTGCCGCACCCGGTCATAGACGAAAGGCAAAGGCAGCGTGCCAGCCGGGGAGTCAGGTGCGTGCAACGGAAGTCCTCCATTATACTCAATCTGAGTATTAGCGGTCTAAACGAAACCGGCGTCTGTGCGCCGGTCATGCTTATGCTAGGACTGAGTATAAGGTCGCGTCAAGCGCTAAAGCGATGGACGTCGCGCGCCGGACATGCGCAGGCCAAGCGAGGGGCGCTCGAGCAGCACTTCGCGGCGGAAGCGCACCAGCCGCGCCGGACGGCCACCGGTTTCGGTCTGGAATTCTCCGGTTTCCTCGACGAGGCCCTGTGTTTCAACCAGGCGACGGAAATTCTGCTTGTGCAGTTTTACGCCTGAAAGGCCTTCCACGGTCCGTTGCAGGTCGAGGAGCGTAAAACTCTCGGGCATCAATTCGAAGATCACCGGGCGGTATTTGATCTTGCCGCGGAGGCGCCCAAGCGCGGTGGCGAGGATGCGCCTGTGGTCGAGCCCCATCGGGTGATCGACCACGGGGCAGGGCGGTGGCGGCTCCCCATCCTGCCGCGCTTCCCGGACAAAGCCGGTTTCGTAAAGCAGTTCATAGCGATCGAGCACCAGTTCGTCGCTCCAGCTGTCGGTTCCCAATCCGAAGGCCAATGCTGCCCGCTTTTCTCGCAGAGCGCCGGTCTCTGCGGGGCTTTTTGCAGCCCAGGCCTTCAAATAGGCCTCGATACCGTCGAGCGCTGCGGGGCGGCCGTCGCGCCAATCTTCCCAGGGCAGATAGGTATAGACATCTTGCCAGCGGGCACCGCTGCGCGCCGAGGCCCGCAGGGCTCGCACCAAAGCGAGATAGGCAATCGAGAGGGCCCGGCTGCCGCGACCCGGCATGTCGATGCGGTCGGCATCGCCAAAGGTATAGAGCTGCTCCACATAGCCCAGATGCAGGTCCGTCTGCTGGCTCACCCAGGCCCGCAGACCGGCTTCGAGTGTGCGATGCCCGGACTGCAGCGGCCCGGCAGGCAAGGTGTCCGCCGGGACGCCCGGGCGCACCAGAACCAAAGGCCCATCCACGCTGGCGGCAATGATGACTGCGCTGAGTTCGGCAAAGAGCGCCAGACCTTCAACGTCAGTTGCAGCGCTGCTTCTATCGGATTGGGACGAAGGCATTTTTCTATCTTGCATGATGTGGGTGCACTATCACGGAGAAGCCGGTCCTCGGCAAGTTTCGCCGATCAAGGCGTGCACGCGATTTCCGACCGGTGTATGACAAAACCGCTTCATTCGCGCGATCTCAGCTTATCTCCCCAGGACCATGGCCAAAGACGATACCCTCGCCAACCAGATCGCCAAAATACTGGCCGATCGGATCATCGCTGGAGCGCTCGAACCGGGCACGCCGCTGCGCCAGGATCACGTAGCCGAAGAGTTCGGGGCAAGCCATGTGCCGGTGCGCGAAGCTTTCCGGCGCCTTGAGGCGCAGGGGCTGGCGGTGAGCGAGCCGCGGCGCGGCGTGCGCGTGGCCGGGTTTTCCCGCGCCGAGGTGCGCGAAGTCGCCGAAATGCGGGCGGCGCTGGAGGTTCTGGCGCTGCAAAATGCGGCGCCACATCTGACGCGCGCAATCCTTGACGAGGCGCAGGAAATCAACGACGAGGGCGACAATGCCCCCGATGTGCAGGCCTGGGAGCAGGCGAACCGCAAATTTCACCGGACCCTGCTGGCGCCCTGCGGCATGCCGAGGTTGCTCAAATCCATCGACGATCTGCAAGCAGCCAGTGCCCGCTTTCTCTTTTCCGGTTGGAGCGCCGAATGGGAGGCGCCGACTGACCGCGACCACAGCGCGATTCTTGCCGCATTGCGGGCTGGACAGGTGGAGAATGCGGCACTGATCCTGAAGCGGCACGTGCTCCTCGGCGGGCGCTCTCCCCAGTAATTTGCAATTCATTTCGGTCTTAGGATAGGCGCGCTCTTGCCAGGGCGATCTATCTATGGATTCATTTAGCGATAGATAGCTGAAATTATCTATAATTATGAAGGAACCATAGATTGATCACTGACAAGTCCGTCGCGCCCGCCCTCATCGGCATCCAGGACAAACCTCTCCTCTGGCAGGCGGGGGCCATTGTTGCGGGCACGCTCTTTCTCGCCGCTTCCTCCTATGTGGAGGTGCCGATGGTGCCAGTGCCGGTTACCATGCAGACGCTGGCCGTGACCTTGATCGGGGCCGTCTATGGCTGGCGTCTTGGCACGCTGACCGTGATTGCATGGCTGATGGAAGCAGCGCTGGGCATGCCGGTGCTGTCGGGTGGTGCAGCAGGGGCGCATCATTTCGTCGGGCCGACCGCGGGCTATCTCTTTGCCTTTCCGCTCGTCGCGGCGCTGACCGGATGGCTTGCCGAGCGCGGCTGGAACGGCAATCGGCCCGCGCTCGCCTTTTTGAGCATGGTGTTCGGCAACGCGACGTGTTTGGCTCTGGGCGCTCTTTGGCTCGCCATTGCCATTGGTCTGGAAGATGCATTCACCTTCGGCGTGTTGCCATTCCTGATCGGGGGGCTTCTCAAGTCGGTGCTGGGTGCGGCGCTTCTTTACGTGCTCGCCCGAAGGCAATCCGCAAAGCGCTGATGACCATCAGACTTCGCCCGCATCATCTCCTTTGCCTGCTGACCTATGTGGGCAAAGGCTACTCCGCCGACTTCACGCGGAACTATGATGCAATCGCCGGGCGATTGTCGGCGGGTGAAAATGTGCTGATCGTCGATGGGCCCGACGATATCTGCGCGCCGCTTTTGTCCGACGCGACCGCGCATTGCCGAAACGAGAGTGTCATCGAGCGGGACGGGAAGGCGGCTGACGATATCGGCCGGCTGTTGGGGGCAGGGATAGAGCCCGGGGCCACGATCGAGGTCGGGCCCGAACTGCTTGTCGCTTGGCGCACGGCGTTTCGCGCGGGGCAGACACGCGCGGCCTGTGCCGGCTGCGAGTGGAGCGACTTGTGTAGCGCCATCGCCTCGGATGGTTTTGCCGGGACGCTCGTTAGCTGATCGAGCGGATATCGGGGTTGGCGGAAGGTCTTTCGCCAACCCCGCTTTTTTGCCAGATCAATCCTCTTCGACGAACACTTCCTTACGCTTCCTGCGGATCGAGGGCAGGATCGCGATCAGCACGGCGAGGAGGGCGAGGCCAAGAAGCGTCGCCGAGATCGGGCGTTCGAGGAAGATCATCGGATCGCCGCGCGAGATGATCATGGCGCGGCGCAGGTGCTCTTCAAGGAGTGGCCCGAGGACGAACCCGAGCAAGAGCGGCGCTGGCTCACAGCCGAGGCGGATCAGCACGTAGCCCAGAATGCCGAAGAAACCGATGGCGAAGACGTCGAAAATGTTCTGGTTGATCGAGTAGCAGCCGATGCAGGCAAAGAGCACGATGGCCGGGAACAGCGCGCGATAGGGAATGCTGAGCATTTTCACCCAGAGCCCGATCAGCGGCAGGTTGAGCATTACCAGGAGCAGATTACCGATCCACATCGAGGCGATGATGCCCCAGAACAGCGCGGGCTGATCGTTGATGACATTGGGGCCGGGGGTGATGCCCTGGAGAATGAAGGCGCCGACCATCAGCGCCATGACCGGGTGGGCGGGAATGCCCAGGGTCATGAGCGGGATGAAGGAGGTTTGCGCGGCAGCATTGTTGGCCGATTCCGGACCGGCGACGCCTTCGATGGCGCCATGGCCAAATTCGGCGGGGTTTTTCGACAGGCGCTTTTCGGCCGAATAGGAGGCAAAGGACGCCAGGATATGGCCGCCGCCAGGGAGGATGCCGAGCACGGAGCCGAGCGCAGTGCCGCGGATAACCGGAGCGATGATGCGCTTGAACTCTTCCTTGCCGAGCCAGAGATTGCTCACCGACTTGACCATCACGTCGCGGCCCTTCTCGTTTTCGAGGTTCCGCAGGATTTCGGCGACGCCGAAAATGCCGACGGCCACGGAAACGAAGTTGAGGCCGGAATAGAGCTCGCGCACACCGAAGGTGAAGCGCGGGGTGCCGGTATAGATATCCTGACCGACCATGCCGAGGAGGAGGCCGAGCACGATCATGGCCAGAGCCTTGAGGATCGAGCCATGCGCCAAGGCGATGGAGACGAGAAGGCCAAGGACGATGAGCGCAAAATATTCAGGGGCACCGAAATTCAGCGCCGCTCGGGCAAGGGGCGGGGCGAAGAAGGCGAGGAGCAGCGTGCCCACCGTACCGGCAAAGAAGGAACCAAGAGCGGCGGTGGCCAGCGCATGGCCGGCGCGGCCTTGCTTGGCCATCTGGTAGCCATCGATGGCGGTGACGGCTGATGAACTTTCGCCGGGCAGGTTGATCAGAATGGCGGTGGTGGAGCCGCCATATTGGGCGCCGTAATAAATGCCCGCGAGCATGATCAAGGCGGCGGCCGGCGACAGCGAGAAGGTGATCGGCAACAGCATGGCGATGGTGGCGGTGGGGCCAATGCCGGGAAGCACGCCGACCAGGGTACCGAGCAGCACGCCAATGAAGCAGTAGAGAATGTTGATGGGGTCTAGGGCGACGGAAAAGCCCAGGCCGAGAAAGCCGATGATATCCATGTGACGCTCCTATTGACCAAGCCAGGGTCCGAACCACGGCACGGTCATGCCGAGGCCGATGACGAAGATGGCCGTGCAGAGAACCGTGAGCCCCACGGCAAGGAGGGCGGCGAAAAGCGGGGAATTGAGCCGGCTGGCCATGGCGGAGGCGAAGGCGGCGACGAAGACCACGGGCACGAAGCCCAGGCCGCGAATGGTGGCGCCGAAGAAGATCACGACGCCGATAATGAGCGCGATGCCGCGCCATGAGGGCGGCAGTGGCTTTTCCCGGTCCGGCTTCTGCCAGCCGGCGCCGGCGACCCCGATGCCGAGAGCGGCGAGCACGGCGCCCAAAAACAGCGGCATGAAACCTGGCCCCATGCGGAAGGGCGTGCCGACATCATAATTCAGCGCTTCGAGCGCGAAATAGGCCCCGGCGAGGACGAATATGCCGCCTGCCAGGAGATCCCGGAGTGAAAACTTGGCCAGCATGGCCGCCTCCCCAAAATGAAACAGATGGATGTGCGTCGGGGACGACCCGCAGAAAACCGCGGGTCGCGTGACGTGTGCCGATCGCGAAAACTTACTCGGCGTAGACGCCGGCGGCTTCGATGACGCCGCGCCAGAGTTCGATCTGGCTGGTCAGTAGCTCGGTGAGAGCTTCGGGTGTCGCTTCTTCGGCTGTGACCGGGACAGTGCCGAGTTCGGCGAAGCGGGCGATCACCGTCTCATTGGTGAGCGCGACCTGCAGCGCGGTTTCGAGACGCTCGATGATGGCCGGGTCGGTGCCCGCAGGCGCATAAAGGCCATGCCAGACGCCGATTTCGAGATCGAGGCCGGCTTCCTTGGTGGTCGGGACGTCGGGCAGGTTGGCTAGGCGCTCGGGCGAGGTCACGGCATAGGCCTTCACTTCGCCTGCCTGAATCTGCGAGGTGGTGTTGGTGGTCTGGTCGCAGATCATGTCGATCTGGCCGCCGATGATGTCGGTCATGGCCGGGCCGGCGCCCTGATAGGGCACGGTGGTCATGATCGTGCCGGTTGATTCCATCAGCAGCATGCCGCACAGCTGACTGGCCGAGCCGATGCCGGCATGGGCATAGGTGACGTTCTCGCCATTGGCCTTGATATAGGCCAGGAGTTCTTCGAGCGTGTTGGGCTCGAAATCCTTGCGCGCAACGAGTGTCATCGGCACCGAGGTGATGAGGCCAATGGTGGCGAAGTCGGTCAGCGGATCATAGGGCAGGCTGCGGTAGAGCGTCGGGGCCGTCGACATGCCGATATGGTGCAGCAAGAGGGTGTAGCCATCGTTCGGGGCGGTGGCGACCTGACCGGCGCCGAGCGTGCCACCGGCGCCGCCCACATTCTGCACCACGACCTGTTGGCCGAGATCCCCGCTCATCACTTCGGCGACAAGGCGCGCGACAGTGTCCGTCGGACCACCAGCGGAGAAGGGGACCACGACGGTGATCGGCTTGGTCGGATAGGCCTGGGCAAAGGCAGTGCCGGACATGGCGAGCGTGGCGAGAGCCAGGATGGCGATAGTCTTTTTCATTGGATGTCCTCCCGAGGATGATCTTGTAGCCGGCTCCTCCGCCGGTCTAGTCCCAGCTTTGCAAAGGGCGTGCCAAATCAAAATTGCAGGCCAGACCTGCAATTTTCGCAAGACGCGCTGGCAAAGTTGGCGGAAAATTGCCAAGATACCCGCCAGAGGATGGCAATTTCTTGCCAATCATGGATATGCCGAGCCGTTTTGGTCTGCGCGAATTGCTGGGACGCCGCCAGCTTCTGCTCATCGCCGCCGCCGCGCTGGCGGTGGTCGCGAGCGGCTGGGTGGCGTTCGAAATGACGCTGGCCGGCTCCATCCGCAGTGTGGGTGAACAGGCCGAGCGGCGTCTGGTGCTGTTTGATCGGACGCTCGAAGCGATCATCGAGCGCTTTCATTATCTGCCCTCGAGTATGGCCTTGGCGGCCGAGGTGCGGGCGGTTCTGGCCGAGCCGGACAATGCCGAACGGCGTGAACTGGCCAACGGTTTTCTGTCGCGGCTCAACGATACGGCGGGGGCGGGTGAACTATTCGTCATGGCCGAAGATGGCCATGTGGTCGCCGCGTCCAACTGGTGGGCCTATGACAGTTTCGTGGGAGAAAATCTCGCCTATCGGCCCTATTTCGAAGAGGCGATGTTCGATGGCGACGCCAAATTTTATGCCGTGGGCACGGTGACGGGGGTCGCAGGTTATTTTCTGGCGCGGCGGATCGATGGCGAGAACGGGCCGCTTGGCGTCGCCGTCACCAAGATCAATCTCGGTGAGATCGAAGCCAATTGGTGGCGGTCGGGCGAATTGATCGGCATCGTCGATGTCAACAATATCACCATTCTCTCGACCCGCCCTGACTGGCGCTACCGGCCGATTGCGCCCAAGGGGCCAGGCGACTACGCACGCATCGCGCCGCAATTGCGCTATGGGCCGCAGGGTGCGCGCGAAGTGCCTGTCGCTTCGACGATCTGGCCGTCGCGCGGCGCCAATTTCGCCTATATCGCCGGGGAAGACGCCGATATTTCGGGCGTGTTCATGGTCGATGAATTGCGGCTCCCGGCGCATCAGTGGCGGATCATTTCCTTTACGCCCACCGGGCCGCTGTTTCGCGATGCGTGGCTTGCGGCAACGGCGGCGGGTCTGAGTGTTGCTGCGCTCTTGATGATCCTCGCACTTCTCGCACAGCGGCGGCGGCTGGTGGCGCAGCGCCTTGCCGAGCATGAGCGGCTGGAACAGCGCGTGGCCGAGCGCACGGAGGATTTGCACATCGCCAACGAGGCGCTGCGCGAGGAGATTTCCGAACGCATTCGCGCCGAGGATGCCGAACGGCAGGTGCAGGCGCATCTGGTGCAGGCGGCGAAACTGGCGAGTCTGGGACAGGCCCTTGCCGGGGTTGCGCATGAGGTGAGCCAGCCGGTCGCGGCGCTGACGACGCATCTGGCGAGCGCAAAACTGCTGGCGACAAGGCGGCAGGATGAGGAGATCGGCTCGGTGCTTGGGCAGATCGACAGAATTGTCGACCGGCTCGCCGCCCTCACGGGACATTTGAAGACTTTTGCGCGAAAACAGCCGCCCGCGCCGATCGAAGCCGATCTCGGAATGGTCATCGCCAATGCGCTCGATCTCGTCGATCACAAGCTGCGGCAATTGGGGATCGATGTCGAATATCGAAACCCCACCGTGCCGCTGAGGGTGATGGGCAATCCGGTCCATATCGAGCAGGTGCTGATCAACCTTTTCACCAATGCGGCCGATTCCATGGCAGGGCAAAAATTGCGGGTGCTCTCGATCGGCGTAGAGAGCGCGGCGCGGCAGGTGAGCGTTGTCGTCACCGATACCGGCGCCGGCATTCCGCCCGAGGCGCTGCCGAGCATTTTTGATCCTTTTTATTCGACCAAGGGCCCCGGCGAGGGGTTGGGGCTTGGGCTATCGATTTCCTATGGCCTCGTGCGCGATCTCGGCGGCAGCATCAGCGCTGTCAGCCCGGCCGGGCGGGGCGCGAGTTTTACCGTGACTTTGCCGCTGGCTGGGGCCGCGGCAAAAATTGAAAGAGAACGCATTGACTGACGCGAGCGTGCTCATCGTCGACGATGAAGAAATGATCCGCACGGCCCTTGAGCAGTGGCTGCGGCTCTCCGGCTTTACGACCCATGTCGCTGATAATGCGGCTTCGGCGCTGGAGCGGCTCGACGAAATTCGCCCCCATGTCATTCTCAGCGATGTGCGCATGCCGGGCCTCTCCGGGCTTGATCTGCTGCGCAAAGTGCGCGAGCGCATGGTGCCCTCGGAGGTGATCCTGATCACCGGGCATGGCGACGTGCCCATGGCCGTCGAAGCCATGCGGCAGGGCGCCTTCGATTTCCTGCAAAAGCCCTATGTGCCCGACGAACTGGTCGCGAGCCTTAAGCGGGCGGCCGATCAGGTGGCGCTGAAACGCGAGATTGCCGATTTGAGGCGCCGGCTTGACGGTGGCGAGGCGGAGCTGGCGGCGCGGCTCGTCGGAAATTCGCCGCCGATGGAGCAATTGCGGAATACGGTCCGCGAACTGGCGCATATTCCGACCGACGTCATCATTCTGGGCGAGACGGGAACCGGCAAGGAAGTTGTCGCCCGCTGCCTCCATGACTTTTCGCCGCGCGCAAAAAGCCCGTTCGTGGCGGTCAATTGTGCGGCCATTCCCGCCGAACTGATCGAGAGCGAACTGTTCGGCCACGAGGCCGGCGCCTTTACCGGGGCAGGGGCGCAGCGCGTCGGCAAATTCGAATATGCCAATGGCGGCACGCTACTGCTCGATGAAATCGAATCCATGCCGCTTCTGGCGCAGGCCAAGGTACTGCGGGTCATTCAGGAGCGGGTGGTGGAGCGGGTGGGCTCCAACAAGCAAATCCCGCTCGATCTGCGGATCATCGCTGCCTCCAAGGTCGATCTTGCCGAGGAGAGCAAGGCGGGTCGCTTTCGGGCCGATCTCTACTATCGGCTCAATCTCGCAACGATCACGCTGGCGCCGCTGCGGGATCGAGGCGAGGACTGCATTCTCCTTTTCCATCACTTCCTCGGCGCTGCGGCGCAGCGTTTCGGGCGGCCCGCGCCGCAATTGCACCCGGCCGATATTCAGGCGCTGATGCATCACAACTGGCCGGGCAATGTGCGCGAGTTGAAGGCCGCAGCCGACCGCTTCGCCATCGGCCTCGATGCGACGGGCCGCTCGCTCGATGCGATCATCGGACCCGCGACGCGCGATGTGCCGGCAGCCAATGGCGGTCTCGCCGAACGCGTGGCGGCCTATGAACGGCACCTGATCGAGACCGAACTGACCCGGCACAACGACTCGATCAGCGCCGCCGCCGAGGCCCTGCAGGTCCCGCGCCGGACGTTGAGCGAAAAAATGTCGAGACTGGGTGTGCGCCGCTAACGCGTCGCCCCCAAGGCCATCCTCGGCAGAAAAACCAATGTCGGAAGGACTTTAAGGTCCGATGCGCTTGCGCTTAATCCAGCGCCCGACCGAAACCTTGACAGCCGGTTCTGTTGTATACAGTATACGGTATGGATCAAGACGCTCAATCAGAGCGCGATCCCAATGGAGGACTTATGAAACTCTCGTCGTTGATCGTCACCCTCACCGTTGCCCTCGGTGCCTCGACCGCGGCTCCCGCCGTTGTGGCTCAGGACTATCCGACAAAGCCCGTCACCATGATCGTTCCCTGGGGCGCTGGCGGCGGCACTGACGCGACTGCGCGCCTGATCGCGACGCTGCTCGAAAAGGATCTTGGCGTTCCCGTGCCGGTCGAAAATCGCACTGGCGGTTCGGGCGTCGTGGGTCATTCGGCCATCGCCAATGCGCGCGCGGATGGCTACACGATCGGCATCGCAACACTCGAAATCGGCGGCATGCATTATCAGGGCCTGACCCAGATCGACTACAAGTCGTTCACCCCCATCGGGCTTTACAACGCCGATCCGGCCGCGATCTTTGTTCGTGTCGATGGTCCCTATGCCGATGTCGCAGCGCTGCTCGAAGCGATCAAGACCAGTGGCGATCGCGAACTCAAGGCGTCGGGCTCGGCACAAGGTGGTGTGAACCATCTGGCCGTCGCCGGCATGCTCAACGCCATGGACATTCCGGTCGAGCGCGTCGCCTGGGTGCCATCGGAAGGCGCGGCTCCGGGTCTGCAGGACCTTGCCGCCGGCGGCGTCAACTTTGCCACCGCTTCGCTGCCCGAGGGGCAGGCGCTGATGGACGCCGGCCGTATCAAGCCGATCGCGATCTTTGCGGCCGAGCGCAGTGCAAGTGCGCCTGACCTGCCGACATTTGCCGAAAGCACCGGCGTCGATTTCGCCATGGGTTCATGGCGCGGTATCGTTGCCCCCGTGGGCGTCGATCCTGCGATCATCGAGCGCCTGCAGACCGCCATCGGCAAGGTGGTCGAACAGCCCGAATATACCGAGTTCATGGCGGCTCGCGGCTATGCCACGCAGTGGACGCCCGGGGCCGACTTCGAGACCTTCATGGTCAATTCCGATGCCCAGATGGGCACGACGCTCAAAGCCGTCGGTCTGGCGAAATAAGCCCGTTAGGGGCCGCTCCGCGCGGCCCCTTTCCCTCTGGGAGCTTTATCATGCGTATTCACGACGGGCTGCTCGGCCTGCTCTTCATCGTGCTCGGAGCCTGCGTAATCTGGCAGGCGGCGAGCTTTCCGTCCATGCCGGGCCAGGCGATCGGCCCAGGTACATTTCCGCTCGTCTTCGGCGTCATGTTCGTTATCGGCGGCGCAATCATTGGGCGGGCTGGCCTTGCTGCGGGCATGGGGCGTCTGGCCACGTTCAACGAAGGCTGGCGCCATCGCGACCGCGCTCTGGCCGCTTTTGTCGCTGTGATTGGCACGCTCGTACTGGCCATTTTCTTCGAGCAGGTCGGCTTCCTGATCGGCGGCGCGGTGCTTCTCATCGCGCTCTACATGCTCCTCGGTCACCGTTCGCCGCGCTGGATCGTGGTTTCACTCGTCTTTGTGGGCGCCGTTTATTACGGCATGGCCAAGCTTTTGCTCGTGCCGCTGCCCACCGGTCCCTTGTTCTAGGAGGCGCGCGTCATGGATAATGTCATCGCTGCCCTGCCGCTGGTCTTTGATCCCTTTACGCTCATGGTCATCATGGCCTGCGCGCTATTCGGCCTCTTTATCGGCGCGGTCCCCGGCCTTTCGGCCACCATGGCGACCGCCATGCTGGTGCCGATCACGTTCTATATGGCCCCGGTGCCGGCCATTGGTGCCATCGTCACCATGTCGGCCATGGCCATCTTTGCCTCCGACATTCCCACCGCCCTGATCCGCATTCCCGGCACTGCCGCGTCGGCGGCCTATGTCGATGATCTCTATAAGCTCTCGCAACGCGGCAAGGCCGGGCTTGGGCTCGGGCTATGCGTGATCACCTCGGCCATCGGCGGCGTTTTCGGCACGCTGGTGCTGATGATTGCAGCGCCGCAATTGGCCGAAGTGTCGCTCAACTTCACCTCGTTCGAATATTTCTGGCTGGCGCTGCTGGGCTTGAGCGCGGCCGTCATGCTGGGCACCGGCTCCGTCGTCAAAAGCGTCATGTCGCTGTGCCTCGGCCTGCTGGTGGCGTCGGTTGGCCTCGATGGCAGTTCGGGCTTTCCGCGCTTCACCTATGGCCAGGAATCGCTGCTGAGTGGGGTTTCCTTCGTCCCGGCGCTGATCGGCTTCTTCGCCGTTCCCGAAATCATTCGCGCCATCGTTCATCGCGACAAGCAGGAAGAAGCCAAGTCGATCTCGCGGATTTCCGAGCTTTTCGATGGCCTGGGCAAGACACTGTGGAAATTCCGGCTGAACCTGGCTCGCGGCTCGGTCCTCGGCACGCTGATCGGCATCCTGCCCGGCGCGGGTTCCGATATTGCGGCATGGATCACCTATGCTGTGTCCAAGAAATTCTCCAAGAACCCGGAAAAATTCGGCACGGGCTATGAAGAAGGCCTTGTGGACTCCGGCGCGGCAAACAATTCGGCGCTCAGCGGCGCCTATGTGCCGGCCATGGTGTTCGGCATCCCCGGCGATTCCATCACCGCCATCGTCATTGGCGTGCTTTATGTCAAAGGCCTCAATCCCGGCCCGATGGTGTTCATCAACAATGCCGTCGAAGTGAATGCCATCTTCATGGTGTTCATGCTCGCCAACCTGCTGATGGTGCCGCTCGGGATCCTCGCCATCGTACTGGCCGCGCCGGTGCTCAAGATTTCCAAGACCGCACTGGCCCCGCTTATCCTCGGATTTGCCATTGTCGGCTCTTTCTCAATCGATATTTCGATCACCTCGATCATCATCATGATCGTCGTCGGGTGCTTCGCCTACCTGATGGAAGAGAACGACATACCCGTCGCGCCCGCGGTTCTGGGTCTGGTGATGGGGACGCTCGTCGAGCGCAATCTCATCACTTCCCTGATCAAGGGCGACAATAACCCGCTGGTCTTTTTCGAGCGGCCCATTGCGGGCGTGCTCGGCGTGATGACGCTGGCATTGTGGTTCGCTCCCCTCATCATCAAGATTTATCGCAAATCGCGGCGGTCGGAGGTCACATCGTGAAAGAGATGAAGCTCGAACAGCCTAAATCGCTGTCGCAGATGGTCGCCGTTCGCTTGCGCAAGGCGATCATCGATGGGGAAATCGGGCTCGGTCAGAATATTGCCGAGGAAAAGCTCGCTGAAAGCTTCGGCGTCAGCCGCACGCCGGTGCGGGACGCGCTGATCCAGCTCGAACAGCAGGGGCTGGTGGTCATTCAGTCCAAGCGCGGCAGCTACGTCTTTACCCCAACGGCGCAGGACGTCGTGCGCATCTGCGAATATCGCAAGATGATCGAGGTCAACGCCATGGCGTTTGCGGTCAAGCGCAACAAGGCGGCGCTGACGAAACGGCTGCGCGAAGTCACCGACGCCATGGGAACCGCCATGCGGCAATCCGATGCGGTGACTTATGGACAGCTCGATACCGACTTTCATCAGGCTTTCGTCGACTGGTCCGGCAATCCCTATGTGCAGGACGCCTATCAGCTGGTTTCGGGCCAGATCGCCGCGCTGCGGACGCACCTGACCCGACCCCTCGAACATCTGCGGGAACTCTCCTTTGGCGAACACCAGAGCTTCATAGAGCTGGTGGCCGCCGAGGATTTCGCGGGCTTTCAGCATCTTATGACGGCCCATGTCGACAGAACCGGCGAAATCTACGTGGCCGCCCTCTCCGAGGGTGAAGACGGCTCCGATCAGATTTCTGTCTGAGCCCGCGCCTCTACCGGGGCCGGATGGCCCCCCTTATTCTGGAAACGAATTTATGAACCAAGCTGCAAAACTCAAGGCCCGCCTGGCCCAGCCCGGAATTATCATGGCGCCCGGCGCTCCGGATTCGATCACCGCTCGGCTTGTCGAGCAGGCCGGCTTCGATGCCATCTACATGACCGGTTTCGGCGCGACGGCCAGCCGTCTCGGCATGCCCGACATCGGCCTGCTCACCCAGACGGAAATGACCGAGCACGCGCGCAACATGGTGCGTGCCACCTCGATCCCGGTGATTGCCGACGCCGATACAGGCTATGGCGGCCCTTCCAATATTCACCGCACGGTGCGCGAATATATTCAGGCCGGTGTGGCCGCCATTCACCTCGAAGATCAGGTTGCCCCAAAGCGCTGTGGCCAGATGGCCGGCATCAAACTGATGGATGCCGAGGAAAATGTGCTGCGCCTCAAGGCCGCGATTGAATCGCGCGGCGACGACGACCTGATCATCATCGGCCGTACCGATGCCATGCCCGCAGTGGGCGCCGAGGAAGCCATCCGCCGCGCCCACCTCTATCAGGATGCCGGTGTCGATCTGGTCTTCGTCGACGGTATCAAGAAAATCGCCGAAATCGAAGCCGTCGCCAAGGCTGTGCAGGGCCCCAAGGTCGTCTCCATCGTCGATGGCAACGAGACCACGGCTCTCACCGCCAAGGACCTCGAAGACATGGGGTTCACCGTGGTGTTCTACGCCGTGACGGCTCTGTTCACCGCCACGCGCGCCGTGGCCGACGCCTTGGCCAATCTCAAGCGTGCCGGTACCCCGGCCAATGCAAGCAGCCAGCACAGCTATGCCGAATTCACCGACATCGTGGGCCTCGGCTTCCACCAGTCGCTCGACGACCGCTACGGGGCGCAGAAATGACCTTCAAGATTGTCCTGACCGACTACGAATTTCCCGATCTGGCGCCCGAGCGCGAGGTTCTCGCCCGTGCCGGGTTCGAGCTGACCGCCTGCCAGGCCAAGAGCGAAGATGCGCTGATTGCCGCCTGCGCCGGCGCCGACGCGGTGATCAATCAATATGCCCAGCTGACGCCCAAGGTCATTGGCACGCTTGATCGTTGCCGCATCATTTCGCGCTACGGCATCGGGCTGAATACGATCGACGTCCCCACCGCGACCGACCTCGGCATCTATATCGGCAATGTTCCCGATGGGTCGCTGGAAGAGGTTTCCGACCACGCCATCGCCATGCTGCTCAGCCTCGTTCGCGGGCTGACCAAGTTCGACAAGGCCGTCAAGGGCGGCAAGTGGGACTATACCGTCGTCAAGCCGCTCTATCGCGTGCGGGGCCGGACGCTGGGACTGCTCAGCTTTGGCAATATTGCCCAAAAGGTTGCGCTCAAGATGGCCGGCTTTGGCGTGCGCATCATCGCGCACGATCCCTATGCCAATGCCGAACGTGCCCGCGCATTGGGCGTCGAACTGGTTGATCTCGAAACCCTCTGCCGGCAGTCGGATTACCTTTCGATCCACGTGCCTCTGGTGGCCGAGACCCACCACATCATGTCGGCCCCCCAGTTCGCCCTGATGAAACCGACCGCTATTGTGGTGAACGTGGCGCGCGGCCCGGTGATCGACGAGCCGGCACTGATCGCGGCGCTGCAGGAAGGCCGGCTTGCCGGCGCCGGGCTCGACGTTTTCGAGACCGAGCCGGTGGGCGCCCGTCATCCGCTGCTGGGCATGGACAATGTCGTGCTCTCCTCCCATGCCGCCTGGTACTCCGAGGATTCCGAATACGAAATCCGCACCAAGACTGCGCAGAATGTAGTCGATGTATTGCAGGGAAGGGAGCCGACCTACCTCGCCAATCCCGCCGTACGCGACATTGCGCGCGGCCCGGTCGCGGCGGAATAGAGGGTGGCAGACATCATGAATGTCGACCGCAGCCTCGCTGGCCAGGTTGCGCTCATAACGGATGCGGTGGGTGGCATCGGCCAAGCCACCGCTATCGAGATGGCATCCCACGGTGCCGATCTCGTCCTGGCTGATTTGGCCGACGCCTCGGCACTGGCCCGTGATTTGGAAAACCGCTTCGGTGTCAGGGTCCTTGGGGTCAAAATGGATGTCGCCGACGAGGCCAGTGTGGTCAAAGCGCGGGAGGCGGCTTTCTCCGCCTTCGACCGCGTCAGTATTGTGGTGAACAATGCCGGCATCATGCAACGCCAGAGCGCCGACCACCATATGCTGCCAGCCAGCGATCTGGTGCGCATGCTCACTGTCCATGTCAGCGGAGCGGCACAGGTTGCGGCGGCCTTCATTCCGCGCATGCGCGAGCACGGTTTTGGGCGGATCGTCAATCTGTCTTCTGTGATCGGTCATGTCGGACTTGCACGACGCACCGCCTATTCCACTGCAAAGGCGGCAATCGGGGGGCTGACACGCGGCCTGGCCCTCGAAAATGCGCGCAGTGGTATTACCGTCAACGCCATCGCTCCGGGCTATGTGCTGACCGACGTGTTGCGCGACAAGATTGCAGCCGGAACGCTTGATTACGCAATGTTCGCAGATGGGGCAGCTGTCGGTAGATGGGCGGAGCCAGGCGAGATCGCGCGCGTCATCCGCTTCCTGGCGGAGCCGGGCTCTGGCTTCATCACTGGCGTCAACTGGCTGGTCGATGGCGGATTTTCGATCAACGGCAATCCGGGCGAGGACGTCGGTCCCATCGTCCCCTTCAACGCCTAGGAAGCTCGTCATGAAGACCTCGATAGCCACGGTTTCCATCAGCGGCGACCTGCGCGAGAAGCTGAGCGCCATCGCGCGCGCGGGTTACTATGGCGTCGAAATCTTCGAGAACGATTTTCTGGTCTATGACGCCTCCCCGCGGGATGTCGGCCAGATGGTGCGCGATGCTGGCCTGGCGCTCACCCTCTTCCAGCCCTTTCGCGATTTCGAGGGCATGCCCGAACCCTACCGCAAGCGCGCCTTTGACCGCGCCGAACGTAAATTCGATGTCATGGGCGAGCTTGGCGCGGAGCTGATGCTGATCTGCTCGAGCACGTCCTCGGCGGCGCTCGGCGGCATCGACCGGATCGCCGCCGATTTCTTCGAATTGGGGGAGCGAGCCGCCAAACGCAACCTGCGCGTCGGCTACGAGGCCCTCGCCTGGGGGCGGCACATCAACGACCACCGGGACGCCTGGGAAGTGGTTCGCCGCGCCGACCAGCCCAATATCGGTCTTATCCTCGACAGTTTCCACACTCTGTCCCGCAAGATCGACGTCAATTCCATTCGCTCGATTCCTGCCGACAAGATTTTTATCGTGCAACTTGCCGATGCGCCCGCCTTTGACATGGATCTGCTCTATTGGAGCCGGCATTATCGCAACATGCCTGGCGAAGGCGACTTGCCGGTTCTGGACTTCATGCGCGCGGTCCGTGCCACCGGCTATGATGGCGTGCTGTCGCTCGAGATTTTCAACGACCAGTTTCGCGCTGCCAGCAATCGCGCCGTGGCGATCGACGGACAGCGCTCGCTGGTCAATCTGATGGATCAAGTGCGCCGGGCTGAGCCGCAAATCAGCATCGACATGCCGGCCATGCCCGCCCCGATCGCGGTGGAGCAGGTCGAATTCATCGAGTTCACCGCCGACCCGGCCTCGGCAAAGAGCCTTGTTGCGCTGCTGACGGCCATGGGGTTCCGCCATTCCGGACAGCACAAGACCAAGCAGGTCGCCCGATATTCGCAGGGCGCTGTCAATCTCGTCATCAACACCGACCTCAACGGGCTGGCCCACAGCACCTATCTCGCCCGTGGCCTATCGGCCTATGCCTTCGGTGTAAGGGTCGAGGATGCCGCTGAAGCGATGGAACGCGCCCGCGCCTTGGGGGCCTTGCCATTCAGCCAGCAAGCGGGCAGCGACGAGACGATTTTACCGGCAATTCGGGGCGTTGGCGGCGGACTGATCTACTTTTTCGACGACAAGGGCGATCTCGGCAAAGTCTGGGAACGCGAGTTCGATCCCGTCACCTCGACCGCTCCGAACAGTGCGGGGATTGAGGGGATCGATCATCTCGCCCAGTCGATGCCTTACGACGAAATGCTGACCTGGCTGCTGTTCTACAATTCGATTTTCGATGTCTCCAAGACCCCGCTCGTGGACATCATCGACCCATCCGGACTGGTGCGCAGCCAGGTGGTCGAGAACCGCTCGCGCAGCCTGCGCATTACCATGAACGGCGCAGAAAACCGCACCACCATGGCCGGACAATTCGTTGCCGAAACCTTTGGAGCGGGAACGCAGCACGTGGCCTTCGCGACGTCTGATATCTTCGCCACCGCGGCCCGTTTACTCGAAAACGGCTTTGCCGCGTTGCAGATTTCGCCCAACTACTACGATGATATCGAAGCGCGTTTTGGCCTCGATCCCGACTTTGTCGGCAGGTTGAAGCAATACCAGATCCTGTTCGATGAGGACGCCCATGGCCGGTACTTGCAGCTCTATAGCCCGCTCCTGAACGGGGCGTTTTTCTTCGAAATCGTGGAACGCCTCGGCTACGATGGCTATGGGGCGTCCAACGCCATCTTCCGCATCGCGGCGCAACGCCGGCTGGTCAATTCGTCCGCTATCCCCCGCGATGTCGCCGCGAGCTGACGAGATGGCGATCTGGGACGCCGGCATCCACATCTATCGCCAGGGCTGGCCGCTTGCGCCCACTGCATTGTCAAAGCCGGATGCGGCTTCGCTCGAGGACTATCGTCGCGCCAGCGAAGCGGTCGGGACCACCCATGTCGTGCTGTCGCAACCGACTGCCTACGGCTTCGACAACACCGTGCTGCTTGATGCGCTGCACACCTGCGGCGACCGGGCCCGGGGCATTGTTGTGGTTCCGCCCGACACGCCCCCCTCCAGCCTGCTGGCGCTCCATCAGCAGGGTGTTCGCGGCGTTCGCTTCATGATGTTCCCCGGCGGGGTACTATCGTGGCATGACGTTTCGAGCCTGGCTGCGAAGGCCGCGGACCTCAATTGGGTCTTGAAGTTCCAGATCACCGCCGGGCAGTTCGTCCGGCACGCTGACCTCTTGGCCTCGCTGCCGGCCCGGCTAGTGATCGATGTCTACCCCGCGACCCTCGACCGGAGCGATGAAACCGCCGCCAGGCTTATCGCGGCCATGGCTGCGGGCAGAACCTGGATCTCGCTGTCGGCGCCGGCAGATGACCAGGATCCGAAATTTGACGAAATGGCGCGACGGCTCATTCTAGCCAACGCGGCCCGCTGCATCTGGGCGAGCAACTGGCCGGGTTCGACGGGGGTTCAACATGGCTTGGCATGGCTGAATAAGGTCGCGGGCCCTGATATTGCAGACCGCATCGTGCAGAATGCCAGCGATCTGCTTGGCTGAACACTCTGGCGTCACCCGGTCCCCGGCAAGGCTGCCCGGGCGCAAGTTCTTCCGCCGTCTCAACGCAAATACGCCCCGGCCTTCCGCGAAGGCAAACGATTTATTGCGATATCAGACTTAGGAGGGATTGGCTGGGGAACCTGGACTCGAACCAAGATCGACGGAGTCAGAGTCCGCTGTTCTACCATTGAACTATTCCCCAGCAGAGCCTGCTGGCTTGGCCGTCCCACAAAGCAGGGCCTCGTTGGCGGCGCGGGTTCTCATTAGACAAAGCAGAAGCGGATTGCAAGCGGGGATGGAGCAAGTTTGCCCAGCCAATGTGTGCATTGCGCTCAAGGTCCCATTGAAGTACCGTCTTTTCAACAATGCAACACCAAAGCTGCGCTTCGGGCGCGGCCGGAAATACCGGCCAGCGACCGCGCAGCGTCAGGAGAATCAGGTGACCGATCCGAATCGGTCCGCTGCCTTGTCGGTCGCCCGGACCGGCACGGCGCTCCGCACGCCTTCCGCTCAGGATCGGAAAGCAAGGGGTACGGCTGCGCCAGCTGTGGCGGAGTCGCGGACAAGCCATGCGCCCCGGCGCGCACGCGGCCCGCTCTATGCGGCGCTCGACCTCGGCACCAATAATTGCCGCCTTCTTATTGCGCGTCCGCACGAGCACGGTTTTCGCGTGCTCGACGGATTTACGCGTATCGTCCGTCTGGGCGAGGGGGTCTCGGTGACCGGGCGCCTCGGCGATGCGGCCATGGAACGCACCATGGAAGCGCTAAAGCAGTGCCGCAACAAGCTGCGTGAACACCAGCCAACGCGCATGCGTCTCATCGCCACCGAAGCCTGTCGCGCCGCCGAGAACGGCCCGGCATTTCTTGGCCGGGTGAAGGAAGAGCTCGGGATCGAGCTTGAAATCGTCGACCGCCGCACCGAGGCCGAACTGGCCGTGACCGGTTGCGCCGATCTCATCGATGAGACGGCGCAGGGCGCACTGATGTTCGATATCGGCGGTGGGTCCTCTGAACTTGCCTGGCTCGATTTCCGCGGCGGCCGGCCGCGCTCGCAGGGGCGCATGTCGGCCTCGATTCGCTCCTGGCAGTCGCTGCCGGTCGGCGTCGTCTCCATTGCCGAGCGCTTTGGCGGGGTCAACGTAACGCCCGACGTGTTCGAAGCCATGGTCGGTTTCGTCTCCGAACACTTGAAACAGTTCCGCGGCCGCGAAAAGCTCCGCCAGATGATCGCGACCCATCCTGTGCATCTGATCGGCACTTCGGGCACGGTGACGACGCTGGCCGGGCTCCATCTCGGCCTTGAACGCTATGAGCGTCAGAAGGTCGATGGGCTTTGGCTCAAGAGCCAGGAAGTCGACGACATCATGCGCGTCCTCCTCAACATGCCCTTTGATCGTCGCGTCACGCATCCCTGCATCGGGCGGGATCGCGCTGACCTCGTGCTGCCCGGCTGCGCCATTTTTGAAGCCATCCGGCGCGAATGGCCGACCGAGCGGGTGCGTGTGGCTGATCGCGGCCTGCGCGAAGGCATCCTGATTTCGCTCATGGATGCAGATAAGGTTCACAAGCGGCCGAGCCGCCCCAAGCGGAGAAACGCAAATGGTGGATAAGGCGCTCGGCACCGGTGGCCGCAAGTCCGACAAGGACCTCAAAATCCGGCTCAAGACGGCCAAGGGCCGGACGACCTCGTCTACCAAATGGCTGCAGCGGCAGCTCAATGACCCCTATGTGGCCCGTGCCCGCGCGGAAGGCTATCGCTCGCGCGCCGCCTTCAAGATCAAGGAAATCGACGAAAAGCAAAAGCTCTTCAAAAAGGGCATGCGCGTCGTCGATCTCGGCGCGGCACCGGGCGGCTGGTCGCAGGTTGCGGCCAAGGCCGTCGGCTCTACGGCCGAGCATCCGCTGATCGTGGGCATCGACTACCTCGAAATGGACCCCATTCCCGGCGTTATCCTTTTGCAAAAGGATTTCACCGAGGAGGACGCGCCAGCCCAGTTGATCGCCGCCATGGGTGGCTACAAGGCCGATGTGGTGATGAGCGACATGGCCTGGCCGACCACCGGCCATCGCCCGACCGACCACCTGCGCATCGTGCACCTGATCGAGATCGCTGCCGATTTCGCCATCCAGGTGCTCAATCCCGGCGGCTCTTTCGTCGCAAAGGTGTTCCAGGGCGGCACGGAACACGAGCTGCTGCACATGCTCAAGCGCCACTTCAAGACCACGATGCACGTAAAACCTCCCGCGAGCCGCAGCCAGTCCGCCGAGGCCTACCTGGTGGCCAAGGGTTTTAAGGCTCAGGCCGATGTCGAGGCGGACGAGGAATAGCGTCGTTCCCCGTTCTTCCAATAAAACACGATGTCATCCCCGCGAAAGCGGGGATCTCCGTTTAGGGAAATAGAGGTTCCGCTTTCGCGGCAATGACACCGTGGATAGCCCCTCAATGCGCGCGCGGCTTGCCCAGCAATTGGTGCCCGGCATTCTTCGGCAGGGTCATGAACAGCACCGTCGCCACGAGCCCCACCGCTGCCACCACATAAAAGGCAATGTGGAAGTCGATCAGCGCCAGTTCGTCCCCGCCGCGCAGGCGATGCACCAGTTCCAGCGTGCCGCCGCCCAGCGCCACGCCCATGGCGAACATCAGCTGGCCCCAGACCTGGCTGATCACATTGGCCTGGCCCGCGTCCTTGTCCTCGATATCGGCAAAGGTGAAGGCGTTGGAACCGGTCCAGAAGGTCGATTGCCAGAAGCCGGTGAACGTCAGGATGGCGAGGATCAGCGGGATCGGCGTCTCGGGCGTATAGAGCCCCATGGCGACGATCCCAGCGGCAGAAATGGCCGTCGACCAGACCAGCGGATACTTGAACCCCCAATGGGCGAACATCCAGTTGGCCACGAACTTTGCCGCCAGCGCACCGATGGCGCCGACAAAGGTCACCATGCCGCTTTCAAAGGGCGAGAGTCCGAAGGTCAGCTGCAGCATGAGCGGAAAGAGGAAGGGTGTCGCACCCTGGCCAAGGCGGAAGAAGGTGCCGGCAACGATGGCGATACGGAAATTGCGCACGGCGAGCAGTCGCAGATCGAGCAGCGGAAATTCGGTCCGCAGCGCATGGCGGGTGTAGAAGGCGCCGAGCACCATGCCCGCGATCGCGGCGATGACGCCATAGACCGGGGGTAGGGCGGGCAGGCTCACCACGGAGCACCCGAAGGCGAATAGCGCGAAGGCAAGCCCGGCCATGACGAAGCCCGGTCCATCAATATTGCGCGGCTTGTTGCGGTGTTCATTGGGCAGGGCGAAGCCGACGAGGATAATGCCCAGAACGCCGATGGGCACATTGATGATGAAAATCCAGTGCCAGGAAAAATAGGTGGTGAGGAAACCGCCGAATGGCGGGCCGACAATGGGCCCGATCAGCGCCGGAATGGTCAGCCAGGCCATCGCATCCACCAACTGATGGCGGGGCGTTGCCCGCACCAGCACGAGGCGAGCGACTGGTCCCATCATGGCGCCGCCCATGCCCTGAAGGAAGCGGGCACCGACGAACTGAGCCAGCGAGCCCGAAAGGGCGCAGCAGATCGAGCCGATCATGAAGACCAGCATGGCGACGCGGAACACGCGGCGCGCGCCGAACCGGTCAGCCATCCAGCTTGAGATTGGAATGAAGATGGCGAGCGCCACAAGATAGGCGGTCAGCGCCAATTTCAGCGAAATCGGGTCCGTGCCGATATCGGCGGCAATGGCGGCAAGCGAGGTGGCGATCACCGTCGAGTCCATGTTTTCCATGAACAGGGCCGTGGCCAGAATGAGGGGTGTGGATCTAGACACTTGGCTTTTCGGTCCGGTTTTGGCCGGTCCGCTACTCCTTGTAGGCGCGATGACCTGAAACGTCGGCGCCGGCATTCTTGGGGAGGGCGAGATAAACAAGGCTCGCCACGGCACTGAGACCACCTACCGCAAAGAAGGCGATCTGAAAATTGAGCAGCGACAGGTGGCCGCCGGTATAGTGGCTGGTGATTTCGATAATGGCGCCGGCAACCGCGACGCCGAACGCCACCGAAAGCTGCTGGCACACCGCGACGATGGCAGTCGCCTGGCTCGCTTCTTCGTCGGAGATGTCGGCATAGCCAAGCGCATTGGTGCCGGTGAAGAACACCGAGCGCAAGACGCCGCCTGCGAGCAGCACGGCCATCATCACCGGGGTTGATGTTTCAGCCGTGAACAGGCCCTGCGCCGCCATAAGAAGGCCGCCGAAAATCGAGGCGAAGGCGAGGACGCGTGGAAAACCGAAGCGCGCAAAAACCCGCTCGGCCACGAATTTGCTCATGATGGCGCCGATGGCCGAAACAAAGGTGATGGCGCCGGACTGGAACGGATTGAGCCCAAAACCCAGCTGCAGCATCAGCGGCAGCAAAAACGGCATGGCTCCGACCCCGATGCGAAACATCGAGCCACCGGTAATCGACGAACGGAACAGCTTGTGCCGGAACAGTTTTGGGTCCAGCAGCGGATATGGGGTGCGCCGCGCATGAAGGAAATAGAGGATGCCGGCCGTGACCCCCACAGCAATGGTTAGATACCCATAGATGATCGGCAGGGCGGGCAGGCTGATCACAGAAAGCCCGAAAACCGTGCCCGAAAAGGCCACGGAGGCGATGAAAAAGCCGATGAGATCGACCGGCCGCGGCGTCCGCTCGTCAGGCACTTTGAGGTAAATGCCCGAGAGAATGATGCCGATGATGCCGATCGGAATATTGATCCAGAAGATCCAGTGCCAGCTGAGATAGGTGGTGAGAAACCCGCCGATCAGCGGCCCCGTAACCGGCGCCACCAGCGCCGGCACCGTCAGCCAGGCCATGGCCGAAACCAGCTCGTTGCGCGGCGTCGAGCGCACCAGCAAGAGGCGCCCCACGGGCGTCATCATCGACGAACCAATGCCCTGGAAAAAGCGCGATAGCACGAAACTTTCGAGCGAGAACGCGAATGAACAGGCGAGCGAGCCGAGCATGAAAACGAAGATCGCGAGCCTGAAAATGTTCTTGGCGCCGAACCGGTCGGCCATCCATCCGCTCAAGGGAATGAAAATGGCGAGCGCCACGAAATAGGCCGTCAGTGCCAGCTTCAACGCAATCGGATCGCTACCGATATCGGTGGCGATCGCGGGTAGGGATGTGGCGATGACGGTCGAGTCCATCTGTTCCATGAACAGGGCGACCGCAAGAATGAGCGGGGTAACGCGGATCACAAGTCTAGAACCGGGAATCGTGCAAGGAGGAATGCAGCCCGGGCACTATGAGCCCAAGATTTAGGCTTGGCCAATGATTATTGGGCAAAAATGGCCGGAATTTCCCGCCGCCCAACGGGTTTGGCCAACCCTTGAATGGTCGCCTCGGCAGAAGTCTGACCGCCAAACCTTTTCCTGATATCACCGGCTTGGCCGCTGAGCTAGATAGCCCCGCGCATTGCTGCCCCCGGTATCGCCCCTATGCAAGCAGGGGCGCCGATGCTATTGACCCTCGCCAACCTGAACCCGCGAGTTCTCTCCGCCGGTTCACATTCCAATTTATCTGACACTGTTCAGAAGGCAGGAAGGGTCTGGCCTTGGCGAAGATTATCACCACCATTACCGGCGACGCGGCTCTGACGTTCGACGACGTGCTGCTCCAGCCCGCGCGTTCCGATATCCTGCCCACCGAAACCGACATTTCGACCTATGTCACCAAGGACATAGCGCTCAACCTGCCGATCATTTCCTCGGCCATGGATACGGTCACCGAAGCCAATATGGCCATCGCCATGGCCCAGGCCGGCGGCCTCGGCGTCATCCACAAGAACCTCACCGCCACCGAACAGGCCGAACAGGTCCGCATGGTGAAGAGCTTTGAAAGCGGCATGGTGGTCAATCCCATCACCATCGGCCCCGACGCCACTCTCGCCGATGCGCTTGGCCTCATGCAGAAGAGCCGCATTTCCGGCATTCCCGTCGTCCAGAACGGCGGCTCCGGCGGTCGCGCCATCGGCAAGCTCGTCGGCATTCTCACCAATCGCGACGTGCGCTTTGCCAGCAATCCCGCTCAGCCGATTTCCGAGCTGATGACGCATCAAAACCTCATCACCGTCGGTGAAGGCGTCTCCAAGGAAGAAGCCAAGGTCTTGCTGCATCGTCACCGCATCGAAAAGCTGCTGGTGGTGGACGCAGACTATCGCTGCATTGGCCTCATCACCGTCAAGGACATCGAAAAGGCGCAGCTCCACCCCAACGCCGTCAAGGACGCACAGGGGCGCCTCCGCGTCGCTGCCGCCTCGACCGTCGGCGATGCTGGCTTTGAGCGCTCTTTGGCGCTGATCGACGCCGGCGTCGATCTTCTCGTCATCGATACCGCCCATGGCCACTCCGTGCGCGTTGCCGAGGCCGTCGAGCGCGTCAAGCGCGAGAGCAATTCCACCCGCATCGTCGCTGGCAATGTCGCGACGGCCGAAGCCACCAAGGCCCTGATCGATGCCGGCGCCGACGCGGTCAAGGTCGGCATTGGCCCCGGCTCGATCTGCACCACGCGCATCGTCGCTGGCGTTGGCGTGCCGCAGCTTGCCGCCGTCATGTCCTGCGCCGAAGAAGGCCACAAGCAGGGCGTGCCTGTCATCGCCGATGGGGGCATCAAGTTCTCGGGCGATATGGCGAAAGCCCTCGCAGGGGGTGCCTCATGCGTCATGGTCGGCTCGCTCCTGGCCGGTACCGATGAAAGCCCCGGCGAAGTCTACCTCTACCAGGGCCGCTCCTATAAATCGTATCGCGGCATGGGCTCGGTCGGTGCCATGGGTGCCGGCTCGGCCGACCGCTACTTCCAGCAGGATGTGCGCGACCAGATGAAACTGGTCCCCGAAGGCATCGAAGGCCAGGTGCCCTATAAGGGTGCAGCGGGCGCAGTGCTCCACCAGCTCGCCGGCGGTCTCCGTGCCTCCATGGGCTATACCGGCGCGCACACGCTGAAGGATTTCCGCGAGAACGCCACTTTCGTGAAAATCTCCGGCGCGGCGCTCAATGAAAGCCACGTCCATGACGTGACCATCACCCGCGAAGCCCCGAACTATCGCAGCGGCCGCTAACCCATCGCGACGGCGCGGGCCTATGCAACGCGCCGTCACTCTCCTTCGTTGTCAGAAAACGGAGGAGCCCATGAGCGAAAGTCATTTCATCGTCTATCTGCGCGACGGCTGCTGGCAGCACACCAATCGCGGCAGCGTTTCAGCCCCATTCAAGACCCGCGAGGCCGCCATCGAGTCGGCCATTGACGACGCGCGCGGGGCCGGGGACCCTGAGGCCGAAGTCATCGTGCAGGATCCCGAAACAACGGCGGAGACGGTCTGGCGATCCAGCGAGGACGCGAACCGATGACGCTGCCCGCCGGAGACTGAATTGCCCTTCACTGAAAAACTCTTCCTCCTCGCCATTGCAGCGCAGGTTCTGTTGACCATTGGGCTGCTTTTCTGGCTTGGCCGCGAACGTGTGCCGCGCGTCATGAGCGGCGAGATCAAAGCCGCTGATATCGCCGTGGAACGCACCGCCTATCCCCTCAAGGCGCGGCTGCTTTCCAATAGCTTTGATAATCAGTTCCAGTTGCCGGTGCTGTTCTTCGTCGGCGCGCTTGTCGCGCTCCATCTCGGCACCATCGGCTGGCTCGAAACACTCCTTGCCTGGGCCTTCGTCGTGTTGCGCCTTTTCCACGCGGCCATCCACGTCACCACCAATCGTCTCCATCAGCGCTTTGCGCTTTATTGCTCCGGGCTTGCCGTGCTGGTCATCTTCTGGCTATGGCTCACCCTTCGCATTTTTCTCGCCCCGAGTATCTGATCCATGCGCCTGCCCGGCCGTATCGCCGCCGCCATTGAAGTCCTGTCCGATGTCGAAAACCGCAAGCGGCCGGTTTCCGAGGCGCTGAAGGCCTGGGGGCTCAACAATCGCTTTGCCGGGGCGGGCGATCGCGCCGCCATCGGCAATCTCGTCTACGACGCGGTGCGCCGCCGCTCGTCCTATGCCTTTGCCATGGGCGCCGACACGCCGCGCGCCCTCGTTCTCGCCGCCGTGCTGCGCGACTGGAACGAGGCGCCCGAAGCGCTCAACGCCGCCTTCGCCGCAGATAGCCACGCCCCCGAAGCGCTGAGCGCCGAAGAAATTGCGGGCGCAACCGCCAGCCTCGACGCCGCCGACGAGGCCACCCAATCAGACGCACCGGAATGGCTGCTGCCCTCGCTCAAGCGCGCCTTTGGCGACGATCTCGCAGCCGAAGGGCAAGCCATGGCCGGCCGCCCCTCGCTCGATCTGCGCGTCAATGCCCTTAAGGCAACGCCGGAGAAAGTGGCCAAATCGCTGGCCCGCTTCTCGCCCGAGCCGACGGCCTACGCCCTCATGGGCTTTTCCATGCCCGCCGGCCCGCGCGATGCCCGCACGCCCAATGTCACGACCGACGAGGGTTATCTCAAAGGCTGGTTCGAGGTGCAGGATCAGGGCAGCCAGATGGTATCTGCCCTTGCCGGCGCCCAGCCGGGCGAACAGGTGCTCGATCTTTGCGCCGGGGCAGGGGGCAAGACGCTGGCGCTCGCCTCGACCATGGGCAACAAGGGCCAGATTTTTGCCTATGACAGCGACCGCAATCGCCTTGCGCCGATCTATGATCGCCTGAAGCGCAATGGCGTCCGCAACGCCCAGGTTCGTGCGCCCCATCCCGGCGCCCTCGACGATCTCGTGAGCAAAATGGACCGCGTCGTCATCGACGCGCCCTGCACCGGCACCGGCACTTGGCGGCGCCGCCCCGACACCAAGTGGAAGCTTACGCCCGAACTTCTGGCCCAGCGCCAGGCCGACCAGGCTGCCATCCTCGAAGAAGCGGTGCGCTACGTCAAACCCGGCGGTGTGCTGGTCTACATCACCTGCTCCATCCTTCCGGAAGAAAACGACGACCAGATCGCCGCGCTCCTCTCCGCGCATCCCGAACTCTCGAGCGTCGATATCGCAAAAGCCTGGCGCAGCACGCTGGTCACCGATCTGCCGGCGGGCCTCGCCACGTCAGGCGGTGGCATCCTCCTGACGCCGCACCGTACGGGCACGGACGGTTTCTACTGCCACCTGATCCGCAAGGCGTAGCTCCCCATCCCGGCGTCATTCCCGCGAAAGCGGGAATCCCTACTCAGCGCCACAAGATTCCCGCTTTCGCGGGAATGACGCCGCGACTGAGTGAACCACTGCGCTTCGCCCTTCGTTCAAGGAACAGTTGTCCAAGAACAAAGGGCTCACCCATGTCCGCCACCACCACCGACTATCAAACACCGCGCTCCTGGATCGTCCTCGCGACCTTCCTTATCGTCGTCATCGGCGTTGGTGCCCTGATCGGCACCCAATCCGCTCCCGGCACCTGGTACGAGACGCTGAACAAGCCACCCTTCAACCCGCCCAACCGGATCTTTGGACCCGTCTGGTTCAGCCTCTACGTGCTGATCGCCATCGCCGGCTGGCGCAGTTTTATGCAGAGCCCCACCAGCACCTCGTCTAAACTCTGGTACGGCCAGATGGCGCTCAACTGGGCCTGGTCGCCGGTCTGGTTCATCGGCCAGATGATCTGGCCTGCCTTCGCCATCATCGTTGTGATGTGGCTCGCCATCGTCGGCTTCATTCTCGTCAATTGGAACCGCGATCGCCTCGCCGCTTTGCTGTTCCTGCCTTACCTCGCCTGGGTCAGTTTCGCGACGCTGCTCAATCTTTCGATCGGCATTCTCAACTGATCGCTTTGGCGCCGGCAGGTTCGCCCTCTTTCCTGCCGGTCCGCTCGAATTTTCGCGCCCAGCGGACCATCGGCTGCTCCAGCAGATAAAAACTCAGCGTCGCGACGACCGTCGTGATCACCAAGACCATCCCGCTTGTCTGTAACCATGTCGCCCAGCCATCGGCGCCTGAGGTGCGAAACGAGCCGCGTGCAAGCTTCTCGATTAGCCACATGATCACGAAGTGCCAGACATAAATGCCGAACGAGATGCGCGCGATGAACCGCGCCAGGGCGTTGTCGAGCAGCCGCCCGAGATAGAGCGAAGAGGGCAGGGTGGCGAGCGCAATGCCGACTGCCAGCGGCATGACCGGAAAGGCATAGGGAATGCCGAGCCAGCCAAAGCCTTCCGTCAACCCGCCGATATTGAGCGCCATGATGAGCGCCGTCGCCAGCACGGCTAGGCCACCAATGACGTCCATGCCAATCCCGCGCCGGTTCTGGATCAGCACCTGCACCCCGGCAGCCAGCGATCCCACGGCGAAAATCGCGAAAAACCCGATGGGATTAAACCGCGGCATCCATGCCTTGGCGCCACCCACGAGCCCATGGTTCCAGCCGCGCTCCACCTCGTCGATCGGCGCCCATTGCACCACCATGACATGCACGAGGAGCGCGACGGCGATCACACCCAGCCAGGCCAGCCGCGCCGGCCATTGCCGCGCCCTGAGCGCAAATACCGCCGCCATGCCCAGCGGCATAAGCAGATAGGCCGTCACCTCAAATCCGATAGACCACAGCGGCCCATTATTATCGACCGGAAACAGCGTCACCCAATGCCAGTCGCTCACCAGAAGTAGCCCGGCGACAAAACGAATGATCCGCTCGCCATCGAGCAATTTTCCGCCCAGCCACAGGTCGAGCACTAGGCTCACCACCAGCGCCAGCCAAAACCCCGGCACGATCCGCGCCAGCCGCCGCAGTGCATAGGTCCTCAGCGACGGCATGGGTTTGCCCGCATCGAGCGCCAGCCAGAACGGCCGTGCCAGCAGAAAGCCGCTCAGCACAAAAAATACCGTCACGCCAAAGCTGCCATAGACCAGAAACCGCAGTACCGGCTCCGCAGCGTCGGGCACCGCATTCATGTCCATGCGAAAGGCAAGGTGATGCAGCAGCACGCCAAGGCAGGCGGTCGCGCGCAAAAAGTCCGCACAGAGCAATCGGTTGTCATTGGTCATCGACTACGTCCCAAAACCGGTCTCTCCGCCCTAACGCCTCATCGCGCTGGTCGATCCCGCGGAGCGTCGTTGTGTCGTTTGCTGCAGCGTCAGTCCAGCCTTGCAGCACCAGCGCTTGCGGAATCTTTTAGCTGGCGCTAAAGCCTCGCCATGACGCACCCAGACACCGCCCCCGCCCAAGACACCATCCTGATTGTCGACTTCGGCTCGCAGGTCACGCAGCTCATTGCACGACGCATTCGCGAAACCGGTGTCTATTGCGAAATCCATCCCTTCAACAAGGCGGAAGAGGCCTTTGCGGCCCTACAGCCTAAAGGCGTAGTCTTCTCGGGTGGCCCCGCCTCTGTCACCGACGAGGGCAGCCCGCGCGCTCCACAGTCAATCATCGATTCCGGCCTGCCGATCCTTGCCATCTGTTACGGTCAGCAGACCTTCTGCCTGCAACTTGGCGGCAAGGTCGAAGGTGGTCATCACCGCGAGTTCGGCCGCGCCGATGTCGAAGTGCTTGAGCCGAGCGCCCTTTATGATGGCGTCTGGGAAGTTGGTGGCAAATATCCGGTCTGGATGAGTCATGGCGACCGCGTGACGGAATTACCCGAGGGCTTCAAGGTGATGGCAACATCACCCAATGCGCCCTTTGCCATTGCCGGCGACGAATCCAAAAAACGCTATACGACCATGTTCCACCCCGAAGTGGTGCACACGCCCGATGGTGGCAAGCTCCTGGCCAATTTCGTGCACAAGGTCGTCGGCTTGCAGTCGAACTGGAGCATGTCCGCCTATCGCCAGAAGATGATCGAAAAGATCCGCGCCCAGGTCGGCACGGGCAAGGTTATCTGCGGCCTCTCCGGCGGCGTCGACTCCTCCGTCGCGGCCGTCTTGATCCATGAAGCCATCGGTGACCAGCTCACCTGCATTTATGTCGATCACGGCCTGATGCGCCTCAACGAGACCGAACAGGTCCTCACCATGTTCCGCGACCAGTACAATATCCCACTGGTCCACGTGGACGCGGCAAAGCTGTTCCTCGGTGAACTCGAAGGTCAGTCCGACCCCGAAACCAAGCGCAAGATCATCGGCCGCCTCTTCATCGAAGTGTTCGAGGAAGAAGCCAAGAAACTCGGCGGCGCGCAGTTCCTCGCCCAGGGTACGCTCTATCCCGACGTCATCGAAAGCGTGTCCTTCACCGGCGGCCCCTCGGTCACCATCAAGAGCCACCACAATGTCGGCGGTCTCCCCGAGCGCATGAACATGCAGCTCGTCGAGCCGCTGCGCGAACTGTTCAAGGACGAAGTCCGCGTCCTCGGCCGCGAACTCGGTATCCCCGACAGCTTCATCGGTCGCCACCCCTTCCCGGGCCCGGGCCTTGCCATCCGCTGCCCCGGCGGCATCACGCCCGAAAAGCTCGACATCCTCCGTCAGGCCGACGCCATCTATCTCGATGAAATCCGCAAGTCGGGCCAATACGACAAGATCTGGCAGGCTTTCGCCGTTCTTCTCCCGGTCCAGACCGTCGGCGTCATGGGCGATGGCCGCACCTACGAATTCGTCTGCGCCCTCCGCGCCGTGACCTCGGTCGATGGCATGACCGCCGATTTCTACCAGTTCGACATGAACTTCCTTGGGCGTACCGCTACCCGCATCATCAACGAAGTCCGCGGCATCAACCGCGTGGTTTATGATGTGACCAGCAAACCCCCGGGCACGATCGAGTGGGAATGACCTCCTGCGGCGCCTAGAGACGATGAAAGGCGGTCCGGATTGGACCGCCTTCGCTTTATCTAGGCCCCGAATGCAGCGTGAAAGGTGACGTCGCCTTTGGCAAGCGGGCCCGCGAAGATCAGGCGCTGAAAATAGGGCGATGGCGCGCCGCCATAGGTCAGGTCAGGATCGCTCTCGAAACCGAACCGGCCGTAATAATCGGGATCGCCCAGGACAACGCAACCCGTGGCCCCCAGTGACCGGAGTTGGTCGAGCCCGGCCGCGATGAGCAACTTGCCGATTCCTCGGCTCTGCCTGTCCGGACGGACGGAGACCGGTCCAAGGCCATACCAGTCGCCCTTTGCGCCGGGAAAGCTCACGGGCGAGAATGCCGCATGGCCGACGATGTCGTCCTGATCGACGGCAACGAGGGACAGGGTCAGCGCCTGAGCTGCCCTGAGATTTTCAATGATGCGCGCCTCGGTCCCGCTGCTATAGGGCGCGGTCTTGAATGCTGCGGTGGTGGTCGTGCTGATGGCGGCGACGTCGGCCGCTCGCTCTGCTCTGATTTTCAATGTAGTGAACCTCTATGAAAGCCCAAATGCGCAAACCAGCGCCGCATCGCGGATCACGCAATACGGACAGGCTGCGATCACGCGTCTCAAGCAAGACGCCTAGAGGATCCCCACAATCATGGCCGGAAAATTAGGTGAGCCGCAGGCTGTTGGCAATCCCGACCCAAAGCCTTCCCTAACTGTTCCTTCGCTCACAAATTCACCACGCGTCTCGGCCGCGATTGACTCCCGATCCGCTCCTGTGGTTGAGTGAACAAAACATGAACATGGTGGCAGTCATGGAAGAACCCGATCTGTTCGGCGCGACGCCGAGCCCCGTCGAGCACCGAACCTATTTTGCGCTTTACCCGCCGCCGGACATTGCGGTCCGGATCGAACGTTATGCTCGGGACCTGGCGCGCGGCCAGTTCGCGCGGCGCATCGTTGCCGCCGCCCGGCTGCACATTTCGCTCAATGGCCTGCAGCGGGGCCAACAATTGGCGCCGGAAGAGACCGAGGAGGCGCTGATGATTGGGGAAGCCGTCCGTCGCCCGCCCTTCGATCTGGTTTTCGATCGGGTCCAGACCTGGGACGGCGGACGCGAGCAGGCGCGGCGCGGCCCCGCGCCGACCGTGCTGTGCTGTTCCGACCTGCCCCGCGAGGCTCTGGCGCTCTATGAAGACCTGCGGCGCCGAATGCAGGAGGCCGGCATGCGTACGGGCCGCAGCGCCTTCAATCCGCATATTACGCTCTTTTATGCGCCGGGGCGGTTGCCGACGCGGACTTTGCCGCGCCCGCTTCGCCTGCATATCGACCGGTTCTGTCTGGTGCATACCGCGACGGGCACGATGCGGCCTGATTATCTGGCCTCCTGGCCGCTCAAGCTGTGATTAGGGAATGGGCTTTGGCAGGACCGGCGCCACTAGGCGATGCAGCCAGCCGAGCAGGGCCATGGCGGCGGCTTCCACCGGCTTGCGGAAGCGCCATTCGAAGAGATTGGCGAAGACCAGGGCCATGATGAAGGTGGAGGCGATGGTCACCCATAGCGCCACCTGCGCCGGCATATAGAGGTCGAGCAGGGTCAGCAGACTGATCCCGACATTCTCGTGGATCAGGTACCAGGAAAAGCTCAGAAGCCCGATCTGGGCGATGCCGAACGATAGTCCCGGCACCGACGGCATGGGCTTGCCGCGCACGAAGCGCAGGAACAGCGCCACCAGCACCAGATAGGCCAGCGCACAGACTGTTGCGGTCAGCCAGCCGTCATGCAGTTCGAACGAATAGGCTTCAATCCACACTACAAGGGTCGAAACAACGACATTGGCGCCCAATAGCCTGCCCGTGCCCGGCGTACCCGCCTCGAACTGCCGCCCCAGAATGCCGACGGCAAAAAAGCTGAGATAGGGCGCGATGGCGAGAAATTTCAGCAGCGATTGCGGTGTCACCGGCCCGCTGCCGAAATCGGAAAACAGCGTTGAGACCGCCCAGATCGGCGCCATCACCAGCGCCAGCCCAGCGAAAACCTGCGTAAACCGCACCCGGTCATGAAAAATGCCCGCCAGCAGCGCCACGAGCAGATAAAATTTCACCTCGACCGCAATCGACCAGAACGAGCCATCGACCCATTCCCCGATCTCGCCGATGAAAAACAGGTTCATCACCACATCGAGCAGGTTCGGCGGGATCACATGGAACTTTGCTTCCGGAACCGACGGAATATAGGCGACGAGCCCGAAGACGAAGAGAATGAGAACGGCCGCGACGAAAGCGGGATAAATCCGCGATATGCGCCGCGCCAGAAACACGCCCACCGTCGCCGAGCGCTCCAGCGTCATGAAAATGCAGTAGCCCGAGATGATGAAGAAGAAATAGACCCCGACCCAGCCAAAAAACACCGGCCATGGCGCGCCCTCGGTGATGTTGAGCGCATAGGCGGGCAGGCGGGCGGTAAAATGAAACAGCACGACGAGCAGGATGGCGATCCCGCGAAACATATCGATGCTCTGGTCGCGCCTGGCACTCATTTGAAGGCCTCTGCCACGGCTGCAATCTAGCCCATCCGCGGCACATACAGACATTAATGCCATGACAGCGGTTAATAACCTCGGTTTTGCGCCGTGCAATTTGCATTCCGGGGGCAGCGTGATAAACGTGCCCCGGATTTGCTTGAGACCAGAGACCGCCATGGCCGAGGACAATATTTTCCGTGAAGTTGACGAGGAGCTCCGCTCCGATCGCATGCGGGCGCTTTGGCGCCGTATTGCGCCCTTCGTCATCGGCGCGGCCGTAGCCATTGTTGCCGTCGTCGCGGTCAACGAAGGCTGGGCCTGGTACACCAACAGCCAGTCAGCCCGCTCGTCCGAGGAGCTCTACACAGCCCTCGCCAGCGCCAATAAGGACGACCTTGCCGCCGCCCAGGCCGAGCTCGATACGCTCGCCGCCAATGGTTCGGGCGGCTATCCGGTCCTCGCCGAATTCGCCAAGGCTTCGCTGCTTGCCAAGTCCGGCGACACGGCCGGTGCTGTTGCTGCCTATGATGCGCTCGCCAATGACCAGTCTAATGTGCGCCTGCGCGAACTGGCTCTGCTGCAGGCCGCCACCATTCTCGTCGATACCGGCACCCTCGCCGATGTCGAAGCTCGCATCGGCACCATTGCAATGGATGACAATCCAATGCGCCGCGTTGCCCGCGAATTGATCGGCCTGGCTCAGTTCAAGGCCGGCGATGCAACCGCCGCCAAGGCGAGCTTTGAAGCTGTGCTCAACGATCCCCTGGCCCAGGATGGCATTCGCAATCGCGTGGCCTATTACATCGCCCAGATGACCTCGGCCGGCCTGATTGCCGAAGACACCACCTCCGACGCCGAAGTCGCCGCCGATGCCATCGAGACCATCGTCGATGGTGACGAGGCGACGCCTGCGCCCGCAGCGCAGTAAAATAGAACCAGCTCGGGAGCGACCATGACGGTCACAGTAGCCATTGTCGGTCGCCCCAATGTCGGCAAGTCGACCCTTTTCAACCGTCTCGTCGGCCGCAAGATCGCGCTCGTCGATGACACGCCCGGCGTCACGCGCGACCGCCGCGAGGCCGAGGGCCATATTGCCGATCTGACCTTCCGCGTGCTCGACACGGCCGGTTACGAGGATGTCACCGACGGCAGCCTCGAAGACCGCATGCGCCAGCAGACCGAGCTGGCGATCCGCGAAGCCGACGTGATCCTCTTCATGATCGATGCCCGCGCCGGCGTTGTGCCGCTCGACCAGCGCTTTGCCCAGGTCCTGCGCAAGGCGGGCAAGGACGTCCACCTCGTCGGCAACAAAGCCGAAAGCAAGGCCGCCGAACACGGCCTCGTCGAAGCCTTCAAGCTCGGCTTTGGTGAACCAATAGCCCTTTCGGCCGAACACGGCCTCGGCCTTTCCGAACTCTATTCCATCGTTTCTGCCGCCATCGATGTGGCCGAAGCAAAGCAGGCAGCCCAGGCCGCCTCCGAGGCGGAAGCATCAGGCGATCTCGACGAATTGCCCGAGGTCGATGTCGATATCACCCCCGACATGCTCGAAGGCGAGGGCGACGAGGCGACGCTGCGCTGGAATCCGCGCCGTTATCTCAACGTCGCCATTATCGGTCGCCCCAATGCGGGCAAGTCGACCCTTGTCAATCGCATGGTCGGCGAAGACCGCGTGCTCGTCGGCCCCGAAGCCGGCATCACCCGCGATTCCATTCTCGTTCCCTGGGAATGGGAAGGCCGCGTGATCAATCTCGTCGACACGGCCGGCATCCGCCGCCGCTCGCGCGTCCACGAAAAGCTCGAAAAGCTGGCCGTCGGCGATAGCCTGCGCTCCATCCAATATGCCGAAGTCGTCGTGCTGCTGCTCGATGCGACCATTCCCTTCGAAAAACAGGATCTGGCTCTTGCCGATCTCGTCGAGCGCGAAGGCCGCGCCATGGTCATCGCCCTCAACAAATGGGACCTGATCGAAGACAAGAACGCCAAGCTTGCCGAGCTGCGCGCAGAATGCGAGCGGCTCCTGCCGCAGGTGCGCGGCATTCCGCTGGTCACCCTGTCGGGCCTCACCGGCCGCAATATCGACAAGCTGATGCAGGCGATCTTCCAGGTCGAGCGCGTCTGGAATTCCCACATTTCGACCGCCAAGCTCAATCGCTGGCTCGCCGCCATGACCGAGAGCCATCCCGCTCCCGCCGTCTCCGGCCGCCGCCTCAAGATGCGCTATATGACCCAGGCCAAGACGAGGCCGCCGAGCTTCATCGTCTTCGCCTCGCGCCCCGAAGTCGTGCCCATGTCCTATCAGCGCTACCTGATCAACGGGCTGCGCGAGAGTTTTGACATGCCCGCAACGCCCATTCGCCTGTGGCTGCGCGGCGGGAAAAACCCCTACGCCGATAAGAAATAGGCCAAAAGCCATGTTTCCGGCCCCGTTGCCGGAAACATGGCGACTTTTCCGCTTGTGACAAAGGGCTGGGGATAAATTTCGTCCCCACCAATTCAGTCTATTGGCCTATTCACATGCGGGCGCCTTGCCCTATAGTAGCCGCGTCGTAGCACCCCGCCATTGGTCGCGGCGTGTCAACTTTGCACTTTGTTGCTTCAAGAAATCCTCATCGTCGTCGTTCTGATTCTCGTGAACGGCGCCTTGGCAATGTCCGAACTGGCCGTTGTTTCGTCTCGCTCCGCTCGCCTCAAGGTCATGGCCGACCAAGGAAACAAAGGCGCAGCCACGGCCATAAAACTGGCCGATGATCCCGGCAAGTTTCTCTCCTCCGTACAGATCGGTATCACCCTCGTTGGTATCCTTTCGGGCGCCTTTTCCGGCGCTACGCTCGGCTCGCGCCTCAGCGTCTGGCTTGCCGAGATCGGCGTGCCAGCCAATATCGCCGATGTCGGCGGCGTGGGCCTTGTTGTGGTCGTCATCACCTACGGCTCGCTCATTCTGGGCGAATTGGTGCCCAAGCAGATCGCCCTGCGCAATCCCGAAATGGTGGCCTCCTATGTGGCCCAGCCCATGGCCATCATTGCTCTTGTCGGCTCGCCCATCGTCTGGCTGCTCGACGTGTCGGGCAAGCTGGTGCTTCGTCTTCTCGGCCAGAGCGGCCAGAGCGAAGAGCAGGTGACCGAAGAAGAGGTTCGCACCATCATCGCCGAGGCAACCTCGGCCGGTGTGTTCGAAACCGAAGAACACTCGATGATCTCGGGCGTCATGCGCCTTGCCGACCGTTCGGCGCGTGGCCTCATGACTCCCCGTCTCGATGTCGTTTCCATCGATGTCGAAGACAGTTTTGAGGACAATCTCAAGATCATCCTCGGCACTTCGCACTCCCAGGTGCTGGTGCAGGAAGGCAATGCCGATTCTATTCTCGGCGTTCTGATTCTGGCCGATCTTCTACCCGCTCTTGCGACCGGACAGCAGCCGGACCTGCGCAAACTGGTCAAGCCGCTTCCGGTCGTCATGGAACATGCCGACGCTCTCGACGTGGTGGAAGCGATCCGCCAGTCGAGCCTCAAGATGGTGCTGGTGGTCGATGAATACGGCCACTTCGAAGGCATCGTCACCTTTGGCGACGTGCTTGAAGTCATCACCGGCGTCTACAACGAAGAGCCGGGCGACGATCCGGCCATCGTGCAGCGCCAGGACGGCTCGTGGCTCGTCGCCGGCTGGATGCCGGTCGATGATTTCTCCGAGCGCTTCAAGATTTCAGTGCCCAAGGACGCCCGCTACGAGACCGTCGCCGGCTACATCCTCTCGGTGCTGAACCGCCTCCCGGCGACCGGCGAAAGCTTTGAGCGTGATGGCTGGCATTTCGAGGTCGTCGACCTCGATGGCCGCCGCATCGACAAGGTGCTGGTCTCGCCCCTCCAGCCCAGCGAAGGCGCATAACCAATCAAAAAGGCCCCGGATCGCTCCGGGGCCTTTTTCTTGGCTGGGACATCGGACCGGCGGGCAGGTAGGACGTCCCAGTAGCCCTCATGGTGAGGTGCTTTGCAGAGCAAAGCCTCGAACCACGGGGGCGTGGCACAGGCCCTCCGGCGCGCCCGGGTAGTCGGCCCCTCAAAGCTCCTCGAACACACCCTTGGTCACATCGTAAAGCTTGCCATTCTCCGTCACGCCCGGGCTCAGCAAATCCACGATCTTTGGCGCAATATCGCTCGGCTGCGGCAGGGTGTCCGGGTCTTCGCCTGGCATGGCCTTGGCCCGCATCGCCGTGCGCACGGCGCCGGGATAGAAGACATTGGTCTTCACATTGGTGGTGTTCATTTCGCCGGCATAGGATTTGACCATGGCATCGAGCGCCGCCTTGCTCGCGGCATAAAGCCCCCAGAATGGCCGGGCCGACCGCGCCGAACTCGACGACAAGAAGACCGCGCGCCCCGCCGCCGACTGGCGCAGCAGCAGGTCTAGGGAGCGCAGCAGCCGATAATTGGCCGTGACGTTGATCGCAAAGACCTTGTCGAACTCATCGGGTTTCAGATGCGGCACCGGGCTCAGTGTCCCCAGGAGGCCTGCATTGGCCACGAGCCCATCAAGATGCCCCCAGCGCTCGAAAATGGCCGCGCCCAACCGGTCGATGGCATCGCCATCGCGCAGGTCGAACGGCACCAGCGTCGAAGAGCCGCCCACTTCCTGAATGGAGTCGTCGAGTTCCTCAAGCCCGCCCACGGTGCGCGCCACGGCGATCACATGGGCGCCGCGGCGTGCCGCCTCGAGGGCCGCCGCATAGCCGATGCCACGCGACGCGCCGGTGACCAGCACGACCTTGCCGGTCAGTTCGGTATTTTCAGTCATTAACCCGCTTCCTTGAGCAGCGAAATCTGCTTGGGATCGTTGTTGGAGCGACCATTTAGGTCGGTGAGAAGGGTAGGGTAGTCGCCCGTGAAATAATGATCGGTGAACTGCGGCGCCGCATTGTTGCGCTTCTCCCCGCCCACGGCTTCGTAAAGCCCATCAATGCTCAGGAAAGCCAGCGAGTCCGCCCCGATGAACCGGCACATGGAGTCGAGGTCATGATACTGGTTGGCCAGCAGCTTGTCCGGGTCCGGCGTGTCGATGCCATAATAGTCCGAATGGAAAATCATCGGGCTCGCGACGCGGATATGCACTTCCGTCGCCCCGGCATCGCGGATCATCTGCACGATTTTCACCGACGTCGTGCCGCGCACGATGGAATCATCGATCAGCACCACGCGCTTACCGGCAATCTCGGCCCGGTTTGCCGAATGCTTCAACCGCACGCCAAAGGCGCGGATCTGCTGGGTCGGCTCGATAAAGGTACGGCCCACATAGTGATTGCGGATAATCCCCAATTCGAACGGAATGCCGCTCTGCTGGGCAAAGCCGATCGCCGCCGGCGTGCCGCCATCGGGCACCGGAACCACGACATCCGCCTCGACCGGCGCTTCCTTGGCCAGATTCATCCCGGCATGCTTGCGCGCCTTGTAGACGCTGCGGCCCGAAACCATGGAATCCGGGCGGGCAAAATACACATATTCGAAGAGGCACGGCCGTTCCGGCGCCTTGCGGGCCATCTTGCGTTCTTCGATCGAGATCGAGCCATCGGGCTGGATTTCGCAGATGATGACTTCGCCATTCTCGACGTCGCGAACGTATTTCGCGCCGATGATGTCGAGAGCGCAGGTCTCCGAACAGAAGATCGGCTTGCCGTCCAGTTCGCCCATAACCAGCGGGCGGATGCCCACGGGGTCGCGTGCCGCAATCAGCTTGGTCCGCGTCAGTGCCAGCATAGCATATCCGCCTTCCATCTGCCTTATGGCGTCGATGAAACGGTCGGTGGTGGAGGAGTGACGCGAGCGCGCGATCAGATGCAGCACGACTTCGGTATCGGACGTGGACTGGCAGATAGCGCCCGTCGCGATGATTTGCTTCCGCAGCGTCAAGCCATTGGTGAAATTGCCATTATGAGCAATGGCGATGCCACCGGCCTCAAGCTCGGCAAATAGCGGCTGTACATTGCGCAGCGCCACTTCGCCGGTGGTCGAATAGCGCGTATGGCCGATCGACATGGTGCCGGGCAATTTGGCGAGAAGGGCAGGGTCCGTATAGTGATCGCCCACCAGCCCCATGCGCTTTTCCTGGTAGAACTGACGCCCGTCAAAACTGACGATGCCAGCGGCTTCCTGGCCGCGATGCTGCAGCGCATGCAGTCCCAGCGCGGTCAGCGTCGAAGCATCGCTATGCCCCAAAATGCCAAACACGCCGCACTCTTCATGCAGCGTGTCGCCTTCAAGATCGAAATCGTCGTCGCTCGGGTGGGTCACCGAACTTCTCCATATCGTTCTGCTCACCAATCGCCAAAGCGGTCAGCGCCGGCCGAGCCGGTCTCTTGGTTCACGCCAATAGCGCATTTTGGGGCCGGCGACCAATGACAGAATTGGGCGTCAGGCCTGAGGCGGGCGCGTGGCGCCCGTCCCGGATCAGGTCTGGGTCTGGCCGTCGACCGGTGCTTCGGTCGGGTCCACAGTGCCATCGATCGTCGGATCGACAGGCGGCACGGTTTCCTGCGGCGCGGTGGGCGCCTCGGGGTCCGAGGTCAGGTCGGCGCCGCCGCCCTTGAGAATGTCATTGACCTGCTGCTCGAGCCCTTCGGGCAGCATGGAGATCAGGGTCTTGCCCATATTGTCGAGATAGGGCAGCGATTGCGAATTGCGCGCCCATTCCGGCAGGTTGGTGCCGAGCAACCAGACGCCGAAAATGGTGATGACGATGGCGATCAGCACACCGCGCAAGACCCCGAAGATGAAGCCCAGCGTCCGGTCGATCGGCCCGATGCGGCTATCCACCACGAAATCGGCAATGCGCATCGTCAGCAGATGCAGCACGATCAGCGAAACGATGAAGCTGACGACGACCGTCGCAATATTGGCCACGATTTCTTCAGCGATATACTGCTGCGCGATATCGGGGTGATAGAGATACATATAGATGGCGATGGCGGCCGAGCCGGCCCAGGTCGCCAGCGAGAGAACCTCGCGCGTCAGGCCCCTGGCCGTTGCCAGAATGGCCGAGATCAACACCAGGACGCCCACACCAACGTCAAACGCTGTCAGCATATGTCTTCGCTAGCTCCACTTGCCGTCGGCCTGTTGCCGCGACCATTAACGACTTTGAACGCCCCTGCCAAGGCCACGAGGGTCGCAGTAACACGAACTTTCAGAGATTCTGCGCACGTCGCCCGAAAGTGGATGCCGGTTTCGGGAAAAGACATGCGCCAAAAAGAGAACAAAGGGCATGCGCTTTGTTTTACCAGCCTTCCGGCTCGGCCGCCGGCTTCTTGCCATTGGCCGCAATTCGCCCGACCATTTCCGACAATTGCGAAAATTCCGTGACCTCGAAGCCGTTCGTCTTGTCCATATTATTGACGCGCCCGGTGACCACCGATTGGAAGCCCAGCTTCTGCGCCTCGCGCAGCCGCAGCCCCCCATGCGACACCGGCCTTACCCCGCCCGCCAACGAAATTTCGCCGAAATAGACGGCCTCCTTGGGCAGCGGCGATCCCGTCAGCGAGGAAATCAGCGCTGCCGCCACGGCCAGGTCCGCCGCCGGTTCGTTGATCTTCAGGCCGCCCGCCACATTGAGATAGATATCATTGGCCCCGATCCGCACCCCGCAACGCGTTTCCAACACCGCCAGCACCATCGAGAGCCGCGAGGTATCCCAGCCAACGACGGCCCGACGCGGCGTGCCGAGCGGGGAGGGCGCCACCAGCGCCTGGATTTCAATCAGGATCGGCCGCGTCCCCTCCATGCCGGCAAAGACCGCCGAGCCCGCCGCGTCCTCGTCGCGCTGGTCGAGAAACAGCGCCGAGGGATTCGCCACCTGTTCGAGCCCGCGTTCGGTCATGGCGAAAACACCGATCTCGTCGGTCGCGCCATAGCGGTTCTTCACGCCGCGCAAAATGCGGAACGTATGGCTCGAATCGCCCTCGAAATAGAGCACCGCATCGACCATGTGTTCCACCACACGCGGCCCCGCGATCTGCCCGTCTTTCGTCACATGCCCCACCAGCACCACCGCCGCGCCGCTCTTCTTGGCGAACCGCGTCAGCGCCTGTGCCGACGTGCGCACCTGGGTGACGGTGCCGGGCGCACTTTCCACCCGGTCGGTCCACAGCGTCTGGATCGAATCGATGATCACGAGATCGGGCGGCGGCCCATTCTCGAGCGTCGCCAAAATGATTTCGACATTGGTTTCCGCCGCCAACAGCACATCGGCCTCGCCGAGCCCCAGCCGTTGCGCCCGCAACCGCACCTGCGCCACGGCCTCTTCGCCCGACACATAGATGACGCGCTTGCCCTTGTTGGCGAGCGCCGCCGCCGATTGCAGCAGCAATGTCGATTTGCCGATGCCGGGATCCCCACCCACCAGCAGCGCCGAACCCTTTACAAAGCCCCCGCCGGTGACGCGATCGAGTTCGGCGATCCCGGTTATGACGCGCGCCGCGCTTTCCGTTTCTCCCGAGAGCGGCATGAGATTGGCCGGCCGTCCGCCCGATTTCGCTGCCTTGGGTCCCGCCCCGATGCCGCTGTCGACCATTTCTTCGACAATGGTGTTCCATTCGCCGCAGGCGTCGCACCGCCCCTGCCAGCGGGAGGTCACCGCGCCGCAGGATTGGCAAACGAAGTTGGATTTGTTCTTGGCCACTAGGCGTTCTCTCGCGCTGCGCACCGGTCGGCAATGCGCCGCACGCTATTCCAGTTCCGGGACGTGTTGGTCCCGCAATTCTTGTCGATCTGGCGGATCAAGCGCCCCGATTGGCCAACGTCCTGGGTAAAATCGACGATCAGATGATCATGCACCACATGCACCGTCTCGGGCCCGTCATAGCGCTTCAGCCAGTCGAAATCCGGTTTCTTGCTGGCGAAGAAATAGACCCCCGTCTGGTTTGGCCGCTCCGCCGCCGCCTCGGCAATCGGATCGGCCTGCATCAGTTTGTGCAGTAGTGCCGGCTTTCGCACCACCGGCACGACATTTTCGCCCAGCCCAAAGCTGCGCAGCACGCCAACCGTTGTCGTCACCACCGCCGCCTCGGTCCCATCAAACCCGGCAATCATATTGCCCGTATTGACCAGCGTTTCCGGAGCCACGAACCCGGCGGCCACCGCAGCCTCGCGCCACTGCGTCATGGACATGAGCTTGTGCGTCACCGGCCCGATGGCGCGCAGGAGGATCACATATGTGCTTGGGTTCGGCGCCAATCCGGTCGATTCCTTGTTGGCGAAAACGCTAGCAGCTTTGTATCAGTCGTTCAAGAACGAACGGAGAACAAACTATTCGGGCAAATAACCATTGCCCACATAGTTGCGCGTATAGCGGCCCTTGAGCGCGGTGAGGAGTTCATAGCCGATGGTGCCCGCGACATCGGCTTGCTCGTCCACACTGACATTGGCGCCAAGCACTTCGACACCCTCGCCGGGTTTGGGCAGGTTGGGGCCCAGTTCGGTGATGTCCACAATGGTCTGGTCCATGGAAATCTTGCCGATCACCGGGCAGAGCTTTCCGCGCACATAGACCTTGGCGCCGGGCCGCGCATTGGTCCCCGACATGGCGCGCAAAAAGCCATCGGCATAACCATGCCCGATCACCGCCAGCCGGCTGTCGCGCGAGAGCGAATAGGAGGCTCCGTAGCCCACCGTTTCGCCGGTCCGCGCTTCGCGCACCTGCAAAACCGGGGCATGCAGCGTCACGACGGTTGCCATTGGGTTCTTCCGCCCAATGACGGCGCGGCCGCCATAAAGCGCAATGCCCGGCCGCACCATCTGGAAGTGATAGTCGCGCCCCGTCATCAGTCCGGCGGAATTGGCGAGCGAGGCCGGAATGCCGGGAAATTGGTTTAGCACCGAGCCGAACAGCGCCAATTGCGTGCGGTTCTTTTCGTGGCTCGGAACATCGGCGCAGGCGAGGTGGCTCATCACCATCTGCGGCGCATAACTCAGCCGCGCGATGCGTTCGCGCACGATCACCGCCTCATTGAGCCTGAAACCAAGCCGGTTCATGCCGGTATCGAAGTGGAAGGCGCTGGGATAGGCCTCGTTGCGCTCGACACATTTGTTGAGCCACTCTTCGAGCATATCCATCGAGGAAATGACCGGCATCAGATTCTGCCGGATATAAAGATTAGCGGCGCCTGGATAGAGCCCGTTGAGCACGAAAATATGGGCACTGGGCAGGGCCGTGCGCACGGCAATGCCCTCGTCGGGGGTTGCCACGAAAAAGAACCGCGCGCCGGCCGCATAAAGCGCCGTCGCCGCCATTTCGATGCCGGTGCCATAGGCGTCGGCCTTGACGACCGCGGCCGTCAGCGCGCCCTGGCTCACCTTGTCGAGGGCGTTCCAGTTTCGGGCGAGTGCCCCGAGATCGACAGTCAGTTGGCTCCCGAGGCCCGAGGTCAGCTTCATACCTATTCCATGCGTTCCGGTAGATAGTCTGCCCGTGCGAGGTTACCGAAGCGTGTGAACTGGGCTTCAAAGCTCAGCTGCACCGTTCCTGTAGGGCCATGGCGCTGCTTGGCAATGATGACTTCCGCCTTGCCATGCACCTGCTCCATTTCCGTCTGCCAGCTGATGTGCTCTGGCGTCCCCTCTTTGGGCTCCTTGTTCTTGAGATAGTACTCTTCGCGGTAAACGAACATCACCACGTCCGCGTCCTGCTCGATAGAACCCGATTCGCGCAAATCGGAAAGCTGCGGATGCTTGTCGTCTCGCGACTCGACCTGACGGGAAAGCTGGGACAGCGCGATAACAGGCACTTCCAGCTCCTTGGCCAGTGCCTTCAGCGTCGTCGTAATTTCGGTCAGTTCCTGCACGCGGTTCTGGCTCGAGGCCTTCGAGGACCCCGAGAGGAGCTGCAGGTAGTCCACAATAAGCAGATCGAGCCCCTTTTGCCGCTTCAGCCGCCGCGCCCGTGCGGCAAGCTGCGCCACGCTCAGGCCGCCCGTATCGTCGATATAGAGCGGCACCTTGCTCATCATGTTCGACACGTCCACCAGCTTGGAAAACTGGCTGTCGTGAATACGCCCGCGGCGAATGTCGGACGAGGAAACTTCCGCCTGTTCGGCCAGAATACGCGTCGCGAGCTGTTCGGAACTCATTTCGAGGCTGAAGAACCCGACGACACCGCCATTGACCGTCTTGTTGTGCCCGTCCGGCGTCACCTCGCCGCGCCAGTTCTTGGCAACATTATAAGCGATATTGGTCACGAGCGAGGTCTTGCCCATGGCAGGGCGGCCAGCGAGCACGATCAAGTCCGAGCGCTGCAAGCCGCCCATCTGCCGATCGAGGTCATGAAGGTCCGTCGCGACGCCCGAAAGCCCGCCATCGCGCTGAAAGGCCTCGCCCGCCATGCGGATGGAGGCGCTGAGCGCTGTGCTGAAGCTGAGGAAGCCGCCGTCATAGCGTCCTTTTTCGGCCAGCTGGAACAGCTCGCCTTCCACCTTTTCGATCTGCCGGTTCGGGGTCATTTCGACCTCGGACTCATAGGCGACCGAAACCATTTCCTCGCCGACTAGAATCAGGTTCCGGCGAATGGCGAGGTCATAGATGGCCTGCCCATAGTCCCCGGCATTGATGACGGTCGTCGCTTCTGCGGCGAGCCGCGCCAGATATTGCGCCATGGTCATTTCGGGCAGGAGCTGGTCGGGCAGGTGGGTTTTGATCGTCGTCGGATCCGCCGATTTACCGGCGCGAATCACCTTGCTGGTGATCTCATAAATGTCCCGGTGCACGGGCTCATAAAAATGTTCCGGCTCCAGGAAATCCGAGACCCGGTAAAACGCTTCATTGTTGATCAGGATAGCGCCGAGCAGCGCCTGTTCCGCCTCCACATTGTGTGGGGCGACGCGAAACGACTTGTCTTCGGCCGGGTGAAGCCGTGCGATCTCAGCCATCGTGATCCTCGGGGGTGTTAACCTTTCTAACCACGGGGGAGTGGTCGGAGTCCCACCGCCCTATCCCTCAAGGAGTTAAGATTCTTTTCGCCGTGTGAACTCTGTGAACAACGGGGAATAGTCACTCTGTTACTTGCCATTCGATCATGGCCTGCGCGTGACCGATTCTAGCACGTCCCCAAACAAAAAGGCCGGGCTTTCGCCCGGCCTTTTCAAATTTCAGTCCGCAAGGACTACTCTTCGAAACGGTCGTCCGAAGCAGCGTCCTTCTGGCCGGCGGCGAAATCGCCGTCATCGTCAGCTTCGAAGGTGTGGACGGTGACGTCTTCGCCTTCGGCCTGACGGTTGGCTTCGTCAACCGAACGGGCAACATTGACGGTGATCGAGACGGCGACTTCAGCATGCAGCGTCAGCGGCACGGTGTGGACACCAACGGTCTTGATCGGATCGGCAAGGTCGACCTGGTTGCGCTGAACGATGTAACCATCGACAGCCAGGGCTTCGACGATATCGCGGGCTGCGACCGAACCGTAGAGCTGGCCGGTTTCACCAGCCTGACGGATGATGATGACCGAACGGCCATTGAGGCCTTCGGCGATACCGGCAGCGGCAGTGCGGCGCTCTTCGTTGCGCTGTTCGATGTGCACGCGCTCGTTTTCGAAACGCTTGCGGTTGGCTTCGGTGGCGCGCAGAGCCTTGCCCTGGGGCAGGAGGAAGTTACGGGCAAAACCGTCCTTCACATTGACTTCGTCGCCGATGGTGCCGGTGCGACCGATACGCTCGAGCAGAATGACTTTCATGTCTTTATTCCTTTGGCTGTCCCGTCTTGAAGACGGTTAGGAGCCGCAGACCATCTGCGACCCCAGCGATTTGCCCTGCTGGTTAAGGGCACTTATGCGGGAAAGAAGCCGTTGGGACGGATGAGATAGTGGTGTTCGCCGAGAACCGGAGCGGAACGTACATTGGTACGTGAGCACCGGAAGCGCAGGCGGACGCCGCTAGATCGCCGTCCCAGCGAGCTTATTTCACAGCATAAGGCATGATGCCGATAAAGCGGGCACGCTTGATCGCACGAGCCAGTTCACGCTGCTTCTTGGCAGAAACGGCGGTGATACGGCTCGGCACGATCTTGCCGCGCTCGGAAACGTAGCGCGAAAGCAGGCGCACGTCCTTGTAGTCGATCTTTGGCGCGCCTTCGCCCGAGAACGGGCAGGTCTTGCGACGGCGCTGGAACGGACGGCGGGCCTGGGAAGTGGTGAGGTCTTTAATAGCCATGGCTATGCGTTCCTTATCTTAGAAGCGGCGGGGACGGCGGTCGCCCGAGGGGGCACCACGTTCGCCACGGCCACCACCATCGCGGTCATCGCGATCGCGCTTCTGCATCATCGCGGACGGGCCTTCTTCCAGCTCGTCGACGCGCACGGTCATGAAGCGCAGGATGTCTTCATTGATGCGCATCTGGCGTTCCATTTCGGCAATTGCCGGCGCGGAAGCGTCGATGTTGAGCAGGGTGTAGTGAGCCTTGCGGTTCTTGCGGATGCGGTAGGAGAGACCCTTGAGGCCCCAATATTCGTTCTTGGTAACCTTGCCGCCACCCTGAGACAGGATTTCGGTCAGCGCAGTGGTCAGTTCTTCAACCTGCTGCTGCGAAACGTCCTGGCGCGCCAGGAAGATGTGTTCGTAAAGGGCCATTGAGTGCGCCTTCCTTTCAGTTGTCATACGCAATGCCTGGCGCGGAGCCCCTTCAAAGCCTGGAAAGGCGTCAAAGCAGTCTTGCAAAGAGCGGGAACACGGGAGGCCGGACGGGTGAGCGTCCTATCTTTCCCAACGTTGGGGCTCAGAGAGCCTTATCGTTCAAAAGGAAAAACCCTCCGTTCAGCCCCCGGCCAAACGAATTGCTGCGGCGGCTATAGAATAGAAGGCACCCAAATGCAAGCTTCAGGCGCCGGCAGCCTTCAACAGGGCGGCGCTTTTGTGGGCAACGACGCGGTTGCGGCCGGCATTCTTGGCCTCATAAAGCGCTTCGTCGGCAAGGCTGAGCATGCGCGGCAGGTTGGCCGGCGCCTGGAATTCGACAAGCCCGATACTGACGCTGGTGGCAATGGCCACTTCGCCATGCCGCAGGGTTTCGGCGGCAATCGCTTCGCGAATCCGCTCGGCGACCCTTGTGCCTTCCTCGATCCCCGCGCCGGGCAGGATGATGGCAAATTCCTCGCCCCCCAGCCGGCCCAGAATATCGCCCTTGCGCAGCCCGGCCGTAAGTAGACCCGCCACAACCTGCAGCACATGATCCCCCAGCGGATGCCCATGCGTATCGTTGATCGATTTGAAGTGGTCGACATCCACCGCCAAGGCCACGTTCGGCGTGCCGTCCCGCTGCCGTACGAGGCTCGCCTCGGCCGTCGCGTTGAACTGCCGGCGATTGAGCAGGCCCGTCAGAAAATCATGATTGGCGCGATGCTCGATTTCGTCATGCGCTTCCTGCCAGAAAGCGTTCAGCATCACCATGGCGAGTGAGCCCAGCGCGAGCGAGGCAATGCCCATCCGGAAGGACGCAAGATCCCAGGGCGAATCCAGAGGCACATTATCCACATAAAGCGGAATGAGGCCGACGGGCACGGCAAACAAGACCCACATGGCCGCGAGCCCGGAAAGAACAAGCGCGATCCGCGGGCTGAACAGCGTCGAACACCAGATGAAAGCAGGCAGATACAGCACCAGCGCCCCAGCGCCGCCCACGAATGGCATGAGGCCGCAGGACGCGGCCAGCGCCGCGATTGCCGTGGCCTTTTCGGCGAGACTGCCATCCTTCTCGTCCGCCAGCGCGGATTTGCGCGCCTTGATAAGGCGGCCGCCCATCACCAGCGGCAGGAAAATGGCGTAATTCACAGCCTCGGAGGCGGTCCAGAGAAAGAAGCCCTCCAACCGGTCGAGGCCCAAAAGTGGTCCGGCGACGAAGCCGCCGGCAATTCCGCAGGCGAGCGACGCGGCAAGCACCACGACGGAGAGCCGGACAACGCTCGATGGCCGTGTCATCGGGAAAAATCGGGACGCCCAAAGCCGGATCAGTGCCAGCCCCGTTGCTACGCCCACAAGATTTGTCGCGTTGAGCGCCGCCGATCGCAGCAGGTCCCCGCCCGAAAGCAGATCCGCCGCCATATAGGCCAGCGCGCTCAGCACCCAGGTCAAAGCCGAATTTGTCTTGGGATAAATGGCGAGAATGCCGAGCAATGCCGCATTGGCGGGCCAGAGGCTCGCAAGGTCGAACGCCGTTCTGCTATGGATACCGAGCAAAGCCAGGGCAAAGACGATCGCGGCCGTCAGGGCGGCGGCAATGAGCGGCCTGGCAAAGCCCGAATTTGTGGAAACCCCCGCGGCTGAACTATCCATGGTGCCTCCAAAAAATCGCACTGACGCATAATTCTCCCGCAAAATCCCTTAAGAGAGATTGCTTGACTCAGCCAAATACACTCGGCAAACGCCTCGCAATGTCCGCAACCCCGGAGACGCCGTCATGACCAGCATCGCTTTCACCTTTCCCGGCCAGGGCAGCCAGGCCGTCGGCATGGGCAAGGAACTGGCCGATGCCTTCCCCGAAGCGCGCGCCGTCTTCGATGAAGTCGATGCCGCGCTGGGGCAAAAGCTGTCCCAGACCATGTTCGAGGGCCCCGAAGACGTCCTGCGCCTCACCGAAAATGCCCAGCCCGCCCTGATGGCCTCAAGCATTGCCGTGCTCCGCGTGCTCGAAAGCCGCGGCGTCCGTCTGGCCGATCATGCCAAATTCGTCGCCGGCCATTCGCTCGGCGAATATTCCGCCCTCTGCGCCGCTGGCACTTTCTCTCTCTCTGATACGGCCCGTCTCCTCCGTACCCGCGGCCAGGCCATGCAAAAGGCTGTTCCCGTTGGCCACGGCGCCATGGCCGCGCTTCTCGGGCTCGATCTCGACACCGCCCGCGCTGTTGCCGAAGAAGCCGCGCAAGGCGAAGTCTGCCAGGTCGCCAATGACAATGCGCCCGGCCAGGTCGTTATTTCTGGCGCCCTCGCCGCCATCGAGCGCGCCGTCGAAATCGCCAAGACCAAGGGCTCCAAGCGCGCCCTGCTGCTGCCCGTCAGTGCTCCCTTCCATTGCTCCCTGATGCAGCCCGCTGCCGACGCCATGGCCTCTGCGCTTGCCGAAGTGCAGATGAACGCCCCCGTCGTGCCGCTCGTCGCCAATGTGTTGGCGGCCCCGATCTCCGACCCCGCCGAAATCCGTCAGCGTCTTGTTGAGCAGGTCACCGGCGTCGTCCGCTGGACCGAAACCGTCACCTGGCTTGCCGGGCAGGGCGGGGTCACTCAGCTCGTCGAACTCGGCACCGGCCGCGTTCTTACCGGCCTTGCCAAGCGCATCGCCCCCGATGTCACCACCCATGCCGTCGGCGGCCCCGCCGATATCGACGCCTTCGTCGCGGCCGTCACCGCCTGAACCAGGGAATAAAAACATGTTCGATTTGACCGGTAAGCGCGCCTTGGTCACGGGCGCCAGCGGCGGCATCGGCCGCGAAATCGCCAAGGCGCTGGCCGCTGCCGGCGCCACCGTGGCCCTGTCCGGCACCCGCGTTGGCGCGCTTGAAGAGACCGCCCAGCAGATCGGCAAGGAATGCCCGATCCTGCCGTGCAATCTCTCCAAGCTCGACGATGTCGACAAGCTCGTGCCATCAGCGGAAGCAGCCATGGGCGGCCTCGATATTCTCGTCAACAATGCCGGCATGACCCGCGACAATCTCTTCATGCGCATGAAGGATGAGGAGTGGGACGAGGTTATCGCGGTCAATCTCACCGCCGCCTTCCATCTCAACCGCGCCGTGCTGCGTGGCATGATGAAGCAGCGCTTTGGCCGCATCATCGGCATTTCCTCGGTCGTCGGCGTCATGGGCAATCCCGGCCAGGGCAATTATGCCGCCTCCAAGGCTGGTCTCATCGGCATGAACAAGGCGCTGGCCTATGAAGTGGCGAGCCGCAATATCACGGTCAATTCCATCGCCCCAGGCTTCATTGCCTCGGCCATGACCGATGAACTCAACGACAAGCAGCGCGACGCCATTCTTTCCACCATTCCGGCCACCCGCCTCGGCACCCCCCAGGAAGTCGCCGCCTGCGCCGTCTTCCTCTCGAGCGACGCCGCCGCCTACGTCACGGGCCACACGCTCAACGTCAACGGCGGCATGGCGATGATCTAAGGCAGAAGGCACCCCCTCCCGGCCTCCCCCATCAAGGGGGAGGTGAAGGGACTGTGGGCGTGACTTGATCTTGTCTCAAACTCGATAGGCACCTCCCCCTCGATGGGGGAGGCTGGGAGGGGGTGGAGTCACAAGCGCGGGGCAATCCGCCCGTTAATAAAGCCTTAAACCCTTGGAAACCATGCCTGCCGCTGCTGGCAATGGCTAGGGAAACATGCTAATCGCGCCCCGTTAACCCTTGCCGGTTCGCCTTGCGAGCGCCGAAAAGGCCGCTTACATTGCCTCTGTGCAAGTCAAAACCGAGCTTGATGAATTGGCTTCGCGCCAATAAGAAGCGAAACGAAACTTCGATTTCTGAAAAGGGAAGTCAAATATGAGCGATGTCGCTGATCGGGTCCGCAAGATCGTTGTGGAACACCTCAATGTGGACGCCGAGAAGGTCGTTGAAAAGGCCAGCTTCATCGACGATCTGGGCGCTGACTCGCTCGATCAGGTCGAGCTGGTTATGGCTTTCGAGGAAGAATTTTCGGTCGAAATCCCGGACGATGCTGCCGAGTCGATCCAGACCTTCGGAGACGCTGTCTCCTTCCTGACCAAGGCCACCAGCTAAGCTGGACGGGCAGGGTTAGACATGGAACTTCGCCGAGTCGTCGTCACCGGAATGGGGCTTGTCACGCCCCTTGGTTGCGGAGTGGAGGCCACGTGGGCCAATATTCTTGCAGGCAAGAGTGGAGCCAAGCGTATCGACGAATTCCAGGTCGACGATATCGCCTGCCAGATTGCCCACCGGCTGCCCCGCGGGGATTATGCCGATGGCAAGTACAATCCCGACGAATGGATGGAAACCAAGGAACAGCGCAAGGTCGACGATTTCATCGTCTACGCCATGGCCGCTGCCACCCAGGCCATCCAGGATGCCGGGGTTGAGCCCAAGACGCAGGAAGAGCAGGAACGCACAGGCGTTCTGATCGGCTCGGGCATTGGCGGGATTGGCGGCATCTATGATGCCTCCATCACCCTCCACGAAAAAGGCCCGCGCCGCATCAGCCCCTTCTTCATTCCGGGTCGCCTGATCAATCTGGCCTCCGGCCACGTTTCCATCCGTTTCGGTCTCAAGGGACCGAACCATTCCGTCGTCACCGCCTGCTCGACTGGGGCGCACGCCATTGGCGATGCGGCCCGCCTGATCGCGCTGGGCGATGCCGATGTGATGGTGGCGGGTGGCGCGGAAAGCTGCGTCAATCGCATTTCGCTGGCAGGCTTTGCCGCAGCGCGGGCGCTTTCGACGGGCTTCAACGATAATCCAACCGCCGCTTCGCGCCCCTATGATCGGGATCGCGATGGCTTCGTCATGGGCGAGGGCGCCGGCATTGTCGTGCTCGAAGACTATGAGCGCGCCAAGGCTCGCGGCGCCAAGATTTATGGCGAAGTGATCGGCTATGGCCTTTCGGGCGATGCCTATCACATCACCGCACCCGCGCCCGATGGCGATGGTGGCTTCCGTGCCATGAGCGCGGCAGTCAAGCGTGCGGGCATTTCGCCTGCCGATATCGACTATATCAACGCCCATGGCACCTCGACGCCCTTGGGCGACGAGATCGAACTGGGCGCGGTTTCCCGCGTCCTCGGTGCGGCCGCCGAAAAGTCGGTGATGAGCTCGACCAAGTCGGCCATCGGTCACCTTCTCGGCGCTGCAGGCTCCGTCGAAGCGATTTTCTGCCTTCTCGCCATGCGCGATGGCATCGCTCCGCCGACGCTCAATCTCGACAATCCCTCTGTCGAAACGCCGATCAATCTGGTGCCCAAAGTGGCACTCAAGAAGGAAATCAACGTGGCTCTGTCCAACAGCTTCGGCTTTGGCGGCACCAATGCCACCTTGGTCATGCGCAAGGTCGCCTGATTTTTTTCAACTGCAAGAGGGGCACGTCGCTTGGACAAAGCGACGTGCCCCTTGTTTTTATTCAAATCCATTGCAAACAATGCCGCTGCCCCGCCGCTTTACAACAACAAGATCGGCACAACCGCTGACTGGCCATGAGGTGATTCTCTAAGATGAACGACCGCCGTAAACGCCGCCGCCGCTCGTCCAATGGCCTTGTCGATGTGCTCAACGCCCTTCTTACCCTGCTCGTCATCGGCCTCGTCGTCGTTGGCGGCGGTTTCCTTTTCGTGGCGCAGCAATACTATAGCGATGGCCCTTCGAACGAAGAGCGCGTCTTCCGCGTCGAAAGCGGCAATACCCTGACCACCACGGCGAGCCGCCTCGAAGAGCAGGGCTTTATCTCCAATGCGCTGATTTTCCGCCAGTTCGGCGCCCGCGTCGAAGAGAACACCACCGTCAAGGCGGGCGATTTCACCATCCCCGCCAATGCCAGCATGTCCGAAATTCTGCGCGAGCTGACCACCGGCACGCCGATCCGCTATGCCGTCACCATTCCCGAAGGCTGGACCTCCTGGGAAGTCGTGCAGCGCGTCAATGCCGATGATCGCCTCAGCGGCAGCATCGATAACCTGCCGCCGGAAGGCTCCATCCTGCCCGGCAGCTACGATTATCTGCCGGGCGATACCCGCCAGTCAGTCATCGACCGCATGCAGGCCGCCATGACCGCAGCGCTCGCCGAGACATGGGCAGGCCGTCAGGCCGACCTGCCGCTGGCGTCGCCTGCTGAACTATTGATCCTCGCCTCCGTCGTCGAGCGCGAAACCGGCGTCGCCGAAGAGCGTCCGCAAGTTGCCGCCGTCTTCGTCAATCGCCTCAAGCAAAGCATGCGCCTGCAGTCCGACCCGACGATCATCTATGGCATCACGCTTGGCCAAACCAAGCTCGAACGCGGCCTCCGCCGCTCCGAGATCGAGGAAAAGACCGCCTACAATACCTATCAGATCGACGGTCTCCCCCCGACCCCCATCGCCAATCCGGGCATCGAGGCCCTGCGCGCCGTCGCCCACCCCGATAGCCACAACTATCTCTACTTCGTCGCCAAGGGCGCCTCGCCCCGCGATGGGCACGTCTTTGCCGAGACTTATGCCGAGCACCAGAAGAACGTCGCCCGCTATCGCGAGATCGAGCGCGAAGCGGCCCAACAGGCAGAAACAGACGCCGAGGCCGCCCGCCAGGCCCTTGAAGCCGAAGAGGCCAACGGCACGGAAGGCGCCCCCGAGTGACCTGCCGCATCGCCAGCATGACCGGCTATGCGCGGGCCGACGCCATGTTCGGCCCGGCCCGCCTCCGGGTCGAGCTGAAATCGGTCAACGGTCGCGGTCTCGATATCCGCACCCGCCTCGCCCCCGGCCTCGACGCCTTCGATATTCCCATCCGTCAGGCCCTCGGCCAGGCGCTCTCCCGCGGCTCGGTCAATGCCGCGGTGACGCTCGACCGGCAGGGCGCCACCGGCGCCGTCTCGGTCAACCCAGCCGCGCTTGAAACCATCCTCGCGGCAATTTCAACGCTCGCCGAACGCGTCGATGCGAGCCGCCCGAGCCTTGATGGCATCCTCGCTCTGCCCGGCGTGCTCGTGGTCGAGGAAAACCGCGACCTCGACGAGGAAGGCCTCGAGCCCGTGCTCATGGCGGCCGTGCGCGAGGCCTCTGCCGCCCTGCAGCAATCCCGGCTGGAGGAGGGCGCCCGCATCGCCGAAACCCTCTCCCGCCAGCTCGATACCATTGCTGAACTCGTCACCCGCGCCGACGCCCATCCCAGCCGCTCGCGCGATGCTATTTCTGCGCGCCTCGCCCAACAGGTCGAGGCCCTGCGTCAGGAAGCCGATATTTCGCCCGATCGCCTCGCCCAGGAAGCGCTTGTTCTGGCCACCAAGGCCGATATCCAGGAAGAGATCGACCGCCTCCGCGCCCACATTGCCGGCGCCCGCGCGCTTCTCTCCGGCTCCGGTGCCGTCGGCCGCCGCCTCGATTTCCTCGCCCAGGAATTCAATCGCGAGGCCAATACGCTCTGTTCCAAATCGAACGCCGTGGAACTCACCGCCATCGGTCTTGACCTCAAGGCGGTGATCGATCAACTACGCGAGCAAGTCCAGAACATCGAATAGAGTGCCTCAAACATGGATTTTCAGCGCCGCGGCGTCATGCTTGTCCTCGCCTCCCCCTCGGGCGCCGGAAAGTCCTCCATTTCGCGCGCCCTCTTCGGTGCCGATCCCAATATCAAGCTCTCGGTTTCCGTAACCACCCGCGGCCGCCGCACCGATGAAATCGACGGCAAGCACTATCACTTCATCGACGTACCGACCTTCGAAGCGATGCGCCGCGATGGGGGCCTCCTCGAATCCGCCGAAGTGCACGGCAATTTCTACGGCACCCCGCGCGCCCTCGTCGAAGAACAGCTCTCCAACGGCAACGACATCCTCTTCGATATCGACTATCAGGGCACCCTGCAGCTCTATGAAAAGTGCCGTGCCGACATGGTCACGGTCTTCATCTTGCCGCCCTCGATCAAGGAACTGCGCGCCCGCCTCGAACGCCGCGCCCAGGACAGCGTCGGCACCATCGAAAAGCGCCTCAAGAATGCGCGCAACGAGATGGATCATTACGACGAATACGACTACGTCCTCGTCAACGAAGACCTCGAACTCTCCGTCGCCCGCGTCCGCGCCATCCTCGCCTCAGCCCGCCTCAACCGCGAACGCCAGCTCGATCTCGACAATTTTGTCCGCGATTTACAAAATCAGATCAGTCCGGACTGAGCGTTAGCCGGCAGTAGGCTTCGCCCCGACCCCAGTAGCCCTCATGGTGAGGTGGGCGGCATAGCCGCCCCTCGAACCACGCGGGCGTGCCCCGATGCTTCAGTGCCACGGCGGCATGGTTCTTTCGTCCCCTCGCCCCCTCAGGGGTGAGTCAGGTCGGGGTTGGCAAGACACACCAGCACGCCCGGTTACCTTCCATCCATGACGCCAGTCCAGACCCGTTGCCGTTCCCCCAAACGACCGATGCCCCTCGCACCGATTCCCGTTTGTCCCGCCTTCCAACTCCAGCGCACCGCATCCTTCGCCTGATACACCCACAAACGCGATTGTCACCCCGGCTTTAAGCCGGGGCCCGTCTCGAGATCTTAGGATGAATCCCCGGTCGAGCCCGGGATGACAGCCTCTACCTCAGCCCCGGCAGCGCCCGCGCCATGGCCAGAAACGCCTCGATAGGCAAATCCTCGGCCCGCTCGTCGCCCTTGAGCCCGGCAGCAGTAAGCAACCCTTCGACCGGCACACCCAGCGATTTCAGCGATTGCCGCACCATCTTGCGCCGCTGCCCGAAGGCGGCCTTGGTCACCTGCTCGACATGCTTGACCGCCAAGCCTTCTTCCACCGGCTTGGGCACCAGATGCACCACGGCCGAGGTAACATTGGGCGGCGGCACAAAGGCCTGTCGCCCGACATTGAACGCAATCCGCGCCTCGCTGCGCCACCCCGCAAGCACACCCAGCCGCCCATAAGGGTCCTCGCCGGGCCGCGCACAAATCCGCTCGGCCACTTCGCGCTGAAACATCAGCGTCATGCTCTCGAAAAACGGCGGCCATGGTTCGAGCGTCAGCCAGCCCGTCAGCAGCGGCGTGCCGATATTATAGGGCAGGTTGGCAATGATCCGCGTCGGGCCATCGGCAAGTTGCCGGTAGTCCATTTCCATCGCGTCGCCCGATATCACCGTCAGGCGCCCCGGATAGGCCTCGGCGATCTGCGCCAGCGCCGGCAGCGCCCGCGCATCGCGTTCGATGGCGATCACCTCGCGCGCACCCTCGGCGAGCAGCGCCCGCGTCAGGCCACCCGGCCCGGGACCCACTTCGATCACGCGCACGCCTTCGAGCGATCCTCCGACCCGCGCAATGCGCGCGGTCAGGTTCAGATCGAGCAGAAAATTCTGCCCGAGTTCTTTTTTCGCCTGCAGGCCGTGAGTGGCTATGACCTCGCGCAGCGGCGGAAGCGTATCGATCTGGCTCATAAAGGCTCGGCCGTCATCTTGTCTGCCATGGCTATGGCCGCCAAAAAGCTCGATGTCGAGGCTTTTCCCGTCCCGGCCAGGTCAAACGCCGTTCCGTGGTCCGGCGAGGTCCTGACGATCGGCAGGCCGAGGGTGACATTCACCCCGGCATCGAACGCCACCGTCTTGATCGGGATCAGCGCCTGATCATGATACATGGCCAGCACCGCATCATATTGCCGCCAATGTCGGGGAAAAAACAGCGTATCGCCGGGCAGGGGCCCCACGGCCACAATCCCCTCCGCCCGCGCCGTCTCCAGCGCGGGGATGATGATCTCGATCTCTTCGCGCCCGATGGCCCCGCCTTCGCCCGCATGCGGATTGAGCCCCGCGACAGCAATCCGCGGCGCCGCAATCCCGAACCGGCTTTTCAGGTCGCGCGCCATCACCCGCAGCGTCTCGATGATCAGCTTTTCCGAAATCAGCCCCGGCACATCCCTGATCGGCACATGAATGGTCAGCGGCACCGTCCGCAATTCCTCATGCGCCAGCATCATCACCGGCAGCGGCTCCACGCCCCCCGTGGCACAAAGTGCGGCCAGAAACTCGGTATGCCCCGGATGCGTAAATCCGGCATGATAAAGCGCGCCCTTGTGGATCGGCGCCGTCACCAGCGCCCGGCATTCCCCTGCCTGAACGCTCGCTACCGCCTCTTCAATCGCCGCAATCACCACGCGCGCCGCTTCCGGCTCCGGCTGCCCCGGCCGGTCCGGCACCGTCCCGGCAAGATCGACCACGGGCAGCGCACGCGAAAAAACCGCGCCCGCATCAACAGGCCGCGTCACCGCAATGTCGATATCGAGCCCCAGCCGCTTCGCCCGCGCAGCCAGAAACCCGGCATGCCCAAACACGACAAAAGCCGGAAGCCCAAGCGCCTGCCGCTGCGCAAAAAGGGAAAGAAAAATATCCGGGCCGATCCCCGCGGGCTCGCCCATACTGATCGCCAGCGGCTTCATTTTGCGCCCATTTCCACCGGGAGGTCATTTCACCCTCGGTGTCATCCCCCCGAAAGCGGGGATCTCTGTTTGGGCGCTGAAACAGGGATTCCCGCTTTCGCGGGAATGACGCCGGGCGGGTGTCGCCCGGCTCAAACCATTAGTTATAAATAATCTTGGCGTTCTTGCGCAGCTGCTCGAGATAGGCCGCAGCTTCCTTCTGCATATTGCCACTTCCCACTTCGGCGCGCACTTCGTCCTTCATGAAGGTCAGGTCCTGCGCCTGGGTCTTTTCGCAGATGGCGAGCATGGAAACGCCGGCTTCGACCACGCGCGGCTTGGTGATCCCGCCTACATTCATGCCGGCCAGTTCCTTGGCCATAGCCTCGGGAAGCTGGGTCGCATGGCGGCGGCCGATATCGACCACGGCAGCGTCGGTATAGGCGAGGGAAAGCTGCACGGCGCTGTCGCAACCGGCAAAGCTCGAACGGAACTTGTTGGCCTGCGCCGTGCGGCCGCTGGCGCCTGCACCCACAAAGACGATCTCCTTGAGGATATAGTCAAAGCCCTGATAATCGGCGAGGCGGGCCGCGGCCTGCTGGTCGAGTTCGAGGTCGGAAATCTGCACATTGGGAACCACGGCCTGCTCGGCAATGGCGTTCCAGGCGATGGCGGCGCGCAGACGATCCTTGAGCGTATCTGCACCAACGCCGCCCTGGCCGAGCATTTCGACCAGACGGTCCTGGCTCACCTTGAGATTGCGGGCAATCTGCAGCAGCGCTTCGTCAACCTGGGCATTGGAAACATTGATGCCGAGGCGCTTGGCTTCGTTCATCTGGATGGCTTCGGTGATCAGCTGATCGGTCGCGCCCTTGCGGCCGGTCTTGTTGCCTTCCATGGCGAACAGGCGCAGCCGCTGATCGACCTGTACGTCGGTCACCGGCGTGCCGTTTACCGTTACAATGGTTGCCGCGAAGCTGGGCAGGGCCGATGCCGTCGCCAGCACGAGGCCGAGGATCATGGCGCCGGTGGCGCGCCGCATAAATGCAAAGGTCATCGTCAGGTCCGCATTGTAAAGTTTTGCCGCATCAATGCGGCCCGAAACAGGTGCTGTCAATTGCCCAAACAATACGGCCAAAATCCGAATGGGCAATCCACGTGGTCGTGAGGGGACATGATGGCGCCGGCGTAAAGCTGCCGTCAAAACTCAGTTCGCGAGGAAACCCGGTGTGGGCACCGCACCGCCATAGCCAAGGTTCAGCCCGGCCGGCGCCTTGATGGCAAAAGTGGCCAGCACGCTGGTCGAATTGGGCGAGGTGTGCGTCGGTCCGTTACGCTGCGCATTGGCGCCGAGCATCAGATAGCCGTCGTCATAAACCACGCCACCGCCCACCTGCAGCCAGCTATTGGCACTGAGGTCCCAGGCCGCGTTGCCCTTGAGGCTCCAATAGTCCGCCACCGGAATAGTCAGCCCGCCCACGATCTCATGCTGGTCGAGCAATTGCCCCAGCCCCGGATTGGCGCCGATATAGCGATAGTCGAGCGTTGCCCCATACCCGTCCGCGCTATAGCTCGCGCCCGCCCCAAACCGCGCCAGCGTCCAGGCCGACGTATCGACCTGCGTCTTGGCGCCAAAGGTCAGGCCCGGCGTGAACGAGCCATAGGCCCCGAGCACCGCATAGGATGCGTCCGTGCCCAAACCGCCGCCGACGCCCGTATTGGCATGGTCCACGCTCGAGAATGCATTGGCCCCTGCCAGCTGGAACGATTGTCCGCCAATCAGTTCAAGATAGCTGCCATTGTCGAAATTGGCCTGATAGCTCCCGCCGATATTGGCGCGCAGCCCCGTCTCCTGCCGGTCATAGCCAGAGAAGCGATTGTAGCTGAAAAGGTTGGTGTCATCGAAAACGAAGCTCTGCGCATCGTCATTGGTGATACCAAGCATGGTCGTGTCCGACCCGCGATAGACCAGCTGCGCAATCGGCTCGATGATATGCACATCCGCGCCATTGCTTGCCATCAGCGGATAACGCACATCGATCGCGGCAATCGGCGTCGCGCTCAACAGGCTCGCTTCGCCCGGCAGCAGCACGCTCTTGCCGTCATAATAGGAGAAGTCCGCGCGCGCCCCGACATAGGGCGTGAAGACGAAACCACCGCCACCGATGATCTGCTTCTGCCAGCTCGCCTGCAACGTCGCATGCGTCTTGTTGCCCTGATAGCCGTAAATATAGGGAACGCCATTGGCAGCAGTCTGGCTGTCCGCATTGCGCACGACATTGCGCAAATGCCCCTCGAACGCCAGCCGCCCCATATCGTCTTCGAGATCGATGATATGCTCGAACCGCGTCACCGGCAGGTTCGCGCCCTGCGCATTCTGGCTCGCTTCCGTCACATTGCCGAGCTGGTTGAACTGCTGCAGGCGAATGTCAAAATAGGTCTGCTCGCTGACATGGGTCGCATAGACCTGATTGATCGACGATTTGGCCGTCGTCTGTTCATAGTCACTGAGATAATTGGCATCGGTAAAGGCCGTGTAGGACCAGCCCGTTTCCCAATGCTCGACAGGCGTGAACGCGCCCGAAGTCTGGATCGCCCCGCGCCAGTCGCGGTCGCCGACTTCGCCCGCAAAGGCGCTGCGATCCCACTGGTTGATCCCCGAAACCTTGACCTGGAACGAACCATTGTCGAACCGCTGCACCCATTCGGCGCCCAGCAGGAAACCCTGCCGCGAGAAGAATTTCGGGCTCAGCCAGACATCGGTCCACTTATTGCCATAGACATTGACTGATACCCCGATGCCGGCGCCCGTCTGCTCATCATAGCTGAAGGTCGGCCGCGGCGCCCGCGACAGCGCGGATTCGCTGAGATCAGGCAGCCAAAGATAGGGCACCCAGGCGACCGGAATACCGAGCAGGTACAGCGTCGAATTTTCGAGGGTGACCGAATTGTCTTCCGAATTATGCACGATCCGGCTGGCATTGACCGACCAGCCGATACGGCGGCCCTTGCCATCGATGCATTCGCCGCAGGGCGCATAGCTGGCATTGTTGTAAATGCTCTGCAGCACCGAGTCATAATCGGCGCTATCAGCGGTAATGCGCGATCCGTCATAGGCGGTAATGGTCAGGGCATTGAAAAACGCCTGTTTCATGCCTCCGGTAATGTCGAGATCGGTCGTCTCCATCACATTGCCCGAAGGATCGGTCACCGTGACGGCGCCGGCCATCTTCACCGAATTGGCCGTACGGTCATAGACCAGCTTCTCGCCGGTCACGATATAGCCGCTCGATTTCAGCACGACGCCGCCGGAAGCCTCGATCCTATTGGTCTTGGCGTCAAACGTCAGCACATTGGCCTCGACGCCAGTAGGCGCGGCCGGATCAATCGGGGCATTGAAAAAGTCAGCGGGAACAAGACCCTGCGCCGCGGCGGGCAGCGCAAAAAGGCAAAGAGACGCGCCCAGCAGCAGGGCACGCATCAGGCCTCTTCCATGTCCCCGGCTTCGCGTCACGTCCGTCCGTCTTCCTTGTGCAGTAGCACCGTTACACCAATCACAATGGCTACCAATGCCGGTCCGACTGCCGCGAAAGTTGGATCGAGAACGCCAGTCGACCCCGCGCGGTCGGCCATCTCGGTAATCACGAACACGACAAATCCGAGCACGATGCCATAAAGGACCGCAGGACCTAGACTAGTGCCCCTTCGATAACCTGCGGTAAACGCAAAGGCAATGAACAGCGAGCCGCTAAGCACAAGTGGTAGCGACAGAAGTTTGTATAGCCGCATCGTCGCCGCCGATTTGACCAGCGGATCGGCCACCCCCTTGCCCAGCAGATCGAGAATATCAAAGAAGGTCATGTCCTCGACCGAAGCCAGTTTCAGGCTGATTTCGGCCGGGGTAGAGGCGGTCGGCACTTCATAGTCGAAGATCGTATAGGGCGGCGTTTCCGGCGTTCGCGCCAGCGCCACGGGCATGCGCCACATGCCGTTTTCCAACAGGGCCCGCTCCGCCTCGATGCGGGGAACGTCAGTTCTCCCCAGATGGAACAGCGTCACATCGTTGAGCTCGGCGCCCCCCGGCGCCATGGCGCGCGCCATGATCACATATTTGATCCCGTCGCCCTCCTGTTCGAGCCAGATTTCGCCCGGCGGCGTCAGCAGGGCCGCAAGGCCCGGCGGGGTGGGGTAAAGCCCGCGATTGATCTGCGTGCTGACCGTTTCCGCTCCAATGGAAATGACGAAACTGACCAGCAGCAACACCGTCGTCGGCGCGCGCACCGCCCGCCAGATGGAAATGCCGCTCGCCTTGATCACCGTCAATTCGTGCCGCGCCTTGAGATCGGCGAGGCCAAGGATCGCCCCCATCAGCACCGTCACCGGCAGGGTCTTGATGGTCCAGCGCACCGCGCTCATCGCCACCATCACGAGAGCCATCAAAAGCCCGTCCCGCTCCGAGACGACGGTAAAGCGCCAGGTGTCGAGGGATTCGACCAGCGCGATTAGTCCGTAAAAGATGAAAACCGTCATGCCGATGCGGCTCGCGAGGCGCTTGAGCACCAGCCAATCGATTCTGGTCATGCGCTCACCAGCGCAACCGGCCGCCGCGGCCAGAGCCGGAAGGCCAATACCGCGCCCGAAATCAGGATAAGCAGCACAGAGCCCGTGCCGATGCCGAGCGGGCTATAGGTGCCGACGCCGCGTTCGGCAAAGGCCACCAGCAGCACGATGGCTTCGATCGGCATCGGAATGCGCGCCCGCGAACCGCTGGGAAAGGCCCCAAGAGCGAGCGTAAAAAGCCCGATGGCAATCACCCGCAGCGCTTCGGCCGAGCGGTCGAGCAATCGATTGGTCGCCTCCTGCGACAGAAACCCGGTACTGACGGCTTCGCCGATAATGTCGAAGCTATTGCGTTCGGCCATCGAGTCGCCGCCGGCAACCGCCTGCGAAATACTCGCAACGCTGAGGTCATAGCGGGCAAAGCGCACTTCCGAATAGCGCCCGTCATCCTGCACATATTGCAGCATGCCGTTGCGCAGTTCGAGCACGTAGTTTTCCCCGTCGCTCGATACCCGCGCCGTCTCGGCAATATAGGTGCGGCGCGAATCGGGCATGCGGCGATCGTCGGCAAAGAAGTCGGTGATTTCCCCGCCCGCCTCGCGCCCGCCTATAAGAAGGATCACCCCCGGCGTGACCTGAGTGAACCGCCCCGGCCGCAGGGTAGAGCTGACGAGATCAGCCGCCACTTCGGAAGCGAGATCGACATATTTGCGATTGGCCCAGGGTTCGAGCCAGTGCGACAGCAGCATCACCACGACGATGCCGGCAACAATCACCGCGGCCGCACCGCGCCAGATGCCACCCGTCGAGCCGGTCGCGTGGATGATGTGCAGTTCCCGGCTCAATTGCAGGGCACTCAGCGCCCGGATCATGCCGATGCCGACGCAGATATAGAAAAACGCCATGGCCAGCGGCGGCATCGTATAGAGCGCCTGCACCGCCAGGGTGCCGAATCCCTGACCCTTCACCGAAATGAGTTCGAATTGCCTCAGGCAGTTCACCAGCCACAGCAACACGCAGAGGATTGCCGTCAGGATCAGGGCATCCGTGGCAAAAAGGCGTGCCAGATAAGTGGTCAGACGTCTCATGCCGCTACGCTAGAATCCTTTTGCGGCGCCCATTTGGCCCGCACTTTTTCAGACAATGGGCCAAACCATCCTTCGATACAATTGCGCGGATTGTGCACACCCCAATTCGCGCGCGCCTGTTGCCCGCTTGCCGCGCTGGCGCTCTGCGCGCCGCCTCGATAATGTGCCGCCATGGCCGAAGTTCTCTTCTATCACCTCGAAGTCCGTCCCTTGGAATCGGTCCTGCCGCAGCTTCTCGAAAAGACGCTGGAGCGGGGCTGGCGCGCCGTCGTCGAATCCGGGTCGCGCGAACGCGCCGAAGTCCTCGATTCCCTGCTCTGGACCTATCGCGATGATTCTTTCCTGCCCCATGGCATGGCCGGTGAACAAACCGATCCGCACCAGCCGATCCTCCTGACCACCGAAGCCGACAATCCCAACGAGGCCAGCGTCCGCTTCTTCGTCGATCGCGCCGTGCCGCAATCCGCGGAAGGCTATAAGCGCATCGTCTACATGTTTTCCGGCCACGACCCCGACGCCGTCACCGAAGCCCGCCAGGCCTGGCGCGCCCTCCGCGATGGCAACGAGGTCACCTATTGGCAACAGGAAGGCGATGGCCGCTGGGTGAAAAAGGCATGACGCCGGATCTGGCGTCCCCAAGCCGCCACACACTGCCCGAAGATCTCTTCGCCATGCTTATCGGCACCATGCTGGTCTCGCTCGGCATCGCGTTTTACTCCGAGGTGCAATTGGCAACGGGCAGCACGGCCGGCCTGGCGCTGCTCCTCCAATACGCTACCGGCATTCCCTTCGGCTGGCTGTTCTTCTCCATCAATCTGCCGTTTTACGCTCTGGCGTTCCTCCGCATGGGTTGGCCCTTTGCGGTAAAAACCATCATTTGCGTCGGGCTCGTATCCTACTTTTCGGGCCAGATTCCGGGCTGGATCGGCATCAGCGACATCCATCCGCTCTTTGCCTCGCTCGTCGGCGGCGGCCTTATCGGCCTCGGCATTCTCTCGCTCTTCCGCCACAAGGCGAGCGTCGGCGGCATCAATATCCTGGCGCTCTATCTTCAGGAAAATTTCGGCATCCGCGCCGGCTATTTCCAGCTTTGCGTCGACGCCGCCATTCTCTGCGCCGCCTTCTTCGTCCTGCCGCTCGACCGGGTGCTCTATTCCGTCCTCGGCGCACTGGTCCTCAACATCATCGTCGCCCTCAACCACAAACCCGGCCGCTACGTCGGCTTCAGCTAGCGCGCCCTATTCCCCCAGCCACCCACGACAGTGCGGGGGGAAGCGCCTACTCCGCCGTGTCGCTCCATCCGACGATGTCATAGAGATACAGATAGAACATGTGCTCGGCCAATTCGTAGCAATAGGTGATCTCGCGCTCGCCCGGCGAGAAATAGGCATTGGCCTCGCCACATTGCGCCGCCCGGAACGTTACGGGCTCGGGCAGTACATACCAGTCCATCACCAGCTTTGCCGCATGCTCGAGAATGCCGCGCGATTTCAGCTCTTCGGCAAATTCCTCATATTCGCCCGCGTCATCGTAGATGATCTCGATCTCGGCGCCCTGTTCGTCCTCGACCAGATGCGGCGCGAGCAGCGCATCCCATGACGTTACCGCCTGCTCATAAGTGCCGGCGCAGGCCTCCTGCTGATCCGCGCTGATATCGTAATTATCCGCCGTCTCCCCGAACACATCGGGTTGCGCGCCCACCATCATGCAGACCATGGCATAGGCGCGCTGAATATCGAGGCTATGGTCGTCAAAATAGGAGAAATCCTCGACGCCCGATCCGGTCGATTTGACCGCGTTGAAATACCAGCCATCGGCAGCATCGATCAGCGCATTCCAGCTGTCGTCGTCGGTGTCGTCCGTAAGCAGCCAGATGGTCGCGAGGGAATCCGCCGCGTCCTCTTCCTTGCCGAGCACCGGCAGCCCCAGCTCGCCCACCAGCATGTGGCCGACCTCGTGATACATGGTGTAGAGCGCGTCATGCATGGCAAAATCCATGGAATCGGCGAGCACCTGATCCTCGTCCTGCGCCATGGCGGGCGCACCGAGGAGAGCAAGGCACACGGAAACGGCCGCCGTCTTGCGCAGCGAAATCATGGGAGAGAACTCCAAGAGGGGGTTTTGACGCTTCTAGACTATTCCAGCCCCGGTTAAGGCCGAGACAACTGCAATTTCACTTGCTGCCGCCTTTTTCCTTGCCGGCGCCGGACAGCACGGGAGGAGGGGCCACGGCTTCGGGAAGCTCCGCCTGATAAAGCTCCATAAAATCCTTCATCAGCTCGTAGCAGAAGATGATCTCGGTCGTATCGGGGTCGTAATAGGCATTCGGCTCGCCGCACCGCTTCGCGTTGAACCGCACAGGCCGGCGCAGATTGTATTTCTTGCGCACCTCTTCGGCGACTTCGTCGAAAACCCCGCTCGAGCGGAAGGCGTCCGCGGCAAATTTCAGCCGTCCGCCGGCATCGTGATAGGTCACGTTCACCGTTGAATTGCCGGCTTCGGCCACATGGTTTTCCAGCACGGCCTTGAGGCTGCGATTGACCAGTTCATAGTCCCAATAGCAGCTTTCCTGCCGGTCCCGCCCGATCGCATATTGGTTGGCGATCGGCTTGAACGCGGTGTCATCGCTCCCCACCATCAGGCAGACGATCTGATAGGCCCGCTGCTTGTCGAGGCTATGCGCCGCCGCGAAATCCTCTTCATATTTGCCGCTGCGATAGGCGACGCCCGTCAGCAGCCAGCCCTCGGCCGCGTCAGCCAGCGTCTTCTCCGCCGCTTCCGTCCGCTTGTTGAGCAATGTCCAGGTGGAGATATTGTCCGCCGCGTCTTCCTCGCGCCCCAGCACCGGCAGGCCAAGCTGGTCGATCAGCAGATGCCCCATTTCGTGATAGAGCACGAACAGGCTGTTATTGGCGGCAAAGCGGATGGTGTCCGAGCGCTGCTGCTTGGTGTAGCCCGTCATGTCCTGCGCCTCTGCCGCCCCCATCGTCAGGCTGAGGAGAGCGACCACGATCGGAACGAACAAGCGACGCATGAACTGCCTTTCGGCTTATTGATATTGCCAGAAGATGCCAATGCCGCGTCACTGTCAACGCGACCCCAACGCCGTCGTTAACGCCCCGGCACCCAATCTTTCGCCGCCATTTCAAAGCCCGAAAACCGGAACCCCGGCGCCACCGTGCAACCGACCAGCGTCCAATCCCCCAGCGATCTGGCCGATTGCCACACGTTTTTGGGCACCACCACCTGCGGTCTCTGCCCGCCGGTCAGGTCCGATCCCAGCACATGCGGGTCGATCGTGATCCCGTCCGACAGGTTCAATTCCATCGCCGCACCGGCGTAATAGTGCCACACCTCGACCGCATCGACCCGGTGCCAGTGCGACAGGTCGCCCGCTTCGAGCAGATAATAGATGGCGGTGGAATGCGCCCGTCCGGTCTCGCCTTCGATGTCAACGAAGGTCTCGGCATACCACCCGCCTTCGGGGTGGCGCTGCATGCCGAGCGTATAGATGACGTCCTTGGCGGCGAGCCTGTTCATGCGCGCTCCGCTTCCTCCAGCTCGGCGCTCAGCGCCAGCCATTGCTCTTCGGTTGTTTCGAGGTCGGCGCCAAACCGCGCCTTGTCCTTGCCCAGCGCAATCAGGCGATCGGCAGGCCCGTTGTAAACTTTCGGGTCGGCCAGTTGCGCCTCGATCTTTTCGATTTCCACCTTCAAACGGGCAATCTTGGTTTCCGCATCCTTAATGGAAGTCTTGATCGGCGCTAGCTCGGCCCGCCGCGCCGCAGCCTCTTGCTTCGAAAGTTTTCGCGCGCCAGTGCTCCCGCCGCCGCCTTTGCCTTCCTTGTTGGAGGTAATGCTGCGCTGGTAGCTGTCGAGGTCCTCGTCCAGTTCCTTGATCGTGCCGCCCTCGGCAATCCAGAGCGTGTCGCAGGTTGCTTCGATCAGATGGCGATCATGGCTGATGATCAGCACCGCGCCTTCATAATTGTTGAGCGCATGCACCAGCGCATCGCGGCTGTCGATATCGAGATGGTTGGTCGGCTCGTCGAGGATCATCATCCCCGGCCCACCAAAGGTGATGAGCCCCATCAACAGGCGCGCCCGCTCACCACCCGAAAGGTTCTTGGCCTTGGTGTCCATGCGCGATTTGGTCAGCCCCATCTGGCTCAGGCGCGAGCGGCGCTTGGCCTCGCTATCGGTCGGCATCATGTCGACCACATGCTCGAATGGCGTCCATTCGGGCTTGAGCTTGTCCATCTGGTGCTGCGCAAAGTGCGCAATTTCGAGCTTCTTGCCCTTGCGAAATTGCCCGGCCATCGGCTGGATATCGCCCGCGAGGAGCTTGGCAAACGTCGATTTGCCGTTGCCGTTGACCCCGATCAGCGCAATCCGGTCATCGGGATCGATGCGCATAGTGATATTGCGCAAAATGGTCTTGTCGCCATAGCCGGCCGAAACCCCGTCCAGCGTCAGCATCGGCGTTGCGGCTTCCGCCTTGGGCTGCTGGAACGTAAATGGCGCCGAAAATTCGTCGAACAGCGCCGCCGGCGGCCGCAGCTTTTCGATCATTTTCATGCGCGATTGCGCCTGCTTGGCCTTGGTCGCCTTGGCCTTGAAGCGATCGACGAATTTCTGCAGATGCGCCACCTGATCGAGCGCCTGGTCGCGGCTCTTGTTGTGCAGTTCCATCTGCATGCGGCGCGTATTTTCGAACGTGTCGTAATTGCCCTTGTAAAAGGTCAGCTTCCGGTGTTCGAGATGCACGATCGAATTGACCGACTTATTGAGCAAGTCACGATCGTGGCTGATCATGAAAACGGTATAGGGATAGGTGGCGAGGTATTTTTCGAGCCACAACGTCCCTTCGAGATCGAGATAGTTGGTCGGCTCGTCGAGCAGCAGCAGGTCGGGCTGCGAAAACAGCACCGCCGCCAGCGCCACGCGCATGCGCCAACCGCCCGATAGCTCCCGCGTCGGCCCGTTCTGCCGGTCCTGTTCGAACCCAAGCCCCTTCAAGATCGAAGAAGCCCGCGCCTCGGCCGAATAGGCGTCGATATCGGCAAGCCGCGTATAAACCTCGGCAATCCGGTGCGCGTCGGTCGCTGTCTCCGCCTCCGCCAACAGTGCCGTGCGCTCCTTGTCGGCCGCCAGCACCACGTCGAGCACGCTTTCCTCGCCGGCCGGCGCTTCCTGCGCCACGCCACCGATACGCGCCTTCTTGTTTAGCTCGATATTTCCTGAATCAAGGTGGATATTGCCCTGGATCAGATGAAACAGCGTCGTCTTGCCCGTGCCGTTCTTGCCGACAAAGCCGGTCTTCGACCCCGTCGGAATGACCACGGAGGCCTCTTCGAACAGCTCGCGGCCTTCGATGCGATAGGTGAGATTGGAAATGGTCAACATGGCGGGCAAAACGATCGGTCAGAGCAATAGGGCTCGCAGGCAACAACGTCCTGCGTGGGGCAGGGGGCCTGCGACAAAGTGTTCGCTGCTGGATAGAGTTAAGGCTTCCTTATAGCAACAGGCTCGGCCCGCGCCGCGCCAATCTGTCGCCCAATTTCATGCATCCAATAGCTGAGACAGACATTTCTGCATCAGAGTGTGTGGGGATTCATGTCAGGGCGAGGCGAAAACGGCGGTTTTCGAGAACCGGCGCGCAGCGTACGTTTGGTACGTGAGCACCGGAAGCGCAGGAAGTCGGCGTTTGCAGCCCGTCATCACGTGAATACCCGCACACCCTAGTCACCGAGCCAAAAAGGACGCCCACATGTTTGACGCCCGCCTCGCTTTCGCCCTTGCCGCCACCATCGGTCTCGCCGCTCCCACCCTCGCTCAGGACAGCCAGCCGCTCAGGGATCTCGATGCCACCCGCATCAATCCATTCCAGGTGCTCATCGATTTCGAATTCGACAGCGGCGCCTGCGACGACATCGGCCGCGCCGAACTCGGCGACCTCACCGATGGCACCCTCGCGGTCAACTTCCCCGTCACCTCCACCGCCGAAGTCTGCACCATGCAGATCAAGGAACACGAGGTGAAATACGCCATCGAAGCCGACCACATCATCTCCCGCATCGACGTCACCCTCACCGGCAAAGAAGGCCAGGTCATCGGCACCGGCTCGGCGGGTGTCGAGCAGGACTAGCCTTTCTTCACCTTTCCCTCGGGGGACTTCGAACTGTCCCGCAAGCCAAATCGCTCCGCTGGAGCAGTTTGAGGTGAGAAGGCCATGAGAGCTACGCTCGAATGGCAGGCGCGCAGCGCCGGGTGAGGAGACCTTGCTGCATCCTGGCCCCACCCACCGGCTGTCACCCCGGCAAAGGCCGGGGCCCATCCTGAGATCGCGAGATGGGCCCCGGCCTTCGCCGGGGTGACATCGCGTTTGGACGAAGTTTGTGCCCTCACCTCCCCGTGGCCCCCATGGTCCCCAGTAGCCCTCATGGTGAGGTGCTTTGCAGAGCAAAGCCTCGAACCACGAGGGCGTGCCCCCGCATTTCAGCGCCAGCACATCGCCCGGCGCATACCCCCGTCTTGCCTCCGTCAAACTCTCCCGCTAAAAGGCGCCACCTTTCCAAACTCAATCAGGATCTCTTCCGCCATGGCGATTGAACGCACCTTCTCCATCATCAAGCCCGATGCCGTCCGCCGTAACCTCATCGGCAAGATCCTGACCAAGTTCGAAGACGCGGGTCTGCGTCCTGTCGCGCTCAAGAAGATCCACATGACCCGCGCCCAGGCCGAAGGCTTCTACGCGGTCCACAAGGAACGCCCCTTCTTCGGCGAACTCGTCGAGCAGATGATCGCGTCGCCGGTCGTCGTTCAGGTTCTCGAAGGCGAAAACGCCATCCTCAAGAACCGCGAAATCATGGGCGCCACCAACCCGGCAAACGCTGCTGACGGCACCATCCGCAAGGAATTCGCCCTCTCCGTCGGCGAAAACTCGGTCCACGGTTCCGACGCTCCGGAAACCGCTGCCGAAGAAATCAAGTACTTCTTCACCGCTGAAGAGCTGGTTGGGTAAGACGCGACGGCCAGCTTTTGCTGGCCGGCAAATCGCTCCGGTGGAGCGATTTGAGCGACTTACGCCACGACCCATGGGAGGGGCCGGTGCCCTACGTCAATGTCCGCATTCTCGAAGACGGTGTCACGGCTGAGCAAAAGGCTGAAGTGATCGCGGGCATTACCGAGATCATGGTCCGCGTGCTCAACAAGAAACCAGAAAGCACCTTCGTCGTCATCGACGAAGTGCCGCTCGAAAACTGGGGTTTTAAGGGCAAGCCAGTCTCCGAGCTGCGCAAGCAGCCCAAGGAGTAAGGCCGACGCTCTAATGGGCCGACGCAGCTTCTCCACCCTCGGTTGTCACCCCGGCGCAGGCCGGGGCCCATCCTGAGATCTCAAAATGGATCCCGGCTCAAGCCCGGGATGACAGCGGCGGATGACAAAGACATCTGCGAACGAGCCATGCGGAGGGGCCTTGCCCCTCATGCAGACGTAAGCCTTGCGAAATGCGGGTCTTGCCGCTAGAGACCACACCAGATTGGGCCGCCCAGCCGGGCGGCCTTTTTCATTGTTTGTGCTAGAATGCGCAGACATGGCCGGCGATCCCTATTCTTTGCGCTAGAGAAGCCATCACCTGAGAAGCCCTTTTGCCAGCGAAGATGCCCGCCTCTTTGGGAACGGACATCGCGCTCACCGGGGCTATTCCGCTTTACGAAAGCCCCTTTATGTCCTTGCCTGAAAACATCTTTGCTCCCATCGCCGCCGCTCTGGCCGCCAAGGGCTATGAGAACCTCACCGCGGTTCAGTCCGCCGTCATCGAAGACGAGGCCGATGGCCGCGATCTCCTCGTCTCCGCCCAGACCGGCTCGGGCAAGACTGTCGCCTTCGGCATGGCCATTGCCCCGACCATGCTGAACGGCGCCGAAAAGCTCCCGCGCGCCGAAGTGCCGCTTGCCCTCGTCATCGCCCCAACCCGCGAACTGGCCATGCAGGTGCAGCGCGAGCTTGAATGGCTCTATGCCGAAATGGGCGCCCGCATCGTCTCCTGCGTCGGCGGCATGGATGCCCGCACCGAGCGCCGCGCCCTCCAGCATGGTGCGCACATCGTCGTCGGTACCCCCGGACGCCTCCGCGATCACATCACCCGCGGCGCCCTCGATATGTCCGAGCTGCGCGCTGTCGTGCTCGATGAAGCCGACGAAATGCTCGATCTCGGTTTTCGCGAAGATCTCGAATTCATCCTCGAAACCGCGCCCGAAGAACGCCGCACTCTGCTGTTCTCGGCCACGGTTCCAAAACCGATCGCGCGCCTCGCCGAAACGTTTCAGCGCAATGCCCTGCGCATCACCGCCACCAGCTCCGGCCAGCAGCACGCCGATATCGACTATAAGCTGATGGTCGTGCCGGCCGACGAGCGCGAAAACGCCGTCATCAACACGCTCCTCTGGTACGAAAGCACCAACACCATCGTCTTCGCCTCGACCCGCGAAGCCGTCAAACATCTCTCGGCACGCCTCCACAATCGCGGCTTCGATGTCGTCACCCTTTCGGGCGAACTGACCCAGGCCGAGCGTACCAACGCCCTCCAGGCCATGCGCGATGGCCGCGCCCGGATTTGCGTTGCCACCGACGTTGCTGCCCGCGGCATCGATCTGCCCAATCTCGATCTCGTCATTCACGCCGAACTGCCGATGAATGCCGATACGCTGTTGCACCGTTCGGGCCGCACCGGCCGCGCCGGTCGCAAGGGCACCTGCGTCATCATCACGCCGAGCAGCCGCAAACGCGTCGCCCAGTCGATCCTGCGCACCGCGAAAATCGAAGCCGAATTCATCGCGCCGCCGACCGCCGACTCGATTGAAGCGCGCTATCGCGAGTCCATTCTCACAAATCCACTTCTCAGTGACGAAATCACCGAAGACGAGCGTCCAAGTGTGGACAGTCTGCTAACCAAATGGGCACCTGAAGCCCTGGCTGCGGCATACCTGCGCCTGCAGCTCACCGCCCGTCCGATCCCCGAGGATATCTCGGCAACTCTCGTCACCGATTTCGACAAGCGCGAGCCCCGCACCCGCGAAGCTTTCGCCGGCGGCACCTGGTTCAAGGTCACCGTCGGCCGCAAGCAAAGAGCCGAGCCACGCTGGCTTTTGCCCATGATTTGCAAGGCCGGCAACGTCACCAAGGGCGCCATCGGCTCCATCCGCATTTTCGATACCGAAACCATCTTCGAGGTGGCCGCGGATAAAGTGGATAGTTTCCTCAAAAGCGTTGCCAAGAACGGCACCGGCGAAAAGGGCGTCTACATCTCCGCCATAGACGGCCCGATGGAAGAAAAACCCCAATCCAAGCGCCGTCCACCTGGTCCTCCGGTAGCTTATGATCCCTCCGCTGCCCGTCCGGAACGCGCCGATCGCAAGCAGCGTTACGGCTCCAGCAACCTCCGGCCAGACGATTTTACGGTCTCGCCCGACGTGTCGGTCCGCCCCGCTAAGTCCTTCAAACCAAAGGAAGGTAAGCCCTTTGACAAGAACAAGGGCAAGCCAAAATGGTCCAAGCCGGCTGGTGAGGGCGCACCAAAACCCAAGTCCAAGGACCACAAAAAGCCGCGCGCCCAAGACTGATCGCCAAAAATCTATCCCCGCCTTCGGGCGGGGATTTATACTATGGCTAAAACGCTATCCGGCCTGCTCGACCTGCCGCAGTTCTCCCAGCCGCGACAAATTCCCAAATGCCATGATGGCGGCCCCGGCGACCGAAACACCGGCCGCCACCATTAGCGCAAAGCGATAGTTCCCGCCCGTGGTCAGCAGACCAAAAGCGCTTGCGCCCAATAGGTTAGCAGCAATCGCCACCACATCGCCGAGCGAGGTGGAAAGCCCCACCCGGCCTTTGATCGCATCCTGCACGTAGGCGATATTGATGCTCATCAGCGCCGCTGTCCCCAGCCCATTGAGAATGAGCAGCCAGTAAAGTGCTGTCATGCTTGTCAAAATGCTGACTAGGCCAATGAACACCGCCATCACGATCCCCGCTGCAACCAGCAGGGTTTCCTTGCTGAACCTGGTCGTGAGATAGGCCAAGAGCAGCATGCACGGCGCTTCGACCGCGGCGGTAATGCCGGCATAAAACCCCACATCGGTAACCGTCCCGCCGAGATCGGTGACGATGAACAGCGACACCGTAAAGGTGAGGATACGCATGGCCGCCGTCATCACCACCAGCCCGATCAATCCAGCCAGCGTGCCAAAGGGCAGGGCGAAAGTCGACAGTAGCGACGCCCCCTCGGCCCGCACCGGCGCCGGCATCTGTACCGCCGTCGCCTTGTTCGAAACCAGCAGCGCAAAGATGCATCCCATCGCCGCATAACTCAGCGACGACATCAGGAAGACATTGAAAATGCTGAACTTTGCCGCCACCCAGCCGGCGACCGGCGGCACGATAATCCAGGCCAGCGTGAAGACCGTACGCATGGCCGTCACCATAAAATCCGCCCGCGCCGGCTGGTGCCTCAGATAATAGACGCGCACAAAGGCAAAGCACTGCCCATAACAGGCCCCGGCAACCGGCATGATCAAGGCCATGACCAGCATGAAACTCACTTGCGTCGGCCAGAGATAGATCATCCCATGGCCGATAACGCCGGCAAGGGCGGTGATCAGCACCAGCAGGCGCCGGTCCGGCAGCTTGTCTGAAAGATAGCCCAGCCCCAGCGAGACAAAGGTTCCCAGCACCGCTCCCACGCTCATAACCGAGGCAAACCAGCCCGGCGACATGCCCAGCGTGTCCACGCCCACCAGCGAGGCATAGGGCATGGTGGCGGCATAGGTGACGCCCGAAAAGAACATGTTCGTTCCGAGCAGTGCCGTCACCGGCAGGCGTGGTGTCCCAGTCATTGTCCCCTCCCAGAGAGCGCAAAGACCTAGCGTTCGCCCCGCAATTCGTCCAACGAAATCGATTGCACTCACCTGAAATCCGCTGTGATCGGGTGTTCAGGAGGAGTAGAATAGCGTTCCGCGTCAGGTCCCGTGGGCCTGGGCGCTCAACATGGGAGGCCCTCCATGACGGCCTACAATATCGTGCGTATGCGGGTAAAACCCGGCTCTGAAAACGCGTTTATTGCCCATCACGATGCCTTGCTGAAATCGGTCGGAGACGAACTCAAGGCGGCCGGCATGCGCCGCTTCAGCCTCGTCAAGACCGGTGACCGCTCCTATTGCGTCCTGGGCGAGTGGGATGGTTTTGACAGCATCGTCAAAGCCCGCCCCGCCATGATCAAGTCCCTCGACGGCCTGCGGCCAATGCTCGAAGACCTCGGCGGCGACCTCGGCCTCACCGACCCGGTCTCCGGCGAAGCCGCCGCCGAATACGACATGCGCAAGCATTAGCTGGTCTAGGCGACCCCAGTAGCCCTCACGGTGAGGTCTACTGAACCGTTAGTGCCCCTTATGCCAGCTCAACCTGCACTCCCGCCCGCGCAATGCCCTCGGCCAGCGCGGCGATTTCGTCCGCATATTTTTCCGCCGCTGGGTCGATGCCATCCATCCAGCTGCCAAAACGCTTGAGCAGGGGCACGAAGGCCGCCAGATCCTCGGCGCTCCACTCGGCCAGGAAATCGCCCATGACGAGGAATTTATAGGCCCGCACCGCCTCGACCACAGCCACCCCGCGGTCGGTAAGTTCGATAATCGTCCGCCGCGCGTCGGCCTGGCTCACGGCGCGGCGCGCGTAGCCCTGGTCCACCATTTCGCTCACCAGCCTGCTGGCCCGCGAAGGGTCGATATTGACCCGCTCGGCCACTGTCGCGACCATGGTTTCGCCCGGGGCCTCGTCGGGCTCGGTCGGCCCGGCAATGGCGATAAGCACGTCGAACTGCGCCAGATCGAGCCCGATCTTGAGATGGGCCAATGCCCGGTTCCCCAATTCGCGCTTCTGCGCGCGCCGCCGCCACTTCTGCATCAGCGCGTCGATCGCCAGCACCGCCTCGGCAGTTTCCGCATCGTGCCCGGCCTGCAACAGAACCGTGTTCATCTCGTTCTGGTCTTTGAGCGGCATGGCAGCCCCCATCATTTTGCATGCTTATGGCAATTGCATGCCATTGACATGTAATTGCTATGAGCACATTTATGCCTTCAGATTTCATTCCGCAAGGGCCGACGCTGGACGCCGACCCTCTCTATTTTGAGGATTGCCCCAATGTCAGACCCCATTCAACCGGCCGAAGCGCCGCAGGACCAGTCAACCCGACTGGTGATCGGCGCCGTCGCCGTCACCCTGCTTCTCGCCTCGCTCGGCCAAACCATTGTTTCCACAGCTCTTCCCACCATTGTCGGTCAGCTTGGCGGCCTTGATCACCTCACTTGGGTGGTCATCGCCTATCTCCTCAGTTCCACCGTCGTCGCCCCCATCTATGGCAAGCTCGGCGACCTCTATGGTCGCAAGATCGTGCTGCAGGCGGCCATCGTCATCTTCCTGATCGGTGCCGTCCTCTCGGCCATGGCCAGTTCCATGACCTTTCTCATTTTCGCCCGCGCCATCCAGGGCCTCGGCGGTGGCGGCCTCATGGTCGTCGCCATGACCGTCGTGGCCGACATCATTCCTCCGCGTCAGCGCGGCAAGGTGCAGGGCCTGTTCGGCGCCGTCTTCGGGGTCGCCACGGTTGTCGGCCCGCTGCTTGGCGGCGTCATTGTCGAGCACATTTCCTGGCAGTGGATTTTCCTCATCAACCTGCCGCTCGGCCTGCTCACCCTGGCGGTCATCGCCGTCGCCCTGAAGCCGCGCGCCGATCGCGTTTCCCACAGCATCGACTATGCCGGCTTCGTCCTGCTCTCCGGCGGCCTCACCGCTTTCGTGCTCGCCACCTCGCTCGGCGGCAATACCTTTGCCTGGGCCTCGGTTGAAATCATCGGCCTCGTCGTCTTTGCGCTTGCTGCGCTCGGCACCTTCCTCTGGGTTGAATCCCGTGCCAAGGAGCCGGTCTTGCCGCTCTCGCTGTTCCGCAACAATACCTTTGCGGTGACCAATGCCATCGGCTTCCTCGTCGGCATGGCCATGTTTGGCTCGATCACCTTCCTGCCCATGTATCTGCAGCTCGCCAAGGGCATTTCGCCCACTGAATCCGCCATGCAACTCGTGCCGATGATGGTCGGCCTCATCGGCGCCTCGACCCTGTCGGGCTTCTTCATGACCCGCACCGGCCGCTATCGCATCCTGCCGCGGCTTTCGACTTTCGTGCTGGTCGTGGGCCTGATGCTGCTGGGAAATATGCAGCTCGATACGCCGGCCTGGCTTGTCGCCATCTATATGTTCCTGGTTGGCGCCGGTATCGGCCCGGTCAACAGCGTCAGCGTCACCGCCACACAGAACGCCGTGGCTCGCGAAGTCGTCGGCGCCGCCACGGCCGGCACCACGCTCTTCCGCCAGATCGGCGGCTCGATCGGCGTATCGGTCTTCGGCGCCATCTTTACGAGCGGTCTTGCCGCCCGCCTCGGCGAAGCCATGCCAGCGGGAGGCGGCGCCAGCAGCTTTAGCGCCCAGGCCGTCGCGGCCTTGCCAGAAGCGACCCGCAACATGGTTCTTGAAGCCTTTGCCGGTGCGCTCCATCCGGTCTTTTTCACCGCAGCCGGCGCCGCCATCCTTGCCTTCTGCCTGACCTTCCTCCTCGAAGAACGTCCTTTGGCCAACACGCTGCGCCAGGAACCCGAAGCCGAGATAAAAGCCGAAGAAGAAGCCGCCGCCTCCGTGGTCGGCGCCCCGGCAACAGTGACGCCGTAGGGCAGGGCCCCAACGCCCCCACCCACGCACTGCCCCCGGGTTTGACCCGAGGGCCATTCTCCCCCTGCAACCACGTCATTCCCGCGAAAGCGGGAATCTCTGCTTCGAACACAGAGAGAGATTCCCGCTTTCGCGGGAATGACGCGGAGGAAAATTGCCAACATGGGGCTGCTTTGGATCAAGTCAGAGGGCAGCCCCGTGGCCTTGGGGCTTTAGAGTCTACTTCCGCCCCTTCGGCTCCACAGGCGCCGCCTGCGTCACCGAACTCGCCAGCCCATCGAGCGTCCCGCCGGACAATCCCAATTCGCTCATCAGCGCATCGATCAGCGGCGCCTGACTGCGATAGCGCAGCGCTGCCGCAACCGCCTGATCCGCCAGCCCACCGGCGGGAACCCCGCTGCCGGCCTCACCCGCACCATTGCCGCTCGACCCGTTCAGCCCATCAACATGCAGGATCTTGATCCCGTCGATATTCTGCATCGGCTTGACGCTCTCGGCGATGATCTGGGGCAGGGCCTCGATCAGCTTGATCCGCACCTGCATGGCGATCTGCTCGGGCGAAAGCGTATTGCTGGCCTCGTTGATCGTGCGCTTGCCTTCGGCCTCAACCTTGTAGGTCGCCGCCAGCGCCTCGGCGCGCAGCAGTTCGGCGTCAGCCGCGCCCTTGGCCCCCACGCGCTGCTTTTCGGCCTCGGCTTCCGCCCCAATGCGGATGGCTTCGGCCCGATCCGCCGCCGCTGCCTTTTCCGCCTCCGCCGCCACGGTGATGCTAATTGCCTGCTGCTCGGCCGCCTTGCGCGCTTCGATCAGCTGAATGGCCTTTTCGCGCTCGGCAACCGCCGTCTGGCGCGAGGTCGTCACCTCTTCCGCTGCCTTTGCGGCCAGCGCGCGCGCTTCGTCAGCCGCGGCATCGGCAACCGACTTTTCCTTGCTCTTGATCGACACGGCGATATCGCGTGCCTGCTCGGCCAGCGCAATCTGCTTGGCCTTGTCCACCGCCGCCGCTTCCACCGCCAGCGCGGTCGCGATCTCGCGCTCCTTGACGATCTGCCCTGAGGCGATATCAGCCTGCCGCACCTGCTGCGCGGCCAGAATACGGGCCTCTTCCGCCTCGCGCTCACGTTCCGATTGCTGCTGCTTGATCAGCGCCGATTGCTCGGCCATGCGCACCTGGATTTCGCGCTCCTGCTCGAGCCGGGCAAATTCCTTGTCGCGGGCGATCTGATACTTCTGCTGCTCGGCATCGAGGTTTTTGCGCTCGATCAGAACCTGTGTTTCCTGCTCGATATCGTTGCGCGTCTTGCGCCGCTCCTCGATCGCCTGCGTCAGCTTGGTCAGACCTTCGGCGTCGAACGCATTGTCAGGGTTGAAGAACTCGCGATTGGTCTGGTCGAGCCCGGTCAGTGACACCGATTCAAGTTCGAGACCATTCTTGAGAATGTCTTCGGAAACCGCCGCCTGCACCTTCTGCACGAAATTAACGCGCTGCTCGTGCAGTTCCTCCATCGCCATTTCGGCGGCCACCGCACGCAGGGCGTCGACGAATTTGCCTTCGACCAGCTCCTTCAGCGCCGCCGGCTCCATCGTCCGCCGGCCCAACGTCTGCGCCGCATTGGCGATCGATTCCACCACCGGCTGCACGCGCACATAAAACTCCGCCTGCACATCGACACGCATGCGGTCCGCCGTGATCAGCGCCTGCTCATTGGCGCGCCGCACTTCGAGCCGCAGCGTGTTCATGTTGACCGGGATCTGCTCATGCAGCACCGGAAAAACCAGCGCACCGCCATTCATGATCACCTTCTGCCCGCCAAAGCCGGTGCGCACGAAGCTGACTTCCTTGGACGAGCGGCGATAGAGCCGCGACACGATCAGGCCGATGGCGAAAAGCGCCACGAGAATGACGGCAATGACGATCAGAATATCGAGAATGGTCTGGGACAAGGCGAAAGTCTCCTGGCTGCTGGGGGCGGGGCCTGTCGTCTGAAGGGTAAGCGGGGTGACGGGTTGTTCGGGAATAGGGGACACGTCGTGCAAGACCGGCGGGTCGGAAGGATCGCCGGTTGCCGGCGTTTTGATCTTGGCCATCACTGCACGGGCTTGAGCCGTACGATGGCCCGGAAAATGTGTCCCTCACGACGCACCAGCACCACTTCCGAACCCTCGGACAGCAATTGCTTGTTATCGTCAGGCTCGACCAGCACATAGTGGGTCTTGCCATGAATGTCTGTGAGTTTGGCCTCCGCCGGCTTGCCGCTGCTGGCCGTGCCGCGGAACACCGTCGCGACGCGGCCGATAAAGTCCGCCGTGCTCACCGCGTCGGTCTCCTCGCGCGGCATCAGCTTTCCGAGCCAGTGACCCACATGATGCGTCGCAAACAGCGAAAATACCGCGGCAGGCGCACTGGCAATAGCCGGCTGCAGCGCAAAGCCGAAAATGCGCCGCATCGCTTCCTGCACGATATACCCGCCGAGCCCAAAGCTGGTGCAAACGAGAATAAGCACGATCAGCGCCGGCAGCCGCCCAAAACTGAGCCAGTTGAGAAACTGGCTCAGCGGTCCGAGTTCGATCCCGGAAGCGTCCGCATCGGCATCGGGCAGGGTGCCGTCGATCGCTTCGCTGGGGCTAAGCCCGATCAGCACGCCGGCCAGTTCGATCAGTGCGATGGCAAGGGTCAAACCGAGCGCGACGGCAAAGGGCGCCGTTTCGGCCGCAAACAGATCCATTCCAGCCTCCCCCAAGCCGCGTATAGGCCGCCAATATTGGCTGGCCCGCCCATAGGGTCAAGCCGCAGCGAGCCGAACGGGCCCGGCATACAAATATTCATGCCGTTTCAATATGTTGTCTCGCCCGGTGGAATCGCAATGCCAAGTGCTTGATTCACTGTTTGAGCCATTTGAATCAAAGGACAAGGTTGCCCATTCGCAACATCTCGCGGTCCTCGAAGCCGGTACCGGGGTCATGGCGGAAATGTGAATGGTCAAATCACTTTGCCCCTGTACTCTTCACGATATTCACTCGCCGATATTGCGTCACCGGCCCCGCATCTACGGAGATACAAGCGTGCCCTTGCGTTGGCAGGAAGTGGCTTTGCCGCTTTTCGTGATTACCCTTCTTATTGCTCTTAAATATTTGCCCATGACGGGTCATTTGCCGCTCTCGCGCGCCGCCGGCGTGGTGGCGTTCGGCTATGCCGCCTTTCTGGCCCTGCGCCTGATCCAGCCCGAAGAGGGCATCACGGTCGAAGGCGGCTGGTCCGAATTGCGGCCCTCGCTGGTCGAGTATTTTGCCTGCTACGGCTCGGCTGCCCTTGCTTCCGTCCTGCTCTTTGCCGTCATCTTCATGGGCGATGCGGCCGATACCACGCAACTGATCGCCACCTATCTCGCCGTCCTACTCCTCGCGGCCGGTTCGGTGGGCATTGGCCTTGCCGGGCTTTTCACCAATACCCGCTGGGACAATCGCCAGGTGACGCAGCGCACCGCCAGAGGCAGTCAAACCACGCTCGTTTGGGCCGACGTTCGCTCGGTCAGCCCCAATTGGCGCGGCATCACCATCACCGGCACTTCGGGCCGCATCACCTTCTCCCAGTTCCACGGCGGCGCCGCCCAACTCGCCAAACACGCCGCCACCCGCGCCATGCGCAATGCCGAAACAGCCACCAAGGCCTTCGCAGCGTAAGCCCCACAAGCATCGCGTCAAACTCGATCCGTCCCTCCCCCTACCAGGGGGAGGCCAGGTGGGGGGTTCTTACCACCCCATCACCCCCGCAAATCCCAGCCATCACCACAATGCGATTGTCCGGGCCGCCCGCCTCTAATACCTTGGCCCCATGAACGCCCCCATGCCCCACCACACTATCCGCTCCGTCTGCCCACACGACTGTCCCTCGGTCTGTGCGCTCGATGTCGATATTCTGCCCGATGGCAAGGTGGGCCGCGTGCGCGGCGCTAAGGACGATCCCTATACGGCCGGGGTCATCTGCGAAAAAGTCGCCCGCTATGCCGAACGCATCCACCATCCCGAGCGCCTGACGCATCCCATGCGCCGCATCGGTCCCAAAGGGGCAGGGCAGTGGCAGCGCATCTCCTGGGATGAAGCCCTCGACGAAATCGCCACCCGCTTCCTCGCCATCGAAGAGCAGCACGGCCCCGAATCCATCTGGCCCTATTTTTATGCCGGCACCATGGGCCATGTGCATCGCGACGGCATCGAGCGCCTCCGCGCCGTCCGTGGCTATTCCCACCAATACGACACCATCTGCACCGGCCTCGCCTGGCCCGGCTATATAGCCGGCACCGGCCTTCTCGGCGGCGTCAATCCCGAGCAGATGGCCGAAAGCGATTGCGTCGTCATCTGGGGCACCAATGCTGTGCACACCCAGGTCAATGTCATGACCCACGCCATGAAGGCCCGCAAAACGCGCGGCGCAAAAATCGTGGTCGTCGACATCTACCGCACCGCCACCATGGACCAGGCCGATATGGGCCTCGTCGTCCGCCCCGGCACTGACGGCGCCCTGGCAGCGGCCACGATGCACGTGCTCCTGCGCGAAAACCTCGCCGACCGCGCCTATATGGCCCGCTACACCGATTTCTCGCTCGATTTCGAAGCGCACTTGCAGACGCGCACCCCCGAATGGGCCGCTGAAATCACCGGCTTGTCCGTCGCCGAAATAGAAGCCTTCGCCCGTCTCGTTGGCTCGACCCCGCGCAGTTTCTTCCGCCTCGGCTATGGCTTTTCCCGCCAGACCAATGGCGCCACAGCCATGCACGCCGCGCTCTCCATCCCTGCGATGACAGGCGCATGGCAACACCGCGGCGGCGGCGCCTTTCATTCAAATTCCGGCACCTGGGGGCTCGATAAATCCCGGCTCGAAGGCACGCATCTGCAAAAGGGCACACCGCGCCTTCTCGACATGTCCGAGGTTGGTCCCATCCTCACCGGCAATGCCGCGGCGCTCCAGAATGGCGCCCCGGTTCATGCCATGATCGTGCAAAACACCAATCCAGCCTCGGTCGCCCCCGATCAGGCCCTCGTGCGAAAGGGTTTCCTCCGCGACGACCTTTTCCTCGTCGTCCACGAGCAGTTCATGACCGAAACGGCCGAGCTGGCCGACATCGTCCTCCCCGCGACCATGTTCCTCGAACACAACGATTATTACACGCGCGGCGGCCATACCCGCATTCTCTTCGGTCCCGCCGTCGTCGAGGCACCAGGCGAAGCGCGCTCCAATCACGAGGTCATCAATGCCCTGGCCCTGCGCCTCGGCAGTACCGACCCGACCTTCGCCACCACCGACCGCGAAGTCGTCGCCGAAACTTTTGCGCGCTCGGGCCTCCCCACGCTCGAAGAGGTCGAAAAAACCGGCTTCATCGACAAGGAGCGCCCCGACGACGTCGCCCGCTTCGCCAAAGGCTTTGGCTGGCCCGATGGCCGCTTCCGCTTCGAGCCCGATTGGGACGCGGTGGCAAAAAAGAAGGGCTATCGCTGGGTCTGCGACCCCACGATCATGCCGCGCTTCGCCGACCATTGGGATATCACCGAAAAGACCGACGCCGAGCACCCCTTCAAGCTCGCGACCAGTCCCGCCCGCGCGTTCCTCAATTCATCCTTCAACCAGACCCCCGGCAGCCTCAAGCGCGAAGGCCAGCCCTCCGTCTTCATCCATCCAACTGACGCCGCTCGCCTCGGCCTCAGCGATGGCGATGCCGTCACCCTTGGCAATCACCGCGGCCAGGTCGAGCTCACCGCCCGCCTTTTCGACGGTCTGCCCACCGGCACCCTCATCGCTGAAGGCCTCCACCGCAACAAAGCCCATCGCGGCGGCCAGGGCATCAATATGCTCACCTCAGCCCAACCCGCTCCCCCCTTCGGCGGCGCCCCTTTCCACGATGCGGCAGTGTGGATCAGGCGTTCGAACTAGGCTCCATAGGCGCCCCAGAAGAAATACCCCGTCATCACGATCCCATAAACGATGACGCCGATCCGTATCCATTGCGTCGGAATATACTGCGCCAGCCGCGCCGCCACATAGCCGCCAATGGTCACGCCAACCAGCGCGATTGAGCCGTGATACCAGTCGATGGTGCCGTTGAAGATGAACCGCGCCACAGCCACCAGCGCAATGGTCGAGGAGATAAACAGCTTCAGCCCGTTCATCGCATGCATGTCGCTCATCCCCGCCATAGCGAGAAAGGCCAGCAGCAGAATGCCAAGCCCGGCATTGAAGAACCCGCCATAAACCGACACGCCGGCCAGCAGCGCCAGTATGAGGACCGTGCCCAGCACCTTCATCCCCGTGCGCCCGCCGCCGCGCGCCCGCAGCGCCGCATTGATCCGGTTGCCGAAGATGAACGACAGCACCGCAAAGGCCATCAGCCAGGGCACGACCTTGGAGAATTGCTCGTCCGAAACCACCAGCAGCAGTTCCGCCCCGACATAGCCGAACACCGCCGCGATCAGCCCATAGACGACCAGCCGATCCTTGTAGGGCGCCACCGATTTCCAGTATCCCGCCGCGCCGCTGACATAGCCGGGCAGGGCGGCATAGGTGTTCGAGGCATTGGCCAAAACGGGCGGCACCCCGGCAAACAGCAGTGCCGGAAAAACGATAAACGAGCCGCCCCCGGCGAGCGAATTGACCGCGCCACCGAGAAGACCAGCCAGAAGCAGGAGGATTTCAGTCATCAATTCACCAAAGCCAGACACATGTTCCTAGACCGGGCAGCTGCCGCAGCCCAACACAATTGTCTGATCGCCGCCATCACCCCGATTGATCGCCCGATCTTGACTTCCCGGCCCGTGAAGCGCATTTACCCCCTTGGTTGCTGACGCCTGCCGCTCGCGGACATCTGTCCATGGTGAAGTCCAGCCTTTGAAAGCGTGACACTTCGGTTACTCCGAGGCGCATCATGGCAAAGCGGGCCCCCATGGATCTAGTCGCCTCCTATAGGAGACCCGACATGTCTTTTTCCCTCGATACCCCTTCGGCCCAAACCCTCAAATCCGAGGCCAAGGACCTGCGCGAAGAGCGCGCGAAATCCGGCCAGCCGATCACCCATGGCGCGGCCCTCGAAGAGATCGCCCGCAGCCACGGTTTTCGCGATTGGAACACGGCGCGCGCCGCCTTGCCCGATCGCGTCGTCGCCCCCTTCCAGGTCGGCATGCGCGTCAAGGGTTTTTACCTCGAACAGCCCTTCCGCGGCCTGCTTATCGGCCTGCAAGTCCTGGGCAGCATGCAGCACTACACGGTGACCATTCAGTTCGACGAACCGGTCAACGTCACGCCAACCTTCATGTTCGCCGCCCATCGCCAGCGCGTTACGGCGACCGTCGATATCCATGGCTTCTCGCCGGCCCTGCGCGGCAATGGCCAGCCGCAAATGCACCTGATGCGGGCATGAGCCTTCACCTCGATTGACTCCTCCCCCTGCCAAGGGGGAGGTTTGGGTGGGCATGTCTTGCTCTTCATCGTAAAACACCGATATACCTCTCTCATCGAGAAAACAGGACGGTGCTCATGACCACCCAGATCAAGCCGATCGAAGCCTATTCACTGCCCACGCCCAATGGGCAGAAGGTGCACATCATGCTCGAAGAGCTTGGCGTGCCGTGGAATTACCACCGCATCGATATCGGCAAGGGCGAGCAGTTCACCCCTGAATTCCTGGCGATTTCACCCAACAACAAAATCCCCGCCATCGTCGATCCCGAGGGTCCGGGCGGCGAGTCGATCTCGATCTTTGAATCCGGCGCCATTCTCAAATATCTCGGCCTGAAATTCGGCAAGCTTTACCCCACCGATCCGCGCGCCCAGGTAAAGGTCGATGAATGGCTCTTCTGGCAGGTCGGCGGCTTCGGCCCCATGCTCGGCCAGAACAACCACTTCTCGGTCTATGCGCCCGAAAAAATCCCCTATGCCATCAAGCGCTACAATGACGAAACCCATCGTCTCTTCGGCGTCCTCGACAAGCAGCTCGCGGGTAAGGAATATATCGCCGGCGACTATTCCATCGCCGATATCGCCGCCATCGGCTGGGCCCAGGGCTGGGAACGCTACGGTATCACCAGGCAAGAATTCCCCCACGTCCATGCCTGGCTCGAACGCCTCGCCGCCCGCCCGGCCGTTGCTTCTGGTCTCAATTGGGGCAGGGACGTCCCCGCCAAAAGCTTAGCCGACGACAAGGAAGCGCAAAAGGTCCTCTTCAACCAACGCGCCCGGTAAGATGTAGACGGATGTGGTCTCGGCAAATGCCGGGACCCTTCCTGAAACGTGAAGTAGCCCTCATGGTGAGGTGCTTTGCGGGGCAAAGCCTCGAACCGCGAGGGCGTGCCCTACTGTTGCGGCGGTGCCGCCGCTTCCGACCGCGCATCCAGCTCCGCCTGCGGCACCCGCACCCAGTCCTCGCCGCGGCAAATGACATTATAGAGCACGCAGCCATTGAGCCGCATCGTGTCCGGGCCGGTCAGCTCCACATAGCCCGAATACGTCTTGCCATCCTGAGGGTTATAGATTTCCCCGTCAAAGATCGCCGGCTTGTTTCCCGGCCGCAGCGTCAGCATGTGCAGGTCCTGCATCGGCCGGGTGCGCAGCGCGGGGTCCTCATTGCGATAATCGAAAAACTGGTCCGGCGACATGGCCGCCGCAGCCTCGGCTTCCTCCGCACTCAGCCCTTCCGAGGGCACCACGATGGTGGTGAGAAAGCCGCAATACCCCAGTTCGCAAGCCTGGATTGTCACTTCCGACAAAAGCTGAGCCCGCCAGACGCCTTCCACCGGCGAGGCCGGAAACGGATATTGCGGCGCCTCCGTCTGGGCAAATGCAAATCCCGCGACACCCAGCCAACACGCCATGGTCCACTGCACGAGGCTCATCGCCCTGCCACAAATCGTCATGTCCGCCCCAGCCGCTTCGCGCCGCGATTCGTTCCCGATCGCCCACCGAGAAACCTATCCGCGCCCCCGCGCCAAGGCCAAACAAATCGCGACGACGCCGGCCGAAACCATCCATGCCCCGATTTGCCCGACAATCTCGCCCCGCGCCCAAAAACCTCTTGCCATCAAAGGTCCCTCCCGCTAGACCCGACCCGGTTGGAGAGGTGGCCGAGTGGTCGAAGGCACACCCCTGCTAAGGGTGCAGGTCCGGAAGGGCCTCGAGGGTTCGAATCCCTTCCTCTCCGCCACCGATTTTTGTTCCCCTAAATTTTTGAATTTATTGGGCTTTCCGGAGAGTGCCTTTCGGATTGTACCCCAAGATTGTGCCCCTTCTAAAAGTTGGGGCTCACAGAATGCTCTGCGTTACGTGCACGAGTTCGTAAACATACGACTTGGTGCCTTTCAAGCTCACCCATTCGCCCTGTGGCGGGAGGTCAGTGGATTGATCTTCCGGCAAGATGTTCCAAGGCCGACCTGTGACGGTCTGGTTCTCGTCATCCCAAGCTACCCAGCCAAGGCGCTCCTTAAAGATGATCCACAGATCGCGATCTGTTCTTTGAAAACCTTGCAGGCCATCGGGCCGATCCTTTTTGGCAAAAGAATAGACCAGTTCATCACTCTTCCGTCGAAGTTCAAATTGGGTGGTCATGCGAATAACCATGCCTGAAGCTCCGCAGAATTCATAGCGGCCCCTTGCCTCTCGAGCCAATTGCGGTTGTTGAACGCACTATTGCGGCGACTTCGAAGCGGGCGTTAGTCTGTGCTCAGTCACTCTGCCAAACATCGCGAACCCACGGAGCCGAGCGAAGGAATGAAGGTCATTATCGGCGCCGGGAGCCAACAATGGCCTGGCTGGACTGCGACACACCAAGACCAATTGGACCTTTTGCGCCGAAATACCTGGGAGGAATGGTTCGGAGAGCGCCGTGCAGATGCGCTGTTATGCGAGCATGTGTTTGAACATCTGACGGAACAGGAAGCTCGAGACGCATCCAAAATATGTTTCGACTTCCTCAAGCCTGGCGGCTTTCTGCGTGTTGCGGTGCCCGATGGCTATTTCCGGAACGAGGAGTATCAGAACACGGTAAAGATTGGCGGCCCCGGGCCAGCTGACCATCCTGCTGCGGGCCATAGAAGCGTGTTCAACTACAATACACTGACCCAAGTTTTACGGTCTGCAGGGTTCTCCGTGGACGTTCTTGAGTATTGCGATGATGGCGGTCGGTTCCACTTCAACCACTGGGATTGGTCCTCAGGACCGATATACCGTTCCCTCCTCAGCGATCACCGGAATTCACTAAACGAGCTTGGGTTCGTTTCGCTAATCGTTGACGCGATTAAGCCGCGCTAAAGTGACCGCTCACCGTCCGGTATTATCGGAAGCTGGCTGGTTTCCTGGCACCAGGCGCCTTCTGCCCCGCCGAATATGGCCAACTTCTCGCAAAAATTCGGTTAGAGCTTAAGCGGACGTCGCCGGTGGTGGGCAGTTGCCTTTTGGAAGGCATGCGCAGCGCGGAGAAGGAGAGGTTCGGCCAGCGGTTTGGCCGCAAGCTGGATGGCGTAGGGCAGGCCGTCCGAGGTGATGCCGCAGGGCATGGTCACAGTAGGAACGCCGGCCATGGAAAAGGGCGACGTGAAGCGATGAAGCGCGAACATGGTGTCGTTGTCCATTGTCTCGACGGCCCGGCGCGTCGGCGGCGCTGTGGGAATGGCCGGAACGGCAAGAAGGTCCAGATCCATCATCGCATGGGCCAACCGGCCTGAAAATTCGGCGCGATACCGATAGGCGCGCTGCAGCCGGTCCACCGGCAGCGCGCGACCGGTTTCGATGGCAAGGGCAAGGGGCTCTGAATAGCTAGTCCGGTGGCGCGCGAAGTTGTCTTCATGAACCAAGGCGACATGTGCGGTGCAGATGTCGTACCAGCGGTCCACGAGGTTGGGTTCGGGCGCGAGAGCTGCATTCGAAACCGTGGCGCCCAGCCGGGAAAAATCTGCGAGCGCTGTTTCAATTGCCGCGAGGAGATCAGGATCGACGCCCTGTGCCAGCCACTGCCGCGGCACACCGATCCTCAAGCCGGATACCGGTTCATTAAGCGCAGCGCCGTAGTCGGGAGCCGGGCTGGCGAGGGTAGTCGGATCTTGGGGGTCAGGACCGGCGACCGCCTGCAGCATCAAAGCCACGTCTTCCGCAGATCGGGCAATGATGCCGACATGGTCGAGAAGCCCCGCAAGTTCAAAGGCGCCGTGGCGACTGATCCGGCCCCAGGTTGGCTTGAGGCCAGTGACGCCGTTGACGGCGCTGGGCATACGAATGGAGCCTCCGGTATCTGAAGCCATGGAGCCGTAGCCCAGACCTGCGGCGACCGAGACGCCGCTACCACCGGACGAGGCGCCGCCCCAATGCTCGAGGCTCCATGGATTGAGTGGCTCATTGAAGGGCGGCAGGTATTTGCCGAACACGCCCTCCGCCAAGTTCACCTTTCCGATGACGATCGCTCCGGCGGCTTCGAGCCGGTCGATGATCGTGGCGTTCTCGGTGGCGATGTGGTCGAGCCGGCTTGGCATGCCTGCTGTGGTCGCAACCCCGGCAATGTCAAACATGTCCTTGACCGTGATGGGCACGCCATGAAGCGGGCCAAGCAGGCGGCCGGCGGCGCGTGCCGCATCGGCGCGGTCAGCTGCCGCCCGGGCGCGCTCGGGAAGCAGGGTGATGAAAGCATTGGTACGAACAGCCAGGGCCTCTGCGCGAGCCAGAATTTGATCGGTCACAGTCCTTGCGGTGACATCGCCATCTCGCAGGCGTTGGGCGATCTCGGCAAGCGATAGCTCATGCAAGTGCGTCATGGCGCCTCAAAGATAATGATGAACCGCGGCCTTGACCTTGGTATGGGCGAGAACGGCTGTTTCGCTCAGGTCTGCACCCATGCCGGAATTCTTCCAGCCGCCAAAGGGCAGGGCGACGTCGAGGGCATTGTGCACATTCACCCAGATCGAGCCGGCTTCGAGCTGCCGCGTCATATGATGGACCCGGTCCAGGTCGTTGGTCCAGATGCTGGCGCCAAGGCCATATTCCGAAGCATTGGCCTGCGACAGCGCTTCCGCGTCGGTTGTGAAACTGGCGGCCACCAGCACGGGACCAAAGATTTCCTCGCGAACCGGTGTCATATCGAGGCGTACATTGGCGAGAATGGTGGGTGGCACGTAGCTGCCCGCTCCCTCGATCGGTTCGCCGCCGACAACGACGCGCGCGCCCTCTGCCTTGCCTGCTTCGATGAGCTCATGAATTCGCTTCTGCTGCGCCTGGGTGACCACGGGGCCCATTTGTGTCGCCGCATCGAGCGGCGAGCCGATGGCAATGCCTCTCGCAATGTCCGCCACACCCTCGATGACCTGTTCATAGATCGAGTGATGCACATAGAGGCGCGAGCCGGCACAGCAATTCTGGCCGTGATTGGAAAAGATTGCCCAGGCAGCGGCCGGAATGGCGCGCTCTAGTGGCGCATCCTGGAACAGGATGACGGGGGACTTGCCGCCCAGTTCAAGACTACAGCGCTTGAAGCTGCCTGCTGCATCGACCGCGATCTGGCGACCCACGGCCGTGGAACCGGTGAAACTGACCATATTGATGTTCGGATGGCGCACGAGAGCCATGCCAGTTTCGGCGCCGCTGCCGGTAACAATGTTGATGACCCCCTCAGGGATGCCGGCTTCCAGGGCCAGTTGGGCGAAGCGAAGGGCGCTGAGGGGCGTTTGCGGAGCGGGCTTAAGGACGATCGTGCAGCCGGCCGCTAGGGCTGGCGCAATTTTCCACACGGCAATACCCAGTGCCACGTTCCAGGGCACGATGGCGCCGACGACGCCAATGGGCTCCCTGAAGGTGAAGCCGGTCATCTCGCCATCGGGGATATAGGGAATAGAAAGACGCGCGGTCTGCCCTGAAAGCTTGGTCGCCCACCCAGCCATGTAGCGGAGGAAGTGCGCAGAATAGCCGACATCGACGCCGCGCGTATTGGCAAGCAGGCGACCAGAGCAAAGCGTCTCGATCTCCGAGAGTTCGGTTTCATGACGCTCGAGCAGGTCAGCCAGACGCAGCATGGCCAGTTCGCGCTCATTCGGGCGCATGCGGCCCCACGGTCCGGTAAGCGCCTTACGCGCGGACTGGACGGCAGCGTCGACATCGCCCGCAGAGGCGTCTGCAGCGCGGGCGAACACCAGGCCGCTGGTGGGGTCCTTCAATTCGTAGCTTTTGGCGGTGTCATGGGCGTATCCGCCGATATGCATGCCGTGGGTTCTGTCGAGATAGGCACGGGCGGCGTTGCCGAGGGTCGAAAGATCGTTTTCCAAGCGGGGCATTCTACCCTCCTTAATGCGGTGTGAGCCGGAGTGTGCCGCGGCACAGGAAGGTACGACAGGCGAAAGGAGCAGCAGTTAGCCCGATAGCGCAGAATTACGCCGGGCTCATCGTGCGCCGCCGCGCATCATTTCTGATGGCAGAGCGCCGAAGCTGGCGCGAAAGTCGCGGGCAAATTTGCTGAGGTGGTAAAAGCCGTAAGTGGTGGCGATATCAGTCACGGTGCGCGACGTGTCGGCGGCTTTGAGAATTTCTGCGCGTGCCGCTTCAAGCCGCATCGTCTTGTGTAATCCGAGCGGCGTCGTGTCCCGGAAGCGCCGGAAACCGGCATGCAGCGACCTGCGACTGACGCCGGCGACATGTACCAGATCGTCAATACCGATATCGTCGGTTAGATGCGCCCGCATGAATTCTTCGGCGCGGCGGATGTAATAGGGAATAGCGCAACGCTGGCTGTCGCCGAACTTTTCGGAGAGGCTGTTGGGGAGGGACAGTATCAGCGAGACCAGCGCCATCTGAAACGAGCGTTGAACCATTGGCTGGTCGAGTAGGCCATCGCCCATGTCCAGCGCCTGGCAGATAGAGCCGAGAGTGCTGAGGAACATACGCGGGGCAGGGCCGCTATTGACCGCATCCAGGTCGAAATGCAGCGCGTCCGGACAATTGTTCTGCAGTTCGGCACTCGCCGCATGCAGCAGCACGGACATGGGGATCTGCAGGGTGAGTTGCTGGTAATCGGCTGACATGGACGACATCAGCGGCTTGCGCGGCTCGGCCAGGTAAATCATGCCCGGGCGGATTTGCTTGACCTCCTTGCCCTGGGATATTTCGGCGGTGCCGGACAGCGGCACCTTCACCAAAAGATTGCTCTCGAGCTTAGGCGCAAGGACATCGACGCCTGAGGCGTCGGACTTATAGGCAATGAAATGCAGGCTGAGCTTGTGCAGCTTTGCGCTGTTGTGAATGAGGTGCAGTTTTTGGCCGCGGCCGCGCAAGGACAGGTTGTGCGGGGCGATGAGATTGGTGAGATAGTCTCGGGCTTCGTCCAGCGAGCAGGCCTTGACCGGCGATTGCGTGGTGAAGGGCGAACTGGCGAAGGCGCTGAACATGACGGGCGTTGCGGCCTGTGGGTTCAGCTTGACGGCGATGGTCATCGAGCTACCTCCAGTAAAGGGGTGCCCGGCGGAGGATCCGCCGGGCCAAGGGCGTCAATCAGCAAGTGGGATATTGTCGAGCGAGTAGGGGCGTTCGAGCGGAGCCACCCATGTGTCGATATTGTCGGACGTGAACAGGGTCGAGCTGACGGTGAGGTCGGGATGTTCGCCGGTCGGGTTTTCGATGGCGTTCTTCATCGCCAGTGCGACAGCCCAGCCAGTGGCATAACTGTCCGGATCCCAGGTTCCGGTGATGCGGCCGTCGCGAACGGCCTGAATGGCGTCGTCGTCGCCATTGATGCCGAAAACCATCACGCCTTCGGTCGATTGGCTGCCGTAGACCGCCTTGCCGGACGAGGCCAGCGCAGCGGAGATGCCAAGAGCGCTCTGGTCGTTGTATGCCCAGAATACCTTTACGTCCGGGAAGCGCAGGACTTCGTCAGCGGCAAGGGTCGATGCATTGGCGGCCGAGTCCTTGGTATTGTCGACCTGGTCGACAATTTCGAGACCGGCAGCCTTGGCGGCTTTGGTGAAACACGCGACGTTGTTCTGGATCGACGGAACCGGCGGACCACCCATGACTATGACCTTGGCGGCAGGCGCGCGCTCGGCAATCCATGCTGCCTGCTGGTCGTATGCGCCGCCCTCGGTGCAGAGATTGGCGGCCCACCAGACCGAGCTGGTCACGCCTTCGCCGCTCGAATTGACGCCAATCACCGGAACGCCCTGTGCATTGGCGCGCGAATAGGCGCCGGCCACCGCGTTTGGATCGAGAGACCAGGACGCGAAAGCCTTTACGCCGAGCGTCAGCAGGGTATCGACATGGGAGACCTGACGGTCAGCCGACAGATTGGCGTCGAGCAGGCGCCACTGCCAGCCCAGTTCCGCCGCGGCCTTCGCCATGGCTGCATTGATTACCTGCTGGCCGGGCTGGGCCGCGATCGGCGAAATATAGCCAATCGTGGTGCCGTCCTGGGCGAAAGTCGCCGGGGCGTACAGCGTGCCCATCAGTGCCGCCGCAGCGGCCATTACGATGGATCGTTTCATTTTCAGTTCCCTTCCTTGGATCATCTGTCTTACGCCCTCTCCCAGGGCCATCGGGTCCACACCCCTCGTGCACGCACCATCTGCCGGGGTCAGCTTCCGGTGCTTTGCCGTCTGCGGCGCAACAGCTGGCGCATGCCACCCAGCCACACCGCAAAAATCAGGATTCCGCCGCTGACCATGCCCTGCCAGAAGGAGGAGACACCGCTGAGTGTCAGGCCGTTCTGGATCACGCCAAGGAACAGCACGCCGATCATCGTGCCGAAGACTCCGCCTTCGCCGCCGGTGAACGCGGTGCCGCCGATGAGGACGGCCGCAAGCACGGTCATCAGAAGCGTCGGGTCGATTTCTGCGGAAGCGGAAGTCAGCCGGCCGACCTGAACGACGCTACCTAGACCGGCAGCGAGGCCGGCTATGACGAAGACGAAGAACATGACGCGCTTGACGTCGATACCGTTGAGGCGCGCGGCTTCCATATTGGCGCCGATGGCGTAGAGCGAGCGCCCGAAAGTCGTGTAGCGGAGCACGCCGCCGGCCACGAGCAAAAGCACGATGTTGAAGATCAGGATCACCGGTACGGGCCCCACATTGCCGTTGACGAAGGCATTGACCGGGGCGAAGCCGGGCGCGGAAAACACGCTGACGCTGACGCCGTCATTGATGATCAGCGCAAAGCTCTGAAACATCGAAAGCGCACCCAGGGTAACGACGAAGAATGAAATCTTGAGATAGCTGATCAGGAAGCCGTTGATGGCGCCGAGAAAAGCGCCGAACAGCACTGCGGCGGCGACGGCCACCGGTGTGGCCAGCCCTGCCGCCAGAAGCAGCCCGAAGATCATGGCACTTGCGGCCGTTGCACTGGCCACGGAGAGATCAATACCGCCGGCGATCACCACATAGGTGGCGCCCAACGCCAGAACAAACACGACGGTGTTGGATTTAACGATGTTCATCAGGTTCGGCCAGGTCAGGAAGACCGGCTGCGTCAGCGCCAGAAAAGCGGCCACCAGCAGCAGGCTGACCAACGCACCGGTGTAGCGGTTCTGCAGGACGCGTCCGAGAAGAGATGGCGCTCCGGCGTAACGGCCATGGCTGTCGGTCTTTGCGATCGATGGTGCGGTCATGCTGACGCTCCGATGTGCGGGGAGTTTTCGTGGTGCCGGTTTGCGCCGGCAACGGCGACATGGGCGATGGCTTCTTCGTCCGCCGAGGCGCGGTCGAAGATTTTCTCCAAGCTGCCTTCGAAGAAGACGGCGATGCGGTCGGCAATGCCGAGCAGTTCAGGCAGTTCGGATGATATGACGATCACCGCCGCACCCGCTTCGGCAGCGTCCTGCAACATGCGGTAGATTTCACTCTTGGCGCCGACGTCGATGCCGCGCGTTGGCTCACTCAAAACGAGAACATCCGGACGACGAACGAAGGTTCTTCCGAGAATGACCTTCTGCTGGTTACCGCCGGAAAGTGTGCTGATGGCGGGGGACGAAGAGCCGGTCGCGACCCGATAGGTGCGGATGGCCGCGTCCACATCGGCCTGCTCGCCGCGCAGGTTGAGCATGCCGCCGCGGCTGCCGATGCGATCGAGCCAGGCAAGCGAGAAGTTTTCGAGAATGCTGCGCACCAGTAGCAAGGCCGACGCCTTGCGATCATCGGGAACGAAACCGATGCCCGCACGGATCGACTTCCGCGGATCGCCGAGTTCAACCTGGCGCCCCGCAACCCTGACTGTGCCCGTGGCAGAGATGGCCCCGCCAAGCGCGAGCCCGAATTCGGCCTTGCCTGAACCGACGAGCCCGGCTACGCCCAATATCTCCCCGCGCCGCACGCTGACGGTGGTGGGGCTCAGAATGCCTTGCGGCGTAGCGAGCTTGTCGATCTCGATGATGGTTTCGCCGGCGGCAATGCTGCGCTTGCCGTAGAAATCTTGGATTTCGCGGCCCACCATCAGCCGCACCAGCTTCTGCTCGTCTGTTTCTGACAACGCTACGGTGGCCACGAACTGTCCGTCGCGCAGGACGGTGGCCACAGACGCGGCGCTATAGATTTCGGGCATGCGGTGCGTAATCATCACCACCGCCATGCCCGCATCGCGCTCCTTGCGGACGAGATTGAGCAGACGCGCCGTAGCCGCTTCCGACAGCGAACTCGTGGCTTCATCCAGGATCAGCACGCGGGCATTGGACGACAAGGCCCGCGCAATCTCGATTTCCTGGCGCAATTCGACGCTCAGGTCGCTGACCCTGGCGCGGGGAGAGACATGGACGCCCAGCCGATCGAGCGCCGCCTCTGCGTCGCGCTCAAGTTGTGGCCAGTCGACGAGACCAAAACGGTTCCTGGGGAGGCGACCGAGAAAGATGTTCTCGGCCACCGTCAGGGGCGGAGCAAGGGTCAACTCCTGGCTGATAATGACGATGCCCAGAGCGATGGCGGCCGCGGGGGAAGATATGGTCTGTTCCCGGCCATCGACGAAGATCTGCCCGGCATCCGGCTGGATCATGCCCGACATGACCTTGGCGAGCGTGGACTTGCCGGAGCCATTTTCGCCGGTAAGTGCATGCACTTCTCCGGCACGGACGACGAAGTCGACATTTTGCAGCGCCTTCACGCCCGGATAGGTCTTGGAGATCCCGGTCAGGCGGAGGATGGGTTCGGAACGGCCGGTCATGCTGCCTGTCCCAAGATTGCAGCGGCGGCCTTTTCGGCGATCATGATGGTGGGGGCATTGGTGTTGCCCGAAATTAGGGTCGGCATGATCGAGGCATCGACTACTCGCAGACCGCTAAGGCCGTGGACGCGCAAGTTCGGATCGACGACTGCCATAGCGTCCGTTCCCATCTTGCAAGTGCCCACCTGGTGCGAAACGCAGCCGCCGTTCTCGACAAGATATGCCTCGATCTGCCGATCGGTCGCCGTTTCGGAGCCCGGCAGGTGTTCGGAAATGACGAAGTCTGCAAGAGGCCTGCTGGCCGCCATCCGCCTCGCCAGCTTGAGACCTTCGACCGCGGTACGGCGGTCGCGTTCGTCCGAGAAGTAATTGGGTTCGAGCCGCGGCTGATCGTAAGGATCGGGCGACCGCAGCGTGATCTGGCCGCGGCTATTCGGTCGCACCGGGCAGATGAAATTGGCAAAGCCCGAGAACTTGAACAGCCCGTCCTCGTAGTAGCCGCCGCTGAATGTCTGGAAGAGGAACTGAAGATCAGGTGTCGCGCTATCGGGAAGGACGCGTGCAAACAGCGCGGCCTGTCCGGCGGGAACGGAAAGCGGTCCACGGCGCGTGAGCAGCCATTGCAAACCAACCTGCATCTGACGGAAGCGGCTCATCATCACGTCGTTCATGGTTATCGCCCGGTTACATTTCCAGGTGATCTGGCCGCCGTAGTGATCCTGTAGATTTTGCCCCACACCCCGAAGATCGTGATTGGGTTCGATGCCTTGATCGGCAAGATGCTCAGCATTGCCTATGCCCGACAGCATCAACAGGTGCGGCGATTTCACCGACCCGGCCGAAAGGATCACCTCGCGACCGGCTTTCGCAGTCAGGACCTTGCCCCGGTAACTGAACCGGACCGCCGTAGCCCGCTTGCCCTCCATCAGCACCTTTTCGGTCATAGCGCCGGTCAGGACGGTGAGGTTTGGCCGGCGAAGGGCAGGGCGCAGATAGGCGGTCGCCGTGGATTCTCGGCGGCCGTTACGCACAGTGGCCTGGAAATACCCTGCGCCTTCTTGCTGCGCGCCATTGAAGTCGTCATTGCGTGGGATGCCCTGGGCCTGCGCCGATCCAATAAAAGCATCGCAAAGCGGATTGCGCTCGCGCAGATTGGTGACGGTCAGAGGGCCACCAACGCCATGGTAGGTATCGCTGCCGTTTTCCTGGTTTTCGGCCTTCCTGAAAAAGGGAAGTACGTCGTCGTAGGACCATCCGGCATTACCAAGTTGGCGCCAATGATCGTAATCCTCGGCCTGGCCGCGGATATAGATCAGGCCGTTGATCGATGAGGAGCCGCCAAGCACTTTTCCTCGCGGCCAATAGATGCTGCGACCGCCCAAGGCGGGGTTCGGCTCTGTCTGGAACTTCCAGTTGACGCGCTCGTCGATAATGGTCTTGCCATAGCCGATCGGGATGTGAATCCAGAAGCTGTCGTCCTTGCCGCCGGCCTCGAGCAGGAGGACCTGGTGGCGACCGTTTTCGCTCAGGCGGTTGGCCAGAACGCAGCCGGCCGAACCGGCGCCGACAATGATGTAGTCAAAGCTCTGACCGTCTTGCACGGCTCTGTCTCCACTTTCGGAGCCTGCGCCGTGACCGGCACCTGCTCCCCCTCGTCGTCCTGCCGCCAGTTTCCCGCCGGCAGGGTGGCCAGACGCCCTCACGTCCGAACCAAGCTTAGTGTCGGGGTTTTGCGCCCCAATATCCCCAGAGTGCAGCCGGCCCCTTCGCCGGCAGCGCTCAAAGGCTTCGCCCGCGGATCAGATCCGCCGCCTTTTCGGCGATCATGATCGTGGGGGCATTGGTGTTGCCCGAGATCAGCGTGGGCATGATCGAAGCGTCCACCACGCGCAGGTTCTGCACGCCACGGACCTTGAGTGTTTCATCGACAACGGCCATATCGTCGCGACCCATCTTGCAGGTGCCGACCTGGTGCGCGATGGAAAGGCCGGTTTCGCGCGCAAAGGCGAGCAGTTCGTCGTCGCTCTGCACCTGAGGACCAGGGGAGTATTCGGCGACGATATGTGACCTGATGGCTGCCTTCTCCGCCACGCGGCGCGAAATCTTGATCGCATCGACCAGGATGCGGCGATCCGCTTCCGCGGAGAGGTAGTTCGGCTGCATGGATGGGCTGTCCTTGGCACTGGCCGAGCGCAATTTAAGCGTGCCTCGACTCTCAGGACGGACGGGACAAACGACGTTCGCAAAGCCGGAAAATTTATGCAGGCCGGCATCGTATTCGTCGTGGCTGAAGGTCTGGAACAGGAACTGGACATCGGGTGTCGTCGCCTGAGGACCGGACTTGACGAAAGCGCCGACTTGAGCGGCAGAAATGGTCAATGGGCCCTTTCGGAACAGCAGATAATCGAGGCCGGCCTTCACCTGGCGCACGGGGCTTGTCATGATGTCGTTGACGGTCAATGGCAGCCGGCTCTTGTAGGTGATGATAGCGCCGTAGTGATCCTGAAGGTTCTCGCCGACACCCGGCACATCGGCCACGACGGGGATGCCGAATTCGCCCAGATGCGCAGCAGGCCCGACGCCCGACAACATTAGAAGTTGCGGCGACGCAATGGAGCCGGCCGAGATGATGACTTCGCGTCGCGCTCTAACGATGTGGCTCTTGCCACCCTGTTCATATTGGACGCCGACAGCCTTGGTGCCTTCGAAGATGATCTTTTCTGCCGCCGCCTTGGTGACGACGCGCAGGTTGGGACGCTTGGAGGCGGGATGGAGATAGGCAACAGCGGCCGAGCAGCGACGGGCATTTTTGGTCGTGATCTGGTAGTAGCCGATGCCTTCCTGGTTGGCGCCGTTGAAGTCGTCATTGCGCGGTATACCGGCTTCAACTGCGCTATCGATAAAGGCGTCGCAAAGCGGATTGCGCTCACGCAGGTTGGAAACGGCGAGCGGACCTTCGGCCCCATGGAATTCGTCGGCGCCGTTTTCCTGGTTTTCGGCCTTCCGAAAATAGGGCAACACGTCTTCATAGGACCAACCGACATTGCCCAGTTGGCGCCAATGATCGTAGTCGCCGGACTGTCCACGGACATAGAGCAGGCCGTTGATAGACGACGATCCACCAAGCACCCTGCCACGGGCCCAGTACATCGGGCGGTCGGCAATTTCGGCGCCTTTTTCGGTTTCGTAACGCCAGTTGAGCGCAGGATCGACAATGGTTTTGCCATAACCGATCGGCACATGAATCCAGGGGTTCCAGTCGCGTCCTCCCGCCTCCAGCAGGATGACGGAATTTGCCGCATCTTCCGACAGACGTGCTGCCATTGTGCACCCGGCGGAGCCGCCGCCGACGATCACATAATCTGTTTCAATGCTGTTGGTCATGGTCACGGTCACGGTCCCGATGGTCAGTAGTCGCCGGCCAAGCGCATCACCACGGCCTTGGGCTCGGTGAAGGCGTTAATGGCCTCGGTGCCGAATTCGCGGCCAAGGCCGGACATCTTGGTTCCGCCGAATGGCACGGCCAGATCCAGGATGTTGTGCGTGTTGAACCACACCGTGCCTGCGTCTATCTCCTCGGCAAGCAGGTGCGCGTGGTCGAGATTGCGCGTCCAGATGCTTGCGCCAAGGCCGTAAGGCGTATCGTTGGCCATTGCCTTGATCTCGCTGCGGTTCTTGAAAGGAATGGCACACACCACGGGGCCAAAGATTTCTTCTTTGATGACCTGCATATCGGGCCGGACATCCGCGAGCACCGTGGGTTCGAAGAACCAGCCGTCGCGATCCGGGCGATTGCCGCCGGCAAGGGCGCGCGCGCCATCCGACAAGCCGCTCTGCACGAGGCCGGAAATGCGTTCAAGCTGGCGGGACGACACGATTGGGCCAAGCTGGGTGCCTTCCTCGAGGCCCGGGCCAAGGCGCAGGCCTCGGGCGATTTCTGCGACGCCGGCAGTGACTTCCTCATAGACCGGTTCTTCAATCAGCAGGCGCGATCCGGCAGTACAAACCTGGCCGGAATTGCCGAAAATGGCATTGGCGGCGCCTGGGATGGCCCGGTCCAGGTCGGCATCGGCGAGGATGATGGTGGGCGACTTGCCACCCAATTCGAGGGTGACGCGCTTCATCGTCTTGGCTGAGGCCGCCAGGATGCGTTGGCCCGTCGCCGTCGATCCGGTAAAGGCGATCTTGCGCACCAGAGGATGGTCGACCAATGCCGCGCCGGCATCGTGCCCGTAACCGGTGACGATATTGACCGAACCTTTGGGGAAACCGACTTCGTCGATCAATTCGGCGAGGCGAAGCGTGGTGAGTGAGGTTTCCTCAGATGGCTTCAAAACGACGGTGCAGCCAAACGCAATCGCTGGCGCGATCTTCTGGATGGCCTGGCCGAGCGGGAAATTCCATGGGGTGATACCGCCGACGACGCCGACCGGCTTACGTTCTGTATAGGCGCGATAGATGCCGCCATCGTCAAAGAATGGGGAAAGGGTGATGTATTCGCCAGCCGACTTAGACGCCCAGCCACCGAAATACCGCAAGGCATCGATGGTGAAGGCGAGGTCGACATAGCGCGATGTACCGTAAGGTTTGCCATTGTCGAGAGTTTCCAGCCGCGCCAGTTCGTCTGCGTGTTCCTCGACGATCAGGGCCAGTCTTTCCAGCAAACGCCCGCGATCGAGCGGACGCATGCGGCGCCAAGCGGTGCTTTCAAAACAGGTATGTGCGGCTTCTACGGCGCGATTGACGTCGTCTGGCGAGGCTGCAGCGATTTCGGCGATCTGTGCTTCGGTCGCCGGATTGAAAACTGGGATAGTTTTGCCCGAGCTTGCCTTGACCCATGCACCGTTCACATAGAGGTCAGTCCGTGGCAGTCGCGGGTTCTGGTCTATCGCATTCATTTCCATCTTCCTCCCGGTTTTCCGGCGGATGGCAGACTTCCCGCGTCTGTCATGCAAGTGCCAGAAAATTCCTTTAAGCCTGAATGATCCTCAGTTTGGGTCGGACTTCCAATACAATTGCGGGTCGGTTATGATGCCGAAAAGGTATCGAACTGAATGAATCTGCGTCAAATCAGGTATTTCGTGGCGGTCGCGCAGACGGAGAACTTTCGCCGCGCATCCCAGCTTCTTCATGTTGCGCAGCCGGCGTTGAGCCGCCAAATGTCGGCACTTGAAGAGGAGCTGGGGGTGGAACTCTTCATCCGACTGCCGCGAGGTGTCAGGCTTTCTAATGCCGGACAAGTGATGTTGCCGCGGTGTCAGGCGCTACTCGACAGTCTGGATGGCATGGTCGAGGAGGTGCGCGGCGTCGGGAGGGGCTTAGCTGGGCATCTGAAGCTAGGTTTCATCGAAGTGGCGGCACTTTCAGAAATCATGCCAGCATCGATGCGCAGCTTTCGCGACCGTACACCCGACATTCAGCTTGAATTGCTGTCCATGGCAAGTCTCACTCAAATCGAAGAAATTCGAGCCCGGCGTCTCGACGGTGGTTTTCTCTACAACCCGCCCAAGGGCGATCCTGACGTGGTCTCGATCCGGTTGGAACGTCATCCGGTCTATCTTGCAGTGCCCAACGTCTCTCCGTTGGCACAATTGCCCTCGGTGCGACTGCCAACGTTGCAGCAGGAACGATTTATCTGGTTCCACCGCTCCGCCAGCCCCCAATATTACGACCAACTGGCCCAGGCGATCCGCGCGGCGGGTGTGCATTACAATGTCATCCATCACTCTGAAAGCGAGGCCGTGATGCTGGCGCTGGTGCGGATGGGCCTCGGCATCGCATTCGTCAATGCGCGACAGGCTAGGCGACGGCCGGATGGGGTCACCCTGTTGCCGGTGGACGATCTTCCTGTGCTTATCGACCTGCATTTCGCTTGGCGCGCCGACGAAATCTCCCCCGCCCTGCGTCGCCTCATTACCCTCTTGGGTGACTTGGCCGAAGTGAACTTTCCCAAAAAACCATTCTAGCCCTGAACGGCAATCTCGCCGCTGCGCTCCTGAGCTAGTCTGTTTGTTCTGCCCCGTGATCTAGGTGATGCTACCACTCACTTTCTTGGTGAAGCATGCCCCTGAGCCGAAACGGGAAACGGCAGCCGTATAACGACATTTACGCCGTTGCGCCCGTCAGTCTGACCTATCAACGCTATTCGACGCAACCGGCCCAGTGGTGGATCGGATCGGCGCTGCGTGGCCTGGTTGCGGCCTCAGGCATATCCCACACGGCATTTGACGGCCTGAGCCTTGCCAGCTTTACGCTTGGACCGGATCCGGCAATTGCCATGACCCAGCATTTCGGCCTGACCACGCGCTGGATCGACAGCATGGCCATGGGTGGCGCCTCGGGCATTGCCGCGATCCGTAGAGCGGCGCGTGCACTCGAGGCCGGCGATGTCGACATCGTCGCATGCATCGCGGCCGACACCAACTATACCGACACGTTTCGTCAGCTTCTGGCCGGCTTTTCTCGGTTCTCGCAGGATGCCGTCTACCCCCATGGTGCGGGCGGCGCCAATGCCAGCTTCGCCCATCTAACCAATGCCTATATGGATCGGTTCGGCGTGACACGTGAAGACTTCGGCCGCATCTGTGTTGCGCAGCGGCAGAACGCGCTGCGCAATCCGCGGGCGATCATGAAGAAGCCGATGTCGCTCGATGATTATCTCTGCGCTCGTTCCATCGTCGATCCGCTCGGGCTCTTCGACTGCGTCATGCCCGTCGCAGGCGCCGAGGCTTTCTTGCTGATGCGGGGCGAGACAATGCGCGAGCACGGGCTCGGCGGCGCCCGGCTTCTGTCCAGCATCGAGCGCCACAATGCGTTTCCAGACGACCCCGTGCAGTATCGCGGAGGTTGGGCCCTTGACGTCGATGAGCTTTATGGCATGGCCGGTGTTGAGCCTGGCGATATCGACGTCGTGCAGACATATGATGACTACCCCGTCATCGTCATGATGCAATTCGAGGACCTCGGCTTCTGCGCCAAGGGCGATGGCGCCCGGTTCGTGGCCGATAATGATCTGACCATCGATGGCAGCTTCCCCCATAATACGACCGGCGGGCAGCTTTCGGCGGGCCAGGCCGGTGCGGCAGGAGGCCATCTTGGGATCGTCGAGACCATCCGTCAGGTCACCGGCAGCGCCGGCGCAACCCAGGTAGCGGGCGCCCGTCTCGGGCTTGCCTCTGGTTTTGGCATGATCAATTACGATCGGGGGCTGGCGTCTGGCGCGGTGATTTTCGGGGGAGACGGCGTATGAGCATTCAGCGCCAGCGCCCGCCGCGCAAGAACCCGCTGCAACGTACCACGGCACCGCTTCCGCCGCCGGCGAGGCGCAGCAGGGCCGCGCAGGGGCTGACCCGCGCCGCAGCTCAGGGGCAGTTTGCCCTTCACACATGTCAGAACTGCCAGACGGTCAGTTACCCGGCGCGGGATGCCTGTCCAAAATGCCTGTCCGAGAACCTGGTCGTCGCTGCGGTACAAAGCGGTGGTACGATCCTTTCGGTGACCACGATCCAGATCAGTGGCGAACCCTATTTCCGGCGGCTGGCGCCCGCGAGGCAGGCCTTGATTGTGCTTGACTGCGGACCCACGATCGTCGCCGAGGTCCGCCCTGACTGCGTGTCCGGCATGCGCGTGCACGCTTCCCTCCACCTAGATAAGGCAGGTCAACCCGTGATTTATGCGCGGCCCGAGAATGGCGACGCGAACAGCGACGCCGATCCGCATTGGCGCGAACTGGTTGCCGACCCGCTGCATCGCCGATGCCTGATTACCGATGGCCGCAATCCCGTTACGCTGCCGCTGGCCAAGTCCTTGCTGGCCGCCGGTGCCGCCAAGGTGGTTATCGGCGTTTCGGAACGCTGGAAGCCATTTGCTGTCGCAGCAAAGCTGGAAGCGCTCGGTGCGGTAGAACTGGTGGATCTCGATCTGGCTGACGATCAATCCGTTTCGGCGCTGGCATCCGATTATGGCGCCAAGACAGATATTCTGCTGCACACCGCGCTGCATCTGCGGCCAGGGAGCCTAATGTCCGGTGCCGAGCTGCTCAAGGCGCGCGACGCCATGGAAGTGAGCTATTTCGGCGCTCTGCGATTAGCGCACCACTTTGGGCCCGTCATGCGCTCACGGGGCGCGGACCGCGATAACAGTGCGGCTGCCTGGGTCAACCTGCTGTCGATCTTTGCGCATCTGAGTTGGCCGGGCTTTGCCGCCTACTCGGCCACGCAGGCGGCCAGCCTGTCGTTTTCGCAGGCCCTGCGCGCAGAAATGCGTGGAAGCGGCGTGCGAGTGCTGGACGTCTTTACCGGTCCGATGGAGATCGACTGGCTGGAACACTTGCCACCGCCAAAGGTGCAGCCATCCGCTGTCGCCAACGAAATCGTCGCGGCCCTGAAAGGTGGCGAAGAGGAACGCTGGGTGGGCGACGTGGCCAAGGATTTCCGCGAGCGGTTCGCCGCTAATCCCAAGGAAATCGAACGCGATCTCTGGCAGCAATGACCATGAACGAACCAACTTCGCCCATCGCCCTGATGACCGCCGCCCTTGCCAGTGGCAAGGTGCGCGTGGTCGACCTGACCCAGACGCTCGATCCGGGCGGGCCGACCATCGTCATGCCTCCTGAATTGGGCCAGTCCTGGCCGGTGCGTATCGAGCCCATCTCTCGTTACGATGATAGCGGCCCGGCATGGTATTGGAACAATATCAGTTTTGGCGAGCATACTGGGACCCATCTGGATGCGCCTATCCACTGGATCACTGGTCGCTACCTTGCGCATAACAGCGTCGATACCATGCCGACCAGTCTTATGGTCGCGCCGGCCTGTGTGATCGATTGCTCGGCAGAGAGCGCTGAGGATGCGGACTTTCTGGTAACCGTGACGTTTGTCGAGGCATGGGAAGCCCAGCATGGACGCATCCCGCCCGGCAGTTGGGTGCTGCTACGGACCGACTGGTCACTGAAGCGTGGCGCAGCCTATGCCAATCTTGACGACACCGGCGCGCATACGCCCGGGCCGGACGCGGAATTGATGCGCTGGCTGGTGGAAGAGCGCGACGTGCTCGGCGTCGGGACGGAAACCATCGGCACCGATGCAGGGCAGGGCGGCCACCTCGATCCACCCTATCCGGCGCATCACTATTTGCATGGCGCCGGCAAATACGGCCTGCAATGCCTCGCCAGACTCGACGCCCTGCCACCGCAAGGCGCGCTAATCATCGCGGCCCCGCTTAAGATCAGGGAAGGCTCCGGCAGCCCGCTGCGTGTCATTGCGCTGGTGGAGCACTGAGGATGACAGACCTTCTCAGCCCGGCTGAAAACTTGGCGCTCGGGCAGCATTATCTGTCGGCGGGCACCGTTTTCGGACTGCTGGAACGGCAGGCTGAGGCCTTTGGTCCCAATGATCTGTTCGTCTTGCCGGAAAAGGTGCAGGTGCTTTGGCACGAAGCCCAAGGCAGCCTGAGTTATGCCGACGTTCTGAAAGCTGCAATTGACCTGTCGAACGCCTTCGCTGGCGCGGGATATGTCGCAGGGCAGCGCGTGGCGGTGTCCCTGGAAAACCGACCGGCGCATTTTCTGAATTGGCTGGCGCTCAATCGACTGGGAATAAGCGTTGTCCCAGTCAATCCCGATCTGCGGGAAGAAGAAGTCGAGTATTTGCTCCGGCATAGCGGCGCGTCCCTGCTCGTCCGCCTCGACAGCCACGCGTCTCGGTTGGACCCGGTAGCGTCCTCGCTCAACATTCCGGTCATGACCTCTGGCGGTAAGGTGCCTGCCGCCGGTGGCGCTTTGACCTCCGGCGAACCGGCATTGGAGCAGGAGGCGGCGCTTATCTATACCTCCGGGACGACAGGTACGCCAAAGGGATGCATTCTGTCCAACCGGTTCTTCCTCAACTGGGCCTGGTGGTATGGGGCACAGCGCGGGCTGATCGCGCTCGAGCCGGGCCGAGAACGGCTGATGAACCCTCTCCCGGCTTTCCATGTCAACGCCATGGGACACAGCTTCATGGGCATGCTGGGCAGCGGAGGCGCGCAGATCATCATCGACCGGTTTCACCCCAGGGATTGGTGGGACACGGCGCGCGAGACCAAGGCCACTGCCTTTCACTATCTGGGTGTCATCCCGGCCATCCTGCTGCAATTGCCACATAGTTCGGATGATCGTGCGCATGAGGTGCGTTTCGCATTGGGCGGCGGCGTCCACCCCGATCATCACGCGACATTCGAGGCACGCTTCGGTGTTCCGCTTCTCGAAGGTTGGGCGATGACGGAGACTGGTGGCGCAGGAACATTGTGCGCCGCATTCGAGCCGCGCAGCATCGGCGAGCGCTGCATCGGATCGCCGGACCGGTCGGGCCCGCCGCTCGAAATTCGCCTTACCGACGATGACGGCAAAGACGTGCCGCCGGACAGGCGGGGCGAGCTCCTCCTTCGTTCAGGCACCGGCGAGGCGCGACAGGGATTTTTCTCCGGCTATCTGCATGATCAGGAAGCAACCGAGAAGGCCTGGTCGGGTGGCTGGCTCCATACCGGGGACGTCATGCGCCGCGACGAAAGCGGTCGGCTCTATTTCGTCGATCGCAAGAAGAACATCATCCGGCGATCCGGTGAGAACATTGCCGCGGCTGAAGTCGAGACCGTCCTGGCCTCGGTGCCAGGGTTGGCACAGGTCGCGATCATTGCGGCCCTCGACCCGCTGCGCGGCGAAGAGGTCATGGCCGTCGTGGTCTCCGGCACGGAGGACACCGCCGCGCTGGCCGAGGCCCTGTTCGACGCCGCAGCACAGAGGCTTGCATACTACAAAGTGCCCGGCCTGCTGCTCTTCGTACCCAGCCTCCCCACGACCTCCACCCAGAAGGTCCAGCGCGAAAAGCTGCGCGGCATTGCGCAGGACCCCTTGGCACAACCGGGTTGCATCGACTGGCGCGCCCGAAAGCAGAACCTGCGGCAAGCCGCCCACTAGATCATCCGACGTGGCCGCTTGGCGGTCCGGGTTTGCGAGAAGACAAGATGACCACGCCTTTTTCCCTTTTTGCCGACGCCGTGCTTGCTCGACCCGAGCAGATATTTCTTTCGCTGCCCGCTGCAGCAAAGCTCGACTATGCACCGGGCGGATTGCAGATTGCCTACGGTGCGCTCTCTCAGCTGGTGGCGGCACAAAGTGAAGCCTATCGGCAGGCGGGTTATGGGGCGGGCAGTGTGGTCGCCATCTCGCTCGACAACCACCCGGATTTTTTCGTCCATTTCCTCGCGTTGAACAGCCTGGGCGTTGGCATCCTACCGCTTAATCCCGACCTTCGCAGCGAAGAGGTGGCCTATCAGTTCACCATCGCCGAGCCTGAACTGCTGGTAGCGTTGCCGGCCTATCACCGCGTCGGGGGCGAGGCCGGCTTGACGTCCGATCGCGTCATCGGCCCGACCGACACAGTTCCTCCTGCGCGCCAAAAGGCTGCTCGCTTCGAGGCGAGGCCGGAAGATCCTTGCGCGTTTCTCTTTACGTCCGGGACCACCGGCAAGCCGAAGTGCTGCGTGTTGTCGAACGATTACTTTGTCAGGCTGGCTCAGTGGTATGTGGGCGCCGGCAATGGCGGCAAGCTACAGACGGGGGAAGAGGTGATCCTGACCCCGCTGCCCATGTTCCACATGAATGCGCTCGGCTGTTCCGCCCTTGGTGCCATCATCCTGCAATCGACGTTGGTGCCGCTCGACCGGTTCAGTGCCTCGCGCTGGTGGGCAACAGTGGCGCAATCCGGCGCGACGCTCATTCATTATCTCGGCGTAATGCCGGCGATCCTTCTCAAGCTGCCCGAGACCGAGCATGACCGGGGCCACAAGGTTCGCATCGCGTTCGGCGCAGGCGTCGATCCCCTGCATCAGGAAACATTCGAGCACCGGTTCGGCATCGAGCTGACAGAGGCATGGGCGATGACGGAGACGGGTGGCGGGGCTACTACGTCGACCGCCGGGGGCGATCGGCACCTGGCGATGCGATGCATCGGCTATCCACACGCTGACATGGACTATCGCATTGTCGATGACGCCGGGGCAGATGCCATGGAAGGGGAGCCGGGTGAGCTGGTCGTCAAGGCAGCCGGAGACGATCCGCGACGCGGCTTCTTCACCGAATACCTCAAGGATGCGGTCGCAACGGAGGAGGCCTGGACAGGCGGCTGGTTCCACACGGGCGACGTCGTGCGGCGCGGGGAGGACGGTGCGCTCTATTTCGTTGACCGCAAGAAAAACATCGTCCGCCGCTCAGGCGAGAATATCGCGGTGGTCGAGGTCGAGGGGGTCCTGCAAAATCTCGAAGACATCGCCAGCGTCGCGGTTGCGCCCGTGCCGGACGAGTTGCGCGGCGAAGAGGTCATGGCGCTGATTGTTTTGGCTGCAGAAAGCGCAAATGCGCCTGGCGCTGATCTGGCGCGCCGCATCGCTCGCGCCTCCGCGGAGCGGCTTGCCTATCACAAGGTCCCCGGCTACGTGGCGTTCGTTTCCAGCCTGCCAACCACCGCAACCCAGAAATTGCAGCGCGGTGAAATCAAGAAAATGGCCAGCGCGATGTTGTCCGATCCCAAAACCGTCGACCTGCGGGATTTCAAGGGTGAGCTGCGCAGGATGGACATCGAGGCCAACCGCGTCGCGTAAATCCCGAACTGTCACTCGGAAACGGGATGGAAAATTAGTTTAGGTCTTGACTAATTGAAGTGGGAAGATAGTTTAATCATAAAGTAAATTGCCTCGACCAGCTGTGGCTATGACGGAGAAGCGAAATGCGCATCGTTTGTATCGGCGGGGGACCTGCGGGCCTCTATTTCAGCCTGCTGATGAAGAAGAACCATCCCGAGCACGATATCACCGTCGTCGAGCGTAATAAGCCCTATGACACGTTTGGCTGGGGCGTAGTGTTTTCGGATGCAACCATGGATTCCATGGAAAAATGGGACCCGGAAAGCGCAGCCGTCATCAAGGATGCCTTCAACCATTGGGACGACATTGAAGTGTTGTTCAAGGGGACGCGGCAGCGCACGTCGGGCCATGGCTTCGTCGGCATCGGCCGCAAGAAACTACTCAACATCCTGCAGGGACGCTGCGAGGAACTTGGCGTCAAGCTGGTCTTCGAGACCGAGGCCAATAGTGATCTCGACTTCCCGGACGCCGATCTGGTCATCGGCTCGGACGGCTTCAATTCCCGCATCCGAAACGCCTACCAGGATATTTTTCAGCCCGACCTGCAGACGCGTCCCAACCGCTATATCTGGCTGGGCACGAACAAGCTGTTCGATGCCTTTACGTTCGATTTCCGCAAAACCGAACACGGCTGGTTTCAGTCCCATATTTATAAATTCGACGATCACACCTCGACCTTTATCGTCGAGACTACCGATGAGGCCTATCACGCCCACGGTCTTGACAAGATGGACCAGGACCAGTCCATCGACTTCTGCCAGAATCTGTTTGTCGAGGTGCTCGAAGGCGCGCCGCTGATGACCAACGCCCGGCATATGCGCGGCTCTGCCTGGCTCAATTTCAATCGCCTCATCTGCGGCAAGTGGAGCCATTTCAACGGGCACTCGCATGTGGTGCTGATGGGCGACGCGGCGCATACGGCGCATTTTGCGATCGGTTCGGGCACCAAGCTCGCCATCGAGGACGCTATCGAGCTGACCAACCAGTTCGGCATCCATGGACATGACGTGAGCGCGATCCCGGCGGTTCTGCAATCCTACGAGGAAATCCGTCGCGTAGACGTCGCCCGCATTCAGAATGCGGCACGCAACGCCATGGAATGGTTCGAAGTGGTGGGCCGGCGTTATGCCGATACGCTGCCACCCGAGCAGTTCATGTATTCCATGCTGACCCGCTCGCAGCGCATCAGCCATGAGAACCTGCGTCTGCGCGATGCCGATTGGCTGGAAGGCTATGAACGTTGGTTCGCCACCACGACAGGCCTCAACGCCGAGCCGGACAAGCGCGGTGTGCCACCGATGCTGACGCCGTTTACGGTGCGCGGCGTGACGCTCAAGAACCGCGTCGTGGTCTCGCCGATGGCCATGTATTCGGCCAAGGATGGGCTGATCGACGACTTCCATCTCGTGCATCTCGGCGCGCGGGCCATGGGCGGAGCGGCCCTTGTTTTTGCCGAGATGACCTGCGTGTCGCCCGACGGGCGCATTACCCCGGGCTGCCTTGGCCTCTGGAACGATGAGCAGGCAGCCGGATGGAAGCGGCTGGCCGATTTCGTGCACGCCAACGGCGATGCCAAGCTCGGCTGCCAGCTGGGTCATGCCGGACGCAAGGGCTCGACCAAGCTTGCCTGGGACGGCATCGATCAACCCCTGGAAGAGGGAGGCTGGCCGCTGATTTCGGCTTCGGCTTTGCCCTATCTGAAGACCGGGCAGGTGCCCCGGGCCATGGATCGGGCCGATATGGATCGCGTCAAGGCCGACCATGTCGCGGCCGCCCTTCGAGCCGCTCAGGCCGGGGTGGACTGGCTGGAACTGCATTGCGCCCACGGTTACCTGTTGTCGAGCTTCCTCAGTCCGCTGACCAACCGGCGCGATGATGAATATGGCGGCAGCCATGAAAACCGTGCGCGCTTCCCGCTCGAAGTCTTCGAAGCCGTGCGCAAGGCCTGGCCGGCCGACAAGCCGATCTCGGTGCGCTTGTCCTGTCACGACTGGGCAGAGGGCGGTAATGGGCCTGAAGACGCTGCGATCTTTGCGGCAATGTTCAAGGGGGCCGGTGCCGACGTCATCGACTGCTCGTCCGGCCAGGTGTGGAAGGACGAAAAGCCGGTCTATGGCCGCCTGTTCCAGACGCCATTCTCCGACAAGATCCGCAACGAAGTCGGCATTCCGACCATCGCCGTGGGCGCCATTTCCGAAGCGGACCACGCCAATTCGATCATCGCTGCGGGACGGGCCGATCTTTGCGCCGTCGCCCGGCCGCATCTGGCCGACCCAAGCTGGCTGATGCACGAAACCGCCAAAATCGGCATCAAGTCGATACCGTGGCCCAAGCAGTATTACTCGGCCAAGTCGCAATACGAGAACAATCTGGAGCGGGCCTCCCGATGAGCATTGGAATAACCAATCTCGAAGGACGTCACGCACTGGTCACCGGCGCCTCAGGGGGCATCGGCGTGGCTATCGCCGAAGCGCTCGTGCATGCGGGTGCCAAGGTGACGCTGACTGGACGCGATAGCGACCGGCTCGGGCAGCGTACCAGGCATTTGCCTGCGGATAGCGTGTGGTTAGTCGGCGACTTTGACGTTACCGATCCTGAGGGCGTTATTCGGGGGGCCGAGGCAGCGCACGCTGGTTTCGGACCGATCGATATCCTCGTCAACAATGCCGGCGAGGCGCCGAGTGCCTCTTTCGAGAAAACCTCGGCAGCGATGTGGAACAAGGTCATCGCCACCGATCTCACCAGCGTCTTTCTCGTGACGCAGGCATTTCTGCCGGACCTGAAAGCGGGCGGGGCAGGGGGACGGATCATCAACATCGCGTCCACCGCAGGATTGACCGGCTATCGCTATGTCAGCGCCTATGCGGCGGCCAAACATGGTGTGGTGGGACTGACCCGGTCGCTGGCATTGGAGCTGGCGCGCAGCGGCATCACCGTCAACGCGGTTTGCCCCGGCTTTACTGACACGCCGCTGATCGGGCGCGCGGTCGCCGAAATCGTCAACAAGACTGGGCGCAGTGCCGATGAGGCACGGGCGGATTTGGCTCGCGCCAATCCGCAGGGTCGTCTGGTCGATCCAAAGGAAGTGGCCGACGCAGTGCTGTGGCTGGCCGGGCCTGGAGCGTCAGCCATCACCGGACAGGCGATCGCCGTCGCGGGTGGCGAAGTGCTGGCCGGATAGGGAGTAATCAATGCCTTTCACTCAATCAAAGCCTCTGCGGTTCGGCGACTGCGACCTCACCGGCATCGCTTATCACCCGGCCTACCTGTCCATGCTCGTCGATGTGAACGAAGCGATGTTCGCCTCCTTCGGGGTCACCTGGAAGGAGTTGATGTTCGAGCGCAAGATGGGCCTGCCGACGGTCACCATGCATATCGAGTTCAAGCGGCCGGCCACCTATGGCGATGTGCTCGACTTCGCTGTCCACGTTCGCAAGGTCGGGGGCGCATCGCTCGACCTCGAAACCGTGGTGAGCGTCGGCGAACACGTGATCTGGACCATCCAGCAACGCATCGTCGCTACCTCGCTTGAAGATCACAAATCCACACGCTGGCCGGACGACGTCCGCGCCGGCCTTTCCCGTTACCTGGAGCCTACGCCGTGACCCACCAATTCATCCAACCGGACAATTGGGTCAAGCCCATCGGTTATGCCAACGGAATCTCGACGCGTGGACGCATTGTGCAAGTCGGCGGCCAGGTCGGCTGGGACGAGAATTGCGAATTCCAGTCCGACGACTTTGTCGCCCAGGTCCGCCAGACGCTGAAGAACATCGTCACGGTGCTTGAGAAGGCCGATGCCAAGCCGGAGCATATCATCCAACTCACCTGGTACTTTACGGACAGGCACGCCTATAAATCGCGGCTCAAAGAAATCGGCGCGGCCTATCGCGACACTATCGGCCGGCATTTCCCGCCCATGGCGGCGGTGCAGGTCGTGGCGCTGATGGAAGATCGCGCCAAGATCGAGATCGTCGCCCTGGCCGTCGTTCCGGACGAGATTTAGCGCGATTTTGCGAGCGAGCGGCGCGCGGAGGTTTTCATCTTGAGCAACAGGGCCATCAGCGATTTGACATCGGCAGGGCTCAGCCCTTCGCAGAGCGAGCGGATCCAGCCCTCGTGGGCGGCCGCCATCTCTGTGAACCGCGCCGTGCCCAATGGTGTCATGCGTACGATGTTCTCGCGCCTGTCGTTCGGATTCTGGATCCGGACGATGAGGCCGTCATCCATGAGGCGCTTGATGACTGCGGTAATATTGCCCGGCGATACCATGAGCCGCTGCGACAGCTCACCCAGGATCAGTCCTTCGGGAACACGGTACAGTTGCGACAGGATGTCGAAGCGCGGAAATGTCACGTCGAACTGGTCCTGCAGGCGGCTGCGCACCTCGTTTTCCATGAGCCGCGCGACCGTGAAAAGCCGCAACCACAGCCGAAGCTGGTCATGGTGGTCCTCCGGCGCGTCGGCAATCTTTGTTTCGGCGTCGATCCAGGCCTTCGACTGTTCGTTCATGCAAATTCCCCCGCGGCAGAGCGATATAATTCATACCTAAACTAAAAGTCACTATCAGCCAACGCAATGTGTTGGCCCGATCGATTGGAGGAAAAATGGCATCGGATATCAGGGCAGTGGTCACCCGCAAGGGTTCTGAGGATATCAGCACGGGGCAGTCCGGTGGCTGCGTTCGCGTAACTGGTGTTGGCCCGCAACACACACCTGCTACCAAGATCTGGTTCGGCAAGGTCAGCAACGACCCCGGTTACCGCTCGCTGCCGCATCATCACGGTGAAGCCGAGACAGGTGGCTATGTGCTCAAGGGTAAGGGCCGCATCTATTTCGGCGAAAGCTATTCGGAATATTTTGACATGGAGGAAGGCGACTTCGTCTTCGTGCCGCCGAACTGGCCCCATGTTGAAGCCAATATGTCGACCACCGAAGAACTGGTGTGGCTTACCACACGCACGCCAGACAACATCGTCGTCAACCTACCCGACGTTGAAGATAACAGTCTTGCTGGCTATCGGCGCGCGGAATGAAGCTGCTTCGTATCGGTCAGCCCGGCGCCGAAAAGCCGGCTTTGCTCGATGAAGACAATGTGCTGCGCGACTTAAGCGGCATAATTGATGATGTCGCCGGCAAGGCACTCTCGCCCCACGCCTTGTCGAAAATCGCCGCGCTCGATCCTGCAAGGCTGCCGACACTGCCCGAAGGGCAGCGGATTGGGCCATGTGTTGGCCAGGTCGGCAAGTTCATCTGCGTCGGCCTTAACTTCGCCGATCACGCCCGGGAAACCGGTAAGGAGCCGCCTGCCGAGCCGATCCTGTTCATGAAGGCGACAAGCGCGATTATCGGCCCGAACGACGACGTTGAAATCCCAAAGGGATCAAGGAAGGCGGATTGGGAAGTCGAACTGGGCGTGGTGATCGGCTCGCGCGCGAAATATGTGACCGAAGACACTGCCATGGACCATGTGGCCGGCTTTTGCCTCGTCAACGATGTGTCCGAGCGCAGCTTTCAGTCCGAACGCGGCGGTCAGTGGACCAAGGGCAAGAGCCATGACACGTTCGGACCCATCGGCCCCTGGCTTGTCACGGCCGATGAAGTCGCTGATCCGCAAAATCTTTCGATGTGGCTCGATGTGGACGGAGTGAGACGCCAGGCGGGTAGCACAAAGACCATGATTTTCGGGGTCCGCCACCTGGTCAGCTATATCAGTCATTTCATGACGCTCGAGCCGGGCGACGTAATCGCCACAGGGACACCGCCCGGAGTGGGCATGGGCATCAAACCAGAGCCGATCTTCCTGCGGTCTGGGCAGGTGATGACTCTTGGTATTGAAGGGCTGGGCAGCCAACGCCAGCACACGATGGAAGCGGGGTCTTGAGATGACACGACTAGAGAGCAAGCTTGCCATTGTCACCGGTGGCGCCCGGGGTCAGGGCGAGGCCGAGGTCAGGCTTCTGGCGGCGGAAGGCGCGAGCGTGATCATAGCCGATGTGCTCGAGGCAGAAGGTCGGGCCCTCGAACAGGAATTGTCGGACGCCGGACATGCAGTGCGCTTCAAGCGCCTTGATGTCACCAGGCCGGAAGAATGGCAGGCCATTGCAACGCTTGCGGCGGACTGGATGGGAAAGATCGACATCCTCGTGAACAATGCCGGCATCATCAACCGCACGACGGTCGCCGATACCGGCCTTGAGGCATGGGAGCGGGTGCTGCGGGTCAATCTGACGGGCGCGTTTCTGGGCATTCAGACCGTTGCGCCGGTGATGGCGGATGGCGGCGGCGGCGCGATCGTCAACATTTCGTCCAATAGCGGATTTTCCGGCCACTACGACCCGGCCTACACCGCGAGCAAGTGGGGCCTGCGCGGCCTGACGCGCAGTTCGGCCATGGAATATGTCGGCCACAACATTCGCGTGAATGCCATTTGTCCCGGTTTGGTCGTCACTGGCCTCAACGCCAGCAGCCCGCATCTCAAACCGATGATCGGCATGACGCCGATGAAGCGGAGCGGAACGCCCGAGGAAATTGCACAGCTTGTGCTTTTCCTCGTCTCGGACGCATCGAGCTTCATCACGGGGGAGGACTTCGTCATCGACGGAGGTTTTACCGCAGGGGCCGCCTACCGCCAGGTGGCCAGCCAGACCGGCATATATGCAGATTAAAAAATGGGGGCTTCGGCCCCCGTTTCTTATTTGACACGCAATCTAATCTGCATAAATATGCAAATGCATATTATTGGGAGGTGCACATGGCCGAACGCTCTTTTGCCCGCGAGGTTGAAGACCTGACCCTTGGGGAGGGAGAACTGTTCCGGGGTGAAGGCATCCTGGCCATCACCAAGGCGCTGCTGCAGTCCGGTGTGTCCTATGTGGGCGGCTACCAGGGGTCGCCGATCTCACATCTCATGGATGTGCTCGCTGATGCAAAACCGGTCCTCGACGACCTTGGCGTCCATTTCGAGTCGTCGGCGTCTGAAGCGGCTGCTGCCGCCATGCTCGCGGCGTCGATCAACTATCCGCTGCGCGGTGCGGTCACCTGGAAATCCACCGCCGGGACCAACGTAGCATCCGATGCGCTGACCAACCTGGCGTCGTCTGGAGTGAAGGGTGGCGCGCTGATCATTCTCGGGGAGGACTACGGCGAAGGCTCATCGATCCCCCAAGAGCGCAGCCACGCCTTTGCGATGAAGTCACAGATGTGGCTGCTCGATCCCCGGCCCAATCTGGAATCTATCGTCAAGTCAGTTGAAGACGGATTCGAACTTTCCGAGGCGTCCAACACACCCGTCATGCTTCAGGTGCGTATCCGAGCCTGCCATGTGCATGGCCAGTTCGTCGCCAAGGACAACAGGAAGCCAGCCTTCACGATGAGAGAGGCGCTGGAAAATCCGGTTCGGGACCTGAATCGCATCGTCCTGCCGCCGCAATCGATCACCGTGCACGACCGGGAAAAGCTCGAACAGCGCTGGCCCGCTGCCCTCGACTTTATCCGCGAGCGCCAGCTCAACGAATTCTTCGGCCCCGAGGAAGGCCCGGTCGGCATCGTCCTGCAGGGCGGTATGTACAACTCGGTCATCCGTGCGCTGCAATTGCTGGGTCTGGCCGACAGCTACGGCAACACATCGGTGCCGCTCTACGTGCTTAACGTCACCTATCCGCTGCTCGACGACGAAGTCGTGCGCTTCTGCCAGAGCAAGCGCGCCGTGCTGATGGTGGAAGAAGGCCATCCCGATTACCTCGAGCAGGCCGTCAACACCGCGCTTCGCCGCAAGGATGTACAGACCCGGGTCGCCGGCAAGGACCGACTGCCCATGGGCGGCGACTACACGGCAAGTGTTCTGATGAAGGGCATTCAGTCTTTCCTCGACGAGTTCGAGCCGCAAATGCTCGGCAATCGTCCGCCCCTGCCGAGCGCCGAAGCAGTCCTCGGCAGTCCCGAGGTCAAGGCCCTGGCAGAGGCGGTGCCGGCCCGTCCTGCCGGGTTTTGTACCGGCTGCCCGGAACGGCCTATCTTCGCGGCGATGAAGCTGGTCGAAAAGGAACTGGGTCAGCATCACATCTCGGCCGACATTGGTTGCCACCTGTTTTCCATCCTGCCCCCGTTCAATATCGGCGGGAGCACCATGGGATACGGTCTTGGCCCGGCGTCGGCCTCAGCGTTCAACGTGCCGGCCGGCAAGCGTCCCATCTCGGTAATGGGCGACGGCGGATTCTGGCACAATGGCCTCAATACGAGCGTCGGCAACGCCGTCTATAACAAGCATGACGGCGTCATCATGATCGTCGACAACCATTATTCAGCGGCCACCGGAGGGCAGGACATCCTGTCCTCGCGCGCTGAAAACCCACTTCGCTCGACAAACAACTCCATCACCAAGGCGGTGCAGGGGATCGGCGCGAAATGGGTGCGCCAGATCGACCGGACATACGACGTGTCTAAAATGCGCGACACGCTCAAGGCGGCGCTGACCTCGGATGTCGAGGGGCCGAAGGTGATTGTTGCATCGTCGGAATGCATGCTGAACAAGCAGCGGCGCGAAAAGCCCTTGTTCTCCAAAGGCGTCAAGGACGGCAAGCGCATGGTGCGCCAGCGCTTTGGTGTAGACGAGGATACCTGCACAGGGGATCACGCCTGCATCAGACTGTCCGGTTGTCCCTCTCTTTCCCTCAAGCATCTCGATGATCCGCTGCGGGACGACCCGGTGGCATCGATCGACAATACATGCGTGGGATGCGGAAATTGCGGGGAAGTTTCAGAAGCGGCGGTGCTTTGTCCGTCCTTCTACCGCGCCGACATCATCTACAATCCGACCCGGCTCGATCGCGTCGTGGCCAGGCTTCGCGGCGCCGTCATTGGCTTCCTCCAACGCCGCCGCGCCGCCCGCCGCGTAGCTTTCGCTTGAGGAGGCAAGGACTATGACTGTCCCATTTGAAAAGCCAATCGCCATCGCCATTCTTGCCATGGGCGGACAGGGGGGCGGTGTGCTGGCGGACTGGATCGTGTCGATGGCTGAGGCCCAGGGCTGGGCCGCTCAATCGACATCCGTGCCTGGTGTCGCCCAGCGAACTGGCGCCACGATCTATTATGTCGAGCTGCTGCGCCCCAGCGCCGACGGCAAGATGCCCGTGCTCTCCCTCATGCCCACGCCTGGCGATGTCGATATCGTGCTGGCAGCGGAGTTTATGGAAGCGGGTCGCTCGATGATGCGTGGGCTCGTGACGCCTGATCGCACCACATTGATTGCGTCCACGCATCGCTCCTATGCGGTCGGTGAGAAGGAAGTGCCCGGCGACGGCACCAGCGATCCGCAGATGGTGGCCGATGCGTCCGGTATCGCCGCACGGCGCAGCATCGTCTTCGACATGCAGCGCCTCGCTGAAAAGAACGGCAGCGTCATTTCCTCGGCCATGTTCGGCGCCTTGGCGGGCGCCGGCGTTTTGCCGTTCGCACGCGCAGCCTTCGAGGACGCGATCCGCGCCGGCGGCAAGGGTGTCGAAGCGAGCCTCCGCGCGTTCTCAGCGGCTTTCGAGCGCGCCGAGCAGGGCGCCGCCGATCCGGTGCAGCGCAAGCCTGACCCAATCGAATTGGCCCTGCCGGCCACCTCGGCTCATCCCAAGCTCGACGCCCTTCTTGTCCGCTTGCGCGCGGCTGTGCCCCCGAGCGTTCAGCCTATTGCCTTTGCCGGCCTGAAGAAAGTCGTCGACTGGCAGGACCCGCGCTATGGCGAGGAGTATCTCGATCGTCTGGCCGCCCTGCACAAGCTGGATATCGAGGCCGGCGGCGCCAATCGTGACTACGCCTTCACCGGGGCCGGCGCGAAATATGTCGCGAATGCCCTGACCTATGACGATGTCGTCCGGGTTGCGGACCTCAAGACGCGCGCCACCCGGTTCGAGCGCGTCCGCAACGAAATCGGCGCCAAGGCGGAGCAGGTCGTCTACACCACCGAATACATGCATCCGCGCATGGAAGAAGTGACGGGCACATTGCCGGCCGGGATGGGCCGCTGGCTCACCGCGAACAAGCCGCTATACGATGGGCTAGATCGCTTTGTCAGCAAGGGGCGCCACGTCAAAACGGGAACGCTGTTCTGGTTTGCCGGGCTCTACGTCGTTTCCGCGCTCAAGCCCATGCGGCGCGGCATGCTGCGGCACGAGATGGAAATGGCGCATGCGGCGCGCTGGCTGGATACGGCAACGGCCGTCCTTCCAACCAATTACGATCTCGCGACGGCAGTTCTGGGTGCCCGTCGGTTGATCAAGGGATATTCCGATACCCACAGCCGCGGGCTGACCAAGTTCGATAAGGTGATGTCGGCAGTGCCGCTACTGTCGATGCGAGACGATGGCGGTCAATGGCTTGGGCGGCTGGTGCAAGCCGCACTTGCCGACGAAGCCGGAACCACGCTCGATGCAGCGTTGCAGACGATCCACAGCTTTGACAGTGCGCCAGCCTAGTCTTGCGCCTCGCCGCCCTTGCGCGGAGTACGGTCGAGATTGGCCAGCACCCTGTGCAGGGTATCAATAAGCCGCTCGCGGTCCGCGGGCGCCACGCCCTCGAACATATCGTCATAAAGACGATAAAGCGCCGGCCAGAAACTTTCGAATATGGCACGGCCTGCCCCGGTGATGCGCAACTCCCGCACGCGCATGTCGGTGGCGCGTTGTTCGCGCTGGACAAAACCCTGTTTTTCCAATGCGTCCAGCGTCCGGCTCATTGTCGATTGCTCGAACACCGCAAGGTAAGCCAGCTCATTAACGGTGAGAGCGCCCTGCGTGGCGAGCACGGCCAAGGTCCGCATCTTGGGCGTCGTCAGATCATGGCTGTGCAGCATTTCCTGCACCTGACTATTGTAGGTAGCGGCAATACGGTTGACGAGGAACGGTGCAAAGTCCTGAAGTCCGAGGCTTTCGAGCGTCGGCACCGGGCTCAATCGACGGTCGTGAACATCGTCAGCCATTTCTCTCCCCCTCGCCGATTTCATGCCTCATGCAATAGAGGATTCGGCGCGGCGCGGGGAGAGTTTATGGGTCAGCCATGCCTGAGCAATGCGAGAAGAGCGTTTACGGAAAGCCGCACGCCAATGTCCAGGGCGTCTTCGTCGATGTCGAAACGCGCGTCGTGATGCGCCGCCGTTATTCCCTTTCGACTATTGCCTGCACCCACGAGAATGAAGCAGGACGGCGCCACTTGGCCGAAGGCCGAGAAGTCTTCTCCGGGCATGATCGGGTCGCGTTCCTCGACCTTTTCCGATCCGAAGATGCCGCGTGCCGTGGTGGTGACGATACCGGCGGTCGCCGGGTCGTTGATCACGGCGTCATAGACGCGGGTATAGGCATAGTCGCAGGTGGCGCCATGGGCAGAGCATATGCCGCTGGCAATCTCACCGATTCGGCGTTCGATCAGGTCCCGTACTCTGGCATCGAACATGTTGGTGCCGCCACTGATGACAGCCGTGGCCGGTATGACACCGACGGACTGTCCGGCATGGAACTCGGTGACACCAACTACGGCAGCCTCCACCGGATCGATTTCGCGAGCCACCAAATGCTGGAGATTGGTGACGATCTGGCAACCGATGGCGATCGGATCGACAGCGCGGTGCGGTGCGCCGACATGGCCGCCGATGCCTTTGACCTCGATGCGGAAAATGTCGCAGGCCGCCATCATGCGCCGCGGATTGATGTGGAGTTGGCCGACCTCGAGTGGCGACCATAAGTGCAGGCCGATCACGCGGTCGACCCCATCCATGGCGCCCCCTTCGATCATCCCTTTAGCGCCGCCTGGCGGGGTTTCTTCGCCATTCTCGAACAGAAGCCGGATCTCGCCGGCGAAATCCTCACGCAGTTGCGACAGGACCGTCGCTGTGCCGAGCAGCATGGCGGTGTGGCCATCGTGTCCACAGGCGTGCATCACGCCCGGCCTCTGCGAGGCATAAGCCGCACCGGTGGCCTCCTCGATAGGAAGGGCGTCGAAGTCAGCGCGAATGGCGATCGTCGGACCGGGTCTATTCCCTTTGAGCCGGCCAACAACGCTTGTGCCGGACGGGCGCAGGATTTCGATGCCACCGATTTCCTGTAGGCGTTCAACGATGAAGGCTGCGGTCTCATGCTCCTGAAAAGAGAGCTCGGGATTGGCATGCAGGTGCCGCCGCCAGCCGACGACTTGGTCGCGGACCCCGTCAACCAGCTTCTCAATTCGGTCGTTCATCTCGACTTCCCTTCTAAGCCCGTCAAAATGGCCGGGCAGCGCCCGGCCTCTAATGATCACGCCGCTTCCACGCGCGAAGCGCCGATATTGCCGTAGGTCTCGGGTTTGGCGGCACGAAGATATACCGCGAGGCAGAACCCGATCAGCGCAGTGGCGGGGACGACCCAGATCAGGCTGTTGACCACAGGAGAATCGACACCTGTCAGGGCAGAGTAGTTTGTAATCGCCATCCAACTGGCAATGCCGACAACTACGCCGCCGGCGACGGGTGCGGCCGTCTTTGCTATGGATATCTCCCCCCTGCGCGCAAAAAACACCGCGATGGCAAACGAGGTCAAAACGATCAGCAACATCAGACTGATCGACCCGATGCCGATCAAGGCCGGTGATACATTGAGCAGCGGGTCGAGCCCGCTCACCGCAGAGAGCACGATCACAACGAGAAGGATGCTTCCAAGAAGCACCGCCGCATTGCGGGGGGAATGATTGACAGGGTGGGTCTTGGCAAAAGTGGCAGGCAACACCCTATCTCGGGCCAGGGCAAAAACGTAGCGCGACGCGTTATTGAAGAGGCCTAAAGACGCCGCAAAGGCGCTGGTGATGACCAGGATGCTGAACATGGTGCCGCTCCAGGCGCCAAGATAGTCATTTGCCTGCGCAAAGACGAAATGTCCGGGGTCGGCACCGGCGATTGCTGCCACATGGCCGCTACCGACTGCGCTGGCCAGCGACCAGGCCGTCAGAATGTAGAAAACTCCAGCCAGCAGCAGGGCGATGAACGTTGCGCGCTTGGTCGTCCTTGTGCGGTCCTTGGCTTCTTCCTGGTAGATCGCCGTGCCTTCGATGCCAGCCAAGCCGTTGAATGCATAGATCAAGGCGATGCCGAGGCCAGGCGCAAAAACGCTCGGGATGGAAAAGTCGCTGAGGTTGAAAGCCGGCGGCCCCAGGCGCACCCAAACCGCGATGTCCAACGCAACGATGACGACAATTTCGGTCAGCAGGACCAGGGTCAGCACAATGGCGGCGGAGGTGATCTTGCGGGTCGAAACAAAGAAGATGAGGAGCGTGCTCAGGATGCCCCATACGGCCCAGTGTGTGTCCATGCCGGTCATGGTCTTGAACAGGTCGGCGCAGAAAAATGCCAGCGCTGCCAAAGTCGAACCGCAAAGCGTGAAATAGGCTGTTGCCGACATGAAGGCCGCAGCCAAGCCGATCTCCTTCCCGAAGCCCGCAGCGATATAGGCGTAGAAGGCCCCGGCATTTTTTACGAATGGAATGATCCTCACGTAACCGATGGCGAATAGGATCATAGCCATTACAGCGATGAAATAGGCGCCCGGCAGGCCGGCGCCGTTGCCATAGGCAAAAGCGATCGGCATCAGCGCCACCACGACCGCGAGCGGCGCACTCGCCGCAAGCACCATGAAGACGACCGAGGTGGTGCCCAATTGGCCGCCCTGTAAACGTTCGTCGGCGTGGTCGCGCCGAACCCCTTCAGATATTGTCATTTGCGTTCCCCAGTTGATTGTTCTCGCCGCCGGTCCTTTCCCTCGACCGGCGGCGATTGTGCTCGATTTAAGGTGCTCCCAACCTTCCCAAAGCCAGGCAGCCGATTTGATGAATGTTGCCGATGATCGCAGAGGGCGGCTGGCCAAATGCCAAGCCGCCGATGGCCAGGCACAAGAGCAGAAGCAGACCGGTAGCTACCCCGATTTCCAGCAGCAGCCATGCCGGTTTTTGAGGGGAGGTGTCCATGCATGTGCTGCCTGACGCTGTGCACGTCACGGGGCGAGCCCTGGCAGCGGTCCAGGCCAGCTTTAAAGTGAAGATGAGTGTTGCGCAGCAAATCATCGCTTCCTCCGCAAAAGGTCAGCGCCGCCTGAAGTTCAGACGGCGCTTTTGGTCAATTCGAGGTATCGGTGGGCCCATGGCAGCACGCGTCGGAGCTGCCTGACTTGCCGGGATGATGTTTGCCGGCCGGTGGGATCGTCATGGCCGGGCTGGTCATGAAGAAGTTGTTCGGCTTGAGCGTGAAGCCGGCATATTCGACCGGCATGATCGGAAAGTCCTCCGGCTTACACACATGGGTGTGTCCGAAGCTGTGCCAAAGCACGATGTCCTGGTTCACGATACTGCGCTTCTGCCGGATATAAACCGGCAAGCCACATTCGCCCCCATGCTGGTTCGGATAGTCACCGCTGGCGAACCGCTCCTCAGGCGCATAGGGCGTGACCCAGATGTGCTTCTGAGCAAACCCGGCGCGTTTGGCGACCGAACCGTCGGGATCGGCCAAAAGGGTGGGTGAGGGCATGACCACCACCTTATAGCCGGGGTGGTTACCGACCTCGTTGGTGATGTTGGGATTTATGACTTTCCAGTAGCGGCCCGTAGCGCCATCGGCATTGCGCGCAGCGTCTGCTTCGTTTTCGAGTAGTTCCGATGCCACCTCGAAAACATTGCCGAAGGGATTTTTTTCGCCCATAGGCACGCTTCGATACTCGTGCTGGGTGACGCTATTGCCGGTCCCATCGATGGCCATATGCAGGCGCGCGTTGAAGAAGTGCTGGTGGCTGGGGCCGCCAAGGTCCGGCGTGATCATGCCGCCATACTTGTAGCGCTCGCCATTCTCCAGCGCAGCGGTCTGAACGATGCCGGTCAACTTCGCCTCGAGCTGAACCGTGCCGTCCTGGTATAGGTACCAATAGAAGCCATAGTCGTAGTTGCCGACAGTGGCAAAGAAGCTGATGACCAGGCGGCGCGACCGGCGCGTCTCGCTGACATTGCTGCGGAATTCGTTGTGCTTCCAAAGGATGCCGTAGTCTTCCTCATGCATGCAAATGGCATTTTTCATGATGAAGGGCTGACCAAAATCGTCGCTTGCCGGCACGTCGAAATAGTGGATGTGACCCAGGCAATCACACCCCAGCTCCAACTGGTTGGCGAGCTTGCCTAGCCCAAATTCGCCAGCGTCGAACGCGCATTTGGCGAAGTGCTGGGGCGTCGGGTCTGCATAGGGCACGGCCATCTCGGTGATGCTTGCGCGATAGATGATCGGCCGTACGCGGCCGTCATTGCGAAAGCCAAGCTGGCTCAAAACCACGCCTTCGCGCGGCGTGAAGCCGACCCGGAATTCCCAGTCTTGCCAGGTAACCTTCCATCCATCGACGCTGAAGCTCGGTCCGTCCGGCTGGACGATTTCCAGCGGCTTGAGATCGGTCCGTGGCGCGCCGAGAGCTGCCGTCTCATAATTGTACTGGCGGCGTGGGATCGGCACGTTGCGCCCATCGTCTTCCAGCGAGATGATCGCCCCTTCGATCAGATCGACCACGGCAACCAGCCCTTCGACGGGATGAGCGTAAGCATTGTCCTTTTCGTAGGCGCGATAGTAGGTGACTGCGCGCAGGATGCGGCGTCCCTTGTACGGCTCAAAATCGAAATAGCCGGGCGAAATAGGATCGACCTGAACCAGATCAATTTCCTCGTCCGTCAAGCCGCGCCGTTTTAGAGCCTGACGCCAATCGGCATTGGCTTTGACGATGGCAGCCGCGCGATGAAAATCCTCGACGAGGATCGGCGGCTGGCCATGTTCGTGGTCCGTCGCAATCGATTTGCGGCTCTCTAACTTGTTGCTGCGCAAGTCGACGATGGCTTCCGTCGTCGCACCTGTGCCCGTGTCCAGGGTGACCAGCATCGCACGTCGGGAAAATGCGCTGCCGGCAGAAAATCCGTCCACCTCGCTTTTGACCGGCTCAAGCAGTTCGACCCATGGAAAGCGCAGCAGAGTAGCATCGGTTGTGTCCGCCCGCACGATCTCGCAAGCTTGGCGGATCTCCTCGAACGTCAACGGGTCTAGTGGATGAACAACGGAAATCTGAGCCGCATTGGTCTTGTCTTGCGTATTGAGCATGTCATCACCTGCCAGTCTTCTTATGCGAAGATTGGCACGCGATTGACGGCAGGCAGTAGGCAAGCCCGGCCAAGTTCTTTGCATTTTCGGCCACGGGCCAAATTTTTGAGTTCGTCCTGCGACGACGCTGGACCGGCTGTTTCGGGCGATGGTAGGAGCGGACGGCACCCGTGGCCGTCCGCAGACCAGGCAACTTCCCAATGGCGCTTTCGACTGAACAACGCCTCGACCAAGCAGGGATGCGTCGCATCATCTTGCCGATGCAGTCCGACAATCCCGCGCTGCAGCATGTGAATGCCTGGTTGGCGGATGAGAATATTCTCTTCGACACCGGCAAGGATGACACGGGCACGAGACGCGTGTGGGATGAGCTGGACTGTACGCAAAGCTTGACCGGGGTTTACTGCACTCACGCCCATGCCGACCATGTGGGTCTCGCGCACCACTTCGAGCAGGCACACAGACTGCCCATTTACGTCAGCGACGCAGAGATGGACATAGCTCGGACCGCATTTGCGCTTACGCCCTCTGATGCAGCCTTGCTGCGGCAAGGCTTCTTGCGCGAGATGGGTGCGCATCGTTCCGGTGCCAGTCCGTCAAGGCCCCTGGGCGGCAGGGCGACGATCCCGACCGCTCATCACCGTCCACTGCTCGAAGGCGCGCGCCTCGGCGTTGGCGGCCGTGAATGGCTCGTCAGACTTGGCGGCGGTCACTCCGTCGCGCCTGCGTTGTTTTTGGACGAAAAGCACGGGTTACTGATAACTGGAGATCAGATACTACCGGAAATGACCCCGTATGTCGGGCTCGCCATCGATGCCCCCGATGCCGATCCGCTCGGCAGGATGCTGGATTTTCTTCGGAGCTGGGCGGATGTCGATAGTGCCATCATCGCCTTGCCGGGTCATGGCGCGCCGTTTCAAAATGTCGGCGACCGGATAACCGGTCATCTGGCTTCCTATGAGCGGCGGCTCAATCGCGCCTGGCAGGCGGCAGACGTTCCGATTACCGGCGCGGGCTTGCTATCCGCCCTATTTCGCGTGAATTCAGGCCAACAGGTATTGGACATCCACTACGCGATGGCCGCCGCACTGCTCAACCATCTTGTCGCGACGGGCCGCATGCAGAAGTGGCGGGACGAGGACGGGGCGTTTCAATATCAGCGCGTTTAATGGCTCAGCTGGATCAACTCTTGCGCTGCCGGGCGTAGCGCATGGGGGAAATCCCGGTCCAATCGCGAAACGCGCGACAGAAGGCTGCGGCGTCAGCATAGCCCAGCTTTGCCGCGGCATCGGCAACAGACGTCCGCCCGGTGCTCAGAAGAGATTTCGCCCTGAGGAGGCGTTGTTCCTGAACCAGGTCGCGAAAGCTCTTGCCTGCCTGTTCCAGGTGTCGACGGAGGCTGCGTTCCGACGTCCCGACTTCAAGGGCTACCGCTCCGATGTCAAGATGGGCACGCCCCATACGCCGGTTGATAATCGCGTTGATGGCGTCGACGAGGTCATGCGTCGGGCTATTCATGTGGTCCGCACTCATGAGGTCGCGCAAATGGCGCTCGAGCACGTTTGTGGCCTCTTCGTGCCCATCTTTGTTTCGGGGCAACGGGCGGTCCAAGTCCGAATTGGACACGATGATCCGGTTCGCGTCGCGGTTTGCTGAGACAGGCGCATTGAAGAACGCTTTGAGCGGTCGCGTATCGGCGGGTAGCGGGTGCTCGAACTCCACTGCCTCCGGGCACCATTTGGTTAACCCGAGATGCCGGCCCAGCGTGACCAACGCGGCGATCGTGAATTCCGCGTCCTGGCGGCGAGGCCATATAGTTGGATCGTCGATGACATAGACATAATGCGTTACGTCGGAATAGCGCTCCGTTACGAAACTGGTGTTCGCCTGCCAAACCGATTGAAAGCTGCGATATAGCTCGAAGACCTCGCCCAGGGTGCGTGCATTGGCAAGCAAAGCCGAAAACGGGCCAAGACTTTGAGCGTCGAAACGGCGCCCAATCTCGAAACCGAGATATTCGTTTTGGGTTAGTCGCGCGGCGGCTTCGAGTAGTTCGGTGTGGCATCGCAGCGGCACCCAGGCATAAGGCGAGCTGACGTCGGAGAGCGTCAACCCAAACTGCTTCAGCCTGCTCTGAATCGGAAGCCGCAACCGTCGCAATTCGGCAAGGGCTGGTTCGAGGAAAAAGGCCCGGATGGAGGATGGCCCATGATGCGCTGCAACCACTTCTCCGAGCATGAGTGCCCTCCAGGAACAGCTGGCCCTCTGAATTAGGCGCGGCCTTTGCTCAGAATATGCCTGTTATACCTGCCGTCTAGCCTGCCAGTGCAATCCGCATGTCAGCTTCGGACCGAATTTCCTCATGAGCATCATGCCTCAAAGCTATGGCCAGAGGCCTCATTTTCATTTTCGCGCTACCATGGCGCGCGTTAGGATCGTAGCGAGCAGCGCTTTTGGCGCACCGAGGTTGGCGTCGACGCGATACCGGGTCCCACCCCGCTCACATGACAAGCAACCCTCACGGGCAGAACGGAGAAATCCAATGAATGATACATCGCGCATGGATGGCGGCTACCGTGTCGCGCTGAATCCTATTCAATGGTTTGCTACCGCAGATGGCTGGCTCAATCCCAATTCGGGGCCGGCGCCTCGCGAAATCATGTCTGAAGTTGCCCGCTCCGGGTTTAAGGCGATCCACGCCCAAGTCCCCCCGGACTGGACGGTGCCGCAATATAAGGACGCACTTGATCAAGCCGGGCTGCAGCCGGCGCCGGGCTATTTCTCGCTTGGACTGCCTGACCACGGTGTCAGCGTCGATGTGGCCTGCGAAAATGCTCGGAAGAGCGCGGCCCAGCACGCTGCTCTCGGGCTCACCGACATGTTCATGTCACCGCGTATGAACCCTCTTCGCGTAGAAAGGCCAGGCATAGGAGCCTCAATCGCGAGTTCCGAATTCTCGGAGGTGGTGTCCATCCTAGATAAGGTTTCGGCGGTTATCCGCGAAGAAGGTGTTTTGGCAGCTTTCCACCCTCACGTTGGGTGCTGGGGCGAGACGGAAAGCGAAGCCCGCCAGATCCTTGATGCCATTTCCGCCTCTCAGTTGGCCTTTGGTCCCGATACCGGCCATTTGTCATGGGCGGGGGCAGACGTCGTCGGGCTGGTTCGTGACTATCGGGACCGCGTCACGGTCATGCATATCAAGGATTGCCGCCTTTCCGTCCGCGACGCCGCTAAGGCTGCAGGCAAGACCTATCGCGAAACCGTAGTTGACGGGCTCTGGGCCGAACCCGGCTTGGGCGAGCTCGACCTCGTCGCCATGATCGGCGCGGTAGGACCTGACTTCGACGGTTGGCTGATTGCCGAAGTGGACTTTCCCACCATGTCCCCGTTTGCCTCCGCCGAGGCGAGTGCGCGGTGGCTGTCTGGCCTCAAGAAGCCGATCGTATCCTAGGACCGTCTCGATGCAGGACGCGCAGTATGATGTGCTGGTGGTTGGCTCCGGCGCCTCCGGAAGCTTTGCCGCCAGGGAACTGACAGCCCAGGGACTGAAGGTGCTCATGCTTGAAGCTGGACGATCCCTGTCGCCCAGTGATTTCGATCCGGCGCGCAAGGTCGGGCCGAAGCGTGATCCGAATGTGATGGAGCGAGCTGAGGCGACGCTCAAAGGCCAGGGTGTCCAGGCACGGGCCGTGTTTTTCCGCAAATGGATGAGCCATTTATTCGTCAACGATCGCAAGAACCCCTACACGACGCCGCCCGACGCGCCCTACCTCTGGATTCGCGGCAAACAGGGCGGGGGGCGGCTGCATAGCTTCGGTCGCGTGCTGTTGCGCTGGTCCGATGACGACTTCAAGATCCGCAGCCGCAAGAATGCCGGGGTAGACTGGCCCATCAGTTACGCGGATGTTGCCCCGTTCTACGATGAGGTGGAGCAGTGCCTTGGCCTCATTGGCAACACGGATGGGCTCGCAACGATGCCGGACGGCATTTATGCGCAACAGGCCAGACTGAGCAAAGCCGAGGCGGCCTTTAAGGGTATCATCGAGGCGAAATATCCGCGCCATCACGTCGTTTCCTGGCGTTATATAGCGCCTGATCCAGAAAGGGTGTATCGGCCCATGCGCGATGCGCTGGCCACCGGTCTGCTGGAAGTGCGGCACAACGCCATCGTGCGGCGCATCCTGACAAACGGGGAGGGCAACCGCGCCACTGGCGTGGAGTATCTCGACGGACCAACGGGCGCCGTTCGCCGGGTCGATGCTGCTGCTGTCGTCGTCTGCGCGTCGCCAATCGAAAGCATCCGGCTTTTGCTCAACTCGGCTTCGACGCGCCATCCGCGCGGGCTGGGCAACACTTCGGACATGCTCGGACGCTATTTCATGGACCAGTTGCCCAATGTCGCCCAAGGCAGTTTCCCGCCTTCACCCGGCTGGAGCAAGGACGAGACGGCACTGCAGGATCCCTTCTACGCCGCCTCTGGTGGTGTATTCATATCGCCTGCCGACGCTGATGATAGTACAGCCGCGGGAGATTTCACCTTTCAAGGCGCAATAGGCAGAAGTCCGGTCGCTGACGGTGCCGCATCGCGTTGGGCGTTTTTCGGCTTTGGCCGGATGATGCCGCATGCGCACAACAGAGTGACGCTCGACAAGCGACGCAAGGACGCGTGGGGCATTCCGGTGCCGCATATCCGTTGTGCCATGCATTCGAGCGATGAGCTGACGATGCGCGAACAAAACGCGGCGCTGCTCGATATGATCAAGGGGGCCGGCGGCGAGTTCGAGTTTCTCGGTTCACCGCTTGGTCTGGTGGAAATGGGGCCGGGGGCTTATCCTAAGGCGGATCCCCTAAGCCGGGCGCTGTTCCGGCTGTTTTTCCGCAAGACCATGGTTATGGGATCGGCCATCCATGAAAGCGGCGGCGCACGCATGGGCGAACGGCCTGAGGACTCGGTGCTCAATCGCTGGAACCAGAGCTGGGATGTTCCCAATCTCCTGGTTACTGACGCCAGCGCATTTGCCGGTAGCGGCCTTTCGGGCACGACGCTGACCGTGATGGCACTGACGGTGCGTGCCTGTCGCCGCCTGGCGGATGAAATGCGTTCGGGGCGCCTCGATGCTGCCCATGCCTGACTTGCACCAAGGCTTGGCTCAGACAGCAGTTGATCGCTGCTGTATATCCATGCCAATCGCGTCGACGGCCTTGAGATAGGCTTTGACGACCGGACGCATGATGCTTTTCTTGCGTATGGCGACGCCGATCTGTCTGGTCCAGGTTGGACCAGACATGTTCAGTGGCATGAGTTTGGCGTCTGCAGCGTGGGCATAAGCGCTGGTGCGTGTCAGATAGCTTAGCCAGTTCGACCCGATCAGCATGGCAATTTGCAAGTTCGACGATGTTGTTTCGCAGGCAGCCTGAGGCAGCGGCAACTGGGCCGTAGCGAACAGGGAATCGAGCGCCAGCCTGTCCGGATCGGGCCGGGCCGGCAAGATCCAGTCGTAGGCGCAAAGTTCCGATGTAACGACTGTTTGTCTCGACGCGAGCGGATGGCCTCGGTCGGCAACGATATCGACCGGAATTTCGAGGATCGTTCGAAATTCGATCTCTTCTGCCGGAAAGTCCTTGGGCCGGGTCATCACGGCAAGGTCGAGCGAGCCGTTTATCAGAAGATTGAGCAGGGCAGGGCTCAATTCCTCATTGAGAGTCACGGCCACGTCAGGATGCGTGCCGAGAAATTGCCGCGTGGCCTTCGGGACGATTTCTCGCATGGCAGTGGCGTTGGCGCCCACTCTGAGCAGTCCTCGGCGTGCGCCGCGCATGGCATCCAGCTCGTTGCGCGCCTCGTCGCTGAGACTGAGAATGACTTCTCCATATTCGATGAGCCTGCGGCCATATTCCGTAGGCTTGACGCCCCAGGGGCCCCGATCCAGCAACCGCACACCCATCGACTGTTCCAATACCCGCAGGCTTTTGCTCAGCGCTGGCTGTGTGACGTTAAGGGTGTTGGCCGCGATGCCGAAGCTGCCGTGGCGAGCGACGAAAACCAGATTTCTAAGCTGGCGAAAATCCATGTCGCGCTCCGGTCACTTGCGAGGCGCCGGCTTCGACGGCGCCTAGATCACATAGCTGGATTACTCTGGCTAAGCCAGGATTTCAATATAACTACTATTCATGGCTTGTGCCGTGATAGTTTATTGAAATGCATATATCCATGCGCAAACAATGGCGTCCAGTCGCTCGCAAAGCGTGACGCCGCCACCCCTTCGGCAGTTGGCTAGGCTGCACCGCGATCGACTATGTGCCGTGTTTCTTGGCGTTCATCCGCCAGTTCTCGCGGTCGCAGGAGGTCTGCCTCCCTGTTCAAAAGTCACGAATAAGCTCCAAGGGGCAGGTGACGAGGGAAAAATTTGAGCAGGTTGGACCGAAGGGAATATGCCGAACGGGAATGCCTTGCGTGAAAGCGCGGGGTGAAAAAGGAGAACAAAATGCGCCTCTTTACAGGCACCCTTGCCACTTCTGTGGCAGCACTGATGCTTGGGGCTATGCCCCTTCATGCGGCTGATCTGATGATCGGCATCAAGTCGGAACCTAGCTCGCTCGATCCTCAGTTCCATGTGTTGGCAACCAATATGCAGGTTGCGTTTACCATGTTCGAACCGCTGGTGATGATGGACGCTTTTGCGGTTCCGCAGCCGGCGCTGGCTGAAAGCTGGGAAAATGTCACCCCGACGGAGTGGGTGTTCAACCTGCGCAAGGATGTGACGTTCTCCGACGGCTCGCCATTCACTGCAGAGGACGTTCTGTTCTCCTTCGACCGCGTGGCAAAAGTCCCTAATAGCCCAAGCGCCTATACGCTTTTCACGCGTCAGATCGAAAGCGTTGAAGCCATCGACGACTACACGGTCAAGATGACGACGTTTAAGCCGTATCCTCTGCTTGCCGCCGACATCACATCGGTCGTGATCATGTCTCATCTCGCCGCCGCCGGCGACGCGCCCGAAGGCAAGACGACGACCGAACTCAACCGCGGCGATGGTTTGATCGGCACCGGGCCGTTCACATTCGTTTCGTGGCAAAAGGGCGCTGACTTTGTGGTCGAGCGCAATCCAAACTATTGGGGCGATGCGCCCGAATGGGACACGGTCACCATGCGCCCAATGACCAACGCCGCGGCTCGTGCTGCAGCCTTGCTCGCCGGCGACATTGCTGTCATGGAAGATCCTCCGACTGCAAACCTTTCGGACTTCGAAAACAACCCCGACCTTACCATCGCCAAGGCGCCGGCGGGTCGCGTCGTCTACATTGCGCTCGATCAGCAGGATCGTGAAAGCCCGGGTATTTCCGGCACGGACACCAATCCACTGATGGATGCTCGGGTCCGGGAAGCCCTGTTCATTTCCATTGACCGCTACGGCATTGTCGACCGCGTGATGGGTGGCCTGGCCGAACCCGCCGGCGATCTGGTTCCTGCTCACTTCCTCGGTTCGAGCCCGGATCACGCGACTGCGCCGACCGTTGACGTGGAACGGGCCAAGGCCCTGCTCACCGAAGCGGGCTATCCTGACGGGTTCTCGATCGTGCTGGGTTCGCCAAACGGCCGCTACGTCAACGACGTCCGCATTGCTCAGACCATCGCATCCATGTGGAGCCGCGTCGGTGTAACCACGGAAGTCGAGGCTTCGGCGCCGCCGGTATTCTTCCAGAACCGCGATGAAATGAAGTACAGCGCCTATCTGGGTGCCTGGGGCAACGGCAGTGGCGAAAATCTCACCACGCTAAATGCTCTTATCAACACCTATGACCGCGAGCAGGGCAAGGGCACCGCCAATGGCGGCCGCTATTCCAATCCTGAGGTTGATGCGTTGCTCGCCGAAGCAGCATCCACCATGGACGACGCAGCGCGCGGCGCCATTCTGTCTCAGGCCGACTCCATGGTGCTCAACGACTTCGGCATCATTCCGGTCCATTACGAAGTGCCTGTCTGGGCTCTGCGCAATGGCCTGACGATGGAGGGCCGCGCCGATCAGTACACGCTGCCCCAGTATATCGTCAGCGCAGAATAACTTCTTTTGGCCCCGGTGCATGCCGGGGCCAATTCGATAACCGGGGAACGGTCCAGTGCTCCTTTTCATCATCAATCGGCTCATTCAGGCTGCGGGAGCAGTGGTGGTGATGTCGATGCTGGTCTTTATCGGCCTCTACCTCATCGGCGACCCGACAGCGATGCTCGTCAGCCCTGAAGCCAATGATTTGGAGCGCGCCGCCGTGCGGCAGGCGTTCGGCCTCGATCAACCCATCTGGATGCAATACCTGACCTTTGTCGGTAATGCCGCTCGCGGCGACTTCGGCCGCAGCTTCCTGACCGGCCAGCCAGCCATGCAACTCATTCTCGAGCGTATGCCGGCCACCATCGAGATGGTGGTGGTTGCCATCGGCTTTGCCGTCCTGGTCGGCGTGCCGCTCGGTATGCTGGCGGGTTTGCGTCCCAAGGCGGCCTCCTCAAAGGCCGTCATGACCGTCTCCATCCTCGGGTTCAGCCTGCCGACGTTCTGGATCGGCCTCATGCTGATTATGTTTTTCTCGGTCTACCTCGGACTTTTACCCTCTTCAGGTCGCGGCAGCACGGTGAGTGTCGGCGGCTTGTCGCTGAGTGTGCTCACCCCCGACGGTTGGCGCCATCTCATCCTGCCCGCACTGACGCTGGGCCTGGCCAAGGCGGCGCTCATCATTCGTGTGACGCGGGCCGCCACCCGCGAAGTACTGCCGATGGACTACATCAAGTTCGCCCGTGCCAAAGGAGTGCGGCCGCGGCGCGTGGTGGGGGTTCATCTCCTCCGCAACATCCTTATTCCCATCGTCACGGTGACGGGCCTGGAGTTCGGACAGGCTGTGGCCTTCGCTGTGGTGACCGAGACCGTCTTCGCCTGGCCCGGCATGGGCAAGCTGCTGATCGATTCCATCATCATTCTCGATCGCCCTGTCGTCGTCGCTTACCTCGTTCTGATGGTGTTCTTTCTCATCATGCTCAACCTGGTGGTCGATATTCTCTACATGGCGATCGATCCCACGGCGCGTGAAAAGGTCCGTGATTAATGAGCACCGCATCACCACAAGCACCGACTGTTGCAGTCGAAACCCCGTTTCAGCGGCTCAGGTCCCAGTTTCTGGAAAACCGGTTGGCCACTTTCGGGCTGATCCTCCTCGCGCTCATAATTGTGCCTTCTGTGCTGGCGCCCTGGGTCGCACCGCAGAACCCGTTTGATATTGGCAAACTCGATATTTTCGAGTCCCAGTTGCCGCCGGGCAGCGTTTCGGAATCGCTTGGCATAACCTACTGGCTGGGCACCGACGGGCAGGGGCGAGACGTGCTCTCGGCGATTCTTTACGGCATGCGCACCAGCCTCATCGTGGCCTTCGTATCGGTGACCGGGTCGTTGCTGATCGGCGCTACTATCGGCCTCACGGCGGCCTATTTCGGTGGGAAGGTCGATGCGCTGCTCATGCGCATTGTCGACCTGCAATTATCCTTCCCGGCGATCCTGCTCGCATTGATCCTGTTGTCGGTGCTTGGACAAGGCATCGATAAAGTCATCATCGCGCTGATCGTGGTCCAATGGGCCTACTTCGCGCGGACCGCCCGCGGAACGGCGCTGGTCGAGCGCAACCGAGAATATGTGCAGGCGGCTCGCTGCCTCGCCCTCTCGCCGCAGCGCATCATTTTCAGGCACATGCTGCCCAATTGCATGCCGCCGCTGATCGTCATTGCCACTATCGACCTGGCGCATGCCATCGCTGCCGAAGCAACCCTATCCTATCTGGGCATCGGCGTTCCCGTGACACAGCCATCCCTGGGCATGCTCATCGCAAACGGCTTCGAATTCATGCTGTCGGGTCAGTACTGGATCTCGTTCTTTCCCGGCATCGCGTTGGCCCTGATCATCGTCGCCATCAATCTTGTGGGCGATCACCTCCGCGACATTCTCAATCCGAGGAGCGCACAATGATCGGAACAAATAGTGCGCGCGCCCAGGCCGCCGAAAACCTGTTGTCGATAAAGGGCCTAAAGACGCATTTTGCGACGCGCGCAGGTGTGGTGAAGGCAGTCGATGGTGTCGATATCGAATTGGCCAAGGGTGAAATCCTGGGCCTTGTCGGAGAGTCCGGCTCCGGTAAATCCATCACGGGCTTCTCCATTCTAGGGCTGATCGATCCGCCCGGTCGCGTCGTCTCCGGCTCTATGACTTACAATGGAAAAGACCTCACGGCTCTGAACGAGGAAGGCTGGCGGCAGCTGCGCGGCGGCGACATCGCCATGATCTTCCAAGATCCGTCCATGACGCTCAATCCGGTTCTGCGGATCGATGCCCAGATGATCGAGGCCATGCAGGCCCATGCCAATGTCAACCGGGCCCAGGCCTATGCCCGGGCACGCGAAGTGCTGGTCATGGTTGGCATCCCGTCGCCGGACGAGCGTCTGCGCAGCTATCCCCACGAATTGTCGGGTGGCATGCGCCAGCGCATCGCCATTGCCATAGCCTTGATGAACAAGCCCGGTCTGATCATCGCCGACGAGCCCACGACGGCGCTCGACGTCTCGATCCAGGGTCAGATCATCCATGAGATGAAGAAGCTGTGCCGGCAGGTCGGCACTGCCTTGATCTGGGTGACCCATGACCTTGCCGTGGTCGCAGGCTTGGCCGACCGCATCGCCGTTATGTATGCGGGCCGCATTGTCGAACTCGGCACGACCGAGGAGATCATCGAAAATCCACGGCACCCTTACACAAAGGGGCTGATCGATTCCGTGCCGTCGCGGTCAACGCGAGGCAGCCGCCTGCACCAGATTCCCGGCATGACGCCGTCGCTGCTCAACTTGCCGCAAGGCTGCGCCTTCCGTGAGCGTTGTGCCTATGCGGTTGCAGCGTGTGGTGACGAACCCCTGAATACGATCGAACCGGATGGTCGCGCGTATCGCTGCTGGAACCCTTTGGGAGGACCACGCCCATGACGACGCAGTCCACTTCGGAGGCCATCCTGGAATTCCAGGGACTGGCCAAGAGCTTCGTCACGCCTATCGGAGTGATCGGTCACATCGCCAATCTGTTTGGCGCCAGAGTGAAGAAGACGGAAATCAAGGCGGTGGCCGGTGTGGATCTGCAGGTCCGACGCGGCGAGGTCGTGGGCATTGTTGGCGAGTCGGGCTGTGGGAAGTCAACCGTCGCGCGCATGCTGGCGGGCATTGCCAGCCTGTCTGCGGGCGAAATCTCTTATCAAGGCGTCCGTGTACCGGACATGACGAGAGAACAGCGCCGGGCATTCGACCTTGGCGTGCAAATGATCTTCCAGGACCCGTTCGCCTCGCTCAATCCGCGCATGCGCGTCGTTGACATCATCGGCGAGCCCGCTGTGGTGCACGGCATCGTCAAGTCTTCGGAAAAGCGTGACTACGTCACAGGGTTGATGGAGAAAGTCGGCCTGTCGGGAGCCTATGCGGATCGATATCCGCACCAGTTCTCCGGAGGGCAGCGTCAGCGCATCGGCATCGCCCGTGCGCTCGCGGTGAAGCCTTCAGTCCTCATCTGCGACGAGGCCGTGGCGGCTCTGGACGTTTCCATCCAGGCACAAGTCCTCAACCTCTTCATGGACCTGCGCGAAGAATTCGACCTGACCTATCTGTTCATTTCGCACAATTTGGGTGTGGTCGAGCATATCTCGGACCGTGTGGTCATCATGTATCTCGGCAAGGCGGTTGAGGTGGCCTCGACCGAGGACCTGTTCGACAACCCGAACCATCCCTACACGCGTCTTCTCCTCGAGCAGTTGCCGCTGCTTGAGGCGCGTGAACGCGATTACCAGCCCATCGTGGGCGAACTTCCTTCGCCGCTGAAGCCGCCTTCAGGCTGTCCCTTTCATCCCCGCTGCCCACACGTCATGGACCGCTGCAAAAGCCACATGCCGCAATTGCTGCCTGTCGGTCCCGGCCGGGTTTCGGCCTGTCATCTGAACACACCGGCCTGAACAGCGGGCCGCGTCGCAGGACGCTGCCGACAAGCCGCGTGTAAAATTCTTTTTGAGTAAAAACATGACCACCACTACGCCTTTTGCCAGCAACGACATTCTCGGTACGGAGCAGATCGCTCGCTGCGCGGATCGCAAGGCTGCCACTTATACAGAGTTAAGCGATCGCATTTGGGGGATGCCGGAGCTTCGCTTTGAAGAACATCGCTCTGTCGAAGAGCATATTCAGGCTCTCGAAGCCGAAGGCTTTTCCATCCAGCGCAACGTGGCAGGCATTCCCACCGCCTTTGTGGCCGAGGCCGGTGAGGGCGAAGTCACCATTGGGTTCTTGGGAGAGTTCGACGCCCTCGCGGGATTGTCGCAAGGCGCAGGCCTGACCGAGTTCCGTCCTTTGCAGGAGGGAGGCAACGGCCATGGATGTCACCACAACCTCCTCGGAGCAGCATCGCTGCTCGCAGCAGTTGCCTTGCGGGACGCCCTGGCAGAGGCCGGCATCGCCGCGCGTGTACGGTATTACGGTTGTCCGGCGGAGGAGGGCGGTTCAGGCAAGACCTACATGGCGCGCGAGGGCGTTTTCGACGATCTCGATGCGGCCTTCTGCTGGCATCCGAGTGACTATAACGCAGTTATGTCAGCCGCCACTCTGGCCAATTTTCAGGCCTATTTCCGATTTACCGGACGCAGTTCCCATGCCGCCGTGAGCCCGCAAGTTGGGCGCAGTGCGCTCGACGCGATCGAGCTGATGAATGTGGGCATCAACTACATGCGCGAACATATGCCGTCTGAAGCGCGCGTGCATTACGCCGTTACGGAAACGGGCGGTGTATCCCCCAACGTCGTGCAATCGCTCGCCGAAGGGCTTTATCTGGTTCGCGCCCCGCGCCTCGAAGACGTCCGCACGCTGTTCGGCCGTGTACAGAAAATCGCCGAAGGCGCTGCGATGATGACCGAGACCAAGGTCGAAATGATTTTTGATCGCGCCACATCAGGTGTCTTGCCGAACCGCCCGCTGGAAGAGGCGATGCGCGAGGAATTTGAGCGCCTCGGCGCACCGGCCTTCGACCATGACGATTTCGATTTTGCCGACCGCTTGAGTGCTGCCGCGTTGACCGATGCCGACCGCCGCGCCAGCGCCGAGGCTCTTGGGGTATCGAGGCAATTCACCAAGTCGCTGCACGACGAAATTTTGCCTCTGCCTGCAGAGCCGCGTCTGTTTTTCGGGTCCACAGACGTTGGTGATGTCAGTTGTATCGTGCCGACCGCACAATGCCTTGTTGCGACCACCGCCATTGGTACGCCATTCCACACTTGGCAAACCGTGACCCAGGGAAAACTTCCCGCAGCGCACAAGGGCATGATCACGGCGGCCAAGGTAATGGCTGCAACAGCCGCGCGGGTCATCCGCGATCCAGAACTGAGAGCGCGTGCTGCTTCTGACTTAGTTGATCGGCGTCGAGGCGAGGCTTACACGTCGCCTCTTCCCGAAGGCACGGTGCCGCCAAACAACTCAACGTCGAACCGACGCTCAACAATTCAGCCATCAAGTGATCCTGCCTGATGAAGAGCGTCAACGTCACGTTGCCGGATTAGCAGACCTACGCGATGTGAATGCACGGCACTTCAGCTCCAATGTCTGAAGACAGCTATCGACGACATGATGCTTGGTATCGACGGCCGCATGCACATCAAAGCGGACCGTCCGATCGCCACTCCATCCTGGTCCCTACGATCTGCGGCAAGCGCTAAAGTCGAAGGTGAAACGGGCGGCCGCAGCCAGCTCCGCTGCGCTTATTCTATCCAAGGAGTCAAAATTGGCGCGCCCGTTGGGGGCGCGCCATCTCGTTCAGGATGCTCTCTCGAGGATCGCTGAGGCTTCGGAGACAAAGTATTGGCTCGCGTCTTCCGGGGTTCGAGCATCAAAGGCCACTTCCTGGCTGATGCTGGGCAAGAGCGAGAGTTCGATCTCGCCCGAAGACGATGGCGGCGGCGGCGGCAAAGCGCCGAGGAGGTCGCCAAGATTGGTCACGAAGTCCACGGCAGCACGGTTTTCTTCGCTCAGCGTTGGCGCGACCACATCACGCGTGGCCGCAAGGCATGGAACGCCGCGCTCCACGCCGAGAATCTTTGCGGCCTCTGGGTTCGAGACGAAGAAGTTTATGAATTCCGCGGCCTCTTTCTTGCCCTGCGACGTGCTCGCGACGGCAAAGAGTTGCGAGGGTTTGCGATAGTGGCCGCCGCCAACGCCCTTTGCGAGGCGCGGATAGCCAATAAGGCCAAGGCGATCCTGCATCAAAGCCTGAAAGCCCAACAGTTGATTGGAATGCGCGTGAGTGATTGCCGACTTGCCGCTGACCAGCGACGTTGTCTCGAGAGCGCCGGTCGAAAGCGCAGCATTCTCGGCTGAGACGGTTACGCCGGCGTCGCGGAATTCCTTCCACATGGTGAGCCACTGCGTGGCCTCTTCGGCGCCGAAGCCAAGCTGGCCGTCTGCGGTATAAAGGGCGCGCTTTTTCTGGCGCAGCCAGTTCTCAAAGGCGGGCACTGACCCCGAGAAATCCGCGATCATCGTCATGCCGCCGCGAATGTTCGCCTTTGCGAAAGCCTGGCCGGTTTCGAAAATGTCCTCATAATTCCAGTCGTTGGTGGGCAGGTCGATGCCTGCCTCCTCAAACGCTGTCGTATTGACGATAGCGGCAACGGAATTGGCGCCAAGCGAGACCCCGAAGAGCTTTCCATCGACCTTGCCACCATTGAGTTGATCGACGTCAAAGCCATCGAGCTTGAGCTGTTCGCCGACGAATTCATCAAGCGGGGCGAGGGCGCCGCGTTTGGCATATTCGAGCAGGTACTGGTAGTCCATCTGCATGATATCTGGCGCGCTGCCGCCGGCAGTCTGGGTCGCCAGCTTTGGCCAGTAGTCGCTCCCCGACATGAATTCGGTATCGATACTGACGCCTGTCGCGTCCTTGAACAGATCGCCGACGCCATTGGTGCGGTCGGCGCGGTCCTGGCCGCCCCAGAACATAAGGCGTAGGTTGCTCGCTTGTGCGAAGGCGGGCAAGGTCCCCATCGCGAGCCCCAAGCCAAGCGCTGTGCCGCCCATCAAAAAGGTGCGACGGTTGGTTTGAAATTGCATTTTTTCCTCCAAATTGCGGCCCTTTGGGTCCGCATCCCGTAATTTTCGCAGCGCCGTTGTCGGGCTGCGATCTAACGAAAAGTCAGGCGCCAAGGCACGCCTCCAAGCGCCTTGGCTTTTGCTTTACGCGGTCTTTTGCAAGGCGCCTTCGCCGCCGTACCAGTGCTGGGGAATGATGTCCCTTTCAGCATCGAGAAGCTCCTCGATGATGGCTTCGGTATCGGCGATGGAATTGGTCAGCGGGTCGATCAGCAAGGCGCGGCGAAGCAAGGCGCGATCGCCCTTGGCAACGGCTTCAGCCGTCAATTCATGCGTGTCGAGCACCGTTTCCTGAATGGCGCGCAGCCCCCGGGGCATATCGCCCACGGCAATAGGCTTGGGACCGTTCATGTCGAGGTCGCACAGCAGTTCGAGATAGGCGTCGTCGGCCATATTGGGCACGGCGCCATCGTTGAAGGTGTTGATGTAGAAGCGCTTGCCGAGATTACCGACCATGTTTTCGATGATGTCGGTTGCGTGGTCGGCACCATAGCGGGTGAGGAATTGTGAAATGGGCAGATCGCCGGAGATGAACTGATCGATTTCTTCCCACATCTCGCGATGGCGCGCGTAGCGGGCCTCGGTCTCCCACAGGGATAGCGAGGGGATGGCTTCCGCGGTCCTTCCATGCCCCTGCCAGAACCGCACATATTCCTTGGTATGCGGGACGCAGGCCGGCACCTTGCCGAACATCTGGTACAATTGGTAGCCGATGGCATCGTTGTGGATGGCCTTGGCGCCGGTGTCGCCGCCAGCGGTCTCGGTGGCCGCTTTCAAGCGGATGGCTTCGCCGATGTTGGGCATGACGTCCTTGCCGTCATATTCGGCCTTCAGCACCCAGGTGAGGTGATTGACGCCCGCAATGCGCAGGTCAAATTTTTCATCCTGCTCGGGCGACAGCGTTTTGCCCGGTTCGATGATCCCGGCACGTTCGGCATAGTGGCGCTTCACATGCGGCATGTGGAGGCTATCGCAGAGACCAAAACTCTTCAGCTTGGGGGCAAAGCGCTTCAACGCTATTCCGTTCACTGCGGAAGGGTTGATGTAGTTGATCACCCATGCGTCGGGGCAGATTTGTTCGATATCCCTGGCGCAATCGAGGATTTCTGGAAGTTCTCGCATGGCGCGGAAAACCCCGCCTGGCCCGATCGTATCGCCAGAGCACATGCGAATTCCATACTTTGCCGAGATTTCGACATCGAGCCCGCGATAGCGCACCGTGTCCTCGGCAAAGCTGAGCACGACGAAATCTGCGCCGTCGAGAACGGCCCTACGGTCCGTGCTGGCCTCGATCTCAAGCGCCACGCCGGTTTCCGCAACCACCATTTCGGCAAGTATCTTGAGTTTGCCGAGCTTGCCGGCATCGGTATCTACGAGCGATAGCGTGCCCTTGTTAAGGTAGGTTGACTGCGCCATCTGCCAAATTGCCTGGCGTCCAAAAAACAGACTCCCGGCGCCGATGACGACGACTTTCGGATTCGCGACCGACATAAATGCTCCTCGTCTATGCGCCTCAGATCAACCATGAAGGCTGTTTGACGCGCTTCGTTGGGGAGGACACTATCGTGGCTCGGGATCCGCAGTCTTTCAGTTGGTGAGGCTGAGAAAAATGAACAAGTCAGTCCTTGAGATATATCGGCGCCCGCATCGTCTGGTCTTGCCCGAGCTCGTCAGCCTCGGTCGCTACGAAACAACCGAATCCCATTTGGGGGGCGCCCGGCCTGATGGACATGATGGTCTTGAGATCGGCTACCTGGAGTCGGGGTCGGTCGAGTGGTGGGATGGTGAACAGATCGACGAAGCGCGGCCCGGTAGTGTCCTTGTGAATCGGCCGGGAGATTGGCAGGGCGGCAAGAGCGCCATTGTGCACCCCTGCGTGCGCTATTGGCTGCGCTTCGAGTTCCCGTTCACCAGTCTTCCGGGAATGGACCCGGGCGTCGCCGCCGACATCAACCGCGGCCTGGCCTCTATTTCCCGGCACCATTTTCCGGCTTCGAGCCGCTTCTCTCAGCTTTTTACCGACCTGTTGAATCAGCAACGGCACCCGGATGCCTATGCCGAGCAATATAGCCGGTCATTGTTCCAGCAGATCCTCGTGCTGGTGGTCCGGGAACATAACCTCGTCATTGCCGAAATGCCTTCGGAACGCATGGTACAGGTGACCGAATACATGAGGGCCAATCTGCAACAGCCCCTGGCAATCCCCGAGGTGGCAAAGCGCTTCGACCTGAGCCCGGGCTATCTTCATGAACGATTCAAGCGCGAGGTGGGTATTTCTCCGTCGCGTTTCGTTCAGGAGGCGCGGATACGGGAGGCCAAGCGGCGGCTGATCAATACCGATGATGCGGTGACCACGATCGCGCTCGATCTCGGATTTTCCTCGAGCCAATGGTTTGCGACGAGTTTCCGAAGTTTGGTTGGCTTGACACCCAAGGCCTACAAATCTCTTCGGCGTCAGATCCACTCAACTCCCGATCGCTAAAGCACGAATTACGTGATGTCGCGTGGATAAGCCGCTATGTGCCCTGCTGCCAAAAAGGGGCGCCCGTGGGCGCCCCGCCGTCGTCGTTGGGAAACGTTTATTTCGTGCCGCCCCAAGCCTCGGGGTAGGTCGCCATGTCTTCACACCCGCACATGGCGTAGTGCAGCGGCGGCATTTTTTCGTTGATGTACTGGTCGAGCACGTCCTGGGTGATTGCCGGCTGCGGCAGCACCCATTCCGGGCCGGGGACCTGTTCACCCTTGAGCGTCTGGACGGCGGCGATGATTGCCGTGCGCCACTGATAGCTCGGATAGGTCGGGGCAATGCCCTTGAAGCCAAGGTCGCGCCACTTCTGCAGATAGTCCTGCTGGTCTTCGCCGGTGACGACCGGGACATCGACGCCCTGGTCTTCAAAAGCTTCGACGGCGGCAACGGCAGTGGCGCCGGCATCCATCCACACGGCGTCGATGGTGCCGCGCTGCAGATAGTCTTCAACGATGGACTTGGTCTTGGCATTGTCGCCATCGGTGAATTCTTCACCAAGGACGGTCAGGCCCGCTTCCTTGAACATATTGCGTGCACCCGAGGCGCGGGTTTCGAGCACGTCGACGCCGGGCAGGATGCGCAGCATCAGCACTTTGCCGCCGGCCGGCACATTGGCGATGATGTGTTCAGCCGCCTGGATGCCGAAACCATAGCCACCCACAGGGTGAACGAAGGTCACCGGGCAATCGGTGGTCACGCCACGGTCGAAGACGATGACCGGCAGGCCAGCCGCGCAGGCCTTTTCGACCGCGGGCGTCAGGGCCGCGGTGGAGTTTGGCGAAACGATCAGCACGCTGCAATTGCCGCCTGCGAGCAGGTCGTCGATGTCAGCGATCTGCTTGTCGTCCGAGCCTTCGGCATCGACATGAGTGAAGGTGCCGATTTCCGGATGCAGCTTCACTTCCTCGGTCATGTTGGTAAAGCCCACCACACGCCAGGGATTGTTCACCCCGGCATTGGAGAAGCACACCGTCCACGGCGCGTCCTTCTTGTATTGGGCGGTATCGACCATCGCCTCGCCGGCATATTGCAGATACATCTTGTCGGCCGGGCCGTTGAAATTAGCCGTCAGCTGTTCCCGCTGCTTGGCAAATTCGGCCGGATCGTCAAAGTTCGGAGCCTGCGAAAAGGCCGCTCCCGTCAGCATGCCGAATATGGCTGCTGCCACAATAATCTTCTTCACGTCTTCCTCCCTCGTGAGGTTTTCCCACTCTTCCCTCAGGCGACCGGACGGCCGCCTGTTCTTGCTCATCGGCCCGAGCGCTTGCGCTGATAGGTCGCCAGCGCCACCGCGCCGATGAGGATAAGTCCCTGCACTACCAGCCGGACCGGCTGAGCCAATCCCAAGAGGTTGAGCAGGGTGAAAATGGCTTCGAGCGCCAGCGCCCCGGCAATTGCCGCGGGCACCGAGCCGCGCCCGCCGAGCAGTTGCGCCCCGCCAATGACGGCCGCCGTGATGGCCTGCAGTTCAAAGCCCGATCCGATATTGACCGAGACACCGGCCCGGCCGCCAAGAATGACCCCGGCCAGAACCGCCGTCAGCGCCGAAACCACGAAGGCCGAAATCCGCACGCGCTCGACCGGCACACCGGCAAGACGCGCCGCCTGCGGGTTATCGCCCACCGCATGCAGCATGCGGCCGAAATTGGTCCGATGCATGCCCCACCAGAGGATAACCCCGAAGACCACGAGGCAAATCACGGCCACCGGTAGCAGCGTGATGACAGGCACATCAGTGATATTGTAGCGGCCGAAGAAGCGGAACGTATCGGGCAGATAGCCGCGCGGCGCACCGCCCGACCACATGAACGCCACGCCATTGAGCGTGATCATCATGCCCAGGGTCGCAATCAGCGACGGCACCTTCAAATAACTGACCACGAGCCCGTTGATCAGCCCCACGACCGCCCCGATACCCAGCATCAGCGGAATGATCCAATAGGTCGAATTGGGATCGTTGCTGGCCAGCATGGACGAGCCGATAACCGTCAGCGTCATGATCGAGCCGACGCTGAGATCGAATCCTCCCGAAACGATGACATAGAGCGCCCCGCCCGAAAGAATGGCGAGGGCGGTGACGCGCTTCAAAAAGTTCATATAGCCGGTCGGTTCGCCGAAGGCCGGGTTCATGACCACGATGGCCAGGATCAGCGCCACGACCAGCACATAGACCGGATTGATCTTGGGCAGGCCGCGCTTCGGCGTTTCGGTTTGGGGCAGGGATTGCGCGCTCATGCGACAGGCCTCTTCGAACGGGCGGCATAAAAGGCAACGGCAGCCACGATGATGATGCCGCGCAGCACCTGTTTTACGAAGGCATCGACGCCGGCGACGTTGAAGATCGAGTCGATCAGCGAGAAGATGATGACGCCGGCCATGGTGCCCCATATCCCGCCGCGCCCACCGGCCAGAACAGTGCCGCCGATGACGACGACGGCAATAGATTCAAGGTCATAGACCCCTTCGGCCCCGATCCACGGCGCCCCTGAACGCAAGCGCGAGGCGAGATAAATCCCGGCAATGGCGGCGCAGAGCGAACAGATGACATGCGCGCCGATAACGACGCGATCAGTCTTGATCCCCGCAAGCCGCGCCGCATCCTTGTTGCCGCCCACCGAATAGACATCCGAGCCAAAGCGGGAAAAGCGCAGCACGAACCACGCGCAACCGGCGAGCACGAACATGAAGACCAGCGAGAAGGGCACAATGCCCACCGTGCCATAGGCAAAGATCTGGAACTCGGCCGGCACATTGCCGGCGAAGTTATTGTAATAATAGGACAAAACACCCTGGATGATCAGCGACATGCCAAGCGTCGCGATCAGCGGATTGACCTCCAATTTGGTGATGACGAGGCCATTGGCGAGGCCGACGACGGCACCGAGCGCCAGCACCGCGATAACCGCCGGCAACATCATGGCCGGGTCGCCATTCATCACCACCGAAGTGACGACGGCGGAAGCCGAAATCACGCTGGCAACGCTGAGATCGATAGACGCAACCAGGATCGCAAAGGTCTGACCAATCGCGGTGATACCAAGCGTAATCGAGCGGCCAAGAATGGCCACCAGATTTTCGAGCGTCAGAAACCGCGTCTGCCCCATGATGATGATCAAGGCGACATAAAGCGCGACCGACGCCAGCAGCAGGATGGTGGACGCATGGCGCTCGAAGCGGAAGCGGCGGCGCGCGGGCAGGGGCGTATCGCTCATGCGGCCACCCCCGTTTCCCCGGTTGCCGCCAACATCAGTTCGGCTTCGCTTGCCGAGCGGCCAAATTCCCCGGCAATCCGCCCCTCGCGCATGACGATAACGCGGTCGGATGCGCCGAGAATTTCCGGCAGGTCCGACGACACCATCATCACCGCCGTGCCCGCCCGGGCGAGATCGCGCATCAGGTGATAGATGCTGGCCTTGGCATCGACATCGATGCCGCGCGTGGGTTCGATGAAGATCAACACCTTTGGGCGCAACGCCAGCCAGCGCGCCACGATGGCCTTCTGCTGGTTGCCCCCGGACAGGAAGCGCATTTCCTGATCATAGGATGGCGCGCGAACCTTCATCTGGTCGAGCAGCGCATTCATCCCCGCAATATCGGTAAAGCGATTAGCGCCATCGCCACCCACGGCGCTGGCAAAACTACGCGCCGTCAGCATGCCATTGTCGCGCACCGACTGCATCAGAAACAGCGCCTGCGCCTTGCGGTCGCCCGGCAACATGCCGATCCCGGCGCGGATCGCATCACGTGGCGAAGTGAGGCGGACCTCCTCGCCATCGAGCATCATCGTCCCCGACGTAAAGGGCGCAGCGCCAAACAGCGCCATGGCCAGCGGCGTGCGGCCCGCGCCCTGGAGGCCCGCAAAGCCGACAATCTCGCCCGAGCGCAGTTCAAGATTGATATCGCGCAATGCGGCGTTCCCACCGCCCGAAACGGATAGCACCACCGAGCCGATTTCGCCCGGCGTGGCCGGCTCCGGATAATATTCCGAGATATCGCGCCCCACCATGGCGCGGACAATGACATCTGGCGCGGGCACATGATCAAAACTCGCCGTCACCTCGCCATCCCTGATGACCGTGACCCGATTGGCGAGGCGCGTAACCTCGCGCATGCGGTGGGTAATATAGACAATCGCCGTGCCCGCGGCGCGAAGCTGATCGACCAGCGAAAACAGCACCTCGCATTCCGCTTCGTTGAGCGCGGCGGTCGGCTCGTCCATGACGATAACCTTGGCATTGAGCGAAATCGCCTTGGCAATTTCGACCATCTGCTGGCTCGCCACGTCGAGATCGGCCACCAGCGTTTCCGGCTCGATCCGGTGGCGCACGCCGAAAAGTCCCAGCACGCGCCGCGTCTCGGCAACCATGGCTCTATTGTCGATCAGCCCATTCTTCATCGGCTCGCGCCCGAGGAACAGGTTCTGTGCCACCGTCCGCTCCGGCAGCAGCGAAAATTCCTGATAGATCACCGAAATCCCGGCCAGCAGCGCTTCCTGCGGATGCCTGAAATGCTGCTCAACCCCGTCGATCAACACCTCGCCGCTGTCGGGCCGATAGACCCCGGAGAGGATTTTGATCAGCGTCGATTTGCCCGCGCCGTTCTCGCCGCAAAGCGCATGCACCTCGCCTTTGGAACAGGTGAAGGAAACACCGCGCAGCGCCTTCACCGCTGGAAACGACTTGGTAATGCCGCGCATTTCGATGGTTGGAACATCACTCATGCGGCGATTTCCCGCCCGGCCGCGTCCCATGTGTCACGGATGAAAGCCGCGCTTTCGGCAAACAGCGTATCGTAATCGGGAAACAGCGGCCGCCAGACACGCGTCGCCGCGGCAATAGCGGGCAGACCCGCCCCAAAAGCCTCCAGCGTCACCCAGCCATCATAGCCCGAGCGCCGCACGGCCTGCATGATCGAGAGAAAATCGATATGCCCACGCCCGGGAATGCCGCGATCATTCTCCGAGATATGGACAATCCCGACATGCGGCGCGACGGTTTCGTAGGCCTGAACCTGGTTCCGGTCCTCGATATTGGCGTGAAACGTGTCGTACATGATCCGGCATGCGGGATGGTCGACCCGCCGCGCATAGTCGCGGCATTGGGTGGTGGTGTTGAGAAAATAAGTCTCGAACCGATTGAGATGCTCGAGGCTGAGATAAATGCCATTGGCCTCGGCCCGCGTCGCCAGCGCCCGATGCGCCTCGGCGCCATAAGAAAGCTCGCTCTCGGTCGGCCCAAAACCCGTAAAATGCCCGATCGGCGCATGGATCGGCCCGCCGACGCTTTGCGCGCCAAGCGCGATGGCGCAATCGAGCGCCCAGTCGAGATGCTTTTTGCCCCGTGCGCGATTGTCCCGATCGCTTGAAATCGGGCTGGCATCGGGGCTCGGCACTATGGAGGTCGTGCAGCGCTCGAGCCCTATGGCATCCAGTTCTTTCGCCAGCCAGGCATAATGCGATGGCTCGCCGGAAAGAACCGGCACCTCGACGCCATCATAACCCAGCGCCTTGATCTGCCGGATTGCCGGCAGATGCGCTTCGGTCACGAAGTCGGTCAAGCACAGCAGATTGATGCCGAGCTTCATACTCTTCCCCTCACACTGGACCCTGGCGCCGCCGCTCGCACCCGCCTTGAGGCACGTACAACAATTGTTGCACCGCACCCCGCCAGCGAATTTCGAACGCGGCAAAAACCGGCTCCAGTCAAAACTCCTCTACGGCCCGTTATGTCAGTCTGGCTGTCTTTATGACGGCTCTAGTTGACTTCCGGGCATCCGATTCTCTAGGTTCATGGCCAGGAGGCGAACGCTGTGATCATTGCGCAATGCAAGTGAGCGCGCGTTCGAATGAGAACACTGGTAGAATTTATACATGGGGAGGGGACCATGAACGCAGAAGCCCGTTTGCACGCTCTGGCGCGTCCTGCCGTCTTCACCGAGCCCGGCGCGCTCATGTATGCCGGCAATTGCGCCGACCTTTATGAGGCCTCGCTCGCCGGCAAGGTGACACTCAACGCCTGGACCCGCCGCAAATATCCCGGCAAACCGCTCGGCGATGCGCTCCCGCAGGTTCTGTCCGTCGGCGGCTGGGACGCCGCGCGCGGTCAGGACTGGGGCCTCAAGGAACACTGCAACGAGGGCGTCAAAATCGCCTATCTGGCGCGCGGCTCCATGGTGCTGAAAGTCGATGGCCAGCGCCACGAACTGACCGAGGGCCAGATGTTCGTCGTGCGCCCCTGGCAATTACACCAGTTCGGCGATCCCCATGTTTCGGCCAGCCAGATCATCTGGGTTCTCTTCGATGTCGGCGTCCGCCGCCCGCATGAAGATTGGCTCTGGCCCGATTGGATGGCCTGGCCCGAGCGCGATACCGAGCGGTTGACCAAACTTCTCTCCCGCAACGAGCAGCACGTGCTCACCGCCAGCCGCGACGTCGGCCGCAGTTTCCACGACATTGCCGAGATCGTCGCCGGTCACGATGTCGCCGGTAACGAAACTCGCCTGCGTCTGCTGATTTCGCTGATGCTGCTGCAATTCATGGAGCAGCTGGAGCGCCAGGCCCCCATGCTCGACGAAGATCTCGCCAGCTCCAAGCGCACCGTGCAGATTTTTCTCAATCGCCTGCCGCACGCGCTCGACGAAAACTGGACGCTCGAAAACATGGCCGCCGAATGCAGCCTTTCGCGCACCCAGTTCTCCCAGCACTGCCAGGCGCTCACCAACATGACCCCGGTGCGCTACCTGCAAATGGTGCGGCTCGAAGCGGCCAAGCGCTGGCTCAGCGAAAACGCCGATGCCAGCGTGACCGAAGTCGCCCTCGAATGCGGCTTCTCCTCAAGCCAGTATTTCGCCACCTGCTACAAACGCCGCTTCGGCTTTTCCCCGCAGGAAACAAGACGAGAGCAGCGCGCGGCTTAGAGCGCAGGTTTAACCCCACCAGTAGCCCCACCCGCAGCCCCACAAGTAGCCCTCATGGTGAGGTGCGAAGCGCAGCGTAGCCTCGAACCACGAGGGCGTGCCCCGATGTTTCAGCGGCACGCCCTCACCATGAGAACCGCCCTAAGCCCGCTCCTCCCAGACCCGCGCCAGTTCCACGATCGTGGCCACGGCCTTGTCCATATCCTGCCGGCTGATCCACTCAAGCGGCGAGTGGAACGCATGCCCACCGGCAAAAATATTGGCCGTGGGCAGGCCCATGAACGACAGCCGCGACCCATCGGTGCCGCCCCGGATCGATCCGCGCACCGGCTCCATCCCCGCCCGTCGAATGGCCTCCACGGCGTATTCGACAATCTCAGGATTTTTGTCGAGCACCTGCTTCATATTGCGATATTGCTCTTTAATCGCAACACGATAGCTCGACCCCGGATAGAGGGCGATGACAGCCTTGGCGATCCCGTCGATCATGGCTTCCTTTTCCTTGAGCCCCACCTCGGTGAAATCGCGCACGATCATCGAAATGACGGCCTTTTCCATCGACCCCGTCACCCCGACCGGATGAACGAACCCCTCGCGCCCCTCGGTGCCTTCCGGCGATACGTCATGGGGAAGCCTCGCAATGATCTCGCTCGCGATCTTGATCGCATTTTCCATCCGGCCCTTGGCAAAGCCGGGGTGCATGGCGACACCGGTGATGGAAATCTCCAGCCCATCGGCTGAAAACGTCTCGTCCTCGATGGTCCCCGCAGTTTCGCCATCCATCGTATAGGCAAAGCGCGCCCCGAGCTTTTCGAGGTCCACCTTGTCGACCCCGCGCCCGATTTCCTCGTCCGGCGTGAACAACAGCTTGATCACGCCATGCGGAATGGATTTGTCCTTAAGCAAGATTTCCGCCGCCGTCACGATCTCGGCAACCCCCGCCTTGTCGTCCGCCCCCAGCAGCGTCGTGCCATCGGAGGTGACAATGTCATTGCCGATCTGATTGGCCAGTTCCGGATGCTCCGAAACCCTGATGACGCGGCTCGTGTCCCCCGCCAGCACAATATCGCCGCCCGTATAATTGCGAACGATCTGCGGCTTCACGCCCGTGCCGCTAAAGTCCGGCGCCGTATCCACATGCGAGCAGAAACAGATGACCGGCACGTCCTTGTCGGTGTTCGTCGGCACCGTCGCATAGACATAACCATTGCCGTCCATTTCCGCATCCGCAAAGCCAATCGCCAGCAGTTCGTTCACCAGTAAGCGGCTCAAATCCTTCTGCTTTTCCGTCGACGGCTGGCTCGGCGAAGTGCCGTCCGATTGAGTATCGATCTGCACATAACGCAGGAAACGGTCGAGAACGGTATCGGTCATGGAAAAGCTCATCTGCAAAAGAAAAGTCGCTACTTAGTTGGCGCTCGGACCCACGCGCGCCGGATCGAGCCGCGTCGGCCGGTCGTGCAGGGCCAGCGCTGTCTGCCGCGGCGCGGTCCGCGCGATCACCCGGCCACCCTTGATCACGGCAATGCGCGTCGCCTTGAGCCGAATGGCTTCAATAGAATCCGCCGCCTGCAACAGCACCATATCGGCCTTGTTGCCAACCTCGACCCCATAGCCCTCAAGATGCATGATCTTCGCCGGCCCGCTCGTCACCGCGTCAAAACACTGCCGCATCGCATCGCGGCTGGTCATCTGCGCCACATGCAAACCCATCGACGCCACCTCCAGCATGTCGGCCTGACCCAGCGAATACCAGGGGTCCATCATGCAATCCTGCCCAAAGGCGCAGGTAATGCCATAGGTCAGCATTTCGGGAATGCGGGTCATCCCGCGGCGCTTGGGATAGGTGTCGTGCCGCCCCTGAATGCCGATATTGATATTGGGATTGGCCGTCGCCGAAACATCCGCCTCCGCCATCAGCGGCAGCAGCTTTGAGACATAGTAATTGTCCATGGAATGCATCGAGGTCAGATGCGAGCCATTGACCCGGCCATTGAGCCCCAGCCGCTGCGTTTCATAAGTCAGCGTTTCGATATGCCGGCTCAGCGGATCGTCGGTTTCGTCGCAATGGAGATCAACCAGCAGCCCGCGTTTCTCGGCAATCTCGCACAGCGCCTTCACGCTCGCCGCGCCATCGGCCATGGTCCGCTCGAAATGCGGAATGCCGCCGACCACATCGACACCCATGTCGAGCGCACGATTCAAGAGGTCAATCGCACCGGGATAGCGATAGTAGCCATCCTGTGGAAACGCCACGAGCTGCAGGTCAATATAATGCGCCACGCGCCGCTTCACCTCCAGCAGCGCCTCGACCCCCAGCAACCGCTCGTCGCAAATATCGACATGGGTGCGAATGGCGAGTAGTCCCTGCGCAGCCGCAAGGTCGCAATAGTTGAGCGCTCGCTCGACCACGGCCTCCTGGGTCAGCAGCGGCTTCAATTCGCCCCAGATTTGAATGCCTTCCAGGAGCCGCCCGCTTTCATTGAACCGCGGCTGCCCCAGCGACAGCGTCGCATCCATATGAAAGTGGCAATCGACAAAAGGCGGCGCCACCAGCTGCCCATCGGCATCGATCACCTCGCCCGCCTCGCCGCCAAGATTGGCCTCAATAGCAGCGATCTTGCCCCCCTTGACCCCGATATCGACGTTTTTGCGCCCATCTGGCAGGGTAGCATTGGTGATTTTCAGCTCGAACATTTTTATTCCTCAGTCATTTAAGTAGCCCTCATCCTGAGGCGCCGCGAAGCGGCCTCGAAGGACGAAGGCGTGGCACATTGTTGCGCCTCTAATGCCGCTGCCCCTTGGTCCACGGCTGCAACAGCGCCCGCGGATAGTCCGCCCGCCGCGCCACCAGGATCAGTGCCACGATGGATAGCAGATATGGCAGCATGAGGAACACCTGACCCGGCACCACCTGACCGATCTGCGCCTGCAACCGGATTTGAAACGCGTCGAACGCCCCGAACAGCAGCGCTCCCAGCAACGCCTTGCCCGGTTGCCACGAGGCAAAAACCACCAGCGCAATACAAATCCAGCCCCGGCCATTGACCATGCCGAAGAAGAACGCATCGAATGCCGACATGGTGAGAAACGCCCCACCGAGCGCCATCAACGCCGACCCGGCAACCACCGCGCCCACCCGCAGCCCAACGACCGAAAGCCCCTGCGCCTCGACCGAGGCGGGATTGTCGCCCACCGCGCGAATGGCGAGCCCCAGCGGCGTCCGATAAAGCACGAGCGCCACCAGCACCACAAAGACCAGCGCCAGAAATGTCAGCGGCGTCTGCTGAAACAGCGCCGGGCCGATGAACGGCAGATCGGAAAGCCCGGGAATATTGAGCGGCTGAAACGCCGCAATGCGTGGCGGCGAAGTCACATCGGGCAGGGCAGTACGATAGGTGAAATAGCTCACGCTGGTCGCCAGCAACGTAATGCCAATGCCCGACACATGCTGCGAAAGGCCGAGAATGACCGTGAGAAACGCATGCAGCAACCCGAACAGCGCCCCCGCCAGTGCCGCCACCAGCACGCCGCCCCAAAGCCCCGCGCCGAGATAGACCGCCAGCCACCCCGCCATTGCCCCGGCAACAAAAATCCCCTCGATCCCGAGATTAAGCACGCCCGCCCGCTCGCAGATCAGTGCGCCAAGCACCCCGAAAATCAGCGGTGTCGCAATACGAATGGCGGCAGCCCAGAAATTGGCGGAGCCCAGAATGTCGAACAGCGCATCCATGGTCAGGCCCCCACTTGCCGGCGTTCGAATTTGACGCGGAACCGCAGGAAGAAGCTACCGACCAGCACGCAGAGCAGCGACAAGGCCACGACGAGATCGGCGATATAGCTCGAAATCCCCGTCGCCCGGCTCATTGAATCCGCGCCCACGAATACGGCGGCCACAAACACCGCTGATATCACCGTGCCAATGGGCGAAAGCCCCGCCAGCATGGCGACCACAATGCCTGAATAGCCAAAGCCCGGCGACAGGTCGGCGGAGAGATAGCCCTTTACGCCGGCCACTTCGCCCACCCCGGCAAGGCCCGCCAGCCCGCCCGAAATCAGCGCCACTTTCAGCATGGTGGCATCGACCGGAATACCGGCAAAGCGCGCCGCCGCCTTGTTCTCGCCCACGGCGCGAATTTCAAAGCCCAACACGGTTTTCCGCACCATCAACCAAAGGATCAGCGCCGCGACGACGCCAACGATCAGCCCCCAATGCATCCGCAACCGCGGCAGCAATTTGGGCAGCTTTGCCTCGGCGATCAGCGGCACCGACTGTGGCCAGCCCATCGATAGCGGGTCCTTAAGAACGCCCTCGACCAGCATCTGAATGAAGAGAATGACCACGAAATTGAGCAGCAGGGTGATGACCACCTCGTCGGCCCCAAAGCGCTGCTTGATGATCGTGGGGATCACCATCATCAACCCGCCCGCCAGAAAGCCCGCGATCATCACGGTAGGGATCATCAAAGCGGGCGGCAATTGCAGCAGGCCGCTGCCGACGCAGACGGCCGCCAGCGCACCAATATAAAGCTGCCCCTCGGCCCCGATATTCCAGAGTTTCGCGCGGAAGGCGACGGCACAGGCAAGCCCGGTCAGGATCAGCGGCGTCGCCCGGTTGAGCGTTTCGCTGAGCGCAAACATCGAGCCAAACGCGCCCTGAACCATCAGCCCATAGGCCTCAATGGGCGAGCCACCGGCGGACAGCACCGGAATGGCCACCAGCAGCAAGGCGACAATGCCGGCCGCAAGCGACACGGTGAGTTTCAGCCCGACGGATGCGTGCTCCCGCGGTTCCAGTCGAAAGCTCATGACGCAATCCCCACGGGCGGCCGGGCCTGTCCGGCCATCATCAACCCGATCGTGCCGCGATCGAGCCCTTCGCTCGGCCCCGCGTCGCTCAATTCACCGGCATGCACCACGACGAACCGATCCGCGAGCGCAAAAAGCTCGTCGAGATCTTCCGAAATCACCAGCACCGCGGCGCCCCGATCCCGCGCCGCCAGAATACGCCGATGCACCTCCGCCTGCGCGCCGACATCGAGCCCGCGCGTCGGTTGATTGGCGAGAATGACGCGCGGTTCGCGCTCCAGCACCCGCGCCAGAATAAGCTTTTGCACATTGCCGCCCGAGAGCAGCCGCGCCTCGGCATCGGGACCGGGGCAGCGCACGTCATAACCGGCAATGGCCGCGCTCGCCCGCTCCCGCATCGCCTTGCGGTCGAGCAGACCCATCTTCGAAAATGCCGGGCTCCGCACGTCCTCGATGGCGATATTGTCGGCGACGCTCATGGTCCCGACGACGCCATCATGCTGCCGGTCCTCGGGCATGCGCGCCACCCCGGCCATCACGAAATCGCGCGGGCTGGCCTTGGCAACGGCCTCGCCATAAAGCCGCATCGTGCCGCTCGTCGGCACCGCGAGCCCCGAAATCAGCGCCGCAATGCCAGATTGTCCATTGCCGGAAACCCCGGCCAAGCCGACAATCTCACCCGCCCGCAGTTTCAGGCTGACCCCGCTCAGCGCCTGCCGCCCGCCAGCGTGCAGTGACACGCCGTCGAATTCCAGCAGCGTTTCCCCTGGCAGCGCCGGAATGCGCACCACCTCGGCCACGGCCTTGCCCACCATCAGGTCGGCAATCGCCCTCCGATCAGCATCTGCCGTCACCAGTTCGCCCGCCTTGGTCCCCCCGCGCAACACCAGAATGCGATGCGATACGGCCAGCACTTCCCCGAGCTTATGCGAGATGAAAATGACCCCGAGGCCATTTGCCGCCAATCTCCGCAGCACCACGAACAGCCCCTCGGCCTCCTGCGGCGTCAACACAGCGGTTGGCTCATCAAGGATCAGCACTTTCGCGTCGCGATAGAGCGCCTTCAAAATCTCGATACGCTGCTTTTCGCCCACGGTCAGGTCAGCTACGCGCCGGTCGAGATCGACGTCGAGCCCACTCTCGGCAATGATCCTTTTGACCTTGGCCCGCGCGTCACCTTCGCGCCCAAACGACAGCAGCGGCTCCGTCCCCAGCCGGATATTGGCAAGCCCCGACAGGTTCTCCGCCAGCGTAAAATGCTGATGCACCATGCCGATCCCGGCCTTCAGCGCCGCGCCCGGCGAACCCGGGGGCAAGGCTGCCAGCCCCCCGTCGCCCAGCACCAGCACATCCCCCTCGTCCTGCACATAGTGCCCGAAAAGGATATTCATCAGCGTCGTCTTGCCCGCGCCATTCTCGCCCAACAGCGCCAGAATTTCGCCCCGATGCAGATCGAGTGAAATGGCATTGTTAGCGATCAGGGGGCCAAACCGCTTGGTGATATTGGTGAGGGACAGGAGCACTGGGGTATCGGTCATGATTGGTGCTCCAGAGGGATGGTCGGGACTTGGTGTTTGCCGTCACCCCCTCCCAGCCTCCCCCATCAAGGGGGAGGTGCTGGGCTGGCGGTTGGTAGCAGATCGCGCCACAAACTGGATACGGCACCTCCCCCTAGATGGGGGAGGCTGGGAGGGGGTGAGGGAGCCACAAACTTCGCGGCCCCCAAACAAATCATTGCGTCGAAGTCGGCTCGCTATCGTCGATTTCGACCACAAACGTCTTGGCCAAAATCTCGGCTTCCTTGGCCTTGGCCGCAGCAACCGCGTCAGCCCCGGCCAGCGCCTCGTCATAAACAGCGCTCGACCCGCCATATTCCATGAACGCATAAATGCCGTAGTCCGAAGCAGTGAACGACCCGGCCTTCACATCGGCAATCGCCTTATCGATCATTGGCTCACCATGCCAGAGCGCGCTCGCAAGGATCGTCCCCGGATAGTCGGCCGAGGTATCGATCACATTGCCGATGGCGAGAATGCCACGTTCCTTGGCGGCGTCCGACACGCCAAAACGCTCGGCGTAGAGAATATCAGCGCCCGCATCGACCATGGCGAAGGCGGCTTCCTTGGCCTTCGGCGGATCATACCAGGAGTTGATGAAGCTCACCGAAAACTTGACGTCCGGGTTCACCGACAGCGCGCCCGCCTTGAAGGCATTCATCAGCCGGTTCACTTCGGGAATGGCGTAGCCACCCACCATGCCGATCTTGTTGCTCTCGGTCTTGAGACCAGCAACGATGCCCGTCAGATAGCTCGGCTCGTGGATGAAATTGTCGAAGGTCGCAAAATTCGGCGCGACCGGGGGCAGCGACGAACCCATCAGAAACGAGATTTCCGGATATTCCGAAGCCACGGCCCGCGCCGGCTGCTCGACACCGAACGCTTCGCCCACGATCAGCGCCACGCCCTGCTCGGCATATTCGCGCATCACGCGCTCATAGTCGGTATTGGAAATGTTTTCCGAATAAACGTAATCGATCTCGCCGCGATCCTTGGCCGCGATCAGCGCATTGTGCAACCGGCTCGCCCATTGCTGCTCGACCGGCACGGTCCAGATCGCAGCCACCTTGGTCAGGTCCTGCGCCATGCTGACCCCGCTCATGGCCAGCGCCATGCCGGCCGCCAGCACGCCTACAAAGCCGCGTCGTCCAAGCGTAAAAAATTTGCTCATTTTGTCCCTCGTGTCGAAAACTTCATCCGGGCAATCCCTTGCTCATTCTCTGAGCAAGAACCCCGGTCTTGGCAAGCACAAGCGCCCCGTTGTGCACCGAACTGTCATATTTCAGAACCGGCTGAGCGTCCTTCGCACGGTCCCGAGAAAACCATTCAGCCGCCCCGGCGAGACATTGTTCATGTCGTAAAGCGCCAGATATCTCGGCCGCGTCCTGAACGTCACCCAGCCCCAGCGCATGGCAAGTCGGCGCGGTGGATCGCCCATCACCCAGCTGCGCCAGCGATTGCCGCCATAGGTGGTCACAAACGCGACCTTCTTGATATTGCTGAGGCACGGCACGAGCTTCCCGCGATCCCCGCCACCCTCCATGGTGAAAGACACGCCCGGCAGGAACACCCGGTCAAAATACCCCTTCAAAATCGCCGGATAGCCATAGTTCCAGACCGGATGCACGACGACCAGCGCATCCGCCGCCCGCAGCCGCTCCACATATGGCGCGATCTCCGGCGTAATATTGTCAGGCACATTGTGATAGTTGAGCCGTTCTTCCCGCGTCAGAATGGGCGAAAAGCCCTCCTCATAAAGGTCGAGCGCATCGACCTCGTGCCCCGCGCTCCGCAACCCTTCGATAGAAGTCCGAAATAGCGCCCGGTTGAAACTCGTCTCGACCGGATGCGCGTGAATGACATGGACCCGCATCAGGCCGCGTGCACCGGGTTGAGCCCGTCGAACAACCACGCCTTGCCTGAGGAAAAGTCATAGTCCGGGTTCTCCCAGGCGATCATCTTGCCCGGATTGAGAATGCCCTTGGGATCAGCCTCGCGCTTGAACGCCAGTTGTTTCTGATCCGTCCGTTTCATCCCGCCCTCTTCGAGCGTAAACCGATGCGGATTGAACACGTCGCAGCCGTTTTCCTCGTGAATGCGGATAATCTCTTCCAGCCGCTCCTCGCTCGTATACCGCACCATCGGCAGCCCGGCATAGGTGATGAGCCCATCCTGCCGCGTCATCTCGATATGCATGGGCAATTCGTCGCCCAAAAGCGCAACGATCTTCTTCACATGCTCCAGCGTCGGATAGCGCGTCTGCAAATAGGTGATGCTCGGATCGACCTTCAGCGCCCGCAGCGTCGTGTGGTTCCAGGCCAGCTCATAAACCGGCGGCAGGCGCTTCAATTCCTCTTCGCTCGCCCTGTCCGAGCGATAGAGCATCTCCCCCTTATGGTGCTTGACGAACAGCGCCAGCGCCTCGACCGAAACCGGCGCCACCATGATCAAAACGACCGATTGCCCATCCTTGATATAAGGCTTGTGGCGATTGAAATAATCCTGCGGGATCGGCGCCGCGCAGGGCGAAAGCTCCTTGAGCAGAATGCCATCCTGCCGCGCCAATTTCTCCGAAAACGCCGCCGCCTCGATGAAATCATCGAACCCGACGAGCACATCGATCCAGTCATGCGCCTCGGTCAGCGGCATTTCCGCCTCGACGATAATGCCATTGGTCCCATAGGCATGCGCGACCTTGAGAATATCCTCGCCCACCAGATCCAACTCCCGCGGCTCGGCTTCGCAGGTGATGATCTTCAAACCGAGGATCGACCCCAGCGCCCTGAGCCCACCCCAGCGGATCGACCCGACCCCGCCCGAGCCACCGGCAATAAACCCGCCAATCGAAGCCATGCGATAGGTTGAGGGATGAAACCGTAACTCCCCGCCCACAGCGGCCTTGGTCTCATGATCGAGCTTTTCCAGCACCGCGCCAGCCTGCGCCCGCACGCGATCCTTCTTGATCTCCAGCACCTTGTCCATGTTCATGAGATTGAGCATCGCCCCGCCCGAAAGCGGCATCGCCTGCCCATAATTGCCCGTGCCGGCCCCGCGCGGCGTGATCGCCACGCCATGCTTGTAGGCAGCGCGCAGCACGGTCTTCACTTCCTCATTGGTGCGCGGCGAAACCACCACTTCGGCGCTCACATGGTCGAGCTTGGCCTTCAGCACCGGCGAATACCAATAATGGTCGCGGCTGCGCTGCTGCACGATGCGCGGATTGTCTTCTTGCGGAATGTCGCCGAGGTCGGCGCGGAATGCGGCAATGCTCATGATAGGCCCATCAAGTCGTCGAGTTCACGGTAATCGGGGAGTGCGGTGTCAACAGCCTGGCCCACCCGGATCACCGTCCGGTCAGCCTGCGGTCGCGACATCAGTTCAGTCCAGGTGCGGCCCTTAAAGAGCACGAGATCAGCCGGCGCCCCCACGGCCAGCTCACCCGTGTAACCAAAGCCGGCAATCGCTGCCGGATCAGCCGAAACCACCCGCGCCCAGGCAAAAGCTTCAGCCTGCGGATGATCGAAATGCAAAATCCGCGCGCCCTCGCGAAACACTTCAAAGCCATCGAGATCGCCATAGGCATAAAACGGATCGCGCGTATTGTCCGAGGCGATGGCGACTTTTACGCCCGCCGCCTTCAGCTCATTGACCAGCGTTACTCCGCGCCAGCGCGGCGTTCGCACCCCGGCGCTATTGTCGCGATCCTGCAGATACATGTTGCACATCGGCAGCGACACGACGGCAATTCCCGCCCGCGCCACCTTGTCGATGACGCGCTTGGCGGTTTCGCTGTCCTGCACCGCCAGCGAGCAGCAATGCCCGGCTGTCACCGCGCCGGTAAAGCCGCTCTCGATCACCGCATCCGCCAAACATTCCAATGCATTGGCCGCCGGGTCCGGACTTTCATCGGTGTGGAGATCGATATCGAGCCCCAGTTCCCCGGCCATCTCCACCAGCCGCCGCATGATTTCCGGATTTTCCGGATGTACCGCCGTGGACCCGCCCAATATCCCGCCCGCGGCCTTCGTCCGCACTGCGACACTGCGCAGCTTCTCCGCGTCCAAAATCGTATCCGGCCCCATCAGGCCGGCGGCCTGCAATTCGATCCGCCCGGCCCAGCGCTCGCGCATGGCCTCGAACACGCTCCAGGTAATGTCGTGCTGCGGCGGCGCCATATCGAGATGCGTGCGGATCGCCGCCGTGCCATGCGCAAAGGCGCAGCGCAGCGAAAAATCCATCCGCCGCTCGACATCGCTCGCCGCCCAATTGGCCTCGCGATCCCCCAGCACCGCCATCAGCGCCCCGAGCCAGGTCCCATCCGGGTTTTGCTTGCGCGCCCAGATATGCCCCTTGTCGAGATGCGTGTGCAGATCGACAAATGCCGGCAACACAATATCGCCCCGCATATCGATCTGCTGCGGCAGAGTGGCCGACCCCGGCGCGCCAACCGACGCGATCTTGCCATCGGCAATCGTCATATCGACCTTGGCCAGATCGCCCGAAGCCGCGTCGCCCAGAAGCGAAACCGGCACCGAAGCATTGGCGATGACATAGTGGCCGTGAGCGGGAATGGAGATGGTCATGACAGAGTTCCCCCAGTAGCCCTCATGGTGAGGTGCGGAGCGAAGCGCAGCCTCGAACCACGGGGGCGTGGCACTGCACCATCTGGGCACGCCCTCGTGGTTCGAGGCTTTGCAAGGGCAAAGCACCTCACCATGAGGTCTACTGCAAATGCTCCCATCCTCAATTCTCCCGCTTCAGCGCACTTTCGTGCCAGCGATGCAGCATCGCCCATGAAATCAGCGAGGTCAGCGCGAAAATGACGACCCCTGTCGCCATCAGCAGCAACAGCGCCGCGTAAAGCCGCGGATAATTCAGCCGATAACCGGATTCGAGCAGCCGGAACGCCAGCCCCGATCCCTTGCCCGCCGACCCAGCCGCAAATTCCGCGACCACAGCCGCAATCAGCGACAACCCGCCGCCGATCCGCAGACCGGCCGCAAAATAGGGCAGGGACGACGGCAGTTTCAGGTGGATCAGCGTCTGCCAGCGGCTCGCGCCATAAAGCTCGAAGAGATTGAGGAGGTTATGATCCACGCTTTTCAGCCCCGCCACCATGTTGGAAAGGATCGGAAAAAACGCGACGACGAACGCGCAGGTCAGCAGCGCCGACTGCGTATCGGGCATATAGATGATCAGCAGCGGCGCAATGGCGATCATCGGCGTCACCTGCAGGATCACCGCAAACGGAAACAGCGCCAGTTCGATCCAGCGGCTCTGCACCAGAATAATGGCAAGACCCACGCCGCCAAGCAGCGCCAGACCGAGCGCCATCAGGGTAATGCGCAGCGTCACCAGCAGCGATGGCGACAGCGTGCCCCAGTCGGTCCAGAGCGCGTTCACCACATCGAGCGGCGCCGGCATGATATAGCGCGGCACCTGATTGATCATGATGTGCGCCTGCCAGGCGGCAATCGCCAACAAGACCATGAAAACGGGAATGACCACGGACAGCACGCGCTCGCTCACGCTGGAGCGGCTGGTCACCACAATGACCTGGCTGTCGGTGCCGGCTTCGGCATTGGAATTGGGAAGAGAAGCTGCGTCGGTCATTTCGCCTGGGCTCCACGCATGATGGCTTCCTGCAGGGCGCGCGAAACCGTGTCGGTGGTGGCGCGATATTCTTCCGAAGTGCGATAGTTCTCGTCCCGCACCGCCGAGGTGATCAGCGGCAGGTCGGCATAAACCTGACCCGGCCGGGCCCGCATAACGACGATGCGATTGCTCAGAAACGCGCTTTCGAACACCGAGTGGGTGACGAAAATCACCGTAATCCCCGTCTCGCGCCACAGGCGCAGCACGTCGTCATTGAGTTTTTGCCGCGTGATTTCATCCAGCGCCGCAAAGGGCTCGTCCATCAGCAGCAGTTTTGGCTTGGTCACCAGCGCACGCGCAATCGACACGCGCATTTTCATGCCGCCCGAAAGCTCGCGCGGATAGGATTTGGTAAAATCGGCCAGCCCGACCGAGCCGAGCACGTCCATGATCGCGGGATCAGCGTCGCGTTTGGAAACCCCGCGCAGCCGCAGCGGCAGGTAGACATTACCCCACACAGTCTGCCAGGGCATCAGCGTCGGTTCCTGGAAAACGAACCCGACATCGCCCTCCGGCAACCCCTTCTTGCTGATCTGCGAAGACGGCCAGTCGATTGTCCCCGAACTCGGCGCGCCAAGGCCGGCAATGATGCGCAGCGCCGTGGATTTGCCGCAGCCCGACGGGCCCAGCAGGCTCAGGAACTCGCCGCGATGCACGTCGAGCGACATGTCCTTGAGCGCCAGCGTGCCGTTGGAAAAGAGCTTGCTGACGTGCCGCATGGAAACGACCAGTCGTGGCGCAGCGGTTTGCTCGGCCGAAGCCGGCAGGGAGTTTATCAAGTCGGTCAAAACGAACGCCCAATCTAGGGTCGGAGCGGCGCGGGCGTCGTGCCCGCGCCGGCGTGTGAAAAATTACTTGAAGAGATCGACGCCGAGGCCCTGGCAGACATATTCGGTCGTATAGGCCTGGCTCACATCGATACCGGCTTCGAACACGCCGACTTCGACCATGGAATTGTAGAAGTCGGTCCAGCCCGCGTCGGTCATGCAGCCGATGCCCTTGGTCTCGGCATCGCCCGAAACGGCGATCCCATATTCCTTCATCTTGTCGATGCCATAGGCGATCTGGTCGTCGGTCATTTCCGGATTGTCGGCCTTGATCAGCTCATTGGCCGCAGCGTTGTCGCCATAGAGATAGTTCGACCAGCCCACGATCGTCGCTTCAACGAAGCGCTTGGCAATATCGGGGTGCTCATCAACCCAAGGCTTCATCGCTTCGATGGTAGTTGAATAGGGGTGATAGCCCTGATCGGCCAATAGCCAGACATCGGGCGCAAAGCCAGCCTCGCGCTCGATCGAGAGTGGTTCGGATGTCAGATAACCTTGCTGGATCGCCATGTCGTCGGAGAGAAACGAGGCCGGATTGAACTGGTACGGTTCGTACTTTTCTTCAACGAATTCTGGCCATTCGGTCTTCATCCAGCTGAAATAGGACGTAAAACCATCGGCGCTGAGGATGTACTTCGAAGCGCCAGCCAGTTCAGGAAAACTCGCAAACTTGCCCGGATGCGACATCAGGATCTGCGGATCCTTCTGGAAGATCGCCGCCAGCGTAATGGTCGGAATACCTTCCTTGACCGCGTTGATCGCCCCGGTGGCGCCGCCCATGTAAAACTGCACCTGACCCGAAACCAGCATCGGCCGCCCCGGCGATTGCGGGCCACCCTGCATGATGGTCACATCAAGCCCATACTTCTCGTAAGTGCCGTCGGCGATAGCTTGGTAGTAGCCGCCGTGCTCGGCCTGGGCCAGCCAATTGGTGGCGAAGGTGACCTTGTCGAGGTCCTGAGCGAAGGCCGGCGTTATCGCCGGCGTGGCGGCCACCGCCATGGCGGCCAGAATGGTCGTCTTGATTGAAGCGTGCATTTGCTGCGTCCCCTGAGCCCTGATCGTTTTGCCAGGGCTAATTTGTCGGGCGATCTCCTTCGCCCTTGCAGCACCATTTCGCACCACGCCCCATCTGTGAACCCAAAAAATAGGCAATATTTGCGAATGCCTGCTATGCGTGCATTTTATGTGTTTTGGGGCTGGTCAAGCGCTTTACCTTTGGCTTAGCATTCGCCCGGCAAGCATTGGATAATCATGACCACCGCCCTGGACCCCAAGGACATCCACCCCCCATTCGCGCCCTATAGCCACGGCATAGTCGTCCCGCCGGGCCAGCGTCTGGTCTTCTGCTCCGGCCAACTCGGCATCGCGGCCGACAAGACCATTCCCCCCGGTTGCGCCGGCCAGACCGCGCTCTGCTTCGATAATGTCGCAGCGATCCTCCGCGAAGCCGGGCTCGGCCTCGAACACATCATCCGCATCAATGCCTATGTCACGGGGCGGGAGCATCTCCCCCAATATATGGGCGTGCGCAACGCGCTCTTTGCCGCGCCTTACCCCGCCTCGACGCTGATGATCGTTTCCGGTTTCGCCCGGCCCGAATTCGTCGTCGAAATCGAAGTCATTGCGGCCGGACCCGCCTGAGGAATTTTATATGCGAAAGATCTGGTGGACTGATTTCGCCGCGCGCGAATTCGAGGGGCTCGACCCGATGAAAACGATCGCCATCCTGCCCATCGCGGCGGTGGAGCAGCATGGTCCGCACTTGCCTGTCGGAACCGACACCATAATCAACACTTCGATGCTCGAAATGTTAACAGTCTGTGCACCAACTGACCTCGATATCCGCATCTTGCCAGTCCAGCAGATCGGCAAATCCAACGAGCATATCTGGGCCAAGGGCACCATCACCCACACCGCCACCAACCTCATCGACGCCTGGACCCAGATCGGTCTCGAAGTCGCCCGCGCCGGGGTTAAGAAGTTGATTTTCATCAACTCTCACGGCGGCAACGAGGAAATCATGGGCATCGTCGCCCGCGAACTCCGCGTCCGCGCCGGCATGCTGGCGGTCAAAAGCGGCTGGCGCTTCACCCCGCCCGGAGTTTTGAGCGATCAGGAACGCCGCCACGGCATCCACGGCGGCGACGCCGAGACTTCGCTCGTCCTCCACTTCAAACCGCACCTTGTCGACATGTCGAAAGCGGAGAATTTTGTCTCTATCGCCGCGCGAGATGAGCAACAATTCCAGTACCTTAGGCCCACCGGCGCCTTCGGCCACACCTATGCCTGGATCGCCGGGGACATAAACCCCTCGGGCGCCGTCGGCGATGCGAGCATCGCCACCGCCGAAAAGGGAAAAATCATCGCCGAAGCCAATGTCGCCGGCATGATCGAAGTCCTCCGCGAAATCGAATCCATGCCGCTCCCCGGCACCCGCTGAGGCTAACCCACTGGCGCCCAACGCTCTTTTTCATTGAGCGCAAAGCGCGGCGAAGCCAAAGGCGCGACAATCCGGTCGCGCCAGGCCGCCAGCGGCTCCCGCCAGTTCGTGCCCTGCAACATGGCGCAGCCGATAACTTCCGGCTCGATCTCGGCCTTATGCAAAAGCCGCAAAACCGCGCCCATCGACTGCCCCGAACTGATCACATCATCCACCACCGCCACGCGCTTTCCACGCAATAGCGGCAGCATGCGCGGATCGACATAAAGCGTCTTCGCTGCCGTCGGGCTGGTGATCGATTTCATCGGTTCCGACAGGTCATCACGGTACCAAAATTTGCGTGACGTCCCGAGCGGCACCATGCGCGTGTGCCCCAATCGGCGCGCCACGTTAGACGCCAGCGGCAAGCCAAGTGTCGGCACCCCAATGATAATTTCCAGATTTTTGGGTTTGAGTAGCGCCGCCAGAGCCGCCGCCAAACCGTCCTCAACCGCAAAACTCGCCTGGTTGAGAATGAGCGAAGCAACGGCCGATTTGCCATCGCCCGGCAACACCCGCAGCGGCAGCGGCAATTGCCGCCCATCGGCCAGCAGCGCGGGATAAAAGCCCAGATGCCCATCGGCCGGGTTTTGCTCATGCGTACCCGGCGCGGCGAAGGCCTGCCAGAATTCATGTGGCTCGAAACTCACGCCAAGTCCTTGATTCAATGATGCGGTGCACGCAAAGGTTCTCCATCGAACCTATGACAAGACGAGCAGGCCAATGCAATCGCGCAGCAACGATCCCTTCGAACTCGAAGCCATGACAGCGCTGCGCCGCGATTTTCACGCCCATCCCGAACTCGGCTTCGAAGAAATCCGCACCAGCGCCATCGTCGCGGAAAAGCTCGAGGAAGCCGGCATCGAAGTTCATCGTGGCCTCGGCAAAACCGGTCTCGTCGGCACGCTCAAAGTCGGTGACGGTAAGCGCCGCATTGCCCTTCGCGCCGACATGGATGCCCTCGCCATGCCCGAGCTGGCAGATCGTCCTTACAAGTCCCAAACGCCGAACACCATGCACGCCTGCGGCCACGATGGCCACACGGTCATGCTCCTCGCCGCCGCGCGTCACCTCGCGCGAACAAGGAATTTTTCCGGCACCGTCCATTTCATTTTCCAACCAGCCGAAGAGGGCAGGGGCGGCGCCAAGGCCATGGTGGATCAGGGCTTTTTCAAACTGTTCCCTGTCGATGCCGTCTATGGCCTTCACAATATGCCCGGCCTTGCCACCGATGAAATGGCCGTCGTCGCCGGTCCCCAACTCGCGTCGTCCGACAGTTGGACCGTCAGCTTCAAAGGCGTTGGTACGCATGGCGCAAAACCGCATCTCGGCCGCGATGCGGTGACGGCCGCAGGCCATTTCCTCGCCGCCATCCACACCATCGTCGCCCGCGTCGTTGATCCGTTGCAGCCCGCCGTGGTCAGCGCCTGCGCGCTGGAGGCCGGCGACTTCAAGGCGCTCAACGTTATTCCCGATATAGTCCGTATCGGCGGCACAGCCCGGGCTTATCGGCCCGACATTCGTGATCAACTCGAACTTGAGATCGGGAACATCGCACGCGGCGTCGCTGCCACGTTCGGCATTGGAGTGGACTACGAATTCCTGCGCCGCATTCCGCCCGTCGTGAACGACGCCGACGCCACCGCGCGGGCCCTCAAGGCCGCGCAAGCGGTGACTGGCAAACCCGTCGTGACAGATTTCCCGCCCTCAACTGCGGGCGATGATTTTGCGTTCTTCGGCGCCGAAGTGCCGGGCGCCTATGTGTGGCTGGGCAATGGGCCCGCGGTAGACGGCGCGCTGCACCACAATTCCCGCTATGATTTCAACGATGAAGCCATTCTCACCGGCGCGCGCTTCTGGGCGACGCTGGTCGAGCAGGAATTGCCCGCCTGATCACTCAAACCCGGTCCGCAGCAGCGCCAAGGCGCGCTCGGTATCGACGCCGAGCGCCACATCGACCAGCTTGCCGCGCCGATCAACGAGCAACCGGCCGGCATCGGGATCATCGCCAAGGTCGATGTCGAGCTTCATGTTTTCGATCTTGAAAAGACTCGGATCGAGCGCCACCAGCATGACGCAGGGATCATGCAGCGGCCGGCTCTGCCGCCCATCCTGCAGATAGGCCGTGAGCAATTCGCGGGCGAGCCGGCCATGTGGTGTGTCCGGCAGTGCCTCGACATAGTCGGCCTGCGCGCGCACTTTTCGGGTCACATCGAGCGGTATGATCGTCACTTTCGCGGAGCTGCCGATAACCACCGACGCCGCCTCCGGATCGGAGGCAAAGTTGAACTCCGAATTCGGGCCGGAATTGCCCGGCTCGTGGATGGTCCCGCCCATGACAATAATCTCGCCAATCCGATCAGCGACCTCCGGGTGCTCCGTCAGCACATGCGCAACATTGGTCAGCGGGCCGAGCGCCAGAATGTCCACGCTGCCGGGGTCTGCCTCGGCAAGAACACGCGCAATCCAGCCGGGTGCATCATCGAGCGGCGCCGCGAGCGGCTCCGGCAGCATGACACCTTTCAGCCCATCAGCGCCGTGAACGATAGCGACGAGGTCCTGCAATTCTCGCGTCAGCGGAATGTCGGTGCCGCGAACGACCGGAATGTCGCCGCGACCCATAACCGCCAGTAGCCCACCGGCATTGGCGGTCGTCCGTTCCAACCCGATATTGCCGGCAATAGTCGTCAGGCCAAGCACGTCGAACTTCCCGCACCCGAGGGCGAACAGGATAGCCAAAGCATCATCAAGGCCCGGATCGGTGTCGATAATGACGCGCTTTTTCATGGTCTTATCATCCTCAACGCGTTAGCGGCGACCGCGAGCATTAGCCCTGGCGGTCGATCCTATCCATTTCCGCCTTGAACTGGCGGGCAATCTGATTGGCATCGGCGACGGTCTTGCCGACATCCAGCGTCTGCACCTTCCGGTCGCGCATCAGCCAGCGTCCGGCAACCATGGTGTCGGTCACGTCCGACGGCATGGCCGCAAAAACCAGTGCGGAATAGGGATCATATATTGGGTGGAAACGCGGCGCGGCGAGGCTGATGCGGATCAGGTCCGCCTGCTTTCCAACCTCCAGCGAGCCGGTCTTCAAATTGAGGCTCAAGGCCCGCGCGCCCTCGATGGTCGCCATGCGGATCACGTCCACCGCCGGCAGCGGCTTCCGCGAACCAGCCAGGAGTTTGGCAAACATTGAAACCGGCGCGAATTGGCTGAAGAGATCGAGCGTATTGCCGCTCATGGCGCCATCGCTGCCAATACCGGCGGGCAAGCCTGCATTGCGCATCTTTTCGACCGGCGCGATGCCGCGACCGGCTTTGCCATTGGAGCGCGGATTGGTCACGACGCAAACCTGATGCTCGGACATCATGCGGATATCGGCGTCATCGAGTTGCAGGCAGTGCGCGCAGATGAGATTGGGCTTCAGGAGGCCCGCTTCGGCCGTCACGGCGACGGTGGACTTGCCATGCGTATCGAGTGCCCACTTCACCTCCAGCGAACTCTCGGCGAGGTGCATTTGCACGGGCACGTCGGGGTGATCGGCCGACCACTGGGCGATGCGCGCCATCACGTCGCGGCCGGTAGAGTAGGGGGCATGCGGGGCTATCGAAGGGGTGACCAATGGGTGGCCGGCAAACCGATCGACCAGCTCTTCGACCCGCGCAAAGCCCTCGTCAAAAGTCTTGTGATCAGGCGGATCAAAATCCGCCAGCGTCTGCCCGACAATGGCGCGCAGCCCCGCCTCGTCGCAGACATCGCCCACCTCGGTTTCGAAGTAATACATGTCGGCAACGGTGGTCACGCCGCCCTGGATCATTTCCAGCGCCGACAGCGCCGAACCGATGCGCACCATTTCCGGCGATACGAACTTGCGTTCGAGCGGCAGGATATAACGATAGAGCCGATCATCGACATCTTCGCCGAGACCGCGGAACACCGACATGCCCATGTGGCAATGGGCATTGACCATGCCCGGCATGACGATATCGTCGCCGCAATCGACGATTTCCGCACCGAGTACGCTTGGCGGCTTGCCGGAGCCTAGTGCGGTGATCGTCGTGCCCTCTACCTGGACCCAACCGTTTTCATGGACGGTCAAGGCATCGTCCATGGTGACGATGAGGGCATTGGTGAGAAGGGTGCTCATTGGGTAGCTTGGAGCGCGCGGCTCCACCCCCTCCCATCCTCCCCCATCAAGGGGGAGGTGTCTGGCTGGTGGCTATGAACAGATACTGCCCCAAACTGGGTCGGCACCTCCCCCTTGATGGGGGAGGATGGGAGGGGGTGATCCCCACGCACCAGCATCACGGCGTTTCCACCGCCAGAATAGTGCACTGATCCGGCACCGGCACCAGCTTGGCACTCGAACCAGGCTCAAGCGGCCGCGAGAGCGGTCCATTGGCCACCAGCATGCCGGCTGCGGTATCGCTCTGGTATTGATAGGCGCGCCCGAGATAGGTGCGCAGGCCCAGCGTCGTCGGGATGCCTTCGGCACCCATATTGTCGGTGACCGCGAGGCCATCGGCACGGCAGGCCAGCACGAAATTGTCGGGAATGGCGCCAAAATGCTCAAGACCCAGCGTCAGCTTTACCCCACCCGCGGCCTCCGCCGTGATCTGGGCTCCATCGCGTGCCACGACCTTCATCGGCACAAGATTTTCGAAGCCGACGAAGCGGGCGACGAAGGCATTGGCCGGGCGCTGATAAAGGTTTTCCGGCGTGTCGAGCTGCATGATCTTGCCCGCATGCATGATGGCGACGCGATCCGAGATCGAGAAGGCCTCCTCCTGATCATGGGTCACATAGACCGAGGTCGTGCCATTGGCGCGCTGCAGCTGGCGGATTTCGACGCGCATATCGACGCGCAGCTTGGCATCGAGGTTCGACAGCGGCTCATCGAACATCAGCAGTGGCGGCTCGATCACGAGGGCGCGGGCGAGGGCCACGCGCTGCTTCTGGCCACCCGAAAGGGCGCCGGGCAGGCGCTCGGCTAGATGGGCAAGGCCGACCCTTTCTAGCATGGCGCCGACGCGTTTGGTTTTCGCTTCGCCCGAAATGCCGCGCTGCTTGAGGCCGAAGCCGACATTTTCGGCCACGCTAAGATGGGGAAACAGCGCATAGTTCTGGAACACGAGGCCAATATCGCGCTGATGCGCCGGCAGCTTCGTCAGATCCTTGCCGCCGAGCGTGATATTGCCCGAGGTCGGTTGCAGGAAGCCGGCGACGAGGCGCAGGGTCGTGGTCTTGCCGCAGCCGGAGGCGCCGAGGAGGGAAACGAGTTCACCCTCGGCGATGTCGAGCGACAGGTCTTCGAGAACCTTGGTCTGGCCGTAGTGGGCGGTGATGTTGCGAATGGAAAGCGGCTTGGTCACGGCAGACCTCTATTTGGCAAGGAAGGTGAGGCCCAGCGTGCGCTCGACAATGGCCATGACGGCCACTGTGAGCACCATGAGCATGACCGAAACCGAGGCGACGGTAGGATCGAAAAACTGCTCCATATGCGCGAGCAGCTGAATGGGGAGGGTCGAAATGCCCGGTCCTGTGAGGAAGATCGAGATCGACACATCGTTGACCGAGGTGATGAAGGCCAGGATGAAGGCCGCGATCACGCCCGAGCGGACATTGGGCAGGAGCACGGTGAAGAAGGTCTTCAATGGCGGCGAACCCAGGCTGATCGCGGCTTCCTCGATGGAAAAATCGAACGAGGCGAGCGAGGCCGAAATCACCCTGATCACATAGGGCAGGATCAGGATCGTGTGGCCGATGATCAGCGACAGAAAGATCGGCGCATTGAACTGGAAGGCGAGGTTTTTCAAGAGCGAAAAGCCCAGCACCAGTTCGGGCACCAGCACCGGCAGCACGAACAGGGTCGAGAGCCAGCCCGGCAGCTGGATGCGGTAGCGGCTCATGGCGTAAGACGCCGGAATACCGATCAGCAGCGCCACGAAGGTCGAGATAACGGCGACCTGCAAACTCGTGAGAATGGTGCGCCGGAAGGCGTCGATCTCAAAGATGTTCTGGAACCAGCGCAGGCTAAACCCCTGCGGGGGGAAGGTGAGGAATGTCGTGTCGCTGAGGGCTGCGCCCACCACGATAACGAGCGGCCCCACGAGGAACAAAAAAACGAGAGCGGTGAAGCCGATCAGGGCGGGATGGATTTTTGTCGGCATCAGACGGTCATCGGGTTGAGGCGGCGCGCCGCGGCGTTCATGGCCATGACGATGGCAATGGTGATCACCACCATGATGGCGGCGATGGTGGAGGCACTCACCCAATCGAAGGTGACCATGGCCTGCTGATACATCAGCGTGCCCATCATCATCACCTGCTCGCCACCGAGAAGCTGGGGCGTCGCGTATGAGGTAAAGCTGCCGGTAAAGACCAGCACGGCGCCGACGATCAGGCCCGGCACAGCGAGCGGCAGGATGACCTGGGTGAACGTCGCCCAGGAATTGGCGCCGAGCGAGGCCGAAGCCTGGATCAGATCATCGGGAATGGCTTCGAGCACGCCGACAAGGGTGAGTACCATCAGCGGTACGAAAAGGTAGACCATGGCAACGATGACCGACCCCTGCGTGTAGAGCATGGAGAGCGGCTCGGCGATCACACCGAGATTGATCAGCGTCGAATTGAGAATGCCGTTCTTGCCAAGGATAATCAGCCAGGCGAACGAGCGCACGACGACGCCCGTCAGCAGCGGGAAGACTGCCGCAATGATCAGGATGGATTTGAGCCAGCCCGGGGCGCGCGAAACGACATAGGCGGTGATAAAGCCGATGACGACGGCGATCAGCGTGACGATCAGCGACACGTTGATGGTCCGCAGCAGCACCGTGCGACGGAAGCCGCTGCCGAAGAAGGCCTGATAGGTCGCGAACGGCCCGCCCGGCGTGCCGAAGGTGGTGTAGATAGTGGCTGCAACGGGAGCAACTAGTCCCAGCAGCACCAGCAGGGTTGCCGGCGAAGCCAGCGTCCAGCCTGCAAAGCGTTTCATCGCCTATGGCCTTTTCCTTGGTAGCCCCTCAACCACCGCATTACTCTTGCCGCCTTGCGACGCTTTTTTCCACGTCAGCGACATTCTAAGGAGCCAAGCTCTAGAGGGATTCCCGCATCCGCGGGAATGGCTCCGTGAATTGGCTGTGGATAGTCATGCAGAAAGGAGGGTGGGGGAAGCGCGCCTCCCCCACCTGAAAATCTTACATGCCGAAGATTTCGTTCCAGCGATCGACCCAGCCGCCCTTGGCGGCATTGAGCTTGGCATAGTCGACGCGCTGCAGGCCGGCGATCACGTCCGCACCATAGGTCCAGAGCGCTGCCTGTTCCGGCGTCAGGGTGACCGAGGTATTGACCGGAGCATCAACGCCCTGTTCGGCCAACTGCTGCTGGATTTCGGGCGACAGGATGAAGTTGATGAACTCATAGGCCAATTCCGGCTCGGCAGCACCCTTCGGAATATTGACCGTGTTGAGCGTTGCGATCGAACCTTCGGACAGGTCAGCCCAGACGACGGTGGGAACCGCGGCCTGGATCTGGGCCAGGGTAAAGTCCTGAGCGATGGCCGCGGTGACTTCGCCGGTCGAGAAGAGATTGATCATCTCCGAGCCGGTATTGTAGTTTTTCACCACATTCGGCTTCAGCGCTTCAACGCCCGCAAAGGCGCCATCGGGATCCGCGAAGGCATCGACGCCCTGATGGTCACCGGCCTTGAGCACGACCATCGGACCGGCCGTGGTGGTGATACCCGGCAGCGACAGGGAAGAGGCGAGGTCTTCGCGCCACAGGTCGTTCCACGAGGTGATCGGAGTCGTTACCTTGGCACTGTCATAGACGACGCCGACGCGGCCGATCGAATAGGCCGGGCCATAGCCGCCCTGCGGGTCTTGGGCGAGATCGTAAGCGCCTTCAAGGTTCGGGAGCTTGGTGCGATCGAGTTTCTGGAACAGGCCCAGTTCGATGCCCTGCTGGCTGAAATTGTCAGTGAAATAGGCCACGTCGACGCCAGCGCCATCGCGGATCTGCAGTTTGTTCAGGCGCTCGCCATTATTGCCGGTTTCGAACTGGATTTCGCAACCGCACTTTTCGCGGAACGGGGCCAGAATGATGGATTCGAGCTTTTCGCCGTTAAAACCCCACCAGGAGATGGTGAGCGTCTTGGTCTGCGCGAAGGCAGGCGTAGCAAAAGCGGCCGTGGCGGCAAGGCCAAGTGCCAGAGTGGTTGCAACGATACGTGACATGTCTGTTCCCTGTTCCAGCAGGCTTGGGACCGCTGGTGATTGAGTGTGCTCCCTCGAATTTCAGCCTATTTTTGCGGCCGAGTTAACACAAGACTAATTTGTAGGCTTTCGTCGCAATCCGCATGAAATCGCTGCTCTATTCGGCGTCGTCCTTAACGGCCTCCATCGAGACATGCGTGCTCGTATGGGCAACATGCGGTAGGGCCGAGATTTTTTCGCCCAGCACCTCGCGATAGGCGGCGATATCCTTGGTGCGCACCTTCAACAGATAGTCGAAACTGGACGCGATCATGTGCGCCTGTTCGACCTCAGGCAGGGCGCGCACGGCCTTGTTAAAGGCTGCAAGCGCCGCCTTGCGCGTATCGGAAAGTTTGACTTCCACAAAGGCGACATGGGGCAATCCCAGTCGCTTGGGATCCACGACCGCGCGATAGCCCAGGATATAGCCCTCGGCCTCCAAACGCTTGATCCGCGCCTGGCATGGAGTCTTGGAAAGATTGACCCTGCGGCTCAGTTCGGCGACGCTGATGCGGCCATCACGCGCCAGCTCATCAAGAATTTTGCGGTCGATCTGGTCTAAAGTTTCGAGAGTGACGGTTCTCATGGTGCTTTCGCCTGCCTAGTCAGGCAAAATTACCACCGTCGTCGCGTTGCGGCCATACAAATAGGCGAAACGACTTCCCGGCTTCTGGCATTTTAAGGCAACGCTTTTGAGTGCTCTTCCATGACCGACACGACCGCCTTTCGCGACTCCATGCGCGCCCGTATCTATGCGGATGAAAACATCCTTGTTCCCCAGCTGATCGAGGCCACCGGCCTTGATGCCGCGCAACGCCAGACCATCTCCGGCCATGCCGAAAAGCTGGTGACATCAGTCCGCACCGGCAACAAGCTCGGCCTGATGGAAAGCTTCCTCGCCGAATATGGTCTCGCGACCGACGAAGGCGTGGCGCTGATGTCGCTGGCCGAAGCGCTGTTGCGCGTTCCCGATGCGGAAACCGTCGACATGCTGATCCACGACAAGGTTGGCGGGTCTGACTGGGCCAGCCATTTCGGCGGCTCCTCCAATTCGCTCGTCAATTTCTCCTCCTGGGCGCTGAACCTCACGGCTGACGTGCTCGGCGATCCCGAAGTCGGCCCCAGGAACGCGCTGCACCGCGCCGTTGCCCGTCTCGGCGAACCGGTCATTCGCACCGCCGTCGGCCAGGCCATGCGCCTCCTCGGCAGCCAGTTCGTCTTTGGCCGCACCATCGACGAAGCCGTCACCAATGCTAAAAAGCCCGAAGCATTGGGCTATCGCTATTCTTACGACATGCTCGGCGAAGCCGCCCGCACCGCCGAAGACGCAGAGCGCTACTTCAACGCTTATTCGGATGCCATCGCGACGCTCGCCCCGCACTGCACCTCCTCGGCGGTGCGCGACAATCCCGGCATTTCCGTAAAACTCTCCGCGCTGCACCCACGCTACGAATATGCCAAGCGCGAGCGCGTCCTAACCGAACTCGTTGAAGCCACTCGGCAACTGGCTATTGCCGCCCGCGAAGCGAACATGGGCTTCAATATCGACGCCGAAGAAATGGATCGCCTCGATCTCTCGATGGAAATCATCGAGGCCGTGCTGGCAACACCCGAACTCGCCGGTTGGGAAGGCTTTGGCGTCGTCGTTCAGGCCTATGGCAAGCGCGTCCTGCCGCTGATCGACTGGCTCGATGCCACGGCCGAAAAGTACGATCGCAAGATCATGGTGCGTCTGGTGAAGGGCGCCTATTGGGATGCCGAAATCAAGCGCGCCCAGGTACTCGGCCTGCCGGGGTTTCCTGTATACACCCGCAAAGCCATCACCGACGTCAGCTACATCGCTGCGGCGCGAAAGCTGTTTTCCAAGAAGCGCGTCTATCCTCAGTTCGCCTCGCACAATGCCCACACGGCCGCTGCCGTTTTGCATCTCGCCGCCGAAGCAGGACGCCTCAACGACACCTATGAGTTCCAGCGCCTCCACGGCATGGGCGAGCGCCTGCACGAAGTGCTGCGCACCAACCACGGCACGCGTACGCGCATTTATGCGCCGGTCGGTCCGCACAAGGATCTGCTGGCCTATCTTGTGCGTCGCCTGCTCGAAAACGGCGCCAACGGCTCCTTCGTCTATCAGATCGCCGACGAGGACATTCCGGCCGCCAAGGTTGCCGAAGACCCGATCGCCAAGCTCCTCGCGCTCGACACCTTTGCCAACCCCAACATCCCGCTGCCCGATGCCGTCTTCGGCGCGCGCCGCAATTCGGCTGGTCTCGACCTGACCGATCCGCTGGCCTTCGGCGCCGTGGAGGCGGCCCGCGAAGCCTTCTGCAAGACTCAATGGCTCGCAACACCGCTGCCGCTTGCGGAAGCCTCAAGCGAAACCACGCCGGTCATCAACCCGGCGGACCCGACCGACATCGTTGGCCAAGTCGTTTCGGCTTCGGCCAAGGGCGTCACCGCGGCCATCTCTGCCGCCGTCGCCAGCACCTGGCCGCAGACCGCCGCCGGCACCCGCGCCGAATTGCTGCGCAAAACGGCCGATCTCTACGAGGCCAACCGCGCCGAACTCTTCGCCTTGCTAGCCCGCGAAGCCGGAAAATCCTGGGCGGACGCGGTGGCCGAAGTGCGCGAGGCCGTGGACTTCCTCCGCTACTACGCCGACGAAGCCGAGACCAAGCCGCTGGCGGCTGCCCGCGGCCCCTTCGTCGCCATCTCGCCATGGAACTTTCCGCTCGCCATCTTCTCCGGCCAGATCGCCGCGGCGCTCGTCGCCGGCAATCCCGTGATAGCTAAGCCCGCTCCACAGACCCCGCTCATTGCCTTCCGCGCCGTGCAGCTCATGCACGAAGCCGGCATTCCGACGGACGCCATCCAGCTCATGCCGGGCGGCCCCGACGTCGGCACAGCACTGACCTCAGATGCCCGCATAGCCGGCGTCGCCTTCACCGGCTCGCTGCCGACCGCCCATCGCATCGATCGCGCCATGGCCGAGCATGTCGATGCCAAGGCGCCGCTGATCGCCGAAACCGGCGGCCTCAACGCCATGATCGTCGACTCGACCGCGCTGCCCGAACAGGCGGTGCGCGACATAATCGCGTCGGCTTTCCAGTCCGCCGGCCAGCGCTGCTCGGCCCTCCGTGTGCTCTATGTGCAGGAAGATGCAGCCGAGCGGACCATTGAAATGCTCAAGGGCGCGATGGACGAACTGACCCTCGGCAATCCCTGGGATCTCGCCACCGACATCGGCCCCATCATCGACGAGCCGGCGCGCAAGAAAATCGAGGCGTATCTGAAGGTCAACGCCACAAATGTGATTCACGCCATGAAGGCGCCCGCCGCTGGCACCTTCGTTGCGCCCACCGTTGTAAAGGTCGGTGGCATCGGCGAAATCCCCGAAGAAATCTTCGGGCCGGTCCTCCATGTCGCGACCTTCAAGGCCGACGAGCTCGATAGCGTCATCGACGCCATCAACGCCTCCGGCTATGGCCTGACCTTCGGCATGCACACGCGTATTTCGAGCCGCGTAAAGAAGGTCTCGGCCGCAGTTCACGCCGGCAATATCTACGTTAACCGCAACCAGATCGGTGCCGTCGTCGGCTCCCAGCCTTTTGGCGGCGAAGGCCTCTCCGGCACCGGCCCCAAGGCCGGCGGTCCACACTACGTGGCTCGCTTCACCAAGGGTCATTCCGGTCTGCAATCCGCCGCCGAAACCCTGCCGGGTCCCACCGGCGAAAGCAACGTGCTGCACGTCTCGCCGCGCGGAACCCTCTTGTGCCTCGGCCCGACCGAAGCCGATATTTCGGCCCAGAAGGTCATGGCCGGCCAGGCCGGTTGCGTGCCGCTGGTCGCCTCGCTGGACAAGGATATGCTCGCCGTCGCCACCTTCGACGCCGTCGCCTGGTTTGGCGATGACGCGACGCTGTCAACGATCCGCAAGACCCTAGCCGGTCGCGACGGCCCGATCCTGCCAATCCTCACATCAACCGAAGACGTGGCCCGCTTGCAGCACGAACGCCACGTCTGCATCGACACCACGGCGGCCGGCGGCAATGCCACGCTGATCGCCACGGCAAGCTGAGGCTAACCCTCCCCTTGGCACCGGCAGATCCCTCCCCCTATTAGGGGGAGGCTAGGCGGGGGTAACGGCAACCACGGAGACAAAAAAGCCCGCAGCAACCGCCGCGGGCTTTTGTTTTTCTTACCTGAAGTTCAATCTCACCAGGCGACAGCTGCCGCCAATTTCGCCGGGATCGACAGCACCGCCTTGATCTCCGCCACGCGCTCGGGCGTGTAGTAGCCGGTCTCGTGCAGCATATTCACCGTGCCCACCAGTTCGCCGCCGAGGATCACCGGCATATTCACCACCGACTGGCAGCCGAGCGAATTGATCAGCTCATAGTCGGGAAACACCTTGGCGATGTCTTCGATCGTGTTGGCGACGAAATAGGCGTGCTCTTTGTGCACGATGTCGAACCAGGCGTCATAATGGATCGGTTTGGTGCCCGAGGTCGGATAGCTCGCGGCATCGCTCGTATAGGCGCGGCGCGCAACTTCATTGGTCATATCGACCGTCATATAGGTGAAAAGCTTCACGCCAACCGTCGCTTCGGCCAGCGTCTGCAGCGCGGCAAAAGCCGCCTCGACGCCCTTGGTCTCGGCAATGGCAGCATCGAATGCCGCGAGGGCGGCGGAATGGTCAGTCATATGGGCAAGTCCTTGGTCTAAAATTGTTAGCCGGCCGTCGCTGCGAGGAGCTCGCGCGAATAGGGCTCCCTGAGTTCGCCCTGCTTGAGCTGGGCGACATCGGCAATTTCAACGATCCGGCCATGCCGCATCACGGCGAGGCGGTCGCAGAGAAAGCTCACGACGGGCAGGTTATGTGTCACCATCAGGAAGGTGAGGTTCTGTTCCCGGCGCAGGCGCTTCAACAGATTGAGAATTTCCGCCTGCACCGAAACGTCGAGCGCCGAGGTCGGCTCGTCGAGCAGCAGCACTTTGGGTTCGAGCATCAGCGCCCGTGCAATGGCGACGCGCTGCCGCTGGCCGCCGGAAAGCTGGTGCGGAAAACGAAACCGGAAACGCTGGTCGAGCCCGACCTGCTTCAGCACCGCTTCGACGCGTTCGTCGCGATTGCCGATGCCGTGGATGGCGAGCGGTTCGGACAGAGCAGAATCGATCGTCTTGCGCGGATGCAGCGACCCATAAGGGTCCTGAAACACCATCTGTACCTGGCGCGACACATTGCGGTCGACGCGATGGGTGCGCGGCGTGCCCAGCACCGAAATCTCGCCGGTCCATTCGGGTGCGAGCCCGGCAATGGCGCGCAGGATCGTGGATTTGCCCGAGCCGCTCTCACCCACGAGGGCAAAACTTTCGCCTTCCGGCACGTCAAGGTTGACCCCATGCACGACCTTGGTGTCGCCATAGGAAATGTCGAGATTTTTGAGGGTAAGTGCGCTCATGTGCCCGCCCATTGTGTCCGGTCGAGCACCGGCAATTCGTCGCGTGTTTCGTTCAGCACTGGCATGGCCGCCAGCAGCCCGCGCGTATAGGGGTGCTGCGCCTGATCGAGCTGCCCCGCCGCGCATTCCTCAACCACTTGCCCCGAATTCATCACCAGGATGCGGTCGCAATAGCGGCTGACAAGCGCCAGATCGTGGCTGATCAGGATCAGGCCCATGCCTTTACGGGTGACGAGATCATCGATGATGTCGAGCACCTGCGCCTGCACCGAAACGTCGAGCGCCGAAGTCGGCTCGTCGGCGATGAGCAGCTCCGGCTCGGGAATCAGCATCATGGCGATCATGACGCGTTGGCCCATGCCGCCCGAAACCTCGTGCGGATAGAGTTTTGCCACGCGCTCTGGATCGTTGATGCGCACGGCCGTCAGCATGTCGAGAATGCGCTGCTGCACTTCCTTGCGACCCAGCTTCTGGTGCGTCACCAGCGCTTCGGCGATCTGCTGCCCGACGGTCATCACCGGGTTGAGCGAAAATTTCGGGTCCTGCATGACCATGGAAATGCGGGCGCCGCGGATGGCGCGCATCTGTTTTTCGCTCTGGTCGAGAATGTCGATCCCATCGAAATGCAGCTTGTCGGCGGTCACTTCACCCGGCTTGCGAATGAGCTTCAGGATCGAGCGGCCCGTCATCGACTTGCCGGACCCGCTTTCGCCCACAATGCCCAACCGCTCGCGGCCGAGGGTGAAGGAGAGCCCTTTCACGACCTCGACGCGGCCGGAATGCGTCGGAAACGAAACGCGCAGATTTTCGACTTCAAGGAGAGGCGCGCTCATGACTTGCCCTCGCTCTTGGGGTCGAGCACATCGCGCAGGCCGTCGCCGAGGAAGCAGAAGCCGAGCGAGACGATGATGATGGCAAAGCCGGGCATGGTGGCGACCCACCATTGATCGAGAATGAAGGTGCGGCCACGCGAAATCATCGCGCCCCATTCGGGCAGCGGCGGCTGTGCGCCGAGGCCGATGAAGCCGAGGCCCGCTGCGGTCAGGATCACGCCGGCCATATCGAGCGTCACGCGCACGATCATCGATGAGGTACAAAGCGGCAGGATGTGCTGCACGATCACGCGGATCGGCCCGCCCCCGGCCAGCTGCACCGCCGAGATATATTCGGCATTGCGAATGGTCAGCGTTTCAGCGCGCGCGATGCGGGCATAAGCCGGCCACGAGGTGACGGCGATGGCGATGATGGCATTGTTGATGCCCGGCCCAAGCGCCGCCACAAAGGCCAGCGCCAGGATCAATTTGGGCAGCGACAGGAAGATGTCGGTAAAGCCCATGAGGATCTTATCGACCCAGCCACCAAAGTAGCCGGCAATCGCGCCAATCAGCAGCCCGAGCGGCGCCGAGATCAGCGCCACCAGCAAGACGATGGTGAGAGTAATCTGCGAACCCCAGACCACGCGCGAAAAGATATCGCGGCCAAGCTCATCCGTGCCCATCCAGTTGACGCCCGAGGGCGGCAAGAGGCGCTGGCTCAGGTTCTGCCCGGTTGGCGAAAACGGCGCGATCCACGGCGCAAACAGCGCCGTCAGCAGCAGCACGAGAATGATGACCCCGCCCAGTACCGAAAGCGGATTGCGGAGGAGGGCGGTGAACACCCGATAGGCGCGCCCGGCATTAGCCTGCCAGCGCGAAGTGGGGGAATCGGCGAGAAGCCAGGCGCGAGTGGTCATTAGCGTGCCCTCGGATCGAGGACGCGATAAAGCACGTCCGAAACTTTGTTGATGACGATGAAGACGGCGCCGATCACCAGCGTCGAACCGAGCACGGCATTCATGTCGGCATTGAGCAGCGCCGTCGTCAGATAATTGCCGATGCCGGGCCAGGAGAACACCGTCTCGATCATCACGGAACCTTCGAGAAGGCCGGCATAGGAGAGCCCGATAACCGTAATCAGCGGCACGCGAATAGGATTAAAAGCGTGGCGCCAGATGACGATCCGCTCCGGCACGCCTTTGACGCGAGCGGTGGTGACGAATTCCTGGCTCAACTGATCCAGCATAAAACTGCGCGTCATGCGAGCGATATAGGCAAGGCTGAAAAAGCCCAGCACCGACGCTGGCAGAATGATGTGCCAGAGCGCGTTCATAAAAATCTCGAACTCGCCCTGAATGAGGCTGTCGATCAGGATCATGCCCGTGATTGGCGTCACCAGCCCATCAAAGAAAATGTCGAGACGACCCGGTCCACCAACCCAGCGCAGCCGCGCATAGAAGATGGCGAGACCCACAAGCCCCAGCCAGAAAGCCGGCACCGAATAGCCAAGCAGACCAACGACGCGAATGGCCTGATCGAGCCAAGAACCCTGACGTGCCGCAGCGGTCACCCCGAGCGGTACACCGATGACGACGCCGATCAGAATACCCAGCGTCGCCATTTCAAATGTTGCGGGGAAAAACCGGCTGAGATCGTCGGCAACGGCGCGGCCGGTCGAAACCGATCGTCCGAGGTCACCCGTAAAAACGTTCACCACATAGGAGAAAAACTGTTCGTAAAGCGGCCGATCAAGCCCCATGGCGATTTTGGCCGCGTCATACTGCGCCTGTGTTGCGCGGTCGCCGACCACAGCCAGCACCGGATCGATCGGGATCACGCGCCCGATGAAGAAGGTGATGGCCAGGAGGCCTAAAAAGGTGAGGAAAAGTGTGATGAGGAAGCCGGCAATAGCCGTGGCCTGACGCCTGGCGCGCCTGCCAGATAAATTTGGCCCCGTTGGTGAGGTCAGTGCGGGCTGTTCTGTCGTCACACGAAATCCTCTTGCAAGAACAAGGTTTTATTGCCGCAAGCTGAATCTCTTGCGGGTTGCAAAACCTTCACATTTCACTTTCACCATACAAGAAACTTTGCTTATATCAAAAAAATTTTGGTGGGACGGATGGCACAGAGCGCTCTGGCAGATGTGGAGCAGGGGCACCCGAAAGTGGGTGCGCTCATTCGTGCGCGCCGTCGTCAGCAGCATATGACGCTCATGGATCTGGGTACCGCCGCCGAGGTTTCGGTGGGCTATCTCAGCCAGGTTGAGCGCGACCATGCCACGCCCTCGCTCGGCACGCTCGCCCAGATTGCCCGGGCCCTTGGCGTTTCCATAGAGTATTTCGTCGCAGCCCCCGCGCCGCACAATGCCTTGACGCGGGCAGGGGAGCGCAATCGCTTCTCGCTTGACGGCTCTTCGATCATCTACGAGCGCCTTGGCGCCGATTTTCCGGGCAATCAGCTTTCGAGCTTCATCATGCTCGTGCCGCCCGGCTACCGGTCGGAGACCGTTGCCCACGAGGGCGAGGAAATTCTCTACGTGCTCGAGGGCGCCATCACCCAGCGCCTCGACGGCGAGGAGATGGTGATGAAATCAGGCGATAGCCTCCATTTCCGCGGCAACCGCCCCCATTCGTGGTCAAACCACACCGATCAGCCTGCCAAGCTCCTCTGGACCGGCACGCTTGCCCTTTTCCGCTCTACCGCGCGCCCCCCGCGCCCGGTGGTCGCGAAACCCAAAACCGGCGTCAACAAGCCGGTCCGCAAAAAAGTCATTTCAAAGGAGAAACGCACATGAAACTCTTCCGCGCTGCCCTCTTGGCATCCGCGCTCAGTCTGCCGCTGGCAGCTGGCGCCGTCTACGCCGCGACCCCAGCCGATGCACTGGTGATCGCTCAGAATATCGACGACATCGTCGCGCTTGATCCCGCCCAGGCCTATGAATTCTCGGCCGGCGAAATCAACGCCAACCTCTATGACCATCTGGTGCAGTATGCCGCCGAGGACACCACTGTTCTCGCCCCCGGCCTTGCTTCGGAATGGACTGCCGACGAAGCCGCCAAGTCGCTGACTTTCACCATGCGCGAAGGCGCTACCTTCGCCTCGGGCAATCCGGTCCGCGCCGAAGACGTGCACTATTCGTTCAAGCGCGTCATCACGCTCAATCTGACCCCGGCTTTCATCCTGACTCAGCTCGGCTGGACCCCGGAAAACATCGACGAAATGGTCACCGTTGACGGCAATACCGTCACCGTGAAGTGGACCGGCGATTTCGCTTCCGCCTTCGTGCTGAACGTGCTCGCCGCCCGCCCGGCCGCCATCGTCGACGAAGTGCTGGTCTCTCAGCACGTTGAAGGCGAAGACTGGGGCAATGCCTGGCTCAACACCAACTCGGCCGGTTCCGGCCCCTATGTGCTGACCGACTACCGTCCGGCCGAACTCGTTCGCCTCACCGCCAACGAAACCTATTTCGATGGCGCTCCGGCCATGAAGCAGGTGCTGATCCGTCACGTTGCCGAAGCCGCGACCCAGCAGCTGCTGCTGACCTCGGGCGATGTCGATATGGCCAAGAACCTGACCCCCGACCAGATCGCCGGCCTGCCGGCCGATACGGTCAAGGTCGAGTCCTACCCGCAGGCTGCCGTCCACTTCCTCTCGTTCAACCAGAAGACGGAATCGCTGACCCCGCCGGCCGTGTGGGAAGCCGCGCGTTACCTCGTCGATTATGACGGGATGACCGAGACCTTCCTCAAGGGCCAGATGGAAAAGCACCAGGCCTTCTGGCCCAAGGGTTTCCCCGGCTCCTATGACGAAACGCCATATAGTTACGACGTCGAAAAGGCCAAGCAGATCCTGGCTGACGCCGGCATCCAGACCCCGATCAACGTCACTCTCGACGTGATCAACTCGACCCCGTTCACCGACATTGCCCAGTCGCTGCAGGCCGGCTTTGCCGAAGCCGGTATCAACTTCGAAATCCTGCCCGGCACCGGTGCTCAGGTGATCACCAAGTACCGTGAACGTACCCACCAGGCCATGCTGCTCTATTGGGGCCCGGACTTCATGGACCCGCACTCGAACGCCAAGGCTTTCGCCTACAATTCGAACAATGCTGATGACAACTACACCGCGACCACGACCTGGCGTAACGCCTGGGCCGTGCCGGCCGAGATGAACGACGAAGTCAACGCCGCTCTCGCCGAGCCCGACCAGGCCAAGCGCAACGAGCTCTACATCGACCTCCAGAAGAAGGTTCAGGCCGAAAGCCCGATCGTCATCATGTTCCAGGCCGAGCTGCAGATCGGCATGGCCAACAATGTCGAAGGCTATGTGAACGGCTCCAACTCGGATTTCGTCTACTACCGTCTCGTGACGAAGAACTGATCCAATACGGTCGCGGGGCCAAAATCCCCGCGATCACCAATGGCGGCGATTGTCCCTCGGTCGCCGCCTGCGGAGCCGGACACCTCCTCCCGTCCGGCTCCGCCCATTTTCCCTCAGAGCTCCTCACCCTAGCCCTTGGAAAAAGAGGGTTAGGGTGAGGGGCTTAAAAGCCCAAAACCAGTTTTGAGACCGACAATGAACCCCGCGCTCACCACCCGCATGGCCAATCTCCGCCGCCGCATGGCCGAGACCTCAACCGATCTCGTGGCCATCGGCCCGTCGAGCCACATGCGCTGGCTGGCCGATCTCTCGCCTCATGGCGACGAACGCCCCGTCATGCTCTTGGTCAGCCAGACCTATGCCGGCTTCCTTATGCCCTCGCTCAACGTCGATTCCTCGCGCCAGCATACCGATCTGCCCTTCTTTCCCTGGGCCGATGCCGAGGGCCCGGGCGCCGCGCTGGAACAACTGATCGAAGCAACCGGGATTTCGCGCGAAAATCCGTCGGTCGTGCTCGACGAAACCATGCGCGCCGATTTCGCTCTGCTGCTGCTCGACGCGCTGCCGGGCGCCAAACGCCGTTTCACCCAGGATACGGTCGGCTATCTGCGCTCGCGAAAAGATGAGGCCGAGTACAAGCTGATCAAAGCCGCACACCTGCTCAACGATCGCGCGGTGGAAGCGGCCTTCGCCGCTCTAAAGCCCGGCATGACCGAAGTCGACGTCGCCACCTTCATCGGCGAATTCTACAAGGCCAATGGCGCCACCACCGAGTTTTGCTCGGTCTGCTTTGGTCCCAACGGCGCCTTCCCGCACCACCACACCGGCGCGACCCAGCTTAAATCAGGCGACGCCGTGCTGATCGACACCGGCTGCCGCCTCGACGGTTACCCGTCCGACATGACCCGTATGGGCTATTTCCAGTCAGCGCCCGAGGGGTATGGCCAGATCCACTCGATCATCGACCGCGCCGTGGAAGCCGCCATTGCCGCTGCAAAACCCGGCGTCGTCGCCAGCGACGTCGACAAGGCTGCGCGCGATGTCATCACCGCCGCCGGCTACGGTCCCAATTTCCTGCACCGCACCGGCCATGGCCTCGGCATCGACGTGCACGAAGCGCCCTACATCACCGGCACCAGCGAAACCGTGCTCGACGAAGGCATGGTCTTCTCCATCGAGCCGGGCATTTATCTCCAGGGCAAGTTTGGCCTCCGCCTCGAAGAAATTGTCATCATCCGCAACGGCAAAGCCGAAATCTTCTCGGAAATGCCGCGCACTGCCGTCGCCGCGGGCTGATGTCGCCGGTTCTGGAAACCGAGCGGCTAACCCTCCGCCGCCATCAGGTCGCCGATTTCGCGGCCTGCTGCCGGCTTTGGGGCAATGCTGAAGTGACCCGCTATATCGGCGGTCGCCCCAGCACGCCCGAAGAAGTCTGGTCGCGCATCCTGCGCTATGCCGGGCATTGGGACCTGCTCGGCTACGGCTACTTTGCCGTGGTCGAAAAGCAGTCCGGCAGCGTGATCGGCGAATTCGGCCTCGCCGATTTTCATCGGACCATCGAGCCACCGCTGAAAGAGCCCGAAGCCGGCTGGGTTCTGCATCCCGACTATCACGGACAGGGCCTTGCCGTGGAGGCGCTCACGGCGCTGCTGGCCTGGGCAGATGCGCAAGATATGGCGCGCACCTGCTGCCTGATCGACCCGGAAAACACGCCCTCACTCAGGCTGGCGCAACGCATGGGATATGTGGAAGAGAAGACAATCTCCTACCACGACAAGCCGTCGATTTTGCTGGCGCGCCGGTAGGCGGATGGGGGAGCCTTTTCACCTCTCCCTTTGGGGGAGAGGTCGGCCCGCAGGGCCGGGTGAGGGGGCCTTCCTCTCGCTTGATGCTTACCAAAGGCCCCTCACTCGCCGCTTCGCGTCGACCTCTCCCCCCAGGGGGAGGTAAAGATCAAAGCCCCTTGGCTACTTCCTCAAGCTGCGCGGCACAGAGCCCCCAGCCCTCGTGAAAGCCCATCTTCTCGTGGCCTTCCTTGTCTTCCCTGGTCCAGTGCCGGGCGACCGCGGTGTAGCGCGTCTTGCCGCCTTCATCCTCAAAGGTCAGCGTGCAGGTGAAAAACGGCTTTCCCGATGGCTTCCAGTCGCCGACATAGGCATCGGTAAATACCAGCTTCTTGTTCGGCACCACTTCGAGATACTGGCCGGGATTAGGATATTCATTGCCCGCCTCGTCGGCCATCACCACCTCGGTGGCGCCACCTACACGGAGGTCTACAGTCGCCCGCGGCGTGCTCCACGGCTTTGGCGCGAACCACTTCACCATCAGCGCCGGATCGGTCCAGCAGCGATAAACCGCTGATGGCGGCGCGTCGATCAGGCGGGTGAGAACGAGGTCGCGTTCGCTATCGATAGTATTGTCGGTGCTCATCTTTTGCTCCCAGGCATTTCGCGTTGATATGCCCAAACGACGAAGCGCCCAACGCGCCTTCGACATTCTGTGATGAAAATTTCTCGCGGCAGGAAGCCGTGCGACGTTTTGTTGGTCTAAGCCTGCAACGCCGCCAAAGCCGGCCGCAACCGCCCCTTGTGTTCCGCCAACACCGCCTCGGCCGCCCCGAGACTAGCCACACCCGCCGCGAGCAATACCGCCGGCTTCACTGCGCCCTTGCTTGTTTCCAGCGCAGCCGCAGCTTGAGCCTCGCTCACCCCGGAAATCGTCGCCACAATTCCCCGTGCCCGTTCGCGCAACTTGATATTGTCCGCGATCACATTGACCATAAACCCGTCATGCACATGCCCGAGGTGAATGGCCATCAGCGTCGATAGCATATTGAGCGCGATCTTCTGCGCCGTGCCTGCGCCCATGCGCGTCGATCCGGCAATTACCTCCGGTGGCGTCGGCAGGCAGATACCCACATCGGCTATATCGAGCACCGGGGCGCCCGCATTGTTGGAAATGCCAATCGTCCGCGCGCCCGCCGCTTTCGCCGCGGCCAGCGCCTCTAGAGGGTAGGGCGTTTGTCCGCTCGCCGTCAGGCCGATTACGCAATCCCGCCCGTCGAGCCGCAGATCCTCGATTGCGGCCCTCGCGACATCGCCGTCGTCCTCGGGGCCGCCCGTCATGTTCACCAGCGAGTCGAGCCCGCCGGCCAGCAGCACCACGATCTGGCTCGGAGCAATGCCATAGGTGCCCGGCAATTCCAGCGCATCGGCCAGCGCCATCAGCCCCGAACTACCCGCCGCGACATAGACCAGACGCCCCCCGGCCTCGATGCTCGCGGCCGCCAGCGCTGCGCCATCGGCGAGCGCGTCCACTGCCGTCGCAACGCTTTTCGCCGCCTCTGCCTGTCCCGCTGCCAGCAGCGAGAGAATCTCCACAGGCGGTCGCAACTCAAGCCCCTGGGCTGCCGCGTGGCGCTTTTCCGTTTGTCTTTCGGCCATAAGAAACTCCTTGGCCGGATAATGCCAAAAAAATACCACTTGTCCAGCCGAACGCCTCGGGTCATAACCCGCTTGTCGTCGGACCCAAGTTTTTGTTGAGAAATGTCCAGCGCTTCGGCGCTTTGGGCTAAAAGCTCTGGAAACGAAATCCCACGAATGGTATTTTATTGGTATTGTGGGTGAGCGCGGGCGCGGGCAGTTCCTGCCCAGGATATGAACCCGGTTATCGCAGAGATCAGGAGGAAAAACATGTCCGAGACATATGAAACCTTCTTTTCCGATCGCCCCGTCACCTTGCCCCAGGGCGGCCCACTCTATCTCCAGCTCAAGCGCTGGGTCGAAGAGGCCATCAAAAGCGGCGCGCTCAATCCCGGCGATGCCCTGCCATCCGAACGCGATCTGGCCCTGAAAGTCGATGTGTCCCGCGTCACCGTGCGCAAGGCCGTGTCGCATCTGGTGCAGGAAGGCGTGCTCGTACAGCGCCATGGATCGGGCACTTTCGTCGCCCCGGCCACCCAGCGTGTCGAACAGTCGCTCTCCCAACTCACTTCTTTCACCGAAGATATGGCACGCCGCGGCATGGCCGTGCGCGCCGAATGGCTCGATCGTGGCCTCTATATTCCCTCGCCGGAAGAAACCGTCATCCTCGGCCTGTCCTCGGGCGAAAAAGTCGCGCGCATTTCTCGACTGCGTTTGACCGGCGACATGCCGCTGGCCATCGAGCGCGCCAGCCTTTCCGGTTCAATCCTGCCTGAGCCCGCGGCAATCGGGGATTCGCTGTACAAGCACCTCGATCTCTCCGGCAATCGCCCGGTCCGCGCCATCCAGCGCATTCGCGCCGCCCATCTCAACGATGACGATGCGCATCTGCTGCAGGTCCCCGTGGGCTCGGCTGGCCTCAATATCGAACGCACGTCCTACCTGTCTTCGGGCCGCGTTATCGAATTCACCCGCTCCATCTATCGGGGCGATATGTACGACTTCGTCGCCGAGCTCCGGTTGGGCGAAGCACCTGCCAATGGAGCGATAAAATCATGACCAGCCAAACCCACATGCGCCGCGAAGTGGATGAAATCCCGCAGGTTGTGTCCCGCTTCCTCGTCGAATCCGCGCCGACGCTCGATGCCGCCGCTGCACGTCTCCGCGAAGTCGATCCCTCCGTCGTCGTCACCGTCGCCCGTGGCTCGTCCGACCACGCTTCGGCTTATTTGAAATACGCCATCGAACTGACGCTCGGCCTGCCGGTCGCCTCCATCGGCCCCTCCATTGCCTCGATCTATGGGCGGGATTTGCGCCTTTCCAACGCCGTGGCCATCGCCATTTCCCAGTCCGGCAAAAGCCCCGACATTGTCGGCATGGCCCAGTCGGCCCGCCGCAGCGGCGCAACCACCATCGCCATCACCAACACCGCCGGCTCGCCCATCGCCGAAGCCAGCGATTTCACCATTGATCTCCATGCAGGAACGGAAAAGAGCGTCGCCGCGACCAAGAGTTTCGTGACCTCGGTCGTCGCCGGCCTTGCTCTCCTCTCGCGCTGGAGCGGCGATGCCGATCTCACCCGCGCCGTTGCTGCCCTGCCGGAAAGTCTTGCCAAGGCCGTAACCTGCGACTGGTCCGAATTGGTCACCGCCCTCGATGGCCACAATGCCCTCTATGTGTTGGGCCGCGGCCCAGGCTTTGCAATCGCCAATGAAGCCGCGCTGAAATTCAAGGAAACCTGCAATATCCAGGCCGAATCCTATAGCGCCGCCGAAGTCATGCACGGCCCCGTCGCCATCGTCACGCCAGGCTATCCGGTCCTGGGCCTAGCGGCGCGCGACGCTGCCGAAGCCTCGGTCGCCGATATGGCGCACAAGCTCGCGGGGCAGGGGGCTCTCGCCTTCCTGACCAGCGACCGGCCGGGCGCCGCAAAGGCATTGCCCTTCGCCACTACGGGCCACCCCATCACCGATCCGCTGGCGCTGATCGTCTCCTTCTACGGTTTCGTCGAGGCGCTCTCTCGCCATCGTGGTCTCAATCCGGACGTGCCGCCGGCCCTCAAGAAAGTCACGGAAACGGTATGAGCGATCTTCTCGCCATATCCGGCGCCCGCATTTTCGACAGTGCCGCCTGGCATGATAACGCTGCTCTGCTGATCGAGTTCGGCTATGTGGCCGGTATCGTCCCGGCCAGCGACATTCCCGCCAATGCCGAGCGCGTCGCCCTAGATGGCGGCATGATCGTCCCCGGCTTCATCGACCTGCAGGTCAATGGCGGCGGCGGCGTCCTTTTCAACAACGATACCTCGCTCGAAGCCATCCGCACCATTTGCGCTGCCCACGCGCAGTTCGGCACCACGGCTTTATTGCCGACGCTGATCACCGATACGGCGGCGGTCAACGAAAAAGCCATCGCCGCAGGCATAGCCGCCGAAGCCGCGCGCGTGCCTGGTTTCATCGGCCTCCACCTCGAAGGTCCCCACCTGTCGCTGGCGCGCAAAGGCACGCACGATCCGGCTCTGATCCGTCCCATGGACGCGTCCGATCTCGCCCGCCTCAAGCGCGCCGCCGAAGCCCTGCCCAATCTCATCTGCACCGTTGCCGCAGAAACGGCGACGCCGCAGCAGATCGCGATCCTCTCCGAGGCCGGCGCCGTTGTCAGTATCGGCCATTCCGACGCCGACTACGCGACCGCCATGGCGGCCTTCGCGGCCGGCGCCACCATGTCGACGCATCTCTTTAATGCCATGAGCCAGATGGGCAATCGCGAGCCCGGCGTCGTCGGCGCCACGCTCGATAGTCCCAAAGCCTTTGCCGGCCTCATAGCCGACGGCATCCACGTGCACCCCGCCAGCATCGGCGCCGCCCTTCGCGCCAAGCGCGGGCCAGGAAAAATCTTCCTCGTCACCGACGCCATGTCGCAGACCGGTACGGACATCCAGACCCTGACCCTGAATGGCCGCACCATCACCCGCGCCGGCGGCGCCCTGCGTCTGGCCGATGGCACCCTGGCCGGCGCCGATCTCGATATGATCGACGCCGTCAATTTCATGGTCGATACGATCGGGCTGGAGGTCGATGAAGTCCTCCGCATGGCCTCGCTCTACCCCGCCGAGGCCATGGGCATCGAAGCCACCTACGGCACGCTGCAACGGGGCGCCGTCGCCAGCTTCGCGTATCTCTCCGATACCCGTCAGATGCGCGCAACGTGGATCGACGGCGTGGAAGTTTTCCACGCCTAGTCGGGGGCCGGGTGAGGGGGGCTTCCCGGACGCCGCCTCCCTCAACCGCGCCCGATATAGGGCATGTTCGTCGCCATCACGGTCATGAACTGCACATTGGCGCTCAATGGCAGCCCGGCCATATAGCGCACCGCCTCCACCACATGGTTCACATCGAACGTCGGCTCCGGCATCATCTGCCCATTGGCCTGCAATGATCCCGCGTTCATCTGGCTCGTCATATCCGTCGCTGCATTGCCGATATCGATCTGCCCGCAGGCGATATTATAGGCCCGTCCATCGAGCGAAATCGCCTTGGTCAGCCCGGTAATGGCATGCTTCGATGTCGTATAGGACGCCGCCTGCGGCCGCGGCACATAGGCCGAGATCGACCCATTGTTGATGATCCGGCCACCCTGCGGGCTTTGCTCACGCATTAGCCGGAACGCTTCGCGCGCCACATAGAAGGCGCCGTTTAGATTGGTATCGATCATCTCGCGCCAGGTCTCTACATCGAGATCGCCGAACGGTTTTGCGGGTGCAAAGCGGCCTGCATTGTTGAACACCAGGTCCAACCGGCCATGCTTTTCCCCAATCTTGGAGAACAGCGTTGCGACCTCATCGGGCTTGGTCACATCGCAAACCAGCCCCTCGACCTGCCCGCCCCGAGCGATCTCCTCAACCAGTTCCGCGCGCCGGCCGCAAATGGTGACGGCCCATCCCGCCTGCGCCAGCCCCAGCGCCACTGCCTTTCCAATGCCCGACGTGCCCCCTGTTACAAGGGCGATTCCGGTGGTCGTCATAGTGTCTCCTCCACAAGCTGGTCACGGTTACGCCATGTGTCGGGCAGTGGGGTACGTGTGTCAAATGCTGGCTTGCGCGGCCGCAATCTCGTCATTGTGAAAGCCGAAACCCCTGCAAAGCCGTGGTTTTTAATGGCTGCTTCACAAGTCTTAACAGGTGGTTTCCATCTGTGTGCTGAATCTGCAACATCCGGATAGCAACCATATTGTGGCGGGGGTGAAACCGGCTTTGTTTGATTGCGTCCGATGTTTGCATGCGTAGAGTGGGTCTTGCGAATCCATGCATGGGATCGTTTGTCGGTCGCAACGCGACGGCAACACACTGCACCACGAATAGTGTGGTCGCGTTACGACAAACCGCTGGGTAACCGGCACCAAATGACTGACTTTGGAGGTCAACTAATGAAACTCAAGAGCCTTATCCTCGGTTCTGTTGCCGCTGCTGGTCTCTCGACCGCCGGCTTTGCTGCCGATCTTGGCGTTCTTACCTCGCTGGACGTTTGCGATGCGCTCGGTCTTTCCGGCCTGACGATCTCGTCCGACACCAACTGCCTGCAGATCTCGGGCGGCGTTTCCTACGAAATGCGCTTCGGTGACTACCGTGCGTCCGAACTGGTCGGCCCGACCGTTCTGGACAACAACGTGTTTGCCAATGGCAACCCGAACATCGACGTTATCGGTGCTGATTTCGACAACGTAACCGGTGTCCGTAATGACTGGCAGAGCAAGGTTGAAGCCTGGCTCAAGTTCGTCGGCACCGCCGACAGCGACTTTGGTCCTGCCAAGGCTGTCATCAAGCTGAAGACCGCTGAAGCCTACCGTGCTCAGAACGGCGTCTACGCTCCTTGGGGCGACAACAAGCCCTGGAACATCGACGAAGCTTACGTCTCCGTTGGTGATACCACTGTCATCATGGCTGGTAAGAAGGGTTCGATCGCTAACTTCGGCGATGCCGCTCCGTTCAATTACCTCGGCCTCTTCGGCTACTCCAAGGTCGACAACGGCGTCCTGTTCGACAATGATGATACCCCGGCTTACCTCGGCGGCCATGTCATCCAGGTCGTTTCCGATCTCGGCAACGGCGTGAGCGTCGCTGCTGGTCTCGAAAACATCGACGGTAGCAACTCTGGTACAATTAACCCTCTGGTGCTTCCCGGCGCCAATGCACAGAACGCTGGTACGCTCGTTGGCGTCCTGTCCTATGCCGGTGAAGGTATCACTGCTCACGTCACTGGTCTTGCCATCGGCGTTCTCGACGGCACGGTCAATGCTTGGGGTCTCCATGCTGGCGCAACCGGTACCTTCGACCAGTTCAAGGTCCGCGCTGCTGGCGCTTACTTCAACGACAGCCTGACCTCCACGAACAAGTTCCACGGTCTTGTGACCGGCGAAGCTGCATTCGACATGTTCAAGATCGCTCTGTCGGGTGAATATCAGCGCAAGGATATCGCTGGCGTGATCACCGACGGCTACGGCATCGGCGGCTCCGTTGGCGCCACCGTTACCGAAGGCGTCTCGATCAACCTCGGCGCTCGTTACTTCAACCTCAGCAACAACGCTGGCGTTTCGGTCAACGAAGGCACCACCCAGGTTTCGGCTCAGCTCGTCGCTGCCGTCACCGAAACCATCAAGATCACCGGCGAACTCGGTGCTTACTTCAACAACGTCACGCTTCCGGCTGCTCATCCTGCAGCTGCTGGTGCTACGAACACCTCCAACAGCGGCGACAGCGTGTACTACGGTGCAGCCGAACTCGCTTGGGCTCCCGGCGGCGGTTTCACCTCGTCCATCAAGGGCGAAGTGTACTCGAACAACGCCTACCGCGTTCAGTTCAAGGCTGCCAAGTCCTTCGAATAATTCGAGGTCTCGGTTACAAAACGGAAAGGCCCGGCTCACGCCGGGCCTTTCTGCTTTTAACGCCAGCGGTAGGCAGGTCGGGTCGCGTGACAGTTCACTCTCGCACAGCCGTCACCCCGGCGAAGTCCGGGGCCCATCCTGAGATTTGCGCGCCTTGATCCGCTGACAATCGCGTCATACCAGCCGAGATAGACCATTCTTCTTGCTTCTCTTTAGCGCTGATGACTTTTGCCCCCGCGCCAAATCATCTACTTTCCCGGCAATGCGGCACTTAATGGAATCGATATGAAGAGGCACCTTCGTCACCTCGTGACGTCTGGAATGATCGCGCTTGGCCTGGCTCTGAGCTTTGGCCATCCTTCGGCGGCCCAATCCTCCGTCGTCGCCGTTCCGCCGCCGCAGGTTTCCGACTATTGGGTCAGCATTTCGCGCCAACCCGGCGGCACATTCGTTTTCGATGGTTATGCCCCCAGTGCTGTCATTCGCGACGCTCTCGGTGCCCACACGGGCGCCGATGTTTCCTGGCTCAAACTCGGCTCCGGCGCACCCGCCGGCTATGACGCCGCGACGGCCTTCGGTCTTGCTGCCCTCGATCGTTTCTCCGAAGGTCGTTTCGCCTTGCGCGGAACCGTGCTGTCGCTCAGCGGCACTGCTGCGACCCAGGCCGATTTCATCGCGCTTCAGTCGCTCGCGAAAGAAGTCCCCGCCGGACTTATCCTCGCCATGGCCGAAATTTCCGCGCCGCGCGTCGAATCCTACGCCTTCTCGCTCCGCCGCCAGCCCAACGGCAATGTGCTCCTCTCCGGCTTTGTCCCAAAACCTGCGCTCGAACAGCGTCTTCTCCTGGCGGTCGGCGCGCGCGCCAGCTCCACCCTGCGCTTCGGCTCGGGCGAACCCCTCAATTTCGAAGCCAGTCTCGACAAGGTCCTGCCTCTCTTCGCCTTGCTGAAAGATGGAGAGATCAAACTCGAAGGCGGTACCTGGCTTTTTTCCGGCAGGCCCCTGACGACGTCCGACGCCGAATCCATCCGCGCGACTTTCGCCCGCGATCGCTTGAGCGAAGCCGGCTGGAGCCTTGCTCTCGCCGTGCCCGCGCCTGATGCGCCCCAACCCGTCCAGGTCGCAACGGCACCGGCCGAACCCGTCGCAGCGGAGCCGGTTCCTCCAGCAGAAGTCACGCAGCCCGAACCGGAACCTGTCGTGGCGCCAGCGGCGCAGGCCGCCCCACAAGTCCCAGCCGCACCTGCGCCGTCCACGCCACCCGAAACCCTCGAGCAGTGCCGAACCAATCTCGCGGCTCTGTCCGCCCAAAATGGCATTCTCTTCCGCTCCGGCGCCGCCGTCCTGGCCGAGGGCACAGCGACGATCCTTGCATCCATCGCCGATGCGATCACTCATTGTCCTGATGTCGCCATCGACGTTGCCGGCCACACCGATTCCGATGGCGAGGCCGCCGCAAATCTGGCCCTGTCCGTTGCGCGCGCCGAGGCAGTGACCACGGCGCTGATTGGTCTCGGTATTGACCCGGAACGCCTCTATGCCATCGGCTATGGTGAGTCCCAGCCAGTAGCCGACAACGCCACCTCCGCCGGCAAAGCACAAAACCGTCGCATCGTCGTGTCGGTGCGCGACGGCGCTTGATCGTCAGGCAGCTTTGCTCCGCACCGGCGCGCCCACCTTGAAAACGAAGCCGGCAACGGCTTCGATTTCATCGTGCTGGTCGAAAAGGGCAGGGGAGCCTTGCCCGGCAATGGTCAGCGCCAGCGCATCGGGCCGCCGCCGCACCATTTCCTCATAAGTCTCGCGCCGCAATTGATCCGTCAGTTGCGTGCGGAGGATCATCAGCGGCATGCCGTTCAACGCGTCGAAAAGCGGCCATTGCGGCGTCAGCACATCGTCAAAGCTGATTTCTTCCAGCGGCGCCAGCAGTCGTTGGTCAAACAGTGGCCGCGCGCGCCCCCGCTTGTCGATCGTGTGGCTCCGCTGCGCCAAGGCATCCAGCGCCTCTTCCGAAAGCTCCGGATAGTCGCCCGCCAGCATGCGTCGGAACCCGGCCGCAACGCGCTTGCCGCCCCTCAGCGCATCGATATGCCTATGATTGTTACGCAATCGCACAATGCCGCGAGAATCAACGATAGGCCCGGCATCGAGCAGGATCGTACCCGCCACCAGCAGCGGATGCGCCGCGGCCAACGCCATGGCAACCTGCCCGCCATGCCCCTGACCCAAAATGATTGCCCGCCCTATGCCCAAAGCAGTCAGAATATCGGCGACATCACGCGCATCGGTCAGCGAATTGTAGTCGCCAGCCTTTGCGCGGTCGTCGGCGCGGCCCCGTCCCGGCAAGTCAATCAACACCACCGGCCAGTTTCCCGGTCCCAGACGGCAGAAATAGCCCACGAAATCGGCAAAATCGCTCATGTTCCGCTGCAGACCCGCCAGGCACACAAGCGGTATTTTCCCCCGGCCTAGCGGCGCAGTGACATGCACCGCTGCGCGCACGCTGGCGTCCCGGGTTGCGATGAACTCCACCGGAAAATCGGCAAAAGGCTTGTGATCGGGCGGAACGGCGCGCCGTTTGCGCAACATGGAATTTTCCTCAGGCCCTCGGGCTTTGCCTGTTGTGCCCGCCCGAGGGCATAGCGATCAAGTCCTGATGTTTTTGCGCCGCAGCTTTTTGCGCAGAGTTGCCGAAGCGCGCCATTCGTCTTGTGACAGATTGAACTTGAAAGTATGGTGCGCGTCTCCGAAGGCCCCTTCGGCGACAATCCAGACATGCGCAACCCGGTTTTCCGGGCCAATTGAGGAATACTGACAAAATGCTGCGAGGTTCGATTACGGCACTCATCACTCCCATGCGCAATGGGACAGTGGATGAGAAAGCCTTCGCCAGCTTTGTCGAGTGGCAGATCGAGCAGGGCTCGCACGGCCTCGTGCCGGTCGGCACCACGGGCGAAAGCCCGACCGTGAGCCACGAAGAACACCGCCGCGTCGTCGAAATTTGCGTCGAAGTCACCAATAAGCGCGTACCGATCGTTGCCGGCGCTGGGTCCAATTCGACCGCTGAAGCCGTTTCGCTGGCCAAGTTCGCCGAAGAAACCGGCGCCGATGCCGTGCTTTCGGTCGTGCCCTATTACAACAAGCCGAACCAGGAAGGCCTCTTCCAGCATTTTTCCGCTGTCGCCAAGGCTGTGGGCATTCCGGTCATTCTTTACTCCGTACCCGGCCGCACGATCGTTGACCTGACCGTCGATACCATTGCGCGCCTGCGCGATGCGCACAGCAATATCATCGGCGTCAAGGACGCGACCGGCAATCTCGAACGCGCCACCATGCAGCGCATCAAGCTGGGCAAGGATTTCGTTCTCCTGTCGGGCGATGACAGCACCGCTCTCGGCTTTAACGCCCATGGCGGCCATGGCTGCATTTCGGTCACGGCGAATGTCGCCCCGCGCCTTTGTTCGCAGATGCAGGAGCTCTCGCTGGCCGGCGATTTTGCCGCGGCCCGCGATATCAACGACAAGCTCGCTTTCCTCCACAAGGACCTGTTCATGGAGCCCAATCCGGCTCCGGCCAAGTATGTGGCGAACCGTCTCAATCTCTGCGCCAACGAAATGCGCCTGCCGCTGACCCCCATCAGCAAGCCGGCCCAGGACGCCATGGACTTTGCAATGAGCCATGCAGGTCTTATCTAAGAGCATCGAGCGAAAAAGTGGGCACCGGTTTTTCACGCCGGAGAGGCGCCCAGGGAACTTATGGTACAGGCAAAGAACGACAAGAAGAAAAACGGTGTGATCAGCCACGGTCTCGTGGCTGAAAACCGCCGCTCGCGCTATGACTATGCGATCGGCGAGACCATGGAAGCCGGCCTCGTGCTGACCGGCACCGAGGTCAAGTCGTTGCGTCTGGGCAAGGCACAGATCACCGAGTCATACGCCTCCCCGGAAAAAGGCGAGCTCTGGCTGATCAACGCCCACATCCCCGAATATCTGCAGGCCAACCGTTTCAACCACGTCGAAAAGCGGCCCCGCAAGCTGCTGGTTTCCAAAAAGCAGTTGGCCCACCTCGAAACCGAAGTTTCGCGCGCCGGCAACACGATCGTACCGCTAAAGCTGTTCTTCAACGACCAGGGCCGCGCCAAGCTTCTTATTGGCATCGGCAAGGGCAAGAAGAATTACGACAAACGCGAAACCGAGCGCAATCGCGACTGGAACCGCGACAAATCCCGCATCATGAAGGAAGGCGGGCGGGGCTAGGTTTTGGTTTGAGCCGTTAACGCTCACCAACACCCCCCATCCCTCATAAGGGGGCGGTGCTGCGGCTGTGATTTTGGCTAGGTAGCGCCCAAGAACTGGATATGACACCTCCCCCTTGATGGCGGAGGATGGGAGGGGGTGTTGGCAAACACCCAAGCCCTCAACTTAAACCTCGACCGGCCTCTGCACCTGCGGGCGACCAACCGTTTTTGCCAGTTCCACCACATCGAGGAAAAAATCCGCCTGCCGCCGCAGGTCGTCCGAGATCATCGGCGTCGAGGTCGTCAGCGTCGAAACCACCGTCACCCGTTTGCCCTTGCGCTGCAGCGCCGCCACCAGCGCGGTGAAGTCGCCGTCGCCGGAAAAGAGAATAAGGTGGTCGTAATAGGGTGAAAGTTCCAGCGCATCGACGCAAAGTTCGATGTCCATATTGCCCTTCACCTTGCGCCGCCCGAGCGCATCGGTGAATTCCTTGGCCGGCTTGGTGACGACCGTATAGCCGTTATAATCGAGCCAATCGATCAGCGGGCGGATCGAGGAATATTCCTGATCCTCGATCAGTGCGGTGTAATAATTGGCCCGCAAAAGATAGGCCTTGGCGCTGAATTCGCTGAGCAATTTGCGATAGTCAATGTCGACGCCGATGGCTTTCGACGTGGCATAGAGATTGGCGCCATCGATGAAGAGCGCAATCTTTTCCCGTGGATCTACGGCCATGCTCTCAAAATTCTCCAATGAAATGAGTGGTTTCCAACCACTTGGTGCCGGCTTGCCTGGGGCGCGGCGAGGAAATCTCGCCCGGACACCTATCTTAACTTCGCTATCCGTATATTTTCTTGGCATCGGCAGCGCAAGGGGGCGCGCTTTGTCCCGTCAAGCTTGCCATCCCGGTTAACGTGGTGTATGCGGAGACTTTCTCCCCACAATTTTGGAGACGTTCGTGGCACGCGTCACCGTTGAAGACTGCATCGAAAAGGTCGACAATCGCTTCGACCTCGTGCTCATGGCCGCTCACCGTGCGCGCATGATTTCCTCCGGCGCCCAGATCACGGTCTCTCGCGACAACGACAAGAACCCCGTCGTTGCCCTGCGTGAAATCGGCGATGGCACCATTTCCCCTGATGATCTGCATGAAGATCTGATCCACTCGCTACAGAAGTATGTGGAAGTCGACGAGCCCGAAAGCCATGCCGCCCCGCTCATCGAGAGCGCCGGCGACGACGACTCGATCAACTTCGACACCATCAGCGAAGAAGAACTCCTCCGCGGCATCGAGAGCCTCGCTCCGCCGGAACGCCGCGACGACTGAAAAGTCCGGTCGTGTGAATATCAAGCACCCTCGGCGAAAGCCGGGGGTGTTTTTGTTTTGGGCTGGCCCCGGCAGCTATTGCAGTAGCCCTCATGGTGAGGTGCTTTGCTCTTGCAAAGCCTCGAACCACGTGGGCGTGGCACCTTGGTCTCCACTCGCCCGCCCTCGTGGTTCGAGGCTACGCTTCGCTGCGCACCTCACCATGAGGTCTTCGGTTTTTTCCGTCGTCACATTGAAACTGCTCCTCCGTCTCTTCCCATTTTCATTCAACGCGTTAAGTATGGAATCTTCCGAGAGCAGCGACTTCCATGATGCGTCAGTATGAGCTCGTCGAACGCGTTCAGGCCTATAACCCGAACGCCGACGAGCAGTTGTTGAATAAGGCCTATGTCTACGCCATGCAGAAGCATGGCTCGCAAAAGCGCGCCTCCGGCGACCCCTATTTCAACCACCCGCTCGAAGTCGCAGCCATCCTCACCGAGCTCAAACTCGATGACGCGTCCATTGCCGTCGGCCTGCTTCACGATACCGTGGAAGATACCGACGCGACCCGCGCCGAAATCGACCAGATCTTTGGCCCCGAGATCGCCACCATCGTCGATGGCCTGACCAAGATCGAACGCCTCAATCTCGTCAGCCGCGAGGAAGCGCAGGCCGAAAACCTCAGAAAGCTCCTACTCGCCATCAGCCAGGACGTCCGCGTTCTCCTGGTCAAGCTCGCCGATCGCCTGCACAATATGCGCACCCTGCAATATATGCGCGCCGACAAGCAACAGCGTATCGCGCAGGAAACCATGGATATCTATGCCCCGCTCGCCGGGCGCATGGGTATGCAGGACATGCGCAACGAGCTCGAAGATCTATCTTTCCGCATTCTCCAGCCCGATCACTACACCGCGATTATCGAGCGCCTTGAACAGCTTCAGGCCGAGAACAAGGAAACAATCGACACCATCACGCGCGAGCTGACCGAACGCCTCTCGGCCGAGGGCATTACCCCGCGCGTCAAAGCGCGGGTAAAGTCGCCCTATTCGATCTTCTCGAAAATCCAGCGCAAGTCGATCGCCCTCGAACAGCTGTCCGACATGATTGGCTTCCGCGTCATCGTCGGCTCGACCGAGGAGTGCTACCGCACTGTCGGGTTCATCCACACCACCTGGAAAGTCGTGCCCGGCCGCTTCAAGGACTATATCTCGGTCCCCAAGCATAACGATTATCGCTCGATCCACACCACCATCGTCGGTCCCAGCCGCCAGCGCGTCGAGTTGCAGATTCGCACCGAAGAGATGGACCGCATCGCCGAATTCGGCATCGCCGCTCACGCTCTCTATAAGGATGGCTCCTCGGCCAATCTCGGCCGTATCGAAATGGAATCGCAGGCCTATGGCTCGCTGCGCCAGTCGATCAGCCACCTGACCTCGGGCATTTCGGCCGAAGATTTCCTTGAATATACCAAGCTCGAACTTTTCCAGGACCAGGTTTTCTGCTTCACCCCGCGCGGGCGCCTCATCGCCCTGCCGCGGGGTGCCACGCCCATCGATTTCGCCTATGCGCTCCACACCGATATCGGCGACACCTGTGTCGGCGCCAAGATCAATGGCCTGATCCTGCCCCTCGTCACCCAGCTACGCTCGGGCGACGAAGTCGAAATCCTGCGCGATCAAAACCATCGCCCGCCCAGCAACTGGATCGGCATCGCCGCCACCGGTAAGGCCCGCGCGGCTATCCGCCGTGCCGTGCGCCAATCGTCCCAGCAGCGCGCCTATGCGCTTGGCGAGCACGTGCTCAATATGATGCTCGAACGCGAAGGCGTCATGCTCGACGATAGCGAGAGCAAGACCCTCGCCGAAGAGCTTGGCCAGCCCGGCAAGCGCGAATTCCTCATCGCCGTGGGCGAAGGCAAGATCGGCAGCGAAGACCTCGGCAATGCCCTCGCCAAGGTAAAGGGCATCCGCAAGCGTCGCCGCAAGCTCGATCTGCCGGTTGCCGACATGGCCGATGGCTGGTTTGCCCTGCGCGCCACCGATCAGTTCAAGTTCCGCGTCCCCGGTGGCCAGCATGCCGGCCCCAATGCCAAGGCCGCTTTGGCCCAGCTCGATTTCCACACCCCCGTCGCCATGTCGGGGGAGGGGGTCGTGCCCGGCGATCGGCTCGTGGGCATTCTAGAACCCAATGCTCCGCTCACCGTCTATCCCATCCATTCCGATGCGCTGATCGAAAAGCACAATGGCGACGTCGCCTGGGTCGATGTTCGCTGGGACGTCGCGGCCACTGAAGACAAACTCTATGCCACCGTCGTCTCGATGGAATCGGTCAATCGTCCCGGGTCACTGGCGCAGATTTCCTCCGCCATCGCCTCGTGTGAGGCCAATATCAACAATCTGGTCATGCGGATGATTTCGCCCGACTTCCACCAGATGATTTTCGAAATCGAGGTCCGCGACCTTGCGCAATTGACCGATGTTCTGGCAACGCTCAAGCGCAGTCCGGGCCTTTCCGCCGTCCAGCGGGCTGGTCTGAGGGAAGCGAGCATGATCTCGACCCTCGAATGGGACGGCAAGATTGATAGGAGTGCGCGCCGTGACGAAAGATGAAGTGCTGGATATTTTCCGCAAGTGTGGCGCGCTGCTCGAAGGCCACTTCATTCTGTCCTCGGGCCTCCGCTCGCCGCTGTTCCTGCAAAAGGCAAAGGTCTTTCAATACGCAGCCGAGACCGAAAAGCTCTGCAAGGCGCTGGCCGATAAGATCCGCGCCGAAGTTCCCGGCGTCACCAAGGTTGTCTCCCCCGCCATCGGCGGCATCATCCCCGGCTACGAAACCGCCCGCCAGCTTGGCCTGCCGGCGCTTTACACCGAGCGGGTGGATGGCCAGTTCGAACTGCGCCGCGGTTTTGAGATTTCGCCTGACGACAAGGTAATCGTCGTCGAAGACATCGTGTCCACGGGCCTCTCCATCCGCGAATGCGTCGCCGCCCTCCGCGCCATCGGCGCCAATGTCGTGGCCGCCGCCTGCCTCATCGACCGCTCCGGCGGCGAAGCCGATGTTGGCGTGCCCCTGGTCTCGCTGATCGAATTCAAGGTCCCGGCCTATCCCGCAGACCAACTCCCGCCCGAACTCGCCGCCATTCCGGCCGTGAAGCCGGGAAGCCGCGGCATTCAGGGCGTGAAGTAAATGCCTCCCCTCGCTCTGTTCCTACCCTCGCCCCTTGAGGGAGAGGGACAGATTTTCTGCGTTCAGCAGAAAATCAGGGTGAGGGGTATTCTCTCCTCCGCAGAGGAGCGGGTAACTAGATCCCATACCCCTCATCCGCCCTTCGGGCACCTTCTCCCTCAAGGGGAGAAGGAAGAAAGGGAAGAACAATGATCATCGGCCTCGGCTCCGACCTCATCGAAATTCATCGCGTGGCCCACGCGCTCGATCGCCACGGCGAGCGCTTCACCCATCGCTGTTTCACCGAACTCGAACGCGCAAAATCCGATCGCCGCGCTCAGCGCGCCGCATCCTATGCCAAGCGTTTCGCCGCCAAGGAAGCATGCTCCAAAGCTCTCGGCACCGGCCTTAGTTCCGGCGTTTATTGGCGCGATATGGGCGTTGTGAACCTGCCCTCGGGCAAGCCCACGATGAAACTCACCAACGGCGCTCTGCGCGCCCTGGAGCGACTTGTCCCGCCGGGCCACGAGCCCCATATCCACATCACCATTACCGACGACGCGGGCCTGGCTCAGGCTTTCGTCATCATCGAAGCGCTGCCGGTTGACCCTTCACGGGCAAGCGTCTAACGCTCACCTCAGCGCTGATCTTGGAATTGCAATGACCCAATCCGCCCAAAAGCCCGTCAAGAAATCCGCCGCCAATGAGTGGTGGGATACTTTCGTGGTTATTGTCGAAGCGCTGCTGATCGCCATCGTGCTGCGCTTCTTCCTCTATCAGCCCTTTTCCATCCCCACCGCATCGATGCAACAGACACTGATGATTGGCGACTACTTCGTCGCCAACAAATTCGTCTGGGGCTATGGCAAACATTCCTTCTCACTCGGCCGCTATGGCGATTTCGCGCTGCTCGATTTCGAACTGCCGATCTCCAATCGCATCCTTGGCCGCGACCCGAACCGCGGCGATATCGCCGTGTTCCGCCCGGTTCCGCAGAACATCGAATATATCAAGCGCATCGTCGGCCTGCCGGGTGATCGCATCCAGATGAAAGAGGGTCGCCTCTATATCAATGGCACCATGATTGAGCGTGAAGCGGTCGGCACGGCAACCGACACCGACAGCAATGGCGATTCCCGCGAAGTCACGGTCTACCGCGAGACTTTCCCCGAGGGCACGACCCACATCATCCAGGAAATTTCCGATAACGCGCCGCTCGACAACACACCCGAATATGTCGTGCCCGCCGGCCATTATTTCATGATGGGCGACAATCGCGACCGCTCGGCCGATAGCCGCGTGCTGTCCCAGGTCGGCTACGTCCCCGCCGTCAATCTGATCGCCAAGGCCGAAGCGCGCTTCTTCTCGATCAGGGATAACCTGCCGCCGTGGCAGGTCTGGCAGTGGCCGGCCAATGTCCGCTGGGATCGCATGTTCCAGTCCGTCTACGGCAACCCGCCATACGACACGACGCCCACGCCGTGAGCCGGCGCACCAAAACGCACGAACAGCTTCAGGTCCGGATCGGCTATCATTTCGCCGATCCGGACCTTCTCGCTCGCGCGCTGACCCATTCGAGTGCCGTTTCGCCAGGCAAGCGTGTTGAACGCTCCTATCAGCGGCTTGAATTCCTCGGTGATCGCGTCCTCGGCCTCATCGTGGCCGATATGCTCTACCGGCGCTTCCCCAAGGCCAATGAGGGCGAGATGAGCCGCACGCTCAACACGCTCGTGCGCAAGGAAACCTGCGCGGTCATCGCCCGGCAGCTCGATATCGGCCCCGAAATGATCCTCGGTGAGAGCGAAGCGCGCACCGGCGGCGCCGAAAAGGAAGCCATTTTAGGCGACGTCACCGAAGCCATTATCGGCGCCATCTATCTTGATGGCGGCCTTGAAGACGCGCGCACCTTCATCGAGCGCCACTTCGAAGAATTCATCGCCGATGGCCAGACCCACCGCGCCGATGCCAAGACCACCCTCCAGGAATGGGCCCAGGCCCGCGGCCTTGAGCCGCCCGTCTATGCGCTGGTCGAACGCACCGGCCCCGACCACGCCCCCGAATTCACCATCGCCATCGACCTCGCCGGTTTTGACCGCATCTCGGCGACCGGCCCCTCGAAAAAAATCGCCGAACACAAGGCCGCCGAGGATTTCCTCATGCGCCAGAAGGTTTGGAAGGAACGCCAATGACCGAACCCGCCGATCTCGCCAACACCTCCTGCGGCTTCATCGCCCTTGTCGGCGCGCCCAATGCCGGCAAGTCGACGCTGCTCAATTCCCTCGTTGGCACCAAAGTCTCCATCGTCACCCACAAGGCGCAGACCACGCGCTCCCAGGTGCGCGGCGTGCTGACGCTTGATCAGGCGCAGCTTGTCTTCATCGACACGCCCGGCATTTTCGCGCCCAAGCGCCGGCTCGAACGCGCCATGGTCGATAGCGCCTGGGGCGGGGCAGGGGATGCCGATCTCGTCGCCTTCATCATCGACTGTGATCGCGGCATCACGCCCGATATCGAAATCCTCCTCGAAGGCCTCGAAAACATCCGCCAGCCGCGCGTCTTGATCCTCAACAAGATCGACACGGTGAAAAACGAACGCCTTCTTGCCCTCTCGCAAACGCTCAACGAGCGCCTGCGCTTCGAAGCGACCTTCATGCTCTCGGCCCTCAAAGGCCACGGCGTGCAGGATTTTATCGACTGGTGCGTCAAGCATATCCCGCCCGGTCCCTGGCACTTCCCCGAGGATCACCTCACCGATCTCACCATGGCCATCACCGCCGCCGAGATCACGCGCGAAAAACTCTTCCTCCGCGTCCACGACGAGATCCCCTATAATTCCACCGTCGAGACGGAATCCTTCAAGATCCAGAAGGATGGCTCCTACAAGATCGACCAGGTGGTCTACGTCACCCGCGATAGCCACAAAAAGATCGTGCTCGGCGCCGGCGGCCAGACCATCAAGGCTATCGGGGCCGAAGCCCGCAAGGAACTGATGGCCATGTACGAGGTGCCGATCCACCTCTTCCTCTTCGTCAAAGTCCGCGAAAAATGGGCCGACGACCCAGAGCGCTATCAGGAAATGGGCTTGGAATTTCCGCAGAACAAGAAGTGAGCTGAGCCCCTCAGAGCACGGAAGCGTAGTTCGACATATTGGCCTCGATGCCAAGAGCGCTGAGGAACTGGGCGGGATCAAAACCACTCATCCCACGCTTTTCCATCATGGCGGTCTTGGCGCTGGCAAAGGCCGCCTCGCTTTCCCATTCAACCACCGTCACCACGTTGAAGCGCTCTGCGCCGGAATGGTGCTCCAGCACCAGGTTCTGCAGGCAGCCCTGCTGCTGGTCCAGAAAATCCTTGGTGTCCTGCACCTGCGCCATGAAGGCCTCCCGCGCCTCCGCCGGCACGGCAAAACTGTCGATACGAAAAACGGAAGCATTCTTGGCTTGCGCTGGGGTGCTCATCTCTGGTCTCCATGTCAAAGTCATTCAACTGGTCCGTTGAATTGACAGTATGCTGTCAAATCGGTATTGTGCTGTCAATATGAATTCGTCCATGGCGCTCAGCGCCCTGTTTCTCGATATTTTTCGCGCCAATGCCCTGCTGGTGGCGGCGGGCGATCAACTCGTCGCGCCCCTTGGCCTCACCAGCGCCCGCTGGCAGGTGTTGGGCACGGTCGCCATGGCGCCGGCCCCCCAGCCCGTAGCGCACATCGCGCGCGACATGGGCCTTGCGCGCCAAAGCGTGCAGCGCCTCGTTAATGAGCTCGTCGAAGCTGGTCTCGTCGAACTGCGCGAAAACCCGCATCACCGCCGATCCAAGCTTGTTTGTTTGACCGATCAGGGCAGGCAAGCCGTTGCTTCCATTCACAAACTGCAACGCCCTTGGGTTGATGGACTGGCAACGGGTCTCGATAGCGAGAAAATCGCCATCGCGGCGGAAGTGCTGCAGACTTTGCGGCAACGCTTGGCCCAAAGCACCGATGAGTCATCCGACTGATGGAATGGACCGGTGAAGCCCTCCTCATTGGCGTCCGTCGCCACGGCGAAACCAGCCTCATTGCCGAGGCCATGGTCGCCGGCCGCGGTCGCTGGCTGGGCCTGGTGCGCGGCGGTCGCTCCTCAAAGCTCGCGCCCGCCCTGCAAGTCGGCAACACCATCCAACTCACCTGGCGCGCCCGCCTCGAAGACCATCTCGGCACCTTCACGGTCGAACTCATGCAGGGCCGCGCCGCCGACCTGATGGCCGATCGTACGCGTCTTTACCTGGCCCAACTCGTCTGCGACCACCTGCGCCTCCTGCCCGAGCACGATCCCCACGATCGCCTGCTCGGCCAGGCCCTCTCCCTCATCGACAGCCCGCCCGACGGCATCGCCTTGGCGCGGTTCGAACTCGCGCTCCTTGACGAACTCGGCTTCGGCCTCGACCTCCATAGCTGCGCCGCCACCGGCGCCACGACCGACCTGACCCACGTCTCCCCCAAAACCGGTCGCGCCGTCTCCCGCGCCGCCGCCGCACCCTATCTCGACCGCTTATTGCCGCTCCCGAGCTTCCTCCACGAACGCGGCAATGCCTCCCCAGACGACATCCGCAACGCCTTCCGCCTCACCGGCCATTTCCTCGGCCGCCACATCTGGAGCGCGCGACAGCTCGAACAGCCCGCGATCCGCGACGCCTTGGTCGATATCTTCAGCAAGACCGATTGACGGATTAACATGATTTGATAAGTCAGCTTTGTTTTTGATTGCGACGGAGCTGACGATGATCAGGTTTATGAGCGCCATGGCGGCGCTTTTTTTGATGGCCCTGCCGCTTGCCGCGGCCGAAACGCGCGTCTTTGAAGCCGCCAATGGCCTCGTCGAAATCCCGGCCGATCCGCAGCGGATCGTCTCGCTCCACGATCTCAGCATAACCCTGCCGCTCGTCGAATTCGGCGGCGTGGACAAAATCGCCGGTAGCCATGGTCGAGTGGATGACCAGGGTCAGCCCTATATCCGCACCGTCAACACCCTCTTCGGCGTCGATTATGCGAACACCGACATAGAATTCATCGGCGTCTTCAACGAGATCGATCTGGAACGGATCGCGGCGCTTGAACCGGACCTGATCATTGGTCGCGCTGGAAACGACGACAAACTGCTCGAAAATCTCAGCAAGATTGCTCCGACTATCCTGATCGACGTCGTGGGTCTCGACTATTTCGGTCGCATGCATGCCGTGGCCGATGCCGCCAATCTGACGGACGAATATGATCGCCGGCAGGCGCTCTATGAGCTACGCATCGCCGAATCCCGCCGCCTCATTCCCAATGCCAAAGATATTTCCGTTTCCATCATTCAGCCCTGGCCGAAGGATGGCTATATCAACGGCTCGCGCACCTATTATGCTCTGTCGCAGGTGCTCGATGACATCGGCTTTTCCAAGCCGCAGGTCATCGCCGACATCACCGACAAGAGCGGCGACGCCGAGTTCAGCCCCGAATTTCTGCCCGAACTCGACGCCGATTTCGCCTTCAGCACATACGAGATCGCCAATAGCGATCAGGCCAGCCCGCAGCAGATCCGCGACGCCTTCGAAGCGCTGATCCCCGGCTTCTGTGACATCGTGCATTTCTGCCGCAACCATCAGCTTGCGATACTCCCACGCTCGCCGATCTATGCCTCGTCCTTCCGCTCGCTCGAAATAGCCAACGACTCCGTGCTGACCCATATCGTCGGCCGCGAATTCGTGCCTTTCCGCAAAAACTGATCTCACACACCGGTCGGGGCGAAATTGCCCCGGCCAACCTGCGGAAACCGGGGTAAAACCCCGCAAAACATGCCTTTCCAGACTGGCTCGACTATACTCTGCTCCTGATTCGTTCTTCCGAACATTGAGCCACGCATGTCCGATGCCGATACCCTCCCGCCGCCCGATGATCAGCGCATCGTCGATCTCAAGCAGGCGCTCGAAGAGCGGTATCTGAGCTATGCCCTTTCAACGATCACCCAGCGCGCTCTGCCCGATGCCCGCGACGGCCTGAAACCTGTCCATCGCCGCATCATCCACGCCATGCGGCTGCTGCGTCTTGATCCGGGCCAGGGCTACAAAAAATCCGCTCGTATCGTCGGCGACGTGATCGGTAAGTTCCACCCGCATGGCGACCAGTCGATCTACGACGCCCTGGTCCGCCTCGCGCAGGATTTTGCCCTCCGCTATCCCCTCGTCGATGGCCAGGGCAACTTTGGCAATATTGACGGCGATAGCGCCGCGGCCATGCGATATACCGAATCTCGCATGACCGAAGTCTCGATGCGCCTTCTCGAAGGCATCACCGAGAATGCCATCGACTTCCGCCCCACTTATGACGGCGAAGACGAAGAGCCGGTCGTCCTTCCCTCGAATTTTCCGAACCTCCTCGCCAATGGCTCGACCGGCATCGCCGTCGGCATGGCCACCTCCGTGCCGCCGCACAATGTGGTGGAGCTGTGCAACGCCGCGCTCAAACTGATCTTCAATCCCGAGACGACCACCGAGGAATTGATCCACGCCGATCTGTCCTCGCCCCCGAGCATGGACGATCTCGTGCGTGGTCCGGATTTCCCGACTGGTGGACACCTCGTTGAATCCCGCTCTTCCCTTGTCCACTCCTACGAAACCGGCCGCGGCGCCTTCCGCCATCGCGCCGTCTGGAACAAGGAGGAAAAGGGCAGGGGCGTCTATCAGATCGTCGTCACCCAGATCCCCTATGGCGTGCAGAAATCGCGTCTGGTCGAAAAGATCGCCGAACTGCTCCTCGCGAAAAAGCTGCCGCTCCTCAAAGACGTACGCGACGAGAGCGCCGACGATATCCGCCTCGTCCTCGAGCCGCGCGCCGGCACGGTGGATGCGGTCATTCTCATGGAACAACTCTTCAAGCTCACCGAGCTCGAAGTGCGTTTCCCGCTCAATCTCAACGTCCTCGACATGGGCACGACGCCCCGCGTCATGAGCCTCAAGGATGCCCTGCGCGCCTGGCTCGATCACCGCAAGATCGTCCTTGTCCGCCGCTCCGAGCATCGCCTCGAACAGATCGCCAACCGCCTCGAAGTGCTCGAAGGCTATATCGTCGCCTATCTCAATCTCGACGAGGTGATCCGCATCATCCGCGAGGAGGACGATGCCAAAAAGAGCCTGATGGCGACCTTCGACCTGACCGACAATCAGGCCGAAGCCATCCTCAACATGCGGCTACGTTCCTTGCGTAAACTCGAAGAACTCGAGTTGCGCAAGGAGCACGAAAACCTCACCGCCGAAAAGGGCAAGCTCGAAGCGTTGCTCGCTTCCGACAAGAAGCAGTGGGGCGAAATCTCGCGCCAGATCGAGGCTCTTAAAAAGGCCTATCCGCTGTTCGAAGCCGATGGCACCACGCCCCATGCGCTCGGCGCCCGTCGTACCGTCTATTTCGACGCCCCGACCGCCGACGCCGCCGAAATCACCGAAGCCTTCATCGAACGCGAACCGATCACCGTCATCCTCTCGGAAAAAGGCTGGATTCGCGCGCCCAAGGGCCACAATGCCCCGGTCGATGAAAAAGGCTTCAAGACCGGCGATCGCCTAAAACTCGCGATCAATTGCGAGACCACTGACAAGCTTCTTATGCTCACCACCGGCGGCAAGGTCTACACCCTTGGCGCCGACAAGCTCCCCGGCGGACGCGGCCAGGGCGAACCCGTCCGCATCATGGTCGATATGGAAGAGGGGCAGGATATCGTTGCGCTCTTCGTCTATAAGCCCGGCGCCAAGCGCATCATCGCTTCCTCGGCCGGCTACGGTTTCATCGTCCCCGAGGACGACCTCGTTGCCAATACCCGCAAGGGCAAGCAGATCCTCAATGTCTCGCTGCCCGAAGAAGCGCGCCTCATCGTCCCCTGCGACGGCGACCGCGTCGCCACCATCGGCGAAAACCGCAAGCTGCTGGTCTTCCCTCTGGCCCAGCTCGCCACCATGTCGCGCGGCAAGGGCGTCCGCCTGCAGCGCTACAAGGATGGCGGCATTTCCGACATCAAAACCTTCTACGCCGCTGACGGCCTCACCTGGATGGACTCCTCGGGCCGCACCTATTCCAAGCCGACGGAAGAACTCACCGACTGGCTTGCCGACCGCGCCACCGCCGGCCGCCAACCCCCAACGGGCTTCCCGAAGAACAATAAGTTTGTGGGGTGACGACCGTTCGCCAAAGGCGAGCAATCGCTCCAGTGGAGCGATTGAAGGGAGGAACGCCCGAAGCGCTATGCGCGTAGGGCCGGTAGCCGCGCGCATCGCGCAAAATTGCTCCAGTGGAGCAATTTTAGGCCCGAACGCCCGGAGCGCTACGCGCGCAGGGCCGGGTCTGTCCCAACGACCACCGGATGTCACCGCGGGCCTGACCCGGGGCCCATCCTGGGATCTCAAGATGTGCCCCGGCCTTCGCCGGGGTGACAATCGAGTAGAGGGATAGGGCGGCGGACACAAAGAAGTCTGACGCCAGCCTCCCGCGCCAACCCGTTAGAAGGACTCAAGAAAATGATCCGCCACTGCGTCCTCGTTCGCTTCCGTCCTGAAGTAACGCAAGAACAGCGCGCCGCCATCTACGCCGAACTTGAATCACTACGTGAAGTCGTCCCCGGCTTCCTTGCCCTATATTCCGGCCCCAACGTTTCCCCCGAAGGCCTCCACAAGGGCTTCGTCGATGGCTTCACCATAGACTTCACCGACGAAGCCGCCCGCGACGCCTACCTCGTCCATCCAGACCACAAGACCGCCGGCGCAAAACTCGTCGCCGCGCTTGAAGGCGGGCGAGACGGGCTGATCGTGTTCGATATGGTGGTGTGAGCGCCAACGGCCCGAACGCAAACCTGCAGAGCCCAGTAGCCCTCATGGTGAGGTGCACGCCAGAGGCGTGCCTCGAACCACGGGGGCGTGCCCCAATGTCTCAGCGCGGCGCCCCCGTGGTTCGAGGTTTTGCTTCGCAAAGCACCTCACCATGAAGGCTACTTGGGGTGAGTGTAAAAAGGCAAAAACCTCAATCCTCGACCCGGCACCACCCGGCATGCCCACGCTGCACTTCCAATGGCCGATACTGCGCCTTGTAGGCCATCTTGGGCGACTCTTTCACCCAATAGCCCAGATACACATAGTTCAGCCGCGCCGAGCGCACCTGCGCGATATGGTCGAGAATGAGAAACGTCCCGAGGCTACGATGCGCCAGTTCGGGGTCATAGAACGAATAAACCATCGATAGCCCATCGGGCATCACATCGGTCAGCGCCACCGCCACCAGCGGTTCGCCCGGATGCTCGCGCAAGCGATATTCCACCAGCACCGACTGCACCGGCGTATCCTCGACCATATATTCATAGTCCTGATACGACATCTGCGTCATGCCTCCGCCCGCATGGCGCGAGTCGAGATAGCGCTTGAAAAGCTCGTATTGCTCCACCGTCGCCGTTGTCGGCCGCACGGTGATGGAAATGTCGGAATTGGTGCGCAAAACCCGCCGGAATCGCGAGGAAGCCGCAAATTCGCCGGCCACGATTCGCACCGACTGGCAGGCATTGCAGCCCTCGCAGGCCGGGCGATAGATCAGGTTCTGGCTGCGGCGGAAACCGTTGTCGCTGAGCACATGGTGCAGCGCCGAAGCCCTGCGCCCGCTGAGATGCGTGAACAATTTGCGCTCCATGTGGCCCGGCAAATAGGGGCACGGCATGGCTGCGGTCAGGAAGAGTTGGGTGGTTTCCGGCGACTGGTCGGTCATCTACGACCCATGGCTACAATCCTGCGAGTGTATCCCTCCCGTCACTCGCCTGCAATATTTCAGTAAAATGCGCTTCTGCGCGCATTCTGCCAGTGCCGCATCATCGGCGAGCGCCGCACCATCAGTGTCCCAACCACGAAATCGTGGATCATCTGCCGCCGTGGCGTGAACAGCGCGAAGAGCAGCGAAATCGGCCAGCAGATCCAGAATGTCAGCCAGAACACCGCCGCGTGGAGGATGGCCATCCAGCCATCGAGCGGTTGCCCGCGCGTCGGCGTCAAGACGATATCCATCATCTGCATGCCCACCGTGGCGCGCCGCGACGAACCAAGCGTCGCCCCATAATAGAGCACGATTGCCGCCGGAATGACAAAGACCAGCGCCGCGAAGCCAAGCCCCAAAGTCAGGACGCCCACGATGGCGCCGGCAATCGTCAGGGCCAGCACCAGCGCGCCCATGATGGCGAGATCGATGAAATAGGCCATGACGCGTCGCGTCAGCACGCCGTCGAACAGCTCCGGCGCGGTGGCAGGGTCGGGCAGATAGGGGCGGGATGCAGCATAGTCCTGAGTCATGTCCCTGAAATTGTCATCACTCCGCCGCAATGCAAGTCCCCGAGCGCAATTCTCCTGTGCTTCCGTCCACCTCCGGCCTATCCTCAGGCAATCCCGCCCCTCGCGACTCGCCCGTCCTGCCGCGCCGCCCCTTCGGAACACCACATGTCGACGACTTCCGCCCCCGCGCCGCTGACCGATCAGCCATTGCGCGGCCTTGCCTTCATCATCGGGGCGACCATGTTGTTTGCCTACAGCGACACGAGCGGCAAGCTGCTGGTCAGCGAATACAACGTGCCCCTCGTGATGGCCGTCCGCTACATCACCCATGCATTGCTGATGCTCGCCATCGTCGCTCCGTTTCATGGACGGGCGATGGTGCATGCGACGCGCACCGGCCTTGTTCTCGTGCGGGGTGGCTGCCTTGCCGTCGCCTCGGTTCTGATGGGCTTTGCCCTTCAGCGCATGCCCGTCGCCGAGGCGACTGCAATCGTCTACCTTGCCCCGGTCCTCGTTATTCTTCTCTCGGGGCCGCTCCTGAATGAGAAAGTCGGCTCCGGCGCCTGGGTCGCCGCGGCGCTGGGCTTTGCTGGCGTGCTGCTGATTGCCCGACCCGGCGGCGGCCTCGATCCCTGGGGCATTGCCTTCGCGCTCGGCAATGTGGTGCTGGCCGTGGCCTACAACCTGCTCTCGCGCGTCCTGGCGCGCACCGAACACACCATCACCATGCTGTTCTATACCGCGCTCGTCGGCTCGATCCTTTTCGGCCTGATGCTGCCGTGGACCCTCTATGGCGTGCCGCCCACCGTGCTCCAGATTTTTCTCTTCCTCGGTCTCGGCGTCTCCGCCGGGCTCGGGCATTACCTGTTCACCCAATCCTACCGCTACGCCCCCGCGGCCATTCTCGCGCCCATGAATTATCTGCATCTCGGCTGGGCCGCGCTTTTCGGGTGGCTGGTCTTCGGCCACGCACCTGATGCCATTGCGCTCGGTGGCATTGCCCTCGTCGCCGCGGGCGGCGTCGTCAGTGCCACCATGGCCCGCCGCCGCCCCGCACGTGCGCGCGAAGAAGCCGCTGCGGCCCCGGAAGAGTCGGTTTAGCGCCCGAGCTTCCGCGCCATTTCGAGCGCATAATAGGTGAGAATGCCATTCGCCCCGGCGCGCTTGAAGGCCCAGAGGCTTTCAAGCACCGCCGCATCCCGGTTGATCGCCCCGGCGGCGCCCGCCAGTTCGATCATCGCGTATTCCCCGCTCACCTGATAGGCATAGATCGGCACGTTGAACGCGTCCCGCGCCCGCCGCACGATATCGAGATAGGGCATGCCCGGCTTGACCATCACGCTATCGGCGCCCTCTTCGATATCTTGCGCAATCTCGCGCAGCGCCTCGTCGGAATTGGCATAATCCATCTGATAGGTGCGCTTGTCGCCCTTGAGCCGGCTGCCCGAGCCGACCGCCTCGCGGAACGGCCCATAAAAGCACGACGCATATTTGGCCGCATAAGACATGATCTGCACATGCTCAAAGCCTTCGGCATCGAGCGCCGCCCGAATAGCCGCTACGCGCCCATCCATCATGTCCGAAGGCGCAATGATATCCGCGCCCGCCCTGGCCTGCGCCAGCGCCGATTTGACCATCACCGTGACGGTTTCGTCGTTGAGGATTTCCCCATCCCGCACCAGGCCATCCTGCCCGTCGCTCGAATATTCATCGAGCGCCACATCGGCAATCAGCCCAATATCGGGCACCGCCGATTTGATCGCCGAAAGCGCCCGGCACATCAGATTGTCTGGATTGTAAGCCTCGACCGCATCCTCGCTGCGCAGATGGTCCGGCGTATTGGGAAAAATCGCCAGCGCCGGAATTCCCGCATCCCGCGCCGCCTTCGCCGCGTCCACCATCAGGTCGATCGATAGCCGCTCCACCCCCGGCATGGTCTTGATCTGGGTGCGCTCGTTCTGTCCCTCGATCACAAAAAGCGGCCAGATCAAATCGCGCGGCATCAGTTCGGTTTCCCGCACCATATCCCGGCTCCACGCCGTCCGCCGCAACCGCCGCTGCCGCCGGCCCTCAAGGAAGGACATGTCATGCTTGGCCCAGTTCTGCGTCATTCTTTTGTTCCTTGCTGCGTAGATTTGGCACCCACCAGCCCAACCGAATTCGCTATGGCGAATTCGGTGACACCTCCCCCTTGATGGGGGAGGAAGGGTGGGGGTGGAGCCACACGCACCGCTCTCTATGTACTTGCCTCATACCAGCCACCGCCCCCGCCTCCAAGCCGCCGCTTGTCGCAGCCCCTTGGCCTCGCTACTAAGGAGCCATGTCGTTCAAATCACCCCAGCTCGGCCTATATATTCGCATCGTCGCTTTGCTGAGCCTGTTGCTGGGCCTCAGCGATGCGGGCCGCCTGCTCGGCGTCAATCTCGGTGCAGTCAGCCCCGTCGCCGTCCTTGGCCCCGCTGGCTTCGTGCTGCTCGGCATTTTCTCGCTCTCGCGTCTCTTTGCCGGCGTCGGCCTCTGGCTCAAGGCCAGCTGGGGCGCCGTTCTGCTTGTCGGCTCCACCACGGCCGAGCTGGCGCTTTATCTCGCCGGTAGCCCCGATATCCGCATGTCCGCCTTCGGCTTCGCCGTCCGCATCGTACTGCTCGCGGCCATCTCCATTATTTTCGCTCTCAGCTTCCGCTTCTCCCGCGCCCAGGCGGCGGATTGACGCGATCCTCGGTGGTCCCACCACTGCGCACGCTTTGAGACTCAGCTAAATCAAAACCGTGTGCATCAAAGACCTAACCGAGCGCCATGGCCGAGACCGACCTCTATCTTCCGCTGAAAGCCTTCATGGAAAGCGCCGGTTATGCCGTCAAAGGCGAGATCAACGGTTGTGACCTGGTCGGCGTGAAGGACGGCGATCCGCCGGTCCTCATCGTTTGCGAGATGAAGCTGGCCTTCAATCTCGAACTCGTCATGCAGGGCGTCAATCGCGCCGCGATTTGCGACGAAGTCTGGCTCGCGGCGAGCGCCTCGAAGACCGCTCGGGGGCGCGAGCACGATGCCCGTTTCCGTAATCTCTGTCGGCGCCTGGGCTTCGGCCTTCTTGCCGTCTCGCCAACCGGCTTTGTCGATGTCATCGTTGCGCCCTTCGCCGCGGCCCCTCGCCGCGACGCCAAAAGACGCTCCCGGCTTCTCGACGAGCACAAGCGGCGCGTGGGGGATCCGCAGATAGGCGGTGGGCGCGGCAAGCCGATCATGACCGCATACCGGCAAGACTGCATCCTCTGTGCGACCGCGTTGCTAGAAGGGCCGCAAAGCCCCAGGCAATTGAAGGCGCTGGTCGCGAGAGCGCCGACCATTCTGAGAAGCAATGTCTATGGATGGTTCGCGCGCGAGAGCAGAGGCATCTATGGGCTGACCGAGACGGGAAAGGCCGCCGTTACGCCATCGCAGAACTGACCGGCGCGCCCTAAGCGGGGTGAAACTGCTCGATGGTGATTTCCTCGGCCAGCGCATCCTGCGGCGCGCCGAAGCTTGTCACCGTCGTAAACCAGCGCGTTACCTGACCGCCCGTCCGAAATTCCAGCGGCAACAGCACCTGTCCCAGCGCACCCTCGGGCCGCAGGCTCAAGCCATCCACCCCCTCATGCCGCCGTATCCGCATCAACACCCGCGCCACTGGCGAACTCGGCCCATGCCGCCGCACCCCTTCGCGCAAACGATGCATCAGATAGGCAGCAACCTCCGCCCAGTTGACAATCGAGCTCCGCAGATCGCCGGGCGCAAAAACCAGATCGACGAGATTGAGCCGCGTCGGCGGCAACTCTTCCACGCCGATCAGCGCCAGCGCTGCCCCATTTGCCTCCAGAATATCGAATGCCGCATCGAGCACGATGGCAGGGCAGGGCGCATGTGCCTTGAGCAGCAATTGCGCCGCCTGCCTTAGCTCGGTCATCTGCGGGCTCAACCAGTCATTGTCCCCATAGTGCGGCGCAAAGCCCGCGGCCACCAACAGGCTATTGCGCTCGCGCAGCGGCAGGTCCAGCGCTTCGGAAAGCCGCAACACCATCGCTGCGCTCGGCCGGGCCCGTGCCGATTCAAGAAATGACAAATGCCGCGCCGACACATCCGCTGCCATGGCCAGCGCCATCTGGCTCATCCCCCGTTGATTGCGCCAGTCGCGCAAAGCCGTCTCGAACATGGCGTGTCTCCTTGCTCTCACCCTGCCGCAGCGTCCCGCGCAATTCCATTACCTTGGGAGTAATTGTCTCCATGACCTCATCGGCGCCACTCTCCGGCATCGACCACACGATTTTCCGGAGAGCCATCATGACCGATCTTGCTGAGACCCCAACCCTTCTCGATCCGCGCCTCGTTTATCGCCTCGATGCAGTCCTCTCCTTCACCATGGGCGTCGGCCTCCTCGTCCTCGCCACGCCGCTCGCCAATCTCATCGGCTGGCCGCCCATGCACATGGTCCTTCTGGGCGCCGGCATTTTTCTGCTGCCCTGGGCACTCTTCAATTGGGCCATTGGCGCCGCCACGGGCCCGGACGCAACTTCCCTCGCCGCCAACATCCTCGGCGATGGCCTCTGGGTCCTCCTCAGTGTTGCACTTCTTGTGCTTCATTCGGCTCAAATGACGGCGATCGGGGTAACCTTGATCATCGCCCAGGCGCTCGCCGTCGGCGCTGTTTTCGCCCTCAAACTCGCAGGTGCAAAAGCCCTCCGGACCTGAGGGGCGACATACGGGCGGTTGGCCCCGCCCGCCCGCCGGGCGAGCCTTCGCCGCCCGTTTACGCCTTGTAATGGTTACAAGTTTATGCACCGGTGTGACGAACCGTTAAGCCAAATTCTCATTGCTTTCCAGTAAGATGCCATTAAGCGTGCTGTTTAGGGCGATCTTAGTTCGGGCGTCGTAGTTTGGCCTCATGAGATGCGAAAAATCGCACGCAGAGAAAAAACAGTGAGGCAAAAATGGCAATCAAGTCGAACGCAGCTGAGGCCCTTACCCCGAACCGTCCGGTAGGTCTGAAGCCCCTCTATCTCGAAGCCGTCTCCCGTGTGGAGCGTCTCCACCGTCGTCTTCTCGACCTGATCAAGGACGAGTTCGATCGTATGGGTTGGGACGATATCAACCCGGTCCAGGCGCTGTTGATGTTCAACATCGGCGACAGCGAACTGACCGCCGGTGAGCTGCGCTCGCGCGGTTACTATCTCGGCTCGAACGTTTCTTACAATCTCAAGAAGCTGGTCGAAACCGGTTACATCTTCCAGGAGCGTTCGCGCACGGATCGTCGTTCGGTCCGCATTCGCCTCACCCCCAAGGGCGAGGAAGTCGCCGAAGTGATCGACGAACTCTATGATCGCCACCTGAAATCCATCGACAAGGTCGGCGGTCTCGGCGACGAAGAATTCGACAACCTCAACAAGGCGCTCGCCCGTCTCGAACGCTTCTGGGTCGACCAGATTCTCTACAAGCTCTGATTGCGAGCGGGGCAGGGCCTCGCGTCCATCAAACAGCATGCGGGTGTAGGCTTGTGTTGCCTCCACGCCACACTCTTTGCGGAGACGCCGGCCATTGGCCGGCGTTTCTTATTTGTGCCGCAAAGACGAGGCACCCGGTTACGTGGTTTATAAACCATTCTTCGACTATGGATGGGGCTGCCCTCATGGTTCACAAGGCGTTGACAGCCGTTGTGAAGCAGGGTCTTGCAATGATAATCGCGACAAGTGTGGCGACAGATTCCTTCGGGTGACGATATGCGGGTAAATCGACGTTCCTTTCTGCAGACCATGGCCATCGCCGGCGTGAGCACCGCAGTGCTTCCAAGCTTGGCAAGGGCACAGGAAGGCGAGTCGATCTGGGACATGTTCGCCCGCAATCGGGTGCTGAAGGACGCGGATCAGGGTGGCAATACCGCGGCCGCCCAGGCGCTGATCTCCACCAATGAGCCGATCCTGTCCTATGACACGGTCTACAATCTGCAGCTCGCGATTTCGCAATACGAGCCTTTCGTTGCCGCCGGCGGCTGGGAAGAAACCCCGCAAGAGGCCTATGGTCTCAACCTCGGCAAGTCGAGCCGCGCCGCCGTCGCGCTCAAGCGCCGCCTGATTTCCTCGGGCGATATGCCGCTCGTTGAAAATGTCAGCGAACTTTTCGATGCCCCGACCGATGCCGGCGTGCGTGCCTTCCAGGCCCGCCATGGTCTCGTCGTCAACGGCCAGGTCGATGAAGCCACCTGGTACGCCCTGTCCGTGCCGGCCCAGACCCGCTTGCAGCAGCTCTATCTCAATTATACCCGCGTCCAGAACATGGCCGCCAACCTCAACCCGCGCTATGTCGTGGTGAATATTCCCGCCGCCACCATCGAGGCGGTGAACGACGGCATGGTCGAACAGCGCCACACCGCCGTCGTCGGCCGCGTCGAACGCGCCACCCCGATCATGGCCAGCAAGATCAGCCAGATCAACTTCAACCCATACTGGCACGTGCCCAAGTCGCTGGTCCGCCAGGACCTGACCAAGTACATGATGGAAAACCCCAACTACCTGACCGAGCAGAATATTTTCATCTATGATGGCTCGGGCAACAAGGTTGATCCGACCTCGATCAACTGGGCTGCGATCACCGATCAGCAGGTAAACTACATGTATCGCCAGGAGCCCGGCGCGGCCAACTCCATGGGCCACTGCAAGATCAACTTCTACAATCCCTACGATTGCTATCTCCACGACACCCCGTCGAAAGCCCTTTTCGGCGAAAACGCCCGCTTCCACTCTTCGGGTTGCGTCCGCGTCGATGGCGTCAACCAGCTGGTTAACTGGCTGCTGCGCGACAATGGCGATTGGGACCAGAGCAAGGTCGACAGCACGTTCGACTCGCTCGAGCGCCTCGATGTGGAGTGCAAGGCCCGCGTGCCGATCCACACCACCTACATCACCGCCTGGGCCAACCGCCAAGGCACCGTCAGCTTCCGCGACGACGTCTACAAGTTCGACGAACAGGGCAAAGTAGCGTTCGACGCTTAACGAAAAAATCCCCGCGAAAGCGGGGATTTTTGTATCAGTAGACCTCATGGTGAGGCGCGGAGCGTCAGCGTAGCCTCGAACCACGAGGGCGTGGCGCGAAGCTATCCATTCGGAGGGTTCCGCATCCCCATCTTTCCGACTCCGTGCCACCCCGAATCCCTGCTAAGCTCCTCTCAGCAATGGAGGTCCCATGTCGGGCGGGGTTCTTTTTGAATTCGTGCAGATGGGTCAGGTCATGCGCGTCGCTGCGATCGACGAGGTGACGGGCACCGAAGTCTTCGTCATCACCCCCGTCGGCGCGTCCCGCCTGCAGATGCAGCGCGTCGCTCTCGCAAAACTCAAGCGCAAGCTGGGCGAACCGGAGGATACGCCGCCGCCGGTCCGCCCCTCAGGTCGATACGCCTAAAGCCGGCACTCGTGCCGCACGCCATCATAGCCCATGAAGGTATTGGTGCGTTCGTCATACGAGCGGTAACGGGCATAGCAGGCCGAAACGTGCGAATCGTAATTGTTGGCCCGCCCGATCACGACATCACCGCCACGGTTATTATTGCCATTGGCAATGATCGATCCGATCGCCGCGCCAAAGGTAAAGCCGAGAATGCCCGAGGCAATGTTGTCGATCGACGAGCGGCGCGAATAATAGAAATCGTTATATTGCCGATCATCCCAGCGGCCGTCGTAAAAGCCCTGGCAATCGCGATCCCATGGGTTACGGTCGCAATAGGTTTCGATCACCTGATAGCGCTGCCCATAGCTCATCGTCACCGATTGAGCCTGCGCGGGAACGATCGCGCTCAAAGCCACCACGCCACTCAGCGCAACACCACTTACAAGACTAGCAAGCTTCATCATTTTTCAACTCCCGGGCCAAAACCCGCCAATGCTGATCGTCAGATCAATGTTCAGACAGGGCAGGTGGTTGCGAAGCGCTCTACGATTACCTTTTGCGGCTTCAAGGCTTGATGCGCGGTCCCGGCGGGCGCATACCGTTTGGCAGCACGGCGGCAACTCTGGAACGTAGGAGCCTCATGGGTATGACCAGAGAAACGGGCCGTCTCGATTGGGTCGATGCTGCACGCGGCATTGGCATTGTGCTCGTCGTTTTCGGTCACGTCTGGCGCGGTCTATGGGAGGCGGATATTCTGACCGACGCTCCCCTTTTCGCCGGCATCGACGCCGCCATTTATCTCTTTCACATGCCGCTTTTCTTCCTCGTCTCCGGCATGTTTTTCGAAAAATCCGCCCGTCGCGATGGGGTCATCGCTTCGATCCTCAAGCGCTGCGAAACGCTGCTTTATCCGCTGCTGATCTGGTCGTGGATACTCGCCGCCTTTCTGCTGCTGGCCGCCCCGGTCGCCACGCGCCATGCCCTTACCCCCATGGAAGCGCTGCTTTTCCCCTTTCCGCCCAAGGATATTTTCTGGTTCCTCTGGGCCCTGTTCCTGATCCAGCTCCTGTGCCTCCTGCTCGTGCGGGCCACGACGCAGGTGCTTTCGGCCGTCCTGGTGCTGTCCTTTGCGGCAGCCGTCCTTCTACCCATGCTCCCCGGCACCGACCTGTTCCATGGCGCCTTTGCCAACCTGCCGTTTTTCCTCTCGGGCGTGATGTTGACCCGCCGCGATCTCTTCGGCCTGCCGCAAACCATATCGACCGGAATGCTGGGGGCAGGGGTGTTCGTCGCCAGCCTGGCCGCCGCCGCCATCTTTGGCCTGCAGCCGGCGCCCCTCGGCACCTTCTTGAGCCTTCTCGCCACGCTCGCCTTCTGCGGCATGATCTATGGCTTTGCTCCGCTCATTCCGTCCATGCCCATGGCCCTCGCCACATATCTCGGCGCCACGTCCATGGCGATCTACGTGATGCATGTCATCCCGGAAGCCGCGACCCGCATTGGCCTTGTCAGGCTCGGCGGGGGCCCGGTCTGGCTTCACGTCATCGTGGGTACATTGGCTGGCATCGGTCTGCCGCTCCTTGCCTACGAGGTTCTGAAACGGCTCGGCCTGCTGCGGCTTTTCGGCCTTGGTCGCGATCGGCGCGGGGCGGTTCGGGCGCTTTCCCCAAGCTGATCGGCAAGTCGCCCCCTTTCCCTGCTGCCGCTTTTGCGGCATAAGAGCCTGGTTCGCGCGACTGGCGAGAAAGAGATGGGCAACCATCGGGAAACGCGAACTTCAATGAGCCGCTCGCCTGGGCAACCCATCCACGATCAGGGGAAGCCCCATGGATCCGACACAAATGTATCGGCCTTGGATTCGCGCTACTCGCCGTGATAAAGGCACCGCCATGCCGGTCACCCTGATCCCTTGTGAGGAAATCGTCGCATGAGCGCTGCAAATTCTACCCCGCTCTTTCCCCATTTCTTTTCCGCCGCGGTTGCCCAAACCGATCCGGAAATCGCCAAGGCAATTCAGGACGAACTCGGTCGCCAGCAGAGCGAAATCGAGCTGATCGCCTCGGAAAACATCGTTTCCCAGGCCGTGCTCGAAGCGCAGGGCTCGGTGCTGACCAACAAATATGCCGAAGGCTATCCCGGCAAGCGCTACTATGGCGGCTGCCAATATGTCGACGTCGCTGAAACCCTCGCCATCGAGCGCGCCAAACAGCTCTTCGGCACGGCCTTCGCCAACGTCCAGCCCAATTCCGGTTCCCAGGCCAATCAGGGCGTCTATCAGGCGCTGATCCAGCCCGGCGACACCATCCTCGGCATGTCGCTCGATGCCGGTGGCCACCTGACCCACGGTGCCAAGCCCAACCAGTCGGGAAAATGGTTCAACGCCATTCAGTATGGCCTGCGCAAGCAGGACGGCCGCGTCGATATGGACCAGGTCCGTCAGCTTGCCCGCGAACACAAGCCCAAGATGATCGTCGCCGGTTTCTCGGCCTATTCGCGCGTCATGGATTGGGCCGAGTTCCGCGCTATTGCCGATGAAGTCGGGGCAATCCTCTTTGTCGATATGGCCCACGTTGCCGGCCTCGTTGCGGGCGGCGCTTACCCAAGCCCATTCCCCCACGCCCATGTCGCGACGACCACCACCCACAAAACCCTCCGCGGTCCGCGCGGCGGCCTGATCCTCACAAACGATGAAGACATCGCCAAGAAGATCAACTCGGCCATTTTCCCCGGCATTCAGGGCGGCCCGCTGATGCATGTCATCGCCGCCAAGGCCGTGGCCTTCAAGGAAGCGCTGCAGCCCGAGTTCAAGCTCTATGCCCAGCAGGTCGTCGCCAATGCTCAGGTGCTCGCCGAAACCCTCGTCAAGGGCGGCGTCGATATCGTCTCGGGCGGCACCGACAACCACCTGATGCTGGTTGATCTGCGTCCCAAGGGCCTCACCGGCAAGGCGACCGAAAAGGCGCTGGAGCGGGCCCACATCACCTGCAACAAGAACGCCGTGCCCTTCGATCCGGAAAAACCCGCCATCACCTCTGGCGTGCGCCTCGGCACCCCCGCAGGCACAACGCGCGGTTTCGGCACTGCCGAATTCCAGACCATTGGCGAGTTGATCATCGAAGTGCTCGATGGCCTCAAAACCAATGGCGATGACAATAACGGCGCCGTCGAAGCCGAAGTCCGCGCCAAGGTGAAGACGCTGACCGACCGCTTCCCCATCTACGGGTAAAACGCCCCGCGTCATTCCCGCGAAAGCGGGAATCTCTTTTTGCCATGAGAGGACATAGAGCCGATGCGCTGCCCCTATTGTGGCAATGACGATACCCAGGTGAAGGATAGTCGCCCGACCGAAGATTCGGGCGCTATCCGCCGCCGCCGCGTGTGCAATGCCTGCGGCGGCCGCTTCACTACCTTCGAGCGCGTGCAGTTGCGCGATCTTACGGTGGTGAAAAAGACCGGCCGAAAAGTCCCCTTCGATCGCGAAAAGCTCACCCGCTCGGTCAATACCGCGCTGCGCAAACGCTCCGTCGATCCCGAACGCGTCGAGCGCATGATCTCAGGCATCGTCCGCCAGCTCGAAAGCCTCGGCGATGTCGAAATCACCTCCGACCAGATCGGCGAATATGTGATGACCGGCCTAAAAGGCCTCGACCACGTCGCCTTTGTTCGCTTTGCCTCGGTCTACAAGAATTTTGCCGGTCCCGACGATTTCCGCGATTTCCTCGCCGAGCTCGATTCCGACTCCAATCCGCCTCTGTCCGAGGACGATTGATCCAGTCTCGCCTTGCCCGCCGGTGCGGGGCGGACTATGGGGTTAAAAAGCAAGTATAAGGACGTCGGCTATGGATTCTTACGGCGAACGCTTTTCCATCGCGGCCAATTCGGCCGAAGGGCTGCATTTCCTCATCGTCGAGGGCAGAGCCTATCCCGGCATTGCCGATGAGATGAAGGCCGGTGCAGGCGCCGCCCTCAAGGCCGCTGGCGCCACTTTCGATGTCATCGCCGTGCCCGGCGCCATGGAAGTGCCCGTCGGCGTCGCCATGGCTCTCGAAACCGATAAATACGACGGCTATGTCGCCCTTGGCTGCGTCATTCGTGGCCAGTCCAATCACTATGTCGGCGTCGCCAGCGAGAGCATCCGCGCCCTCGCCGAATTGGCCGTCGTCGATGCCCTGCCGCTCGGCATCGGCATTCTTACGGTCGAGAACGAAGGCCAGGCCTGGACCCGCGCCCGCGTCGCCGATGGCGATCGGGGTGGCGACGCCGCCCGTGCCGCCCTCGCTCTCGCCGCTCTCAAGGCAAAGTTGAACGCATAAATGACTGATACGTCCGCCCCCATCCCCAACAATTCGCGCCCGGCCAACCAGCGCGGCGCCGCCCGCCTCGCGGCGGTTCAGGCGCTCTACCAGATGGATGTGGGCCGCCAGACGCTGGAAGATACGCTGGCCCAGTTCGGCGCCTTCCACCTCGGCCGCGAGATCGAGGGCGAACAATATCTGCCCGCCGATGCCGACTTTTTCAGCCAGATCGTGCGCGGCGTCACCAAGAACCAGCTCGAAATCGACCCTGCCATCGACAAGGCCCTGGCCGAGGACTGGCCGATCGATCGCATCGATTCAACGCTCCGCGCCATCCTCCGCGCCGCCGCCTTCGAACTCCTCCGCCGCCGCGACATCCCGGCCCGCGTCGTCATCACCGAATATGTCGACGTCGCCCGCGCCTTCTTCGAAGAAGACGCCTCCGGCATGGTCAACGCCGCCCTCGACTCCATCGCCCGCACAGCCGGCGTCGATCTCGAAAAGAAGGCTTGATCCCGGCCACCCCCACCTAACCTCCCCCTGTCAGGGGGAGGAACCTGCTGGTGGCCCACGAGCATCGAGGCAAACTCAATGCGGTCCCTCCCCCTACCAGGGGGAGGCTAGGCGGGGGTCCTTCACGCCGCCCCTCAAACAAAAAAAGCCCCGGCAAAAAACCGGGGCTTTTCCAATTCTCTGCCGCTGCTCTCAGAACGACTGCAAAATCTGCTCGATGAACGTGCGATCTTCGCCATAGGACTGCGTACGGCGGTTCTCGATGGCAACCACCTTGCCGTCGGCAGCCGAATAAACCGCCTTGTCCACGACCTTCTTGTTCTTGTCGAAATAGACCGCGAGCACCGTGCGTTCGAGCGAGGTATTCAGCCCGAACGAGGTCTGCGCCACCTTGGTCTGCACATAGTACCAGGCGGTCTGGTCGCCAAAGGTATTGGTCGACTGCGGCGAACCGAGCACCAGCGTCACCAACTGCTCGCTCTGGCCCACGCGAATCTGCTGCATGGCGCTGTCGGAAATTTCATAGCCCTGCGTCCTCTTGGTGACGAGCGACGTGCTGCTCGTGCAGGCGGCCAGCGCAACAGCCAGCAAGGCAGCAGCGGCGATCGGTGCGAAGGGAGCGGAAGCAATACGCATGGGCATGAATTTGACTTTCCCGATGGCTCTCGACTATAGGCGTGACAACAAGGCGCGTGCCCTTAGGTCGCCGGAATGTGTAGCTGTCAACCTGGCTTTTTGGCAAGCTGACATTGGGTCGGCTGACTTTGCATGTGTTTGACCCATCCCGAGGCTGAGCGCAATCCCATGATCCCTAGTCTGTTCCGCAAAAATACGGCCACCGACGCCGTTTATGGCGTCTATCGGGCCATTGTGGCGCAATCCCGGCAACCGCTCTTCTATGCCGATTGGGGCGTGCCCGACACGGTCACCGGGCGCTTTGATATGATCAGCCTTCATATGGCGCTGCTGTTCCGGCGCCTCCGCGGCAACGAGACCACCAAGAAATTCAGCCAGGCGGTGTTCGATCTGTTCTTCAAGGATATGGACCAGTCGCTGCGCGAAATGGGCGCCACCGATATGGGTGTCCCCAAGAAAATCCAGAAGATGGGCAATCTCTTTTTCGGCCTTCTTGCTGCCATCAATGAAGCTATGGATCGCGGCGACAAGGAAGCCTTGGCCGCCGTGTTCTCGCGCAATATCTATGAAGACACCGCCATGGATCATGCCCGCACCCTCGCAAACTACTTTATCGCGCAGGATCAAGCCCTGGCCGCCCTGCCGGTTGAAACCATCACCGGCGGCACTGTGACGTTCGGAACCGCCGCATGAAAGACCACCCCGAGCCCCTTTTCGACGCGATCGTTCGCATCGACAAATTGCCCACTGCCGGCCGCTCCCTCAGCATCGATGCCAATGAGCCGACCCGCGCCAAGATTGCCGAGGCGATGAAGCTGATCGCGGTCGAGCGCTTCGCCGCCGAACTGACCGTCGCGCCGCTGCGCGGTGGCCTCAGGGCCCAGGGCCGCCTCAAGGCGCGCATCGTCCATCCCTCCGTCGTCAGTTTCGAGCCGGTCACCCAGCACATCGACGAGGAAGTCGACCGGGTCTTCCTGCCCGTCGGCCAAACCGCGCATGCGCCGGCCCCCGGGGCCGAGGAAATTTTCATCGACCTTGAAGATGACGACTTTCCCGATCATATCGATGGGCCGGAGGTCGACTTGAGCGCTCTCCTGATCGAAACCCTGGCTCTGGCCATCGATCCCTATCCGCGGCGCGAGGGCGAAGACCTCTCAACCCTGGGGATCAATGCCACCGAAGACGATAGCGGCCCCTTTGCCGCGCTGCGTCAGCTCAAGGACAAGGGCGAAACCTGAACCTTCCGGGGCGGGGCTTGCACCCACTTCCCTATGGGATATGTTGGAATGCCTGCCCAAGCGGGCCGAAAAACGGGCTGAAATGACCGAATTTATTACGATTTCCGTGGATGCCATGGGGGGCGATCACGCCCCGCGCGCGGTCATCCATGGCGCCGACCTCGCCCTGCGCGAGCGCAAGAACACCCGTTTCATCTTCCATGGCCGCAAGGAGCAGATCGATCCGCTCCTTGAAGAATTCCCCAAGCTCAAGGCTGCGTCGACGGTCCGTCACTGCGAAGAAGTGATCGCCATGGACGAAAAGCCTGCCCAGGCCCTCCGAAAAGGCCGGAACGTCTCCTCCATGTGGATGGCGATCCAGGCGGTCAAGGACGGCGAAGCCGATGTCGCCATTTCGGGCGGCAATACCGGCGCCCTGATGGCCATGGCCACCTTTTGCCTCCGCCCCATGGAAGGCATTTCCCGCCCCGGCATCGCGGCCATCTGGCCCACCGTCCGCTCCGACATCATCGTGCTCGATATGGGCGCGACCATTGGCGCCGATGCGCGCCAACTGGTTGATTACGCCATTCTCGGCTCCGCGCTCGCCCGCTCGCTCTTTGATTCCGAAAAGCCCACTGTCGGCTTGCTCAACATCGGCACCGAGGAAGTAAAAGGCCTCGATTACATCAAGGAGGCCAGCAAGATCCTGCAGCAGGCCTCCGGCGCCGGCTTCACCTATCATGGTTTTGTCGAAGGCGACGATATCGGCAAGGGCACGGTCGATGTCGTCGTCACCGAAGGTTTTGTCGGCAATGTCGCCCTCAAAACCGCCGAAGGCACCGCCCGCCAGGTCGCGACTTATCTCCGCACCGCGCTCAAGGCCAATTGGATGAGCATGCTCGGCGCCTTCTTTGCATCTTCCGCCCTCAAGGCGCTCCGCCGCAAGATGGACCCACGCACCGTCAATGGCGGCGTTTTCATGGGTCTCAATGGCATTGTTATCAAATCCCATGGCGGTACCGACGAGGTCGGCTATAAGAGCGCCTTAGGTCTTGCATACGAAATGGCGCGCAGTCGCCTGATCGACAAGATCAGCGACAGCGTTCGTCGCTTCCCAGTTCATATCGCAGCTCCCGAGCTGCCTACCGATTCCGAGGCCAAGTCGGCGTGACCAGAGTTCGTTCAATTGTGCGCGGGGTCGGCAGCTATCTGCCCCAGAAGATTTTGACCAATGCCGAATTGGCCGAGACCGTCGACACGACCGACGAGTGGATCCAGCAGCGCGTCGGCATCAAGGAGCGCCATGTCGCAGCCGAAGGTGAGTTCACCTCCGACCTCGCCGTTGCCGCCGCCAGGGCTGCCCTCGACAATGCGGGCCTGACACCCGACGACATCGATCTCATCATCGTCGCGACGACCACCCCGGATTACACCTTCCCGGCCGCTGCGACCCTGGTGCAGATGAAGCTCGGCATGCATCACGGCTTCGCCTTCGACATTCAGGCGGTCTGCTCGGGCTTCGTCTATGCCGTTACCACGGCCGACAGCTATATGAAAAACGGCCTCGCCAAGCGCGCCCTCGTCATCGGCGCCGAGACCTTTACCCGCCTCCTCGACTGGACCGACCGCACCACCTGCGTGCTGTTCGGCGATGGCGCCGGCGCCATGATTCTCGAGCGCGTCGAACTGGCCGATGGGGAGCCCGAACGCGGTGTCCTCGCCTCGGCCCTCCGTTCGGACGGTCATCACTGGGACAAGCTCTATGTCGATGGCGGCCCGTCCTCCACCGGCACGGCAGGCCATGTCCACATGCAGGGCAAGGAAGTCTTCCGCCATGCCGTCGGCAAGATCACCGATGTCGTCTACCAGGCGCTCGAACAGGGCGGCTATGCGGTCGAGGATCTCGACTGGTTCGTGCCGCACCAGGCCAATAAGCGCATCATCGATGGGGCAGGGGCCAAGCTCGGCCTGCCGCCCGAAAAGGTGGTCACCACCGTCGATGTCCACGCCAATACCTCTGCGGCCTCCGTGCCCCTGGCGCTGAGTGTTGCCGTGGCCGATGGACGGATCAAACAGGGTGATCTTGTCATGCTCGAAGCCATGGGCGGCGGATTTACCTGGGGGGCCTCGCTCATTCGCTGGTAGTGGGGCATTGAGCCGATTGACCTCAAGCGTTTCAAGGCGTTAGTGTTCTGCCGGGTGGAGGAGCCTGACGTTAAGGCCAGGCGAAAAATTGATTGGCCGCGTCGATCGAAGGAAGGTTTTCCTGCCAATCTGCGGCGGCAGACTGGCGACGACGAAGAAAAAATATCACGCTGGCCCGGGAAGCCAGTCTTGAACCACGGGGGTGCGAATGACGCAGAAGACGGTAACGCGGGCGGACCTGGCGGAAGCTGTTTACGGTTCTGTCGGCCTGTCGCGAACCGAGTCGGCCGAATTGGTCGAACGTGTTCTCGAACTCATCACCGACGCCTTGATCACCGGCGCCAATGTGAAACTTTCCTCATTCGGCTCCTTTCAGGTGCGCTCCAAGAATGAGCGCATTGGCCGCAATCCCAAGACCGGCGAAGAGGTGCCGATCCTCCCGCGGCAGGTTCTTGTGTTCAAACCCAGCAACGTGTTGAAGTCCAAAATCAACAAGTCTATGGTCGCCTCTGAAAAGTAAGGCTTTCTTACTGGAGGCGTGAGCGGTTTGGACAAGTCTCCAGACGCATTCCGGACAATCTCAGAGGCCGCGGAAGAACTCGATCTTCCTCAGCACGTCCTGCGATTCTGGGAAACCCGCTTCGCCACGATCAAGCCATTGAAGCGCGGCGGCGGCCGCCGCTACTACCGCCCCGAAGACGTCCTACTGCTCCGCGGCATCCGTCACCTGCTCTACGATCAAGGCTTTACGATCAAGGGCGTCCAAAAAATCCTCAAGGATCAGGGTCCGCGCTACGTCATCGCCGTCGGCGAAGGCAAGGGTCTGGATGAAATCATCCCCCTCATCGAAGAAGCCCAGGCCGCCGCCGACGAAGCCGAGATCGAAGAAGCCGTGATGACGGCCGATCCCAGCCTCGACGAAGAATCGCGCGAAAAACTCTCCGAAGTTTTGCGCGAGTTGCTGGAGTGCAAACGCATCCTCGAACGCGCAAGAGAGCACTGAACCCTTTACCTCTCCCTGGGGGGACTTCGACCTGTCCCGCAGGGCAAATCGCTCCGCTGGAGCGATTTGAAGTGAGAAGGCCGTGAGAGCTATGCTCGAATGGCAGGCGCGTAGCGGCGGGTGAGGGGGCCTTTTACGATGTCATCCCCGCAAAAACGCGGCCCCCGTTCCCCCCCAAAAAATGTCACCCCCAGTAGCCCTCATGGTGAGGTGCTTTGCAGAGCAAAGCCTCGAACCACGAGGACGTGGCACCATCTCGCCCCAACCACGATCCCTTCACCTCCCCCTGAATGGGGGAGGCCGGGAGGGGGGGGATGGCAAGCACAAATGCCACCTCCGACTAGAATTCTCATTCCATCCCACTCAAAAATCGCCTATTCATTCCACCAACAATCTGGTGGAGGAACCCCACAATGACCGTTCGTTTTGGCCTGCTCGGCGCCGGCCGCATTGGCAAAGTTCACGCTAAAGCCATCGGCTCCAACCCCAAGGCGAAACTCGTCGCCGTCGCCGATCCCATGGCCGACGCAGCCAACGCCATCGCCGCCCAATACGGCGCCGACGTCCGCACCATCGACACCATCCTCGCCTCCGCCGATATCGATGCCGTCGTCGTCTGCACCCCCACCGACACCCATGCTGACCTCATTGAACGCTTCGCCCGCGCCGGCAAAGCCATTTTCTGCGAAAAGCCGGTCGATCTCGACATCGAGCGTGTAAAAGCCTGCATTCGCGTCGTCGACGAAACCTCCGCCACCCTCATGGTCGGCTTCAACCGCCGCTTTGATCCGCACTTCCAGGCCGTCAAGGAAGCCATCACCGACGGCCAGATCGGCGACGTCGAAATGGTGACAATCATCTCGCGCGACCCAGGCGCCCCCGGCGTCGATTACATCAAGCGCTCCGGCGGCATTTTCCGCGATATGACCATCCACGACTTCGACATGGCCCGCTTCCTCCTCGGCGAAGAGATCGACACTGTCTCCGCCCAGGCCTCCGTCCTTGTCGATCCCGCCATCGGCACCGCCGGCGATTTCGACAGCGCCTCGGTCATGCTCTCGACGGCCACCGGCAAGCACGCCACGATTTCCAACTCCCGCCGCGCCACCTATGGCTACGATCAACGCATCGAAGTCCACGGCAGTAAGGGCGCCGTCTCGGCCGAAAACCAGCGCCCGGTCTCCATCGAAATCGCCAATGCGACCGGCTACACCCGCCCGCCTCTGCACGACTTCTTCATGACCCGCTACACCGAGGCTTATGCTCGCGAAATCAGCAGCTTCATCGATTTCGTTGAATCAAAATCCCCGGCCTCCCCCAGCGGCACCGACGGCCTCATAGCCCTCGCCCTCGCCGACGCGGCCCTCAAATCCGTAAAAGAGGGCAGGGCCGTCAAAGTCGGCGAAATCACCGGCGTGATGGCCGACAAATCGGTCTTCCAGGGCCGCTAGCGTGTGCCCCGTTTGAGCTGACGCAACGGCAGACCCCACGGCAACAGTCGCCCTCGTGATGAACGGTAGCCCTCATGGTGAGGTGCGCAGCGTAGCCTCGAACCACGAGGGCGTGCCCCGATATTTCAGTTCCTGAAGGGGCGGGCTCCCTCCAGAGGTTTTTGAAAAATAAGCAAAGGGCGCCACCGGGGCGCCCTTTTTCCGTTTAGTCTGGGATTGATGCAAACCCCGATGAGCCAATGAAATTCCTGCCCATGCTGCCCGCTCTCCTCCTCACGTCCCCCGCCGCCGCCCAGAACGCCGATCCGCACTCGGTCTTCACCCTCCGCGGCGAGTGCCAGACCTTCGTGGCCGGAACCGAGGACCTCACCAGCATCTGCGCCGGCGAAGTCCTGCAGGTCGTTTACACCGACAGCCGCATGGATCTGTCCATCTGGACCGACGACCCCTCCGGCCGTTTCTTCGTCCTCAGCGGCACGGCAAGCGCCGAGAACGGCAACCTTGCCCTCGCCATCGACCAGATCACCGAAGGCAAAGACGGCAGCGGCAACAACAATGTCGACGCAAATGCCTCAGGCAAATGCATGCTCGCCGGCGATCCCACATCCGGCCCCGCGCAATATACCTGCGAGGCCACCGACGCCGCCGGCAAAACCTACAAGTTCGCCTTGCTCACCGACGGCTCCGCCCCCGAAAACATGCTGGACTGACCCCAGAAGACCTCATGGTGAGGCGCGGAGAGTGGATGCTACTTCAGCATCCACTCATGCTCTGGCGCATTGTGGAATTTCCACACGCGCTTGGGCCCAGCCATGACGTTGAGGTAGTAGAGATCATACCCCGCCGTCGTCGCCACCGGATGATAACCGCGCGGCACCAGCGTAACATCGCCATCCTCCACCGCCATCGCCTCATCAAGGCTGCGGTCGTCGGTATAGACGCGCTGAAACGCAAACCCCTGTGGCGGGTTCATGCGGTGATAATACGTCTCTTCCAGAAAACTCTCGTGCGGAAGATTGTCCTCGTCATGCTTATGCGGCGGATAGGACGAGGTATTCCCCTGCGGCGTGATCACCTCTACCACCAGCAGCGCATTGGCCGAACCATCATCCTCGGGCATGATATTATAGACATGCCTGACATTGGCGCCCTTGCCGCGCGTCAGCCGCGGATGCGTCCCCGGCGGAATCACCTTGGCATGGAAATCCCCGCCGCCCGGCGCCGAACACACGGCCAGCTCCAGGTCCGTCGTCGCATCCACAGCCCAATTACGCCCCGCCGGCACATAGAGCGCCCACGGCGCCCCTTCGAACGGGCTCATCCGCTCCCCAAGCTCGCCAAAATCTTCGCCATCAACGGCAAAGCGCCCCTTGCCGCCGACGATGACGAGACAGACCTCGCGCTCCTCCGTCGCCTCGCCATAGGCCTCGCCGGCCGCCAGCCGATGCAGCCCGAAGCCGACATGCGTCCAGCCCGCCGAAGCAGGCGTCACATCATGAATCCGACCGGTCTTGTTCGTCGGCCGCACCAGCAGGGGGGATTTCGTCATTCTTTGGCTCTTCCTTGGGAAAGGCATAGAAGAAATTATAGAGCGAATAGGCCAGCGCCGCCCCAACCAGCACCATCCACAGCTGTTCGCCGGTGTAGAGCACTTCCCAGCCAAGCCAGATGGCCAAAAACACGACGACAGCAACGCGCCGCCACAGGGGCCGAAACCAGTTGAGATCGTTTTCCTTCAGAGCCATGCGACAATCCTTTATGTTGCCGCAAGCTCTAGCAAACCCTAGCCGTTCGGAAAACCTTGCGTCTCGACGCTATACCCAGCCGCCGTCATCACCCGCATCAGTTCCTTGTGGCCCACCTGCGCCATTTTCAGCGGTGGATTAGCCTTCGGGTCCTGCTCGGCCTCGACCACGAACCAGCCCTCATAGCCATGATCCGCCAGCCGCTGCACGATAGCGCCAAAATCGAGCGACCCATCCCCCGGAACCGTAAAAGCCCCCAGCGCCACGGCATCCAGAAAGCTCTGCTTGCTCCGATCCAGCCCATCGACCACAGAGCGCCTGATATCCTTCACATGCACATGGTTGATCCGCCCATGGTGCTTATCAATCGCCCGCAGCGGATCGCCACCCGCAAAAGCCAGATGCCCCGCATCGAGCAATAACGGAATGCCTTCCCCCGAAGCCGCCATAAACGCATCGAGCTCCGGCTCGGTCTCGACCACAGCCGCCATATGATGATGATAGCTCAGCGGCATGCCCTTCTCGGCGCACCATTCGCCGAACTCGGTGACCTTCCGCCCATAAGCCTTCATCTCGTCGTCGCTCAGCTTCGGCTTCTGCGCCAGCGGCACCTCGCGCTTGCCCTGCACCGAACGCCCAACCTCGCCATAAACGATACAAGGCGCGTTGACGGCCTTGAACAGCTCGATCATCGGCAGAATACGGTCCTTGTTGGCCGCCATCTCTTCCTCGACCAGCGTCCCCGAAAACCACCCGCCACAAAGCGTCACGTCGGCCGCGCGCAGGATCGGCAACATCACCGCCGGATCATCCGGAAACCGCCGCCCCTTCTCCATCCCGGTAAACCCGGCCGACCGCGATTGCCTGAGGCACTCCTCCAGCGACACATCATCGCTCAGTTCCACCAGATCGTCGTTCCACCACGCAATGGGCGACATCCCAAGTTTGGCTTTCATTCTTTCTCCCGCGCCCTATTCGCGCTCAATCTCGCCCCGTCCACCGAACCTTCCCTCGCCCCTTGAGGGAGAGGGACCGACTTTTCGCGTTCAGCGAAAAGTCAGGGTGAGGGGTATCTATCCTCCGCAGAGGAGCTTGTTACTAAATCCCGGACCCCTCATCCCAACCGAATTCGCCCTCAAGGGGAGAAGGAAGATCGGGGGCGCTCACCCAATCCGCTGCGCCCGCAGCGCCTTCACATACCCCTCACGCGCCGCATTCACCGCGCCGCGCTCACTCACCTCCGGCACCGCCACATCCCACCAGGTCCCCCCGGCCTCGGTCGTCACCAGCGGATCGGTATCGATCACAATCACCACCGTCCGCTCGACCTCCGCCGTCGCCGCCAGCGCCGCCTCAAGTTCGGCAATCGACCCAACCTTCCGGCTCACCGCACCCATCGCCGCCGCATGCGCGACAAAGTCGATGTTCGGCAGCGCCACATGGTGCGTATCCCGCAGCAGGTTGTTAAAATTAGCCCCACCGGTCGCCATCTGCAGCCGATTGATGCAGCCATAACCGGCATTATCCAGCAGCACGATCGTCAGCTTCGCGCCCAGCATGATCGAGGAAACGATCTCCGAGTTCAGCATCATATAGCTGCCATCGCCAACCATCACGACCACGTCGTCCTCGGGCCGCGCGAGTTTGACACCCAGCCCGCCGGCAATCTCATAGCCCATGGTCGAAAAACCATATTCGAGATGATAGCTGCCCGGCGCGTTGGCCTTCCAAAGCTTGTGCAATTCGCCCGGCAAACCGCCCGCCGCACAGACCAGCGTCGCCTTGGTCCGCGCCCGCTGCACCGCCCCGATCACCTGCGCATCCGAAGGCAGTTCGACATTGGTCGGCCCGGTCGCGGCGTCAGCCGCCTCAAGCCATTTGTCCTTTTCCCGCATAGCCTTATGCGTCCAATCGGAATCAACCTGCCAACCCATCAGCGCCGCATCCAGCGCTTCAAGTCCCACGCGAGCATCCGAAACCAGCGGCAACGCCTCGTGCTTGCCCGCATCGAACGGCTGCACATTGAGCCCGACGATTTTCACCGCCTCGTTCTTGAACAGCGACCACGATCCGGTGGTGAAATCCTGCAACCGCGTCCCGACCGCGATCACCACATCGGCCTCTTCCGCCAACACATTCGACGCAGAAGAACCGGTAACCCCGACGCTACCCATATTGAGCTCATGCCCATGGGGCAGGGCGCTCTTGCCCGCCTGCGTCTCCATCACCGGAACGCCATGCTCCTCGGCAAAGGCCGCAAGACTCTCGCTCGCCTCCGAATAAAGCACGCCGCCGCCCGCAATGATGACGGGCTTCTTGGAAAGCTTGATCGCCGCCGCCGCCGTCGCAAATTCATCGGCATCGGGCATGATCCGCCGCTGATTCCACACCTTCTCGGCAAAGAAGCTCTCGGGATAATCATAGGCTTCCGCCTGCACATCCTGGCAAAGGCTCAGCGTCACCGGCCCGCATTCGGCGGGATCGGTAAGCACCTGCATCGCCCGCCGCAGCGCCGGAATGATCTGCTCCGGCCGTGTGATCCGATCATAATAACGGCTGACCGGACGGAAGCAGTCATTGGCCGAAACAGTGCCATCGCCCCAGTCTTCCACCTGCTGCAACACCGGATCAGGCAACCGATTGGCAAACACATCGCCCGGCAATAGCAGCACCGGCAGCCGGTTCACATGCGCCAGGGCTGCCGCCGTCACCATATTCAGCGCGCCCGGCCCGATGGAAGAGGTCACCGCCATGAACCGCCGCCGAAAGCTGGCCTTGGCATAGGCAATCGCCGCATGCGCCATGCCCTGCTCGTTCTGCCCGCGATAGGTCGGCAGCGTGTCTTTGACACCATGCAACGCCTCGCCGATCCCGGCCACGTTCCCGTGCCCGAAAATAGCAAACACCCCGCCAAAGATCGGCACCGTTTCGCCGGCAATGACAGTCTTCTGCGCCGTCAGAAACCGCGCAACGGCCTGCGCCATGGTCAATCGAACAGTTTTCTGGCTCATGGCCACTCCTCGTATTCCTCGATCCCTATCGGACCCTATTTCAGTAGCCCTCATGGTGAGGCGCTTTGCGTAGCAAAGCCTCGAACCACGCGGGCGTGGCTGTTGTGCCTTACCCCCACCTAACCTCCCCCTGGAAGGGGGAGGGATCTGCCGGTGGCGCGCTGACATCGAGCCAAACTCGATGCGTCCCTCCCCCTACCAGGGGGAGGCTAGGTGGGGGTTCTACCCGGAACCCACCGCCCTAAAGGCTAAGCCCCATCCCAAGCCTCAACCAATCCCGCAAACCGCTGCGCCATCATCGCCACAGCCTCATCATCCCCAATCCGCCCATCCAACCAAGCCCGCGCCGCATCGCCAAAAATCGTCCGCCCCACGGCAAACCCCTTGACGGACTTCGCCGTCTTCGCCGCCGCAAATCCCGCCACCAGCTCCGAGAGTGGCGCATCCAAGCCTAACAGCACCACACCCCGACAGAACGGATCATTGGCCTCAATGACAGCATCAATCTGCCGCCAAGCCTCCACCCCCGGCTGCGTCTCCAGCTTCCACCAGTCCGGCTTGATCCCGGCCGCATAGACGTCGCCCATCGCCCGCGCCGCCGTATCGTCCTTCAGCGCCCCATGCTTGCTGGAAATGATCTCCACCAGCAATTCACGCCCAACTTTTCGCGCCGCATCATAAGCCGCCCTGAGCTTTTCAATCTGCACATCGCGCAAATCCGCCGCATCATCCGGATGATAAAAGCACAGCACCTTGATGCAATGGTCCACCGGCCAATCCACCAGCCGCGATCCCAGATCCTGCGAAAATTCAAATTGCAGCGGCCGCGATCCCGGCAATTCGATCGGCTTCGCCACCCAGAAATTGGGAATGGCGGCAGCCGCATAAAGCGCATCGCGCCCATATTTGTCGTCGAGCAACATGCCAAAGCCATCGCGCCCACCAGCCACCTGCGCCGCCGCCTTCACCGCCAAAACCTTCAGCGCGGGAATCCGCGCCAGTTTCTGCGCATCGCCCCCGGCAATATCTTCAAGCTGCAGCCGGTGGTCGATCGCTAGGGCTTTCATGCTGGGAATGTCGCGCCGCCGCGTCGTCGCCCAATGCACGTGGTTGATCGCCTCGTCCTTGCGCAGCGCCCGCTCCGTGCTGCCATGCTCGAGGAAATAGGAGAGTTCGGCCCATGTCGGAATTTCCGGCGCGCAGAGCAACCGGCTCACCGCAAAGGCGCCGCAGGCATTGGCCCAGGTCGCGCTCGTCGCATGCGGTTCCCCGCGCAGCCACCCGCGCAAGAACCCGCTCATAAAAGCGTCGCCGGCCCCGAGCACATTGTATACTTCGATCGGAAACCCCTTGCCGACAATCCCCTGTTCGAGATCATCCGGAATAGCCCCATCATAAACAATGCACCCCATCGGCCCACGCTTGAGCACGATAGTTCCACTCGAAAAACGCCGAATGGTTTTGAGCGCCGCCGTAAGATCGCTCTCGCCCGAAGCGATAAGCACCTCTTCTTCGGTCCCGACGATCAGATCGCAATCGGCCAACACCGTCTGCAGGTGCTTGGACACCTCATCCGAAGCGATATAGCGGCTATCGCCTGCATCATGCCCGGCGAGCCCCCAAAGGTTCGGCCGATAGTCGATATCGAACACGACTTTCCCGCCATTGGCCTTGGCAATCCGTATCGCCTTGCGCTGCGCCGCATCGCTATTGGGCTTGGCAAAATGCGTGCCGGTCACCAGCACCGCCTTGGCCGAGCGGATAAAACCCTCGTCCACATCGCCTTCATCCAGCGCCGCGTCGGCACAGTTGTCGCGATAGAAAATCAGCGGAAAGGATTTATCGTTCTCGACCGACAGCAGCACCAGCGCCGTCAACCGCTCAGGGTCAGTCACAATCCCCTTGGTCTCGACCCCCTCGCGCTGCAATTGCTCGCGAATGAAGCGCCCCATCTGTTCATTGCCGACGCGCGTGATCAGCGCCGATTTCAGCCCCAGCCGCGCCGTGCCCACTGAAATATTGGTCGGACACCCGCCCACCGATTTCGCAAAGCTGCCGATATCTTCGAGCCGCGTGCCGATCTGCTGGCCGTAAAGGTCCACCGAGGCGCGGCCAATGGTGATCACATCGAGCGTTTTGTCCGTGCCCACTTCATTCTCCCGCGCGGTGCTTGCGGACGGAATTGAAACACATCTTCCAAATCAGTTCAAATATAGAATTTCTGTTCCATCACAGAAAATCAGCCCCGCCGCCGCTCCTCGGCAATGGCCACGGCCAGCGCCATGGCAAAGGCCATGCTGGCCGAGAGCGATCGAAACCCGGCGTGATCCGCCTCGACCAGTTCGAACCAGACGGTCGAACATTCCGCCAGCGGCGAAAACGCCGAATCGGTCAGCGACACGACCGGAATCCCGCGCGCCGCCAGCGCCGAAGCCTGGGCCACCGTCTCGGGTGCATAGCCCGAAAAACTCACCGCAAAAGCCGCATCCCCCTCATCGGCCAAAGCCAGCAGATCGTCATCGATCCCCGATGCCGTCCCGGCAATCTGGCAGCGGATTTTCAGCTGCGAGAGGGCATAGGCCATGTATGTCGCGATTGGGTAACTTCTGCGCCGCGCAATCAGGTGAATGGTGCCTGCCGATGCTAACAGTCTGCTAGCGGATTCGAACTTTTGCGGGTCGATTGCGGCACTCAAATTATCGAGGCTGCGATGTGCCGCCGCGATAAACGAGTTGAGGATAGCCGCCGATCCAGCCGGCGCCGCATCCCCACTTTCCAGCTCCGCCAGCCGATCCTCATAGCTCGAATTACGCTCCCGCAATCGTGCCCGAAACACCGCCTGCAGCGCCGAAAATCCATCAAAACCAAAGGTTTGCGAAAACCGCACCAGCGTCGAAGGCTGCACTTCCGCATCGGTCGCAATACTCGCCGCCGTGCCAAAGGCAATCTCATCGGGGTTATCCAGCGCAAAGGCCGCCACCTGCGCCAGCCGCTTGGGCAATTCGCGCCGCCGTTCGAGGATAAGTGTCCGCAGCGCCTCGAAATTTTTCGGCGCGCCCTGAATCTCTCCCCGGTCCATACGAGTCCCCCTAAAATAACAACGCCGGCAATATCGCATTGCCGGCGTCAAATTTGGAAGAATTATTCTACGTTTGGAATGCTACGCAGTCGCCAGCTTGGAAGACTGGTCGCGACCTTCCACGAGATAGAGGAACAACGAAGCCAGAATGATGAGCGCGGCACCGGGCCAGAACCAGATCGATGGCACCTGGCCCAGCGCAACCCAACCCACGATCACGCCGAGCGGCACCTTCAGATCGCCGAAGGGCTGCAGAAAGGTCGCGTCCGCGGCGCGATAGGCAAAGCTCAGCAGATACTGCGCTGCGGCTGTCAGGGCGCCCAGCAGCAAAAGCAGCAGCAATCCGGTACCCGTTGGCAGCGCAAACGGAAAGCCGGGTGCGGCGCCGGCCGGCAGCGCCCAGGCGAAGGCGGTCACCAGCAACAGAATAGCCAGGTGGTTCGGGGTAACGAGCACCAGCAGCGAAATCGTCAGCGTTTCCGGGGATTCTCCCTTTTGCGTCAGGTACTTGGTGAGAATGTCTGTTTTTGCCCACAGTGCCGCCGCCGCGATCGGCACAAAGGTTTGCCACGTAATGCCATCTGCACCGACCCCCGACACGATGATCGCGCCGGCAAACCCCATCAGGGCCGCCCCGATCCGCGCGGTGGAAGCCTTTTCGCCCAGAAGCACGGTGGAGCCGAGAATGATGAACAGCGGCCCGGTGGCGAGAAGCGTCACCATCTGCCAGATTGGAACGCCCGAGGCAAAACCGTAGACGAAAACGTGCACGCCGAGCGCCGATACGAAGGCACGAACTTCGTGCGCCAGCGGATGGCTGGTGCGCAAGTTCTTGATACCAATACGTAAAATCAGCGGCAGCGCCAAAACTGAGGCGATCACATACTGCCAGAAGGCCATACCCGTCGAGCTCATGCCGAACCCGCCATATTCTGCCGGCGTTGGCAGAACCGCCTGCAGCGTATTGGCGCCGGCAAAAGCGAGGCTGGCAACCAGCATGAAAATAGCGCCCGAAGTCGCGCCGGTATGTGAAGAAGAGGAAATCTGGTTCATGTGTCGTCCTTTCCGTAACCAGTTTCCCCAGGGTTACGGGAAGGCGACGCAGAACTCTGCGCGTGCAAAAACACGAGCATAATCAGGCGCTTGGCCAACCCATTCTCTTTCATCCGGACTATGACCGTCGGCTCCGGAATCACACCGGATCTGCTGACCCTCCGGCCGAAACCGAAAGCGCTCGCGGGCTTGGCGTCGCCGCCTTACCGCCGGTGGGGAGTTTCACCCCGCCCTGAGAATTGCATGAGATCGTAATCTCACGATGGATAACATAGGGCAGGGACGTTGCCCTTGCAACGCTGCCAGAGGGTACAAACTGTCTACGAGAAGTGAACAACCGAAACGGTTGTCCAAGTAGTCCTCATGGTGAGGTGCTTTGCAGCGCAAAGCCTCGAACCACGAGGACGTGCCCGAATGTTCGGTGGCACGCCCCCATGGTTCGAGGCTTCGCTACGCTTCGCGCCTCACCATGAGGCCTGCTGGCAGATTGAGCTTAGCCTTCCAGCCACTTAACCTGTTCCGGCGTCAGCTTGATCTCAAAAGCCTTGAGGCTGTCCTCAAGCTCGACCAAACGACGCGGCCCGATCAGCGGCACGCTGGGGAAGGGCTGGGCCAAAACATAGGCCAGTGCCACGTGGATCGGATTATGCCCAATCTGCTTGGCCAATTCGATCGCCCGATCACGGCGACCAAAGTTTTGCTCGTTGTACCAGACCCTTACCAGTTCCTCATTGTCGGTCTTGTCCCGGCCCGCAAGGTCGGTAAAGAAGCCGCGCGCCTGGCTCGACCAGGAGAAGTTGGTCACCTGCCGATCGATCAGCCACTGCTTGAAATCAGGCGTCGACGAAGTCACGCAACCGCCCCAGATCGGGTCCAGCATTTCGGCCAGCGCAAAGTTGTTGGAGAGAGCCTGCGGCTTGGTCTTGCCGGTGCGCTCGGCATAGGCAATCGCCTCGTCCATACGCTCCTTGGTCCAGTTCGACCCACCGAACGGCCCACGAATCCGGCCCGCCTTCACCTCGGCATCCATGGCATCGACGAATTCACCCACCGGCACATCAAGATTGTCGCGGTGCATGAAATACACGTCGACATAGTCCGTCTGTAGGCGATCGAGCGACTGCGTCAGCTGCTTGGCGATCACATCGGGATAGACCAGCGGGGAATGCGCACCCTTCGCGATGACGACGGCGTCTTCGCGCACGCCACGGCTCTTCTGCCATTCGCCGAACAGCTTTTCGGTATAGCCACCGCCATAGATAAAGGCAGTATCGAAGATATTGCCGCCCTTTTCCCAGAACGCATCGAGCAGGATCGCGCCTGATGAGAAGGTCTTGAAATCCTCAAAGCCCAGCGCAACCGCCGAAGCCTGTTTCGTCAGCCCCGGAATGTTGCGCTTCGGAATAACACCGGTATTCGGCCCAAGCGTGCGATTATCCAACGTATTGAGGCGGTTGGTATATTTCTCGACCGAGTACTCGATCCCCGCATCCCTACGCCACTGATCCAGTACCCGCGCATTGCCAAGGCTGTCGCCCCAGCTCATGCCCGGCGCTGCAAATTCCTGCCGCCCTTCGAGTATAGCCAGCGAAGCCGCATCGGCCTCGAACGAATAGACATGCGCCGTCTCGTTGACGCTGACCGTCTCGGTCTTGCCACCCTTGATGATGTCGATACGGCCAAGACCCTGGTCACGATTGCCATTGGCAAACCAGAAATCCGGCACCTCAATCCGGCCTTCCGACCCATGGATACGCAGCACATTGTCGAGATTGGCCATCACCGCGCAGGACACCTGCGCCACAATGCCGTTTTCGAACGTCAGCAGTGCAGCCGCCCAATCGTCGGTGCCTTCTTCATTGAGTTTTGCGGTGCCCTGCACCTTCACCGGGTCGGCGAACGGCTTGCCGAGCGCGGCGCCGGCAATCAACCGCGCCATCGACACGGGATAGCCACCCACATCCAAAATACCGCCGCCAGCCAGCGCCGAGGCGAACAAACGATGCTGCGGCTGGAACTTGCCCATCGAAAAACCAAAGCTCGACTGGATCATCCGCACCTCGCCAATAGCGCCGGATTTGATCAGGTCGAGCAACTGCTTCACCTGCGGATGCAGGCGATACATGAAGGCCTCGCCCGCAAAAGTCCCGGCCTTCTTGTGCGCATGGAACACCGCGTCGATTTCATGCGCCGACAGCGCCAGCGGCTTTTCGACGAGCACATGCTTGCCGGCTTCCGCCGCCTTGATCGCCCATTCGGCGTGCCCGGTATGCGGCACCGCGATATAGACCGCGTCGATATCCCTATCGGCCAGCAGCGCGTCATATCCTGCAACCACGCGCACGCCCGGAAAATCCACGGCCAGATTGGGCTTGCTGGGATTGCGCGTGGCAATCGCCGCGAGCACGCCGTGCTTGGCGTTTTCGAGGCCGCCGCGGAAGGCCTTGGCAATGCTGCCCGGCCCGATAATGCCCCAGCGAATCTTCTTGTCGGTCATGGTCTTTTCCTCGCGAAGGGCCGGCCCAGCTCGTCAGGGTGCCCAGTGTTGTTCATGTCGGCACAGCCAGGGCGCCCGTTTTCAGGCGCTTGAGGCGCGGATGATCCCACGGATCCCGCGCATTCTCCTCCCTTGCTCTTGTGCCGAGCGATACCTAAGCTATCTACTCCTCAAAAACCGTCGCTCTTATCGGGTATTTCAAATTGGCGGATAGTAAGATGGTGGAGCGCGGCTACTATGAGCCGGCCCTCGACGGCGTGGAACATCTGCCGACCGAACTCAACATGTTCCATGCCTCCCCGCTGCTGATGCGTGCATCGCATTGGCACGCGCAGGTCGAGGTCAATTACATCGTGCGCGGCTGGGCCCACTATGCCATGAGCGGCTACGAAGTGCGCTTCGGTGCCGGCGATCTTGCCCTCTTCTGGGGCGGCCAACCGCACCGGCTCGACGACGCCTCCGAGGATCTCGTTTATGCTGGCGGCCACCTGCCGCTGGTGCATTTCTTTCGGCTCAGGCTCCCCCAAGGGGTGCAGGCCGGCCTCATGCAAGGCGCGGCTCTCGTTACCAGAGCCACTGACGCCTCCGATCCCGTCAATTTCGCCCGCTGGAACGACTATGTCCGCTCCGGCGATCCCCTGAAAATCAGCATGGCCGTGGACGAGTTGCTGCTGCGCATCGAGCGCATCCGCTTCGCGCCCTACGAACTGTCCTCCGGCCACCATACGAGATCGAACAGCCACTCCACCGATCAGCACATTTCGCCCATCGTCGTTCGTATCTGCGACTATATCGCCGACAATTTCCGCGAAGATATCGACTCGGTCGACATCGCCGTGGCAGCCGATGTGCACCCGAAATACGCCATGACCGTCTTCAAGAAATGCACCGGCATGACGCTGAACGACTACGTCAATCTCATCCGCCTGTCCTATGCGCAGGCCTTGCTGATGCGCGACGATGCCAATGTCCTGCAGATCGCCATGGATAGCGGCTTCGGCTCGCTCAGTGCCTTCAACAAGCTCTTCCGCAAGATCGCCGGCATGTCGCCCAGCGATTTCCGGCGCGATCTGCGCATACGGCCAAGCTCGTCCCTGCCGCAGCGTGTCGCGGTCTGCACGCCCTTTAATTGAGGGCAGGGACCATGGGCAGGCGGCTTGCGGCGCTTACTCTGGGTCTCCTCGTTATTCTCGGACTCTTGGCGCTCCGCCTGATCGATCCCTACTCAGTCCAGGTGGTGCGCGAGACGAGCTTTGACGTTTTCCAGCAATTGCGGCCCCGCTCGGCGCCCGCTGACCTGCCGGTGCGCATCATCGATATCGACGAAACCTCATTGGCCGAAGTCGGCCAATGGCCGTGGCCACGCGAAACCCTCGGCCGCCTCTCCGAGCGCCTCACCGAACTGGGTGCCGCCGCCATCGCCTTCGATATCCTCTTCAGCGAGGCCGAACGCGCCTCCGGCATCGCAGACGAGAATTTTGCCAAAACTCTGGCCGCCGGCCGCACCATCCTCGGCCTCGCCCAAAATGGTAGCGCATTGCCTGTCACCGCCCCGCCAAAGGCCGGCCTTGCCACTACCGGCAGCGACCCACTCACCGCCGTGCCCGAACTCGGTGGCGCAGCCCAACCTCTCCCCATCCTTGCGCAAGCCGCCAGCGGCCTCGGCGTCGCCAGCCTCGACCGGCAGGGTGCAGGGGTGGCGCGACGCCTGCCACTGCTCTGGCGCGTCGACTCCGGCGCCTTGCCCACGCTCTCGGTCGAAGCCCTCCGCGTCGCCATGGACGTGCCGACCCTCGTCATCATAGGCGACACCGTAGATGGCCGCACCGTCGAAGCCGTCCGGGTCGGCGATATCGCTATCCCCACCGGCCCCACAGGCGATCTTCGCCTCTACTATCGCGAATTGCCGCCTGAAACCTACATCCCGGCCACGGACCTCCTCGGCGAAGACTATGCCGCGCTCGCCCCATTGATATCAGGCCACATCGTCTTCATCGGCAGCTCCGCCAGCGGCCTCAACGATATCCGTATCAGTCCCCTCGGCGTTCCCGTTCCCGGCGTGTCCATTCATCTCCAGGCGCTCGAACAGATTCTTACCCAGACCTTCCTCGACCGCGCCGATTGGGTGTCAGGCCTCGAACTGCTGCTGCTGGCCGCTTCCGGCCTCATCATCGTCCTCGCCGTCGTCGTCTCCGGTCCTCTGGTCGGCCTCGGCGTGTCGCTCGCCGTTGCTGCTGCCTCGGTCTCCTTCAGCTGGTGGAGTTTTGCCAACCCCGGCCTCCTCATCGACCCCAGCTACCCGCTCTTTGCCGCCCTCGTCAGCTACGCGACCATGGCTTTCCTCCGCTTCACGGTCACCGACCTCGATCGCCGCCGCATCCGCCGCGCCTTTGGCTATTATGTCGAACCCTCGGTGCTGACCCAGATCGAGGCCGATCAAAGCCTCCTCCGCCTCGGCGGCAATGTGCGCGAATTGACCGTGATGTTTTCCGACGTGCGCAATTTTTCGGCCCTGGCTGAACGGACAACGCCGGACCAATTGGTCAGCATTCTCAATGGCCTCTTCGCCGCCTTGGGCGGCGCGATCATTCGCCATCGCGGCACCATCGATAAATTCATGGGCGACTCGGTCATGGCCTTCTGGAATGCCCCAGCCGAGGAGAAGGACCACGCTTTGCTCGCCGGCGAGGCGGCTCTCGCCATGCGTGCAGCGCTGCGTGACCTCAACCGCGGCAGCGACGACCCCATCCATATCGGCATTGGTATCGCCACCGGCCCCGCGCTGGTCGGCAATATGGGTTTTGAAAAACGCTTCGACTATTCCTGCGTCGGCGACACTGTCAACGTCGCCAGCCGCATTGAAGGCGCCTGCAAATCGGTGGGTTACAGCATCCTCGCCACGGCCGAAATGGCCGCCGAAGCGCAAAACCTCGCCTTCCTCGATGCCGGCTGGGTCGAACTCAAGGGCATGTCCGGTCGCGAACCGATAAAGCTGCTGGTGGGCGGTGAAGCCGTAAAATCCAGTGCAGCCTTCGAGGCGCTACTGACGAGCCACACCGAATTGCTCTCGGCGCTCACCAGCGGCGTGCTCGACGACGCCCTGCTCCAGCACTGCCGGGCACTGGCCGAAAAGGTCGAACCAGAACTGGCTCAATTCTACGCCTGCCTGCCGACCCGTCTCGCGGATTTTCCCGCAGCGGAGGCAAATCTGGTGTCAGGCGCTCGCCTGGGCGATGAGCCCGACGCGGGCCGAGGCAATGTGCCGGCGCATCAGGATTTCCGATAGCTCCGCATCCCGGTCGGCAATCGCCTCGACGATGCGTTCATGCTCTGCCAGTGCCCGCTGCGCACGGCCGGGCACGATGCGGTGCTGCATGCGATAGAGCCGGAAGAGCGTGTAATATTCGCCGCACAGCAGATCGAACAGGTGCTGATTGCGACCGATCCGGGCGATCATGAAGTGAAAATCCGAATTGGCAGTGGCCTGCCAATAGACCATCGCATCGGGCTTCGAGAGCGCATCGCGGTGGTGCGCCAGCATGGCGCGAAGCTGATCGATCTCGGCATCGGTCGCGTTCTCCGCCGCATGCCGTGCCGCCAGCCCTTCCAGCACTTCGCGAATGGTAAAAAGCTCCAGCGCATCGCCCGGCGTCGGCACGACGACGCGCGCACCCTGCCGGGGTGCACGCGTAACCAGCTTGCGTTCTTCAAGCCGCCGAATGGCCTCCCGCAGTGGTCCGCGGCTGACGCCATATTGCGCGGCCAAGCGCGGCTCACTGAGCTTGGTGCCGGGAGCGAGAGTGCCCACGACGATGGCCTCGCTCAACTGCTCGAACAACTGATCGGTCAGCAGAACGTCGTCGGCGATCTCGATTGTCTCCGCGTCCTGATCCATCATGTTCCAGCGTGGTTGCAGTCCAAAGTTCGGCCTCCATAGCGCAAGGATCGCGCCACGCAAAGCGGCGCGATCCAGCTATTCTGCCCTAGAGGCCGTGGTCGAAAATGCCTTGGCCAGTCGGCTTGGCGGGCACGACCTGGCCCGCAGGCAGCGCCGGAATCAGCACATCCAGCTTGCCCGCAGCGAGCCCGGCAAAGCCTTTGGCCGCATCGAGGAAAGCCTTGCGCTCGGCGTCCGAAAGTTCGCCCTTGGTCAGGCTTTCGAACTTGCCGGCATAATCCGGCCAGGTCCAGGGATGGGCGCCATTCGGGTGCGCATCAGCCACGGCGCGTTCGCCGGTGATCACGCGACCATCATCGAGCGTAACCACGATCTTGCCGCCAAAAGCGCGTTTGTCCGGGTTGGGATCGAGATAACGCGTGGTCCAGGACGGTTCTTCCACGGTCCTGATCTTGTGCCAGAGCGCCACCGTCGAGGGCGTACGAGCCCGCTCGCGCGTATAGGAGTCCACATGGTGCCATTTGCGATCTTCGAGCGCGACGGCGAGAATATACATGATCGAGTGATCGAGCGTTTCGCGCGATGCTTCCGGATCCATCTTCTGCGGATCATTGGCGCCGGTGCCGATCACGTTGTGGGTGTGATGGCTGGTTTCGAGGAGGATATCCTTGACCTTTGAAAGATCACCAATCTGCCCCGAAAGGTCGATCGCAAGATCGATCAGCGCCTGCGCCTGATATTCGGCCGAATGCGCCTTGGTATAGGTTTCCATAATGCCGCGCGGGCTTTCGCCAGGGGCGGGCAGGGACACCTGATAGGCCTCGTTCTTGCCGCCCAGCATCCAGGCCAACACCGACTCTTCGCCTTCATAGATCGGCGAAGGCGAAGCCTCGCCGCGCATGGCGCGATCGACGCATTCAATGGCCAGCTTGCCAGAAAAGCCCGGCACATAGGCCTTCCACGAGCTGATCTCGCCCTTGCGCGACTGGCGGGTCGAAAAGCTCAGATGCACGGCCTGGTTGACGGCCTGGAAGATGACTTCCGTCGAAAGACCCAGCATGGCGCCAATGGCGGCCGTGGTTGCCGGCGCCAGATGCGCCACATGGTCCTTCTTGTACTTGTGCAGCGAAATCGCCTTCACGAGAGCAACGTGCACCTCATAGGTAACCGCAATGCCGCGCGCCAAAGCGGCGCCATCGAGCCCCAACTGCTGCGCCACGGCAACAAGCGGCGAAATGGCATCGCCCGGATGCGAATAGTCGGCGGCAAGGAACGTGTCGTGGAAATCGAGTTCGCGCACCGCCGTGGCATTGGCCCAGGCTGCCCACTCCGCATCGACACGAACACCGCTGCCAAGACCATAAACCGTCGCGCCACCCTTGCGCGGATGCGCCAGCGCCATGGCGCGCGCCGCGGCAACCGGCGCACGATTGATGGCCGCAAGGCCAACGCTGGCATTATCGACGATACGGCAGGCGATCATCTCGGTCACATCAGCATCGAGCGGCCCGCAATTGGCGGCAAACTCGGCAATGTGCCAGGCAAGTTGGCTCTCGCGCGGAAGGTTGGCGGCGGACGGATGAACTTTTACGTCGTAGGTCTTCATGTTCAGAAGAGTTCCCTATTCAGGCTTTAGGCGTTGGCGCGCAGGCGCTTGAGAAGAATTGGCAGTGCCAGCAGCAGCACGGCCAGGGTGAGGAGAATGGCCGAGAGTGGCGTCGAAACGAGAACCATCGGATTGCCCTGGCCGGCGGCCAACGCCGTCCGCAGCTGCGTTTCTGCCATCGGCCCGAGGATCAGCCCGATCAGCACCGGCGCGATGGGGAAGTCATAAACCCGCATCACGTAGCCGGCGAGGCCGACGACAAGCATGATGGTCAGGTCCATCCATGACCCCGCGAGGCCCCAGACGCCGATCATGGCAAAGACCAGAATGCCCGCATAAAGCTGCGGCCGCGGAATGCGCAGCAGCTGCACCCAGATCCCCACCAGTGGCAGGTTGAGCACCAGCAGCATCACATTGCCCACATAGAGCGAAGCTATTAGCCCCCAGATCAGCGCCGGATTGGACGTGAACAGGAACGGTCCCGGCTGCAGGCCATAATTCTGGAACGCCGCCAGCAGCACCGCCGCCGTCGCCGAAGTCGGCAGCCCCAGCGTCAGTAGCGGGACAAGAATACCGGCGGCGGCCGCGTTGTTCGCCGCTTCCGGCCCGGCCACACCCTCGATGGCGCCCTTGCCGAATTCTTCGGGATGCTTGGTCAGCTTCCGCTCCAGCGTATAGCTGAGCATGGTCGGAATTTCCGAACCACTGCCGGGCAGGGCCCCCATTGGGAACCCGATTGCCGTACCCCGCAGCCATGGCTTCCACGACCGTGCAAAATCTTGCTTGGTCATCCAGAGCTGGCCCTTGATCGGCGCCATCACGCCCGGCGTCGAGCGATATCGGCTGGCGACATAGAGGATTTCACCAACCGCGAAGAGCGACACCAGCACCACGGTCAACGCGATACCGCGTAACAGCTGCATATTCCCAAAAGTCAGGCGCGGCTGCCCCGTCATCGTATCGATGCCGATGACACCGATGGCGATGCCGAGGAACAGCGACACAAACCCGCGCGTACGCGACGTGCCCATAACCACGGCGACCGAACAGAACGCCAGCGCCGTAATGGCAAAATAGTCCGTCGGCTTGAAGTAGAACGCCAGTTCCGCAACGGCCGGTGCGGCAAAGGTCAGCGCCAGCGTCGCAATCGTGCCAGCCACGAACGACCCAATTGCCGCCGTCGCCAGCGCAGCCGCGCCGCGGCCCGCGCGGGCCATCTTGTTGCCCTCGAGCGCGGTCATCATCGACCCCGCTTCGCCCGGCGTGTTCAGCAAAATCGATGTCGTCGACCCGCCATACATCGCGCCATAGAGAATGCCGGCGAACATGATGAAGGCGGACGTCGGAGCGAGCGCCGTGGTCACCGGCAGCAGCAGCGCAATGGTCAGCGCCGGGCCGATGCCGGGCAAAATGCCGATAGCTGTGCCGAGCACCGAGCCGACCAGCGCCCACATGAGATTTGTCGGCTGCAGCGCCACGCTGAAGCCATGCAGCAGAAGCTCGAAAGTTTCCACGTTTTACACTCCCAGAGGCGGGAAGAACCGGCCCAGTTGCAGCCCGAGCTGCTTGAACAGGAACCAGGCGGCGCAGGCGAGCACGAGGCCGCAAATAAGGTCGAGCCACCAGCGGCGCGAGCCGAAGGCATTGGCGACCAGCATGAAGGATAGCGTCGCGGTAAACGGCATGCCGAGCGGCCCCATGGTGCCGATCGGCAAGGCGACGGCGACAAGGGCAGTCAAAAATGCCCGCTTATCCATCTTGGTCGCGCCGTCGGCGTCTTCCGCATCCTGCGCCTCAAAACTCTCGCCCCGCCAGATTTGCAGCACGAGAATGGCACCGAGAACGAGCAGCCCCGCGCCGGCAAGGGTGACGAAAAGCCCAGGGCCCACGGCGGCATAGCGCGCACCCTGCGGCAGCCCGAAGCCGGCATAGAGCCACACCGCGCCCATCGCCATCAGGCCCACGCCGATCCAGTAGGGTCTTGGCGAAGCGGGGGCAGCCGCCTGGCTGCCCCCTTCGGTCGTGTTGTTCCCGTCAGTTGACAAGGCCGGCGTCCTTGAGGATCTGGCCCTGACGTTCGGTTTCTTCGGCAATGAAGGCGCCGAATTCGTCACCGGCGAGGAAGTAGTCTTCCCAGCCCTGCGCCGCGAGAACGGCCTTCCACGCATCGCTCTGCGAGAGCTTGGTGAAGTTCTCGACCCACATGGCATAGTTGTCGTCCGGCGCGCCGGGAGCGGCCAGAATACCGCGCCAATTGGCCATCTCGACATCATAGCCGGCCTCGTGGAAGGTCGGCACGTCAGGCAGGTTAGGGCGGCGCTCGGCCGAAGTCACGCCAAGAAGCTTGATGCGACCCTGTTCGGCAAACTGGGCAAATTCGGACGTACCCGAAACGCCGGCCACCAGCGTGCCGTTGACGATAGCGGTAACGGTTTCAGCGCCCGAAGTCTGCGGAATATAGTTGAGATCGGCGACCGGAATGTCGCCGGCCTGGGCCAGCAGCGCGAGCGAGATATGGTCGACGCCACCGGCCGAACCGCCGCCGAGAGCTGCAGCGCCCGGATCGGCCTTGATGCCTGCAACGAGGTCGGCAAGCGTGTTGTACGGCGAGTCCGCCGCAACCGCGATCACCAGATATTCAGCGGTCAGGCGCGCAACGGGGCGGAATTCAGCCAGATTGATCGGCGAATTGTTGAGCTTGATCGCGCCCACGGTGATAGCGCCGAACACTGCCAGCGCATCGGGCTGACCAGTGGACGTGCCAAGAAATTCGGCGAGGCCCACGGTGCCGCCGGCGCCACCGGTATTGGTGAAATTGACGCCGCCGGTATAGATGCCGGCATCGTTAAGCGCCTGGAACGCCTGACGTCCCGTGCCGTCCCAGCCGCCGCCGGGATTGGCGGGCAGCATGACATTAACCTGAGCGCTGGCAGCGCCAGTGCCCAGGGCAGCCGTCATGGCCAGAGCCGCAAGCGTCTTCGAAAACTTCATTCTGATCCTCCCGAGCGCTCGTTTTGCGGCATCATGCCGTCTCTTCCCGTGGCGCTCAAAACTGTCGACAGATTATGCCCATAAACCTCACCACATTGATGATTGGGCGTCAATATCCTTAATTCTGCCGACAGAATATGGAAGTACGACCTTGGTCGGAGGCGCGGTGCGGGCAGGGCACATTCGCCGCGGCCGACCCTAGCTCCGCCAAAATTAGCGGATTTGCTCACGGCCTAGCTGCAACCGCCTCGGATTTGCTTTAGTGGGCCTTACCGCCCCGCCGCAGCGAGAGACGGGTTCGCGTCCGGGAGCCATCATGTTCGCCGAAATCCTCATCGTCATCATCATTGCCATCGGCATCACCGCCTTTGCCGAACGCAGCAATTTTCAGCCCGCTTTGCTGGTGGCCATTGTCGGCCTCGGTGCCTCGTTCATTCCCGGCCTGCACCGTCTTGAGCTTGAGCCTGAAATCATCCTCGGCATCGTGCTGCCGCCGCTGCTCTTTTCCGCGGCGTCCGATTTTTCCTTCACCAGCTTTGCCAAGCGCTTGGGCTCGATCGTCAATCTCGGCGTTTTTCTGGTCTTTGCCTCCGCTATTGCCGTGGCGTTGGTCGCGACCTGGACAGTGCCCGGCATGCCGATCGCCGCGGCCCTGGTTCTCGGCGCCATCGTCGCGCCGCCCGATGCGGTCACAGCCATCGCCATCGGCAGCAAGGCCGGATTGCCATCGGGCCTGATGACGGTGCTGAAGGGCGAAAGTCTCATCAATGACGCGGCCGCCCTGACCCTCCTCGCCGTGGCGGTGGCAAGTACGGCCGGCACCCATGCCTTCATTGACAACACCGCCCTCTATTTCCTCTACGCCGCGGTGGTGGGGGTGTTGCTGGGGCTCGTCATCGGCCAAGGCGCGCAATTCGCCCGCCGGCGCCTCGCCAATCCGTCCCTCGCCACCGTCATCTCGGTCATCGTGCCCTTCGCGGCCTATCTCGTGGCCGAAGAACTGCACGCTTCGGGCGTTCTTGCCGTCGTCGCCGCCGGCTTTGCCCTCGGCCATCACGGCACCCAGTCGGGGTACGAAGAGCGTATGCAGGAACGCCAGTTCTGGCGCACCATCGACACACTGCTCGAAACCTTCGTCTTTGCCTATATCGGCCTGCAACTGCGCTTTGTCATCGACGATGCCTTCGATGCGGGGCTCGATATCAGCGACCTGCTGCTTGCCGGCGTCGCCATTTTCCTCACCACAGTCGCCGTGCGTTTCGCCTGGGTCTTTGCGACGGCAATCCTGGCCCGGCGTCGCCACCGCGCCATCGTGCAAAGGCTCGCCGAGCCCCGCCGCCGGCCCGGGCGCCGTCCGCCTCCCACGCCGGAAACCCCGCTGACATGGAAGGAAAACGCGGTCCTCTCCTGGACCGGCATGCGCGGCGTCGTCACGCTTGCGGCCGCTGCCGGTATTCCCTTTATGACGGTCTCAGGCGATTCTTTCCCCTACCGCGAGGCCATCATCGCGCTGGCCTTCCTCGTCACCATCGCCACCCTTCTTGTCCAGGGAATCTCCCTGCCTTGGCTCATCGAACGCCTCAGCCTCGAAGATGCCGACGACAAGGCCTATGCCGAACGCCAGCATCAATTGGCGCGCCGCCTGGCGCATGAGGCCAATACCGACGCGCTGAAGGAATTCCGCCTTACCCACACCTCGCCCCGGTCCCAGCGTCTCGCTGACGCCATGGCCAAACGCGCCGATCGCTCCTCCGCCGAAGAGGAGCAGGAGGAGGCCGAGGAACGCGGGTGGGGCTTTGATCCCAAGGAGGCTTTCCAGCTTGGCCAACTGCTGCTCGACGCCCGCCGCCAACGGCTGATCGCCGCCCGCGATGCCCAGGAACTCGACGACATGGTGCTGCGCGAAGTGCTCGAACAGATGGACCTTGAACAGGCCCTCATGGATGGCATGACCAAGGGCGTAGCGCGGCTTTAGCGTGGAAAGACGTAGGCTTCGCTGTTGACGCTCAGCCGTACCGGATCGCCCGGCCGGAGGTCGAGCGAGGCCGGCACGTCCACCGAAAACGGTTCAGGCAAACCGCCATCCCGGCATTCGATTTCGAGCCGCCATTGCGCCCCGCGATAGGACCGATGCAGGACCCGCCCCAACGCTCCGTTGCCCTCTGCCGCCACCGTGATCTGCTCTGGTCGTACCAGCACATCGGCCCGCTCAGCATCATCCTGCAGCACCGGCACATCGCCGAGCGCCGTCTTGGCAACTCCGCCATGGATCACTGATGCCAGCACGATCGCCTCGCCGAGAAACCGCGCGGTCTCGATATCGGCCGGCCGCGCGTAAAGCCGCTGTGGCGGTCCCGCATCGGCTACGCGCCCGTCACGCATGACCACGAGATGATCGGCAAAAGCCAGGGCCTCGGCCTGGTCATGTGTCACCAGAATACTGGCGATACCGGCATCGCGCAGCACATCGCCGACCATGGTGCGCATAGTCTCGCGCAGACCCGTATCGAGCGCCGAAAACGGCTCATCGAGCAACATCAGGTCCGGCCGTTGTGCGAGCGCGCGCGCCAGCGCCACGCGTTGCTGCTGCCCGCCTGAAAGCTCGTGTGGGCGGCGATTGCGGAATTCAGCCGGAAGCCCGACTTGCTCGAGCAGTTCCTCCACCCGTCGAGACCGATCCGTGGCCTGCCGGGGAATGCCAAAGCCCACATTGTCGCCCACGCTCATATGCGGGAACAGCGCGCCCTCCTGCGCCACATAGGCGATATTGCGCCGGTGCGGCGGTATCCCCTCCAACTGTCGGCCATTAAGAGTGATCGTGCCCGCATCCGGCGCTTCAAAGCCGGCAATGAGCCGCAACAGCGTTGTCTTGCCCGAGCCCGAAGGCCCCACAATGACCGTGCGGCTTCCCGATGGCGCAAACAGACTGACCCCGCTCGCGCCCTTGTGGTCGCCATAGCTTTTGCTGATGCCCCAAAGTTCGAGCATGGTCAGGCTTGCTCCACGCGGTCGGATTGCATGTGCAGCATGATGACGAGGGGAATGGATAGAACGATCATCAGCAGCGCATAGGGCGCCGCCGAGGCGAAGTCGAGCTCGCTCGTATAAGACCAGAAGCGCATGGCCAGCGTCCGCGTGCCATTGGGCGCCAGCATCAGCGTCCCCGTCAGCTCCGTGGTGATCCCGAGCGCCACCAGCGCCGCGCTGGCCATGGCGCCTGGCGCAGCCAGCCGGACAGTCGTCTGCCAGATGGCCGCGATCGGCGGTCGCCCCAGGCTCGCCGCCGCCCGTTCCAGCTCCACCGGCGCCTGGGCGATGCTGGTTCGCAGCCCCACCAGCGCGCGCGGCAGAAACATCAGCACATAGGCAAAAATCAGCGTCGCCACCGTCTGATAAAGCGGCAGCGCCACCTGAACTGTTATGGTCACCAGTGCCAGCGCAATGATCACGCCGGGCAGGGCGCCGACATAGGAATGGCTGGCCTCGAGAATTTTCTGCACCCGTCCGGGCGCCCGCACCGAAAGCCAGGCCATGGGCACCGCCGCGAGCGTGGTAAGGATGGCCCCGGCCAGCGCCAGCATCGCCGTTTGCCCCAGCGCCGGCATGATAAAATCGAACCGCCAAATGACCGCGCCACCGCTCCACAGCCACCGCGCCAGCGTCAGCACCGGCACAGCCAGCGACAGCGCTGCGAAAATCAGCGGCAGCAACAGCGCCAGCAACCGCCACTTCCCAAGCGACAGTCTTCCCCGCCGCCGCGCCGCGCCAGCGCCGACGCGCGCATATCGCTCGGTCCCGCGCAGCCCCGTTTCCAGCCCCAACAGGCCAAGGCACAGCAACACCAGCACGCCGCCGAGCAGATTGGCCGAAGGCCCGCTATAGGCAGACTGGAACTGATCGACGATCGCCGTCGCAAACGTGTCGAACCGCGTCAGCACGAACAGGCCATATTCGGCCAGCAAATGCAGGCCGATCAACAGCGCGCCGCCCATGATCGCCAGCCGCAATTGCGGTAAAACGACCAGGAAAAACACGACCGCCGGCCGCTTGCCCATCGATTGCGCCGTCTCCTCCAGTGCCGGATCGAGCCGCCGCAATTGCGCAGCCACCGGCAGATAGAGAAACGGCAGATACGCAAGGATCGATACCAGCACCGCCGCCCCAAGCCCATGAAAGCGCGGCATGAAGGCATTCCAGGCATAGCTGTGCACAAAGGCCGGCAGCGCCAGCGGCGCGATCACCAGCCACGACCAAAGCTGTGCAAAGGGCAGGTCCGTCCGCTCGACCAGCCAGGCCAGCGCCACCGCCAACACTGCCGAGAGCGGCAGAACCAGCGCCATCAGCGTCAGCGTATTGACCAGCAGCCCACCAACCTTGGGTCGAAACACCAGATCGGCAATCGTGCCCCAGCCGCTCGTCGTCGCGATATAGACGACGAAACCCAGCGGCAGAAGGCTCAGCAGCCCCGTCAGGGTAGCGGCGCCCAAAATCACCGGATGGCTGATGCGGCCAGCCGCGCGACGCACTTTTGTCGCTTCTGCTGCCGCAAGATCGGCGGACACTGCCATGGGACTAGAGCAGCCCAGCCTCGGTCATCAACTCGGCAGCCTTCACCGTATCCAACTGCGTCGGATCGATCTCCGGGGCATCAAGACCTGCAAGCGGCGGCAGCGCTGCATTAGCTTCGTGATCGACGCCAACTGCATATTCGAACGACGTGCCATCGCGCAGCACGTCCTGCCCCTTGCCCGTCACGAACCGCAGGAAAGCCAGGGCCTCGTCCTTGTGCTGGCTCGACTTGAGCACACCACCACCAGAAATCGACACAAAGGCGCCGGGGTCCTGATTGCCAAAATAGTGCAGCTTGGTATTGCCGCTGCTTTCTTTGGTCCCAGCCTGATCGCCGAACCAGTAATAGTGATAGATCAGCGCCCCATCGACTTCGCCATTATTGGCCGCCGCCAGCGCCGCGCGATTACCGCGCACGATCACGGCGTTTTCCTGCATGCCTTCGAGCCATTTGAGCGTCGCCTCGTCGCCTTCGAGCACGAGATAAGCCGCGACGATCGCCTGAAAATCCGCGCCACTCGGCGAAGCCGCCCAGCGACCCTGCCACTTGGGCTCGGCCAGCTCGGCCATGGTTTTGGGCAGGTCACCCTCGCTCAGCCTGTCTGTATTGTAGGCAAACACCGTTGAGCGCGCTGCGATCCCGGTCCAATTGCCATCAGCCGGCCTGAACTGGGCCGGTACCTGGTCGAGAATGTCCTGGGGCAGGGGCTCGAACAGCCCAGCTTTGTCCACCAGCGCCATGCCGGGCGAATTCTCGGTCAGAAAAACATCGGCCGGCGAATTGGCGCCTTCCTGCAGGATCTGGTTGGCGACCTCAAGGTCCGACCCTTGCCGGATGATCACCGGAATGCCGGTCTCCTCCGTAAAGGCCGTAGCCCATTCCTGCGCCAGCGTTTCGTGCTGCGCATTATAGACCACGATCGGGCCTTCCTGCGCTGAAATGGGGTTGCTGAAACCCAGGGCGAGCAGCGCTCCGATCACGAGCGGCAATCTATCGGTCATTTCGCACACCGCGGCCCAGGGCCGCTTTTCTAAACTTGATGTGCCCTGTCTAATTTGAACCTAAGGCCATGTCCATCGGCAGTTGATTTACTAATGTGAGGGGCGTACTCACCTTTCCAGCTTTCACCCGGAGGAATGGCTGATGCTTTCTATTGGCAAGCGCACATTGCGCGGTCTCGCCCTAACACTCGCTCTCTCGGTCGCGCCCGTCGCCGCCTATGCGCAAGCGCCCAGTGACGCCGATGTGCTGGCGAACTACGCCAATATCGCGCTGGCCGGCTACGAAGATTCCCTGGCCACCGCCAAGGCCCTCGACGCCGCCATCGACGCGCTGATCGCCGGCCCCAGCGAAGCAACCCTCGCTGCTGCACGCGACGCCTGGAAGGCCGCCCGCATTCCCTATCAGCAGACTGAAGCCTTCCGTTTCGGCAATCCGATCGTCGATGAGTGGGAAGGCCGCGTAAACGCCTGGCCGCTCGATGAAGGCCTGATCGACTATGTCGATGCCGGCTACGGCACCGAAAGTGACAGCAACGCGCTCTATGTCGCCAATGTCATCGCCAATCCAAAGATCATCATCGACGGCACCGAAGTCGATGCTACGGACATCACCCCTGAACTCCTCCAGACCGAGCTTCAGGAAGCCGCCGGCGTCGAATCCAACGTCGCGACCGGCTATCACGCCATCGAATTTCTGCTCTGGGGCCAGGACCTCAACGGCACGGGCCCCGGCGCCGGTAACCGCCCCTTCACCGACTATTCGACCGCCGACCACGCCGACCGCCGCGCCGCCTACCTCAAGGCCGCCTCGACCCTTCTGGTCTCCGATCTCGAAGAAATGGTCGGCAACTGGACCGAAACCGGCGCCGCCCGCGCCGCGCTCCCCGAGCTTGGCCTCTCCGCCATTCTCACCGGCATGGGCTCACTCAGCTTCGGCGAACTCGCCGGCGAGCGCATGAAGCTCGGCCTTCTTCTCCACGATCCCGAAGAAGAGCACGACTGCTTCTCCGACAACACCCACATCTCCCACCTGCAGGACGCGCAGGGCATCGAGAACGTCTATCTCGGCAAATACACCCGCGTTGACGGCACCGTGATTGAAGGCCCCTCGCTTTCCGACGTCATCGCCGCCAAGGACGCCGCGCTCGACACCGAGATCAAGGGTCTCCTCGCCGATACCCTGAGCAAGATGCACGTTATGGCTGACCGCGCCGAAGCCGGCGAAGCCTATGACCAGCAGATCGGCGAAGGCAATGTCGAAGGCAATGCGGTGGTCCAGGCCGCCATCGACGGCCTCATCGCCCAGACCCGCGGCATCGAACGCGCCGTCGCGCTCCTCCAACTCGCCGATGTCACCATCGAGGACAGCGACTCGCTCTCCAATCCGGACGCTGTGTTCGAGTAAAATCCCGCTGCTCCAGTAGCCCTCATGGTGAGGTGCCCCGGGCTTGACCCGGGGCCTCGAACCACGAGGGCGTGGCGCTTTGCTCATCCCGGCACGTCCTCGTGGTTCGAGGCTGCGCTGCGCTTCGCACCTCACCATGAGGCCTACTTTGCGTCAGCTAAACGTGAAATGGTCTGGTTCCATCATGCAAGTCCGTCTCACTCTCGCGCTCATTGCCCTCCTCATGGGCGGCATGGTTTTCGCCCAGGATTTCGGCATCCGCACCGACGTAACTGGCGACGACCTCGCCCGGGTCCGCGCCGTCACCGCCCCCACGACCGACTTCACAAAACCCGAAAATTTCGAAACCAACCCCGCCGGCAAAGGCACGACCCGCCTCTCGGTCAACCAGGACTCCTTCAGCCATTTTCAGGACAACCTGAGTTTCGAGCAGGAAGAACAGTTCAAGCTCGGCAATGCGCTCTTCCGCAAAATTTGGGTCAGTTCCCCCAGCTCCACCCAGGCCTCCGATGGCCTCGGGCCCCTGTTCAATGCCCGCGGCTGCCAGAGCTGCCACATCAAGGACGGCCGCGGCCATCCGCCGTTCGAAGGCCAAGCCGAAAACGTCTCGATGTTCCTCCGCCTCTCGGTCCCGCCCAAGGAACCCGACACCCGCCTCGCCATGGACGGCGTTATCGCTGGCGAAGTCGGCGACCCCACCTATGGCACCCAGTTGCAGGATTTCGCCGTACCGGGCCTAGCCGCCGAAGGCCGCATGGTCATCGACTACACCGATCTTCCCGTGACCCTCGGCGATGGCACCGTGGTCACTCTCCGCGCCCCAAAATATTCCGTCGCCGATCTCGCCTACGGTCCGCTGGCCGACAACGTCATGCTCTCCCCCCGCCTCGCCAATCCCATGATCGGCCTCGGCCTCGTCGAAAACATCCCCGCCGAAGACATCCTCGCCAATGCCGACCCCGACGACACCAACAATGACGGCATTTCCGGCCGCCCCAATTGGACCGTCGCCCCCGAAACCAACACGGTCATGCTCGGCCGTTTCGGCTGGAAGGCTGGCATGGCCACCATCCGCAGCCAGTCCGCCGCCGCCTTTGCCGGCGACATCGGCATTTCAACCCCGCTGGTCAATCTTCCCCACGGCGATTGCACCGAAAACCAGCCCGAATGCCTCGCCATGCCCACAGGCGAACAAGCCCGCCTCGGCGTGAGCGAAGCCCCCGATCCCGTCCTCGATCTCGTCACCTTCTACGCCCAGACCCTCGGCGTCCCCGAACGCGTCGATGTCAAAAGCGCGCCCGTCCTCGCCGGCAAGGAAGCCTTTTACGCCGCCGGCTGCGCCAGCTGCCACGTGCCCAAATTCGTCACCAGCAAGACAGCCGAAAACCCCGCCCATCGCTTCCAGCTGATCTGGCCTTATGCCGATTTTCTGCTCCACGACATGGGCGAAGGCCTCGCCGATCACCGCCCCGAGGGCCAGGCTACCGGCACTGAATGGCGCACCCCGCCACTCTGGGGTCTCGGCTTCACCCAAACCGTTTCCGGCCATACATTCTTCCTCCATGATGGCCGCGCCCGAAACCTCACCGAAGCCATCCTCTGGCACGGCGGCGAAGCGCAGGCGTCGCGAGATGCCTTCGCCGCTATGACGGCCAAACAACGTGCCGATCTCCTGACCTTCCTGGGTGCCCTCTGATGCGCTTCTTTGCGACTATTCTGGCCGCGCTGCTTCTGATCACTCCGGTAAGTGCGCAGATCATTTCCCCCTCCGAAATGCTCCGCTCCAGCGTCACCAATGTCATCCGCCCCCAGACCAAAGCCTTCGCCATCCGCACTGCCGAGCTTTCAAAGGCCATGTACGTCCTCTGCGAAAACGGCGATCTGACCGGCGCTCAAGAGGCCTTCGCAACCGCCGCCACCGCCTATGGCCGCATAGAGTTCCTCCGCGTCGGCCCCCTCATGGAAGCCAACCGCGCCGACCGCATTCTCTTCTTCCCCGACCGCAAAGGCATCGGCCTCCGCCAGGTCCAGCAACTCCTCGCCGAAGCCGACCTCACCGCCGCCACCGTACCCGGCCTCCAGGCTAAGAGCGTCGCGCTCCAGGGTTTTGGCGCCCTCGAATTCGTCCTCTTCGGCACCGGCTTTGAAACCCTGACCACATCGGACGGCGCCTTCCGCTGCGTTTATGGCGCCGCAATCGCCAAAAACCTCGAAGAAATGGCCAGTGAAATCGCCGCCGGCTGGGCCGACCCCGAAGGCATCGCCCAGCGCCTGACCCAGCCCAATCCTGCCTATGCCGACTATCGCACCACCACCGAATCCCTCGAAGCCATTGTCGGCCTCGTCTCCCACGGCATCGAAGCGGTGCGCGATACCCGGATAAACCCCTTCATCGCCAAGGGCGACGGCAAGGCCCATCCGAAACTGGCCCTCTTCTGGCGCTCCAACCAGACCCTCCCCATGCTCCAAGCGAATATCCGCAGCTTGCGCTCGCTGGTCGAACTCTCCGGCGTCGTCACCGACCCCGCGCTTGCCGCCGAAATCACCGCTGCCTTCGATCGCGCCGAAACCGCCATCGCCGCCGTCACCTCGCCCGTCGACCAAGCCGTCACCGACCCCGTCCAAGCCGCCGCGCTCGCCGACCTCGTGACATCAACCCAAGACCTCCAGCGCCTCATCGGCGAAGACCTCTCCGCCACGCTCGGCCTCAGCGTCGGTTTTTCGTCATTGGATGGAGACTGACATGTGGCAGCGCCGCGCCTTCCTAAAATCCGCCGGCGCCGGTTTCCTCGCCAGCCTCGCCCCGCGCCAAATCCTCGCTCTCGAAACCAGTGACCTCGTCTTCGCCAGCTCCATCCAGACCGCAGCCGGCGCATATGGCGCCGTCCTCATGGGCGAACGCGGCGACGTCATCTCCACCATCGATCTCCCCGATCGCGGCCACGACATCACCATCAGCCGCGAAGCGGGCAGGGGCGTCGTCTTCGCCCGCCAGCCCGGTACCTTTGCGGTTATTTTCGATCCCTCAGGCCACGCCGCCCCGCAAACCCTCACCAGCGTGGAAGGCCGCCACTTCTTCGGTCACGGCGTCTTCTCCCCCGATGGCCGCCTTCTGTACGCCACCGAAAGCGATTTCGAAGCCGCCCAGGGCGTCATCGGCATCTACGACGCCGCTGATGGATTCCGCCGCATCGGCGAATTCCCCACCTACGGCACCGGCCCGCATGAAATGCTGCTCATGCCCGATGGAACAACCTTCGTCGTCGCCAATGGCGGCATCGAAACCCACCCCGATTACGGCCGCGCCGAACTCAACCTCGACACCATGGACCCCTCGGTCGTCTTCATCGACCGCCGTGACGGCACCTTGGTCGGCCAGCTACGCCTAGAAACCGGACTCCACCAACTCTCCATCCGCCACATGGCGGTGGATAGTAAGCACCGCGTCTGGTTCGGCTGCCAATATAAAGGCGCCCCGAGCGAAAGCCCTCAACTTGTCGGCTACGCGACCATGGACGGGGAAATCCGCCTCATCGAACTTCCCACCGACACGCTTCGCGATCTCCGCAACTATGTCGGCTCCGTCGCCGCCTCCGCCGATGGCAACACCATCGCCGTCTCCTCCCCCGAAGGCGACCTTCTCGTCGCCATCGACGCCGAACAAAAACGCCCCGTCCTCGTCGAAACCCTCCGCAACGGGTGCGGCCTCGCCGCTGATCACACAGGCTTCATCGCCACCAGCGGCAAGGGCGAAATGATCGGCATTGCCGGGGCCGAACGGCCCCAGCAGCAGTTCGATTTCCTCTTCGACAACCACATGCTGCGGCTGAGTTAGTTTTTATCTGTCGATACGCGCCTGATGCATCGCAGAATATCGATCGCCCTGAATGGCGATGCCTGACACGGCCGCTTCGATCTCCGCCAATTCCTGCGCGCTGAGTTCGACCTCGGTCGCCCCGATATTCTCCTCAAGCCGGCTCACCTTGGTCGTGCCCGGAATAGGCGCCATCCACGGCTTCTGCGCCAGCACCCAGGCAAGCGCCAGTTGCGCCGGGGTGATCTTCTTATCCCCCGCAATGCGCGTCACCGTCTCGACCAGCGCCTGATTGGCAATCCGGCTATCCCTATCGAAGCGCGGCACGGTATTGCGGAAATCCTTCTCGCCAAAGGTGGTGTTGGCGTCGATCGTGCCGGTGAGAAACCCTTTGCCGAGCGGACTGAAGGGCACGAAGCCGATACCAAGCTCTTCCAGCACCGGAATGATTTGCGCTTCCGGCTCCCGCCACATCAGCGAATATTCGCTCTGCAGCGCCGCCACCGGCAGCACGGCATTGGCTCGGCGGATATTGGCAACGCCGGCTTCCGACATACCAAAGTGCTTGACCTTGCCCTCGGCGATCAGGTCCTTCACCGTCCCGGCAACGTCTTCCATCGGCACCTTGTGGTCCACGCGGTGCTGATAGAGCAAGTCGATATAGTCCGTCCGCAGCCGCCGAAGCGAACCCTCCACTGCCTGCCGAATGCGCTCGGGGCTACTGTCCGGCGCGCCGCCGCCTTCGATGTCGAAACCAAACTTTGTGGCAATCACCACCTGATTGCGGATCGGCTCCAGCGCCTCCCCGACGACTTCCTCGTTCTTGTACGGGCCATAGACCTCCGCCGTATCGAAGAAGGTAATCCCGCGCTCAAAAGCGGCCCGGATCAGCTTAATGCCCTCCGCCGTCTCCAGCGGCACGCCATAAGATTGGCTGATGCCCATGCAGCCAAGACCGATCGCCGAAACTTCCAGACCACCTTTGCCAAGAATACGCGTCTTCATTTTGGTTCCTCCAAAAGGCCATGCGGCATATCGGCGGCCCGCGCATCGCCAGCCACCTTCCACCAACAGCATAGGCCTTCCCGGTCCCGCGATAATCCACAAAAATGCACCAGACCTTGTGAGCAGAATTCATGAATGGTCCGCCATGTGGAAGGGTGAGACGGCCTGTCCACAGCGGACGTTTGTCATTGCAAACGCTATTCTATTCTACCAATCTGCCGTTCGAACCCTGCCTCCCACGATGCCGCGAACACCAAGCCAGTTTCACCGATGACCACACTCGACGCCGTTCTCGCCCAAGCCGACCAGCAACTCGACGCCAGCCTCGAACGCCTGTTCGAGTTGATCCGCATCCCCTCCGTTTCGACCGAGCCCCAATATGCCGCCGATTGCCGCCGCGCCGCCGAATGGCTGCGCGATGAACTCACCGGCCTCGGCTTCGACGCCACGGTGCGCGACACGGCAGGCCACCCCATGGTCGTCGGCCACGGCCCGGCCAGGCCCGGCCCCCATGTGCTCTTTTACGGCCATTACGACGTGCAGCCGGTTGATCCCCTGGCCCTCTGGAATACGCCGCCCTTCGAACCCTCCCTCGTCCCCCAGCCCGATGGCGAAACTTTTATTACCGGCCGCGGGGCCTCCGACGACAAAGGGCAGCTACTCACCTTCATCGAAGCCTGCCGCGCCTGGAAAACCGTCACCGGCAGCCTCCCCATCCGCATTTCCATGCTGTTCGAAGGCGAGGAAGAAGCCGGCTCCCCCTCCCTCGGGCCATTCCTCGCCGCCAATGCCGATGATCTCCGCGCCGACACCATCCTCGTCTGCGACACCGATATGTGGGATCGCGAAACCCCGGCAATCACCACCATGTGGCGCGGTTTCGTCTCCGAGGAATTCGAGGTGACGACCGCCGACCGCGATCTCCATTCCGGCATGTTCGGCAGCGCCGCCCGCAATGCCGTGCAGCTTATTTCCACCATTATCGGCCAGCTGCGCAGCGAAGACGGCAGCGTCGCCATTCCCGGATTCTACGACGGCGCCGCCGAATTCCCCGCCGCCAACAAGGCCGAATGGGAACGTCTGCCCTTCGACGCCGAAAAATTCCTCGGCGATATCGGCCTCTCCATTCCCGCCGGCGAAAAAGACCGCTCCGTCCTCGAACAGGTCTGGGCCCGCCCGACGGCAGAAGTCCACGGCGTCTGGGGCGGCTATTCCGGAGACGGTTTCAAGACCGTCATCCCGGCCAAGGCCGGCGCCAAGATTTCCTTCCGCCTCGTCGACGGTCAGGACCCCAACCGCATCCGCGAAATTTTTCGCGATTTCGTCCGCGCCCGCATTCCCGCCGACTGTTCGGTCACCTTCAAGGCCTACGGTACCGCCGCCGCCCAATCCATGCCGCTCGATGGCGTCCTGCTCAACAAGGCCAAGCACGCCCTGACCGAAGAATGGCGGCGCGAAACCGCACTCGCTGGCACCGGCGGCTCCATTCCCATCCTCGGCGAATTCAAGGAACGCCTCGGCATGGACAGCCTCCTCATCGGCTTTGCCCGCTTCGACAACCGCATCCACAGCCCCAACGAAAAATACGACCTCTCCAGCTTCCATAAGGGCATTCGCTCCTGGGTGCGCATCCTCCACGCTTTCTCGAAGGCCTGAACCATGGCGATAACCCGCTTTTCCGTGTCCCCGCTCCACACCCAGATCACCAACCTCGCCGCCGTCGCCGGGGGCAGGGCGCCTGCCGATCTCGTCATCACCGGCGCCCGCATGCTCTCGACCTATTCCGAGCGCATCTCTACCGACAAGGAAATCTGGCTCTCCGGCGGCCGCATCGCCGCCGTCAAACCTGCGGGCTCCTACAAATCCGCCCCGGCCCCCAAAGCCCTCTACGACGCCAAGGGCGGCATCATCGCCCCCGGCCTCGTCGATCCCCATATCCACATCGAAAGTTCGATGGTCACCGCCTGCGCCTATGCCGAGGCGGCCCTCCTAAACGGCACCACCACGATCTTCTGCGACAGCCACGAAATCGGCAATGTCATGGACGTGGCCGGCGTCGAGGCCATGCTCGAAGACGCCCGCCTCGCCCCGCTCTCGATCTTCCTCACCGTCCCGTCGACCGTCCCCGCGACCTCGCCCGAACTCGAAACCGCCGGCGGTGACCTCACTCCCGAAAAGATCGGCGCCCTCTTCGACAAGTGGCCCGAAGCCGTCGCCCTCGGCGAAAAAATGGATTTTGTGCCCGTCGCCATGGGCGATCCGCGCAGTCACGCCATCATCGCCGAGGCCCTCAAGCGCGGCCGTCCCGTCTCCGGCCACATCTATGGCCGCGAATTCGTCGCTCCCTACGCGGCGGCCGGCGTCACCGACACGCATGAAGCCATCGACCGCGACATCTCCGACGATTTCGTCGATGCCGGCATCTGGGTCTTCCTCCGTGGCGGCAATCCGGCCACGCCCTGGAATTCCATCGTCGAAGCCATCAAGCCGATCACCGAACTCGGCGCCAGCCACAAGCGCTACTGCGTCTGCACCGACGATCGCGACGCCGACGATCTCCTCAGCTTCGGCCTCGATTGGGTCGTTCGCGAAGCCATCCGCTGCGGCGTCAAACCCGAACAGGCCTGGTCCATGGGCTCGCTCCACGGCGCCACCCGCTTCGGCATGGGCGATGAAATCGGCGGCCTCGGCGGCGGCCGCCGTGCCGATCTCGTCCTCCTCGACGATGACCTGAAGCCGGTCAACACCTGGTACGGCGGCGCGCTGATGGTCGAAGACCGCAAGGTCACCCCCTTGCTCGAAGACACGCTCAACCAGCGCTACCGCTACCCCGACGCGGCCTACAGCACCGTTCACCTGCCCAAATCGATCAAGCTCGTCCCCGATCTGCCGAGCGGCGCCGTCACCGCCAATGCCATCGGCATCGAAATGCCCGGCATCATCCTGCCGCACCGCAAGATCGACATCGCCCCCGCCAATGACTGGGAAACCATCCTCGAACGCGACAATCTCAGCTTCGTCACCGTCATCGAGCGCCACGGCAAGTCCAATGGCGGCATCGCCTATGGCCTCCTCCATGATTTCGGCATCAAGAACGGCGCCGTCGGCTCCAGCGTCGGCCACGACAGCCACAACATCATCCTCGCCGGCACCAACGAAGCCGACATGCAGCTCGCCCTCAAAACCATCGAAGCCGCCAATGGCGGCATCGCCGTGGTCGAAAACGGCAAGGTGCTGGCCTTCGTCGCCCTTCCGGTCGCCGGCCTCATGTCCGACAAGCGCGTCCACGAAGTCGCCGCCGAAAACCAGGCGCTGAAAAAGGCCTGGCAGCAGGTCGGTTGCACCATTCCCTATATGGGCTTCAACCTCATCCCGCTCTCGGTCATCCCGGAAATCCGCATCACCGACAAGGGTTTGGTAAAGGTGCCTGAAATGACCCTGGCGCCGCTCTTCGACTGAAAGGCAAAGCCATGAAAACCTCGGCCAATCACCGCGTCTTCTCCATCAGCGTCGCAAGCGTTTATCCGCACTACATCACCAAGGCGGAAAAGAAGGGGCGCACCAAGGCCGAGGTCGACGAGCTCATCTGCTGGCTGACCGGGCACAGCCAGCAGACCCTCGACGAGGAACTGGAAAAGAAGACGACCTTCCAAGATTTCTTCGCCCATGCCCCGCACCTGAATCCGTCGCGGTCCCTCATCAAGGGCGTCGTCTGCGGCATTCGCGTGGAAGACATCGAAGATCCCCTGATGCGCGAACTTCGCTATCTCGACAAAATCATCGACGAACTGGCCAAGGGCAAGGCGATGGAAAAGATCAAGCGAAGTTGAGCCGGCTCGCGTCCCTCTGAACATCCCCACCCTCGGTTGTCACCCCGGCGAAGGCCGGGGCCCATCTTGAGATCTCGGGATGGGCCCGGGGTCATGCCCGGGGTGAGAGTCGGTGGGGGCGGGTGTGCATCTGGTGATGACGTAAGCCCCATGGCCGCCCCTAGCCCGAGAGGCTGCCCACCGTATTGATCGCGAAAGCCAGAATGCCGAGATTGAAGAGGAATGCCGCAACCCCATGGGCCAGCGCGATCCGGCGCATATTGGCCCCCTCGATCACGGCATCCGAGGTCTGGAAGGTCATGCCCAGGGTAAAGCTGAAATAGAGGAAGTCCCAATAGTTAGGCGTCGCACCACCGGGGAAGTTCAGCCCTGCCCAATCCCGCCCCTCCCGCTGCTGGTAGTAGAGATGGGCATAGTGGAAGGCAAAAACGGTGTTGGCGAACACCCAGGCCAGCACCAGCGAACCCAGGATCAGCGGCACCTCGATCCAGTATGCGTTCGAGTGCGCTATCAGCGTTCCCACCGCGATAAGCACGACAAGCAAAACCAGAAGCGTGATCGCCAGCAGGCCAACGCGATTGGCATCGTTCGCCGCTGACGTCGAGCGCATCATCGCCACATCGTCGTTCAGCAGAGGCAAAGCCGAAGCGAGAAAAACCAGCGTTGCCACGTCGAAACTGGCCAGAACGCCGATCTGCGGTTCGATCCCGGCCAGCACTGTCAGAAGCAGCAGCAGCACGAGGATTGCGGCGAACAGCACGAAGCGCGGTGGCGCAACGCGATGCCCGAGTATTTTCACGAGCCGGGTAGGCAAAGCGGGCGTCTCCTCGTCGAGGCCATGTGCGCTTCCACACGCAAATCGCCCTTTGTGTTCATTCTCGGAAAAATCAGGGTTGCGTCAAAACACCTGTTTGTCTATGTCTCCGCGCAGTCGGGGCGTAGCGCAGCTTGGTAGCGCATTTGTCTGGGGGACAAAGGGTCGCAGGTTCAAATCCTGTCGCTCCGACCATTTCACCAAAAGTTCGAATGCATGGCCGCGATCACATCGCGGCCTTTTTGCATTTAGACCAGCATTTGCGCGCGGCGCGCCGAAACGCGGTGCTCGTTGGCGATGGCGGTCGAAAGCCCCCAGACCATCCCGATCAACAAAAAGAAATGCCGCCAGTGGTCGGAGTCGATGATGGCAGACTCGGCAACGACCATCGTGAACGTCGCCATGACCGGTATCGCCATCAGCCGATAGGGGGAAGGGCGCAGCAGCATGACCGTGCCTTTCCAGAGCGTGGCGATAACAAGCAAATAGTAGAGCAGTCCGCCGCCCCAGCCATAAACGTGAACGACGGTGATGTAGACGTTGTGCGGCTCTTCGATGATGCGGAGGTTGCGGAACTCGCCCGGCCCAATCCCCCAGGGATTATCCAGCGCCAGTTCCAGCGCATAGCCCTGCCGCCCGAACCGCCCCGTTTCGCCCGTATCGTAGTTCTGCGAGGACGCGCGCAGCTCGAAGAAATTGGCAACCGCTGGCACGGACAACAGCCCGCCCAACGCCACAACCAGCATGCCCGCCCCGATCAGGGTCATGAGAAGGATGCGCACCTTGTCCCGCGCCCCCGCTTCGAGCAGGAAAACCAGTACAAGCGTGATCAGCGAGGACGCCGCAAAATGCCCCCAGCCGCCGCGCGAGAAGCTGACGAACACCCCGACGAACAGCACGAAAAACACTCCCGCCGCAATCAGCGCCTGCCAGCCGCGCCCCAGCAAAACCCGCTGCAGCGCAAACATCGCCGGTAGCACCAGAAACGGCGCATAGACGTTCGGGTCCTTGAATGTCGCCTTGGCACGGTCATAGCGGAGGAACAGATCCGCGCCCGGCATGAGCCGCAGATAGGCCAGCGTCCCGATGATGGCGAGGATCACTGCAATCACCGTATAGGCGCGCACAATCACCCGCATGCGCCTCTCGGTGGATTCGGCGAGATAGTTGGCGACGAAGTAACTCGTCAGCATCAAGAAGATCGTCACCGCCGTGAAGATCAGCGCCTCGCTGATCGGGGTAAACCGCACCTGCATGGCCGCAATCAGCGCAAAGGGCGTGAAGCACAGCATGATCGCCAGCAGCCCGAATGTCGAGCGATAGAGCCCGATGCCGGCCATGATCGCCACCGGCAGCACCGCCAGAAACATCACCTCATAGGGCGATGGCTCGATCAGCACGACACCGCCGGCAAAAATCCACAGTGCCACCACGCCATCGAGCAGCTTTAGCGCCCGCTGGCGGACGAAATCAGCGCCGGCCCACTTCGATCCGAGCGCGGCATCGAATGTGCCGGAGACGCTCAATAGGCGTTCTCGCTCTTGGCTATCAGGGAAACCGGCGTCATCAGCACGATGTAGAGATCGAGCAGCAGGCTCCAGTTCTCGATATAGTAGAGATCGTGATTTACGCGCTGCATGATCTTGTCGATCGTATCGGTCTCGCCGCGCCAGCCATGGATTTGCGCCCAGCCGGTCATGCCCGGCTTGACGCGATGCCGTGCGAAATAACCTTCCACGGCCTCATAATAAAGCTGGTTGGCGGCCTTGGCCTGCAGCGCATGCGGCCGCGGTCCCACCACCGATAGTTCGCCCTTCAACACATTGAAAAGCTGCGGCAATTCATCGATGGACGTCTTGCGGATGAATTTGCCCACGCGCGTCACGCGCGGATCGCCCTTGGTCACGAGCTTGGTCGCACCCGCATCGAGCATATCGGTCCGCATCGAGCGGAATTTGTAGATGCGGATCAGCTGGTTGTTGAACCCATGCCGGTTCTGCACGAAGAAAACCGGCCCCTTGCTCTCAAGCTTGATGGCAATGGCAGTCGCAATCATGATCGGCGACAGAAGGATCAGCGCCGTGATCGCCACGAGCTTGTCGAACACCCACTTGAAGACAAGGTTCCAGTCCGAAATCGGCCGGTCGGCCATGTCCAGCACTGGCACGCCGCCGACATACGAGTATGCCCGGTCGGTGAATTTCAGTTTGCTCATATGCGCCGAGAGCCGGATATCCACCGGCAGCACCCAGAGCTGGGTGAGCATATCGAGCACGCGCTTTTCGGCTGAAAGCGGCATTGAAACGATCACCAGGTCTACCGGCGTCACCCGTGCAAATTCGATCAGGCTCGACACTTTTCCGAGCTTTGCCAGCCCCGCCACCGAGTCAGGCGAACGCTCGTCATAGCGATCGTCGAACAGCCCCAGCAGTTCGATATCCTTGTCGGCGCCATTGGTGATCTGCTCGATAAGAACTTCCGCATCGCGCCCGCCGCCAACGATGACGGTGCGGCGCTTGAGGCGCCCGAGATCGGTCCAGCGCTGCACGAGGAAACGCAGTCCCAGCCGGTAAACGATCAGCAGCGCCGCGCCCGAGAGGAACCAGCTGAGGAGCCAGACGCGCGAAACCATATCGCCCGCCTTGAAAAAGAAGATCGCGGCGGTCACCACCGCCATCACGGTCAGCCATACCGCGAGCACGCGCCCAAACTGCCCGACCACGCGCCGGTAGGTGGTGATACGGTGCGCCCGCAACAGGTTGAGGCCGATATTGGTCGCTAGGCACGCCCCCAGCGTCACGAGCAGGTAAAAACCTTCCTGACCGCGCTCGACATAGGCAGCATGAATTCCATAGCCAAGAATGGCCAGCAGCACACCTTCGACAACCTGCGCCACGCCCACAATGATGGTGCCCGAATAGGTGCGCTCTACCGGCCGGCCGGCAATTTCGGTGGCTGCAGCGGAAAGAGTTTGTTCGGCGCCATCCCCATCGGGCTGACGCGCGGCATGGTCCGCAATGGCCTGTTTAGGATCGACACGAAACATCGCACGCTACCGGAAAACTCACTCACGCTCGGCCGGATGATGCGCGCAATGCGTTTATATCAGGTGAAGCGGGTCCTTAGCCTTTTCCCTGCACGTCCCGGTAGAGCGCCTCGATTCGCCCGACCATCGTCGCCAGCGAGAACTCGGTCGCCACCCGTTTCAGGCGCACCTGCATCTCCGCCCGCGCCACCTCCGGCCGGTCGAGAGTAGCCTGCATTGCGGCCGCCAGCGCTTCGGCATCGCCCGGCTGCACCAGCGTTTCCGCCGTCCCGGCAAAAATCTCCGGAATGCCGCCAACATCGGTCGTCACGACCGGCAACTGCGCCGCCGTCGCCTCCAGCACCACATAGGGCAGGGACTCCGCCAGCGATGGCAGCACCGCGACCCGACCTTGTGCAAAAACCGCCCGCGCCGGCTGCGACCCAACCAACCTCACCCGCCCCGTAAGCGATAGCGCCGCGATCCGCTCTTCCAGCTCCGTCCGCTGCGGACCATCGCCCGCCATCACCAGCGTAGCCGGTGTTCCATCCGTCCGCCTCAGCCCCACCATGGCCTCGACCAGCGGAAAAATCCCCTTCAGCTCCCGCAATTCCCCGACAAACACAAAGTCCGCCGCGTCCTCGGCGATGACAACCGGCTCGAACTCACCGGCATCGAGCCCGTTATAAATGATCTCCGTCCGGCAGGTTGGCGGCGTGATCAACCGGCTATAGGTGTCCCGGGCAAAGTTGCTCTCGAAAATGATCGCCCCGGTTTCCCCGAGCAGGCGCCGCTCCAGCCAATGAAACGCCTTGCCGCTGCTGGATCGCGCCGAAAAGTGCAGCACCCCGCCATGGGGGGTATAAAATGCCACCGGCCGCTTGCGCCCGATATGGGCCAGACGAGCATAAAAGCCCCCCTTCGCCCCATGGCCATGGAGAATATCCACCGACAGTTCCCGCGCCAATTTGCGCACGGCAAAGGGCGTCGAAAGATCGCCGCGTCCCAAAACGCGCGGCATCGGCATCGCATGCACACCAAGATCGGCAAATTCCCTGATCGCATCGAGCCGCCGCTCGGTCTGTGCATCGCTGGACAATGAATCAACGATCAGCCCGACACTATGCCCACGCGCACTTAGCCCGCGCGTCAAATCCGCGACGTGCCGAAACAGCCCGCCTACGGGCGCGCGCATGACCTGCAAGATGCGCAGGGGCCGCTCCATTCCGCTTAGAACCAGCGTTCGGAAATGACGATCGTGTCACCGGGATAGATGGGGAAGTCGAGGTCGGCCGGGCCGCGGACCATTTCATTGCCCTGGCGACGATAGACCGTCACCTGGTTACGATCCGCCGTTTCCGTATAGCCACCGGCTGTGCTGATGGCAGCACGCACGGTCATGTTCGGAACATAGGAGAATTGCCCGGACGTCCGCACCGCGCCCTGGATGAAGAAGGGTCGGTATTCGGCCACTTCCATTGCTACATTGGGGTTGCGCAGATAGCCATTGGCGAGAGCCCCGGCGATGCGCGAAGCCGCAACGCTGGTGGTCTGTCCGCGCACCTGCACCTGACCCACGAGCGGGAAGGCGATCGCCCCGCTATCGCTGACCCGGTAGGTATTGCTCAGCTCTTGGTCGCCATAAACCGACACGCGTACCACATCGCCCGTGTCGAGCGTATAGGGGCCGGTCGGCTCGACGAAATAGCTTCCCGGCCGCGTCGTGGCGCAGCCCGCAAGCGGTATCATCAATGTGAAGGCGAGAATGGGCAGCCAGCGCATGGTCAATCCGCGCGTTTTGAGTGACCCCCAGCATTCCCTGTCATGGTTAAGATTTTGCTTATGCCGGACAAGCTTGCTCCGAATTTGCTGCGGCGATTAACCGATTTTTGACCACGAAAGCCCAATAGTGCTTCTGCATGATGAGGATTTGCCGTGAGCGACTATGCCCCGACAATGCGCGATGCGCGAATTGACGTGACTGCGGTGCTTGCCGCGGTCGGCAGGCGCCTGCCGCGCATTATCATCGTCACCTTGCTGGTTCTTGCGGCCGCGTTCCTCGTCCTCACCATGCTGCCGCGGCTCTATGAATCCTCGGCCTCGATCCTCGTCGAGCCGCGCTCCAATGTTTATACGCGCTCGGCCAACGAGCAGGCGCCATCAAGCACATCGGGCGATGCCAGCGTCGTTTCCAGCCAGATCGAACTGATAAAGTCGCGCGACACGCTCCTCGGCGTCATCGACAAGCTCGATCTGCGCTCAAAACCCGAATTCAACGGCAGCCAATCCGGCTTCTCTCCGCTCGGCGTCGTCATGCAGCTCCTTGGCCGCGGCTCGACCCCCATCAGCGTGGACGAACGCGTCATCAATACGCTTTACGATCGCATGACGGTGATCCAGCAGCGCGACTCGCGCATCATTTCCATTCTGGTGCGCTCGACCGACCCGCAGCTGGCCGCCGACATCGCCAATGCCGTGGCCGAAGCGCATGTCGCGCGCCGCGCCCAGCTTTCGCTTTCCGACACCGCCGAAGCCTCCGATTGGCTCCGCCAGGAAATCGAGCGCCTCCGCACCGTTGTGAGCAGTGCCGAAGCTGCCGTAGCAAAATATCGCGTCGATAACGATCTCTACGTCGGCGCCAACAATACGAGCCTGCTCGATCAGCAGCTCTCGACTATCACGACCCAGATCACGTCCGCTCAGGAGCGCAAGAACACGGCGCAGTCGCGTGCATCGGTCATTCGTGGCCTCCTCGAACGCGGTCAGCCCATCGAAAGCGTCGCCGACGCCCGCAATTCGGCCGTCGTGCAGCAGTTGAGCCAGGAAAAAGCCCGCCTTCAAGGCCAGCTTGCCCAGCTTTCCGCCACGCTCCTGTCGAACCACCCCAGTATTCGGGCCCTCAATGCCCAGATCGCCGAACTCGACAACCGTATCAACCAAGAGGGCTATCGCGTCGCCTCGGCCCTCGAAGCCGAAGCTCAGGTCGAAGCCGATCTTGAAGCCTCGCTTCAGGCCGACCTCAGCCGTTTCAAGCAAACCGCCTCGACGGCCACGCAAGATACCGTCGCCCTCGATAGCCTGCAGCGCGAGGCCAAGGCGCAGCGCGACCTGCTCGAAGCCTATCTCCTGCGCTATAATGAAGCCTCGTCCCGCGCCGATGCCGGCTCTGCGCTGCCCGACGTGCGCGTCGTCACCGAAGCCGCGCCCTCCGTCACGCCCGCTTTCCCGAAAACCGCGCTGATCCTTGCCGGTGTCGGCATCGTCACCTTCGCCGTGCAGTTCGGCGCTGTCGTCTTTGGCGAACTCATGTCCGGCCGCGCCCTAAGCCCCATCGAGCCCTATGCCTGGGAACGTCCCAGCCGCCAGGAACCTGCCGTCGTCACGCAGCCAGAACCCGTCGCTCCGCTTTATGAGGAGGAACCGGCTTACGCCGAAGCCCCCCCTTACGATGAGCCCCTGGCCGATGAAGTCGAACCAGAGCCTCTTTACGAAGAGCCCGCTCGACCAGCCGCCTTCGCCTATGTCGAACCCGATCCGGCCCAGGCCGCTTCGGACAGCGCCCGCCGTCTCCTCCAGGAACTGGCCGACCGCCGCACCCAGCGCGACGCCGCCCGCGCTGCCATGGAATCCGCCCCGGCGCCAAGCCCGGTCGCCGTCACGCCCATTCGCCCCCAGTCACCCCGCCAGGTCACCGGCATGGTGCGCTACGCCGATCTCGCTGCCGACCTTGTCCTCGGCAAGACCCACCTGTTGCTGCTTGCCGATCACGGCAACCGCGAACCCGCGCGCCGCATGGCCGACGCACTCGCCGCCGATGCCCTCGCCAAAGGCCTCAGCGTCGTGCTGGTCGATGCCGGTAGCGGCCGCACCGGCGACGCGCCGGGCCTCTCCGATCTCAGCACCGGCCAGGCCGGCTTCGGCGATGTCGTCCAAAAGTCCGCCGACCAGAGCTTTGCCGAAGTGGCCTGGGGGCAGGGCGATAGCGTGGACCGTACCTCCGCCAAGCCCTCCATCCTCATCGAAGCGCTCGGCGATATCTACGAAGTCGTGATCGTCCTCACCGGCCGCGTCGGCGGTCGCTCAACCCTGCCGGTCTTCGCCGATCTCAGCGGCCGCATCGTGCTCGTCACCAGCGAAGACGAAGACGCCGAAACCGCCGAAACCCTCCGCCGCCAACTCCTCGAAGCCGGCCTGCCCCGCGTAGAAATCTCGGCCCTGGAAGACGCCGTTGCGGCCTGACGCGATTGTCCTGGGCCTTCCCAATAGCTCGAGTAGCCCAGTGGTCCCAGTAGCCACAGTGGCTCGAGTAGCCCCAGTAGTCCTCATGGTGAGGTGCTTTGCGCACGCAAAGCCTCGAACCACGAGGGCGTGCCCCGATGCCCGAGTGCCACGCCCTCGTGGTTCGAGGCTACGCTACCGCTCCGCACCTCACCATGAGGGCTACTGGAGCCCTGCAGTTGACCCTCGGTAGTTATCCGCGAAAGGCGAAGTTCCCATGAAATACGCCGCCATCCGCGCCGCCTTCGAACTGCTCTGGCTCTCCCGCCTGCCGGCCCTGTCGCGTGCCCTATCCCGCTCGCGCGGCGTCATCTTCACGCTGCACCGCGTGCTGCCGGAAGCCCCCGAAGCCTTCTCCCCCAACGCGATCCTCCAAATCCGCCCCGATTTCCTCGACTACGTTATCGAGCGCGTCCGCGACATCGGCATCGATATCGTCACCCTCGACGAAGCCGTGGAACGCCTTGCCGCCCCCAAAAAGCCAAAGCCCTTTGTCGTCCTCACCTTCGATGACGCCTATCGCGACAATCTCGAATACGCCCTGCCAATTCTCCTCCGCCACGAAGCGCCCTTCACGCTCTATGTGCCCACCGCATTCGTGGATGGTGTCGGCGAACTCTGGTGGCAGGCCATCGAAGACATCATCGCGCGCCAGGAGGCCGTCGCCTTCACCGAAAATGGCGAGGTCGAATATGTCGATACATCAACCACGGCGCAAAAGAAGGACGCCTTCAACCGCCTCTATTGGCACCTCAGAAAACTCCCCGAGCCCCAGCGCCGCGCCTTCCTCGCCGAGTTCTGCCACAACTACGGCTATGACCTCGAAAAGCAGTGCCGCGACCTGATCATGAACTGGCAGGAGCTGCGCCTCTTTGCCGGCGAACCGCTCTGCACCATCGGCGCCCACACCGTGCACCATTGTGAACTGGCAAAACTCCCGGAAGACGAAGCCCGCCAGGAAATGCTGCAATCAGTTGAAGTGATCCAGGCCCAGTTCGGCATCCGCCCGAGCCATTTCTCCTATCCACTCGGCGGCCCGCTCTCCTGCGGCCCAAGGGAATTCGCACTGGCAAAGGACCTCGGCTTCAAAACCGCCGTCACCACCCGCCCCGGCGGCCTCTACCCCCACCACCTCGAAACCCTCACCGCGCTCCCCCGCGTCTCGCTCAACGGCTACTTCCAGTCCGAGCGCTACGTCGACGTCTTCGCGAGTGGCGGCATCTTCACGGTGCTGGGCAAGCTGACTGGCTGAGCCCTTCTTCACCTCTCCCTTTGGGGGAGAGGTCGGCGCGCAGCGCCGGGTGAGGGGGCCTTTATCGGGCGGAGTCCGGCTTCGCCATCCACCGAATGATCGCCATGGCCGGAAACATCCAGCCCATGCCCGCCACGATAAAATAGACAATAAGAACATACCACGGAAGCTCCGGCGGAAACGCCAGATAGACCGATGTGGCGAGGCACGCCCAGACCACGATGGAAGCCACGCACAAAAGCGCGCCGATCAATTTGCGATTGCTTTGGGTCATGTGCGGCATCTGGACTGTTGCGACGGAGCAAGGGTGGCATTACCACTCCGCCAGCCCCATCGATACCGGAATATCGTCGTGACCCCTCAGCACAATGCCGCACCCGGACAGATCAGCTACGCAAGCGACCTTCTTCGGCCCGTCCGCATCTGGCTTTACGCGCTTGCTAGCTTTGTCCTGCTGATCGTGGTGGTCGGCGGCATCACGCGGTTAACGGAATCGGGTCTTTCCATCACCAGTTGGAAGCCGATCTCGGGGACGATTCCCCCGCTCAACGACGCCCAGTGGCAGGCCGAGTTCGAAGCCTACCAGCAGATTCCACAATATTCGCTCGTCCATTCCTGGATGGATATCAACGATTTCAAATACATCTTCTTCTGGGAGTGGTTTCACCGCCTCCTCGCGCGCACGCTGGGGCTGATCTTCATTGTCCCCTTCGCCGTTTTCCTCTTCCAGAAGCGCCTGTCGCGCAATCTGGCGCTGCCGCTGTTTACGCTCTTCATTCTCGGCGGCTTCCAGGGCTTTCTGGGCTGGTGGATGGTGTCCTCAGGTCTTTCCGAACTGACCTCCGTTTCTCAATACCGCCTCGCCGCCCACCTCTGCGCCGCCTCGCTGCTCTTTGTCGCGCTCATTTATGTCGCGCGCAGCATCGAGCCCGGCCGCGTCCTCGGTCGCGTCAATTCCTGGCACCTGACCACCGCTATCATCCTGGACGTACTCCTGATTTTCCAGATCGGGGCAGGGGCCTTCGTCGCCGGTCTCGACGCCGGCATGGGCTACAATACCTGGCCGCTGATGGATGGCGCCATCATCCCCAAGGGCCTGTTCGTCATGGACCCGGCCTGGCGCAATCTCTTTGAAAACGCCCTCACGGTGCAATTCATCCACCGCGGCATCGCCTATGTCATCGTCGCCTATATCGCCTACCTGGTCTGGCGCCGCTCCAAAGATGGTGGCTTTGGCGGCGTCCACGGCTGGCTACCGCGCATCGGCATCCTGGTCCTGCTCCAGGTTGGCCTCGGCATCGCAACCCTCCTCGCCAGCGTCCCCATCTCGCTGGCCGTCGGCCACCAGTCCCTGGCCTTCATGCTCGCCGGCGCCACAGCCGCCTATATCGCCGACATGCGCCGGGTTCGATAGGAACACGGGCCGACACCAACCACCGCGTCATTCCCGCGAAAGCGGGAATCTCCGGTGTCCTGTGAATGCGGTAATATGATACCGCATCCATAAGTCATTGAAATTGCAAGGCTTTCTAAAGTCGCTTGACGACATGGAGAATCCCCCTTAGAGACCCCTCCGAAACCTGTGATCCGTCCTTTTGGATGGGGTCACAAACCAGAGTTTTCTAGGGATTTCAACAATGACCACTTACTCGGCAAAACCGAGCGAGATCGAAAAGCAGTGGATCCTCATCGACGCCGAAGGGCTGGTCGTGGGTCGTCTTGCTTCGATCATTGCTACGCGTCTGCGCGGCAAGCACAAGGCCACCTTCACGCCTCACATGGACATGGGTGACAACATCATCGTCATCAATGCCGAGAAGGTGAAGCTGACCGGCCGCAAGCTCGATCAGCACCGCTTCTACTGGCACACCGGCTACCCCGGTGGCATCAAGGACCGCACCGCTCGCGAGCTCCTCGAAGGCCGTTTCCCGAACCGCGTTCTGGAAAATGCCGTCCGCCGCATGATGCCGGGCGGCCCGCTGACCCGCGCCCAGCTCAAGAACCTGCGTGTTTACGCTGGCGGCGAGCACCCCCACGAAGCGCAGAACCCGAGCAAGCTCGACGTCGGCGCGATGAACTCCAAGAACGTCCGGGTGAAGTAATATGGCTGAAACCATCAACTCTCTCGAAGCCCTGGGCACCACCGCTGCTGCTCCCGCTGCCTCCTCGGCTCCGGTCCACGTGCAGAAGCTCGACTCCCTCGGCCGCGCCTATGCCACCGGCAAGCGCAAGAACGCCGTCGCTCGCGTCTGGATCAAGCCAGGCAAGGGCAAGGTGACCGTGAATGGCCGCGAATTCGCAGCTTATTTCGCGCGCCCGGTGCTCCAGCTCATCGTCAAGCAGCCGATCGTGGCTGTTGACCGTCTCGACCAGTACGACGTCAACGTCACCGTCGCCGGTGGTGGTCTGTCCGGTCAGGCCGGTGCCGTTCGTCACGGCATCTCCAAGGCCCTCAACTTCTTCGAGCCGGCACTGCGTCCGACCCTGAAGAAGGGTGGCTTCCTGACCCGCGATAGCCGCGTCGTCGAACGTAAGAAGTACGGCAAGGCCAAGGCCCGCCGCTCCTTCCAGTTCTCGAAGCGCTAAGCTTCAAACCCAAATTCGTGGAAAGGGCCGGGCAACCGGCCCTTTCTTTTTGCCCGGATTGGGGTTTGATAAGCTCAAACCCGGGAGCCGCGATCTCCCCTTCTCCCCTTGTGGGAGAAGGTGCCCGTAGGGCGGATGAGGGGTATCGATCTATCAATACTGCCAGCACTCTACCTGAACCCCCCTCGCACATGCCCAGCCTCGTCACCCGCTTCCACCTCCTGATCTTCTCGGTGACGCTCTCCATCACGGCCGTCGCCATCCTGCGCGTACCGGCCGATTTCCTCTTCCCCGCCCATTGGCATGGCTCGGACGCCGACTGGCTCTGGCCGCGTAATACCGCGCTGGCCGTCGCCCCCATCGTCCAGGCCGTATCGCTGCTCGCCTTCTTCGCCCTCGGCCGCGCCCTCACGCGAAATCACATGGCCAAGGTCCGGCACATTCTCGATCCGGCCCTAAGCCTGCTTCTCGCCGTGCCCGCCGCCTACCAGTTTGGTCTGCTGTTCATGGGCATCGGCTCGGACCTCGATGTTATCCGGGGCATCGGCTTCCTTTTCGCCGCCGTGCTTGTCCTTTTGGGGTTCGTACTCTTCCATGCCGAACGCCACAGCTATGGTGGCCTTCGCATGCCCTGGCCCATCCGCTCCGACCGCGCCTGGCTCATCGTGCATCGTTCCAGCGGCCTCGTCGCGGCGCTGGCCGGGGCAGGGGTGGCCGAGCTGGCCTGGTTCGATGCCGGCCCCGGCATTCTGGCCCTTGCCTTCGCCGTGAGTCTCGTCGCCTTGCCGCTCTTCGCCGGCCTTGTGACTCTGGCCGTAAACCGCGCCTGACAACTTCTATTCCCTCGTTCCGCAAACAGAATGAGAAAATTCTTCTAACGCGGCAAGAAATGGAACGGCATGCGCTGCGATAAAACCGTGGCGGGCGTATGGTTTGGCCAATCTGCGGGCATTACGCTTAAGTTTTGAGCAAGTGACCTGCCAGCCGAAAGGTCACCTCATGTCTCCCACGTCCGTTTCCGCGGCGCGCGCGCCCAAAGCGCCCAAGCCGTTTTACGCCAGTTTCGGCTTCCAGGTCCTCGCGGCCATGGCCATCGGCCTCCTCCTAGGCTTCGTCGCCCGCAATATGGGCCCCGACGCCGCCGGCAATGCCAATTGGCTGACCCAGACCCTCGCCACCATCGGCTCGTCTTTCGTGTCGCTGTTGCGCGCCCTGGTGCCGGTTCTGGTCTTCACCGCCATCGTCGCCTCCATCGCCAATCTGCGCGAACTCAATAACGCGGCCAAGCTCGTCTGGCAGACCCTTCTCTGGTTCGCCATCACCGCGCTCATCGCCGTCATTATCGGCATTGCCCTGGGCCTCATCATCCAGCCCGGCCTCAATACCGAAGTCGCGGCCGAAGCTGCCAAGGTGCCGTCGTCCACTGGCTCCTGGCTCGATTTCCTCAAGGGCCTGATCCCCTCGAACATTTTCGGCCTTCAGGCGTCCACCCGCGTGTCCGATAGCGGCGCGACCACCAGCCTCTCCTTCAACGTGCTGCAGATCCTCGTGATCTCCATCGTCGTCGGCATTGCCGCCCTGCGCGTCGGCCCGGCCGCCGATCCGTTCATTGCCTTCACCCGCTCGTTCCTCAAGGTCATCCACAAGGTTCTGTGGTGGGTGATCCGCCTGACGCCCATCGGCACCATCGGCCTCCTCGGCAATGCTGTCGCCGTCTATGGCTGGGACGCGCTGGCCCAGCTCGGCTGGTACTCGGCTGCCATCTATATCGGCCTCGCCATCGTGCTCTTCGTCGTCTATCCGGTCCTGCTACAGGCCCATGGCCTCAACCCCATCCGCTATTTCCAAAGCGCTTGGCCGGCCATCCAGCTCGCCTTCGTGTCGCGTTCCTCCATCGGCACCCTGCCGGTCACCGAACGCATCACCGAACAGAACCTCGGCGTGCCGCGTGAATACGCCGCCTTCGCTGTCCCGCTCGGCGCCACCACCAAGATGGATGGCTGCGCCTCCATCTATCCGGCCATCTCGGCCATCTTCGTCGCCCAGTTCTTCGGCATCTCCCTCGGCATCGAGCATTATCTGCTGATCGCCTTCGTCGCCGTCATCGGCTCGGCCGCCACGGCCGGCCTCACCGGCGCCACGGTCATGCTGACCCTGACGCTCTCGACCCTCGGCCTGCCACTCGAAGGCGTCGGCCTCCTGCTCGCCGTCGACCCCATCCTCGACATGGGCCGCACCGCCGTCAACGTCGCCGGCCAGGCCCTGATCCCCACCATCGTCGCCAAGCGCGAAGGTATTCTCGATCAGGCCACTTACGACCGCGGCGAAAGCATCGACGCTCTCGACGATGTTCAGGCCGTTCCGGCACAGTAATCGCCGCACCGATAATGCCGATCAAAGGGGGAGGCCATGCCTTCCCCTTTTTTCATTGCTACGGACGATCACGCTGGCCCAGTTGGAACTTCTCCTCAATTGACCGGATTCCTTGTCTAAGGAAAAATCCCTGACCCCTTGAGAAGGAATGATAATGGCTGATTTGCGTGGAGCGTGGGACGTCCGTCGTAAGGCGGTCACCTTGGGTATGGTCTCCAATGTGATCGGAGCGTCGGCCGCTGCTGGCGCCGCGATTGCGGCTTGGCTCAGCACCATGGGTCAGGCCGACTTCACGCAATGGGCGCTGATCCTTGCCGGCATTGGTGGCGTTTTCGTCGCCAAGGGCACCGTTATTCTCGCCATTGCCGAAAGCCGGCCCTATGCTCCCAACGATAGTGTCTCCGACCTGAAGCGGAGCATCGAGGCCTTCGAGAATCGCGCTGCCGCGCGGAACAAGGCGATGGCGGAGCGGCTGGAACAGCTCGAAGCGGAGGTGAAATACCTCAGCACCCACACTCAGCGGGTCGGCACTAAACAGCCTTCTTGAGCGAAAGCTTCTTGGCCTTGGATTTCCGCGCCACCTTGGCAGCCTTGGGCACGAAATTGGCCATCACGCGCTCGATCACCTTGATCGCCTTGTCTGTGCCGTCCTCGCTCCTGAGCTTTTCAGCCACGAGCGCAGCATTGCGCCGGTAAGACTCATTGCTGTTGAGATCGGCCAGCGCTTCGGCCAGCAATTCCGCCGTCAATTTGCGCAGCCGGATCGCCTTCGGCCCGCACCCGAGTTCATAGACGCGCCGCCCCCAATAGGGCTGGTCCATGGCCTGCGGAACGACGAAGGTCGGCCGCCCCAGATGCAGTCCCGCCGAAGTCGTACCGGCCCCGCCATGGTGCACCACCGCGCTCACATAGCGGAACAGCCGGTCATGCGGCGCCTTCTCGATCGGAAAAATCGTATCGGGCAGATCGCGCGGATCGATCCCGCCCCAGCCGCGTGCCACCACGGCCCGCCCGCCCCAAAGCTCCACGGCCTCTTTCAAAATCCGCGTATTGCGCTCGGCACCAAACGGCATCGAGCCAAACCCGATATAGACCGGCGCTTCGCCCGCCGAAAGAAACGCCTCAAATTCCGGCGTCGGCTCCCAGTGGCTGCGGTCGCGCAGGTTCCAGTAGCCGGTCACCAGCGCCGTTTTCAGCCAGTCGCGCGGGCGTGGGCTTACGGCCGTCGAATAGGCATAGAGCGTCGTCAGCGGCGAACCATCGGTATTGGTGAAAACCCCGCCCATATTACGCGCCTCGAGCCCCATCAGCTCGCGCCGCAGCCGGTTGCGCGGCAGGTTCCAATAGGCCTGCTGCATGGTCGCAGCGGTATAGGAGAGCTTGTTGAGCGTCGGCCCAAGATCGTCCGCGACGTAATACATCGAAAGCGGAAATTCGCTCGTCGAACTCATCGGCTGCAGCGCCGTCATGATCGCGGGCACTTTCAGCGCCTCGGCAATATCGATGCCGAAGCTGGTGTTCATGTTGACGATGATCGCTTCCGCGCCTTGGCACATGCGCCAGGCCGAGCGGGCGGCCGTGTCGATGATCTGCTGACCCTGCTTGAGCATCCACGGGCCATTGATGAGCATCGAACTGCTCATCGCATTTTCGAAGCGCGTTTCCTTGAGGAACGACTGGATCGATGGTCCGAGAGACTGAAATTCGATTCCATAGCCTGTCACCAGGCCTTCAAATTCCTCGGTTGCGCCGAGGGCGACGTTATAGCCACGTTCCTGCAGCGCCAGCGAAAGCGCAATATAGGGTTGAACGTCGCCTTGCGTGCCGATCGTCACCAGGGCAATGCGCTTCAAGTGTGGAACCTCATCATACGCCGCTATGCCCGAAGGTTGTTCCGCTTCGGGCCATTTACAAGACCCTGCAGAGGAATTATGAACGGCCTGTCGATTGTTGCATTTCTTACAAAAACGACCTTCGAAGGGCAAGAGACATGGTGTCTCCATTCACTGTTGCATTGGTTCGAGCACGTCTCGCCGGCAAGGTGATTTCTGCTGCCCTTGTGGCGGCACCTGCTGCCGCCGCGGCGGCAAGCGCCCGATAGCTCTTCCCGCGTGGCCAATGTGTGGCCGGGAAGAGCCGAATAGATCGTTTGGTCCCGAAATGGGGCCTTTAACCCGTTCAAAACCATAATTCCGCGATAATATGCGCCGCATCATGGCGCAGCGCTCACCGCGCGTCGCGACAGTTCAGGGTCTCACAGAGACCTTCCGAGGAAAAAATGAGCGCCGACTTCCACAAAATCCGCCGTCTCCCCCCCTATGTCTTTGCCCATATCGATCCGCTCAAGGCCAAGGCCCGCGCTGAAGGCGTCGACGTGATCGACCTCGGCATGGGCAATCCGGATATGCCGACGCCCGAGCACATCGTGGCCAAGCTCCAGGAAACGGTGAAGGATCCGCGCACCCATCGCTACTCCACCTCCCGCGGCATTCCCGGCCTCCGCAAGGCTCAGGCGAGCTATTATGGCCGCCGCTTCGGCGTAAAACTCAATCCCGATACCCAGATCGTCGCGACCCTGGGCTCCAAGGAAGGCTTTGCCAATATGGCCTCGGCCATCACCGCCCCCGGCGATGTGGTGCTCGTGCCCAATCCGACCTATCCGATCCATTCCTTCGGCTTCATCATGTCGGGCGGTGTCGTCCGCTCCATGCCCGCCGATCCCAACGAAGATTTCATGCGCTCGCTCGACCGGGCCGTGCGGCACTCGATCCCCAAGCCCATCGCATTGGTGCTGAACTACCCGGCCAATCCGACCGCCTATACCGCCGACCTCGATTTTTACACCGAGGTGGTCAAGTATTGCCGCGCCAACGACATCTTCATCCTGTCCGATCTCGCCTATTCCGAGATCTATTTTGACGAAGACGCGCCACCCCCATCGGTGCTGCAGGTGCCCGGTGCCATCGACATCACCGTCGAATTCACCTCCATGTCCAAAACCTATTCCATGCCCGGCTGGCGCGTCGGCTTTGCCGTCGGCAACGAACGCCTCATTGCTGCGCTGGCCCGCGTAAAATCCTACCTCGACTACGGCGCCTTCACCCCCATCCAGGTCGCAGCCACGGCGGCTCTGAACGGCTCCGATGATGTCATCGAGGAAGTCCGCAAGGTCTACAAGATGCGCCGCGACGTCCTCGTCGAAAGTTTTGGCCGCTCCGGCTGGGATATCCCTGTGCCAAAGGCCACTATGTTCGCCTGGGCCCCGATTCCGGCCCAGTTCGCCCATCTCGGCTCGCTCGAATTCGCCAAACTTCTCATTCAGGAGACCGGCGTTGGCGTCGCGCCGGGCGTTGGCTTCGGCGAATATGGCGACCAGTACATTCGCCTCGCTTTCGTCGAAAACGAACAGCGCATCCGCCAGGCCGCCCGCAACATCAAGAAGCTCCTTGGGAGCAAAGGCGACCAGAGCAACGTGTTGCCGCTCACGGCTGCAACCAAGTAGTTTGCGCTTCGAGGGGGCGGCGTCCCGCCTCCTCGACACAATGGAATAGCCGCGTGCACGCAGATCTGAGCGCCGCAATGCAATGCTTCTACTACGATAGAGGCGTCTGCCGCTCGTGCACGCTCATGGGCACGCCATACGATGCCCAACTCGCCGCCAAGGTCGAGCACGCCCAAAATCTGCTTGCCGCGTGGCCGGATGCCCTTTGGCTTCCGCCCATGGCCAGCCGCCTCGATGGCTTCCGCAACAAGGCAAAAATGGTCGCCGGCGGCACGCCCGAGGCGCCCACTCTCGGCATCCTGGATCCAACCCAGCACGGCGTCGATCTCACCGAATGCGGCATTCTCGCGCCCGGTCTGCGCGCCGCCTTTGAGCCCATCAAGACTTACATCTCCCGCGTCCGCATCGCGCCCTACGACGTTCCCAACCGCCGCGGCGAGCTCAAATATGTGCTGCTGACCGAATCCGCCGATGGCCAGTTGATGCTGCGTTTCGTGCTCCGCTCGACCGAAGCGCTCGGCCGCATGAAAAAGCATCTACCCGGCCTCCTGACCGATCTACTCCAGCTTGCAGTTGTCACCGCCAATCTCCTGCCCGAACACAAGGCCGTCCTTGAAGGCGATGAGGAGATCACCCTCCACGGCGGCGAAACGCTCCCCATGCGCCTCGGCACTTCCGTCCTGCACCTGCGCCCCGCCAGCTTCTTCCAGACCAACACCGAGATCGCCCAGGGGCTCTACCTCCAGGCCAAAGAGTGGATCGACGAACTTGCCGCGCAGTCGATCTTGGATCTGTACTGTGGGGTAGGGGGCTTCGCCCTCCATGTCGCCGCCCCCGGTCGCCGCGTCCACGGCGTCGAACTCAGCGCCCCAGCGGTCGACTCGGCCCGCCTCAGTGCCAGCGAAGCCGGGCTCACCGACGTAACCTTCTCCGTCGGCGACGCCACCGCCTTGGCGGCTGGCCCCACGCCCGACGCAGTCATCGTCAATCCGCCCCGGCGCGGCCTCGGCGAAAAACTCTGCGCCACGCTTGAGGCGACCGCTGCCCCGACGATCATCTACTCAAGCTGCAACGCGGTGACCCTCGCCCGGGACATCGCCGCTTTGCCCTCCTACACGCCGCAGCGCATCCGCCTCTTCGACATGTTTCCGCAAACCGACCACTACGAAGCCATGGTCCTCCTCGCCCGCCGGCCATAACCCGTTGTATTTGTCGCGCTACCGGGCGATACGGGCCAAAAATCCTATTGACCTCTAGGCAAGTTCCTATGCACATGTCGCCCACCATGAGCGATATTCAGTCCTTCCGCCAATCCGTCGAATCTTTCATCTCCGCCCGCGGTTGGACTCCCACCCGTTTCGGCCGCATCGTGGCGGGCGATCCGCTCTTCGTGTTCGACCTGCGCGATGGCCGCGAGCCGCGCAGCGAAACGCGCGCGCGCATCCTCAAAGCCATGGCCGAATTCGGCGAAACGGAAACGCAAACCCCGCTCCGCATCGGCGTTGCCGGCCTCGGCAATGTCGGCGCCACCCTCGTGCGCATCCTGCAAAAAGACGGCGCCGAGCTGAACAAAAAACTTGGTCGCCAATTGCAGGTCACCGCCGTTGCCGCGCGCTCGCGTTCCCGCGACCGCGGCATTGATATTTCCGGCCTCGAGTGGTTCGACGATCCGGTCGCCCTCGCCAAATCCGACAGCATCGATCTCTTCGTCGAACTCATCGGCGGCGAAGATGGTCCGGCCTTCGCCGCGGTCAAAGCCGCCCTCGAAAAGGGCCGCCCCGTCGTCACCGCCAACAAGGCGCTCCTCGCCAAACACGGCGTGCTGCTCGCCAAACTCGCCGAGGAATCCGGCGCCCAATTGGGCTTCGAAGCCGCCGTTGCCGGCGGCATTCCCGTCATCAAGACCCTGCGCGAAGGTCTTGGCTCCGCCCGCATCGCCAAGGTCTTTGGCATCATGAACGGCACCTGCAATTACATCCTGACCCGCATGGGCAATGAAGGCATCTCCTTTGGCGATTGCCTCAAGGATGCGCAGGCGCTCGGCTATGCCGAAGCCGACCCGACCTTCGACGTCGAGGGTTTTGATACCGCCCACAAACTCTCGATCCTCGCCACGCTCTGCTTCGGCTATGAGATCGCGCCCGACAAGATGCGCATCGAAGGCATTTCGCGCATCACCCAGCACGATATCCAGGTCGCCGCCGACCTCGGCTATAAGATCAAGCTTCTCGGCATTGCCGAGCGCACCGAAAACGGCATCGAGCAGCGCGTGCACCCCACCTTCGTGCCCAAAGGCTCGGCCATAGCCGGCGTCGATGGCGTCATGAACGCGGTTGCGCTCGAAACCGACCACGTGCACGAGCTTCTCCTCGCCGGCCCCGGCGCCGGTGGCCCGCCCACCGCGTCCTCGGTCCTTTCCGACATTCTCGACATCGCCCGCGGCACCCGCGTACCCCCGCTCGGCGTGCCGAGCGACGAATTGCTGCCCTATCGCGAGGCGCCCGCCCGCGCCCATGAGGGCGGTTTCTATCTCCGCCTCGCCGCCAAGGACGTACCCGGCGCGCTCGCCGCCATCACCACGCGCATGGGCGAAAAGTCGATTTCCATCGATTCGGTCATTCAGCGTTCCGATCTTGCTGCCAAGGCAATGGCATCAGATGGCTCGTCCACGCGCACCGTCGTGATGATTACCCAACAGACTTTGGAATCATCCGTGCGCGAAGCGCTTGCGCAAATCGCTGCGGACGGCTTCATAGTCGGCGAACCGCAACTCATTCGCATCGAGACGCTCTGACACCCTCCGGTGTCGGGCACCGGGAGAAAAAATGAAGCTCAGCAAGGCCGATGACGGCAAATCGCCGGCGCACCTCCATCGCTCGCTGACCCTCGAAATGGTGCGCGTCACCGAGCGCGCCGCCATCGCCGCCGCCGAATGGCGCGGCAAGGGCGATGAAAAAGCCGCCGACGAGGCCTCCGTAAAAGCCATGCGGGCCGAACTCGACCGCGTTTCCATCGCCGGCCGCATCGTCATTGGCGAGGGCGAAGAATTCGAGTGCGACGATCTCTATGTCGGCCAGCCCGCCGGCATCGGTGAGGGGCCCGAGGTCGATATCGCCGTCGATCCCCTCGAAGGCGTCACCCTCTGCGCCAAGAACCAGCCCGATTCCCTCGTCGTCCTCGCCATGGCCGAACGCGGTGGCCTCCTCAACGTTGCCCGCAACGTCTACATGCACAAGATCGCCATCGGCGCCGAATACCCCGCCGAGACCGTCAATATCGAGTGGTCCGCCACCGAAAACGTCAAGGCTCTGGCCAAGGCCAAGGGCGTGCCCGTCTCCGAAATCACCGCCATCGTCCTCGATCGCCCGCGCCACGCGGGCCTTCTCGAAGAACTCCGCATGGCCGGCGTCTCGGTAAAACTTTTGAGCGATGGCGACATTGCCGGCGTTATCCACGCGGTGAACACCGAAGATACCGGCGTCGATATCTATCTCGGCTCCGGCGGCGCTCCGGAAGGCGTCCTCGCCGCCGCTGCCCTCCGCTGCATCGGTGGCCAGATGCAGGGCAAGCTCATCCTCGACACCCCCGACAAGCGCACCCGCGCCCGCGAAATGGGCATCACCGACCCCAACCGCATCTACAATGTGGGCGACCTCGCCTCCGGCGACGTCCTCTTCTCGGCCACCGGCATCACCGACGGCTCCCTCATCGAAGGCGTAAAACTCCGCCGCCAATGGGTCGAAACCTCCACCGTCGTCATGCGCTCCTGGAGCCAGACCACCCGCTGGATCAAGGCAAGGCATGCGCGCTGAAAGGCGATCCATCTGAGACCTCATGGTGAGGTGCGAAGCGTAGCGCAGCCTCGAACCACGAGGTCGTGTCGCCGCTGCCTGCAACTACCCCTTCCCCCCCTCCGCCAAATCGCCTAACACCAGCCCATGCTGGAAACGCGCCGCAACTTCCTTGATGTCACCCAGTCGGTCCTCGGCCGCGCCTGGGTCGATAGGCTCGACACATCAGGCGCCCGCATGGCCACCGCCATCGCCCAGCGCGCCGGCATTTCCGACATTCTGGCGCGGATTCTCGCGGGCAGGGGCGTCGATATTGACGGCGCCCAGGCCTATCTCGAGCCCACCATCCGCAATCTGATGCCCGATCCATCGACGCTGACGGCCATGGATGATCTCTCCGACCGGCTCGCCCGTGCCATCGCCGACAATGAGTCCATTGCTCTCTTCGGTGACTACGACGTCGATGGCGCCAGCTCCTGCGCCCTGATGGTGCGCTATCTCGCCCATTTCGGCCTGACGCCACAGGTGCATATCCCCGACCGCATCTTCGAAGGCTATGGCCCCAATATCGCCGCCATGGACAAGCTGATCGATGCCGGCGCCTCGCTCATCATCACGCTCGATTGCGGCACCACCAGTGACGCGCCCATCGCCCATGCCCGATCCCGCGGCGCCGATGTCCTCGTCATCGACCATCACCTTTCCGATCACGACCTGCCGCCCGCCACGGCGCTGGTCAATCCAAACCGCCCCGACGACATTTCGGGCCTCGGCTATCTCTGCGCCGCCGGCGTCACCTTCATGGTGCTGGTCGCCACCAACCGCACCCTGCGTCAGCGCGGCGATACCGGCCTGCCGGATCTGCTGAAATTCCTCGATATCGTCGCCCTCGGCACCGTCTGCGATGTCGTGCCCCTTGTCGGCCTCAACCGTGCCTTCGTCCTCCGCGGCCTCGAAGTTGCCCGCCGCGGCGATAATCAGGGCATGGCCGCCCTGGCCCTTGCCGCGCGCGTCAGCGGCCCGCTCAATCCCTATCACCTCGGCTTTCTCATCGGCCCGCGCATCAATGCCGGTGGCCGCATCGGCAACGCCGCCCTCGGCACCCAGCTTCTGGCGCTCGATGACGAGCACCAGGCCCTCGTCATCGCGGCAAAGCTCGACGAGCTGAACACCGAGCGCCAGCGCATCGAAGTGGAAGCCGTCGAGGAAGCGACCTCCGTCGCCGCGGCCGAAATCGGAGCAGGCGAGGGACCGCCCATCCTCGTCCTCGCTTCCGCCAATTGGCACCCCGGCGTCGTCGGCCTCGTCGCCGCCCGCCTCAAGGAGCGCTTCGATCGCCCCGCCTTCGCCATTGCCCTCAATCCCGATGGCACCGGCACCGGTTCCGGCCGCTCCATGCCCGGCGTCGATCTCGGCAGCGCCGTCATCGCCGCGGTCGAGGCAGGCTTGATCCCCAAAGGCGGCGGCCACGCCATGGCAGCCGGCGTCACCCTGCGCCCCGGCGATCTCGGCCCCTTCCGCTCCTTCATCTCCGACCGGCTAAGCGGCAGCGTCACCACGGCCCGCGCCGCCTCCGCCCTCAAGATCGACGCCGCGCTCACCGCCCGCGGCGCCACCGTGGATCTCCTCCACAATATCGAGCGCGCCGGCCCCTTCGGCTCGGGCAATCCCGGCCCCGTTTTTGCTTTTCCCGCTCACAAGGCGCGCTTTGCCCAGGTGGTCGGCAAGGGCGGCCATGTCAGCTTCACCCTCGCGTCCGACGACGGCGCCAAGCTCAAGGCCATCGCCTTCCGCGCCGCCAGCACGCCCCTCGGCGATATCCTGCTGCGCGATGCCGATCACCCGCTCCACTTTGCCGGCAGTCTCTCGCTCGATCATTATCAGGGCCGCGAGCAGGTCCAGTTCCGCCTGACAGATATCGCCCGGATTCCGCGTTAGCGCGGAAACTCTATCTGATCCAATGCGTTACTCGCCTCGTAGTCTGTTTGAGACTACGCGAGGGATAGTGACGTGCGTGCTTCATCCAATGCTTTCGGCAACATGGGGAACCAAGGCTTTTCAATCGCTTGGCCTGTTTCCCGGAATCATCGTTTCAGCCGCTTTCATCAGCTCTTTTCGGCCGCAAATCCTGTTGCCGCCGCTTCAGCGACGCCCATCAAACTGCTGCTTGCATATCCCTTAATGCCCGTTAAACTATTGATGGGCATCCACTGGGAAGCACTACTGCTTCGGCTCAAGGGGACGTCCCAGCGGTCGGAGCTGTGCATCTTGCCTTGCTCGCTCCGGCCCGCTTCGCGAAGGTTGGATGTAGCGGCGCAATGAGTAAAACAGCTGTAGACCACACCGAGACCGGCGTAACGCTCTGGACGCGTTTTGCCTCCTTTCTCGTCGAGAAAATCGGCTTTGCCCTGGTCGGGCACCCCAGATTCGGAGCCGTAACCGTCATCCTGCCCAATGGCCGCACGCGGACCATCGGCAATACCAAGACGGGCGAACACGCGGTCCTGCGGATCAATAATTTCAACGTCATCACCGAGGCCATGCGCCGCGGCACGGTTGGCTTTGCCGCCGCCTATATGAATGGCGATATCGAGGTCGATGACCTCACCGCGCTGTTCCGCTTCTTCCTGCAAAACCGCGACATGTTCGAGAGCGCCGGCAAAGGCTTCTTCCGCCGCGCCGCGACGGACCTGCACTACCACATGTCGCGCCGCAACACGCTCGAAGGCTCCAAGAAAAACATCGCCGAGCACTACGACCTCGGCAATGATTTCTACGGCCAGTGGCTCGACCCCTCGATGACCTATTCATCGGCGCTTTTCACCTCCGGCGATCAAAGCCTCGAACAGGCGCAGGTGGCAAAATATCGCCGCGTTGCCGATATGGCCGGCGTCACGCCCGGCTCCTCCGTGCTCGAAATCGGCTGCGGCTGGGGCGGCTTTGCCGAAACCGTGGCGCGCGATTATCAAGCCAATCTCCGCGGCATCACCCTCTCCGCCGAGCAGCTCAAATACGGCCAGGAGCGTCTGGCCCGCCAAGGCCTCGACACCTTCGCAACGCTCGTTTTCGAAGACTATCGCCACACCGAGGGCCAGTTCGACCACATCGGCTCCATCGAAATGATCGAGGCCGTGGGCGAAGACAACTGGCCGAGCTACTTCCAGGCCGTGCACGATCGCCTGAAGCCCGGCGGCACCGCCGCCATTCAGGCCATCACCATCAACGAAGCGGATTTCGACGGTTATCGCAGCGGCCCCGATTTTATCCAGCGCTACATTTTCCCCGGCGGCATGTTGCTGACCAAGACCGTGATGCGCGAATTCGGCGAAAAATACGGCCTCGTCCTCGAAAACGTCGAAACCTTCCGCCTGTCCTACGCCAAGACGCTAAAACTCTGGCGCGAGCGCTTCCTCGAACGCTGGCCGGTCATCGCTCCGCTCGGTTACGATGAAACCTTCAAGCGCAAATGGGTCTATTATCTGAGCTATTGCGAAGCCGGCTTTACCGAAGGCTCCATCGACGTCGGCATTTACCAATACCGCAAGCCGGCCTGACCGTCGAAAAGCGGTCGCCTGAACACTAAAAAGCCCCGGAGGCTTTCACCTTCGGGGCCGTTTATCGGTTGTCGATATTTTCAATCGCTTTCCGATAGAGACACAACGCACCGCTCCTGCATCGGTTCCAATACACCCGCTTTTTTTCACGCGCCTGATTTCGGGCAGCTAGCCGGCTTCCTCCATCCAGCGCCGCGTGGCGTCCGCCATCGTCCGCAAATGGTCTGCCGCCGAAAACCCCGAAACCGTCTTGCGCGGTTTCAGATCATGATCCCCGTCCTCAAGCCACAAAAGCGCGATCGCCGGTGACAGCGCATAACCCGAAACCTCCTCGCGCGTGCCAAATTCGTCCCGCGTTCCCTGACAGATCAGGGCAGGGGCCTTCAGCCCCTCAAGATGCGCGGTGCGCAATTGCTCGGGCTTGCCCGGCGGATGAAACGGATAGCCGAGGCAAACCAGTCCGGCGATCCTTCCCGCCGCGAACAATTCGTCGGCCACCATGCTGGCCACCCGCCCACCCATGGATTTGCCGCCAATGAACAGCGGCCCGTCGGTCGGCCCCAGATCGTCCACGGCCGCAACAAATTCCGGCATCACCTTCTCGGCTTTCGGCGGCGGCTTGCGCCCATCCCCCGTCCGCCGTGCGGTCATATAGCCAAACTCAAACCGCGCCACCCGGATCCCCTGATCGGCCAGCGCCTTCGCCGCCGCCGTCATCGAAGCCGAATCCATCGGCGCCCCGGCCCCGTGCGCCAACAACAAGGTGAAGCGCGCGTCCTCGGGACCATCGAAAAGGAAATTGGTTGTCATCCGAGCACTCAACCATCCCCGCTCCCGATTGTCACCCCGGCGAAGGCCGGGGCCCATCCTGAGATGATAGGGCACTTATGTCCTTTTCTGTCCGCTCCTCGTCGCGCCCATGCCTCGAAAACCTCGACGCAGAGCCTAAGATCGCGTCATATCCCGCATATTGGAGTGTCCAAAAATGACCGACACCGCTCTTCTCGTCATCGATGCCCAGGAAAGCTTTCGCCAGCGCGCCAATTGGCACGAGGTCGACAGCCCCACCTACCTCAGGAACCAGCAGGCTCTTATAGACGGCGCCCGGGCAGCAGGCTGGAAAATCGTCCGTGTCCTCCATGGCGAGCCCGAGGGCATCTTTTCCCTCGCCTCCGGCTTCGTCACGCCGATCAGCGATCTCACCCTCGAAAACCCCGACCTCGAATTCATCAAGCAGCGCCATTCCGCCTTCGTCGGCTCGCCGCTCGAAGTTTTCCTCGTCGAAAACGGCATCCGCCGCCTCGTCATTTCCGGCATCCGCACCGAGCAATGCTGCGAAACCACCACGCGCCACGGCTCCGACCTCGGCTGGCAGGTCGATTATGTCACCGAAGCCACCCACACCATGCCGCTGACCGACGCCACCGGCAAAACCTGGTCCGTTGAAGAGCTGAAGGTCCGCACCGCCGCCGTGCTCGACGGCCGCTTCGCCAGGGTCTGCACCATCGCCGAAGCGCTCGCCGGCGCCCCCAAAGCCGCCGCCGCATGACACCCGTTCCGCGCCGCATCCCGACCTATGTCGTCCTGCCGGCGCGGACGCTGCTGCTCGACGTCGCCGGCCCGCTTGAAGCCCTGCGCTACGCCAATCGCCTGCAAAAACAGGTGCAGTTCGACGTGCGCTATATCGGCGCCCTCCCGGAGGTCACCACCTCCATCGGCCTCCGCGTTTCCGGCATCGAGCCGCTGCCCGAAACGATAGAGCAGGGCGCCATGATCATCCTCTCCGGCCACACCGAAGAGCCGATGCATGCCGGCCACCCTACGGACCCGCTCGATGCCGGCTCCGAAGAAGCCGTCGCCTGGCTCCGCCGCGTCGTCGAGCCCGAAACCCTCTTGGTCTCCATCTGCTCCGGGGCGCTTCTTGCGGCAAAAGCCGGTCTGCTCGATGGCGTCAACTGCACCACCCATTTCTCCGATTGCGGCGAACTGGCCGCTGTAGCCCCATCAGCGAAAGTGCTGGAAAACCGCCTCTATGTCGAAGATGGCAACCGTTATACCAGCGCCGGGATCACCGCCGGCATCGATTTGATGCTGCACATCATCGGCCGCCTCACCAATCCCGCGACCTCCGCCGCCGTCGCCCGCCAGCTCGTTGTCTATCTCCGCCGCGCCGGCACCGATCCGCAGCTATCGCCCTGGCTCGAAGGTCGAAACCACATTCACCCCGCCATCCATCGCGTGCAGGATGCAATCACCGCCGATCCAACCCGCGATTGGTCGCTCGAAATCCTCGCGCCCATCGCCATTGCCAGCCCGCGCCACCTCAGTCGCCTGTTCAACGACCACACCGGCATGAGCATCCCCGATTATCTCAACAAGCTCCGCCTTGCCCTGGCCCAGCAATTGCTGACCGAAACCCGCCTCGATATCGAGCGCGTCGCCGAGCGCGCCGGCTTCAATTCCAGCCGCCAGCTCCGCCGCGCCTGGAGCCGCATCAGCCAAACCCCGCCCAGCGCCGCCCGCCGCTTCTAGATTTTTTCGCAATTTGGTTGAAACGGGCTACCCCAAGTAGCCCTTATGGTGAGGTGCGGAACGGAGTGAAGCCTCGAACCACGAGGGCGTGCCCCGATGTTTCAGCACCTCCCACAAAAAGCTTCAGCGCTGATCGATCAACTTCTTGAACAGCGCCTTCTTCGCAACCCCGCTGGTCGCGTGGCCCTTGGTCTTGCTAAGGTTGATCACCAGCAACACGTCTCCGTCCTGCATCTCGACCGCCGCCGTAATCTCGTCTTTCAGACCAACCGAATTCCGCGTCGAGTTGACGAGATAAAACGACGACGTTTCCGACCAGACGTCCCCGTCGGCGGCGTTCTCGATCGCTTTGGTCAACGCGGCATAGCGATCATTATAGTCGCTTCCGTCTTCGAGCATGAAGCTCACGGCAAAAAGTGCCAAAGCGCCCTCCTAAATGAAAATCGACCCTATCACGACCAGACGGTATAGTCCTCGCCGGCAAAGCCCTTCTCCCAGGCTTCATCCCAATTGGCCTCGTCTTCATTCTTCTTGCCGCGATGCGGATTGGTATTCTTGTCCTTCTCCGATGCGCCAGCGGTCCAGCCAGCAAGGCGCACCTGTTCATCGTGACGTTTGTCGTTCGACATATGTGGCTCCTGTTTGGCCTTGCCCTAGCACAAAACAGCGACGGCGCAATGTGGGAGCTGACCTCGGGCACACCTGACTACAGGCAGCAGTTCATCGATCCTCACGAGCGCTTCCACCTGTCGCAACCGCTGTCGAAGACCTGAAGGCTGTCGGTATTGCTGAAGCGGCGCAAGATTGGCCGGCAGCCCGACGGAGGCAATGACCACTTTCCAATACGGACGCTGATTGGTCGAGCGGATGCAATGGGGTGGCAGGGGGCAGTCCGGTTATGGACGACAAAGCATTGATAGCCGACTGATATCGAAAAACCGGGCAGAATTGGACGATCGTGTCCGTCCACTGCAGTGTGGTTCCACGCTTACTGGGTAATGCTCCCAAAGCGATTCCATGACCACTTGGATTTCGGCTCAGCAATTTCGTCGAACATGTCGAGGAGATCGACCGAGTAATCGCTGTGCTCCAGAAATTGGCGCTTAGTGAATTCGTTCGTAAGTTGTGGCCTGCGCCCCCGAAAGAATAGTTTGTCCTTCGAGTAAATCTGAACAATTTCATTGATCTGATCGACCATCCAAGGTGCTGCTCGAAGAGACGCGCAGTTCCGGTCTTTTCGCATTACCCTCGGCGTGCAAACATAGATGCACAGGTTTGGCGTCAACGGTATTAGTGCGCGCCCACGCACTGACGGCAGGCTGCCGGACAACCAATCGAGATAGCCGTCTCCGCAGATGAAATTCTTCCAGTCGGAATGCAGCACAACGAAGAACCGATTTGTCAGGACCCCACTCTGGCAAGCCCCTTTGGCTAGCAAGTAGCTTTGACGCATATTCGCCTTTCCCACATCGTCGCTCATGGGCAGGCCAAAGTGGGATGGGAAAGAAGCATTCTTGAACCGGTTGGATGGGCTTCGGATCAAAAGCGAGTAAAGTAGAAGAAGGAGGTCGCGGCTGCGCTGATCGCTAATGTGGTGGATTTTGCAGAGATCGGCGAGCTTTCTGTCTTTTTTCAAACCCAGTCGCAGTAGTGCCATGAACTCTGAGAGAGTGTGACCGAGCGGACTTAATTGCCTAAGGTATGCGATAATGTCGTGGACTTGGTCGTCGATATCAAAATCGCTTTCGAAATTGGTCTCCCAGACACCTCCGCGAAGCATTGTATGGCCATGAATTTTATAGCCGATCTGACGATTCGCACTTTTCTTCTTGCCAACGCTTCCATCAGGGTCAATCCACGAAACATCGCCATTCCTGTCAGACCAATAGCTTTGAAGACCTACCGGCCACCAATGATGATTTTTAGATCGACTAGGTCCAGCCACTTCAATGTCCAACGCAAATAAAGCATTCGACAATGGCAGGTATCGGACTTCCGCTGCAATAGTCTCAAGAGTTGGCGGCGGTGCCTTGGATATAGCGAAAGGCAATGGTGTGGGCGGTATGGCCTGTGACAGGCTTTTGGATGGCAACTACCGCCAGACCCAATGACCGCAACTGCGTCGCTAGCAACCAATCGACAACGCGCCTTCCGGTCGCTCGGACCATGCTGGCGTTTGCCAAACGGCGGCCATTCGGCTCAAACATCTCACCAACAGGCGATGATCGCATTCTCAATGATGGAAAATCTTAAAACTGGCTGGTACGCCCTAGGGGAATCGAACCCCTCTTTGGACCGTGAGAGGGTCCCGTCCTAACCGATAGACGAAGGGCGCCTAAGCTTTGTTGAGCGCCTGAGCCAACCCGCTTTCCCGACAATAAGTGGGAGAAGCGTGGTACGCCCTAGGGGAATCGAACCCCTCTCTGCACCGTGAAAGGGTGCCGTCCTAACCGATAGACGAAGGGCGCGCTCAACGCTGGGTGTCGTATAGAGGGAGCTTTTCGCATGCGCAACCCCCTCGTTGGAGTTTTCGCACTTTTTTCAAAAAGCCGAAAGTTATCAACAGCCTGAGAACGTGACGGGACGATTGTAGCCGCGCGGACGGTCGCGAACATCGACGTGAATGAAGTTGCGGCCGGGGTAGCAGCCGAGCCCGCCGACGGCTGACGTGCGCATTGCGAACTGGATCAGCCGGCTCTTGTCGACCCCCGGAATGTAGAAATCCGCGGCCATGCATTTGGTGTGGTAGGAGTTGTCGGCGCCCCCGGCAGCGGAGTTGTGATAGTTGTCGCGATAGCCCGACTGCATCACCACCTTCTTGCCGAAATGTCCCTCGAATTCCCAGATCAGCAAGCGCAGTTTTGGCGACAGGCAGAACGCATTGACCGTGCTGGAGGAGACATAGGTCCCCCAATCGGCCTTGAGGCCGGAATAGCCGGCGCCGCTACCATTGGCGAACATGGCCATGGGCACGCAGGCCGCCAGTGCGGTGACGACGGTGCCGATAGCAAGGATTGAGCGAAGAAAATGGGGCATGGCAACTTTCCCGATTTGCCCTCTGTGGCAGAAGTGCCACACACAATGGGCCGAACGGTTCAGTCGCTAAAATTAGAAGGGTTTCGCTAACCGCAAGCTAAGCAGCACGGTTAGCGATTCGTTATTGCTGCAGAGGGGAGGGGATGCTGCACTTCCACCTCAACTGCCGTGGCACCTCAAAAACACGGCGTCATTCCCGCGAAAGCGGGAATCTCTGTTTTGACGCGCGGAGAGATTCCCGCTTTCGCGGGAATGACGCCGTGGGTTAGGAGCAGCCCCCAAAATCTACCAGCTGCCCGTATTGCCCATCGAAGCCCAAGGTTCCTGCGGGGGCAGGGTGCCATCTTGAATCAATTCAACCGAAATCCCGTCGGGCGAGCGCACAAAGGCCATGTGCCCGTCGCGCGGCGGCCGGTTGATGACGACGCCCATGTCCTGCAGATGCTGGCACAGCGCGTAAATATCCTTCACGCGATAGGCGAGATGGCCGAAATTCCGGCCGCCCGTATAGGTTTCGGGGTCCCAGTTATAGGTCAGCTCCACTTCGCCGCCCTCGTCGCCCGGCGCGCGCAGAAAGATCAGGGTAAAGCGGCCCTTCTCATTTTCGGTGCGGCGCACTTCCTCGAGGCCGAGGCCGTCACGGTAGAATTTGAGGCTCGCCTCGACATCGGTGACGCGCACCATCGTGTGCAGATATTTCATTTTTTGCCTCCGTTCGCACGTTTCCGAAGTGGCCTAACAAGCCCGGAGGCTGGCCGCAACGATAACCGGGCCCGCCTCATACAACTATTTCTCAACACCTTCTTAACTTTTGAGACTGAATCGGACAGAGTGCGTTTGTATTGTCGAGTACCCGTGGTCACGGGAGTTGCAAAAGGGCGTTGCGGCATGGGGGCCAATATTAACGGCGATAGTGGAAATCCCACGAATCCGTCTCACGACACCGAAGACGGTGAGCGCGAAAACCTGTCCGCGCGACAGGACGGAGCCGCTGTTGACACCATCGAGGTCACCGGCTCGATCAAATGGTTCGATGCCGGCAAGGGTTTCGGTTTCATCGTGCCGGACAATGGCATGGCCGATATCCTCCTGCACGTCACCTGCCTCCGCCGCGACGGCTATCAGACCGCCTATGAAGGCGCGCGTATCGTCGTCGAAGCGCTCAATCGCCCCGGTGGCCTACAAGCCTTCCGCATCGTCTCCATGGACGAATCGACCGCCCGCCATCCGGCACAAATGCCTGCTCCCCGCACCCATGTCGTGGTCGAGCCCAGTTCGGGCATGGTCCGGCTCGAGGTGAAGTGGTTCAATCGGATTCGCGGCTTCGGCTTCCTCTCCGCCGGCGAGGGCACGCCCGATATTTTCGTGCATATGGAAACGCTGCGCCGTTTCGGCATCACCGAGCTGCGCCCCGGCCAATTTGTGCTCGTGCGCTACGGCAATGGTCCGAAGGGCCTTATGGTCGCCGAAATTCGGCCCGACGGTTGGGGTGATGCACCGTCTTCGCATTAAGCGGTGCTCGGTGGTAACAGTCTGCTAACAGGGGCATACCCAATGTTGCACCAATTCCGGGCACTTGCTGTCGCGGCAACCATGATTGCCGTGAGCCTGCCGCTCGCCGCCTGCAGCGACGAATCCAAGCTGACCATCCACAGCGCCACCGGCGATCACACCTTCAATATCGAGCTCGTCGATACCCCGGAAAGCCGGGCCCAGGGCCTGATGTACCGCCAGGAACTGGCCCCCGACGCCGGCATGCTGTTCGATTTCCTGGGCGACCGCGACGTCTCGTTCTGGATGCGCAACACCTTCATACCGCTCGATATGGTGTTCATCACCGGCAAAGGGGTCGTGAAGAATATCCACGTCAATGCAAGGCCCCACGACCCGACCGGCATCCCCTCCGATGGCCCCGTGCAGTTCGTGCTGGAAATTCCCGGTGGCCGCAGCGTCGAACTCGGCATCGAGGCGGGCGACACCGTCACCCACCCCCGCATCAAGAAACCAAAATAACGCGCCGTCAGAGCCGGTGAATGACCATACAGTCAAGCACCGCCCAAAGGTGCAGGCTCGCGCCCGCCACCACAAAGACATGCCATAAAGCATTCTGAAACTTGAGCTTTTCCCACAGGTGGAAAATAATCCCGGCCGAATAGGTCACGCCACCCGCAAGCAGCAGCCACAGCGTCGAACCCGGCAATTCCTGCGCCAGCGCCTGAAACACGACAATGCCGCTCCAGCCGATGGCGAGGTAGAGCGCAATCGCCAGCCGCCCAAAGCGCTGCGGCACGATCAGTTTCAGCGCCACCCCGATCAGCGACGCGCCCCAGACGAGGCTCATCATGATTGAGCCCGCCTGCGTGCCGCCGATTACGGCGAGGAATGGCGTATAAGTCCCTGCGATAAAAAGGAAAATAGCTGCCTGGTCAAACCGCGCCAGGTGCCGCTTGATGGGCGAAACCGGCCACATATTGTAAGCGAGCGATATGCCCAACACCGCCACCAGCGTCGCGACATAAACGATCAGGGCGGGAAAAGCCTCGGGCGCCGTGTGCATGCCGGTCAGCGCCAGCAGCACCGACCCCGCGGCAATGGCGACAATGAGCCCCAGAATATGCACCGCGGCATCGACAATAAGTTCGGCCGTCGTGAAAGGGCGCTGCTCCCGGCTCCACCAGGAATAGGATTTCGGACCCGTTGCGTAACTCATGACAACTCCTCCTTGGCGGCCAGACTGCGGCGAAGGACGTGACCAATCTATTGCCGATAAGAGGCATTCCGATGTCATCCTCAACGGGACAACAACGTTTCTGGTGAAGAAAGGGTGCGCTCGCTTGACCTGTAACGCCTCTGTTACGTAGGCGTCATGTCATGAGCAGAAAGTCCAAACCCCCGATTGCCCTCTATTCGGCCCTCGCCGACACCACCAGGTGCCGGATTCTGGAGATCCTGAAGGTGGCCCCCACCCCGGTCCACGTCCTGACGGAAGCCTTCTCCATCAGCCGCCCCGCCATCTCGCGGCATTTGCGCGTGCTCAAATCCGCTGGCCTCGTTGCCGAAGTGAAAAAGGGCCGCGAAAACGTCTACGCCTTCCGTCCCGCCAGGCTCGATGCCGCCCGAACCTGGCTCGAAGCCATCCGCTCGGCCGACGCCAGTGCCGAAGAGGTCGTCGAGGAAGCGCCAGTAGCAGTCGTTGCGTCCTTGCCCGCCCCAGCCGATGCAGTTCTCCCCGCCGCGCCAGCGGCCCCCAAGCGCCCTCGCACCCCCAAGCAAAAGCCCACCGTCAGCGCCGATAAGCCCGTCCAGGACTCCGCGCCAATCCCACAGACGCCCTCAACAAGCCAAATGGGTTTCGATTTCTAGTGCTCTTAATTCCAAGTAGTCCTCATGGTGAGGTGCGAAGCGCAGCGTAGCCTCGAACCACGAGGGCGTGCCCGGATGTTCAGGCCGACACAACCGGATAGGGCGCGCGCACGCGTGCCTCTTCATGTTCCCCGAAAATATCCGCCGTCACCCGCTCCAGCTCATTTGCCGACCAGGCGATTTGCAGGTTCGGGCAATCCCCATCGACGGCCCTCAGAGCCGCGCGCGGGCCGAGGGCAACGGGCACGATGGGTCGCGCAAGGCTCGCCGCAGCGGCCATGGCCGCGTCGATATCCTTGCGCTGGTCGCCAATATACCAGATGACGTCGCGCGCCCGCACATCGCGCCTGAGCCCACCGAGGGCTGCCAGAATCGAATCCGGCCAGGGCTTGCCGCGGCCGACATCCTCGCGAAACACGCAGGCGGAAAAATACTTCTTGAGATCGAACGCTTCCAGCACATCGTGGCCATAGCCGCGACCGAGCCCGTTACTGACCACCGCCAGAATCACGCCATTGGCGCGCAGCCGTTCCAGCACGGAGCGCAGCGTCTCGCAGGGCAGCAGCATTTCCTCGACCGATTTGCGGCGCACGCGGTGAATGGCGCGGTGCACTAGCAGCTTCGGTGTCTTGTGCGGCGCGGCCACACATTGCCGGCGCATCAGCCGGAAACGGGCCACAAGTCGCGCCGCCCGGTGCGAGCAATCGTCAAGAAATTCCAGCGTCTGCAGGACGCGCGGATTGACGTGATGAACCAGTGTTCCATCGAGATCGAACAGTACGATGGTCGGTGCCGTCAGATTTGGATCCAGCGTTGCATCCCCCGAAGTGTCCCCAAATTTGCCGTATTTTAACCAAGCGCACAACCCCGACAGCCATTTAGGTGGTCAATTGCCTGTGCTCAACGGCCCCGGCAAGGCGAAACCCTCCCGCATTTGCGGGAGGTTTCCCTGCCCAATGAGGCTTTGATTTCGGGCTGAACGGCAAAGGCGCGCGACGCTTTTCAGTGGCTGATCATCCAGGGTCGGGCGCTGGGGAAACTCTTCGAACCGTCCGGGCGCACCAGCGTCGAGCGGCCCTTTTTGCCGCCGCTGCAACAGGAACATCCCGGCCCATGTGCCGATCCCCCGCGCTTGGGTTCGTGCCGGGTCTTTTCATTGGTGGCGTGCGCGGTGCGTTTGGCCGGGTCCATGCCGGCGATGAACGGCACGCTGAAGAAAGCCCGCTGAGCGGGCTCTCCACAGTCGGGGCAGGCGCAGGGCTCCGCCGCCATGGCCATCGGACGCATTGCGGTAAATGGACCGCAATCGGCGCATTGATAATCGTAGATCGCCATGGCGTGACCTTTCAGAGATCGAGGGCAAGAGGCATGTCGATGGACCCATCGAGGTGCTTCTTTGGTCCATCGGACCCCGGCATGATGTCGAATTCGAAGATATCCGTCGGCAGCCAGAGCGTGGCGCAGGCATTGGGAATGTCGACGACGCCCGAGACATGGCCCTGCACCGGCGCCGTGCCCAGGATCGAATAGGCCTGGGCGCCCGAATAGCCGAATTTCTTCAGGTATTCGATGGCGTTGAGGCAAGCCTGGCGATAGGCGGTCGTCACGTCGAGATAGTGCTGGGTGCCGCTTTCATCGACGGAAATGCCTTCGAAGATGAGGTAATCGTCATATTTCGGCGCGATCGGAGAGGGCCGGAAGATCGGGTTCTTGATGCCATATTTGGCCATGCCGTCCTTGATCAGGCTGACCTTGATGTGCAGCCAGCCCGCCATTTCGATGGCGCCGCAGAAGGTGATCTCGCCATCGCCCTGGCTGAAATGGAGATCGCCCATCGAGAGACCGGCGCCATCGATATAGACCGGAAAATACACCTTCGAGCCGCGCGAGAGATCCTTGATATCGCAATTGCCGCCATGTTCGCGCGGCGGCACGGTGCGGGCCCCGCTGGCCGCCGCCGCCTCGCGGGCGTCGCCCTTGAGCGCCCCCATATGGGCGGCATAGGTGTCGGGCAGGGCGGCCAGGGCGGGCACGCGTTCCGGATCGGTGTCGAAAAGCTTCTTTTCGCGCGTATTCCACATGTCGAGCATCTTGTGGTCGGGCAGGCAGCCGATCAGCCCGGGGTGAATGAGGCCGGCATATTTCACGCCCGGCACATGCCGTGACTGGGTGAACATGCCCTTGAAATCCCAGATGGATTTCTGCGCGGAGGGGAAATGCTTGTCGAGAAAGCCGCCGCCATTATTGACCGAGAAAAAGCCGTTAAAACCCCAGAGCGAATTTTCGAAGGCGCCGATATCGAGGATATCGACAACCAGCAGATCGCCCGGCTGCGCCCCCTTCACCCCGATCGGGCCGGACAGGAAATGCACCTGCTTGAGATCGACGTCGCGCACGTCGGCGGCGTCGTCGTCATTCTTGATCTGCCCGCCGGTCCAGTCATAGGTCTCGACCTTGAAGTCGTCGCCCGGCTCGACCCAGCAGGCCATGGGAATGTCCGGATGCCAGCGGTTGTGGATCTTTTCATTGGTATAGGGGCTCTCGTTGAGATCGACCTTGATCAGCGTGTCGGTCATGGCTTTTTGTCCTCATTGGGGTTTGGAAACGAAGGCCCTTCCAGCAAAAATGATCGCGGTTTGCGGTGCGGAAGAGCGACAAGAGAAAAATCAGACGGAGAGGAAGGACGAGACTTTCGCCCCGTCGATGCCCGCGCGCGGGCTTTCGTGCACGAATTCGCCGTTCTCGATGACCAGCACGCGGTCGGCGATATCGAGGGCAAAACTCAGCACCTGTTCGGAAACGACGATGGAGAGGCCCTTCTCGTCGCGAATGCGGCGCAGCGTGCGCGCCATTTCCTTGATGATCGAGGGCTGAATGCCCTCGGTCGGCTCATCGAGCAGCAGCACTTTGGGGCGCGACGCAAGCGCCCGGGCAATGGCGAGCTGCTGTTGCTGGCCACCGGAAAGGTTGCCGCCGCGGCGTCCCTTCATTTCGAGCAGCACGGGAAAGAGATCGTAGAGATCGGCGGGCACCTGGCTTTCCCCGGTGACCGTAAGGCCGGTCTCGATGTTTTCCTTGACCGTCATGGTCGAAAAGATCATCCGGCCCTGCGGCACATAGGAGAGGCCCGATTTCACCCGGCTGAAGCTTTCGGCGTGCTCCACCTCGGTGCCGTCCACGCGAATAGTGCCGCTGCGGGAGGGAACGATACCCATGAGCGATTTCATCAAGGTCGTCTTGCCCATGCCGTTGCGGCCCATGATGGCGACGATTTCGCCGGGCGCCACCTCGAGCGACACCCCATGGATAACTTCGCTCTGGCCGTAGGAAACGCGCAGATTGTCGATTGCGAGCATGCTTGCCTCCTAGTGTCCGAGATAGACTTCGACGACCTTGGGGTCGTGCTGGACATGGTCCATCGAGCCTTCGGACAAGACCTTGCCCTGGTGGAGGACGGTGACCCGGTGGGCGATGTCCTCGACGAATTTCATGTCGTGCTCGATGACGATCACCGAATGCTGCTTGATGATGGTGTTGAGCAGTTCCGCGGTCTTGACGCGCTCGGCGACGCTCATCCCCGCCACAGGCTCGTCCAGCATCAACAGGTCCGGCTTCTGGATCAGCAGCATGCCGATCTCGAGCCATTGCTTCTGGCCGTGGCTGAGAATGGCCGCCTCGGTGTCGAGATGATCTTTGAGAAAGATCATCTCGGCGATTTCTTCGACCCGGTCGATGACCTCCCGGTCGCGCCGAAAGGCGAGGGAGCCCCACACAGTCTTGCCACGCGGAAACGAGAGTTCGAGGTTTTCGAAGACCGTCAGGTCCTCGTAGATCGACGGGTTCTGGAATTTGCGGCCCACCCCGGCATGGACGATCTGGTGCTCCTTCATCGTCGTCAATTCCTTGCCGCGAAAGCGGATGGAGCCCGATGTGGCCCTGGTGCGGCCGCAGATGAGGTCGAGCACCGTGGTCTTGCCCGCGCCATTGGGGCCGATGATCACGCGGATTTCGTTTTCATCGACATAGAAGGAGAGGTCGTTGACCGCCTTGAAGCCGTCGAAAGAGACCGTGAGCCCTTCCACTGCGAGGAGGAAATCCTTGGGTGCCGTTTCGGTATCGAAGGTCATGGAGGGCTCCTATTCCGCTGGGGCTTTGGTGGGGGCGCTGACGATGGCAGGCGGGCGCAGGCGTTTCATCAAGCGCGGCAGCAAGGGCTCCACATGGCTCTTCCAGATGCCGGCAAGGCCATTGGGGAATGCCATGACCACGGCGATGAACAGGCCGCCCATGGCAAAGAGCCAGAGTTCGGGAAAGCTCTCGGAAAAGGTGGTCTTGGCGTAGTTGACCAGCAGCGCGCCATAGACGGCGCCGAAGATCGACAGGCGCCCGCCGACGGCGCAGAAAATCACCATTTCGATCGAGGGCACGATGCCCACGAACGAGGGCGACATGAACCCCACCTGCAGCGCGAACATGGCGCCGCCGATGGCCGAGAAGGCCGCGGCGAGGCAGAAAACGAAGATCTTGAAATTGGCGACGTCGTAACCGGAAAAGCGCACGCGGTCTTCCTTGTCGCGCATGGCGATGAGGAGGCGTCCGAATTTGGAACTCTTGACGAAGAGCGCGATGAGGATGACGCCGAGCAGCAGCACCGCATTGACGAAATAAAGGATCAGCTTGGCGCTGTCGGTGCGGATATCCCAGCCGAGCAGCGTGCGCAGGTCCGTCATGCCGTTGATGCCGCCGGTATAGCCCTGCTGCCCGACGATCAGGATGGTCAGGATGGCGGCCACGGCCTGGGTGATGATGGCGAAGTAGACCCCGCCCACCCGCCGTTTGAACATCGCCGCGCCGATCACATAGGCAAAGGCCGTCGGCACGAGCAAAATGGCGATCAGCGCCAGCGGAAACGAGTTGAACGGCACCCACCACCAGGGCAGCTCGGTCACCTGGTTCCAGTCCATGAAGTCGGGAATGCCCGGCGTCGACTGGATCGCGGTGTTTTCCGGCGAGGAAGCCTCAAGCTTGAGGAACATCGCCATGCAGTAGCCGCCGAGGCCGAAAAAGATGCCCTGGCCGAGGCTCAGAATGCCGCCAAAGCCCCAGCAGAGCACGAGGCCCACGGCGACGAAGGCATAGGTGAGATATTTGCCGACGAGATTGAGGCGGAAGATATCGAGCGCCACGGGAAAAACGACGAGGATGAGGGCCGCCAGCACGATGAAGGCGATTGCATCCTTGCCGAAGAAGGTCCGGGGTGCAGCGGAGGTGGTGGAAGACATGGAACTGCCTCCTTTCAGCGGCGGATTTTGAGGGTGAACAGGCCCTGTGGCCGCAGCATCAGAATGCCGACCACGGTGAGCAGGGTGAGGACCTTGGCCATGGACCCGGAGAGGAAGAATTCCATGGTCGATTGCGCCTGGCTGATGGCGAAGGCCGAGGCGATGGTGCCGATAAGACTGCCGGCGCCGCCGAAGACGACGACGAGGAAGGTATCTACGATATAGAGCTGGCCGGCCGTGGGACCGGTCGAGCCGATCATGGTGAAAGCGGAGCCGGCTACCCCGGCGATGCCGCAACCAAGGCCGAACGTCATGCGATCGACCATCTTGGTATTGATGCCCACGGCCCCGGCCATGATGCGGTTCTGCGTTACGGCGCGTACCTGTTTGCCCCAGCGCGATTTGTACATCAGCAGCGCGACCGCAATGGCGATGAGCGTCGTCAGTGCCATGACGAAGAGGCCATTGATCGGCACTTCGATGATATCGGTGAGCGGCAGCGAACCCATCATCCAGTCGGGCAGGGTGACGCCCACTTCACGGGCGCCGAAGACCGAGCGATAGGTCTGCTGCAGGATCAGGCTGAGGCCCCAGGTGGCAAGCAGCGTATCGAGCGGCCTTTTGTAGAGATGCCGGATCATCGCCCATTCGACGAACACCCCGAGGGTGAAACTGGCGCAGAAGGCCAGGGCCATGGCGACAAAGAAGTAGATGGGGAATAGCGCCGGCGCGAAATTGGTGACGAAGAGGCCGGTGCCCCAGGTCACATAGGCGCCCAGGATCATGAACTCGCCATGCGCCATGTTGATGACGCCCATCTGGCCGAAGATGATGGCGAGGCCCAGGGCCATGAGCACGAAAACGGAAAACAGGACCAGCCCGGCAAAGCCCTGCATCGCCAGGATCGAAAAGAACTGATCGTAGGTATAGTCACCGATCATCGGAGCCTCGCATCGGGATGAGTGATGGGGGCGGCTCCATAGGGGAGCCGCCGTTCAGTCGTGAGGCCGTCAGATTATTGGTAGCCTTCCGGGAACGGATCGGGCTCCATCAGGTCCGCGGTTTCGTAAACCACGTCATATTGGCCATCGAGGCGGGCATGCCCGATGCGCAGCTTGCTCCAGAGGTGATGGTTGTCGTGCACCTTGACGTAGCCTTCCGGCGCCGTGGCGAGTTCGATGCCGGGCGAGGCTTCGCGCACCTTGTCCACGTCGAAGCTGCCGGCCTTTTCGACCGCAGCCTTCCAGAGCCAAGGCCCGAGATAGGCTGCCTGGGTCACGTCGCCGATAACGATGCCGTCGCCCCAGCGCGCCTTGAAGGCGTCGACGAAGGCCTTGTTGTTGTCGTTCTCGATCGACTGGAAATACTTCATCGCGGCATAGGCGCCGACCATGTTTTCGCCGCCGATGCCGAGGATTTCGTCCTCGGTGACCGAGATCGTCAACAGCAGCGGGGCTTCCTTGGTCAGGTCGATACCGGCGGCCTTGAGCTGCTTGTAGAAGGCGACGTTGGAGCCGCCGACCACAATGGCGTAGATCACGTCGGGCTTGGTCAATTTGATCTTGTTGATGACCGAATTGAACTGGGTGTGTTCGAGCGGGTAATATTCCTCGCCGACAACCTTGAGGCCCTTCATCTCGATATGCTTGCGGGCAATCTTGTTGGAGGTGCGCGGCCAGATATAGTCCGAGCCAAGCAGGTAGAAGCTCTTGGCGCCCTTGGTATCGACCACCCAGTCAATGCCGGCGAGAATCTGCTGGGTCGCTTCCTGGCCGGTATAGATAACGTTGGGGCTCTCCTCGAGACCTTCGTAAAAGGTCGGGTAGTAGAGCATGCCATTATATTGCTCGAAGACCGGCAGCACCGCCTTGCGGGAGGCCGAGGTCCAGCAGCCCATGACCGAGGCGACCTTGTCCTGAACGAGCAGCTTCTTGGCCTTTTCCGCAAAGGTCGGCCAGTCCGAGGCGCCGTCTTCCTGAATGTACTTGATCTGCCGGCCGAGCACGCCGCCGGCGGCGTTGATCTGCTCGATGGCGAGGATTTCTGCCTGCACCGAGCCCGTCTCGGAAATGGCCATCGTGCCGGTGACCGAGTGGAGAATGCCCACGGTCACGTCGGTATCGGTCACGGCAAGGCCGGTCGTATTGACGGCGGCCGTGGATGTGTCCTGCGCAAAGGCGCGGCTGCCGCCGAGCATGCCCAGCGCCGGGATGGTTGCCATGGCCGCAAGCAGCTTGCGGCGGTTGAGTGTGTAGGGGCCGTTGGCCGGTGCGTCAGTCATGTGGTGAGCCCTGTCCTTGGTTGCCTTGGCTGAGGCGCAGCAATTCGCCTGCAACTGATCAAGGATTGGGCATTTTGAACTTATGCTTCTCAACGGGGCATTTAACGTATTCCGATCCGGGATTTTACTGCCTAGTGTGGGGAGGCTAACGGTAGCGGTGGGGCAAGCGCCGCCTCGGTCTGCGCTGAAAGAGGGGCTGACTGGACCGCGGATCCGGTGTTGGCCCCGGCTTTCGCCGCAGCGGGTGTGGTGATGCGTGGGAGTAGTGATGACAGCGCAGGCGAAGGTCACCAGGGTCCGGCGAACCTACAACAAGTGGGTCGCCAACCAGACAATGGAAGACTTCGCGCTGCGCTTCACCGCCCAAAAGGTGCGGCGCTGGTCGCCCGCCCGCATCGCCAACACGGCCATCGGCGCCGCATCCTTTCTGGCGCTCGAAGCCATCGGCGGCGCGCTGACGCTGAGCTATGGTTTCACGGTCACGGCCTGGGCGGTGCTATCCACCTGCCTCATCATCTTCCTGATGGGCATTCCCATCGTCTACAACGCCGCCAAATACGGCGTGGACATTGACCTGCTGACGCGCGGCGCCGGGTTCGGCTATCTCGGCTCGACCATTACCTCGCTGGTCTATGCCAGTTTTACCTTCATCTTCTTTGCCATCGAAGCCGCCATCATGGCCACGGCGCTAGAGCTTTGCTTCGGCCTGCCGATTTCCATCGGCTATCTGGTCAGCGCCCTGATGGTCATCCCGCTCGTCACCTATGGCATCACGCTGATCAATCGCTTCCAGACCTGGACCCAGCCCTTCTGGATCGTGCTGCAACTCATTCCCTTTGTTTTCATTGGTGCCCAAAGCATGCCGGCGGTGCGCGAGTGGACCGGCTATAGCGGCCTCATGGGTCCGGTCGGCGGCGGGTTCGACCTGGCGCTGTTCGGCGCCGCGTCCGCCGTCATGTTCGCGCTCGTGGCGCAAATCGGCGAGCAGGTGGACTATTTGCGCTTCCTGCCGCGCGCGGCGCACAAGAACCGGCTGGCCTGGTGGGCGGCGCTGATCGGGGCAGGGCCGGGCTGGATCATTATCGGCGGGCTCAAGGTCATGGCCGGATCGTTCCTCGCCTACTATGCCTTCCGCCACGGCATCGATTTCGAAAACGCCTCCGAGCCGACCCAGATGTATCTCGTGGTCTTCGGGCAAATGCTGCAAAGCCCCGAACTCGCCCTCGCGGTCACCGGCATTTTCGTCATCGTCTGCCAGCTCAAGATCAACGTCACCAATACCTATGCCGGCTCGATCGCCTGGTCGAACTTCTTTTCGCGCCTCACCCATAGCCATCCGGGCCGCGTCGTCTGGGTCGTGTTCAATGTGCTTATCGGCCTGATCCTGATGGAATTCGGCATCTACAAGGCGCTCGAACAGATCCTTGGGCTTTACGCCATCCTGGCGATTGCCTGGCTCGCCGCCATCGTCGCCGATCTTGTCATCTGCAAGCCGCTCGGCCTCTCGCCGCGCCATATCGAATTCAAGCGCGCCCATCTCTACGACATCAACCCCGTCGGCTTCGGCTCCATGCTGATCGCGGTGGCGCTGGCGCTGCTGTCCTATCTCGGCATTTTCGGCGAGATAGCCGAGGCGCTCTATTCCTATGTGGCGCTGATCACTGCGCTCGTCTGCGTGCCGATCATCGCTCTCGCCACCCGCGGGCGCTACTATATCGCCCGTAGTTCAAGCATCACGCCCGCCAATGCCGAAGCCATTGCCTGCCGCGTCTGCGAACACAGCTTCGAGCCCGAAGACATGGCAGGGTGCCCGGTCTATGGCGGGCCCATCTGTTCGCTCTGCTGCTCCCTCGATGCCCGTTGCGGGGATCGCTGCAAGACCGGCGCCCGGCTTGGCGAACAGCTTTCCGGCGTCGTCACCAGGCTGTTTCCGGCCCCGATTGCCGAGGCGCTCAATACCCGCCTCGGACATTATCTGGGCCTGATGCTGATCGTGGGCGGGCTGATGGCCGCCATTCTGATGGTGTTCAACTATCAGGCCGCGCTCGATGGACACACGGCCCGCACCGCCATCGATGCGATGCTGGGCAAGATTTTCGTCGTCTTCTTCATCATCACCGGCATCGTGGTCTGGCTCTTTGTGCTCAATCACGAAAGCCGCGAATTTGCCGAAGAAGAGGCGCGCCGCCATACCGCGCTCCTGATCGATGAAATCGACGCGCATCAGGAAACCGACCGCAAGCTGCAACTGGCCAAGGAAGCCGCCGAATCCGCCAATCTTGCCAAGTCGCGCTATGTCACCGGGCTCAGCCACGAACTGCGCTCGCCGCTCAATTCCATTCTCGGCTATGCCCAATTGCTGGAGCGCCAAAGGGAGCAGCACCCCATGGTGGGCCGCGCCGCCCAGACGATCCTGCGCTCGGGCGAGCATCTGTCCGGCCTGATCGAGGGCCTGCTCGACATTTCCAAGATCGAAGCGGGCAAATTGTATCTCTACCGGGATAAGACCGCACTCCCGGCCAACCTCAACCAACTGGTCGAGATGTTCTCGCTGCAGGCCCGTGACAAGGGCATCGACTTCATCTTCGATCAGGCGACGCCAGTGCCCGAATATGTCTTCACCGACGAAAAGCGCCTGCGTCAGATTCTCATCAATCTCATTTCCAACGCCATCAAGTTCACCGATCGCGGCTCGGCCACCCTGCGCCTCAGCTACCGCAGCCAGATCGCCACCTTCGAGATCATCGATACCGGCAGCGGCATTGCGCCCGATGAACTGGACAAGGTGTTCCTGCCGTTCCAGCGCGGCAGCCGCCCGGTGGGCGCGGAGCCACAGCCCGGAACGGGGCTGGGCCTCACCATCACCAAGCTTCTCGTCGAGATCATGGGCGGCGAGCTTACCGTTTTCAGCAAACTCGGCACCGGCACCCATTTCACCGTGCGAATGCTTCTGTCCTCCACCTGGATGCCGGACGAACCCAAGCATCCCACCGCCCGTATCACCGGCTATTATGGCCCGCGCCGCTCGATCCTCGTGGCCGACGACGATCCGGCGCAGCGCGACCTGCTCTCGGACCTGCTGGGTGGTCTGGGCTTTGATGTCGTCACCGTGCGCGATGGCGTCGAATGCCTCCGCTCGATCCGCGTGCAGCGGCCCGACCTGCTGCTGCTCGATGTCTCCATGCCCCGGCGCAATGGCTGGCAGGTGGCCCGCAAGCTACGCGGCGATGTCATCGATCGCCTGCCCATCATCATGATTTCGGCCGATGCCGGCGCCGAACGGCTGCAGCCCGAATACGGCGCCCTTTACGACGGCTACCTCATCAAGCCGTTCAAGATCGACGATCTGGTGCAGCAGATCGGCGCGGTGCTCGCCCTCAACTGGATCGAGGACGAAGACGTGCCGCCCCGGCGGCTACTAGAGGAGATACCTGTTCGATGATGCCTGCTGGTGCTCCAAAAGTCCTCATCGTCGACGATCAGCCCGATACGCTGACAATGCTGTCCGATGCGCTCGAATTCGAAGGCATGACCCCGCTTCGGGCCGCCGATGGCCGCGGTGCCCTTTCGATGATCGGCGAAACCAGCCCCGATATCATCCTTCTCGATGCCATCATGCCCGGCATGGATGGCTTTGAAGTCTGCCGGGTGCTCAAGACGGAAATGGGCCTTTCCGATTTGCCCGTGGTGTTCATGACCGGGCGCAATGACAGCGAGCATGTGGTCAAGGCGCTGGCCTGTGGCGGCGTCGATTTCGTCTCAAAGCCGATCATTCTGAGCGAGCTTTTCGCGCGCATGCGGGTCCACCTGGCCAATTCGCGCAAGACGCGTTCGGCCCGCGATGCGCTCGATTCCATCGGCCGGCGCATCGTTGCGGTGGATGATACCGGCGCCATCGCCTGGGCCACGCCCCAGGCCCAGGAATTGCTGACGCGCATCGGCCTCCGGCCCGAGGAAGGGGCGGCATTGCCCTGGGAACTCAAGCAGTGGATGCTCGAAAAGGAGAGCCAGGATCTCGTGCGGCTCTACCGGCGCTTCGATCGCGCGGTGGAATTCCGCATCATGGAACGGCGCGGCGAAGGCACCACGCTCCTGCGCCTCATCGACCGCGCCGTCGGCACCGGCGAGGAGCGTCTCGTCGCCGCCTTCGACATCAGCCTGCGGGAAGCTGAAGTTCTGCTTTGGCTCACCCACGGCAAGTCCAACAAGGAAATCGCCGAAATCCTCCAGCTTTCCCCCCGCACCATCAACAAGCACCTCGAGCAAATCTTCGAAAAACTCGGCATCGAAAACCGCACCGCCGCGGCAACCATGTCCGTAAGGGTATTGTGGGACTAGATCCCTTCCCTTTCCGTCCGATGCCCCCACCAACTCGGATTGTCACCCCGGCTTTACGCCGGGGCCCATCTCGAGATTTCAGGACGGATCCCGGGTCGAGCCCGGGATGACAGCTGGAATTTCACCCGGAAGCGTTACGTTTGAACAGTGAAACGCTCTACAGGCCCGCCTGGAAACAGCCCTCGGCTTCGCGGCGATCAAAGACGGTCGGAACCATGCCTCGGCTTCGCCGAAACCTAGCTCGGGACAAACATGGCCGTGATAAGCGCCTCGGCGACAACGCGCTCGCCGACCTTGGCGATGCCGCGATAGCGGCCAACCTGCCGGCGGCGCTGTTCCTTGGTCACATGAAAATGCAGCACGTCGCCGGGAAGCGCCGGGCTCCTGAATTTGGCCTGATCCACGCCAAGCAGCAGCATGGAATTGGCGGTGTCGTCCGCCCCGCGCATGGCTATTGCGCCTGCCGTTTGGGCAATGGCCTCGATGATCAGCACGCCCGGAAAGATGGGCTGGCCCGGAAAATGCCCCTGCGCCCAGGGTTCATTGATGGTGATGCATTTTACCCCGATGGCGCTGTCGTCGCCGTCGATCTCGATGATCCGGTCCAGCATCAGCATGGGAAAGCGGTGCGGCAGCACGCTGAGGAGTTCGTTGATCTCCATTGCACTCAGCTCGGCCATTTCAGCAAGTCTCCTAAATTCACGTCGTTTTCGAGGTCCGCCCGCGCGGCGCACCATCGTTCATTGCCACGGCCGCAATGCGACACCGCCGGCAAGTTGCACGGAAAATGACCGGTTTGCCCAACAAAATCAAAGAAGATCGGAAAATCTGGCGATCCCGACAGGACTCGAACCTGTGACCTTCAGCTTAGAAGGCTGCTGCTCTATCCAGCTGAGCTACGGGACCGCACGCGCTTTCCTTTAGCTGATCTGGCGAAAAAGGAAATGCCTGCGCGCTCAAGAAGAGCGGTTCCCGCCTTCCATATCCACACGGGCCATTCTCGCCGTGCTTTCCCGCACCACCAGTTCAGAGCGCAGCACGATCCTGAGCGGCATGCCGAGGGCTTCGGGATCCTCCACGACATCGATCAGCGCCTCCGCAGCCATACGGCCCAGGGCCTCGCGCGGCTGGCGCATCGTCGTCAGTGGCGGCACATAATGCGGCGCCACTCCGAGGTCGTCGAAACCCACCACGGAAATGTCGCGCGGACAGATGATCCCGTGCTGCCGCAGGCCGGAGAGAAAGCCGATGGCCGATTCGTCATTGGCCGCAAAAATGGCGGTGGGCCGCTCCGTCATCGAGAGAAAACGCGCCGCAGCGGAAAAGCCGCTTTCCATGTCGAAATTCCCCCGAAAATTCCACTCGGGAACGGGAGATAGCCCGGCGGCGGCGAGGGCCCGCGCAAACCCGGTAAACCGCTCACGCGACACGACATTATGCTCCGGCCCCAGGAGATGACCGATTCGCCGGTGACCGAGGTCGATCAGGTGTTGCGTCGCCCGCTCGGCGGCATCCACATTGTCGGTGAGTACGGTATGAAAACCCGAATTGGGGATTTCTTCGCACGCAACGACGATGGGGATGGCCCCGGCCTGACTCGAGAGTGTCTGGAGCAGGTAAGTGTCCACCGAACCATCCAGCAGCAGCAATCCGTCGGCCCGGTTCGAAAGCAGAAAATCCTGCAGCCGGCGGATGGTTTCGTGTCCGAAATAAAGGTTCAGCACCAGCACGCCATAACCACGCGTCGCCGCCTCGCGCTCGATCGCATCGAGGATGGACGAGAAGAAAGGATTCCTAATATCGGGCAGGGCGACGAGGATGGTCTTTGCCGAGCGCTGCCGCAATGAGCGGCCGGCTTGGTTGAGCGTGTAACCGGTTACACGCACAGCCTCGGAAACGCGGGCACGGGTTCCCTCGCTCACCTTTTCGGGCGAGGAGAGCGCACGGCTGACCGTGGCTGTTGAGACGTTGGCGAATCGCGCAACGTCTTGAATCGTCGGTGTTTTTCTTTCCATAGTCACGTCCGGCAGCGCCCCCTCTCGCTGTCAGGATGGCATTCTGTCTAAAACGATCTTGACAGGTCCGCAAGACGTGTATGAAACTCCTGAAATCGATTGCACAACCAGTTTCGATTAGTTATGCAATCGATTACACGCGGCCGGTCGGGGTGTCTGGAGGAAACGGGGACCCGCAGGTCGGCGGCATGAATGGGGTACATAGCCCCTCGTGTTCGTTGGGAGGACATTCCTATGAAGAAGTTTGCAGTGGTTGCCGCAATGGCAACCGCGCTGCTCGGTTCGACGTCTGCATTTGCCGTCGATCTCGAAGTGACTCACTGGTGGACGTCGGCTGGTGAAGCCGCTGCCATCGCCGAGTTTGCCAAGGTTTTTGAAGCCGAAACCGGCAATACCTGGGTCGACTCCGCGCTTGCCGGTTCCGGCACTGGCGCCAACCCGGTCATCATCAGCCGTATCATCGGTGGCGACCCGATGGGCGCAACGCAGATGAACACCGGCCGTGACGCCGAAGAGCTCATCCAGGCCGGCCTGATCCGCGACCTGACCGACGTCGTTGCTGACATGGATATCGACAGCTTCTACGTCGATCAGAGCCTGCTCGAGCCGTGCCGCTACGAAGGTGGTCTCTACTGCCTGCCGATCAATATCCACTCGTGGGATTGGCTGTGGCTCTCCACCAAGGCCTATGAAAAGATCGGCCAGCCCGTTCCGACCAATTGGGACGAATATGTTGCCTCCTGGCCTGCTCTCGAAGAAGCCGGCATCCTGCCGTTCGGCCTTGCCACCGGCTGGCCGTTCTCGGGCATTCCGGGCGTTCTGATGTCGGGTCTTGGTGGTTCGGACCTCGTCCTCGCCATCAACCGCGACAAGGATGCCGAAGCCGTTCGCGGGCCGGAATTCCGCAAGGTTGCCGTGGCTCTCGACGAGCTGCGCAAGGTGATCTCGCCTGAAACCATGGTGCCGTCCTTCGGCGACGTTGGTACGCAGCTGCTCGAAGGCACTGCTGCCGGCAACATCCACGGCGACTGGCTGCAGGGCGACCTTCAGGTTGCTGGCGGCGTCCCCGGCAAGGACTACGAATGTCTCCCCGCTCTTGGCCTGGGTGACCAGCTGACCGGCGGCGGCGACTCGTTCTACTTCCCGGTTCTGCCTGAAGGCACTGACCCGGCCGTGATCGAAGCCCAGAACCAGCTTGCCCGTATCCTGATCTCGCCTGAAGCCCAGCTCAAGTTCAACTTGGTCAAGGGTTCCATGCCGATCCGTACGGACATCGACCTCTCGGCTGCCAATCCGTGCATGCAGAAGGCTCTCGGCCTCCTCAAGAACGGCCTGCTGCCCTCCGGTGACTTCGCGCTCTCGAGCGACACCCAGCAGCAGACGCAGGATCTCAACACCGAGTTCCTCGCCGACGACAGCATCACTGTCGATGATTACATCGAGCGCTATGCCTCGATCATCGAGTCGGCTGACTAAGCCGTCGTCTAGCCTGGCGGGAGTACGCTCCCGCCTTTGAAATCCGTGGTCGGCCTTGCTCGACAAGGTCGGCCACGTGCTCTTGGAGAGACACATGGCGGACACTGCCGCTCCCATGGAGGCTGGCATCGAGACGGTAGATCGTCCCGGCCTGCTGCAAAGATTATTCTTCCACAACCTGCCCGCCAAAATTGCAGCTCTGCCCATGGTGGCAACGGTGCTGGTGGTGTTCGTCGGCTGTACCATCTGGACGGTCTACTATTCGTTCACCAATTCCAAGCTCCTGCCCACCGGCAAGTTCGTCGGCTTTGACCAATACGAGCGCCTTTTCGCCACTTCGCGCTGGAACGTGTCGGTCTGGAACCTGGTTCTCTACGGCTCGATGTCGCTGGTTTTCACGCTGGTCATCGGCTTTCTTCTCGCCGTTCTGATCGATCAGAAAATCCGCTTCGAAAGCGCCTTCCGCACCATCATGCTCTACCCCTTCGCCCTCTCGTTCATCGTGACGGGCCTTGTGTGGCAGTGGATCATGAACCCAACCCTGGGCCTGCAGGGCACCCTGCGAAACTTGGGCTGGACCAATTTCTCCTTCGATTGGATCGCCAATCCGCGCATGGTGCTGTTTGCCATGCTCATTGCCGGCCTCTGGCACGGCACGGGCTTTTGCATGGTGCTGATGCTCGCCGGGCTCCGCGGCGTCGATGACGAAGTGTGGAAAGCCGCGCGCGTTGACGGCATCCCCACCTGGCGCACCTATATCTCCATCGTCATTCCGATGATGCGCGGCGTGCTCATCACCGCCATCGTGATCCTCGGCTCGGGCGTTGTCCGTCTTTATGATCTTGTCGTGGCGCTGACCAATGGCGGTCCGGGCATTTCCTCGGAAGTGCCGGCAAAATACGTTTTCAACTACATGTTCTCGGGCGGCAATATCGGCCAGGGTCTGGCCGCTGCCACCATGATGCTGCTCACCGTTCTGATCATCATGGTCCCGTGGGCCTATCTCGAATTCGGCGGCAAGGGGAAACGCACATGAGCCAGACCGCAACCATGGCCGGTTCCGCGCCCGCAACCTCAGGCGAAGTCGTCGAAGCCCGTGGCCCGCGTCCCAAGCCGTTCTTCACCCCGCGTAAGATCGTCATCTACTCGGTACTGTTCTTCTTCTCGCTCTACTACCTCTTCCCGCTCTACGTGATGGTCGTGACCTCGCTCAAGACCATGCCGGAAATCCGCTTCGGCAATATCTTTGCTCTGCCGCAGGCGCCCAATTTCGATGCCTGGGTAAAAGCCTGGAGCAGCGCCTGTACGGGTCTCAATTGCCAGGGTCTTTCCCCCGGCTTCTGGAACTCGGTGAAGATCACCATTCCCTCCACCATCGTCTCGATCTTCATTGCCGCGGTAAACGGCTATGCGCTGATCAACTGGCGTTTCAAGGGCTCCGAAATCTTCTTCGCCATTCTGATCTTCGGCTCGTTCATCCCCTATCAGGTGATGCTCTATCCGCTGGTGATGATCACGCGTGAGATGAAGATTTTCGGCACTCTTCAGGCCGTCATTCTGATCCACACCGTCTTCGGCATGCCGATCCTGACCCTGCTGTTCCGTAATTATTTTGCCTCGCTGCCGCAGGAATTGTTCAAGGCGGCTCGCGTCGATGGGGCAGGGTTCTGGCGCATTTTCTTCGAGATCATGCTCCCCATGTCGCTGCCGATCTTCGTCGTGGCGCTGATCCTGCAGATCACCGGCATCTGGAACGACTTCCTGTTCGGCGTCGTCTTCGCCGGCACGCAGAACGCCCCGATGACCGTCCAGCTCAACAATATCGTCAACTCGGCCCAGGGCACGCCCGAATACAACGTGAACATGGCCGCCACCGTACTGACCGGCCTTGTGCCGCTCGCCGTCTATTTCATATCCGGCAAGTGGTTCGTTCGCGGCATTGCCGCTGGTGCGGTGAAGGGATAACCCAATGCAACACAGTGTTTCCATTAAGGACCTCTCGCTCAATTTCGGCAATGTGAAGGTGCTTGAGCACCTCAACCTCGATATCGCGCAGGGCGAATTCATCGTGCTGCTCGGGCCTTCGGGCTGCGGTAAGTCGACCTTGCTCAATTGCATTGCGGGCCTCCTCGAAGTCTCCGACGGCCAGATCTTCATCGGTGGCAAGAACGTCACCTGGCTTGAGCCCAAGGACCGCGGCATCGGCATGGTGTTCCAGTCCTATGCGCTTTACCCCCAGATGTCGGTGGAGCGGAACCTCTCCTTTGGTCTGCGCGTCTCTGGCATGCCCAAGGACGAGATCGCCCGCCGCGTTGCCCGCGCCGCAGAAATCCTGCAGATCCAGCCGCTTCTGAATCGCAAGCCGGCCAATCTCTCCGGTGGTCAGCGCCAGCGCGTCGCCATCGGCCGTGCCCTCGTGCGGGACGTGGACGTGTTCCTGTTCGACGAGCCGCTGTCCAACCTTGACGCCAAGCTCCGCAGCGATCTGCGCGTCGAGATCAAGCGCCTTCACCAGCGCCTGAAGAACACCATGATCTACGTGACCCACGACCAGATCGAAGCCCTCACGCTGGCCGATCGTATCGCCATCATGAAGAATGGTGTCATTCAGCAGCTGGCCGATCCGCACACCATCTATAACAAGCCGACCAATCTCTATGTGGCCGGCTTCATCGGCTCTCCCTCGATGAACTTCATCAACGGCGCGGTCGATGGCGGCACCTTCACCGCCGCTGATGGCACCAAGATCCCGGTCGGGGCCTATGATTTCGTTGCCTCGCCCGCTGGCTCGCTCAAGGCGGTCCTCGGCGTTCGTCCCGAACACATTCTTCTGGGCGACGCTGCCCAAGGCATGCCGTTCATAACCGCTGCCGAAATCGAAATCGTCGAGCCCATGGGCTCGGAAACCCTGGCCTGGACCAAGGTTGCCGGTGTGCCGGTCACCTTCCGTTGCAGCAGCGATATTCCGCTCGCTGTCGGCGATAAGGTCAATGTCGGCTTCGATATCGCCCGCGGCTCGCTGTTCAACGCCGAGACCGAAAACCGTCTCTGACGTTTACATCTTCAGGCGGCGCCATCTCTGGCGCCGCTTTGTCCGCCGGACGGCCGGCGGCTTACTTTTGCGGCAATAGACCTGCCCTTGTGACGCGAACGCGCCGCCCGGTCTGGTTATCTGGCATCTCTCGATGCAGTCGCATGCAACACACTAAAGAGGCCTGTGATGGACTTTTCCTATCAGCTTTACAGCGCGCGCAATGAAGCGTCGCTGGACGAAACGCTCAAGACCCTTGCCGGGCTTGGCTATACCCAGGTCGAAGGTTGGGGCGGTCAGTTTGCCGATCCTGCCGCCCTGGCCACGAGCCTCAAGAATGCCGGCCTGACCATGCCGACCGCCCATATGGGCTATGCCCAGCTCGAAGATACCGACGCGGCCCTGCGCATCGTTGAAACCGTCGGCATCGAGACGGTCTATTGCCCCGCTCCGCCGTCCGAAGACTATCGCAATGGCACTGGCGATTGGCAGGGTTTTGCCGCTGGCCTCGCCAGGATCGCTGCCGCCTTCAAGGCCGCCGGCAAGGGCTTTGGCTATCACAATCACCATTGGGAGTTCATCAAGGACGCCAATGGCAAGACGCCGGTGGAACTGATCCTCGACGCCTCCCCGGACACGCAGTGGGAAATGGACCTCGCCTGGGTCGTCCGTGCCAATGAAGATCCTCTCTTCTGGATCGATAAGCTCGGTAGCCGCATCACGGCCGTCCACGTCAAGGATATCGCTCCCGCCGGCGAAAAGACCGACGAAGATGGCTGGGCCGACGTCGGCACCGGCACGCTCGACTGGCCGAATTACATCAACCAGATCAAAGCCAAGACCAAGGCGCGCTACTTCGTCGCCGAGCATGACAAGCCGAGTGACGCCATTCGTTTTGCACGCAATGCGGCTGCCGCTCTCAAGGGCTACGGAGTCTAAGATGGCAAAGACCTATGGCGTCGGCATCATGGGTGCCGGCAATATTTCTGCCGCCTATCTGCGCCTCGCGCCCCTGTTCAAGGGCCTCGAAATTCGCGCCGTGGCCGACATCCTGCCCGAAGCCGCCAAGAAGCGCGCTGACGAATTCGGCGTTGCCGCTCAGACGCCCGACGAGCTGCTGAAGAACAGCGAAATCGACGTGATCGTGAACCTCACGATCCCGGCGACCCACTACAAGGTGTCGTCCGACATTGTTTCGGCCGGCAAGCACGCCTATTCCGAAAAGCCCTTCGTTCTCTCCGTCGAAGAGGGTCTCGCCCTCAAGAAGGCAGCCGACGAGCGCGGTCTGAAAGTTGGTTCGGCTCCCGATACCTTCCTCGGCGGCGCCCACCAGCAGGCCCGCGAAATCATCGACTCGGGCAAGCTCGGCAAGATCATGAGCGGCACGACCCACGTCATGAGCCGCGGCATGGAACACTGGCATCCGAACCCGGACTTCTTCTTCCAGCCCGGCGGCGGCCCGATCCTCGATCTCGGTCCCTACTACATCACCGATCTCGTGCACCTGCTCGGTCCGGTGAAGCGCCTCTCTGCCTTTACCGGCAGCGCCCGCGCCGAACGTATCGTCACCGCCGAAGGTCCCTATAAGGGCACCGCGATCAAGGTTGGCACCCCGACCACGATCCACGGCGTGCTCGAATTCCACTCCGGCGCCATCATCACCATTGGCGCCAGCTGGGACGTGGCGGCCCACGGCCACCACAATATCGAGCTTTACGGCACCGACGGCTCGATCTTTGTGCCCGATCCGAACTTCTTCGGCGGTGATCTCACCACCACCGGCATCGAAGGCATCCGCACGGCAGTCACGCCATGGGACCACCCCTTCGGCAAGCCGAACCAGGACCTCGACAAGGAAGTCCCGCGCGCCAACTACCGTTGCGCCGGCCTTGCCGACATGATGCTCTCGATCGAAAACGGCCAGAACGCCCGCTGCGGCCTCGACGTGGCCCTCCACGTCGTCGAAGTGATGACGGGTCTCCTCAAAGCCGGCGAAACCGGCCAGGTCCTGACGCTCCAGACCACCTGCGAACGCCCCCTGGCCCTCGGCATCGAAGAAGCCAAGGCCTTGCTAAAGGCTTGATGGGAGGGACTGTGCTTGCGCAGTCATCTCCACCAACGCGATACAACACCTCCCCCTTGATGGGGGAGGATGGGAGGGGGTGTCGGCAAGCACGGCGGACAATTGGGCAGATAGGACCACCTTGCACATCGTAAATATGTAACCTATAGTTCACACATGGTCGAAGTCCGCCAAACGCTGATCTTTCAGAAATGGATGCAGTCCCTGAAGGATCGCAAGGCGACTGAAATCATCGCCCGGCGGGTTGTTCGCATCCAGTCCGGGCTGATGGGCGATGTAAAATTGTTCGATGGCATTGGCGAACTCCGCATCGATTACGGGCCCGGATACCGGGTCTATTTCGTGCAGCAGGGCAATGTGCTGATCGTGCTGCTCTGCGGTGGCGACAAGGGGTCTCAGGACCGCGATATCGCCAGAGCAAAGCAGATGGCAAAGGAGATTTGAAATGGCTCTCGAAACGCTTCCGTTCGATGCCGCCGAATATCTCAGCGAAGAGCAATCCCAGGCCGAGTTTCTTGCCGAAGCCTTTGAAACGGGCGATGCGGCATTCGTCGCCAACGCTCTCGGCGTTGTCGCTCGTGCTCGCGGCATGAGCAACGTTGCCCGCGATGCAGGGGTGACCCGCGAAGCGCTCTACCGTGCACTGAGCGAGAAGGGCGATCCGAAGCTGTCTACCCTCTTGGGCGTGATGAAGGGATTGGGTGTACGGCTGACTGCTGTCCCCGTCGCGCCGGCAGAATGAGAGGTTGAGCGAAGTCTGATGAACGTACATCATTGACAGGCTTGTTGTGCCGGTCAAGACTTGTCCCAGTAGCCCTCATGGTGAGGTGCTTTGCGAGAGCAAAGCCTCGAACCACGAGGGCGTGGCATCGGAAAAAATGCAGATGTCAGGGCGGCGAGCAATCGTCGCCCTCTGTCATAAACAGGAGCCCCGGCTGAGGCGGTTACGGGGCCACACGAGGAGAATCTCATGGCCACCACCATCAAGGGCCCAGCAATCTTTTTGGCCCAGTTCGCGGGCGACACGGCTCCGTTCGATACGCTCGACAATATCTGCCGCTGGGCTGCCGGCCTTGGCTATAAGGGCGTGCAAATTCCGACCTGGGTATCGAGCTTCATCGATCTCGAAAAGGCTGCAAATTCCAAGACTTATGCAGACGAGATCAAGGGCATCGTCAATAGCCATGGCCTCGAAATCACCGAACTGTCGACCCATTTGCAGGGCCAGCTCGTCGCCGTTCATCCCGCCTATGACACAGCCTTCGATGGCTTCGCCCCGGCCTCTGTGCACGGCAATCCCAAAGCCCGCCAGGAATGGGCCGTCCAGACTCTTCTGAACGCCGCCAAGGCCTCGAAGAACCTCGGTCTCAACGCTCACGCGACCTTCTCTGGCTCGCTCGCCTGGCCCTACATTTATCCTTGGCCGCAGCGCCCCGCCGGTCTCGTCGAAGAAGCCTTTGACGAACTGGCCCGCCGCTGGACCCCGATCCTAAACGCCTTCGACGATGCCGGCGTTGACGTCTGCTACGAAATTCATCCCGGCGAGGACCTCCACGATGGCGTCTCCTACGAGATGTTCCTCGAGCGCGTGAAAAACCACCCGCGCGCCAACCTGCTCTATGATCCCAGCCACTTCGTGCTGCAGCAGCTCGACTATCTCGACTACATCGACATCTACAAGGATCGTATCAAGGCCTTCCACGTGAAGGACGCCGAGTTCAACCCGACCGGCCGTCAGGGCGTCTATGGTGGTTTCCAGTCCTGGGTGAACCGGGCAGGGCGCTTCCGCTCCATCGGCGATGGCCAGGTCGATTTCCCGGCAATCTTTGCCAAGATGGCGGCGAACGAGTTTAAGGGCTGGGCCGTGCTCGAATGGGAATGCGCCCTCAAGCACCCCGAAGATGGTGCCCGCGAAGGCGCTGAGTTGATCCAGAGCTATATCATCCGCGTCACCGAAAAAGCCTTCGACGATTTCGCCTCGGGCGGGACCGACAAGGCGGCAAACCGCAAAATGCTTGGCCTCAGCTAAGCCGAACAGCGGGTCATTGACGCATTCGCGCTAATGACCCGCTCGATGCCAACAGTCTGCTAACGTTTAAGGAGCCTAAAATGGCTGAAAACGGCGCAAAGCGCATTCGTCTCGGCATGGTCGGCGGCGGTACCGGAGCCTTCATCGGCTACGTCCACCGGATCGCCGCCCGCCTCGATGGCGACTATGATCTCGTGGCCGGCGCACTCTCCTCGCGCCCCGAAATCGCCCGGGAATCCGGCAAAAACCTCGGCCTTGCCGAAGACCGCATCTACACGTCCTACGAAGAAATGGCCAAAGCCGAAGCCGCCCGCCCCGACGGCATCCAAGCCGTTTCGATCGTCACGCCCAACCACATGCACTTCGGCCCGGCCAAAGCCTTCCTCGAAGCCGGCATCCACGTCATCTGCGACAAGCCGGTTACCTCGACCCTCGAAGATGCGCGTAAGCTCTTGGAAATAAAGCCGAAAAACGGCGCCAAATTCCTCCTTACGCATAACTACACCGGCTATCCGCTGATCCGTCAGGCCCGCGAACTCGTCGCTTCCGGTGCTCTCGGCAAGATCCGCGTCGTCCAGGCGGAGTACCCGCAGGATTGGCTCACCGAAGCCACGACCGACGATAACAAGCAGGCCTCCTGGCGCACCGACCCCGCCCGCTCCGGCGCCGGCGGCGCCATCGGCGACATCGGCACCCACGCCTATAACCTCGCCCGTTTCGTTACAGGCTTGAAAACAGAGGCAGTTTCCGCCGATCTGACCGCCTTCGTCCCCGGCCGCCAGCTCGACGACAACGTCCACATCATGCTCCGCTTCGAAGGCGGCGCTAAAGGAATGCTCTGGGCCAGCCAAGTCGCCGTGGGCTGCGAGAACGGTTTGCAGCTGCGGGTCTATGGCGACAAGGGCGGGCTCGAATGGCGTCAGGATAATCCGAACTACATGTGGTTCACCGAATTTGGCAAGCCGCGCCAGCTACTTACCCGCGGCGGCGCCATCTCCGGAAACGCCGCCTCGACCATGAATGTCCGCATTCCCTCGGGCCATCCGGAAGGCTATCTCGAAGCCTTTGCGACGCTCTACAGCCAGTTCGCTGCCATCATTCGCGGCGAAGGCGCAGCCTATGAAGGCCTGCTCCCCTCCCTCGCCGATGGCGTCGAAGGCATGCAGTTCATCACCGCCTCGGTGAAATCCAGCGAGAACGACAGCAAGTGGACGCGTCTGGCCGACGTCTGACCTCTAGTCGCCCGGCCCCAGGGCCGGGCGACTTCCTACTGCACGCGTTCGCTCGAAAACCCCTGCTGTTCCAATAGCTTGACGACACTGTGCTCGCCCACGAGATGGCCAGCGCCGACCACCAGAAATGCCGCCTCGTTCTCCGCCAGCATGACCTCGATCTGTTCGACCCAGTTCCTGTTGCGGTCAACGATCAGCCGTTCCATGAAACCCTCGCCATAGGCGCCCATTTCAGCAAGGAACAGGTCGGCCAGCGTTTCGGGCGTGCCGCCAAGCCAGGCTTCTTTCATCTCGTCGATCATGATGACGATGCGCTCGACCTCCGCCAGCGTCGCTTCGAGCATGATGATCTGGTCGGCCTCGGTCCCACCGGCGATGACCTCGATTTGCTGTTCCGCCGTCTCCAGAAAACCCTGGCGATCCGCCGGAATGCCCAGTTGCAGTTCGGTATCGACCCCGGCATTGGGATCATAACCCGCCTCTACCAGGGCCGAGATAGAAATGGTGCTCGCCGCCATCCAGGGCTGCATGGCCAGAAGCGTCGGCACCGGCACCGCAAATCTCTCCGCAGCCGAGCGAACCTTGCCCATCAGCTTGTCGCTGATTCTTTGGTTGAGCAGCCGCCCATCCCGCGCAAAGCCACGCTCCATGGTGAGCGCAATGATTTTCGGCTGTGCCTCCGGGCCAAGGTCCGTCTCGAAATAGACTCGGTCCGCCTCATCGATCAGGCTCTCGAACAGGTCGGTGCGCCACGCCGTTCCCGGCGGCAGCAGGTGGATCGAGCCGAAAAGCCAGATGGAACTGTCTTCGTCGCTGACCTTCCAGATCGCGGGTGCCGCTAGGGCGCTGCCGGCAAAAACAAGCGCGATGGCCAGAACGGCGAGGCTGCGGCGAATGAACAAACGGGCTCTCCTTGTCGTCGGACTTGTCTCCGAACGATAACGGCAAAGACCGGTTTGAGCGACCAAAAACAAAAGCGCCACAATCGCTTGTGGCGCTTTGCGGAATCTCTTGCTGACTCTGAGGTCAGTGCGTCCAGGGCGTCTTGCGATCGGACTTGAAGTTGTCGGGATAGCTGACGCGCTTGGGCGTGGCGTCATGCGCCGGCTGCACGCTGTATTCGATGCCATTGCGCTGGGCGTAGGCCTCGGCTTCTTCCAGCGTAGCAAAGGACAGCTTGATCTGCTGACGCATATCGGAGCTGCTCGTATAGCCCATCAGCGGCTCGATCGCGCGTGCGGTGGTTGGCTCGTGAACCAGAATCCATTGCTTGGACTTGCCCTTGCCGGACTGCATGGCGTTGCGGGCAGGGCGATAGATACGGGCGGTCATGCAAAGTCCTCAACTGAAGCTTTTGAATCGTCTTTCCCAAAAGCGACCGAAACATAAGGTTTTTTTCGTCCTCTTTCGAGTCCTTCTTTCCTTTTTGCCGACGAATGGCAAGAGGCGCCAGGGGTACCCGAATTTGCCAGGAAGCCACACGATTGGTCGGTTCGTCTCGGGATGCCGGTCCGATACGTTGTGTGCGGTCGGCCTGTTGCCTTAGCCGCCAAGCATCAAAAGCGGGCTTGACGCGGGAATGAAATCGATCCCATTCTGTGTGGGATCGGTCCCACAAGAGGCCGGCGGAGGAAATCGGCTTATGGCCACCATCTCGGACGTATCGAAACGTGCCGGCGTTTCCCGCTCCACCGTCTCGCGCGTGGTGTCGGGCAATGGCTACGTGTCCGAGGCCAACCGCAAAACTATCGAGGTGGTTATTGCCGAGCTCGGATACCGCCCCAACACCATGGCGCGGGCCCTGCGTTCCAATCGTTCCAACGTTATCGGGGCGGTCGTGGTCGATATCGGCACGCCTTACTTTGCCAATATTATTTTTGGCGTGCAGCGCGCTATTCGCCCTGCCGGCAAGTCGCTGATGGTCTCGTCGGGCTATGCCGACCAGGAACAGGAAGCGCGGGCCATCGTCGAAATGGTTGATCGCTCCTGCGATGGCATCGTGCTTTATCTCGAGCGTCCCATGCGTCCCGATGTCGTCGAGATCGTGCGCAAGGCCAAGATTCCCGTTGTGTCCATCGGCCACGATCATTGCCCACTTTCCGGCGGCCGGGTTCTGCTCGACAATTTCGAAGGCGCCCGCACGGCGATGCGCTATCTGCTCGACCAAGGCCACCGCAACATCGTCTACCTCTCGGGTGATCCAGAAATCGGCGATGCCAAGGATCGGCTCCGCGGTGTCGAGGCCGCACTGGCCGAAATCGGCATGACGCTCGATGACATCGAAGTGCAGGCGGGGCTGTTTCACGAAGATTTCGGCCATGAGGCCGGCCGCGCACTATTGCGGCGGCGGCGTGATTTCACCGCCGTTTTCGCCGGCGCCGATGTGATCGCGGCGGGCTTCTATCTCGCGCTTGGCGAAGCAGGCCTGCGGGTGCCTCAGGATATTTCGGTCATCGGGTTCGACGATGGCTACCACGCCAAGTTCATGTCGCCGCCGCTCACCACCATCCGGCAGGAGCCCGACGCGCTGGGCAGGGAGGCGGCAAACCAACTTCTCAGTTTGCTGACGGGTTCCGAAACCGGACCGCTGCAATCACTGGTCGGAACCTCGCTTGTGGTCCGCTCCAGCGTGGCCATGCCACATCTGGCCAAGGAGGTCGCATAGCCGCACGCCTGTCGGCCGGCGCAGGGGTCGATGATTGTCAACGAAGCTATTCTCTAGGGAGGAGAAATAAGTGGGAGGAACGAAGATGAACAAGATCAGGCATTTGGCCCTGATGACGGCAGGCCTGGCGACGCTCGCCCTGACCATGCCGGCTATGGCGCAGGCCGACCGGGTGGTGCTGACCCTTCACCCCATCGACAGCGATGCACTGGTCGAGAATTTCAACCCCAATAACCCCACCGGACCCCAGCAGATGGTCCGCGACTTCGCGTATGAACCGCTCTGGATCGACAATATCTGGAATCCGGACAAGGACTATCCGGCCCTGGCAACGGCCTACGAAATCTCCGACGACCTGATGTCGATCACCTACACGCTGCGCCAAGGCGTCAAGTGGAACGACGGAGAGGATTTCAACGCCGACGACGTGATCTTCACCTTCGAATACGCCAAAGCCAATCAGGATTACCCGATGGGCATTGATGTCTATGTCGAGGCAACCGACACCGGCATGGTGGTCAGTGCCGAAAAGATCGACGACTACACGGTCAAGTTCAATCTCAAGGAACCCGACGCGCTGGCACGCTTTGCGCTGGGCGGCATCTATCCCTTGCCCGAGCACATCTGGGCCAGCGTCGAAGATCCCAAGAACTTCGCTAATACCGAGATCGTGGCGACCGGCCCCTGGACGAAAGTCGAAAATTTCTCGCGCTCCTCGGTCGAACTCTGCCGAAATGAAACCAGCCGCTACAACGCGGAAAACGCCATCGACTGCCTGCGCTTCCTGCAGCTTAACGGCAACGAGCAGATCATTGCCGCGATGTCGGCGGGCGAAGTGGATTGGCTCGGCACCGGCCTTACCGATCCGGAAATCACCTTCACCCCGCAAAGCGAGTTCAATAACTACTGGCTGCCCCCCGGCGGCGACGTCAACCTGCAGATCAATACCACCAAGGCGCCGTTCAACGACCTCGAGTTCCGCAAGGCGCTCTCGGTCGCCATCGACCGCGATACCATCGTTGATATCTCGACCTTCGGCCTGACCACCCACACCCGCTTCCCGGTGGGTACGGGCGAGACCTATGCCACCTGGTTCAATGCAGAAGCGCTCGAACCCTATACCTGGCTGATGCAATATGACCCCGACCGGGCCATTGAATTGCTCGACGCCGCCGGGTTCGTCGATGCGGACAATGACGGCTTCCGCGACAATCCCGATGGCACGCCGATCGCCTTCGAAATCAACATCCCCAATGGCTGGACGGACTGGATCAATACCGGACAGACCATTTCGGAAAACCTGCAGGATGTGGGCATCAACGCCATCGTCCGGACCATGGACCAGGGGGCCTGGAACGATAAGGCGCGTACGGGCGATTTCGACAGCTACCTCATGTGGACCAATGGCGGGCCGACCCCGTACAACACCTACAATCCCATGTTCAATCCGCGGAACATGGAGGCGGGCCGCGTGGATTATCAGGCCATGCACCAGATGCGGCTGCCCGAAGTCGAGGAGGCTCTCCAGGCCTTCCGCAGCACCGCGGATCGCAACGAGCAGATGCAGCATATGAACACTATTCATACCGCTGTGGCCGAAAACCTCCCGGTCATCGGGCTCTTCGCCAACCCGACTTGGTACGAGTACTCCACCCGCAATTTCGAAGGCTGGGTGACTGAGGAAAATCCCTATGTCCGCCCGACGGTGTTCGAAGGCACTCGTGAGCGCGTGATTCACGCCCTCTCGCTCAAGCCGGTCAGCCCCTAGCAAAAACGAGCCGCCTCTCTGCGCGAGGGGCGGCTCGCTGCTCAAACTGTCCGGGACCTTCGGGTTCCGTACGATCAGGAGCTGCGGCGGGTGTTGTTCCCCAGGCCCCGCCCGGCTACGCGAGGATTGGACAGATGATATATATCTTGCGGCGCGTCGCCTTTTACCTGGCAGCCTTCTTCGTGGCGGTGACGCTCAATTTCTTCATCCCGCGCATCATGCCGGGCGACCCATCGGCACGCATCATTGCCTCGTTTCAGGGCCGTCTCAACGATGCCCAGGTCGAAGCCATCCGTGCCTCCTACGGCACCACCGGTTCTCTATGGGAGCAATATATCGGCTACGTCGGCCAGGTGCTGCGCATGGATTTCGGCATTTCGACCGTCCAGTTCCCCGAACCAACCTCGTCACTGCTCTTCTATGGCGCGACCTGGACCCTGGTGCTCGTGGGCATTGCCATCACGCTGGCCTTTCTGATTGGCACGATGATGGGCATTCACGCCGCCTGGAACCGCGGTGGGTTTTTCGACAGCGTCTTTACGCCGATCAATGTCATGCTCAACGCCTTCACGCCAGCCGTTGTTGCGCTGCTGTTGTTCTACGCGTTTTCCTTGCAATTACAGTGGTTTCCGCTGGGCCGAGCGCATTCGACGGGACTTGTTCCCTCCTGGGATCCGCAGTTCATCGGCAATGTCCTCTATCACGCGACGCTGCCGGTGCTGTCCATTCTGATCGTCAGCTTTGGCGGCTGGCACCTGGGCATGCGCAACGTCATGATCAATCTTCTCAACGAGGATTTTGTGATCCTGGCGCGCGCCAAGGGCCTGAGTGATCGCCGCATCCGCTACCGCTACGTCGCGCGCAACGCCATCCTGCCGCAGATTACCTCGCTGGCCCTTTCGGTCGGCTTCCTTCTCGGGGGGGCACTCGTGACCGAGCAGGTGTTCAATTATCCCGGCCTCGGCAAATTCACCGTCACCGCCATCGAAAGCCGCGACTATTCCTTCATCCAGGCGCAATTGCTGCTTCTGACTATGTCGGCATTGGTGGCCAATCTTCTCTCCGACATCGCCAATGTCATACTCGATCCACGCTTGCGAAAGGGCTGATCCATGGCTGACATCACCCACACACCGCCCTTGACGCTGCTGGACCGTCTCGACGAGGCGGCAATCGCCAGCGCCGCGCCCAGCCAGGCCGAACTCATGCGTGAACTGCGCATCAAGGGGCGGCCCGGATGGACCAGCAAATTGCCGCCGTCGCTGGCCGCTTTCGTCACCAATCCAAAGGGCATGACCGGCGTCATCGTGCTTCTCGGGTTGATCCTTTTCGCCCTCCTGGGGCCGGTTTTCAGCGAGTACAATCCGCAGCGCCGGGCCGGAAAGCCGCATGTGGCGCCGGGTTACGAGCACGTCATGGGTACCACCCGCATGGGCAAGGACGTCTATACCCAGCTCGCCTATGGCGGCCGCATGAGCCTTGCCGTCGGGTTTGGCGCAGGCCTTGCCGCGGCGCTGATCGGCCTCGCCGTCGGTATTTCCGCCGGCTATTTCGGCGGCCGCATCGACGATGTGCTGACTTTCCTCGTCAATGTGGTGCTGGTGTTACCGGGTCTGCCGCTGATTATCGTCATAGCCAGCCTGGTGGATAGTGCCGGGCCCCTGGTGATCGGCATCGTGCTGGCATTGACCGGCTGGGGCTGGCCGGCTCGTACGATCCGAACGCAAACCATGTCGCTCCGCACCCGCGAATTCATCCTCGCCGCCGAGCTCATGGGCGAAAAGAAGTGGCGCATCATCCTCAAGGAAATCTTCCCCAATATGCTGAGCTTCTTCATGGGAGGCCTAGTGCTCGGCACCATCGCGGCGATCCTTGCCGAAGCGGCGCTGAGCTTTATAGGCCTCGGTGACTCCAATGCGGTCACCTGGGGCACCATGCTCTATTGGGCGCAGAATAATATGGCGCTGCAGGTCGGCGCCTGGTGGGAAATCTGGCCGCCGGCCATTGCCATCATGCTCACTGGCGCAGCGCTGGTGATGATCAATTTCGCCGTCGATGAAATCACCAATCCACAGCTCAAAGCATCGCGAAAGATCGGCCGCATTCGCCGCTTCCTCGCGCGCCGGGGGAGAAGCGCCGATGTATTCTGATCGCGTCCTCATGCAGGTGCGTAACCTGACGGTCGACTATGTCGGCGACCATTCCGTGGCGCGCGCCGTCAACGGCATCGACTTCGATATCAGGGAAGGCGAGGCCTTCGGGCTTGCCGGGGAATCGGGCTGTGGCAAGTCCACCGTGGCCTTCGCCCTGGCGCGGCTGACCCGTCTCCCGGGCCTCGTCTCCGGCGGCGAGGTTCGGCTCAATGGCGAGGACGTTCTCAAGTTCGATAAGGCCCGGCTCAAAGCCTATCGCTGGAACGAGGTGAGCTTCGTTTTCCAGTCCGCCATGAACGCACTCAACCCGGTCATTCCGGTCAGCGAGCAGATCATGGACGTCATCGAGACACACCAGCCCGATCTTGGCGCCGAAGGCGCCCGCAAGCGTGCGTCCGAGCTATTTGATCTGGTCGGTATCCCCTCCAGGCGCCTCGACGACTACCCGCACCAGTTTTCGGGCGGCATGCGCCAGCGCATTTGCATCGCCATCGCATTGGCGCTGCAGCCGCGCCTCATCATCATGGACGAACCGACCACAGCGCTTGACGTCGTCGTGCAGCGCGACATCATCGAACAGATCGTCGAGCTCAAAGGCCGCTTGGGCTTTTCGGTGCTGTTCATCACCCATGACCTGGGCCTGATGATCGAATTCTGCGACCGCATCGGCGTCATGTATTCGGGCGAGCTTGTCGAAGTTGCACCGGCCGAAGCGATCCTGACCAATCCGCGTCACCCCTATACCCGGGCGTTGGGCAACAGCTTTCCGCCGTTGATCGGTCCGCGCCTGCGCATGGAAGGCATTCCCGGCACCCCGCCGGACCTGCGCTCACTGCCCGAAGGCTGCCGTTTCGCCCCGCGCTGCCCACACGCTATGGACGTCTGCCGCTCGGTCGCCCCCGAGCTACGCGCCTATCCAGAACTTCGAAGCGAGGCCGCATGTCACTTGCTGAACTAGAAATGCCCCTTGCGGTGACGTCAGGTATTGAGGCGCCGGTCATCGAAATGGACGCGGTCGATAAGGAATTCGTCCTCGGCGGCGCCTTCCTGAACCAGACCTTTTTGAAGGCATTGTCCGGCGTTTCGCTGCGGCTCTATCGCGGCAAGGCTCTGGCCCTGGTCGGCGAGTCGGGTTCGGGTAAATCCACCTGCGCCCGCATGCTGGCCCGCGCCTATGAGCCTACCGGCGGCGCTATCCGTTTCCACGGCGAGGATATCAGCCAGTTCAAGGGTCAGCGCCTGCAGCGCTATCGGGCCGAAGTGCAGATGGTGTTCCAGGATCCGTTCGGCTCGCTCAATCCCACGCAGAGCATCGGCTATCATCTGGAAAGACCGCTGCGGCTGCATCGGCCCGACCTGCACGGCCGGGCAGCGATCGAAGCGGAGATGCTTTCCCTCCTCGAAAGTGTTGGCCTCAGGCCTGCCGCCGACTATCTGACGCGGCGCCCACATGAGCTGTCGGGCGGTCAGCGCCAGCGCGTCGCCATCGCCCGCGCGCTATCGGTGCAGCCGCACGTATTGCTGGCCGACGAACCCACATCGATGCTCGACGTATCGGTTCGCCTTGGCATCCTCAATCTACTCGAAGATTTGAAACAACAGCGCCAACTCGCCGCGCTCTACATCACCCACGACATTGCCACGGCTCGCTATTTCGCCGAGGAGGCCGCGGTCATGTATGCCGGTCACATTGTGGAGCAGGGGCCGAGCCAGGAGATCACCGACAATCCCCGCCATCCCTATACGCAACTGCTGATCGAGGCTGTCCCTAATCCGCACCGCAAGATCGGCGTCGCGCCCGGCCGGCGCGCCACCGACATTCCGCTCAGAACCCGGTCGAGCCGCGGTTGCCCCTTCGTCAGCCGCTGCCCCAAAGCCACTTCGATCTGCTCGGAGACCATGCCCGAGCCCATCCTGGTCGGGCCAGGTCACACCGCTCGCTGTCACCATGTATAAAATTGATCGGGGTCAGGCTTTAGCGAGGATTCGATACCTTTGATCTAAGGCTGCGATATCGCTGCGGCGTCAGGCCGACCACCTTCTTGAAGATGGTCGAGAAATATTGGCTCGACGAGAAGCCCAGATTCATCGCGACATCGGTTATCGTTAGATCGTGTTCGATAAGCATGTGCTTGGCTGCGGTAATCCTTAGCCGCTGATGATAGCGGGCAGGGGGCATTCCCGTTTCTTTGTGAAAGAGCTCATGGAAATAGCCGGTGCTCAATTGCACGAGCTTGGACACTTCATCGACATGCACCTCTCGTTCCACATTGGCCGAAAGGTAAGCGACGGCGCGACGCGTGGTGCTGGAAACCTGCTTTTGCTGGTTTCGTTCGTAGTCGCGCAACATCAGTATCAATATCTGGTGAAAGAGTGCCCGGGAGTATTCTTCGGAAAAACGCGCGGGATCGCGCTGTTGCTCCAGGAGCCCGACAAACAAATCCCGCAAAGCAGGGCTGCCGGGAAAGTGATGCACCTTGATCGCCCGGAACGCCTGAGCCAGCGCAAGCGTCGTCTCCTCGGTGAGGCCCGGCAACGCCCCTTCGTTTGGGAAGCGGAAGCGTAGCCAATACCGGTGGCAGGGGTGAACAATGGCGCTGGCGCCTCCTTGCCAGTCCCCTGGCTGATCAATGAGAACGCTGTGAGGCGCCGCTTCCTGGAGATGCCCCCCATCCCACCACTCGACGCTGCCCTTTTCGAGATACCCCAACTCCATGCCGATCGATCCGTCTTGGCGGGCACCGCCCAGACGCGATTCAGCGGTGATGAATTGGCCGAGGCTTTCCAGTTCCGGCACGAGCACGAAATCGGGGCGTCGATACATTTCGAATGTCTCGATGTTCAAATTTCTCAGGCTCCGAATTCGAAAGACAGCATTCTTGTCGATCACCTACTCATGGGGCAACGCGCAATTTTGTCAAACATCGGGGCTCGGCCCCACCGCGGAAACGGCGCGAACCGCATGGAGGAGTAGGCAATGGCCAAGGTAACGGTGATAGGTGCTGGCAGTCTGTTTTTCGGTCGCCAGGCGATCTGGCAGATGGTGCATTCGCCTCACCTGAATACCGGCACGCTCGCGCTGGTCGATACCGATCCGGTGCGTCTCGAAAAACTCGAAAAGCTCGCCAAGATGGTCGTGGCAAGCGAAGGCGTATCGCTCAAGATCGAAGCGAGCCTTGATCGTCGCGAAGTGCTTCCGGGATCGGACTTCGTTGTCCTGTCTTTTGCCAAGGACACGGTGCGCTACCGGGGCCTCGATACGGTGATCTCCGAGAAATACGGCATTCGCATGTGCTCTGGCGATACGATCGGGCCGGGTGGGGTGTTCCGTGCGATGCGCGAACTTCCTAAAATCCTCGATTGCGCCCGGGATGTCGAGGAACTTTGCCCGGATGCCTGGGTGATCAATTACATCAACCCATCGACCGTCAATGGCATGGCCCTCAAGCGCTTCGCACCCAACCTGAAGAGCTTTGGTCTCTGCGACAGCCTGCATATGCCCCACGTCAAGCGGCTCTACGCGGAGCGTGCCGGGCTCGTGGCGCCGGGCGAGAAACTCACGGCCGAACAGGATGCGAAATTCGATCTGCGCATCGCCGGCGTCAATCACTTCACCTGGGTGCTGAAGGCCGAATATGATGGCAAGAACGTGATGGCGGATATTGGAGAAGCCGTCGGACGCCGGGCCGCCACGGAAACCGACGGTGGCGACAAGGGCGCCAAGGCGATCAACAACGACGCCATCGGGTACAAGCTTTTCCAGATGTTCGATAAGGTGCCAGCCTGCGTCGCCCACACCAAAGAATATGTGCGCTATTGGCAGGGCCATGGCGTGACCGAGGAAGAGATTCCCGAACTGTCCTTGTGGGAGACTGAAGCGCGCTACGCTCGCCATCGCGAGATGTGGGAGCAGATCGACGGCTTCATTTCGGGCGCCACCCCGATCGGGGATTACATGAAGACCTTCGGCCCCGATCACGCCACCGATATCATCGAAAACATGGTCGGCGGTCTCGGAAAGCCCTTCTACATCAACACGTACAACGATGGAGCGGTCGCCAATATGGCGGACGATGCCTATCTCGAACTCTTGTGCGATGTTGACATGAACGGGCCGAAGCCGAGGCCTGTCGGAGACATGCCGCGCGGTCTGCGTTCCATGCAGGAGATCGTTCTCGACACCCACGAGCTTACCGCCGAAGCCGTTGCGACGGGCGACAGAGCGCTGTTGCGCCGGGCACTCCTCGTCGATCCGCTCACCAACTCTATCGGCGATACGGAAGCGCTGATCGAGGATCTGCTCGATGCGGAGCGCGATATCATTCCCCAGCATTGGTATGGCGGACAAGGCTCGTTGCGCGCCGCAGGCTAGTGGACTGACATTTGTATAAAATTCTCCGGCCAGAAAGTCGAACGACGAGTTCTGGCCGGTTACCTTAGGCTACTGGTGCGTGAGTGCTCACAACAAGATGAGCCCACGCGCCCAAGGAGGATTGGACCGCGCTTGAGGAAGCCATGGTCCGGAACGGGAGGAAGCATGATCAGAACATTTGCGCCTACACGCCGTCAGTTTCTCAAGCTCGGTGGCGCTGCCGCCACGACGATCGCGGTATCGGGCCTTACCGGCCGGGCCTTCGCTCAGGCGTCCCAATATAAGGAAGCGCCGCAGCTTGCAGAAATGGTGGCCGCCGGAAGCTTGCCCCCGGTCGAGCAGCGCCTGCCGGAAAACCCCGTCGTGATCGAGCCGTTTGAATCGGTGGGGACCTATGGGGGACATCTGCGCACGGGCATCATCCAAAACCGTGGTTTTCAGGCCCGCTCGGCATGGGGCCCGGAGCCCATCCTGCGCATCAGCCGGGATGGCCAATCGGTCGAACCGAACCTGGCGGAAAGTTGGGAATATACCAACGATGGCAAAACCTTCGTTTTGCATCTCCGCCGCGGCATCAAATGGTCCGATGGCGAGCCCTTTGATGCGTCCGGCTTCGATTTCTGGTGGAACCACGTCAACCTCAATACGTCCCTGAGCCCAGCGCCCATGGCGCAGTTCATGGTGCAGGGCGAAGTGCCGACCTTTGAAATGGTCGACGACTATACCGTGCAGTGGACCTTCGTAGCGCCACACGCCAACCTGCCGGCACTTCTGGCGCACGGGCCAGGGGGCACCATTCCGCGCTACTTGCCGCGGCACTATCTCGAGCAGTTCCATGCTGACTTCGCTGACGAGACAGAACTCAAAGGCCGCGTTTCGGCTGCAGGCTTTTCGACTTGGGCCGAGTTGTTCAACAACCGCTCCAACGTGCAATGGTTGATGCCCTTCGATAATCCGGACATGCCTACGCTCCTGCCCTTCAAGTTGGGCCGGTCGATGCAGCTCAATGTCCTCGTCGCCGATCGCAATCCCTTCTACTGGAAAGTGGATACCGAGGGGCAGCAGCTCCCCTATATCGACGATGTCGTCTTGACCAATTACGAGAGCGGTGAGGTGCGCGACGCCGCGATCGCTGCCGGCGAGATGAACTGGGTCAATACCGATACCACCTTCACCAATCTGCCGCTTTATCGCGAAGGTGAGGAGCGCGGGAACTATTCGGTCAAGCTTTGGCTCACCGACCGCGCGGCCGAACACACGATCATGTTCAACCACTCCGCCAAAGACCCGGTGCTGCGCGAACTCTACAACGATATTCGCTTCAAGCGCGCATTCTCCCTTGCGCTCGATCGGCAGCAGATCGCTGATACTGTCTATCTCGGCTTCGCCGTGCCATCCCAGCTGCAGATGATACCAGGTTCAAAGTGGCGCAATGAAGATTGGGCGGTACGCGATACCGAATACGACCCCGATGGCGCCAATGCTCTCCTCGATGAGGCCGGCCTTTCCAACCGCGACGGACAAGGCGTCCGCCAACGTTCGGATGGCAAGCCCCTGATCCTCAACATGGACCTTCCCGTCGACGATCCTGGCAGTCTCGCAGTGGCAGAGCTGATCATCGAGTTCATGCGGGAGGTCGGCATTACCTTCAACGTCCGCACCATCGCCCGCGAGCAGATCCGCGCGCTGATCGACAACAATGACATGGAAGTGGGTATCTGGATCGGCGACAAATGCTCTGACGCCATGTTCCCGCATTCGCCGGAATGGCACGTTCCCTACCTCACCACGGGGTGGAACGTTTGGGGCATGGCATGGGCGCAGTGGTACGCCTCCAAGGGTCAGCAGGGCGAGGAGCCGCAGGGTGACGCCAAGCGGGTTCAGGATCTCTTCGACGAGATGCAGATCACGGTCGACGAAGCCCGTCGTCTTGAGATCGGCAACGAAATCCTCGAGCTCAACATCAATAACCTCTGGAATATCGGCGATGTCGGCCAGGTCCCGATCCCTGTGATCCTTGGGAGCAATTTCAAGAACTATCCCGAAGAGGGCTTCACCGGCTTCTCCTGGCTCGGCAACTACAATTACCACATCGAGCAGACCTATTTCGAAGGCGGTGCTTGGTCCGGCGAGCGCAACTGACACGACCTCCCCAGAGCGAGGGCGGATCACCTCCCGCCGCCCTCGACACCCCTATTGGTAAGGTGTGCCGATGCTGAACTATGCCATCCGACGCTCAGGGCAGATGCTGGTCACCGTGTTCGTGATCAGCGTGATCGCGTTCGTCGTGATCCAGTTGCCACCGGGCGATTTCGTCAATTCCTATCTCGCAACCCTGTCCGGCGGTAACATTGTCACCCAGGATGCGATTATCGCGCTTCGCTCCCAATTCGGGCTCGATGAGAACATCGTCGTCCAATACTGGCGCTGGTTCACCAATCTGCTCCAGGGCAATATGGGCATCTCCTTCCAATACCAGCGCACGGTATTGGACCTGTTGGGAGAGCGGCTGCCCCTGACCCTGGCGATCACCATCCCGACCGCGATCTTTGTCTATCTCGTCGCTATTCCGATCGGCATTTATTCGGCGGTGCGGCAATATTCGCCCACAGACTATCTGCTGTCCTTTGTGGGGTTCATCTTCCTCGCGATCCCCAATTTCCTTATCGCCATCATCGCGATCTATATCGGCTATCGATATTTCGGTGGCAGCGTTGGCGGCCTCTTCTCCCCCGAATACGAGCTGGCGCCCTGGTCGTTGGGCAAGGTGCTCAACATGCTGCAAAACATGTCGCTGGCCATCCTGATCATCGGGACCGGCGGCGTGGCAGCCACCATGCGCGTCATGCGCGGCATGCTGCTCGACGAGTTGAGCCAGGCCTATGTGGAAACGGCGCGGGCCAAGGGCCTTAGCGAGTGGCGCCTGATCATGAAATATCCGGTGCGGGTCGCCGTTTCGCCTGTGCTGTCCACAATTGGCTTCGTGCTTCCCGCGTTGATCTCGGGAACGGAAATTACCGCGACTGTGCTCAATATCCCCACGACCGGACCCTTGCTGCTCAACGCCGTTCGTTCCCAGGACATGTTTCTGGCGGCCTCGATCATCTTCGTTCTCAGCATTCTGACCGTGATCGGCACGTTCATTTCCGACCTGTTGCTCGTCTGGGCCGACCCGAGGATCAAGCTATGACAGCCGAAGCCACCACGCCAGTCGCCCCGGCGCCAGTCGCGACATCAGACGGGGTTGCCGTCCGCATCATTTCGCCGCGGCGACTGATGTGGTGGAAGTTCCGCAAGCACAAGCTCGCCGTGGCTTCCGCGATCTTCCTGATCCTTGCCTATCTCGCCACCATTTTTGCCGGCTTCGTTGCGCCCTACGATCCCGCTTCCCGATCGCGGAATCTCTACGCGCCACCCCAAGGCATCAATTTCGTCGACGAGACCGGGCAATTTCACCTCCAGCCGTTCGTCTATGGCTGGAAGATGACGCGCGATCTGAAAACGCTGAGCCCAGTCTATGTTGCCGACACCACCCAGAAATTTCCACTCCGGCTCTTCGTTCAAGGTGAACCCTATAAGCTCTTCGGGTTGATTGACGCAGACAGGCATCTCTTCGGCGTCGATGAAGGCTACTTCCATCTGGCGGGCACCGACCATTTTGGGCGCGATCTCTTCACGCGCCTGGTCTATGGAGCGCAGATTTCACTCTCGGTGGGTATCATTTCTGTTTTCCTGAGCCTCGTCCTGGGGCTGCTCATCGGCGGTATTTCAGGGCTTTACGGAGGCTGGATCGACAATTTTATCCAGCGTCTGATCGAAGCGATCATCGCCATTCCCACCATCCCCCTCTGGCTTGGGCTTGCGGCCGCCGTGCCGCGGGATTGGCCGCCGCTCTACCAGTATTTCGCCATCCTCGTTGTGCTCTCGCTGATCTCATGGACCAGCACTGCACGCGTGGCTCGCGGCCGGTTCCTGGCCCTGCGAGAGCAGGACTTCGTCACCGCGGCTCGCGTCTATGGCGCGAGCCAGACGAGGATCATTGCCAAGCACCTCGTCCCCAACCTGATGAGCTACGTCATCGTCACGCTGACCCTGGCCATCCCGGGCATCATCATCGGCGAAACCGCACTCAGCTTTCTGGGTGTGGGTCTCAAGGTGCCGACCGTCAGTTGGGGCGTGCTTTTGCAGGAGTCCCAGAAGGTCCAGATCATCCAGTTCTATCCCTGGCTCTGGATCGGTCCGGCGGCGTGCGTGGTGTCGGTTGTGTTGGCCTTTAATTTTGTCGGTGACGGCGCGCGCGACGCCGCCGATCCATTCTCTCGCTAGGAGGCCGCGATGCAACCCCCCATTGCCACCGCCGATCCCATCCTCGCCATACGTGATCTGAAAAAGCACTATGGCGGCAAGAAGCACTGGACTGGTGCCGTCAGCAAAGCCATCCGCGCCGTGGATGGTGTCACTTTCACGATCTACGAAGGCGAAACCTTCGGGCTTGTGGGCGAAAGCGGCTGCGGCAAAACCACACTCGGCCGCTGCATCGCTCGTGCCCTCGACCCAACCGACGGCGAAATCATCTATTCGCCCGAGGATGGTCGCGACATCGACCTTGCGACGCTCTCGCCGCGGCAACTCAAGCCATATCGGCAAGATGTACAGATGATTTTCCAGGACCCGATCTCGTCGCTCAATCCGCGCATGACGCTGCTCGACATTATCGGCGAGCCGATGGTGGTGAATGGCCTGGCCCGCGGCAAGGAAGTCGCTCGCCGCGTTGGCGAGTTGCTGGAACGCGTGGGCCTGCGGGCCGAATATATGGTCCGCTATCCCCATGCCTTTTCCGGTGGGCAGCGTCAGCGCATCGGCATCGCCAGAGCCCTGGCGCTTAATCCTCGCGTGATCGTCTGCGATGAACCGGTGTCGGCACTCGACGTCTCCGTGCAGGCGCAAATCCTCAATCTCCTGCAGGATCTGCAGGCGGAAAAGAACCTGACCTACCTGTTCATCGCCCACGATCTTGGCGTTGTCGAATATCTCTGCGATCGGGTTGCGGTGATGTATGTGGGTCAGGTGGTGGAGCTTGCCGAAACCAGCGATCTCTTCGCCCGCCCGCTGCACCCTTATACGGAAGCATTGATGTCGGCGGTGCCGCCGGCAAATCCACGCGCCGCCAGTCAGCCCCGCCTGTTGGAGGGGGATCTCGCAAACGCGGCAAACCTTCCGCCAGGATGTCACTTCCATCCCCGTTGCGGCTATTGCGTGGAGCGCTGCCGGACCGAGGAGCCCGAGCTGCGCGAGTTCTCACCCGGACGCTTCGTCCGCTGCCATCGGGCCGAGGAATTGCGGCTCGATGGGGTCGCCGAACTTGCGGAGGCAGGCGCATGACCGACGATCGCCATCTGCTCCTTGAGATCGATGAACTCAAGACCCACTACCATACCCCCCAGGGGATCGTGAAAGCCGTCGAAGGCGCCAGCCTCACCGTGCGCGAGGGCCAGGCGGTCGGCATCGTTGGGGAAAGCGGCTGCGGCAAATCGGTGATGCTCAGGTCCATCCTGAGGATCGTGCCGAAACCCGGGCAGATCGCCTCGGGCAAAATCCGCTTCCGCCGCAAGACCGGCGAGATGGTCGATCTGACCGGCATGGATGCGAACGGACGACCCATCCGCGACATTCGGGGCGGCGAGATCGCGATGATCTTTCAGGAGCCGATGAGTTCACTCTCCCCGGTGCACACCATCGGCGATCAGATCATGGAGGCCATTCAACTCCACAAAAAGGTGCCGGCGGCTCAAGCGCGCAAAATGGCCATCGACATTCTCGCCAAGGTCGCCATGCCGCGGCCTGAGCAGATCATCGATCAATATCCGTATGAAATCTCCGGCGGCATGCGCCAGAGAGCGATGATCGCCATGGCACTGTCCTGCGAACCGCGGCTGTTGATCGCCGATGAGCCGACGACGGCTCTCGACGTGACCACCCAGGCGCAAATCCTTGCCTTGATGCGCAAGTTGCAGGCCGAGTTCGGCATGGCGATCCTGTTTGTGACGCACGATCTGGGCGTAGTGGCGCAGATGACCGAATATGTCGTGGTCATGTATATGGGGCAGGTAGTCGAAGCGGCCTCGGTCGACGACATCTTTTTCGCCCCCAAGCATCCCTACACCCACGCTTTGCTACATTCCATTCCACGCCTGGGACAGCGCACGACTGGCCAACGGCTCGAGCCCATCCGCGGAACCGTGCCCGATCCTTTCGCCCGGCCAAGCGGCTGCCCATTCCACACAAGATGCAATTTCAATGATGGTCGGCGCTGTATCAGCGAAGTTCCGGTTCTGCGCGAGGTCGGCCCCAACCATCAGGCCCGTTGCCACTATGCCGAGACACTCGCACTCGCCGGGGTTGGCGCACCAACCGAGCAGGTGCCGGCATGAGCACTGATCAGCAAAGACTGGAAAAATTCCAGCGCATCCTGCCGCGGCTCGCCTTGTTGGAGCCGCAGCCGGGCGAAGGCATCGTCATCGGGATCGACCCGCCAATGGCTGAGCTCTGCGACATCACACTCCGGCTCGTGCACGAAAGCGGCCGCACCTATGCGCAACGCGACGTCCAGCTCTCGCCCGAGGTGACGCGTATCCCGCTCGCCGCCACCCACAATCTTCCCCTCGGCGACTTTGAGGTCGTCATTACCCCACCATTGGCCGAGTACTATTCCATGACCCAGATAGAACATCGACTTCCGTTGTCGCTCGGCGGTGCTCCGGCCGCCCAAAGCGGAGCCGGCCCTGCGGCCACGCAATCGAACAAGATCGAGCAGCACCCGCTCGAAGTCAGGCCGATCACCTCCGGCAAACATCATTTCTTCGGCTATTACGACAAGTATCCCTGGAACCAGTCGGGCCGCTACCACCTCGCCCTTGAGACGGACTTCGTCGATCGCCAGCCGACCCGGGACGACGTCGCCGTCATCGGGATGATTGATACGGAGGACGGCAATCGTTGGATTCCCCTTGCCGAGACCAGCGCCTGGAGTTGGCAACAGGGCACAATGCTGCAGTGGCTGCCGTCGTCTCCTGAAGATACGATCATCTACAACGTGCGGGAGGACGATCGATTTTATGCGGTGATCCACAACGTCGTGACGGACGAGAAGCGACGCCTGTCGCGCAGCTTCTACGCGGTCGCCGAAGACTATGCGGTAGGTCTCAACTATGCCCGGCTTCATCATACGCGGCCCGGGTATGGGTATCCGGATGGCGCCGAAAACACCTTGCCCGACCCGCATCCCGATCATGACGGCGTTTATCGCATCGATCTCAAGACCGGCGAAAGCGAACTCATCATCTCGCTACAACGCCTCTTCGAAACGCAGACCATTCCGCGCATGCATCTGGGACCGCATTGGGTCAACCATCTGACGATCTCCCCGGACGGGAGCAATTTTGTCTTTCTCAATCGCTGCCAATTCGATCCCAAAGTGCGTTTCAACGATCGCTTTTATCGATCTTCGCCAGATGGGAAGGACATAAGGCTGGTTCACGACAACACCTACTTCTCGCACTTCGGTTATTTCGACGAACGGACCATCGTTGCCTATGCCCGAACGCCGGGCACGGACACCGACGAGTATGCGCTCTATGACCTCTACGAGGACAAGTTTACCCCGATCGGGCAGGAGGTTTTCTCGTCGGACGGGCACTGCTCCTTCTCGCCTGATCGCAAGTGGATGTTGACCGACACCTATCCTGACGCCGAGAGCAATCGGATTTTGATCCTCTACGAAATGGCCACCGGCCGGCGTGTCGATATCGGAAAGTTCTTTTCGCCGCCCGAGCTTAAAAATGAGATTCGATGTGACCTTCACCCCCGCTGGAGCCGCGATGGGAGAAAGGTCAGCATAGATTCAGCACATACCGGGCAGCGGCAGATCCATGTGATCGATGTGTCGGCGATCACCGGGGCCAGGAGCTGAAACGACGAGGCCGGCAGCACACTTTCCGCCGGGGCCGAACAGTTCCACGTCCATCCAATCGCTGGCGCAGCCAAGGCACTCGTGCGTCGTCGAATGAAAATGTGGATAGATATAGACGCCCGGGTAGCGCCAGTTGTTGAGCCAGAATTGCCGCGGAAGCGGTCGATTAGCGCATCCTCGCCGCAGGCACAGCGTTGCGATGAAGCAGCAAAGGGAAGCGACTATTGGGCAGGAAGCCGAACAGGTTTTGACCAGTAAAGTTCGGTCTCCATCAAGGTGCTCCTAGCCCAAGCCGGATGTATTGCAATGCGGCGGCCACCATAGCATGGTCCTCGATGTCGGGTAGGCCGCTGACTGCGGCAGCGACCCGGCTTTGACGCAAGTGGCCCAACCCGTCGAGATGCTTTTATCCGAGCGCGGCTATTCCACGCTCTTTGCGACCTAAAATGACGATCTCGACGAGGAATAGAAAACAATCTGCGCGTGCCCCAAGATGTTGCCATCATGGGCTTTGACAATATCGAATTTGTCGAGCACGCGGCCATGCCCATCTCCTCGGTCAAATACGAGGTCGATTTGGTGACCGAGCTGGCGGTGGAGCGCCTGCTGCAACTGATCGCGGCGCCGACGGCTTGCCTGAGCCGCGTGTCACCAAGTCGACCCCGATTGATTGTTTGCGACAGCACCACGGGCGGGGGAGACTAATCCCACAAACGACTTTGGTTTTCTGAGGAGGAGACGAAAATTCTAAGCGTAGAGATTACTGGCGGGCGCGAAGAGTCGGGACGCCGCCGGAAGGTGCTGCTTTATCCCGGGCAGCAGGGGGAGGACCGCGCATGACGATGAGACTCGGCGGCTACGGCATCGACTATAGGGGCGATCCGGAAGCCTATGCCCGAGAGCATGTCGCCTTCGGCTACAATGCGGCCTACATGCCCAATATCAGCGTGGACAATCGCGATGAAATCACTGGTATCACCAAGGCGATGGCCGATGCAGACGTGATCATTGCGGAGGCGGGCGCGTGGAAGAACCTGATCGCCCATGACGCGAGCCAGCAGCAGGCCAATCTAGACTACGCCGTCCATCAATTGGCGCTGGCGGACGAGCTGGGCGCGCGGGCCTGCGTTGCCTTTCACGGCACCGTGGGTCATGCGGGCGACCCTTGGCAATTGAGCGACAATTACGACTATGGTCCGCATCCCGACAATCAGAGCGAAGCGGGGTTTCAGCGGGCGGTGGATACGGCGCGCTATGTCATCGATGCGGTAAAGCCCAAGCGCACCAAATTCTCATTGGAAATGGTGCCCTGGCTTGTGACCGACACGGCGGAAAACTATCTCAAGCTGCTCAAGGCAATCGACCGTCCGCAATTCGGCGCGCATATCGATGCAGCAAATATGGTGATCAGCCCGCGTCTCTACTTCAATACCGGACGCATGATCCGCGAGGCGTTTGATTTGCTCGGGCCATGGGTTGTGTCGTGCCACGCCAAGGATATCGTGATGCAGGGTGGGCCGGGAACGATCTCGTTCCATTTCGATGAAGTGCCGCCGGGCGAGGGCAATCTCGACTATGGCGCTTATGTAGCAGAGATCCGTAAACTGGGGCGCGACGTTCCGCTGATGCTCGAACATTTTGGCGTGCCCGAATATAAACGCGGTCTCGCTTACATCAAAAACATTGCAGGCGCCGCTGTTTAGCGGATGCATCTTCCATTCAGATTTCGAGGTTTTCCATGGCTTTGACTATCCTCTTCATCGGCGGCACTGGCCAGATTTCCTACCCCTGCGTAGCCGAAGCGGTGGCTCAAGGACACAATGTCAGCGTCTACAATCGAGGCAAGCGACCCGACGCCTTGCCCAAAGGCGTGACGTCGATCGTCGGCGAACTGGCCGGGCCGGAATATGCCGAACTTGCCAAAGCCAAATACGACGTCGTTTGCCAGTTCATCGCCTTCACGCCCGACCAGGTGGCCAGGGACATCGAGGTATTCACCGGGCATTGTGGTCAATACATCTTCATCTCGTCCGCCTCGGTCTACGAAAAGCCGGCGCGTCACTATGTGATCACCGAGAAGACGCCGGCCATCAATCCCTACTGGCCCTATAGCCAGGCCAAGATCGCTTGCGAACAGTTGCTGGCAAAGTCGGATAGCCTGCCTTGGACCGTGGTGCGGCCCAGCCATACCGTGCGCACCGGCCTCCCCATCATGATGGGCGACAGCGATGTCATGGCCCGCCGTATGCTCGAGGGCGAACCCACCATTGTTGCCGGAGACGGCAACACGCCCTGGACGTTGACACGCTCAGTCGATTTCGCGGTGCCCTTCGTCCGCCTTTTCGGCAAAGCGGCCGCTCTCAACGACACTTTCCATATCACCAACGATCGCGCCCACATCTGGGACGATATCCAGAAGGCTATCGGCCGCCTTCTCGGCGTCGAGGCCAAGATCGTGCATGTTCCGACCGACACCTTGATCCGCTACAATCCCGAATGGATCGGCCCCTTGCTCGGCGACAAAGCCTGGACAGCGATCTTCGACAACTCCAAGATAAAGAGCGTGGTCGGCGACTTTTCCTGCGCAGAGAGCCTGGATGAGATTCTGGCCGAGCCCATTGCGCACCTAAAGCAGCGACTGGCCACGAACCGCCCTCCCAAAGGCGATTTCGACGCTTTGGTAGACCGCATCTGCGCGGCTCAGGCGGCATTAGGTTAGTCGCCGGCTCGGCGATTAATTTCTCGGTGGCATCACCGAATAGGCATCGCGAGTATCCATAAAGGCTAAGGCCCAAAAGCAGTTAGGCTGAGGTGGACAATCCACCTTGGCCCTTCTGTGCCTCTTACAACGTTTGGATAGAAACGCCGAAATTACCTCCATGGAGAACGCTTGCGGAACCGGAAGCAATGTGGTTATCTAGAAATTGCATACGAATGCAAAATAGAAATGCATACGTATGCATCGGCAGGGAACGCCATAGGGAAGTGCGGTTTGGCCGGAGAGAGCTGCCGCAACATTGCAAGGGTACGTAGCTGCCCAAAGCCAGGAGAACGATATGAAGCCCTTTCTTACGCTAGCCGTCTCGGCGGTTGCCTTGGCCCTGGGGGCGGGTGCCGCTTATGCCGAATGCGGCATCGAAGCCGGTTCGGTGCGAATTCTGAGCAATGATTTCGAAGCGCTACGCCTCGTCAACACCACGGCCGCAGAGTGCGCTGCCGACGGCGTGACCGTGACCGCCAACGCGACTGCCGAGCACAAAAATCTTCAGGTTCCTGCGCTCTCGATCAATCCGGCCGAATATACCGTTGCCGTGGTTGCCAACAATTCCATCGTGCCGCTGCTGAACGCTGATCTGATCCGTCCGCTCGATGATCTGGTTGCCGAATACGGCGCTTCGCTGCAGCCGAACCAGTTGATCAAGATCGACGGCAAGACCGTGGCCGTTGCCTTCATGGGTAATGCCCAGCACCTGTTCTATCGCAAGGATATTTTGGATCAGGCCGGCATTGCCGAGCCAAAGTCGTATGAAGACATTCTCGCCGCTGCCAAGGCGATCAAGGATGCGGGTCTGATGGAATATCCGCTGGCCGCTTCCGATAAGCCCGGCTGGGATCTGGCTGCCGAATTCGTCAATGCCTATCTCGGCACCGGCGGCGAGTTCTTTGCGCCGGGTTCGGCTGAACTGGCTATCGACAACGAAAATGGCCAGAAAGTTCTCGAGACCATGAAGGCGCTGACCGCCTATATGGATCCGGACTATCTGACCTTTGACGCCAATGGCATCCAGGCCGAATACAAGGCCGGCAAGGTTGCCATGATGGTGCAATGGGGTTCGCTCGCTGGCGATATGCTCAAGGGCGAAGGCGCTGCCGAAGGCGTGGTGGCGAATACAGTGATGGCTGGTGCGCCGACCATCGGTGGCGGTTCGATCCCGGCTGTGGCGCTGTGGTGGGATGGCTTCACCATTGCCAAGAATATCTCGGACGAAGACGCAGCTGCCTCGTTCCAAGCCATGGTGCATGGTATCAGCCCAGAAATGGTTGCCGCCAACCCGACCGTCGCGACTTGGCTGGTTTCCGGTTATGAGCCCGGCCCGAATGCGGTCGGCGTGATCGCCACGGCAAATGCTGGTGCCCGTGCCTACCCGATGCAGCCCTATATGGGCCTGCTGCACACCGCGCTGTCCTCGGAATTGGCCGAATTCATGGCTGGTAGCGAAGATGCCACTCAGGCTCTGTCCGACGTGAAGGCGGCCTATGACACTGCTGCCAAGGAAGGCGGCTACCTGTAAGGTTGCCATCCTGATGCGGGCTCCGTTGTTCCCTCATCCACCGAACGGCACCTCCCCCTTGATGGGGGAGGTTGGGAGGGGGTGACGAGAGCCCAAAATATCGGGGCTCCCACCCCACCCTTGATCCCTCCCCACAAGGGGGAGGGTGTCGACTGAGACATCGCGTCTAAAACGCGGAAAACTCAGCGCATACTCCTCAGCTCTGTCTCCGGAGGCCTCGATGCCGCACAAGACATTCTTTGCCTTCATTCTCCCCTCGCTGATCGCGATGGTGCTGTTTATCGCGCTGCCGATTGTTTCGGTGGTGGTGCAGAGCTTTCACGTCGAGCATGGGCGCATTCTCGTCGAGGTGGAAAGCTGCCAGCCGTTTGGTGGCTGCACCAAGGAAACGCGCGTCGATACCGCTGCCATGGCTGCGCTCAAGGCCGAGCAGCCGATGGGCCAGTTCAACGGTTTTGGGACCTATCTCAATCGCGGGCATCTCGCGGTGAACGAAATTGGCGCCATCCTGGCCAATAACAATGGCTTTGGCGACGTCGTTACCCGCATCTACAATCTGCCTTTCTACAAGGCGCTGAGCTTTACGCTGGTGTTCTGTTTCGTGGTGACGCCGCTCGCCATGGCGCTGGGTTTTGCCATTGCGCTGGCGGTGAACACGCTGCCCAAGGTGACCAAGGGGCCAGTGATCTTTTTCTCACTCTTGCCCATGATCATCACGCCGCTGATCGGCTCGCTGATCCTTTATTGGATGATCCAGCCCAATGGCATTATCGGCGCCAGCCTGCGGCACATTTTTAGCGACCCGACACTGTCGCTGCGTCAATCGCCCCAGCTGACGTGGTTCTCGCTGCTGTTTTACGGCGTCTGGACCAATGCGCCGTTCAGTTTCGTGGTCTTCTATGCTGGCCTGCAAACCGTGCCGGCCGATACGCTGGAATCGGCGATGATTGACGGCGCGTCGCGCTGGGAGCGCATTCGCTACATCGTCATTCCCCATCTTGCCCCGCTCGCGACCTTCGTGGCGCTGGTGCAGTTGATGGACAATTTCCGCGTGTTCGAGCCGATCGTTGGTTTCTCGGCCGAGGCCAATGCGACCTCGCTGAGCTGGATGATTTTCAATGATCTCGCGGGCGACGCGCAGCTTTTCGGCTCGGCCGGTGCGACTTCAGTGCTGACAATTATCGGCGTCGTAATCCTGCTCATGCCGGTGCTGGTCCGCACTTGGCGCGAATTCAACCACAAGGTGGTCTGACATGTCCGAAGCCACGCTTTCTCACAAGCGCCCGCTGGGCCTGAATATCCTGATCGTGGGCTTCATCGTGATCTGGGTGATCCTGGCTGCCTTTCCGTTCCTCTGGACGGTTTGGGGTTCGTTCAAGGTCGAGCCCGATTTCTTCTCCCGCGAGAGCTGGTGGAACGCCATTCTCGGCACCTATACCCAGCGCCAGAATGACGGTTCTTCATTTACTGGCTCGGGCTACTATGGTGCCTGGGTGACCAAGGAATTCTGGCGTGCGGTGTTCAATACGGCCATCGTCACCGTCTCGGTCACCGTGATCTCGCTCACTCTCGGCACGCTTGGCGGCTACGCACTGGCGCGGTCGGGACAGCGCTACGCATTCTGGATCTTGATCCTGGCGCTGGTGTTTCGCGCCATGCCACATATCACCCTGGTTTCGGGCTATCTGCTGCCGTTCTTCCAGCTCAATATCTGGGGCGTGCTGCCCACTTCGATCATCGTGCTGGTCGCCATTAATCAGCCCTTTACGCTCTGGATGCTGCACTCGTTCTTCCTCTCGATCCCTAAGGATCTCGACGAAAGTGCCATGGTCGACGGGTGCTCACGCTTCGAGGCTTTCCGCCGCGTCATTATTCCGGTGATGTGGCCGGGCGTGGTGACGACGGGGCTCTTCAGCTTCCTCCTCGCCTACAACGATTTTGCCGTGACCTCGATGCTGCTCAGCGCCGACAACCAGACCATGGTGCCGAAAATCTCGAGCTTCCTCGGTTCGGTGCAAGAACAGGGCAATGTCATGTTTGCCGTGGCGGCAGTTGTGTCGGCCACCGTGCCGCTCTTCATTCTCGTGCTCTTCTTCCAACGCCAGATCGTTTCGGGCCTCACGGCCGGCGCGGTGAAAGGATAAAATCATGGCCCAGATCCGTCTCAAGAACGTTTCGAAGCGCTGGAACAATTTTGTCGGCGTCGATAATTTCAACCTCGATATCGCCGACCAGGAATTTCTGGTGCTGCTCGGCCCCTCGGGCTGCGGCAAGACTACGACCATGCGGATGATCGCCGGGCTCGAGGAGATCACCGAGGGTGAAATCTGGATCGGCGACCGGCTGGTCAACAAGCTCGAGCCCAAGGATCGGGACATCTCAATGGTGTTCCAGAGCTATGGCCTCTACCCGAACATGACGGTTTACGAAAACATCCGCTTTCCGCTGAAGGTGCGGAAAGTGTCGCAGGAACAGCACCATGAACGCGTCATGGCGGCGAGCAAGATGGTCGAGCTTGACGATTTCCTGCAACGCCGCCCCGCGGCGCTTTCTGGTGGGCAGCGCCAGCGTGTTGCCTTGGCTCGCGCCATCGTGCGCGAGCCCAACGCGTTTCTGATGGACGAGCCGCTGTCGAACCTTGACGCCAAGCTGCGTGTTTCGACGCGTGCCCAGATCAAGAACCTGCACCATACGCTCAAGCGCACCACCATCTACGTGACCCACGACCAGATCGAAGCCATGACGCTAGCCGACCGCGTGGTGGTGATGAACAAGGGGCTGGTGCAGCAGGTCGGTACGCCGATGGAGATCTATGATCGCCCGGCCAATACTTTTGTCGCGAGCTTTATTGGCTCGCCGGCAATGAACCTGATCAAGGGCAGTATCGAAGGCGGCGTCTTCACCGCTGCGGGCATTCGCATCGAGGGACTGACGCCTTCAGTGAAGGGGCCGGTGACGCTTGGCTTCCGCGCCGAGGATGCGACGCTTGCTGAGGCCAATGGGCAGATCGAGGCGCCGATCTACACGGTGGAGTTGCTGGGCGAAGCGACCATGCTGTCGATGCGCGTGGCAGGCGAACTGGTGTCCATCAAGGTCAGCAAGGATTATCGCGCCGAAATTGGCGACATGGCGCGGGTGGCCATTCCCGCTTCGGCTTGCCATCTCTTCGATCATTCAACTGGCGCCCGGATTTCATAAATGGCCGATACGTCCGACCAGACCGCCTATTTTCGCGAGCGGGCGGCAGCGGCAGGGCTTGGCCTGACCGAGACTGAGGCCAAGGGGCTGTTTGGCCTGGCTGCGTGGATGAGCGACGGTCTCGCCGGCCCCGTCGTCGCCGCGTCGGATGACCATGTGCTTGATCTCGATATCGTCGAACTCGGTCGTCGCCTGCGTGATGGACGGCTGACGTCCGTGGCGCTGGTGGAGGCGACGCTGCGCCGGATCGAGGTGCGCGACGCCGCCTATTTAGCTTTCTACGTGGTGGCGTCCGAGCAGGCGAGGGCGGATGCAAAGACGGCCGACGACGAGTTAGCGGCCGGGCGGGATCGCGGTCCGCTACATGGCATTCCTGTCGGCATCAAGGACATGATCGATGTAACCGGCCTTGCCACCACGGCAAATGCACCGGGGCGCCGCGATGCCCTGGCGACAGAGGACAGTGAAGTCGTAAGACGCTTGCGCGAGGCGGGCGCTGTCATCCTAGGTAAGCTTGCGACCTATGAATGGGGCACGGTTGGCCCCGATAAGAGCGGGCTTTTTCCGCCTGCGCGCAATCCCTGGAGCCTGGAGCACATCACTGGCGGCTCGTCGTCCGGCTGCGCCGTGGCGGTGGCCGGCGGGCTGCTCCGCACCACGATAGGCTCCGATACCGGGGGCTCCCTGCGTGGTCCCGCATTCTATTGCGGCGTCGTTGGTTTCAAGCCGACCGTTGGTTCGATCTCCAAGGACGGCGCACTGACCATGTCGCCAAGCATGGATCATATCGGCCCCATGAGCCGCACTGTCGCTGAGGCGGCGCTAACCTTAGACATCATCGCAGGCAAAAGCGGGGAGGGCGCTGCGACGCGCCTGCTCGGCCAGCCCGTCGCTGGATTGAAGATCGGCTATGCCCGCAACTGGTTTGCCAGTGATCAACAAGTGATGCCCGCAGTGGTTACGGCAATGGACGCCGCCGTCTCGCAACTGACCCAGCTTGGCGCTATCGTCACCGAGATCGAACTGCCGGATTATCCGACCATTGAAATCGCTGCGGCAGCGATCCTTCACAAGGAAAGCTTCGATTTCCACACCGACGAGCTGCGCAATCACCCCGACGCCTATGGCCGTCGCGCCTTCCTCAGTCTAGCCGCCGGCTTTGCCATCACCGATGCGGAACTGGCAGTAGCGCGGCAGATCGGCAGCGATTTCACCCAGGCGGTCAACCGGCTGCTCGCCGCCCAGGATGTCATCATCACCGTTGGCGCGCTGACCACGGCTCTTGAAGCTGCACCATTCGAAAAAGAGGCGGTATGGACACCGATGCGCACCATCGGGTTCAACGTTTCCGGCCATCCGGTATTAGCTTTGCCAGTTGGCTTCCATGAGGGCCTGCCCATTGGCATGCAAATCGTGGGGCGGCATCACGACGAGGCGCGGGTAGTTCAGTTTGGACATGCCTTCGAACAAGCCACCGATTTCAGCCTGCAACGCCCGCCGCAACCTTAGTTCACGCGGCAAAAATCACGGTAACACCGGATACACACTTGCAATATTGCATACGTATTCATTATGCTAAATCGAACCATAAGAGGAGCGTCCCATGCCAGTTTGGCTGAAGCGCGGTAAGGATGTCGAGGAGCGGGCGGAGGCGGATCGCCAGGTTCGCGCAACGGTCGAAGGCATTCTCGGCGATATCGAAAAGCGCGGCGACGAGGCCGTGCGCGATCTCTCCATCAAGTTCGACAGGTGGGACCGCAAGGACTTCCGGCTGAGTCAGAAGGAAATCGACGACTGCAAGGCGCAGCTGACCGATCAGGATCTGCACGACATCGAATTCGCGCAGACCCAGGTTCGTAACTTCGCGCAGAAGCAGAAGGCGACGATGCTCGACCTCGAAGTCGAGACCATGCCAGGTGTGATCCTTGGTCATAAGCACGTGCCAATTTCGGCCGTAGGGTGCTACGTGCCGGGCGGCAAATATCCGCTGCTGGCCTCGGCCCATATGTCGGTTCTTACCGCCAAGGTTGCCGGTTGCCCCCGCGTCATCACCTGCGCGCCGCCGTTCCATGGCAAAGCCGCGCCGGCAATCGTTGCGGCGCAGGCCATGGCTGGCGCTGACGAAATCTACGTGCTCGGCGGTATCCAGGCGATTGGGGCGATGGCCATCGGCACAGAGAGCATCAAGCCGGTCGATATGCTTGTTGGCCCCGGCAATGCTTTTGTCGCTGAAGCCAAGCGCCAGCTTTATGGTCGCGTTGGCATTGATCTGTTTGCGGGTCCGACCGAAACACTGGTCATTGCCGACGAAACCGTCGACGGCGAACTCTGCGCCACCGACCTTCTCGGCCAGGCCGAGCATGGTCCGACGAGCCCGGCGATTCTCCTCACCAATTCGGAGAAGCTGGCGCGCGACACGATGGCTGAGATCGAGCGTTTGCTGACGATCCTGCCCACGGCTGACATCGCGAAAAAGTCCTGGGCCGATTTCGGTGAAGTCATCGTCTGCGAGTCTTACGAGGAAATGCTGGCCGAGGCCGATCGCATTGCCTCCGAACATGTGCAGGTCATGACCGACCGCGATATGTGGTTCCGCGATAACCTGTCCAACTATGGCGCGCTGTTTCTCGGGCCGCGCACCAATGTGGCTTATGGCGACAAGGTTATCGGCACCAATCACACTCTCCCCACGATGAAGGCAGCGCGCTATACCGGGGGCCTCTGGGTGGGCAAATTCATGAAGACCTGCACGTGGCAGACGGTGACATCAGACGAGGCTTCGGCCACGATTGGTGCCTATGGTTCGCGCCTGTCGATGCTCGAGGGCTTTGTCGGCCATGCCGAACAGGCCAATATCCGCGTGCGTCGCTATGGCGGTCGCAACGTGCCTTATGGTACCGCCGCTGTACCAACCACGAAGGCTGCTGAATAAATGAACCTGCCGCGGACGCCGACATTTCGCCTCGATGGAAAGCGTGCCCTCGTTACCGGGGGAACGCGCGGCATCGGGCTCGGGGCGTCCGTGGCTCTGGCTGAAGCCGGCGCCGCGGTGACGGTGGCAGCGCGCACGGCGGGCGATGTCGAAAAGGTCGTCAATGCCCTGGCCGACGCCGGCCTTGCGGCAGAAGGCGTGGCCATCGACATCACTGATTTCGACGCCGTTCGCGCTTTTGTGGAAGAGAGCGAGCCCTACCATATTCTCGTCAACTCGGCCGGCACGGCGCGGCACTCGTCTATCGGCGGCATCACCGAGCCGGATTATCAGGCCGTAATGCAGCTCAACCTCGCTGCGACGATCTTTGTTTCCCAGGCCGTCGTGGGGAGATTGCAGGCGACGGGGCAGGGCGGCTCAATCATTAATGTCTCCTCGCAGATGGGCCATGTCGGTGGGCCCAATCGCGCGGTTTATGCCGCCAGCAAACATGCTGTTGAAGGCCTGACAAAGGCCATGGCTATTGAGCTGGGCGCCAGCAATATTCGTGTGAACACGGTGTGTCCGACATTTATCGAAACCGAGCTGACGGCCAAGACCTTGAGCGACCCTGATTTTCGCTCCTGGGTTCTGTCCAAGATTAAGCTCGGACGATTGGGTCGGGTGGAGGACATTATGGGGCCAATCGTCTTTTTGGCCTCGGAGGCGGCGGGGCTGATTACCGGCACTGCGCTCTTGGTGGATGGTGGATGGACAGCGGAGTAAAAAAGTCCGGGGTGACGTCGTCACAGGTGGCGCGCCGCGCAGGCGTGTCGCAATCGGCTGTTTCCCGCACTTTTACGCCCGGCGCTTCCATTTCGCCCAAGACCCGCGCCAAGGTGATGGCCGCTGCCAAGGAGCTGGGCTATCGGCCCAATGCCATTGCCCGCTCGCTGATCACCAATCGCTCGCGCATCATCGCGGTGGTGATGGCTTATCTCGAAAACCTGTTTTACCCCGACGTGCTCGAAGAACTCGGCCGGCTGCTGGCCAAGGAAAACTATCGGCTGCTGCTGTTCACCGGCTTCATGGATCGCGATAGCGACCCGATTTTCGATCAACTGATGCAATATCGCGTCGATGGGATCGTCTTGGCCTCGACCTCGCTGTCGTCCGAGCTTTCCGAAGAATGCGCGGCGGCTGGTATTCCTGTTGTGCTGTTCAATCGAACAACTGAGCGCGATGCGGTTTCGAGCGTGACAACGCGCAATCGCGAGGGCGGACGGCGTGTGGCGGAGTTCCTCGTGGCCGGTGGCCACAAGAAGTTCGGCTATATTTCCGGGCTCGAAAGTTCTTCCACGAACCGCGACCGCTTTGCTGGATACAAGGAAGGCCTCGCCGAGGCCGGGCACACCGAGATCATGGTCGAAGTTGCGAACTATGATCGCGCTGAAGCCGAAGCGGCGGCGCGAAAGATGCTTTCGCGAGAGGATCGGCCGGACGCGCTGTTTGTCGCGAATGACCACATGGCCGTGGCGGTGATGGACGTGGCGCGGCATGAGCTCGGGCTTGCTGTGCCCGAGGATCTATCCATCGTCGGCTATGATGACGTGGGCCCGGCGCGCTGGACCTCTTATGGCATTACCTCAATGAGCCAGCCGCTGAAGCGCATGGTTGAGGCGACCGTCAGCATCCTGATGGAGCAGATTTCGAGCGGTGAAATCGAGGCTGAGCACCGGATTCTCAACGGCGAACTGGTGGTGAGAACCTCGGCTCGCCTGCCCAAAACCGGCGTCATCGACGTCGATGGACGGCGCATTTTCAAACCCGCAAAGAGCTGACAGCATGTCTCCTGCGACATGCTTCCGCCCCTATTGCGACCCATATTGCATACGAATGCAAAACTGTTATTCTGCCACTGGAAAGAGGATGTCACCATGACTCAGAGCAAGACTTGGACCCAGGCCGAAATGGAAAAGCGCCTGGTGCGCTATGCGGATCTGAAGGGTCTGCGCAACGCGTTCATCGACGCGCGGACGCCGGGTTCGGACCGCAAGGAAAACTTCACCATCATTGGGCCCGGTGTTTCCGAGAACAAGGCGCAGGTGGTGCATATCCCTGAGGCCCACGGCTTCAATTTCGGCGCGGCGCGCCAGCCGTTCGGCTGCACCAATTCGCAGCACTCGCACCTGACCGCCGAGACGTTTCTCGTCCATACGGGCAAGTGGCGGTTTGTGTTCGGCGCCAACAAGGACGAGGGCTATCTCGACGTTGAGCCGGGCGACGTGGCGACTGTCCCGACGCATATGTTCCGCGGCTTTGAAAAGCTTGATGAGGGCACTGGCTTCCTCGCCGTGGTGCTTGGACACGACGACCCGGGCAAGGTCGTTTGGGCGCCGAGCGTCTTCAAGATGGCTGAGGATTTTGGTCTGAAGCTGCTCAAGGGCGGCAAGCTGGTCGATACGACGCTGGGCGAAAAGGTGCCGGAAGGCGCTGAGCTCGAACTGCCGCCTGACGCGGCCAAGATGCAGGAACTGGCGACCCCGCCGATGTCCGAGCTGTCGAAATATGCCATCAAGGCGGCTGACATCAAGGGCGATGTTAATTCACCGCTATCCGGCGAAGGCGTTGAAGAAGCTGGCGTTATCGGCGATGTCGATGGGCAGGACGGCGTCAAGGCCGGCCCCATTGTCGGTCACTGGAAGCATGACTTCACTGTGCGTCGCCTGAAGCTCGAAACCGGCGCGACTGTGCCGGCGCATGCGCGTTCCGAGCAGGAAGTGCTGTTTGTGCAGTCTGGCACGCTGGAATTTAACTGGGATGGCGGTTCGCTCATTCTCGGTGCCGGCGATACGCTGACCGTGCCGGTTGGCCTGATGCACGGCTTCCGCAATCCGGCCTCGGCCGATGCGATCATCTTCGTTATCCGCGGTGCCGCCTCGCCGGCCGCGCCGCAATTCGCAACCGCTCAGGCTGCGGAGTAATGCCTCTCACCATGGGGACAGCGAAGAGGCGGCGGAACTGGAGGGACAATGGCAAAGATATCGTCTGAGGCACTGGCGGCCCTGAAAAAGGTTGACACACCAACTGTTTGCAATGCGCTCGAACACGTTATGGGTGGGCGCACGGCGGAGGGTTTCACCAAAATACCGGTGGTTTGCGCTGACCCCTCACTGCCGCCGGTTGTGGGTTTTGCGCGTACGGCAAAGATCCGGGCATCATCTCCGGCGCAGAAGCCGGCCGCCGAGGTTCGTGCCTTGCGAATGCAGTACTATGAGTATGTTTCGGGCGGCGAGGGGCCAACCGTCGCAGTCATCGAAGATACCGATTGGCCGCATGTGATTGGCGGTTTTTGGGGCGAGATGCAGGTGGCCCAGCATAAGGGGCTGGGGGTTGCCGGAACCGTGACCAATGGCGTGTTGCGCGATCTTGGGATGCTCGATGAGGGCTATCAGGTGATCGCGGGGGCTGTGGGGCCGAGCCATGCTTTTGTGCATGTGACGGAGCTCGATTGCCCGGTGACGGTGTTTGGGATGACGGTGCGGCCCGATGACCTGATCCATGCGGATCGTCATGGGGCGGTGGTTATTCCGGCAGAGCACATTGAGCGTATGCCTTGGGCAATCGACGTGGTGATGCGCAAGGAAGTGCCGATTTTGTCGGCGGCGCGGGCGCCAGGGTTCACGATCGAGAAACTGCGGGCGGCTTGGCTTGAGGCGGACAAGATTAGCTAAGCCATTGCCACGCCTCGTGGTTCGAGGGTCGCTATGCTCCCGCCTCACCATGAGGCTACCGAGAGATCAGAGATGAAAAGGGCCGGTGTTTCCACCGGCCCTTTGCTTAGTTCTTCGCCTGCATGCGATCGAGGCGGAGCTGGGCGGCGCGGCGGTGGCCTTCTAGGCCTTCGCTGGCGGATTGGCGGGCGGCGGGTGGGGCGACCTGCTTGACGCCTTCTTCGTCGAGCCACTGGTGGGTGGCGATTTTGACATAGGCGCCGACCCATAGGCCGCCGGTATAGGCGCCGGCGCCCATGGTGGGGAGGGTATGATTGGTACCCGAGCACTTGTCGGAATAGACGACGCTCGCGAGCTCGCCGATGAACAAGCTACCGTAATTCCTCAGCTTTTTGGCAAAGCCCTTGGCGTCGGCGGTGTGCACCTGCAGGTGTTCGGCGGCGATGAGATCGGAATAGGCGATCATCGCGGCTTCACTATCGCAGACGGTGATCTCGCCATAGTTGATCCAGGCTTCGCGGGCGGTGTTGGCCGTCGACAGCGTCTGGAGCTGGGCTTCGACTTCCTTCAACACCGCTTCGGCGAGGGCCTTGTCGGTGGTGATGAGGCCGACGCGGGTGCGGATGTCGTGTTCGGCCTGGGCGAGGAGGTCGGTGGCGATCATTTCGGCATCGCCGGTTTTGTCCGCGACGACAAAAATCTCAGACGGGCCAGCGAGTTGATCGATTCCGACCGGGCCGAAAACCTGGCGCTTGGCTTCGTTGACGAAGGCATTGCCGGGGCCGACGATCTTGTTGACGGCCGGAACGGTCTCGGTTCCGTAGGCCATGGCCGCGATGGCCTGGGCGCCGCCGATGCGGAAAATCCGTGTCGCACCAGAGAGATGGCAGCCGGCGATCATGGCCTTGTGGGCATTGGGCGGCAGGCAGGCGATGATTTCATCGACGCCGGCGACCGTGGCCGGGACGATGGTCATGATCGGGGCGGAGAGAAGGGGGTAGCGGCCGCCGGGGACGTAGCAGCCGACGCGCTGGATGGGGATGACGCGGTGACCCATATGGACGCCGGGCAGGGTTTCGACTTCGAGCGGCAGGATGGTCGCAAGCTGCGCCTGGGCAAATTTGCGAACGTTTTCAATGGCAAACTCGGTATCCCGACGCGTTTGCGGATCGAGTTCGGCAAGGGCCGCTTCGCGTTCGGCAGCGGTGACTTCGAAAACGTCGATGTCGGATTTGTCGAATTTTGCCGAATATTCTCGGACCGCCTTGTCGCCGTTCTTGCGGACATTGGCGATGATTTCGGCGACCAGGGTTTCGACTGGGGCGTTGTCGCTGATCGAGGAACGCTCTGGGGCCTTCACATAGGTGACGCCGGGGAAGGGGGAATTTGTCATTAGCATCGGTCTCCGAAACGACAACGCGAGACGGCAATTGGTTAGCAGACTGCTAACATCGAGCGTCTCCAATAGGCTGAGAATGATCTTGCATACGTAGTCAAAATGCGCCAGTGTTTTTTGGTGAGAGGGGCCTCGATCTTTCGTCGGGGCCAAGCCGTGATCCGGTAGAGATGAATAGCCAAGCCAACGCCGATCTGAAGCGGGACAGTGCAGAAGCGAATGCCATGCCGCTGCTATTGCTGCCCGGCACGGTATGCGACGAGAGGCTGTTTGCGCCTTTGCTGGCGGCGCTCAACCATCCCGATATCAGCGTGTTGCCGATGACCGGAGCGAGGACGACGCAGGACCTTGCGGTCAAGCTGCTGGCGATGGCACCGGAGCGATTTGCGCTGCTCGGATTTTCGCTCGGCGGCATCGTGGCGCTGGAAATGGCGGCGCTGGCGCCGGAGCGGATTGCCGGGCTGGCACTGATCGACACGACGGCGCGACCGGATCCGGAAGCCAATGCCGGGATGCGACGTGCCGCTGTCGACAAGGCGCGGGGCGAGGGGATGGGTGGCTATATTCTTGATAGCTGGGACCGGCTGGTTTCGCCTGAAAATGCGGCAAACGAAAAACTGCGCGAGACCATTCTTGCCATGGCGGTCGATGCTGGGGCGGGGGTTCTGGCCGATCAGTCCGAAGTGGCGATCTGCCGCGCCGATAGCCGGCCGCGGCTTGGTGCGATCCGGGTACCGACACTAATCCTTGCCGGCGCGGACGAGCAGGTTTGCCCGCTTGCCGCGCATGAGGAATTAGCGGCCGGGATTGCCGGCGCCCGCTATTTTATCATTCCAAAAGCCGGGCATTTCAGCCCGCTTGAAAATCCAGCCGCAGTGGCGCGTCATGTCAGTGATTGGCTGGATTGGACGACAGAAAAACTCTCGATAGAGCCGTCACAGACCCAAGGAGCGGAAATGAGCGACGCAACGAGCAATCCCAAGACCAAGGGCGCTTCGCCCGTCGCGGTGGAAAACGTGCTGCAGGTGGAGCGGCACGACTATCCCGACCTGGCGCCGACCAACAGGCCGCGCAGCCAGTCGCTGAACGGTTTTGACGATATCTATACCGACATCGTCGATTACATCATCCGCTGCACCCACAAGATCTGGGACGAGCGCGATATCGGACTGATCTATACCCATTACACGCATAACTGCGTGCTCTATGGCACCACCGGCACGATCTATAATCGTGAAGACGTGGTGCGCGACACCATTCAGCGTCTCGTTTCCTTCCCCGAACGCCGCGGCATGGGCACGCAGGTGATCTGGAACGGCGACGATAAGGACGGCTTTTATACCAGCCATCTCGTGACCGGTTCGGGCCGTCATACCCAATATGGTCATCTTGGCCAGCCGACGGGGCGCCCCTTCGTTTCGCGCACCATTGCCGACTGCATGATCTTTGAAAACAAGATCTATCGCGAATGGGTGGTGGCCGACACCATGGCGATCATTCAGCAGCTTGGGCTCGACCCGCATCATTTTGCGATGAAGACGGCCAAGGCGAAGTTCGACGCCGGTTTGATCTCGCTCGACATCGGCGAAAATCGCCGGTTCCTCGGCCAGACGCCGCCGAACGAAAAGGCCGATACCTCGCTTGCGCATAACGACATCGAGGCGCAGACGATTGAAATGCTGCATGAGGTTTTCACCAAGCGCATGTTCGGCCGCATCGCTCAGGACTATGCGCCGAACGCGCAATATCATGGGCCGCTGATGAAGGAGCTTTATGGCCAGGCGGCCATCATTCATCAGCATCTGGGCCTGATCGGTTCGCTGCCCGACGCGTCGTTTGAAGTGCAGCATGTGGCGTCCAACCCCTGCGAAGAGGGCGGCACCAAGGTCGCGGTGCGCTGGCTGATGGAAGGCCATCACCTTGGCTATGGCATTTTGGGCACGCTGGGCGACCCGACCGGCAAGCGCGTGCAGGTGATGGGCATGAGCCACTACCATTGGAAGAATGGCAAGATCGTCGATGAATGGAACGTCTATGACGAGTTGAGCCTGCTTGTTCAGGTCAAACTCGGGCAACTGGCGGCAGACGCAGGCGCCGCTCAGTAGGGTTCTGCGAGTTGGACTGGGGCCGGTGCCGCGCACCGGCCCTTTTCGTTTGGTGCTCTTCGCGAAAGCGAACAATGGGAGAGGCGACCCAAAGGATCGCCTTCCGCATCGGTCCGCTCAAGGGGCCATCTGGAAGTCCTTCGGACCATCCCAGTTCGGCTTCGGATCGTTATTCGGTGCGTCCTGGATGTCCTTAGGCCCCATGAAGCCACCGCCACCGCCACCGCCGTTGCCGGGGGCGTCTGCAATGGCGGAGTCGTCATCGCTCGAGAGCGACGCCGTGTAGCCGGCCGGAATGGTGCCAATCACGCGAATGACGGCGATCTGATTTTCAATTCCCGGCCAGGCACAGACGGCCTGGCGAACATCGAAGTAGTCGCAGGAGACTGCAACGGTGGGCGTTTGACAGCTTACGGACTGACCGGCAGCCGAGAAAATGCCATCGTGGCGTTCGCACCGATATTCGAAAGCATCGACGGTGCTGCTCATCAGGCGGGTCGCCGCCTGGGCCGGCGTGGCGACGGCCGCAATGCCGGCCATGGCCACAACGAGGGAAATGGTGGTCGAGAAGATTTTGGTCATTTCGTCATCCTTGGTTTCTGCACTGGGTGAGTGCGTTTTTCGATGACGGCGGTAATAACGAAGCCGAGTTCACGCTGCCGTGAACCAGAGGTTTAGGTGCGGTTCATCTGCAGAAGGCGCGCAGCGGCTCATGGACGACTGAGCTGCGGAGGGTTTTGAGGACACCGCGTTACGGTGTTTTTTTGAACTGAAGAGCGCTGATGGCGAGGCAAATGCGGCCAGGAGATCAAACTCGGGCAGCTAAAGACACCGAACCCCGGTGGACACGAAGCATTGGGAGGCCAGTGCGGGCTTTGGCCAGGCCGAGCGTGCCCAAAAAACCCAAAAATCCTGAGAAAATGCGCTGGTTTCGCGCCTCTCGCGTCACGCCTTGGATAGTTCCAACGGGCAACAACCTAGAGATGCTCTAAGTTCGCTATTAGAATTATCCATGGGGTCCGAAAACGCCCGGAATCCCTAGACTCTAGAGCACTGATCTGAACGTATAGATTGATCCAAGCTGAAGGAAAAGCTGAAAATCAAATCTGAGAAAATCTGGATGGTGGAGCTCGAAAAACACGAAAGCCGCTGCACCTAAGGAGGCAGCGGCTTGCATCGCCAAAGATATCAGGCGCGGTCAGGCTGCCGCCAGGTTCGCGCGTTCGTAAAGTCGAACGGGAGCTGTGTTCCAGCTTGGGTGCCTAATTTCGACAGCGGAAACAGAGGTCGGAATTTTTAGTTTTCGCCTCGTCACTTCGCCGGTCGTGACGTACTTGGTGACAAATGCTTCAACATCTGCTCGCTCGAAGGTAAGGAAGATGCCGTTTCCACGTGGCCGAGAGCGGCTCGGCAAAATCCCGTGCTGCGCCAAAATCCTCACATGATTGATGTGGAGACCGATGAAGTCCGAAGCCCCTTGCAAGGTCATAGGTGTATCGAATCCGAAAATTTTCTTCATGGCTTCCACTGGATCGATCCAGGTTGTGAGGTTCGCGTTCGAGCCCCCTTCCGTTCGGACACAGTGAATAGTTCCGGCATGAATCTCATCCAGAAGCTGCTGGATTCCGATGGCGTGGACTTTGCTCACCTGCAACAGATTTAGATATCCGACGGGGATTTCGTTGTCATTGGCCGCAATGGTTTGGAAGCGTTGCGCTCTAACGATCGCCTCTTCGACCTCCGACCTCGAATAAAGTTCGACCACGTTCGGAAGATTTGCAAAGGCGGTCGGCGCGATCGCCCCTCCGAGCTTGAGGTGCTGGAGATGTTGCCGGCTGAGATCGTGCTGCCTAGCGAGGTCGGGCAGCGAATCGACGAGGATGTAGTTCCTGAAGAATGCACGAGCAGCTTCAAGTTCGACTAAGGTATGTCGAGAGTGGCCACCCTCGTGTACCACCCAAGCCGGCTTGGCCGAGACAAACGCGTGCCAGATGGATTTCGGAATTCCGAGTGACTCCCTCGCTACACCGCTGGGTTGCACGCTGACAGTCTCACACGTTACGCCGCAGAAACGCTCACCCAACTTGTACGGGAAGGTTGCAAACGCGGCTTCGGCTATCAGCCCCGAGATACGCGCAATTGCTTCGGTTCTGACGCTGTTTTTGAAGAAGCGCTCGACACGCTTGAGCGCCCCAACTTCACGATCCTTCCAGTGGTTGGACCGAATGCCCTGAAAAGCCACTTCAATAGTTTCAATGCCGCCGTAAAGCGCAGCGAATCCGATAGCGCCGAGTTCATCGAGGCGACGAAGGTCAAGAAGCTTAAACTGCCTTACCTCGTTGACCATCGCTGCCCCCATCGACCTTGAAAGAGAGACAACCTGCCAGAGGTCAAGATCGTCCAGGTGAGGAATTGGCGACTGATCAGTCCCAATAAGTCGGCTCAGGGAATATGTTTCCAGGTCACCAACATTGCTCTCTGCTGTCGCTGCGCCCTCGTAGTCAGCCATGAACTGGCCAATAAAATTGCCCAGGTCGGTGCGCGATCGCCGATTATCTACTACGTATCGAAGGAGAGGGACCCTGTGTGCTCCGCAATGTCGGATGTCCGAAGCCTGCCATTCAGCTCTCACGTAAACGGCCAAATCCGCTGTCACCTTTGGATTGGTAGCAATATCCTCTGACGCGCAAAGGGGGCAAAATGCCATTGTCCGACGTGACGACCGACTGTGCGTCAGCACCTGCCCGTTGATTGACTTCCGGCCGCTCGGCAGGGTGATCGCGGACCAGCGCTGAAGTTCGCCAAAATCGGCATTGGTGAGCCGAGACAGGTGCATCAGAGCGTCGTGGTCACCATCCATCAGCTTCGACAGATCGAGGTCGAAGTCCTTGCAGAACTGATACGTGGACTGGCACCCAAAATAGGGGGCCAGACGCGAAACGTAGCTGAGCGCAGTTTCGCGAGGGCACAGCGGCAGGCAATCCGAGAGAGGGGCAACATTATAAAAGTTGGTCATCAGAACAGGCCCTCCAGATCTGCGTTCGAGGATTTTGTGGCGTTTCGGGCGTCTTCAAAGTCCACGGCTGCGACCTTCTGGAAGTCGATCCTTGTCCAGTCGTTCGCCAGGAAAATATTGTTCTCCTCAGAGCAGGAGGTAAAAACCGCCAGGACGTTGGCGAAATCCCTAATGCTCAGAGCGCCCCGTCGGCGAACAGAGGCCAAGGCGACAGCGCGCTGGGCGATCTCAAGCGCCGTTCCCATTCCTCGACGCGACGCGTTGACCAGGCGGTTGCCAACGTCACTCCCTTCCTTGAGGTGATTGGTGACATTCAACTCCGTACAGTAAGCATCGATGTATCCACACAGGGCATCGGCGTCGTCCATAGTCAGTGATGGCATCACTATCAGGTCGCAACGGCGAAGAAGGTCACCACGGGCGACTGGCACGTTCGAGCCGGAACGAAGCAGATGCAATGTGTCCACAAGCTCCATCGTGCCCGCTGCGACGATTGGGGTTGGCCAGACCGGGTCTGAAATCATCTGAATGATCTGCGTCCAAACGATCTCGGCCTGCGCCGCCAACTTCGACCGCCCCGGAAAATTTCGCGGATTCAGGACGCGCGAAATCTCATCGCAGCCCAACATTGTCAGCTTCTGCCCACGCAAACGTGCCGCGATCTGAGGCATAGCAAGTTCGGGCGATGGCATGCGCGTGGTGGGGTATCCAAGCTTGGCCAGGAGGTCCCTCAGCCACGCACGCGCTTCGCCGTTCGATGCCTCCCAATAGAGCGGATTTGGAGGGTGCCTGCCGCCCCCCTTGAGGGTTATGGGCGGCAGACTGGCGAGGGCATACTGGATTGAATAGCTTTTGGATGCCCCGTTGTCCCCGACTATGATCACCCCCCTAGAGGGTTTCCGGTTGCCTTCACCCCACTCGTCGCCCTCGTTCAGGACTGCGCCTGCCTCCAGGTGCAGGCGGTGAATGCTTGCCTGCACCAGTTTCAACTGAGGTGTTTCGAAGGGCATTCGCCCCATGAGTTGCCGCAGATTGCGATGATATTTCGCGCTCTGCATTGCCCCCAGGACGTCCTGGAGGCTGGAGATGTCGGCGGTTCCGGTGTCAATTGTCATGCTCGACAGCTCCTTACTTCTTGTAGTTGCCGAATTTCACTTGGGGCATCGGCTTGGTGTTCACAGGAGCACGCTTGGGCTTCTGTGACGTGGTCGGCGGCGTGGGCGAAGCGGCATCAACGTCATCATGACCGGGAAGCGGGTCGTCGCCGTCGTTGTCGTTGTCCGCGACCAACTTGTCGTCGAGGGTGTTTTGGTCGACCTCGTTCGCTTCGTCGCGCTCCAAATCCATAACCTTACCTGGCTCGTCCCACGCCGGAAGTTCCAGCTTTGCGCCTGTCTTATATGCGCCCGTCATGGACGCAGTCAGGCTCAAGGGGCCACCGTGACTTGCCGGCTTGGGGCGGTAGACGAAGCGCAGCTTGATCTGTTCGTCAGCAGCTTCGATGTGTTTGCTGTTGTACGAGCGATCCTCAAGCTTGGCGCGACAGAACGCCTCGGCGCTCAGCTTGCGGAAACTCAACAGCGCCTTGGCCACGGTCTCAAAATTGATCGTTGCCTGTTCTCCGTATTCTGCTGCGAGTTTGCGGCAGTGAGCACGCCAAAGGGACAATGGGATGCCCTGCATCTCGACCGGACCAGCCAGGGTCGCCCACTGCCCGTCGACGAGGACGCTGATCCGGCCGAGATCTTCCGGATCGATCTTGACCCGCATCTTCTCGCCGCCGTTGGACTTGTACCGAGCTGCCAACCAATTGGCGGGGTACTGCACGCCGCAATAGCGCAGCCCCCCTTGTGTCAACAGACGCCAAACGTCGATTCCGAAGGCGATCCGTTGTTCGTCGGACGACATTGCGGGAGCGTACCCGGTGTCACCGATGGTCTGGTTGAAGCGGTTGAGCGGGGGCTGGCCACGGAGACCACGGTGCTTCTGGAGGTGATAGCAGTCGGTGAACCAACGAAACATCATGCTGCCGAACTCCTCAAGAAAAAGCGTCATGCGTACCTCAGGGTCGTAATCCCCACGCTCGACGACATTGGAAAAGGTTCGCCCGGTGAAGTACGGGAGAAACTGGTCATGAAAGGTCCTGAACAGCCGCTCGACAACCCCGCGAAGATTTGGTTTCCCGACAATGCCGATCTGAGCATTGCCGGTGACATGATAGGCAACGGTCCGGAAGCGCGCATTTCGGAACGCTACGCCGCTATCCGTCCCAAGACCGGAGATGCCGACAGCACGAGGCGGCGTAGCGTCGCATTCAGCGACTTCGGCAAACTTCGTCTTGTCTGTCACCGCCATTCTGAGCGTGCGAACTGACAAGTCGGTGTCCTCGGCGAGACCGAAGCTTACCCCCAGAACGACGCGGGTAGCTGCATCAATGGCCACGCAGATCCAAACGCGACGCTGGAACTTCTTGATCAAGTCCTGCGTCTTTTGAGACAGGTGCATCCAAACGCCGCGCTTGGTGAGATCGACGATGAGGTCGGTCTTGTAGCAGTCCATGTAGACCATCTCGCCAACCTGGGTGTAATGAGGCCCCCCGGTCCAAGATCCGGTTTCATCCTCCATGGCATCAACCCCAAGGCGCGCGCCGATAAGCCGGCTCTCCATGAGCCGCTTGATGATGTTCTTGATCGCCTTGTGCGACGGAGGCTGCGTGGTCCAGTGGCCACTCGGTTTTCCATCGTTGATGAGCGCCCCGACAGTGCGTTGGACTGCGGCAATGTTCATGCGTTTCTCATCCGCGTGATCCTGGAGGATGACGTTTTCCGTCGTCAGCGCGACGAAGTCATCGAGGCGTTTGCCACCATGGATGCACGCGTCGGTGCGCTTCCGAAGGTCCTGGAAGTGGAAACCCGGCTGACGGAACTTCTGGTACATCCGCTTCAAATCGGATGCCCCAGGTGGGTTGTGATGGGGGATGCTGGATTGCCCCTTCCTGACTTTAACGCGGTCCAGCCACCCCATTTGAGTGAGGGCGTATTCTCGAGCATTGGCGTCGGCGATCGGGCCCGAAAAATGGGCCTCGATCGACTTCTTGTGGAGCTTGACCCTGCCGGACCGGTACGCCTTGTCGAATGGGAGAAGGTATCCCATCATCAGATGGCAGTAGTACCGCTCCTCATCGGTCATGCCCGAGAGCAAGGCGTTGGCAGCTGCCCGGGGGGCAACGCTTCCATCCTCGTTGTAAAAGTCCTTCTCGACGATTAGAGCGCCGGTGGCCACGAGATTAGGCACGTGCAGGCGAAGAACCTCGAGGTGTGTGTCAGTGCCATCGGCGTCGACAAGGAAGTAACGATCCTCTCGTTCTTCGCTGATCCTCCAGCGGTAGCCCTCCATCAGGAAGCGCGAGGTGGTGGCGAGCGTCCCTACCGAAGCGGAGGTCTGAGAGTGAGTGTTGCGCATGGCGATATCCAAGTTCAAGGAATGCGGGGTTGCAGCGCTGTAGGTGCGCTGGCTGTGTTGTCGTAGGTTCCTGCGAACGCTCGTAGGAACCTGGTAGCTGAGCGCCCGGCCTAGTGGGAGGGAGTGGCGTCGCTTAGTGCGCCTTGCCGGGCATTGGGTAGCGGCGGTCCTGATCCAGATCGGGCTCGACGGAGCCCGAGAACTGGATTTCGGTGTCGGCGTCGATGAGGCCGTCTTCGAGCCGCACGAACGTCCCGAAAAAGATGGCTCGCAGCACCGGACGGAAGGCGAATTCACCGCCGCCAAATTGGGCCGTGAACTCGCGGATGGTAGTGGGTTCAACCACCAAAGGCGCCGCCTCCCGGACCAAATCATCGAAGACATTCCGCTGATCGCGCCGCACAGAAAGAAAATGCTGGGCGTTGCGAACATGAAACTCGGGCAGGTCGCGATTTGTGAGTGGCAGAACCCGGTCTGCCACGCGCTTTGGCGTCCATGGAGCAAGTGTCGCGACGAAGTCGCAAAGCCTCATCTTGGCGGCCTTGCTCGAGTGCTTGACCACGAGCCCGAGTTTCAGGCCCTTGAACGTGATGGCGACGAGGTCGAGGATGTGGGTGAATTTGTCCCCTTCGGGTGTCTGCCCCACAATGCGGGCAGCTTGTTCACGCACCGTTGCTACGGCGCGGTCGGCATAGCAGTGCTGTGTTGCGGCATGCTCGATCTCGCTCTCAGTCCGGATCAATCGGAAGGTCGCCGGACACACAAGTCCGCCAATCTTTGACCCTTTCGATCGCTTGGCGATCTTTCGGATTGCGAGGGTGTCGCGGATTGCCGGCGCAAGCAGAATGCTACGATCGGGCATATCGGGTGGCAGGAAGGAAAAGTCACTGCTGACTGGCATTGGGAAGCTCCAGCCGTGCCCAAGGCGATGCTTGACACGCGAGGGGGCGCGCAGCATGCTTTGGGAACACGACGTTTACGTTGAGTGGTCGGCCGACTAGTTCCTGGCGGGATTGCGGCCGGTGAAGTTAGGGTGCTTGGGTCTTGGCGGATCCAAGCACCTTTAATTTGCGATGGGCGCCTCCATCCAATAAGCCTCGACCCCATGCCGGTCAGCGAGGTTTTTCAGTTGACGCTCGTTCAGCCGCTTCGCCAGGCGCGCGCCGCTATTGGCGATGAGTAGCGCGGTACCCAGATCGCCCTTGGGCTCATCCCGGAAGTAGCCACGCAGAAATTCCCGCGTGTACATGCCGTCGATGGCTCGGGTGTGAGCGGGCGTCCCCGGCCTGGTTTTGATCACCGCCTTGAGCTCTGCGTATGTGAGTGCCGCGGTTTCGATTTGAGCGTCAGCGGTTCTGGTCATTGAATACCTTTGCGGTAAGTCCGGTGCTTGAGCCGGGTGAAGACGTCGTTGAGTGCCTGCGGCACACACGGGGGAGGGCGCGGTGCCGATTTGGGCTCAGCGAACTGATCGAGGATTGCCCCGAAGGCCATTTCGGAGACGCCGTCAGCGCCGGGCCAAAGCCCCTCCGAAAAAACCGCTCGGGTATACGGATCCATCCTGATGTGGCCGTTCATCGTCAGGTTAGAGCCAGCGAATTCCGTGCTCGGATTTGCTCCATGCCCTCGGGTGTCACCACGCCAAAGGTCCAAGGAGTTCAACAGCTGTCGTATTGCCCGACGTTGGCCGCTACGACTGACGCGTGCGAACGACGGCCTCGGATCCCTCCGAAAACGGACGGTGGCGATAGCGCCGCGATCTCCATCCATCGCGGCGACCAGACCCGGATGGCCCGGGAAGAGTTTGCGCAGCAAGGCACGCGGCAACAATCGCCTGGAGACGTCCAAGGTCTGCCGGCAAGCCGAAGGTGCATGGGAGGCCGAATGAGGCTTCTTGGTCCCGAGCGATGCTGCCCACTTGTCGAAGTCGACGGGGAAGTTGAGGGTCTGGTGCTTCATAGTTGCCTCCATCAGTTGTCGTTGTGTGCGTCAAAATCCGCAAAGCGATCATCCGGGTCGAAGGACAGCCAGTCCCCCTTGTAGGTTTGGCGGTCGCCGAAATCGTAGTGATCGAGGCTCGGTCGTGCTGCCCGACGTCCTCCCCGGGCAAACGCGGCGCCGCGAAAACAGTCGTTAGCAACATCGAAGTCGCCATCCACCATGTGGCTGGTAAAAATGTAAGTGATGCGCGTCATGTCGCGGTCTCCTTGAATTTGGGGAGCGGCGTTTCGCATGATGAAAAGTATTATGCAAGCACAAAATTGAGTGCGGATTGTCAGTGTTAGCGTAGGTTCAATCTGGCTGAGATTTGTTCTAGTTAATGGCGTGAACTATGATGTGACGAAGTGGGAAAAAGATTTGAAATCTGCTTGTTTATACTTCTCGATACAAAATGCGGACCTTGTCGGCTTTTTGTATCTCAGCGCGTAAACGGGACAGGTGCGGACCCCAAAATTTTGTTTCACACACGAACTACAAAACGCTCTTCGTCGGCACAGGGTACGGGTTTTCTTACCTGTTGGTGCGCGGTTCTGGTCTGTTGAGGTCAACATCCCTGTCTGTGCTGTGGGTCTTTGATTGTGTCCCAATGTGGGGCGGAGGGTTTATTTTTGTTAAGACCGGCCCGGCGCTCGCTTTGGCTCGGTCGTGGAAAGTCGACCTCAAAAAAGTTTCCTCCAGCGGTTCAGAACTCCGCAGGAGAGCGCTGACTAGCGAATCGAGAAATTTCTTTTGAGCGCTGTTGTCGCTTTCATCGGTGGCGACAATCCTTGTTGAGCTAACCAAGGAGCAGCCAAAAATGAAGAGTTTCGACGAGATGGAAGACGCCGTATTTCAGACGGCGCTTGAAGAGATGCAGGGGATCGACAATCCAGGGAATTCGGATGACTTTCTGGACCCGCTTACGACCTGCATGGGCTATGCGGTCGACCACGAACTCTCAGTTTTTGGCGAAGCCCAGACTTCAAGGGCGGGGCTAGGGATCACGGCCGATTGGGCGATCAACCTGCTGAACGACCATCCAGATATCCTCCAGTTCGATGAGGGCGCACTGGCGAACGAAATCCGGAGGAGTGTGGAGCAGTACCTTTATGCCCGCGCTTTCACCCGTATGGTGGATTGGGCCCAAGAGGAAAATATAGATATTGGGGCCGATCCTCACCAAAACCTTGTCCGATAAGGTTCAGCTTGGATCCAAGTTCGATCGACTAATTTACCCTTGGTTTCCTTGGGTACGGCAACTTGCCGTCAAAGACTCGAACTTGGATTTCCAGATTGTCAGATAGTCCCGACACCACGCAAAAGCCTTTCGTTTCCTTAGGGGGCACATTCGATCTCTATGATAGTCCTGAGGAGAATGATGTGGAGGCACAGCCGGTCTGGTCAGCTTCAAGGTCATACCGCAAACAAGTCAGCGCATTGGCTATCGATCTCGAGAAACTGTTCATCTTCTCCGACTACGTGAAAGCTTGGCGGGATACGAAGGATGGCACCAAACCACTCTCGGCTAGCAAATTCGCCAGGGAACGAGGTTTGAGCCGCACGCAATACAACCTGCTCGTGTCGAAGGTCGAACAACAGACACGCGACTTACTGCATGTGACACATCTTTTAGACGACAGGCGCCAGACCGTTGGGACCGCTCAAAGTCTGAAGGATGTTCGGGCGCACGCTCTATCTCAGGGGCGGGAGGAGTTCGTCGCAGAACGACAGGCTGATATTCTCCCGAGGGGCGAGATGTGGGCCGACTTGGGCGATTATGTTGCGAAGCTGATTGAGGCTGCCAAATACGGGCATGATCCAGATCAGTTCGCTGCGTACTTGCGAAAACGCCTCAGCGCGCTCGAAGGGGAGACGCTTCTCTTCTCACATCGTAGCAAAGAGCCCCTGGACTGGCCCACCGACGATGTCGATGGGCGAACACATCGACGATGACTACTGGCTCGACGACGACGGCCCCCGATAGGATAATACTCTCACATTTTCTCGTCTCGTCGGCGCTTTTGGTGGCAGCCTCCTTGTGGGGCTGCTCAAGCGGCGGCACTGACGTTGCCCGCGACAATCATATTGATCTCCCTCTTTGACAGTCGGCGCTGGCGTGTCAGTTCCTCCGCAAACGCCCGGACCAACGTCTCCTTCTCGGTAACCAGCGCCTCGGCTTCGTTCGACAGTCGAACGAGGTGCTGGTTCACCTTCTCCCTAAGCGCGTGATCCATGGCCAACATCGAGATTGCGTGGTTGGGTTCGCACCGCCACAGCGGAAAATCGGGCATGTAGCCGTAGCTCATATAAAGCGACGCCAACGTCCCCGTTGCGACGGCTAAGTCCGAGCTTCCTTCGCCACCGGCACCGACGGACGCATCTCCCAGGCAGACCTTCTCCGCCGCTCTGCCGGCCAGCACGACCACGACATCCTTTTCGATGTCGGCAAAGGAGGGCAGGGACGTTCGGCGGTCAAAATCCACTCTCCCACCTGATCCTCCACTCGATGCGATCGATGCGCTCGACACCGTGAGGTTCGGGTGCGCTAAAGCGGCAACCAGGTGTCCTGCTTCATGCAAGGCGGCTCTGGTCAGATCTGACAATCCTCTCTCATCTCCGCCGACAATATGGATCTCGATATCGTCGGAATTCACGGCTCGTTGCGCAATCCTTGCTGACCGTTTTGCCGCTCGTGCCCATCCCATAACCGTCGCAGCAGTCGAGCCTGCCGCCAGTTCATAAATCCTTTCGGCGTCGCCTGCTGGAGCCTGTCCATTGAGGTGATGGAGAAACACGCGTCTTGCACCTGCTGCATCCAATGGACCCATCTCAATCAGTCGCTCCAATCGACCACTGCGGAGCAGCGCCGGCTGGATCAGTTCGCCACGATTGGTCGCTCCGATAACGATGACGCCTTCTCGATTTGCCATCGCAGAATCCAACAACAGGTAGAAATCGAGTACGACAGGCGCCCAGAAGTCTCGGCTGTCATCGGTGAGATTTGGTAGGGCATCGATCTCATCGATAAACAGGATGCACGGTGCCTTTTCCTTCGCAGCTTCAAACATTGACCGCTGCTGTTTGATCACGTCACCCAGGTGCCCTTTACCGACCGCGAAGCAATCAGCCAGCGACCGCATGACGAGGGGAATTCCGCACGCCTCGGCGATGGATTGAACGGCCGTTGTCTTGCCGCTTCCAGGTGGTGAAACCAGCACGGCGCCACGATCCAATTCGGCCCAGGTGATCTTGCCTTGCTTATAATCCTTCACGTCTCGCGCCAGGGACAATCCCCAATCCCGCACAGAGCCGAACTCTACCGCATCGGCAAGAACCGGCAGGCCGCTGGCGGGCACTACTTCGGGGACCGATGACTTTGCGGAGAGTTTCGAAAGGCGCGCGACAGCCTCGGCAGCGTGTCCTTCTCGGCCGATTGCCGCAGCGATACTCTCGAAATTCACGTCATCGAGGGAGAGGGAATAGAGAGCTTGGGGGACGCGGCCTCGATGGCATTTCTTTATCGCGCCTGCGACTTGCGGCAGCGTGGGCTGTCCGATCTCAATGGTTCGGTCGGACAGCGAGCGTACAAGATAGTGCAGCTCGCGCTCATCGCTCACCACCAGAATGACGCCCTGGCCCACAGTCAGTGTTTCCTCAACGGCTCCAGCGTATGGCGACCAACGGTTGTGGGTATGGTTCACACCCAGAGCGCGAGTTTTGGCCGGCGCCATGCGAGAAAACACACCGCGGATATGCTCGACCGCAGTTTTGTCCGCACAGACGACGCCCAAAACAATCTTTCCCGAAGCGATGCGCCCCTTCTCGGAGCGCGTGAGGGCTGCGTCGACCAATGATTGGGCCAGGATCGTGTGCGGGTAGCGGGCAGACGGGACCGGGGTAGGGATATCGTCTCCGTCGTCGGCGAGGTTTGGCTCAAAGTCGGACATGCGGTTACCCCAATGAGTCAGATTTCGGAATGCAGGGCGGCCAGTGGTCTGGTCGCCCTCTTTGACCTGTTAGCGCCGGCTATAGGTGCCCAACCTGTACAGTCGGTTTTGCGTTCGGACCCATCCGAATTGAGGGTCGCACCACCAAAGCTGGGATGTCCTCATCGGACCTGGCTGAATGGTAGGATGGTTTCCGCAGACGCCCTCTATGCAGAGAACCGACCGACGGCCGAATTGCCAGCTCAGCAAGACAGGTGCGGCGTCGAGTTCCTCGTCGCTGGGCTCCTGGTTGATCGAGAACCTGAGCAAGTCTTGGTGTAGTAGCCCGATCCCGTCGATCTGATCGGCCCGAGGGTTGCGCGTGGCTGACGGTTTCACGCTGCGACCTGCCGAAGATCGACGCGTGTATTGGCACTCAGCGGCTTGTCGAGGTCGATATCGAGAAGCCCCATACCCGCGAGCGATAGAACGGCGCTGTATGGCGCTTCGCTGTCGACGATGACCGAGGCGCAGTCCTGAAGGGTGCTGTACCCATTCTCGAGGACGTGGAGAAGCACAGCCATCCGATCCTCTGCGGTGAGGAAGATGTGGCAAGTGTCGGCGACAGCACGGGTATTGCTCATCCGGGGTTCGCGCTGAATGAATTGCGGCGAGATAAGCATGACTCGAAAGCCCGCCTCCGCCGCCTTGCGCTTAATCTCGATCAGCCCCTGCCGGCGGTTACGCCAGATCGAGGCAGGTGCGGTGAGGACGCAGAAACGGCGGTTTCCCGAGCGCAACGCGATTGCAACAAATTCGGTTTCGCGCCAGCCGTCGAGAGCAGCGATGTTCTCGATGAGATTAGCATGGCCAATGGGAAAGACAGTGTTGCTGACACGGACGAGGTTCAGCAGGTTCTTCCTCAATCGACGGCTCTCGAAAGAGTAGTCGACAGGACGGTCAAGGATGCTATCAATTTCGTCGGCGCATTTTGAATTCAGTGTAGCAGAAAACATGGTCACTCCATCGCAGCAGCATTGTAATGCCGGCGGCACTCAGAACTAGTATTGGGTGAGACCGGTTAACCCGGGTGTTTTGTGCAGGCGAGCGCACGATAGGGTTGCTCCATCGTGTATTTTGAAGACTATCATGCAATTAATGAAAATACAAGGTATTTGCCGATTTTCAGCAAAATCATGGTTAACGCAGCAACTGGCAGAATCGCTGTCCATGAGTAAGATCGCGTTGTTTCGATTGCGATGAACAGATGATTTCAGGTGCCCAGATCCGAGCGGCCCGAGCACTGCTGGGCTGGTCTCAAGGCGATTTATCTTCGGCCGCTTCCGTGTCCGAGCGCTCGCTTGGCATGATTGAGGGGCCGCTTACGTCGCTCTCGGAAAAGACGATGTCGAAATTGCAGAGCTCACTGGAAGCGGCCGGCATAGAGTTCTCAAATACGGACGCAGGCGAGGGGGTTTTCCTCACGCGCCGAAAACCAGAATAGCGGGCAGTCCGTTCAAGAGACTTGCCAGACCGTAGATTTTGGGAGGGGAGCTGATTTTTGGGCGTCAATTTGCCCGGGGATGTCACCGTCGCCGGTTTTCGTCTAGCACAGGTCAAGGACGCGCTACGAGCCTATTCCCGTACCGGTGAGGCCGAGAACTTCTTCGAGCTGAAGTCGTTCGCGCCGACGAGGCTCGAAGCTGCCGTTCTATACGAGGAACTCCTTGAGCGGCGATTCATCGACCCTTCGGCGGCAGCACGCGACCAGACGCTGACGGACAGCGGTCTGGCCCTTGCTTCCGGGAAGGCCAAAAGAAGCTCTCTTCGTGTCGCGCAAAAAGTCATCGACGAACTATTGGCTCGCGTTGAGGAAATGAACCTGCACGCTCACCCGCTGAACGTCGTCCAGAAGATTTGGCTCTTCGGCTCCGCGATGCGCGAGCAGCCAACGGTCGGCGATATCGACCTGGCAATCGAGATGGCACGCAATCCCGAATTCCCTGACGATGGGGCGCGGTCAGAGCGCTTGCGCCAGCTGGTCAATCTGGCTCCTGACCACCTGCCGTATTTTCGGAAACTGAATTGGCACGAGGAACGAAGCATTTTTGGTGAGCGCAGGCACGCCTTACTCGCCGGAGCCCATATCGGCTTGGACGAACTCGAGCGTCTTGGCGTTCCTTGCCGACTGATCTTCGACTGGGAGCGAGGCGGTAAGGTCGACGATGATGTCGTCCCGCGGCATCCTCGGTCCAATGGACGCAGCAATGAGATGCCCGCACAAAGGGAACTGCCTGATTTGACGCCGATCGCGTCGATTGCGCAGCCCATGAATGCCAGATGGGTGTCAGGATACAGGATTGACGGCAGGGTTTCGCTTTACCGGCTCCCGGAAGCTAATTTGAAGGTACCCGGTTCCGGCTGTTTCGTTCTGACGGACGAAATGGACCCGCGTTGGCACGAATGGTTTCCGACATCGATGAAGGTCAAAGGTCATGACGGAGTGACCAGCGTCGTGCTCAAGTTTCACGACACCAGGGCGGACCCGAAAGGCCAGCAAGCGGCGTCTCTGGTCTTAACGAGATCAGTGCGAGATCTGCCTGACGAAATCGAGATGTCGTTCACTCTCTCGGGATATGAGCGCGCCCGCCGTTTGAAGCCAAAAACCGACTACGGGTTCCTCCAATTGTGCGGGATGGTGGCCATGATTATCCGGGGCGATATGAGCCGGCAGATCACTCGTATGAATGAACGAGGACATCAGAAGCTGTTGGCGATCGATGTCCAGGCTGAGCAATTGCCAGATGAACTCCGACATGCGGCTGCAGGTTGGATTCAGGAAATAATGACCGACCCCAATACCGAGAAGCCTGAAGGCGGGGACGACGCCTAACGGCCCACGACAAGTGGATCATCGAGGGTGGAAATAGCCGGACATATACGGATCGGGTTGAACGAGCCGACGGTATCATTCGGCTCGCTCCGCCAATATGGCAGAGGCTCTATCGCGTGTTTCGTCGAGATGGCTTGCGGATCGAACTCCTTCGTTGGACGCTTCTATACGACAACGTGTTTGGGCCAAAGGATAGGCTAGCCCTCGAGAATGGGCAGGTGACAGCAACCTGCATCGAGATACGTTCCAATCGAGAACTTCACCGCCTGCTACGCATCGGGATCGAGGGCTTCTGACCATTAATGACATCGGCTATCGTCCCCATTTCGGTCATACGGCCCGCTCACTGGTTATCCCAAAAGCAGACGCCGCAAGTTGTTGGTCACCGCTCAATATCGACGGCCGAAGACTCACGACAGAGCCGGAGGACGCTTTCCTGCAGCCTGATGTCTCTGGTCGACGCTTGCGGCGAGACCACCTTCTTGTGGTGGAGGAATTCACCGCTCAATGCCCCAAGCGGCCCTGTCTCCGCACTGGCAAGTGCCACCTGTGTGACGACACCCGCTTCGAGGTCATCCGGGGCCCCGGCACCGCCCATCCTGGTAGGCACCCAGCCAGGATCAACGGCGTTCGAGAAACGATTGGGCCAAAGTCGAGCAACGGCGAATGCCAGCGCCGTGACATAGAGTTTGCTCTCGGAATAGGCCTGCGACCCACGCCAATCGCGCTTCTCCCATAGGGCGTCATCAATAGCAGCAGTGACCCGATGCATGCTGGAACTGAGGTAGACCAGCCGCGTAGGGCTGGCGATCTTGGCCGTCAGAACGTAAGGCGCCAAGACATTGACGGCGAAAATAGTTGGCAGGCCTTCCTGCGTACGGTCGACCCCGCGCCCATATCCGGCGCCCGCATTGTGAATGACGGCGTCGACATTCCCGATTTCGTTCACAGCGTCGGCAGTGGCCAGCATGTCTGACATCACGCTGAAGTCGCCGACAACACATTTGATGTCCACCTGAAATTCTCTTCGCAAGGCCTGAGCTTTGTCGGCGCTTCGAGCATGGAAGATTACATCATGTCCCGCCTGCAGGAGGCGTTGACCAGCAAGAAAACCGAGACCAGTGGACGATCCGGTAACAAGAATTCTCGACATATTGACCTCCAAGAAAAAGGCCCCGCATAGCGAGGCCTTCGCGTTAAGGCTTAGAGACGTTCGTAGGTGACACGCCACTTCTCTTCAGGATTTGTGGGCGTGAGAGTCAACCGACCTTCGGTCACTTCAAACGCCCGCTCCAACTCCTGGCCGATCAGGTCTCGACCCAGTGCGGATTCAACCGTCACGACGAAGGTGCCACCGGCTTCATCGACTTCGTAAGTGCCGTAGAAGGCTTCATACCCGTCGACCATGTAGGTGGTCGTCAGGGTCGGATCGGGATCCATCGCCTGAACCGACATCGTGCCCGCTTCGCTGAAGACGATTTGTCCGGTGAAGTGGGGTTCGCTGGCATCCACGCCTTCCGGAGGCAGCATCTGCCAGACACCTTCAAGGAGATCGGCTGGCGAGTTCTCTTGCGAGAATACCGGCCCAGTCAGTGCTAGGATGGCAGCAAGTACCGCTGCCGCCTTGGAAAAGTGCATTGTCAGGATCCTTTCGGGTTGGAGTGTGGACGGGAATTACCAGGGCTGGTTGGCCGGGCCGACGGTGAACTCGTTGATAACCGTGTCGTCTGGCTGGTCGATTGCAAACTCCACCACCTTGGCGATGCGATCCGCAGAGATGCCATACTTGTCGTAAAGCCCCTGCATGGTCGAAGCCGCGCCCTGATCGCTGATGGTGCTCAAGAGCTCGGTGTTGATGGCGGCAGGATAGATGGTCGTCGTACGGATATTGGTGCCTTCCATCGCCGACTCCATGCGCAGCACTTCCATGAAGTTTCGCAGGAACCACTTGGTGCCGCCGTAGACTGCTCCACCAGGATAGGCCTTGAGACCTGCAACCGAGGAAGTTGCAAGGACATGACCGCTCTTCTGGGCCGTGAAAGTCGGCAGCACTGCCGCCAGGCCGTTCAGCACGCCCTTGATGTTGACGTCGATCATCTGGTTCCACTCGTCGGTCTTGAGCGCCGAAAGCATGGAATTGGGCATCAGGCCGGCATTGAGGAAGGTGGCATCCAGCCGGCCGTAAGTATCCTTGGCCAGACTCACTAGCGCGTCGTTGTCCGACTGCTTGGTAACGTCGAGTTCGGCATAGACAGCCTCGCCGCCAGCTTGCTTGATCTCTTCGGCAATCCGCTTGAGCTGATCGACACGACGTGCACCGAGGACCACCTTGGCACCCTTGCTGGCCAGGAGCTTTGCACTGGCTTCGCCGATACCGGACGATGCGCCCGTGATGATTACAACTTTGTCTTTGATCATGGTATTTCCTTCTTCTGAAATGAGGCGCTCAGGCGCCGTATTGCTCGTCGTTTACGTGTTCCATCCAGTCGACGACCTTGCCGTTCTCGACTTCCTGGAGCGCGATGTGGGTCATGGCAGTGTCAGGCGATGCGCCGTGCCAGTGCTTCTCGCCCGGGGCGAACCAGACGACATCGCCGGGACGGATTTCCTCCACTGGACCACCCAGGCGTTGCACCCGGCCAAGGCCGGAGGTCACGATGAGGGTCTGCCCAAGAGGATGGGTGTGCCAGGCCGTGCGTGCGCTCGGTTCGAACGTCACTTGTGCACCCTGGACCCGAGCTGGATCATAAGGGTTGAAGAGGTTGTCGATGCGAACGGTGCCAGTGAACCAGTCAGCCGGTCCCTTGGCAGAAGCGTTCGCACCGGCTCGAGTGATGTCCATTCTCTGATCTCCTGTTGGATTAGGCAGCCTCGATCCGAAGAGGGAATTCCCCTTCGACATGGAGGGCTTCACGCCCCTCGTCGAAGCGACCCAGACGGATCAGGCCGGGATATTTGTAGTCGGCGTAGAACATCGCGAGGTTGCCCCACGGCATGAAATAGCAAAGGTCGTAGGGCAGTTCGTTGCTGAACGGGCCGCTGCCTTCTTCGGTCAGCTTGCGGGGGAGATATGCGATCTTCTCGTTGGGGCCGTAGTTCTCGATGGTCAGATCGAGCGGCAGCATTGAGTAGAAGTCTCGCGATGCCGAACTGTCGTAAAGCGTCGCCATCATGGTCTGGTCGCTGAAGGTGAAGCGCACCCGCATGTCGGTCGGCTCCTGGCTGTTGGGGTCCACATTGTCCTGGGCGTGTGCGAGCACAGGCAACGCCGTTGATGCAATGGCAGCGCCCAGGAATACACGGCGGCTGATGGCTGAGACGGTCATGGGTTCACCCCCTGGCTGTTACGGAAGGCGGCATAAGCAAGAGCTGACGAGCCACAAAGAATGATGGCGCCGAATACGAAGGGAGCCCACCAGCCCGCCTGGTCGAAGAGGAGCCCGCCACCGGCTGCGCCAACCGTGATCGCGAACTGGATAAGCGCCACCTGCAGACCGCCACCGGCTTCTGCATCCTCAGGCAGGGTCCTGGCCAACCAGGCACCCCAACCCACGGGCGCGGCAGTGCCGAAGAAGCCCCAGAGCAGCAGAAGCGTACCGACCGCGAATGGGATTGTAGCGAACCCGATGAGTGCAACCGCAATCGCCGCCATCACCAGGGGGATTAGGATGACGATGCTGAAGAGACGCGTGCGCAGCGCCTGCGTGATTGCCCAGGTTCCGGCAACCCCTGCCAATCCCATGACAAGCAGGATCGTCGACAGCACAGGAATGGAAACGCCCGTGACGGTTTCGAGATAAGGGCGCAGGTAGGTGAACAGGCCGAACTGACCCATGAAGAGCAGGGTGATCGAGGCCATGCCAAGTGCCACTTGAGGACGCTTGAGCAATCGGAAAACATTGCCCTGTCCTGCCGTGTGACGGGATGGCAGGGAAGGAAGAGCTAACCACTGCCAGACGAACGCCAGCACAGCCAGGGGCACGACGAAGAAGAACGCGCCACGCCAGCCGATGATGTCACCGAGGTAGCTGCCGAGCGGTGCCGAGATGGTGGCCGCAATCGCATTGCCTGCGTTCAGCATGGCCAGTCCGCGGGGGACGTCTTCCGTGGGCACAAGGCGCATGATGATAGAGGTCGACATGCCCCAGAAGCCGCCGATGGCGAGGCCTAGCAAAGCACGACCTACCATCAACCACAGGTAATTCGGGGCAAAGGCGACCAGCGACCCGGAGACGATCAGCAGAGCGGAGAAGGCCAGCACGACCAGTCGGCGGTCGACGTTGCGGGTGAGCTGAGCCACGAATAGGCTGGTGAGGACCGCAAAGATGCCGGAAATCGAAATAGCCTGTCCGGTTTGGCCCTCGGTGACCCCGAGGTCGCCAGCGATCGGGGTCAGAAGGCTCACCGGCATGAATTCTGAGGCGATGAGCGTCGCGACACACAGGGCCATCGAGAACACGGCGCCCCAGGCTGCAGGTGATCTCAGTATCGGCATTTCTGTCGTTTCGGTCGTCATCTGTCTCGTCCGCTCTGTTCGGTGCTTGGAAGATAGCCTTGCTCACCCCTCTTGATTAGTAGTGGCAATTCGCATGAACCTATCGATCTCCAATATGAGTGGATGCCGCGATGCACCGTCAGGACCTGAACGATATGCTGGCCTTTATGGCGGTGGCCCGCGAGCGCAGCTTCACCAAGGCAGCAGCCAAACTCGGCACCTCGCAATCGACCTTGAGCCATACCATCAGGCAGTTAGAGCAGCGGCTGGGCCTGAGGCTGCTCATGCGCACAACAAGAAATGTATCGCCGACCGATGCCGGGGAGCGCCTACTGCGAACCTTGGCACCGAGCATTCACGACATCGAACGGGAGGTCGATGCCATGATGGAGCTGCGCGATAAGCCCTCAGGTGTCGTCCGACTGACACTGTCAGACCACGCATTCGACTGGATCGCCTGGCCGAAACTTGCGCCAACTCTCAAGGAATACCCAGATATCAAAGTGGAGTTCAGCATCGACAATGGGTTTCGCGACATCATCGAGGAGCGACTCGACGCCGGCGTCCGACTTGGCGAGAGCGTGGACAAGGACATGGTGGCAGTCCGCATCAGTCCAGACTGGCGCCTCGTTGCCGTGGCCTCGCCGGCATATCTCAAATCAAGTTCGCCGATCGAAACGCCTCAAGACCTGGTGGCGCACAATTGCATGAACCATCGGCAATCGCGCTCGGGCGGTCTGTATGCTTGGGAATTCGAGAAGAATGGACGGGACCTTCGTGTGCGGGTCGAAGGCCAGCTCACTTTCAGCAGTTCACTCGCCATGGTCGGCGCCGCAATCAGCGGCCTCGGCATCGCCTATGTTCCTGAGAACCTCGTAACCGACGCACTGGCGTCGGGCCAACTGGTTCAGGTGCTCGATGCATGGTCGCCGATGTTCTCGGGTTACTACCTCTATTACCCCAGCCGGAGGCAGCACTCACCGGCATTCGCTGTAATAGTCGAGGCTCTCCGGCAAGACGTTTGATTTTGCAGAACGAATGGTGGTGATTTTGCAGAACGAATGGTGGGCACCACATTCGCAACTCGTTGTTCACGTCGACCACCTTGTGAAAGGCGTCTACAATTCGCAGAACTCAGCCAAAATCTGACCGGCTCCTCACCACCCCGACGCCGCCAGTCTCCAGACGACCCCATAGTCGCCGTTGAGCGAGGCGATCATTGTTCTAAAAGCGGCCGCCAGCCGCAGCGTCCCATATCAGGCCGGGATTTATCAAGTAGCCCGAAACGCCCTAAAATCTGACGGTGAGTCCGGTAGTGCCGGTAAGGCTATAGCTGCTACCTAAATTGACGAGACTTGTGTTGACGCCGGCTTGGCCGTGGAGGGCGTACTGGTCGTCGCCCCAAGCGTATGTGCCACCGATCCCTACGCCACCCCACAGATTATCTTGTGTGTTGACGAGTTCCACCCCGGCAAGGTCGGTCCTGCTATCGGGAAGGACGTCATAGTGGAGATTGGCAATGCCATAGGCATGGATACGGCTAGTCTCGCCGGTCTCATCGAACCAGGCGTCCTGGTAGTCGACCGAAAGGCCCAGCCGCATGGTGAGGTCATCGCCCTCAGCCAGCGAAACGGCGGCGCCGAAAGCATCAGTAAAGCCATCATAGCTGACATCGGAATAGGCCAGTTGCGCCTGGGGCGTGATCGACCAGTTCTGGTCAAGCGCGACCTGCTGGCCGACCTCCACGCCGCTCGCATAGCCAAAGCCGCCATTGCCCGAAACCAGACCAGTCGCGGCGGTCGAGGAAGCAAGCGCACTGTCGTACCAGGTCAGGTTTGCCTGGGCATCGAGGTAGAAGCCGCCCGAACCATACCAGGTCAGCGATCCGCCCAGCCCATAGCCACTGCTGTTGATCGAGCCATTTCCGAACACCGAGGTTACATCGCCTGCAGTGGTTCCGTATCGCGCTGAAAGTCCCCCGACAAGATTGCCGGCCTCGCTTGAATAGAGCTGTTGATCGGCCCCGGCCTGCAATTGCCACGTGTCGACATCGAAATCTGCGCCGGCCGTGGAGAACCTGGAATTCATGCTGGCGTGGCGGCCGACAATACGGCCCCAGATACCGGCATTGGCCCCAGCCGCTTCGGGCAAGGCTCCCGTTTCGATCATACCTGCCGTCCAGGACCGGTTGCCGACGCGCTGCTGCAAGGTTTCAAGTTCGTTGAAGCTCTGCAGTATCGTGGCATAGGCCTCGTAGGCTGGAGCCCCGGCCTGATAAAGCGGCCCTCTCGAGGCACCCCTATCAATCAAGGACGACCGCAGATACCAGTCACCGTCGGCAGGCGTGCTGACGCCCCCTTGATAAAGACGATAGGCATAGGCCCCGCCAACCACAGCGGGAGCCCCTTCGAAGGTATAGTGTCCCAAGAGCGTGAAATCGCCCGCGGACACGCCACCGACATCGACGATTCTGATCCCTTCGTTAGTCTGCGCGCCAGCGCCTCCGAGATTAATGACGCGAACATTGGTGCTGCCGGACGTATCGCCTGTCACCACCAGCACGTCCGTGGACGAGCTGTCATCGCCAAGAACCGTCTCGATTTCGAGCGTGCCGCCATTGCCAACATAATCACCTGCCACGGTCAGGGTGCCGATCGAATTGCCTGGAGCGATGGTGCCCCCAGCAAAATTCGTCGCCGTCCCCACCTGGCCGATGCCCTGAACTCTTCCGCCTATGGCCTCAATCGATCCGCCAAGCGTGCCATCGACCGATAGAATGCCGTCATACACACGGGAGACGCCCGACAGGCCTGAGCTATTTGCCGCGAGCCTGGTCTGTCCGGAGCCCACCTGCCAAACGCCACCCGTCCCGGTGATCGTCCCGCCAAAGGTCACCGTATCCGAGCGGTTGAAGGCCAGCACGCCGCTGTTGGCGACGTTCCCCACGATGCTGCCGCTCGTCCCGCCATTGCCCAGCTGCAAGGTGCCGGCCGTGATCGTCGTGCCTCCGCCGTAGATGTTGGCGCCGGTGAGCGTAAGCATGCCCACACCATCCTTGGTCAGGCTGCCCCCTCCAGCAATGACCGGTGCGATGCCGATATTGTAGCCATTGGTGTCGATGATGCCGCCGCCGACGCCAAGTGTAATCTGCTGGGCGCCATAGTTGCTGACGAAATTGGCATTGTTGCGGATGGCCCGAATGATGCCGCCATCTACGGTGACAGTTGCAGTGCCCACGCCGCCCCGGAACCCGCTAGTTTCCAGCACGCCGCGCGCACCCGGCGTACCCAACAAATTCAGCGTACCGCTTGCTGTCACGTCGGAGATGCCCAGAGAGACCCCGGTATTGGCGTAAACCCGCGCGCCATCTTCGATGGTCATCGCCCCCACCCCGTAATTGCCGAGGGTAAGGTTGAAGCTGGTCATCTCCCAGCTCGACCCCGGCCCCGTCACGGTGACACTGCCGTTGCCATGGGGATGGGCGCCCACATAACCCTGGTTGCTGGTGACGCTGGCGCCGTCTTCAATTCGCAGGTCGCCTTGGGCGACCAGACCGACGCTGAGCTGCCCTACCATGGTCCAGGATGCGCCCGAAGTCAGGATGGCCTCACCGTAGGCGTCGGTGCCGACGACGCCGTCGTTGCTCGATAGAGTGGCACCATCCGAGAGCTCCATTTTGCCTTGCCCCGAAACACCAACATCGATCCGCCCGCCAACCGCGACATGCCCCCCTGCTTCAACATTGAGCGTTCCTGTGCCCGGGTATCCGATGTTCAGATCTTGCCGAAGCGACCAGGTCGAAGCATTGCCCGAACCATCCGCGCCCGACACCGTCACGACACCGACGCCGCCCGGACTGGCGCCTATATAACCGGTTTCTCCGCCGACGAACCCGCCCACCTCAATGTCAAGCGTCCCATTACCAGACTGTCCAATGACAACGTCACCGAGATTCTCCCAGCGCGACCCCTGGCCGGAAACCGTCACAGCACCGACGTCGCCGACATCCAGGCCCACGTAGCCGGCAGCATTGGTCAACGTGCTTCCATTGAGAATGGTCAAGCTACCAGCTCCGTTCACACCGATTTCCAAATCAACACTGCCGTCGATAAGCGCAGGATCTGACGGCGTGCTATCCCCGCCAATGGACACTTGCGCCAATGCAGGCGAGAGCGTCGCTAGCGCGACAACGAATGGCGCTGCCGAAATGAGCAGGCGCTGGCGGTGCGGCCAAATATTTGGAGGGAAATGGCTTCTCTGCATCGCGACCGGCCGAGACCTGAATAAGAAACGCCTAATGTTTCCGAGATTATGCTTAATTATCTGATAATTCTAAGACCAGTCGGTCACCAACAATTTAGAGACGCTAGGGCGCAGCATTATATCGGCAATCCATACCTTTCTAAGCGTAGCTTCCAAAAACACGCCGGCGATTGGGTTGGTAAACGTGCCCATCCCAACCGTCTGGAATCGTCGCCGATTTTGTAGAAGCTGTCAGTCTGCAAGCCACCCCAACATGGCTGTGGGGCAGGGGGCAGATACCGACCCCTTATCAGACTGTTTAGCTCTCAGCGCCGCCAGAGAAGCGGTGACCTTTCCACGTGTCGTCAGGATTCGACCCACGACCCTCGGAGCCGTCAGCGCGCGACGCTCTTTGACGCTGCCGGTCCGATTGCACTGATCGCCAGCATTATGATTGCCATTGCAAGAAAAGCCGTACCGATTCCAAGCCATTCGGCCATGAACCCGATGACTGCAGGGCCAACCAAAATTCCGGCGTAACCAAACGATGTCACCATTGAAAGCGCCATTCCGGAGCCGGACCCGTCCATGCGTCCTGCAGCGCTGAAAAACACGGGCACTATGTTCGAAGCGCCCAGGCCGATGGTCGCAAAACCAATGAGGGCAGTGGTCGGATCTGGTGATACAACGACCCAAACATAACCGGCTGCTGCGAGAAGCCCTCCGACCAGCGCGGTTACGCCGCCGCCAAATTTTGTGACGACCCGATCACCCGTCAAGCGACCGGCCGTCATGGCCACGGCAAAAGCCGCATATCCAAGTCCGCCATATCCGGGGTGGAGCTGATGCTGGTCGATCAGCAAGAGGGCACCCCAGTCCAGAACGACGCCTTCCGCCAGAAATGCCAGGAAGCAGAGAAGAGAGATAACAATCAGCCTTGCTCCGGGCAGCGCAAAGCGGGTGTCCTTTCTTTTCGTTGGCTCAGCTGTTTCGGCCATCAGGTGAGGAAAACTCATCGACAGGAGGCAGAGCATGGAGATGCTCAGGACTACAGTCGCGATTGTCGAATTCAGACCAACAATGAGCATAAGAGACATGCCACCCGCGCCGAATATGCTCCCCAGCGTGAAGAGGCCATGGAAACCTGATAGCAGGCTCACCCCGCTTCTTTTTTCAACTTCGATGGCATGGATGTTCATTGCCACATCGACTGAACCCACGCCGGCGCCAAACAGGGCCAGGCCGATCGCCAACTGAGGAACTGACTGCGCCAGCGTCAAAAGCGGTAAAGCCACAATGATGACGCACGCGCTGACGGCTATCACGACACGCGCGCCGAGTTTTGGCACGAGCGCCCCCGCCAAAGGCATCGCCGTGATCGATCCCAGTCCGAGACACAGAAGGAGCATGCCGAGGGTCGCCTCATCGACGCCCAGGGCGATTTTGGCAAACGGTACTAGGGGCGCCCAAGCCGCCAGCCCTGCGCCTGCCAAGAGGAAGATCAGACGGGTCGCGATCTTGGCTTTTTTCAGTTCCGGTGTTTTGGCAGTGATAGGCATGTGACCCGATTCCTAGTGGTTCGGGTCTTCTATCCCGACGAGGGTGGGGAGAGGTTGATGGAAAGCTCGCCGGGATAGAAAACGGGTTTAGGCAGTGGCTTTTCCGTTAAGGCGACCCAGTGAAGACGACCTCAATTCCGGCTGCTGCAGCCAATTGATAGCGGCGTGCCATTTTCCCTTCTCGGGACCGGTGTTGTCTTTCTCGGTCCGCTGAGCATTGGGGTTCGCCCATGCTCCCCTCACCTGGCTATGCATACACACCTCCCGCGTTCAACGAGTACGCCCGATGCGCTGATGAAACGCTTTGGGGTCATTTCCCTGCCCCACCCAACAGCCCGCGGACGAAGGACTTCTGGAATAGCAGGTAGGCCGCCATGACCGGAATGATAGAGACCACCGTCGAAGCCATAAGTGGCCCGTATTCAACCTGGAGGCTGCTGGCAAAACCTGAAATCGCGACGGTGGCCGGACGCGCGCTGTCACTCGTGGTCAGCGTAATTGCGAAAAGAAGATCGTTCCAGATGGCCCGGCTTTGGATGATGGCCAGTGCAGCAAGGCCCGAAGTCGATGCAGGCAGCAGCAACTTCCAAAAATAGAGGTTAGGACTGCAGCCATCGATCAGGGCGGCCTCATACATCGAGCGGGGCACCGAGGCGAAGAAATTGCGCATGAAGAACGTGCAGAATGGCACCGCATAGGCAGTGTGAACGAGCCACATGCCCGGAATGGTGTCGTAGAGGCCGATCTTCTGAATCAGGAAAAACAGCGGGATCTGCACGATCTGGAAAGGGACCAGCATGCCGGTGAGAAGGATGAAATACACCACCTTGCCGCTGGACCCGCGCATGTATGCCAAGGGATAGCCGGCGATAGCACCGATCAATAGGGACAGCATGACGGCGGGTACGGTGATCAGGATTGAATTGAGGAAGGTTCGACCCGCGCGTTGAAACGCTATCGCGTAATTTTCCCAGTAGAGCTGGCTCGGGATTGAAAGCACCCGTGTGATTTCCGACGGCGTTTTGAACGAGGTCAAAAACGCGACGAGAAGCGGCGCCACGAATATGACGGCCATGCCGATCAGCACGGTTCGCGTAAGGATGGTCTGGCGTTGCTCGATGGAAGAGGAGCTCATTATTCTGCCTCGCTGTCCTGAACACGCCGGGACATGTAGACGATGTAGGGCATGATGATGATGCCGGCGATGATGAAGAGATAGACCGCGACCGCCGATGCGCGCCCCATATCAAAACGTCCGAATGCCAAATCGTACATCTGCGTCGCGAGGACCTCAGACGAGTATGCGGGTCCGCCTTTGGTCATGGACCAGACGACGTCAAACAGGCGCATGGCGTCGATCGCAGCCATGCCGAGCACGATGATCGTCGATGGCCAGAGAAGCGGAAAGCTGACTTTCCAAAACACTTGCCAAGGTGTGGCCCCCTCAATGCGGGCGGCTTCGATGCATTCGGTGGGAATATTCCTGAGACCAGCAAAAAATACGAGAAACGCAAAGCCTGTGGTCCACCATGCGACAGCACCCATCAGCGAGAAATTCACAACGGATGGATCGCCAAGCCAGTTTTGAGCAAAACCTCCCAGTCCCAGCACCTTCATCACCGTCGTGACCAGGCCGTTGTCTGGTTCGTACATCCAGCGCCAGATGGCGGCGACGGCTACGGCGGGAATGGTGAAGGGCAGGAAGAAAATGATGCGGAACGCTTTCTCGCCGCGGATGCCACGATCGAGGATGGCGGCGAGGAGCAGACCGATGCCGGTGGGAACGATCAGCATGAACACCACCCAGAGGATGTTGTTGAAGACCGCATGAAGAAAGCGCGGCTGGCCCGCCAGCACCGTGTAGTTCGTTATGCCGATGAAGCGCATTCGAGGCGAAAAGCCATCCCAGTCGTGCAGCGACAGGCCAATGCTGGAAATGACCGGATAAATGTAGAAGGTGACGAACAGAAGCGCGGGCAACACCAGGAAGGCGATGTGGGTCCAGTCCGTTCGTGTCAGGCGGCTTTTAGGTTGGGCCATCGGATTGCTCTCGTCTCGCTTGAGGCGGAATAAAAGAGGCGACGCCCGAAAGCGCCGCCCCCTCCAGGAGGATCAGTTCACCACTTGATGAAAGCGTTCTCGGCCAGAGCCTCCTGGCGGAGACCTTCCAGCGTCGAAATCATCTCGGACTTGACGGTGTCGGACGGATCGATCGCAAAGCGCTCGATCTGCACGCCGAATTCGGTGCCAAGATCTGTGGGGAGAAGGAAGAAGAGGTTCGGCAGCACGGCATTGTTGGCCGAAGCCTCTGAGAACTGGCGCGTGAAGGTGGCTCCGGCATATCCGTAAACGGCCGGATCAACGTTGATGTTTGGCGCCAGGGAGCCCTTCAAGGTGGCAAATGCCGCCTGACCTTCGGGCGTGGTCGCTGCCTTGATGAATTCGTCAGCGGCGGCAACGCCGGGACCTTCAGGAACAGCAAGGACGTCCATCTGGAAGATCGACTTACCAACGGTACCGGGGGCCTGGAACATGTCAAAGCCTTCCCCGGCCTTGAACCCAGCCTGCTCCATGTAGCCGGCAGCCCAGATACCCATCATGAACATGCCGGTGTTGCCGTTGACCAGATCGTCGGCGGTCTGCGTCCAGGTCTTACCGCTCCAGTTCTTGGCGTAGCAGGAGACCATGCTGTCGCGGTAAAGATCGAGAGCCTCGCTGAACTCGGGGCTATCGAAGCCGAGTTCGCCGCTGGCCATCTTGTAGTAGCCCTCTTCACCGAGCACCGAAACCAGCGCGGCGTAGAAGTTGTAGAGGCTCCAGAAAGTGCCACCGGCATTGCCGAGTGGTTCGTAGCCAGCAGTGCGCAGTGCGTCACACGCGGCGGTAAAGCTCGCCCAGTCCGTCGGGACGTCGACGCCTGCCTTTTCGAACGCTTCCTTGTTGTAAAACACGTTGTTGATCAGCGACAGATCGAACGGCACGCCGAAGGGCACACCATCGACTTTGACGACGCGCTGCACGCCTTCAGGGAAGATTTTGTCGCCATCGATGGCTGCCCAAACGTCGGTCAACGGATGGAGCTGACCACCATCTGCGAACGTCTTGAGCTCGAACGCCATCGAGCTTTGATAAAGCGCTGGTGGGCGACCACCAAGGAAAGCGGTCTGCAGCTGCCGGCGCAGTTCAACCACATTACCCGGGATTACGACACCGGAGAACTTGTACTGGTCGGTGGCTGCATTAGCTGCATCGATCAGTGCATTCATGCCGGCGAGCTCAGAACCGGCGGCATAGTAGTGCCAGATCTCGTTATTTTCTTGGGCTTGGACAGCAGTCGTCGCAAGCATGGCGAGGCCGAGGGCGGCCAACCAGTTGGATTTTTTCATGTTCCCTACCTTCTGCGGCCGTTAGGCCTTCCCTTCAGCGTGAATAATCTTCACACCAGAAAAAATCTGAGACATGAGCAGAAAAAAGTCAACAGGTTAGGCAGAGTCAGGCAGCTGCAATATTTTTATGCACGTCCAAAACCCGGAAAATGCTGGTTTTTTCTTCGTTTTGTGCTCGATTTCGTCGTTTAGGCCTGGCGCCGCGTATTGACCGAGGTAAAATCCTCAGGTTATTTTTCTCAATGCCAGAATAAAAAGGGGTCGGGAGTGGATCGGTTGTTTCTGCGGCGCTACCACGCCAGTGCAATTTTTCATCGGATCCGCTTGGAGCCAGGCATTTCCCAGCGAGAGATCATCGAGCGCACGAAATTCGATAAGTCCGCGGTTTCCTCGATCGTGAACAGCTTCGGTGAGAGAGGCCTCGTGGAACGCCACGTCAAGGCCGGCGAAAGAGGTCGTGGGCGCCCGTCGGAAGGCCTGATCATTTCCCCGGATTCCGGGATGTTGGTCGGTGTCGAGGTGGAAGCGACCGAGATCATCTTCGTCGCTTGCGGCCTCGATGGTTCGGTGCTGGCGAAATTGGTGCTCCCATTCGACGGTAGCGCCGAAGGCGTAGAGAAGTTCATCGCCGACGGCGTCGATCAGGTAGTGGGGAAGTCAGGTTCCAAGGCGCGCGTTCTTGGAATCGGCGTCTCCTTGCCCGGCCTTCTGAGCTCCGAGGGTCAGCTCATTCACGTTCCGGCACTCGGTTGGCGTGACCTGGACATATATGCCCGGCTGAAGGGCGCATGTGCAGCGCCAGTCTATGTCGGCAATGACGGTAAAGCTGCTGCCATGGCTGAGCAGATGTTCGGCTCATGCATCGACATGGAAAACTTCATCTACCTGTTTTCTGGCTCGGGTGTCGGTGGCGGACTGTTTCTAGACGGCGCCATTTATCAAGGCGCAGGCGGTTTGGCAGGTGAGCTCGGCCATATCAAGATCGTGCCGCAAGGTCGGTTCTGCACGTGTGGCGCATCAGGCTGCCTCTCCGCATATTTGTCGGCACCCTCGCTCATCGAGGAGATCGCGCGCCTGGGTAGTGTCCGCCCACGCTCATTCGACGAGATCATGACGATGGCCGAGGCCGGCAATCCGGTTGTCCTCAACGTTCTAGATCACGCTGGCGACGTTTTGGGTTCGGCGGTCTCGAGCCTGATCAGCATTTTCAACCCACCGGTGGTCCTACTTGGCGGTGATATCGCCATTGCCGCTCCTTACCTCACGAGTTCTCTTGATCGAGCGCTTCAGCGCCTTACCCACCCCGCAATGTTCGCCCGCAGCGTCGTCAAGTTCGCGGACCCCAACCTTGAGGGTCCTCGCCTAGGTGGAGTGGCACTGGCTCTGGATGGCGTCACCGATATCCAGACCTCCCACGTCCTCCCCTGACATTTAGTCTCCAGAAAGCATTCTCATGCGTCTCGCTATCGTAGGCCTATCCATCGAAATCATGTTGTCCTCGCCGGCCATCACCGGCGTTGACGCTCTCCAGCTCTACGACGCTCAGCAAATGCGCGACGGCGATCTGTGGATGGTGCGCGGTATGCTCGAACGCATTGGCGAGGAGAGCGACATTGAAGCCGTTCCCCTATACTGGGCGACTGCTTTGCCCGGCGGCATCATGACCGCGGATGCGTATGAAATGGTCAAGCAGAAGACCCTGAAGCTCCTGGCCGATGCCCAGGATCTCGACGGTGTTCTGATCGTCAATCACGGTGCTCTGGAGGTTGAGGAGCTCGATGCGGACGCAGACTCAGACTTCGTCGCGGCCATTCGTCAACAAGTTGGTCCAGACATGCCGATCAGCGTTTCGCTCGATCTTCACGGCGATATGACCCCAGAACTGCTCGATGCCGGCACGGTGTTCTCCGTCTTGCGGACTGCCCCCCATCGCGATGATAAATCAACCGGATATCGCGCCGCCGACCAGCTCATTCGCGTCATTCGCAAGGGTTTGAAGCCGAAGAAGGTCGCGGTCAGCCTGCCAATCCTGATCCCCGGCGAAACTGCGGTAACCGCGCTGGCTCCCGCCAATAACCTCTACGGAAATCTGCCAGAATACGACAGCGTGCCCGGGATGATGGAAGCCAACATTCTCGTGGGCTTCGCCTGGAACGACCGGCCATGGACAAAGTGCACAGCCTTTGCCGTCAGCGAGGACAGCGTGGAGCTGGCCCAAGAGCAGGCAACAAAGCTTGCCAACGCAATCTGGGCTGCTCATGAGGAGTTCATCCTCCGCATGGAAACAGCCGAGGTCGATGAAGGGCTACAGCTCGCGCTCACCAGTCCGCAGCGTCCCGTATACGTGTCGGATTCCGGCGACAACACCACGGCCGGCGCTGCCGGCGAACTGACCTATGTGCTCCAATCGGCTCTCCGCCTCGGCGCAAACGAAGACATCATCATCGCCGGCATTACGGCACCGGAAACGGTAGCTCAACTCAACGCAGCCGGTGTCGGCGCTGAAGTCGAAATCGTCCTTGGCGCCGAGCATTGGTCGCGTCCTACGACCGACGAAAAAGTGAAGGTCAAAGTTGAGGCCTGCGGTGAGTATCTAGATCTAAGTGGCTTCCAACCTTATCGCTCACGCGAAGCAGCATGGGCAAAGGTTCGGATCGGCAATGTCGTGGCCACCTTCCATGCTCGCCCCATCGGCATCACGACACCCGAGCACTTCCGCTCGATGGACATCGATCCGCTGGCTCACAAACTCTACGTCGTCAAGCTGGGCTACCTGCACCCGCGCATCGAAGACATTGCGGCTAGGCACATTCTTCTCCTTAGCGACGGCGTGTCCCAGCTCGACCTTTCGCGGCTGACCTGGAAGCGGTTGTCCCGCCCTACTTGGCCTCTCGACACGAATTTTGACTGGACGCCCGCAGGCAATACCTACGGCGACGCTTCGTAACTCAGACGATCAGGAGGCCACTATGGCTGTCGTATCCCTCGATAAGGTCGTCAAGGCCTATGATAGTACCCAGATTGTCCACGGCATCGACCTTGAAATCGCCGATGGCGAATTCATCGTGCTCGTTGGTCCCTCTGGCTGCGGTAAGTCTACGACTTTGCGGATGGTCGCTGGGCTTGAAACGATCTCCGACGGGGAGGTTCGCATCGATGGAAAGCGGGTCAATGACCTGCAGCCGGGCGAGCGCGACATCGCAATGGTCTTTCAAAACTATGCGCTCTATCCGCATCTGACGGTAGCCGAGAACATCGTCTTCGGCCTCAAGCTCCGGAAGGTCGACAAGGCCGAGATCGCTGAGCGACTGAAGCGCACCGCCGATATCCTCGGACTTGATCAACTGCTTGCTCGCAAGCCGCGTCAGCTTTCCGGCGGTCAGCGGCAGCGTGTCGCCATGGGACGCGCGCTGATCCGCAATCCATCGGTCTTTCTGTTCGACGAGCCTCTCTCGAACCTCGACGCCAAGCTCCGCGTGCAAATGCGCACCGAGATCAAGGCACTTCACGCGAAGGTACCGACGACGACGATCTACGTGACCCATGACCAGGTCGAAGCCATGACGCTGGCAGACCGCGTGGTCGTTATGAACAAGGGTCGGATCGAGCAGATCGCTCCGCCGGAAGAGCTTTATTTGCGCCCGGCGACGAAGTTCGTTGCTGGCTTCATCGGCTCCCCAGGGATGAATTTCTTCACCGCCGTCGTTGAAAGCAAGCAAGGCCAATTGTCCGTACGTTTGCCTGATGGTCAGACGCTTGCGGTGCCCGCTGAGCGAACATCGCTCTTCAGCCAGCTCGCCGGTAAACCTGCACTCCTGGGCGTTCGCCCCGAACACTTCTACCTCGAACCCACTGGAGCAACGCTTTCCGCAACGGCACGATTGGTAGAGCCCTTGGGGATGGAGACACTCGTTCACTTTGACCTTGGCACCGAGGCAGCCGTCGCACGTCTCTTGCCGCAGTCATCGCTGCGCAGTGGTGCTCAGCTCACTCTGGGCGTTGACATGAGCCGTGTACACCTGCTGGACCCGTCAAACGACAAGGTCTTGGGCTGACACCATGCTGGTGGCCGAGAAGTCATTCTTGCGAATGCTCGACCGGATCGCTCCTGATCCGGTCCTCGGCAGCGTTGCTATGGGTGTGCCCGCATACGTCGCCAAGCGCATGGAGGCCGAACCGGTTGCCGCCGAGACCATCCGGATTGGATTCCGCTCGCTTTGCGCGTACGGGGAGTTTGTCGAAGCCAGCGACGCCGAAGTTGACGGTCGACTGTCCGCCTGCGACAGGACCCCGTGGTTCGAGACGCTTACCCACTGGGTCGCCGAGGCGATCTACGCAGACCCTGGCAACGGCGGAAACCCAGATGGAATTTCCTGGAAAGAGATAGGGTACGAGCACGGTCTACCGGAAGGCCCAGATGGACCGCCGGTCGCCGTGCCAGTATCTCCTCCTCGCCCTGACTTCGGCCAGCATTTCGACGCGATCGTTATTGGGGCAGGCGCGGGTGGCGGCGTAGTCGCCAGCGAGCTCGCACTCGGCGGCAAGCGAGTGCTGTTGATCGAACGCGGACGCTGGCTCGATTATGATCATGGTGGCCACCGGGATCACCTGCGCAATCATCGCTATCCCCTCTACGGACACAACACCGGCCCGGATGCCGACGACGGTCCACGCATCCACGTCACTTCAGATGGCATTGAACACCACGTGGCGACGCATACTGTCGCCTATTCCAGCAATGCGGCGTGCGTCGGTAGCGGCACGCTCGTCTATGGAGGCCAAGCCTGGCGCTTCCACCCTGACGATTTCCGAATGGCAAGCCGCTATGGGATTCCGGCAGCCTCGTCTTTGACCGATTGGCCAATCGGCTATGCCGAGCTTGAACCCTGGTACACGCGTGCTGAACAGATGCTGGGCGTCGCAGGGCCGCAGGGGCCGCTTCCCCATGAACCCGCGCGCAGCGCAGATTTGCCGATGCCGTCGATGCCGCAATATGAAACCGCTCGCATCCTGCATCAGGCGGCAACGGCACTTGGAATAAGCACGACACAGCCTCCTTTGCTGGTGAATTCAGTTCCGCACGACGGTCGGAATGCCTGCATAGAGTGCGGTAGCTGTGTCGGTTTTCCTTGTCCGACCGACGCAAAGAACGGCACGCAAAACACTATGATCCGACGGGCGATGGCCAGCGGCCGGCTACTCGTAGCGACCGAAACCATCGCCGATCGTATCGTGACGGATATCGAGGGCCACGTCACCGGCGTCTCATTGGTTTGGGAAGACGCAGACAGCCGCCACTCCGCTAACGCCACAGCCAACAATGTTGTTCTTTCGGCTGGGGCGATTGAGAGTGCCCGCCTCCTGCTTCTGTCCGCGACCGAGAAAGAGCCCGATGGTTTGGGCAACAATTCCGGTCTCGTCGGCAGGAACCTCCAGGGTCACACGTACCCAACAGCCTTCGGACTGTTCGATGATGAGGTCTATGCCCGCAAAGGGCCCGGCGTCACCATCGCGACCACAGACTTTGCTCATGGCACGCCCGGTATCGTCGGCGGTGCCATGCTGGCGGACGACTTCGTCATGCTCCCGATTATTTTCTGGGATGCCGCACTCCCCCAGTGGATGCCGCGATGGGGTCAAGCACCGCACGACTTCATGCGCGCCAACTTCCGCCGCCTGATCCAGGTGAAGGGGCCGGTGCACGAAATTCCGAATCCCGACTGCAGGGTGGAACTCCATCCGAACGTTACAGACAAGTGGGGGCGCCCGGTCGCTCGGCTATCCGGTGTTGTCCACCCCGAGACCATTCGCACCGCGGCAGCAATGCTTGAGCGTGCGGAAGAGTGGCTAGCGGCAGCGGGCGCAAAGGTCGTCTGGGGTGATCCACCCAAGCCACGGCTCTCCGCATATCAGCATCAAGCTGGCACCTGCCGAATGGGTACTGCACCGACAAACTCGGTCACCGACATCAATGGACGCGTTTGGGGGCACGAAAACCTATTCGTCGCCGACGCTTCGCTCCATCCCACAAACGGGGCCTTCAACCCCGTTCTCACCATCATGGCGCTCGCCTTTCGCTGCGCCGATCACCTTTTAAACCGGCTGGAAGACCGGCCAGACCTGGAGAGAAGCTAATGAGCCACCTGCAAAGCGTTTCCATCCCCGATTTCGGCGTACCTCTTGATCGCCCGCAAATCCCCGCTGCAACGCTGGCCGCTCGCTGTGACTTTGCCTATGCCAAGGCAGGAAAGACGTGGCTCTTCGTCTATGCTGATCGGGAGCACAACGCGAACATTCTGCACCTGTCCGGTTTTGACCCACGCTTCGAAGAGGCCGTTCTCTTGCTCGGTCCAAACGGCAAGAGAGTGGTGATCACGGGTAATGAATCCGAGAGCTTCACCGCCATTTCTCCGCTGCCGAACCTCGAAGTGATGCTCAGCCAGTCCTTGAGCCTCATGGCTCAAGATCGCACTCGCAAACCTAGCCTCGATGCGGTTCTCCGCGAAGCCGGGATCAAATCAGGCGACACCGTCGGTGTCGTCGGCTGGAAATACCTCGAGCCCGAGGAATGGAATGATGCACGCCCCGGCTTTCTTGTTCCCCACTATATGATCGTCATTCTCGCGAGCATCATCGGTGGCCTCGACGGTTTGTCTGATGAGACGGCAGTGCTCATGCACCCGACGACCGGTGCGCGCTCGGTGGTGGATGTCGATCAGATCGCAGCGTTTGAATGGGCTTCGACCCGCGCTTCGGCCTCGGTCTGGAACGTCTTGTCCAAGGCTCGTCCCGGCCAGCGCGAGATCGAAGCTGCTGCCAATTTCCTCTATGCCGGTGAACCCCTCAGCGCCCATTCCATGTTCGCTTCGGGTGACGCGAGCCATGTCATCCATGGCCTGAACAGCGCCGGCTCCCGCATCCTCAACAAGGGCGATGGCGTCACCACGGCCGTCGGCTATTGGGGTGGCCTCAGCTCGCGCGCCGGCCAGCTCGATGACAATGACGACGCCTTCGTGAAGGTCACCGCCGGCTACTTCGATGCTCTGGTCACCTGGTACGAAACCGCCAATATCGGCGTCACCGGTGGCGACCTGCGGACCGCCGTCGTCGACACCCTGGCGAAGTCGAACCTCAAGTCGGCGCTGAACCCGGGGCACCTGGTTAGCTATGACGAGTGGAGCCACTCTCCGGTTCGTCCCGGCTCCACCGAGAAGCTCGTCTCGGGCATGATCTTCCAGGTCGACGTCATCCCGACCCCGATGCCGGCCGGCAAGGCGCTGAACTGCGAAGATGCCGTCGCCATCGCCGACGAGGCGCTGCGGGCATCATTGGCCGAGAAGCATCCGGAAACCTGGTCTCGCATCCAGGCCCGTAAGGCCTTCATCCGCGACACCATCGGCGTCACCCTTGGTGATCACCTGCTGCCGCTGTCCAATATCCAGCTCTGCCTGCCGCCACTCTGGCTCAAGAGCGATCACGTCATCGTTCGCAGCTAAATCGACACGCACCCAATCACAGTCTTTCAACGCGGAACGCAAAATGTCCCTAGGTATCGGCTTACAGCTTTATTCGGTTCGGAACGCACTGGCGGCCGATCCCTGGGGAACCCTCGAAAAGATTGCTGAGATTGGCTTCAAGCGGATCGAGGCCGCCAATCATAAGGCTAAGACCGATCCAGGCGTTGGCTTCGGAGTGGAGGCGCGGCAACTTCGCCAGCGCCTCGATGACCTCGGGCTATCCATGATCGGATGTCACATCAATCCGCTGGAACTCTCAATTCTGCCCCGTGCTCTGGATTATCAGACGACCCTCGGGAACACCCAGTTCGGCTGCGACATCGAGTTCTTCCCGCCAAACGATCTCGACTATGTGAAGCGTCGTTGCGATGTGTTCAACCAGGTCGGTCAGCTGGCTCGCGAGCGCGGCATGCGGTTCTATTATCACAATCACTTCCAGGAATTTCAGCGCATCGATGGCGAGTTCGTCTATTCGCATATCATCGAAAATACAGATCCGAGTTTGGTCTATTTCGAGATCGATACCTACTGGATGTACCGCGCTGGTCAGGATCCTGTTGGTTGGATGGAGAAGCTCGGCGAACGAGTGGTGCTACTCCATCAGAAGGATTTCCCTTCAGAAACAGCACAACCGTTGAACCTATATGATGGCGTCTTCTCGATGACCGAGAAGATCAGCATGCAGGAGTTCGAAGATCGCAAAGATCCACTGTGCTTCACCGAAATTGGGACAGGTGTCCTTCCCATCCAGGAGGTCATCGATGCCGGCGCGAAGCTGCCGAATGTTCTCAGCATTGTTCTCGAGCAAGACCACACCCAACTTCCCGAGCTTGAATCGGTTCGTTTGAGCCTCGATGCGTTCACGTCGAAGTTCAACAACGTCGCACCTTAATTCACTTAGTTGTGCCGACCCGAAGGCCAGAGTCAGCTTTTGCAGCGAGTGAACCGAAAGCGGTCGCTCCGGTCTCCACCCCCAGAAAGCCAATGGCCCGGCTACAGCTGCCCGGCTTCAGCTCGTCTCACCATCTCATCGACAACCACCCTTACTCTGGGGAGCATTGTCCGGGTTGCCGGCCAAAGAGCATGAAGCGGCGTCTCCGCTTGGCAACGCTCTGGTAGCACGATGCTCAACTCTTCCCTGTCGATATGGCGCTGAACGAGTGATTGGGGCATCTGGCACAGCCCAAAGCCAGACAGGGCCATGTCTATGACCACTTCGCCATCGCTGACGAGATGCGTGGCAGGCGGCTCAATGATGCGGGTGCGTCCTTCCTCATCGATAATACGCCATGCCACGGGTCGGCCCGGACGGATTCCCAGGACGCAGGCATGATTTTGCAGGTCATCCAGGTTCAACAGGGCCCCCGCAGTGGCGAGGTATTGAGGTGAAGCACAGATGAGCAGGCGCTGCGATCCGAGTCGCCGCGCTACGATGTCACTCCGGTCCGGCAACTCTCCAAAGCGCAGACATAGATCGACCCCTTCCTCCACCGGATCGATAATGCGATCGGAGAAACTGGCAGCCAAACGCAAATCAGGATGTGATTTCAGGATGTCGATCAGGATCGGCATGGCAACACGCCGGCCAAACGCTGCTGGCATATCGACACGCAGCACGCCACGGACTGTAGTTGCCCTGGACCGAGCAGCGTCTTCAGCTGAACGAAGCTGGTCCAGAGACGCTTCGGCCTGTTCCAAGAACGCGGTGCCTTCTGGCGTGAGCGACAGCCGGCGTGTCGTGCGGTGGAGCAGCTTTACACCAAGCCGCCTTTCGAGTTGCGTCACGGCTTTCGCCGCTGCTGACTTGGTCATGCCAAGATGAGCAGCAGCTGCGGTGAACGAGCCGGATCGGGCAGCACGAATAAACACTTCCACTCCAGCAAACGCGTTGGTCAGAGCCATCGGATGCACCCTTAGCTGTTTACCCCAAGTCTACAGTCTGGCGAATGCAAGCTCAATTGTCGCTTATCTTCCAAACGTCCATATGAAGTCCAACCAAGGAGTTGTTCTATGTCCCGCTTGTTTGACCCATTACGGCTCGGCGCACTGACGTTGCCCAACCGGATAATCATGGCCCCACTCACCCGAAAGCGGGCAGGGGCTGATCGTGTGCCAAATGCGATGATGGCTGAGTATTACTGCCAGCGCGCCGGCGCCGGATTGATATTGAGCGAGGCCACTTCGGTGTCTCCGCAGGGAGTTGGGTATTGGGGTACGCCTGGCATCTGGAACGACGAGCAAGTTGACGGATGGCAGCGGGTCACCTCGCAGGTGCATGACGCAGGTGGTCGCATCTTTCTTCAACTCTGGCACGTTGGGCGCATCTCCGATCCGGAGCTGCTTGGCGGTCATCTCCCGGTTGCACCAAGCGCCGTTGCTGCTGCCGGGCACGTCTCCGGCCTCCGACCGAAACGACCTCACCCTGTGCCCCGTGCTCTCGAGACCGACGAGATACCCGGCATCGTCGATGATTTTCGTCGTGGGGCACAGCGGGCAAAGGCGGCTGGCTTTGACGGCGTCGAGCTGCACGCGGCCAATGGCTATCTGATCGATCAGTTCCTGCAGGACAAAACCAACAAGCGAGAGGACCGCTATGGAGGTTCGATAGAGAACCGCGCCCGCTTCCTGCTCGAGATCGTCGATGCCGTGATCGAAGTCTGGGGTGCCGATCGCGTGGGCGTGCATCTGCGTCCCCGGGGCGAAGAGCACGATATGGGCGACAGCAACCCCAAGGCCATCTTCGGCTTCGTGGCTGACGAACTCGCCAAGCGAAAGATCGCATTCATCTTCGTTCGGGAGATCGAGGGCGAAGACAGTCTGCTCGGCGAGATCAAGCGGCGGTTCGGAGGGGTGGTTATCGCCAACGAGTTGATGTCGAAGGAGGACGGAGAGCGGTTCATTGAGACCGGCGCGGCCGACGCCCTGGCCTTTGGTCGAGACTATATCGCGACACCTGACTTGGCTGAACGTCTCCAGAAGGGCCTTCCTCTGAACGTACCCGACAAGGACACGTTTTATGGCGAAGGACCGCAGGGCTATACCGACTATCCAAGAATGGTCCCCATGGCGTAACCAGTGATGCCAGAAGCCACGTCAGCTTTTACCTGTCTGCTGACCAGAAGCGGAACGTCTGCAAGCCACCCCGTGGCTGCTGATGCCCGTGTATTTCCGAGGCTGCCACGAAAAATCATCCGATCAGGGTGCTTCGTCGGCGTTCAGCATGCCGGCGAAGCTGTTCGATCAGATCTCTGTGGCCTCAGAAAGCGAGAGTGCATCGTCGACGTCGACACCAAGATATCTGACGGTATTTTCGATCTTACTGTGCCCCAGCAGAATCTGAATGGCCCGCAGATTTCCCGTGGCTTTATAGATGATCGACGCCTTGGTTCGGCGCAAAGAGTGTGTGCCATATTCCTCGGGCGGCAAGCCGATGGCGGTAACCCATTCGTCCACGAGGCGGGCATATTGCCGGGTGCTGAGATGCCCAGCCGGATTGATGCGACTTGGAAACGCGAAGTCGTCAGTGCTGCCTCCGCGTCGTTCGAGCCAAGCCAGGAGACTGTTCCTGGCGTCTGCGGTTATTTCGAACTGGACTGGTCGGCCTGTCTTTTGTTGCACAACCATCGATCGTGAGCGGATCGCTGGCCCAACCACTAACGTGCCGATCTTGATCTTCACCAGATCACAACCCCGAAGTTTACTGTCCAGCGCGAGGTCGAAGAGTGCTCGATCTCTCATTCGTCCTTCACGATCAAGGAAGAAGCGGATCGACCAGACCTGTTTGATTTTCAGAGCACGCTTGGCGCCAACCTGCTTGCCTGCATTCCACGCAGGCTTTCCTGCTGCAGCAGGATCATACTGTGAGATACCCATTACATTTCTCCTGTGGCCGACGTGGCCGCAAGAACAACGTTGGGAGCGCAATCACGGCAGCAATTCTCGTGGTGGCGTGAGATAGGGCAGGGGACTTCCGACCCCATTGCCGCCATTGGGTGGCGTTTCCCTTGTTCCCAAAAGCTGCCCTGTTTCCGTTTCGTCTCCCTCGGAGGAGACTGCGGTCGCATGAACTGGCTCTTGAAGTTCGTAGCGAACTGCAAGGTTTGGTCACGACGATGCTGCTGTATTGCAGACCAAATTAGGTCCAGCGACTGCGGCGCGTCCCATCCACGCGCCGCAGCTTCAGAATCATCCGGAAGTCCTCCCTGCTCGGCGTCGAAACCATGAAGTCGCCGCCGTTTTCGAGCAACGTGGCAGTCGAGGATTTGTCGTCGCTGGCAAGGGGCGCGCGTAGCGTGCAGAGATGTTGACCATCACTCGAAGGCTGCGACTTCCTTTTCAGTGCCTTGGTTTGGGACTGAGGCCTGGGGACATCGAAATCGTCGCGGAGGCTGCATTGCTTTCGGCGCAATTAGCAACTTTCCGTAAACCATTCGAATTGTGGCCAAAAGCCAGGAGAACTTTCTCCGTGGTGGCACCGTTTCTCAGGCCATGCCAACTCAATATATCTTTCGTTTCATTCACCACCGGCGGCGGCGGGGCTGGTCGGTTCTAGACACCAGGACAAATCTCATTTTCGGATCATTTGGATCAGAGACCGAAGCCGTCATTGCGGCACTTGATGCGAATACGCGACACAGCCGCTACCGCATCAACGCTCCGATATTCGGCACGCTCCCACTTGAGTAGAAGCGTGCTGGGTCCTGCCTTCAATGATTGCCGTGGGGTGTGCAGCCGCCACGTTGCCACCTTCAACGCATGGAACGTCAGGCCAGATATTTAGAGAAGTGCGCTGTTGCGGAACACGCAACAGCGCCGACGACGTGGGTTAGTGAACTGTGAGGGGCAGAACCGTAGTGCCAGTTGCGCTGAGGCAATACACTCCAGCGTCCACTATTTCCGCCAGCCCCAGATTATAGAGCTGCTCTCCGATATCTCCGGGAAGTCGACAAAGTCCGGTGTGCTCCAGAGCTTCGAGCGCGGCTCGCTGACGCGGAGTAAGGTAGCTCCATTCAAGGTTCATCTTCGTACCTCGCACATGGATAGATCGACAGACGGAAATCGGCCATCGACGAGAGCTCGTGACGCCGTAGCATCAAGGTAAGCGCGACGTTTCGGCACGCTAACCGCAATGGCTGCAGGCGGTGGGTCAAGATCGTAGTCCGGTTGCCTGGAATGCGCCAAACGGCTCCTCGGAAACGGCAAGACGGTGGCCGGCTGCGGCTTTCCATCGACAGCATCCAACGCTTTCAGACCATCCAGTATGTCGTCGATATTCAGTTCGCTCCCGTCATCCAAACGGCGCAGGGCTGGCCAATTTTCAACCGCCCTTCGGTCGGAGGCCCAGGAGGCGAGGAGGGCACGCTTCACTTCAATGGACATCGTCTGATCAGAAAGCACCTCTTGCGGCGTTGAAGGCGAGGCCTTGACTGGTGATACTAGGCCGTCGTCCTCGTACTCGTCGGAGGGATAGAAGTAGGCAGCCATCGCTCAATTCCTCGTCACATCGAAGTCTGTGGGCTTCCCCTTGGCTAAGGCGCCCCATTGGCGAAGGGAATCCAGTCCGCTCATGACGGCCAGCGAGATGGCATTCACCGCGGCTACAGATTCATCCGCATCCTTGTGCTTAGCCATTGGAGCTTCAACCGGTGCGGCTCTACGAATGCCCACCTTCTTGGGCCACAAATCCTCCGCTGCGAAAGCGGCACGAAATTCAATCCAGTCTGGATTTGAATTTTGGATATGGCTTCGGTCACCTTCTCTGGCGATGGCCGGTGTTGAAAGGGCCAAAGCACAAAAGGTGGCAGCGATCAGAGCTGAAATCGTTCGCATTTGAATCTCCTTTCTATCTAGCGATCTGAGATGGCGCCGGACGATTGTCCGGCGCCGCCGTGACCTAGGCCGCCCGTTGAGTATCCTCGATCTGACGAGGCTCAGACCAATCGGAGGGGGAAGTTCCGATTTCGATACGTCGTGGCTTTCTCGCCTCGGGAATCTCCCGCTTTAGGTCGACGGTCAACAGGCCATTGGCCAGGCTTGCACCATTGACTTTGACGTGGTCAGCCAACTCGAACCGGCGTCGGAAGGTGCGGCCCGCGATGCCCCGGTGCAGGTATTCCCGCTCCTCTTCGCCAGCCTTTCGACCTTCCACCACGAGCAGGTTAGGCTCATAAGTCAGCGTAAGCTCTTCGTCGGTGAACCCGGCAACCGCCATGGTGATCTGGTAGTCGTCATCACCTATCTTGACGATATCGTAAGGCGGCCAATTGTCGATGGAATGAACGCGGCTGGCGCTTTCCAGCAGGTTGAACATACGGTCAAAGCCGATGCTCGAACGATAGAGCGGTGCGAAATCGAGATTGGTTCTCATAGCCATATTCTCCTTGAGCAACATGGATACGAGAGGCGCCCAAGAGAACGCCTCCCAGACTTTGCCGACGCCACTCAGGCCGTCGGCGACTAATGATTTTTGAAACGCTAAGATGGGATTCAAGGGGAGTAACGAAAAAAAATTGATCCCCTGCAGCGGCTATTTCAATGGCGCTAATCGACGATCAATGACCGCGACACAACTGCTTCAGATGTCGATCTAGGGGACGATGTCACGCGCTGTCTCTTCCCGCTCTATCGCATGCCTCCGGGCAAGGGTGCCCGCGTATGTCGATGAGCAGCTGTCGGTCGACGTACCGATCCGCTATGTCTTCAGAACTTCAGTGTCAGAGCCGCGGTGACCTTCGGAAACCCTCGGCATGAGTTGTCGCGTTGTCGCCTTCCGGCGATTAGAACTTTGTGTGTTCGTCGGCGACAAGTCAGTGAGCGCAATCCTTAAATTTGCATCGTGCGGGTCAACGCATTCGTGTGGGTCCCACTGCTAGCGTAACGATATGGAATTGACCGACCCCATCGATTGCAGGCTGAAAAAGTCCGTCATGCTGTTACGCGGCTGGCGTTGGATGTCTCTCGTTTCGACGCAGCGTGACGAAGCTATCGTTATCTTGGGTAAGGAGGCGCGGTTTTGGGTCCAAGTGGGGCCGAAGCATCCAGAACACGTCAAGCAGATCGGCAAGCTTATCGTCGCCTATCAGCGCCTTATCACTTCAATGAAGGAAGCCGGAACTTAATCAAAATTGCAGCCCTGCAGAGCGCGGCCGATGCGACCGATGCAGTCAACGCAACATCGCAGCAAGGCGCTCTCGGACCCGCGCAGTTTCGGTGCCAATCCGAACACATGACAGCGCAAGTTTCAAAGCGGGGCTGAAGGGATGCAACACTTTGAGTTCATCGAGAAGTTCGTCGGACATCATATCTTCGAGCGGACCTGCACCCAATTGTCCGACGGCCTTTTCATGAACCACCACATTCGCTTGCATTATAATTGCGAGCACCCGCGACAGCACCAAACCTCTCGGCTCTGTTGAAAGATTGGTCGTCCACCACCACAGATCAGGCTGGGCGAGATAGGCTCCATTGTATTCGTTTGCCGTCATGGGGGCACCAGTGTCTGGCACCCAGGCGGGCCGGCTCCCCGTCGTTTCGTTCGCCGGCATATTCAAACTCCAGATCATGTCGGTCCGAATTTACAGCAATCGATGCCATTCTCGCCGACCGCTCTCACCTGAACCGACTACTCTCTGCCGCGAGCTGCAGCAAAAAAAAGCCCCGGCGTACCGGGGTAGTATTTGCAGAACTGGACCTTGGTGAGCACCCAACGCGATCAGACGGGAATCCACACGCATCAGGCACTCGGCGAGGCAATGGCCGCCCGATCACATTGTTCCAGCACCAACAAAAGAAAGGGGTGAGGCGTTGCTGAGGCGCTTTGCAGGTTCTTCCATTGGGTGGGAGCCGCTGTTTTGCGTTGTCCAAGGGTACCTTGATGGTTCCCTCAAAAGCCTGCCCGCTAACTGCGCGCTCACGACCTGGTTATGGACCTGCCCGTTCGGCCTGGTTAGTGCGATGGAGTACTGGCTTCTGTAGTCCCCCATATCCAGCTCTAGGAACTGATCGTCACGACGCAGACAGAATTTCGGACAGCATACTGGCGTTCTTTATCGCGTAGCCATCGAAGTCATTGTTGAAATACGCCCACATCTTCGCCTCCCAGGACTAGAGTTGCAGACCCGGCGGCGATCCCAAGCACTTCATGCGCGTTGGAGTGGAAATGGTGGTAGCCGTAGATGCCCATCGCCCAGTCCCCGCTCCAGTCGTGGGAATTGAACAATCGCCTAAAGTAGGTTTCGAGGTCGTCTTCATCGGATACGCCCCGATAAAGCACGACCGCGAGATGGCTGTTGGGAATACGGCCATTGCTGGACAGATGAAAAGCCTCCGGCTCCACGATTTTGGGTGTGGCTAGACCGAACATGGATTGGCGTCCTCTGCTCCAGAGAGAGGAACCGGCCGCCGCCGGTCCCTCGCGTTCGATACCGATCAGGCAGCCTTGATGTTCGCCTGCGCCTCGCCGAGCTGAGTGAGCTTCTGATCGGTGGCGAGTTCCTCGTTCAAGGTGGCGTCGAAGAGCTTGACAGCTTCGTCCAAGCCCAACTGCTTCGCCCAACTCTTCAGCGTGCCGTAGCGAGCGATCTCATAGTGCTCAACTGCCTGTGCAGCGGCGACCAGGCCAGCATCAAGAGCAACAGTGCCCTTGAACTCATCCATGATGCTCTTGCCTTCCTCGATGATGCCGAGAATGGCGTCGCAGGTCTTGCCGCGAGCAGGTTTGCCAAGCAGTTCGAACACCTGCTCCAGGCGATCGATGTGCCCCTCGGATTCCTCCAGATGCTGCTGGAAACCGGCAGCAAGCTCAGCTGACTGAGCGGCCTTCGCCATTTTCGGCAGGGCTTTGACGATCTGCTTTTCTGCGTAATAGATGTCCTTGAGGGTATCGAGGAAAAGGTCGTTGAGGGTCTTTTCGGTGGCCATGATGCGTCCTTTTTGCAGGGTGTAACTGCGTCACCAACGCGTGATCTCTCTGACGAGTTCCGGGTCGTTCAGCGCTGCCGATCTTGGGTTTCCGGATGCTGGTCTTCCTGTCTCATCCGAGCGCGGATACCGCCGCCACGCTTCAGGCCGTCCTTTTTAGCGGGGTCGTTGATTGGGTAGGACAGCTGCCAGTGCCAACGACCCTGATGGGCCAAGTTGACGCGCCGACTGCGGAACAGTTGGCCGGCTTGGCCATTGCCAGAATCCAGACTTCGTTTAGGTGGTGACGATGGGAAATCCAGGAAGACACTTTCGCGACAATGGCCTGACATTGGCGCTCATCGGCATATTTGTCCTTTGCCTTATCGGCATGGTCTGGTCCGGATGGCTCGACGAGAACGCCATGCTGAGCGAGCATGGTGAGCCGGCCATTGGACTGGTCGAATACTTCTTCGGCTCATCATTCCAAGCGGCACTCTTCGAGAACTGGGAGAGCGAATTCCTGCAGATGTCGGCATACGTCATCATGACGGCATTCCTCTTTCAGCGAGGGTCTTCTGAATCGAAGGACCCGGACAAGGAAAATCCTGAAGACGCTGACCCCTCCGAAAAGCGCCGGAACAAGCAGGCGCCCTGGCCGGTGAAAGCCGGGGGAATTTGGACATTCCTATATTCCTATTCGCTCGGCATCGCCCTCTTGGCGCTGTTCGCGGCCTCCTTCGTGCTGCACTGGCTGCAAAGCACCGCGGCCGCCAATGAGGATGCTGCGATGCATGGACAGCCAGCTCAAACCGCTCTGGAATATCTTGCCGATCCTACTCTTTGGTTCGAGTCCTTCCAGAACTGGCAGTCTGAATTCCTTTCGACCGCGGTACTCGTGGTCCTTTCGATCTTTCTCCGTCATCGCGGCTCGCCGGAGTCGAAGCCCGTGGCGTCTCCCCATTCCAAGACCGGTCACTAGTCGAGTTCGTAAATGCGACAGCCCAGCGCAGATATCATTCGTCGGAACCACAAGATGCGCTTCGGTGCCGAGGTCAGAGGCGGAAGCACCCGCTTCAAGATCTGGGCGCCGAAATGCAAGGCAATGAAACTGAAGTTGAAGGGCCGGCGCACCCTGATCGAGCTCCAATCGGTGGGCGACGGTTGGCACCGGCTCGACGTCGAGGGCGTACGATCGGGAACGCTTTACAAGTACGTCCTGCCGGACGGAACGTCGATCCCCGATCCAACCTCTCGACATCAGCCCGAGGGGATCCATGGGTATAGCGAGGTCATCGACCCTTTAGAATTCAAATGGACCGACAGGGAATGGAAGGGGCGGCCTTGGGAGGAAGCGGTCATTTACGAGTTGCATATCGGCACATTCACCGATGAGGGGACATTTGCCGCGGCGGCGGCAAAGCTCGACCATCTTGTCGACCTTGGCATCACGGCGGTGCAAATCATGCCGATCGCCGAGTTCTACGGCAAATTTAACTGGGGGTACGATGGCGCCATGTGGTTCGCCCCTTCAGCCAAGTACGGGCGACCGGAGGACCTCAAAGCCTTCATAGACGCAGCACATCGACGATCCATGATGGTTTTCCTCGATGTCGTTTACAATCACTTCGGACCCCACGGAAATTACCTGCCGGCAATCGCGCCGATCTTTACGAAGAAGCACAAGAGTCCCTGGGGCGAGGCCATCAATTTCGACGGCCCCGGCGCCGAGGTGGTTCGAGAGCTGGTGGTTGAGAGCGCCCTTTATTGGACGAGCGAGTTCAACTTCGACGGGCTGCGTTTCGATGCCGTGCACACGATCGCGGACAACACTCCCACCCATATTCTCGAACTGCTGTCCGCTCGGCTCCGGGCATCTCGTCCGCACCGATATACTCATCTGATCATCGAAAACTCCGACAATCAGGAAATCTGGCTGAGGCGGAACAGCGGTGCGGAGCCAGTGCACTACACGGCCCAATGGAATGATGACGTTCATCATCTTCTGCATGCCGCTGCGACGGGTGAGAACACGGGCTATTATGCCGACTTCGATAATTTTGAGGAGCGTTCGGGCATGCTCGGCCGCGCCTTGGCAGAGGGGTTTGCTTACCAGGGAGAGATGAAACCGCATGAGGGCATGAAGCGAGGCGAGCCTAGCGAAGGCCTGCCGCCGACATCGTTCGTCGTCTACATGCAGGATCACGATCAGGTCGGCAACCGCGTGAAGGGTGATCGGATCACCAAGCTGGCGACCAGCGATGCAGTAAAGGCGCTGACCGCGATATACCTGCTGTCGCCGCAGATCCCGATGCTTTTCCAGGGGGAGGAATGGGCGAGCGCCCAGCCGTTTCCATTCTTTTCCGATGTACCAGCCGAGCTGCGAGACTCCGTGCGCAAGGGCCGCCAGGCAGAACTCAAGAGCACCCCCGAGCACGAAGATCCCAACAAGCCTAACGTGGAAGAGGCCGTCGATCCCACCAGCGCGAAGACTTTTGGATCAGCCAAGCTCGACTGGTCCAACCTGAACAGAGAGCCTCACCAATCCTGGCTCAAGCACTATCGGTCGCTGATCGATCTTCGGAAGGTTGAAATTGTGCCTCGCCTCTCGGGACAGAACGGCTTTGCCGGGCGATATGAGTTGCTCGGCATCAAATCGGTCCTTGTCACGTGGAGAATGGGCGACGGATCGATCTTGCGTCTCTACGCCAACCTCGCCGACGAGACGCAAGAAGGCGTTCCGCCATTGGAAGGGCGCCAGATTTTCCTTCAGGGCTATGCCGAGGAGGGGCGGCTGGGACCTTGGACAGCGCTTTGGACCATAGAGGTGTGAGCGTCCGCAAAGGGTGACGGCTTCAATCGCCGTTTCCGCCACCAGTGATCGTCGCCATCGTCCACCGATCGTCGCCGCAATGCTCGCAGCTTGCCGCAGACTGCTCGTTCGAAGTATACCCGCACCGCATGCAGCTCAGTAGGGCTTTGGTGGAGGTCCGGTCGACCTCCTTGGGCCGCTCTATCTCCCAAGGAGGCAAGATCGGCAGTCCGGGTCGGGCCCTCCCAGTCTCGAACACCGTCAGCACCCCGTCCGCTTCGATGATGGCGTGCTCCACCTCGCCCAACTGCCTGACACCCTTCTCGCGCAGCTGCTGAAACAGCTCGCTCGTGCCAAGACTACTGCTGTTGAGGAAAGAACTACAAATAACGCCGTCGCGTACGGCCTGTTCAGCCTTTCCGTCGATCAGGTGTTCGATGGCTTTGCTCCGAGCGATCCCTAGGTCGATTAATTTGTTCGCTACGACCACTGCCGTGACGACCAGCAAGCAGTGAAGCAAAGGAACGTCAGGGTAGAACATCGCATCGCCGACGGCCGATCCAAGCGCGATAACCAGTAGGAATTCAACGGTCGATAGCTGCCCGATGGCCCTGCTGCCGAGCCAACGCAGCAGGAACAAGGTATAGGCGTAAATGATCGCCGTTCGGATAATGATTTCGAGGAAGAAAATCGGGGGCTCGTCACCGATGAGCATGCGTTGCCAATCAATGCCTTCCATGGTCGCCTCCTATACGACTGTCACGAGATGCTTGGCTGCCATCTCGATGAAGGCCCGCTGATTGCGTCCAACGCAGTGGAGATGGATCGCGGCTGGCTCCAAGCCCGCAAGGGTCTCTATGTCGGCGCGATGGCGGCCGACGTCTGACGATATCGCGATGCATTGGCGAAGTTGATCCAGGTTCATCGCTTTCGCGGCAGCGTCGAAGTCGCGGGGCCGGCGCAGATCCCAAGCCGCATCACCGCCGATCGAGGGAGCTCTCCATTGATCGAGAGCCTCCCTAATTGCAATCTCGTCTTCAGGGGCCCAGGACAACGCATGCTGGATGTGGACCGGTTTGCCTTCGCCGCCGTTCTCGCGGAATGCGTCAACGACCTGTCTCACCTGATTGATGTCGCCGCCTGTCGTGAGCAGCCCATCCGCCCACGGTCCGCAAAAAGCCGCCGTCGCCGACGTTACCGCAGCACCGAAGAGGGGTACGGGCCGCTGCGGTCGCGAATAGAGCTTAGCTTCGACAACGGTCACCCTGCCTCGATGGGTCACCGTCTCTCCATCGAACAGGGCGCGGAAAACGTCGACGCACTCTCGCAGGCGCGCATTGCGCTCAGATTTCTCGGGCCAGTACTCGCCGGTTATCGCTTCATTGATCGCCTCGCCGCTGCCAAGGGACAGCCACAGGCGGTCGGGAAACATTTCTCCGATAGTGGCGGCCGCCTGCGCAAGGACTGCTGGATGATAGCGATATCCTGGCGCCGATATCATCCCAAACCCAAACTTCGTCGCTTGCATGGCTGCACCAAGCCATGACCAGGCGAACCCTGACTGCCCCTGGCGCTCACTCCACGGATGGAAATGGTCGGATGATTTCGCGCATGCGAAACCTGCTTGCTCGGCCTCACGGACCAGACCTAGCAATTCGCTTGGGGCGAACTGTTCGTGAGATGCGTGGTAACCGACCAAGGTCATGCGATATCTTTCCAGTTGTCGAGCAGCTCTCGTGTGGTGCAGGCCGTCAGTTGCTGTCCGAAGCGACTTTGGAGCACGGTTACCGCTGCGTCATGGGTTTGATCTGCGGAACCGAACACAGCATCGGTCGCGAGGATTGTGCGGTATCCAAGGTCAACTGCGCCAAGCACCGTCGCCATGACACATACATCGGTCTCGCCACCGGAAATGATCAGGGTTTCTACGCCGTTAGCTCGCAGCGCTCGGTCTAGGCCGCCGAACAGCCAAGGGGAATATCGGTTCTTGTCGAAGTGACCGGCAGGCGGCATGTAACGGGCGAGCGTGGGCACCACCTGTAGCATTTCGGGAGCCAGCCGCGACCTAACCATCGATGGCCAGCGAGCGTAGTAGTCGTGCCACGTGCCGGTCTCATCCTTCGGGTGCTCGGGTGGGATGAAGCGCGTGAAGATGGTATGGGCGGGAGCGCGTTCGACGAGGGCTTCGATGGCGGGTAAAACCCGGTTGAGCCACGGAGTCTGCCACTCGGTATCGCCCGCGAACATGTTTTGAACGTCGACGCAGAGGTGGGATAGCCGGGAATGCTCCGCCATTTAAAAGATTACCTTTGGAACGCAATGCAGGTTTATGTGACGGCTTGCCCGACAGGGTTTGAGAGGCGATCTGCCGCCTAACGGGCATCTCTTGGGGTAGTTGCTTTTCGCGCTACCACGCTGATGAGTGATGCAGGAACGCGTCCCCTGGCGGATTGCTTCTAGCGGTTTCGATGACGAGTGGATCGGCGACTGACCCGTCTTCTGAAATAAGTTGGTTTGACACCGCACCTTCGTCATCCGCACTTTGACCCAAAGACGCTAGGCCGCCTTCCGGGTCGACCGCTGAAAGCGCTTTATCGCCGGTGCAAGCAGTCGCGCACCCTCGTCATAGTCCGACCATGCGGAAGTGTCCCGCAGCAGGGCAGGGACCGTCCGGATGGTGAAGCGATTGGGATCCAAGTCGGTATGAACCTGGTTCCAGGTGAGCGGCATCGACACAGTTGCGCCCGGTCGAGCACGTGGTGAAAGAGGTGCGACGGCCGTCGCCATCCGATCGTTCCTCAGGTAGTCGAGGAAAATGCGACCATGACGCTGGTTCTTCGCCATTTTGATGAGAAAGCGGTCGGGGCTATCGAGGGCTGCCTGCTGGCAAACGGCGCGAGCGAAGGCTTTGGCCTCATCCCAGGAGAGTTGCTTCCCGCGACCGACTGCTAGAGGCGTTACCACGTGAAGACCTTTTCCGCCGGTAGTTTTGCAGAAACTGACGAGCCCCAATTCCTCAAGGCGATCACGCATTTCCCTCGCAGCTTCAACGACCGTCGCGAAAGGGACGTCAGGGCCAGGATCGAGGTCGAAGACTAAACGCCCTGGCACCTCTGGACGACCCGGCGCACAGTTCCACGGGTGGAGCTCGAGTCCGCCGATTTGCGCGATGGCGGCAAGACCTTCTATGCGGTCAATCTGTAAATACGGCTTTCTGTCGCCAAAAACCTCCACGAGAGTCAGAAGGTTCGACGTTCCAGGCATTGCGTGGCGCTGGAAGAACTGCTCGCCGTCGATGCCGTCAGGTGCCCGAATGATCGAGCACGGCCGACCTCTAATGTGGTCGATAAGCCATGAACCGACGGCTTCGAGATACTGAGCTAGATCGACCTTGGTCACCGGATGATCGTCACTAGCATCGGGCCATAGTTCCTTGTCTGGACTGGAGATTAAGACACCCATAACCGGCACCTTCTCGCCTTTGCGATAGGTCTTGGCTTTCGGCTTTTCCGCCAGATCATCGGCTGGGTCGGGTGTGTCGACTTTGGCCGGGGAGGCAGGCTTTTCGGCAACCACTTCGTTGGCGGGCTTATCCTCCCGTAGGCCTTTGAAGCTTGCCTGGCGGACTTGTCCGTCACCGGTCCAGCCAGCGAACTCGATCTCAGCGACCAGTTCCGGTCTTAGCCAGACGATTTCGGAGGACTTCTTCGGAGCGCCGACGCCTGTGAATGGGGTTTTGTCAGTTTCGAGTGCCTTCAGCCTCGGCATCAAGGCTTTGACCTTTTCGGCGCCGTAGCCAGTTCCAACCCGACCGACGTAGATGAAATGATCTCCGCGATTGACGCCCACGAGCAACGATCTGAATCGCCCATTGGTCGTGGAATACGCCCCGATAACCACCTCGTGGCCGGCTCGGCATTTCGATTTCACCCAGGTGTCCGAGCGCCCGGAGCTATACAGGGCATCGGTCCTCTTGCTGACGATACCTTCGAGGGACAGGCGACAAGCGCTTTTGAGCACCGCTTCGCCGCCTGTCTCGAAATGCTCTACGAACCGCAGTCTAGGATCGTCACCGCCATCGGCTAAAATCGATGCGAGGCGCTCTTTTCGCTCCAAGAGTGGCAAGTCCCGCAAGTCCTCCTCGCCCTCGAAAAGGAGGTCGAAGGCGAAGAACACAAGAGAACCGGTTTTGCGCTCCGACAGCGCCGCCTGCAGAGCGGCAAAGTCAGGCGCGCCATTTTCGTCGAGGGCACAGATCTCGCCGTCGATGATAGCGTCCGGCAGCGATCGCCCTGCATCAGCGATTTCGGGATATTTAGCGGTCCAGTCCAGCCCTTTCCGCGTTTTGAGAGTGACCCTTCCGGCTTCCACGCGCATCTGAATTCGATAGCCGTCGAATTTGATTTCATGGATCCAGCCGCCCGACGCGGGCGGCCGCGACGCATTCTCACAAAGCTGCGGTTCGATGAACGCAGGCATCGCCACTTCTCTGGTGGATCCGGACCGTTTCTTGGATTTCCGCCTGTTCGCCGCCAAACCGTGGCTGCTGTCCCAGACGGCGTTTGCATCGCCCGCCGTGGCCAGCATGAAGGGCTTCGGCTTCCTGCCCTTGCCTGCAGCGATTGCCTCCATGGTGCGCGCAGACGCCACCGATGTAATATTCTCCTCGAGGACGAGGGCTCCATTTTCCTCGACCGAGTGATCGTCGCGGTGCTTTATCAGCAGCCAGTTTATGCGCTTGCCACCATCGCGATTATTGCGGAGACGGACAAGGACATAGCTTCCGTGAAGCCGTGCACCGGACAGGGTGAACTTCAGCTCGCCTTTGGCGAGGGACTTCTGTGGTGACGCATTCCCCTCCGGCTCCCAATAGCCTCGGTCCCAAAGCATCACGGTACCACCACCGTATTGCCCCTTGGGGATCGTGCCTTCGAAGTCGCCATAGTCGAGCGGATGATCCTCCACCTCCACAGCAAGGCGCTTGTCTGATGGGTCAATGGAAGGGCCACGCGTCACGGCCCACGACTTGAAGACACCGTCAAGCTCCAGACGCAGGTCATAATGCAGACGGGTCGCATCGTGCTTTTGGATAACGAAGCGCAGGCGCTTGGATCCTGTGACCGGGTTTTGACCGCTCGGTTCCTGAGTTTTCTGGAAATCCCGTTTGCTCCTGTATGTTCCGAGTTTGTCGCCAGCCATCGCTTCTTATCCCTGCTCAGCATCACGCCGAAGGCGGTCATCCAGATGCTCCTCCAGCTTCTCCTTCAAAGGTTCAGCCCGGCAAACGTTCCGATTCCGAAAGGCAACGCCCGGTCGTCCCAACCATTGTCGGACGAGAGGAGCTGTGAATGGCACGTCTGAAATTCATTCCGCCCATGGAGGCGAAACTCGTTTCGGAACTCCCGAGCGAAGGAGAGTGGCAGTTCGAGCCGAAGTGGGATGGTTTTCGCTGCATCGCTATCCGGGACGAAGACCACGTCGATCTCCGGGCTAAGTCCGGGAAAGACCTCGGTCGCTATTTCCCGGAAATTGTCGATCTCGTCAGAGCGCTGCCGCATCGCCGCTTCATTCTCGACGGTGAACTCATCGTGGTTGTCGACGGCGAGGCTTCGTTCGAGGCCCTGCAGCAACGACTGCATCCCGCCAAAAGCCGGATCCAGAAACTTTCGCTAGCGACGCCGGCGATGCTCGTGGCGTTCGACTTACTCCATCTTGGCGGTCGCGACCTCGCAACGAACCCACTAAAGGGCAGGCGTGCTGCACTGGAAACCTTCCTCGCAGAAAATCCTCCGGATCTGCCGCTTCGACTATCGCCGGCCACCAACGACCATTCGATAGCGAACGAATGGTTTCGAGAACTCAGCAGCGAGCTCGATGGTGTGATCGCAAAGCATCTGGATGAGCCATACGTCAGCGGTCAGCGAGCCATGCTGAAGATCAAGCGTGTGCGCTCCGCGGACTGTGTTGTGGGCGGCTTCCGCTATGGCACTGGTGATAAACTGGTGGGCTCACTGTTGCTCGGGCTGTTCGATGAGAATGGAAATCTCGACCACGTCGGCTTCACTTCGGCGATCTCCGCGAAAGAAAAGCCCGAACTCACGAACAGGCTAGAGAAACTGAAGGGAGGTCCTGGGTTCACCGGAAAGGCTCCTGGAGGGCCGAGCCGCTGGTCTACCGAGCGGTCGACCGAATGGGTGCCCTTAGAGCATGAACTTGTTGTCGAGGTCGGATATGACCAGATCACCGGAAATCGATTCCGCCATGGCACCAAATTGTTGCGTTGGCGGCCTGACAAAGCTTCTGGTCAATGCACTTTTGAGCAGCTCGGCCGCCCCATGGCACCAGATGCGATCATTCGTTCGACGGTATCTGGGTCGTAGGAATCGTACTCCCTGGGGAACTTCAGCTGCATCAATTAGTTGGGGCCGCGAGGTCAGTTTGCGTCAACTGGACACGGTGGCAAAGGGAACGAGGATGGTTTTTCCAGTTTCCCGCCTCGACCAACGAAATGGTAGCCGAGCCCTTATCCCACCCGAACTGACCTCCATTCCGCAAGGTACTTATGACCAGTTTGAGCCGGCTCCTCTTTAGGGCGCTTGATAGGTCCGCAGCTATTCTCAGCTCGATTTCCTACTTGTTCCGTGTGAGTTGGCGATTGACGAGCTATGGCTAGCATGTTCGCCACGGCATCGACATTTATGAGCCGAAAGGGAGGCGCCTCAGCGTTCGCTCGCCCATCTTGGTGATCGATCCGAGCTTCTGTTTACCTCCGCTCGATAGCCGACGCGGCGCTAGTCCCACCCGAACCCTCAACGCCCGCGGTTCACTTGGCGATCGTTGGATGGCCCACTTCTCGTCGATCATCGAATGGCTTGCGTTCGCCATCCTTTGATGTGACGTTAATATGTCAATCAAGAACAATGGGGTAGAGAATGCCCATCGAACAGACCCCAAACGTGCCGGTCCCCGATCTCTTCGACGAGCACAGCAGATTTCTGCTGGCCGCCATCGTTGAGAGTTCCTTTGACGCCATTGTGAGTAAGGATCTTAATAGCGTCATCCGAAGTTGGAACGCAGCCGCGGAGCGCATGTTCGGCTATCCCGCCGAAGAGGCAATCGGCAAATCCGTGACAATGCTAATTCCGGAGAATCTCCAAAGCGAAGAAGTCGACATTATCAATCGCATCAAAAGCGGTGAGAGGGTGGAGAGCTTCGAAACAGTGCGGCTTCGACGAGACGGCAGCACGATCAACGTCTCCCTGACCATATCGCCCATTAGAAACGCTCAGGGTACGATTATCGGGGCATCGAAGATTGCCCGCGACATAACGCAGGCAAAGGAGGCAGAGCGACGTATTCGCCTCCTCCTTCGGGAGGTCAATCATCGGGTCAAAAACCAGTTTGCCGTAATTCTTTCAATTATTCGCGAGACCAGTGATCGTGCTGCGGGTCCGGAAGAATTTCAGGCGCAACTGCGCGATCGCATCATGGCACTTTCGAGATCCCATGATCTCCTGGTCAATTCTGACTGGTCTGGGGCAAGCCTCTTGGAGCTCATACATCACCATGTCGGCGTCTTCGGACACGAGCAGCTCGTTACGATCTCAGGTCCCCTCGTGACTTTGAACTCCAATGCCGTGCAGCATCTGGGCATGGCAATACATGAACTGGGCACAAATTCTGCGAAATATGGGGTACTTGCGCAGGGGCTCGGTGCGATCTCGATAGACTGGAAAATTGGCGAAGACGAAGATGGCAACCGCATCCTCGATCTCGTTTGGCGCGAGGAACTGCTCGAGACGGTCGCAGCACGGCTAGAAAGTCCGTCGCGTCGCGGCTTCGGTTCCGTGGTGGTGGAGCGCGTAGTTCCACTCGCTCTGTCGGGAAAGGCAACACTGGAGAGGCAACCGAAGCGAGTGATATGGTCGTTGCGGGCACGGCTTGATGCATTGACCCAGCCTGACTGATTGCAACGGCAACTTTCCCGCATGATCTGTGTTTCCGAGAAGGAGATGCTGAAGATGAGCAGCGGGAGGGCGGACCGGAGCTGACGCCTACGGGGCTGGATTATCTACGGGAGCATTTTCCACTGGGGAATGTCCCGGATTAGGGGGCCATTTCACGCATTGCCGATGCTATGACGCGGGGCGAATAAGGCTTGTTGAAAAAGTGGCTGTGGTCAGGCATGTCGCCGATACGAACCTCGCGGTGGCCTGATGTGACGATGATCTGGACTGGGGGCCATCTATCCCGAACAGCTGCGGCTAGTTCAAGACCTCCCGGGGTCAGCCTTGCGCGACGTATCTGAGAAAGAGCGCAACGTCCTGCACCCGCGATGGCGCTATGCAACCGAAGCGAAGAAAGCCCCGGCAGCGAGAAGTAGAACGCCCAACGGGATGACAAATCTCCAGAAGCCGGCCATCCCGCCATGTCTCCCGAACACGACCCGCTCAGCGGGGTCGCTGTAGAGTTCCTCGGCCGTTGGCTTCGCTTCTGGCGCCTCGAATTCCACGTTTGGCTTGTCACGACTGGTCATTCTTTCGGACCGCTTATCGGTTGCTCGAGCTTTCCACCGCCCGCCTTGTTTCCCAGGTCATCCACATTGTCGTCCAACTGGTTGGTTTCCCCGGTCTTGATGGGAGCAGGGGTATCGCCTCCGCGGGTATCGGTGTCTACTGCGGGTGTAGCATCCGCATCACTGCCGCTTCCGACGTCTTTTAGGTCGGGCGTACGCGTATTTGTATGTCTTGAGGTCATCTTTCCAACTCCGATCTGTTGAAGTTAGCGGTTGCCACAACGAAAGGTTCCTTCACGCCTGCAGTCACGGGAACTGCGTGGCCATCGCCGGGTTAAGTTTCCAAAGAGGGAGACCTTGGATGGAGAATATTTTGGCTATCACGGTAGTGTTGGCACTGTCGGCGATCCCAGCACTCGCGCAAGAAAGAGGGCCTTTGGTCGAATTGACCGATGGCGATGCCTCGATTTCAGTGCTTGGGCTGGCGGTTGACCAAACGGTTGGCAAGGAGGTCTATGACAGAGAAGGCACCCTGCTTGGAACCGTCGGTAAGGTGCTCGGAGATGATGCGGACACTCCGATCGCACTGACTGTCGGCGGAGGTGGGCGGATCGTCGTGCTTGAGCTGGCGAGCACCGAACTCATCAACAACCGTATCGTTACGCAACTGAGCGGCAACGAATACGAGGGACTTCCGGCATTTGAGCAGTAGCGTCAAACTTGGTGCAGATGCTGGCGGAATGTGGGGCGGCCACGCCTAGTGAAAAAGAATGCCAGAGCATGCGTTCATCCGCCAACTTCATTGCCGGTGTCCTTGAGGAATCTCGTATACAGCGTTCGCCTCTGAGGACCGGTTGGTCCGCACTTGGTGCAGTTTGGACCGTCTATTGCGTACGGTGTAGCGTCTCGATAACCCCAATAGGGGTTTAGACAGGTAGGCAAAATTGCTCCTGCCCTCGGGAGAGCCGCATGTCGTACGTCAACTTGCTGCTCAACGATTTGGACGCGTCAATTCTGAAGCACATAGGGCCTCAGCTCGAACTGGTCCGGCTCGAAATCCGACAATCTCTCGTCAAGGCCGGCGAGGTTTCCGAGTGGATTTACTTCCCTGAGGATGGCCTGATTTCCCTCGTTTCTGAGTATGAGCCAGGGCGGCATATCGAGGTTGGTATGATCGGTCGCGAAGGCTTTTTCGACCCCGGCTTCGCATTGCGAGACGAGCGCGCGGCCTTTGACGGCAATGTTCAGGTCGAGGGCAGTGCTTACCGGTTTTCGAATCGCCATCTATCTGAGAGCCATCTGGAAGTCTTTAGAACCATCCCTGTTCGGCTTCGGGTCTTCGCTTGGCGCATCCTTGATTTCCTTTGGATCCTAGAATGCCATCATCACCGTTGCCGTTGCCGTTGCCGTTGCCGGTACCCGATATTCTTGGGGACGTCCGCAATCTCATTCAAAACTTCAAAAGCCGCCGGTCCCCTTCCCACCCCGAGGCCGCCCGTTGTCTGCCGCCCTCCTATTCGACAAAGGGATTGGGTGTTACCGATGCAAAAAGCTGGCCTTTCCGGTGACGCGCGTGGCTGATCGCTAATTTCCGAGGAGCACGCCCGTGAGAGGCGCGATTAACAAGACGGAACTGAGGGAGCAATCGATCATCACGCTCCCTCGCCTTATCGTGTTGCTCATCGTCTCGTTTTTATTAATTTATTTCGCTAGGTATTGGGTTTCAAAAGATTACGTATCAATAGTTTTTATGACTGTGATAGGCATTTGGGCGACTGTTGTGATGAGTATTGTATCGACAATTAGCTACCTTATTGTCGATGTGCTTGGCTATAGAATCGACACCGCCCTGGGCAATGACCGTTATATGATTTCGAAAAGTCCACTTTCTTCGATTATAATTCGCGAATTCATCAGGTAGTTGGTTTGTCGGCATCCGGAATTCCCAACCGGGTAGCCTACAGCGGCGCAAACCGGGACAATAAAATTAGCCGTCGAACGACTGCTTTAATCCAGCGCTCAACTTAAGCCTGCCTGGCAGCTCACCACCCCGACGCCGCCAGTCCGCAGCAGAACCCATCGCGGACAAAAGGTGCCCCAAACGGCTCTTATCAAAAGCAGCCATCAGAACGTCTGCTTGATAAGGTCCGTAGCGCCCAGGTGTACTGTTTTTTTGTCGGGAAACGAGACGATTACCAGAGGAAAAGAACTAGATCCGGCGCCGTTCAGCCATGCGAACCGCTGGTCGAGATCAAACAAGATTGGGTCGTTCGTGGTAGAAAGCTCGATGGTGACGGTCGTCGCACCAAGACCCTCACCAGCGCTTGGATCGATACCATAGCCAGTAATCGGCAATTGCTCACTGTTCACAGTGAAGATTACCGGCATCCGATTGGATGGGATATCACAATTGCCTCGGAAGGCCCCTATTCGAGCTACCAAGGCTCGGCCGTCTGTAGGTGGGTCCAATAGACCACATGCTGTAAGGAGGTATCGCGCTGAGGAGCCCCCTTTCCCTTGCATGCTTAAAAACAATCTCCCCCCATCCGAAAGAGGTAGCTCGACTGCCTGCCCCCTTTGTCTCAATTTAAAACTTGTTTGACCGGGGAAGTAAAAGAGCGGCTCGGTCCACTGCGCGCGGATTTCTTGGACAGCGGACGCGGACTGCCGTACTCCGCCGATGTCTATCGTCAAGGTAAGACGATAACGCAGCACCGCCTCTGCTCGACGGCAGGCAGCGACGCCCACAGTCAAGAGAGCAGCAATGCTCAAAGCCAAAGCGATCTTCGCGCCAAGCCTCATTTCATCGCTCTCGGACAACCGGTGACGACAATCATTTTGTTTCGCGCTTTGGTGGCATGTGCCTGGCCGACAGCAAAGTTGTACCTCGTCGGACAGGAAAGTGAACTGTCCGAATTCACCGAAAGGCAATTCGAAGCTGCCGGTCCGCTACCCACCCCTTTGCTGTCGGAATTTCTATTTTTGCACCCAGTTCGCCAAAATGGGTGCAAAAGTGAAAATTCCGCCGATCTGCGAAATTGAAAAGGATGGCGATGGCCGACTTCAGAGTGCCGCATGCCGAGCACCCAAGCGCTGAACAAGGCCGTGTGCGGGAATGCCCCTTGTGCTCAAAATTGAGATCTGCCAGTGTCGCATAAGGCCCAGCCTCCGAGATCGCCACTGCGGTCGCATTAAGTCCCCAGCGGAAACGCTCGGGGATTTTCTTATTCTAAGGCGCGCGCTCTCAGCGCCTGAGACGTCCTGAGGCTGATAGCTACGCAGATCGTGGCGGCCTTATCTGGCAGCTATCCCCTCGTGATTTCGGCCGAAATCTCATTTGGGCGAACCATAGAGGCGACGAAGCTGGCAACAACCGAGCCGTTTCGTTGCCAACACAATCATAACGACAGGAATGAAGACGGCGGACACGCAGCTCAGTTGGTCGCCAAATTACGATTTGGATCAACAGGAACGACAGTGCCGCAAAGGCCTAAAAATCCTGAAGAAATCAGCGATTTCCGCATCTCAAAGTCGTGCCTTTGGATAATTCCAATAGCAAACTTAGAGATGCGAATGGTCGGAGTACAAAGATTCGAACTTTGGACCCCCGGTTCCCAAAACCGGTGCTCTACCAGGCTGAGCTACACTCCGACGTCGCGCCGGTGAGTTAGCGCGTTCTGCGGCAAAGGGCAAGTGCGCCAATGCGATACGACCAACTATTGACGGGATCGTTGCATCCGACCAAATAGGCGCCATGGTTGACCTGAGCAAACGCTGGCCCTTGGGGCTCGATCGTCGAAACTGGCCGGACTATCTGGCCTTTTTCATCCTGGCGCTGTTCGTTTTGCTGTTTTTCGACGTCTATGCATCGCGTAGCGCCATGACGTGGGACGTCGAATGGCGTCAGCCATTTCAGTTCGTCACCCATTTCGGGCTGTCCGATTGGGTGCTGATTCCGAGCGGAATCATTTTTATCCTCAGTTTTGCGACCTATCGATTCTGGAAGCGCGTGTCGCGCTGGCGCCTCGCCATCTATGAGTTGGCGCTGCTTTCCGGATTCGTCTTTGCCGCCGTGGGTGGCACCGGCATTCTGGTCAATCTTTTGAAGCGCCTTTTTGGGCGCGGCCGCCCGGCTGTGTTCGAAGAATTCGGGGCCTTCGATTTCCAGTATCTGCTCAATGACTGGACGTTTCAGAGTTTTCCATCGGGGCACTCGACCACGGCAATGGCGACGGCCGTCGTCGTCGGGTTTCTCGCCCCGCGCTTCTTCCGGCTTTTCCTGATCATGGCGCTGGTGACCGGTGTGTCGCGCGTGGTGGTCGGCGATCACTACCCGACCGACGTCCTGGCCGGCTTTGCACTCGGCGCTATCGGTACCTATGCGGTGCGCAATTATTTCGCCCGCCGGCGCTGGCTGTTCAAAGCCATGCCTGACGGGCGGGTTCGTTTCCGTGGCGTGCCGGCCCTGCGCCGGCTTGTTCAGCGCGCCTTGACGTAGCGGGCGAACCCGGCGCTGAGGTCGGCCTTCAGGTCTTCCGTGCCTTCAAAGCCGATATGCAGGCGGAAGAGATTGCCTTCATTGGTCCACGGCATCACCGTGCGATTTTTGGCGATTTTCACCGGCAGGCAAAGGCTTTCAAAACCGCCCCAGGAATAGCCCATCGAAAAGATCGTCATGCCATCGACGAATGCGGCAACCGCGTCGCGCGGCGCCGGCTTCAACACGAAGGCGAAAAGACTGCCCGAGCCGGTGAAATCACGCTGCCATAGCGCGTGGTCCGGATGGCTTGGCAGGGCAGGGTGGATCACCGAGGCCACTTCGGGCTGCTGTTCGAGCCAGCGGGCAATTTCGAGCGCCCGCTCCTGGTGCGCCGCCATGCGAATGGCGAGGGTTTTTAACCCGCGCGACACGAGATAGGCATCGTCCCCGGACGTGAAGAAGCCGAGCAGCGTGCGCACCCGCTCGACATCGGCCCAGGCTTCCTCGGTGGTGGAAATCGTGCCGGCAAAGGCGTCGGAATGCCCCACGAACATCTTGGTGCCGGCATGCACGACAATGTCGGCGCCGAGCGCCAGCGGCTTGTGGTAGAGCGGGCTCGCCCAACTATTGTCGACGATCAAGCGCGCATTGTTATCATGCGCCGCTTTGGCGAGTGCCGGAATATCCTGCATCTCGAAGGTCAGCGAACCCGGGCTTTCCGCGAGCACTGCCCGCGTATTGGGCTGCATGAGATCAGCAATGCCCGCGCCGATGCGCGGATCATAATAGCGCGCCGTGATGCCCATGCGCGTCAGATAGCCATCGGCGAATTTGCGGCCCGGCTCATAGGCGCTGTCGGTAATCAGAATATCGTCGCCAGTCTTGAGGCAGGACAGCATGGCAATGGTGATGGCGGCAAGGCCCGAAGGCACCAGCTTGGTTCGATAGGCGCCTTCGAGCGCCGTCACCACGTCCTCGACGCCCTCGGTGGTCGGATTGCCCGCGCGCCCGTAAAGGAAACGCTGCTTTTGCGCGTCGAGATCATCCAGCGTTTTGAACAGCACGGTGGAGCCGCGATAGACCGGCGTATTGACGAAGCCGAACTGGCTGTCGGGGTCGCGCCCGGCATGGGTGAGGATGGTTTCGACGGAGGGCGGGTTTGAAGAAGAGGTCATGCCTGCTCTGTGCTCAAAAACGGATCAGTTTCTTGGTCTGGCTAAAAAAGAGACAGAATTGCTGTCCCAATACACCTTCTGCCCTTGACGTTGCCGCCGATAGGCGCTTGCATGCTTAACAGCATCTATTCGCCACACAAAGGCGGCGGGTGTCGCCGGAGACGCCGAAACGAAAGTTAGGAAGAAACTCCGGGATAAGAGGGTCAGGAAACAAAGGGCAATAATATGCAAAAACAGCTCGTAGCGCTTACAGCAACGGCGATACTGGGTCTTACGGCGGTCTCGGCTCAGGCCGCCATTTTGGATGACGTCAAGGCAAAGGGATATGTGCAGTGCGGCGTGACCGGCGGTGTGCCCGGCTTCTCCGCTCCCGATTCTAACAATGTGTGGACCGGCATCGAAGTCGATTTCTGCCGCGCCATGGCTGCAGCCGTTTTCAACGACGCCGAAGCTGTCCGCTATACCTCGCTGACCAGCCAGGAGCGCTTCACGGCACTTTCTGCCGGCGAAGTCGACGTGCTCTCGCGCACCACCACCTGGACCATGAGCCGCGATACCCAGCTCGGCATCAGCTTTGTCGGTACCATGTTCTATGACGGCCAGGGCTTCATGGTCCGCAAGGCCGATGGCATCGAATCCGCTCTCGATCTGAGCGGCGCCGCTATCTGCATCGAATCCGGCACCACCACCGAACTGAACGCGGCTGACTACTTCGCCGCCAACAGCATGGAATTCAACACGGTGGTGTTCGTCGATCAGGACGAAGTCGTGAAGGCCTACGAAGATGGCCGTTGCGACGTCTACACCACTGACTCCTCGGCTCTGGCTGCCGAACGTTCCAAGTTCGCCAACCCCGATGATCACATCATCCTGCCCGAAATCATCTCCAAGGAGCCGCTTGGCCCTGTGGTTCGCGCTGGCGATACCCAGTGGTTCAATCTTGCTCGCTGGACCTATTTCGCGCTGCTCGAAGCTGAAGAACTGGGCGTGACCTCGGCCAATGTCGACGAAATGCTCGGCTCCGACAATCCGGCCATCAAGCGTCTCCTCGGCGTTGAAGGCGACTTCGGCACCCCGCTCGGCGTGACCAAGGACTGGGCTTACCAGATCATCAAGTCCGTCGGTAACTATGCCGAATCCTATGATCGCAACGTCGGTCCGGCGACCCCGATCGGGCTCGAGCGCGGCCTGAATGCCCTTTGGAAAGACGGCGGCATCCAATACGCCCCGCCGATCCGCTAATCTGAACGAATTGTGCCGGCGCCCCAAAGTGGGCGCCGGTCTCTTTGTTCTGTCACCTATGGCGCCTCAAAAGGGCGCATAGCGGTTACTTGCGGCCAAGGGACAGCATCATATGACCACTCGCGAACTGGGGCACGACGCTGCCCCCCGCGTCAGCTTTTTCAATGACCCTAAGATCAGAGGGTACATCTACCAGTTCGTTGTCGCCGCCATTCTTGTCGGCTTCATCGCCTGGATCATCGGCAACACGGCTGCCAATCTTGCGGCGCAAAACAAGACGACCGGCTTCGATTTTCTCTGGAAGACCGCCGGCTTCGATATCAGCTTCTCGCTGCTGCCTTGGACGCGCGCATCCTACTATTGGGAGGCCTTCCTTGTCGGCATTCTCAATACGATGCTGGTGGCCTTTATCGGCATTATCTTTGCGACGATTCTGGGCTTCACCATCGGTATTGCCCGCTTGAGCAGCAATTTCATCGTCTCAAGCCTTGCCACCGTCTATGTCGAAGTCATCCGCAACATCCCTTTGTTGCTGCAATTGTTCTTCTGGTACTTCGCGGTGCTGAAGGCCATGCCGGCAGTGCGTGACTCGATCATGCTGCCCTTCGATTCCTTCATCAACCAGCGCGGCATCATGGTGCCCCGGCCAATCCCGGACGAGCAGTTCGGCTTTACCTGGATCGGCATTGCTCTTGCCATCGCCGCCGTCATTGCGCTGCGCATCTGGGCAAAACGCCGGCTTGAAGCGACCGGGCAGCGCTTTCCGGTTTTCCTGACCGGGCTCGCCATCCTGATCATCGTTCCCACTGTCGTTTTTGCCGTCAGCGGCGCGAGTGTCAGCTTTGAAATTCCGGTCCTGGAGCGTTTCAATTTCAAGGGCGGCCTGCAGATTCCGCCCGAATTTGCGGCTCTCTTGTTCGGCCTGACCATCTACACGGCGGCCTTCATCGCCGAGACGGTGCGCGGCGGCATCCAGGCCGTCAATCATGGTCAAACCGAAGCGGCCCAATCTCTGGGGCTCAAGGAAAATGACCGGCTGCGTCTGGTCATCATCCCGCAGGCAATGCGGGTCATCATCCCCCCGCTGACCAGCCAGTATCTCAACCTGACGAAGAATTCTTCGCTGGGCGCTGCGATTGGCTATCAGGAGCTGTTCAACGTCTTTGGCGGGACCTCGCTCAACCAGACCGGCCGCGCCATCGAGTGCATCGCCATGGTCATGCTGGTCTATCTGACCTTCTCGCTGCTGACCTCAATGTTCATGAACTGGTACAACGCCCGTGTCGCGTTGGTGGAAAGATAGGAGGCCGCCATGACCGACATTGGATTCGTTCGTTCTGACATGGTGTCAGCCAGACCGGCCCCCCATCGCACCACTGGCGCTGTGGCCTGGGCTCGCAAGAACCTGTTCTCGACCCCGCTCGATACCGGTCTGACCATTCTTGGCCTGCTGTTTCTGGCCTGGATCGTGCCGCCGCTTTTCGGCTTCTTCATCGGCAATGCCGTGGGGCCGAATGGCACGGTCGAGCAGTGCCGCATGGAAAATGCCGGTGCTTGCTGGGCCTATATCGCGGCCGAAATGGAATTCTTCATTTACGGCTTCTACGACATCCCCGAGCATTGGCGCCCGAACATCGTCTTCGCGCTGGGCGCGCTGCTCTTCGTGCCGCTATTGATCCCAAAAGCCCCTTTCAAGCGGACAAATGCCGTCCTCTTCATCGTGGTCTATCCGATCGTCAGCTACTTCCTGCTGGCGGGCGGCGTCTTCGGCCTCAAGGTCATCCCGACCGAAAAGTGGGGCGGGCTGCTGGTGACGCTGATCATTTCGGTGATCGGCATTACCCTGTCATTCCCGCTCGGTGTCATTCTGGCACTTGGCCGGCAATCGCAACTGCCCATCATCAAGACCGTCTGCGTCGGGTTCATCGAACTCATCCGCGCCGTGCCGCTGATCACCATTCTGTTCATGGCCTCGATCATGCTGCCGCTGTTCATGCCACAAGGCATGACGGTCGATAAGTTCCTTCGGGCGATCGTCGGCGTTACGCTCTTCACCTCCGCCTATATGGCCGAAGTTGTCCGCGGCGGCCTCCAGGCTATTCCCCGCGGCCAATATGAAGCAGCGTCCGCCCTGGGGCTGGGATACTGGAAGCGCATGTGGTTCATCATCCTGCCACAGGCGCTCAAGCACGTGATCCCGGGCATCGTGAACAACTTCATCTCGTTGTTCAAGGATACGTCCCTTGTCTACATTGTCGGCATGAAGGATCTGCTCGAAGCGGTGAAGACGAAAAACGACACCGCGCTCGAATGGCAATCCGGCAACACCGCGACCACCGGCTATATCTTTGCCGCCATGGTCTTCTGGGTGTTCTGCTTCGGCATGTCTCGCTACTCCATCTACATGGAGCGACGTCTCAACACTGGCTACAAGAGGTAGCTTCATGTCTCAGGTTTCCGAAACTATCGTCGAACGGGAAATCGATACCCGCCATATGCAGGTATCCACCACCGAGGTCGCCATCGACGTCGTCAACATGCACAAGTGGTATGGCGATTTTCACGTGCTGCGCGACATCAACCTGCGAGTGATGAAGGGCGAACGCATCGTCATCGCCGGGCCGTCGGGCTCGGGCAAGTCGACGCTCATTCGCTGCATCAACCGCCTCGAAGAGCATCAGGAAGGCCAGATCATCGTCAATGGCACGGAGCTCACTGCCGACCTCAAGCGCATCGACGAGGTGCGCCGCGAGGTGGGCATGGTGTTCCAGCACTTCAATCTCTTCCCGCACCTGACCATTCTGCAAAACCTGACGCTCGCTCCGATCTGGGTGCGCGGCATTCCCAAGGCCGAGGCCGAGGCGACCGCCATGCATTATCTCGAGCGCGTGAAAATCCCCGAGCAAGCCAACAAATTCCCCGGCCAACTCTCGGGCGGTCAGCAGCAGCGCGTCGCCATCGCGCGCTCGCTCTGCATGCAGCCGAAGATCATGCTGTTCGACGAGCCGACATCGGCGCTTGACCCCGAAATGGTCAAGGAAGTGCTCGAAGTGATGATCAGCCTGGCCGAAGAAGGCATGACCATGATTTGTGTGACCCACGAAATGGGCTTTGCCCGCCAGGTGGCCAATCGCGTGATCTTCATGGATCAGGGGCAGATCATCGAGGAGAACGAACCCGAAGAGTTCTTCTCGAACCCGCAGCATGAGCGGACCAAGCTGTTCCTTAGCCAGATCCTGCACTAGGAACTTGCGCTGATATCCACGGGTCCGAGCCGAGACCGGCTTGACCCGTGGCTTTTGCCTGCCACAATGCCGATCCGTTGGAAGAAGGCCGGCATGTTTATTCGTCGCGTAAAGCCATTATTGCTCGTGCTGGCGCTGGCATGGGCGGGCCTTGTCTGGCCGGTGCAGGCACAGACGCTCGAGGCGGTGCGCGAGCGCGGTTTTCTCGTCTGCGGCTCGAGCAATCCACTCGCCGGCTTTGCCCAGCAAGACGCCAATGGCCGCTGGTCCGGCTTTGATGTGGACCTCTGCCGCGCTCTTGCCGCCGCCGTTTTCGGCAATCCAGATCTCATAGAATTTCGCGCCTTCCGCGGCGAAGCGCGTTTCGCTCCGTTGCAGACGGGGGCCGTCGATGTCCTCATGCGCAACGGCGCCTGGACCGCCGGCCGTGATCTGCGCTACGGCGCCCGCTATGTCACGCCCAGCTTCTTTGACGGGCAGGGGTTTCTCGTTCCGCAATCGCTCAGCGTGGTCTCGGCTTATGAGCTCAACAATGTGAGCGTCTGCGTGGTCGATACGTCAGACGCGGTCGAGGCGCTCGACGACTTCTTCTTCTCCAACCAGACCAGTTATACCGATGTCGTTTATGAAGACATCGCCGATCTCATCGTCGCCTACCGGGCCGGCATGTGTGATGTGATTTCCGCTTCCGGCCGCCAGTTGCAGGCCATTCGGCGTGAGCTGACTGATCCCTCCCAGCATCGCATCCTGCCCGAACGCATTTCCAAGGAAACGCTGGGCCCGGTCGTTCCCGGGGGCGATGACCAGTGGTTCGAAATCGTCCGCTGGACCATTTTTGCGCTCATTACGGCCGAAGAAGTCGGCGTCACGAGCCTCAACATCGACTCCCTGACCGCGGCCCGTTCGGCCGATGTTCGCCGCCTGTTGGGTGTCGAGGGTGATTTCGGCAAAGCTCTTGGCCTGCGCGCGAGCTTCATGACCGATGCCATCCGCGCCGCCGGCAATTACGGCGAACTTTTCGACCGCCATTTTGGCCCGCAAACCGGCGCTGCCATGCTGCGCGGCCAGAATGCGCTCTGGAGCAATGGCGGCCTCCTTTACGCGCCGCCCATTCGCTAAAGCAGGGGCGAGAACAGGCGGGCGGCCTGGGTGAGGAAATAGAGCGTCACCGGCCGCGTCGAGACTTCGGCCAGACTGACCTGCCGGCACGCCTTGAAATCCTCATTCAGCATGTTTTCGACATCGGCAATTGCCCGGTCGTCGTTAAACCAGAGCGTAATCTCGAAATTGATGGCAAAGGAGCGGTTGTCGAAATTGACGCTGCCGACCGTCGCGATGTCATCATCCATCAGCACCACTTTTTGGTGCAGGAACCCATCGGTATAGCGATAGACCGCGATATCGTGCTCCACCATAGCATCGGCATGGGCGATGCTGGCGAGCCAGACCAGCGCATGGTCCGGATTGTCCGGCAGCATGATCCGCACATCGACACCGCGCAGTCGCGCCGCAAAGAGCGCCGTCCGGATATCGGTATCCGGCACGAAATAGGGACTGACGATCCACAGCCTCTTTCGCGCCCGGCCGATCAGATCGACATAGGCGATCGCGCATTCTTCGAGCTTGTCCGCGGGACCGCTGCCCATGACCAGCACGGACTGGTCGCCGGGCGTGTCGATGTCCTTGGGCGGGGTCGCCGGCAGCCACTCGCCGGTCGCCCACTCCCAATCCTCGCGGAAGAGCAGGGCGCAACCTAGCGCCGCTGGCCCCGAAACGCGCACATGTGTGTCGCGCCAACGCCCAAACTTGGGATTTTCGCCGAGATATTCGACGCCCACATTATGCCCACCCACCCAGGCATGTTTGCCGTCGGCCACCACGATCTTGCGATGGTTGCGGTAGTTGATCCGGGTTGGGCCATAGACGCGCAGGAATTTGTGGCGCTGGTTGAAACCGGCAACCTTGACGCCGGCGTCCCGCATCTGCGTGCGAAACCGCTTCGGCATGCCGGTGCTGCCGATATCGTCATAGAGCAACCGAACCTCGACGCCGGCTCTGGCCTTGGCGATCAGCCGCTCCGCCAATTGCTGGCCCAGCCGGTCGTCGCGGACGATATAGAACTGCACCAGCAGATAGTGTTCCGCCGCCTCGATACCGGCAAAGATGGAATCGAAAGTCGCCGTTCCGTCGATCAGCAACTCGACGTCATTACCCTTAAGGAAAGGCAGCTCCGAAACCTGAACCTGCACAGGCCATTGGGCATCCGATTCCCGGTCGATCAGTGCCAGGTCCTTGGCACGCAGGGGCCGATCGGCGCGGCCATTCTTGATCCGGTCGGTGGCGTAGTCGTCGAAAAACTTCCAGCCGAAGATCATATAGAGGAAGGCCGTGGGAAACGGCAGCAGCGCCAGCGAAATCAGCCAGGCGATCGACCCTTGCGAGGTTCGGGAATTGAAGATTTCCCGCACGGCGCAAACAAAGGCCAGCAAATAAATCGCCGCCATGATCGCGGCAACCAGATGCAGATCGGCGACTATGGCGCGCAGGATATCATCAATGCCGAACACGGGGCCCTCTCACCTTGTGAGCGGACACTCTATCAGCCGATGGCTGTTCGACAATCCCGCGTGGACGGAAGCCGGCCTCAGGCCGGCTCCGCCTCGATGATATCCGAGATGTCGATCGGCGCGCGGTCGTCCATCCAGGCGGGTACCGGGAGATCCTTCGAGCGCAGGAATTGCGGGTTGAAGATCTTGCTGGCGTAGCGGTTGCCGTAATCGCAGAGCACCGTGACGATGGTCTTGCCCGGCCCGAGATCGCGCGCCATGCGCACGGCGCCGGCGATATTGATGGCGCTCGAGCCGCCGAGGCACAGGCCCTCATATTCGAGCAGATCGAAGATATAGGGCAGGGCTTCCGCGTCGGAGATGCGGTAAGGCAGGTCCACCTGTAAACCTTCGAGATTGGCGGTGATACGGCCCTGACCGATGCCTTCGGTGATCGAATTGCCTTCCGACTTCAGCGTGCCATTGGCGTAGTATTCGTAAAGAGCGGCGCCTTCGGGATCGGCGAGACCGATCTTGATGTCGGGATTGCGCGACCGGAGCGCCTCGGCAACGCCGGCCAACGTGCCGCCCGAGCCGACTGCGGTGATGAAGCCGTCGATCCGGCCATTGGTCTGGCGCCAGATTTCAGGGCCGGTGGTTTCGATATGGGCGCGCTTGTTCGAGACATTGTCGAACTGGTTGGCCCAGACCGCACCTTCGGGCAGCTCGCGGTTGAGTTTTTCCGCGAGGCGCCCGGAAATCTTGATGTAATTATTGGGGTTCTTGTAGGGCTTGGCCGGCACTTCGATCAGTTGCGCGCCATAGAGCCGGAGGGCGTCCTTCTTTTCCTGGCTCTGGGTGTCGGGAATGACGATCACCGATTTGAAGCCAAGCGAATTGGCCACCAGCGTCAGGCCGATGCCGGTATTGCCGGCGGTCCCCTCGACAATCGTACCGCCCGGCTTCAGCGCGCCGGACTTGACCAGATCGTGGATGATGAACAGCGCCGCGCGGTCTTTGACCGACTGGCCCGGATTGAGAAACTCGGCCTTGCCCCAGATGTCACATCCCGTCAGTGCCGAAACCCGGTTGAGGCGGATAAGCGGCGTGTTGCCGATGGCGGAAATGAGATCGTCGTGCTTGGCCATGGTCGTCGGTGACTCTTGTTGCTGAGTAAGCAAGGTATGGGGCCGGCCCGTCACGAACAAGGGTCAAACATCGGCGGTGGCAGGACTTTTCGGTCTTATGCGATGGAACGAAACCCTTGGCTGGCAGAGCCTATAAACACAGTTTCTTTTTCTACAACTCGCCCTGCCGTTCAAGCGCCCGCTGCCGTGAGGCTTTGAGGTCTACGATCGGTAGCGGATAGGTTTTTCCGATCGTGATGCTGGCCTCTCTTAAGATCGACTCCGGTGCACTCGCCGGGTCATGGATCCATTTGTCGGGCAGGGCCTTCAATTCGGGTACCCATTTGCGGACATAATCGCCGGCCTCGTCAAAGCGCTCGCCCTGGGTGACGGGGTTAAAAATCCGAAAATAGGGCGCTGCGTCGAGGCCGCAGCCAGCCACCCATTGCCAGCTTGCCGGATTGTTGGCGACGTCGCCATCGACAAGGCAATCCCAGAACCAGCGCTCGCCTCGCCGCCAGTCAATAAGCAGATTCTTTGTGAGAAGAGATGCGACCAACATACGGACGCGATTGTGCATATAGCCGGTCTGCCAGAGTTCGCGCATGCCCGCGTCGATGATTGGAATGCCGGTCTGCCCCTGCTGCCAGGCGGCCTCGGCTTGGTCCGCTTGGGACCACCGCATGGCGGTGTATTTTTCCTGCATCGGGACAGTGGCGATATCGCTGCGATGATAGAGCTGATGATAGCTGAAATCGCGCCAGGCCAGTTCAGAGAGAAATTTATCGGCGTATGGCTTAACCTCCGGTTCGAGCTCAATGCGCGCAAGCGTTGCGTACCAGACCTGCCTCGCGGTGATTTCGCCAAAGCGGAGATGGGGCGACAGACGGGAAGTGACGTCCCGCCCCGGAAAGTCGCGGCCTTCGGGATAGTCTTCGAGGCGCTCGTCGAGAAAGTCATGCAGCGCCTGCTGCGCCGCACTTTCGCCGATTGTCCATTGGCCTTCGAATTTTTCCGACCATTTTGGCGCGCGATAGTCGCTGTCATAGCTCTTGGCGGCGACAGCCCCATCAAGTTTTTCCGGCGCCGGCAGCGGCTGCTCGATCCGGCAATCTTTCAGCGTTTTCCAATAGGGCGAAAAGACCGAATAGGGTTTCCCTTGGCCCGTGGCGATGGTCCATGGCTCTGCCAAGAGGTTTCCGGCATACGAGGAGGCATTGAGTCCGCGTTCGCGCAGGCCGGTCTTGATCTCCTGGTCAACCTCCCGCTCGCCGGGGGCGTAGCGCCGGTTCCAGTGGACCGACTGCACGCCCTCCGCGGCGATAGCTTGGTCGAGCACGGTGGCCGCCTTGCCCGAACGGACGAGCAGCGAAATGCCCAGCGTCCCAAGCGCCTGGCCGAGGGATTCGAGACTTCGGTTCAGCCACCAGCGTGCCGCGCCGCCCGGCGCCCGAACATCCTCATCTGTCTCGTGGATATAAAGCGCGACAACCCTGTCACCGCTCTTGCGGGCCGCGAAAAGCGCAGGGTTGTCGCTGAGGCGCAAATCATTGCGCAGCCAGACAAGACTCGTCGGTTGGTCCAAGGGTCTGCTCCGATGCTTTCCGGTACTACCCCGGCAGCGGCGATCGGTTCAGTCCAAAACTTCTTCCATTACCTCAGCCAGTTGTTCGAGGGCCGAACTCCAGGCTTCCATCGAGAAGATGCGCGTTTGCGGATCGGCATGGGGCAGGCCGCGCTCGACAAGAGTGATCTCGGTATTGTCGTCATCGATGGCGCGGAAGGTTATGTCGAGCACGAACAGGAGTTCTTCCTCGCTCTCCGCGTCCCGATGCACCCAGGACATGACCAGCCGCTTGTCTTCGACATAATCGAGGATTTCGCCGGTGACCTCGTGGTCGGCATCGTCGTCCTCGTCTGCGTAGGTGACGAAATGATATTCGCCACCCTTGGAAGCGTCGAATTCGGCCTCATCGACCTGCCACTGTTCGATCAGGGCTGGATCGGTCCAGGCGGAGAAGACGTCGCTTACATTGGCGCCGATCTTTCGCGTCAGCGTGATCTGGCTTTCATTGTCGAGATCGATTTTGTCGCTCATGCCAGCTTCTCCTTCGCTTCGGGGTGCAATTCTGCGGTTTTGGGCAGGAAGATAGTAAGAATACCAAGAACCGGCAGGAAGGCGCAAATCTGGAAGACGGGAATAAGGCCGATCCAGTCCGCCATCGCCCCCATGGCCGCAGCGCCCAGCGCCCCGATGCCGAAGGCGAAGCCGAAGACGAAACCGGCAATCATGCCGACCTTACCCGGCACCAGCTCCTGCGCATAAACCACCATGGCCGAAAAGGCCGAGGAAAGCACGAGACCGGTCATGATGCTCATGGCCGCGGTGCCCCAGAGATCGAGATAGGGCAGGAGGAGGGTGAAGGGCAGGGCGCCGAGTATCGAGACCCAGATTACCGAGAGGCGGCCATAGCGATCCCCGATCGGTCCACCGATAAAGGTGCCGGCCGCCACCGAGCCGAGGAACAGGAAGAGATAGATCTGCGCCTCTGGAGCCGACAGGTTGAACTTTTCCATGAGGAAAAAGGCGTAATAGCTTTTGAGGCCTTCGATATAGATGAACTTGCTGAGCAGCAGCGCACCGATGACCACAAAGGCGACGATGAGGCGATTGCGCGATAGTGCGGGCTTCTTGTGCGCCACGGCCGGACGCGAGGCCGCCTGGCGCTGGTGCTCGACGAACCAGCGGCCAACATAGACCAGCAGCGCAATGCCGGCACAGCCGGCAATCAGAAACCAGGCGGTGGTCTGCTGGCCCATGGGAATGAGGATAAGCGCGGCCGCGAGCGGGCCGAAAGCGGTGCCGAGATTGCCGCCGACCTGGAACAGCGACTGGGCAAAGCCGAGCTTGCCGCCCGAAGCCATGCGCGCCACGCGCGAGGCTTCCGGGTGGAATAGCGCCGAACCCGTGCCCATCACCACGGCAGCCACAAAGAGCCAGGTGAAGCCATTGGCGAAGGCGAGGCCCAGCACGCCCATGGTGACGATAACGAGCGATATGGCGAGGCTATAGGGATTGGGCTTGAGATCGCCACGCAGGCCGAAGAGCGGCTGCAGGAAGCAGGCGGTGATCTGCTGGCCGAGGGTCAAGAGGCCGATCTGCAGATAGTTGAGCCCGTAATTTTCTTTGAGCAGCGGATAGAGCGCCGGCAGCAGGAATTGCAGCAGGTCGTTGAGGAGGTGCGCACCACTGACGGCAAAGATGATGGTCAGGGCGGTTTGGTGGCCCGCCGTTGCGGCAGGGCTGCTCGTTTGCGTGGTCATGAGAGGCATTCCAGGAGGGACTGCCCGTCCTACTCCTCAAGGGCGAGGGCAGCAACCTTTGCGCGCTCAATTGCGCAAAATTTGTGCACTCAAAGATGTTTGGGAGGCGCGGGTCTCAAAAGACCCGAATGGCTCCGCGAGCTGGACTCGAACCAGCGACCATTCGATTAACAGTCGAACGCTCTACCAACTGAGCTATCGCGGAACACTTCGGTATGGCCTTCGGCGTCGAAGGCGAGGTCCGTGTACCCAAACCCATCTGGTTTGCCAAGCCCTTATTGCCGAGCCTGTGAATAAATGTGTCATATCCCCAGGCGAATGGCCCGGCGCTGCAAGGCTATCAGGTCATCGAGCGTATTTATGTTGGCAAAGGGATCGACCGCTGCATTTGCGGACCAATCGACCCGCGCAGCGCCCAGCTTGTGCAGAATCGCCTTAGGTCCGGCAGATTCGCTTGTCGCTTCAAGGGCATCAGAGAGCGCGGTCAGCTGCCAGGCGCTATTGGTTGGGTAGATGCTTTCGCCCCATGCGGCGTAGGCAGCGCCGGTTTTTGCGGCGGCTTGGCTCAGCCGTTCCACATAATCCGGCGGGAGAAAGGGCGTATCGACCGCTACGCTCACCAGCATGTCGCCGGAATCGAATGTCTTTTCGAGATGACGAACGGCGGCCCTGATACCCGCCAGCGGCCCCGTGGATATCGCGCTCTCGTCGCGGAGGCTGGTGAGAGCCAGGTCGGAAACGTCGATCTGGCCCGAGGCGACGAACAGCTCCGCCACCTTGCCCTCGAAGGCGCCGGCGACACGTTGGAGGAGCCGCACGCCGCCGATTCTCAGGTCGGCCTTGCGCACGCCGCCGAGGCGCGAGCCCTCGCCGCCGGCCAGTATCAGGCCGAAGATTCTGCTCATTTTTGCGCAGGCTGGCGCAGGAGCAGCAATAGCACGATGCCGCCCACAAGGCCCCAGAAGGGCGCGCCAATGCCAAAAATGGTGATTCCCGATGCGGTGGCCACAAAGGTGAGAATTGCCGGCAGGCGCGATCCCTCGTGCGCCAGCGCAGCGGAAAGGGCCGAGGCGAGGCTCGAGAGCAAGGCGAGGCCCGCGACGGCCTGAATGAGGATGGGTGGCGAGGCGGCAATGAAAGCAGCGGCAAGGCTCGCCGCAAGACCGAGCAAGATATAGACGCTACCGGCCGCCACCGGCGCCGGCCAACGCTTCTGCGGATCGGGATGTGCCTCGGGCCCCGCGCAGATGGCCGCCGTAATGGCGGCTAGGTTGATCGTCTGCCCGCCGAACAAGGCGGTGAGGCCGCTGGCAATGCCGGTCATTACGAAAATGGGGGCAGGGGCGAGCGAATAGCCATTGGCTTTCATCACCGCGATGCCCGGGAGATTTTGTGAGGCCATGGTGACGACATAGAGCGGCAGGCCAATGCGGATGATGGCGTCCCAGGTGAATTCCGGCATCACCGGCAGCAGCATGGGCCAGGTGCCGTCGAGCGCGCCTTCGGGCAGGTGCGTCGTCAGGGCCAGCACGATGCCGGTGACCACGACCGCAATCGGCACGGCATAGCGCCGCGCAAACCGCAAGCCGAGCATCCAGGCGAGGAGAATGGGCGCGGCGAGCAAGGGCGCTTCGGCCAGGGCCGTAACGGGCGCGAGGCAGAGTGTAAGAAGCATGCCGGCCAACATGGCATTGGCAATGGCTGCGGGAATGGCAGCGATCAGGCGCGCCAGGGGTTTCAGGAGGCCGGTCAGGACCACCAGTGCAGCCGTCACGAGGAATGCGCCGGCTACGGCCGGAAAGCCGCCGACTGGCTCGCCTACGGTCAAGAGAAACGCGACGCCGGGCGTGGTCCAGGCAAAACTGATCGGCACCTTGGCCCGAAATGCCACGGCGATATTGAGCACGCCAAGCGCGAGGCAAACTGAGAAGAGGCCCGAACCGGCCTGTTGCGGCGAAGCGCCCGCGGCGGTCAGTGCAGCAAGGACGAGCGTAAAGGTGCTCGCATAGCCGACAATGGCCGCGAGCGTCCCCGCCATGATGGGCTGCAAAAATTCTTTCCGTCCGGTCGGCGCGACCGTCGGCGAGCCAGCATGCATGGCGATTCCCCCTCGCAAGACAGCGGCACGCTAACGTTTTTTTGGAGCCGGTCTACCGGTTTTCCCTTTGGTTCAGGGCTCTCGGCAACACTAACCCTCTGATCGGTAAGCTCTTCTTAAGTTTTCGCGAGGGGAAAATTAACCATAATCGCAAATTCTCGCGCTCAGATTCATATGATGTTGAGTGCTCATCGTGCTGCCCTCCCGCCTTCTGCTCTGCCTTCTGGTGTCCGGCATCATGCTGGGTGGTTGTGCCAAGCCGGTAAGCCCGCAACGGCTGACCGCTACGCCTGTGGTGGACACGTTGAAAACTTCGGCGATCGCCGTGCCGGCCGTGTTGAAAATGGAGCAGCCCTTGCCGAGCGAAATCTTCGCGCCGCGCAATATCGGCGGGCGCACGCTCCCCGTTTCGACCACGGCCGATATCATCCTCAAACCCGGCGAGGTGGTACTGACCTTCGACGATGGTCCGCGCGCCGGCAAGACCGAAACGATCCTTTCAACGCTATCCGACTATGGCGTCAAGGCGACGTTCCTTATGCTCGGCTCCTCGGCCGAGGCCAATCCGCGACTGGCGCAGCGCGTCGCTATCGCCGGTCACACCGTGGGTAGCCACACCTATGGCCATGTCAATCTTGCGGGTCTAACCCGGCAGGAAGCGATCGAGGAAATCGTCAAGGGTGAGGAGGCGGTTTCGGCGGCACTTGCCGGCGGCGGGCAAAAGCTCTCGCCCTTCTTCCGCTTCCCCTATTTGTCGCAGACCGGCTTTTTGCGCACCGGCCTCATCCAGAGCGGCGCGGTGGTTCTCGATGTCGATATCGACAGCAAGGACTATTTTAAGGACACGCCCGCCGCTGTGGCTACGCGCACGCTCAGCCGCCTCGAAGCGCGCGGCAGCGGTATTATTCTGTTCCATGACATTCACCAGCGCACCGTGGACATGCTGCCCATCTTCCTCGATCAGCTTGCTCGCCGCGGCTACAGCGTCGTGCGCCTCGTGCCGCGCGATACTTCGATCTTCGGACGCGATCTGATCACCGCCGGTTTTGCGGCAGACGGAACGGTTTTGTAGGGTTCTGCACGTTCGTTTTGCATCTCGTGAAAATGCATAATTTATGGGCTTGTGGCGCCGATTTGTGCGCGACACCTTTGGGTTCTGCGGCCAGAAAATCGGTAAACCACTGAAATTCATGGGTTTCGCCGCCAATATCGACTTGGCACACTAGCTGCATAGATATCCCCGAGACTGCTCTAGCGAGCCGTTTGATCGGGCATCCAATGACGGATGCCACAGGCAAAGCTGCCAATGGATTTGCGACCGGGTTCAAAACCGGGCCGCGCATTCATTGGCAGCTTTTTGTTTTTGTAGGGATGAAAGGCATGACACCCATGCAATCGACTTCCTCGGCGCAACCCACCCGCGCCCTGACAATGTCCACGGTGGCCTTCACCGTTTGCTTTGCGGTCTGGACCATCTTTTCCATTATCGGCGTCGGGCTCAAGACCGAGCTCGGGCTGAGCGAGACGCAATTTGGCCTCTTGATCGGCACGCCGGTGCTGACCGGATCGCTGGTGCGCGTGTTGCTCGGCGTGCTGACCGACCGTATGGGCGGCCGCATCGTCTATGTGATCACCATGCTGGCCGCGGCGCTTGCGACTTTTCTCCTGTCGTTTGCCCAGACCTATGAGCAGTTCCTGCTGGCCGCGCTTGGCGTCGGGCTCGCTGGTGGCTCCTTTGCGGTCGGTGTCGCCTATGTGTCGCGCTTCTATCCGGCCTCGAAGCAGGGCACCGCGCTCGGCATTTTCGGCGTCGGCAATGTGGGCGCTGCGGTCACCAAGTTCCTCGCGCCGTTCGTCATGCTCTCATGGGGCTGGCAGTCGGTTGCGCTGATCTGGGCCGCCGCGCTGGCCATCATGGCCGTGGTCTTCTGGTTCACGACTGAAGATGATCCGGTGATCGTGCAGCGGCGGAAGGAAAGCTATCAGCCAAAAAGCCTCCTCGGTGAATTCGCCCCGCTGCGCAATGTGCAGGTCTGGCGCTTCGCCCTCTATTATTTCTTCGCGTTCGGCGCCTTCGTCGCTCTGACGCTCTGGCTGCCGCGCTATCTGATCGGCGTCTACGGTTTCGACATCGCGACGGCGGGCATGGTCGCCGCTTTCTATTCGGTGCCCGCCAGCATTTTCCGCGCCTATGGCGGCACGCTATCGGACCGCGTCGGGGCGCGCACCGTGCTTTACTGGACGTTTGGTGTGTCCTTGCTGGTGACCGCTATCCTTGCCTTGCCGGCATCCGATTTCGTCGTCGCGGGCATCAATGGTCCGGTCTCGCTGCATTTTGCGCTGAGCCCCTGGGCTTTCGTCGGGCTGGTCTTCGTGCTCGGCTTCTTCATGAGCCTGGGCAAGGCGGCCGTCTATAAGCATATCCCGGTCTATTATCCGCAAAACGTCGGCGCAGTCGGCGGGCTGGTGGGCATGATCGGCGGGCTCGGCGGTTTCATCCTGCCGCTGCTGTTCGGCTATCTCAATGATGTCACCGGCATCTGGTCGAGCTGCTTCGTCGCGATCTTCGTACTGGTAGCCGCGGCCTTCCTGTGGATGCACCTTGCCGTGCGGCGCATCGACCGGCAGCCGGTTGGGCAGCCCGCATGACAACCAGGCATAGACTGGTCGTGGTCGGGGCCGGCATGGCCTCCGGCCGCGCCCTCGAGCACATCTTCGCCAAGGCGCCGGGACAGTATGAGGTGACGCTTTTCGGGGCGGAGCCGCGCGGCAATTATAGCCGCCTGATGCTGTCCCCGGTGCTGGCTGGAGAAAAGACGTTTGAGGAAGCCGTGACCCATGACGCGGCCTGGTATGCCCGTCATGGCGTCCGGACCCGGTTCGGCGAACATGTCACGGCAATTGATCGGCACCGCAAACTGGTGATCTCCCGCGGCGGTGAAACGCCCTATGACACACTGGTGATCGCAACGGGTTCGGCGCCGTTCATCCTGCCCATCGCCGGCAAGGAGCTTCCCGGCGTCCTGGCCTTCCGCGATCTCGACGATGTGGAGGCCATGATCGCAGTGGCTTCCCGGCCCGGAACCAGCGCCGTGGTGATCGGCGGCGGACTTCTCGGGCTCGAGGCCGCCGCGGCCTTGCGCCTGCGCGGCATGGCGGTGACCGTGATCCACGCGGCGGAGCACCTGATGAACCGCCAACTCGACGCCGTCGCCGGCCGCATGCTGCAACGCGCCTTCGAAGACCGCGGCATCGAAGTGCTCTGCAACGCGCAGACCGCGGCGATTGTCGGCCACGGCAAGGCCGAGGCGGTGGTGCTCGACGATGGGCGGCTTTGCCCGGCCGATATCGTGGTCATGGCGGTGGGCATTCGGCCCGAAACGCGCATCGCGACGGATGCGGGTATTCATGTCGAGCGCGGCATCGTGGTCGATGACCAGATGCGGACCTCGGACCCGCATATCTTCGCTCTGGGCGAATGCGTCGAGCACAATGGCGTCTGTTATGGCCTCGTTGCGCCGCTTTACGACATGGCCGAGGTGTTGGCCGATACGCTTGCGGGCAGGGCGGCGAGCTTCCAGCCCGTCGAGACGGCAACCCAGCTCAAGGTCACCGGCATCTCAATCTACTCGGCGGGGGATTTTGCGAGCCGCGACGGCCACGAGGAGATCGTGCTGCAGGACGAGGAGGGCGGTGTCTACAAGCGCTTGGTGCTGCAGGACGATCGCATTGTCGGCGCCGTCCTTTATGGCGAAACCGGCGATGGCCCCTGGTTCTTCGATCTTCTGAAGCAGCGCACACCGACCGCGGACAAGCGCAACATGCTGGTCTTCGGTCAAGCCTATCAGGGGAGTGCCCCCATGGACCCTATGGAGGCCGTTGCAGCGTCGCTGGTTAACCGCCACACCTGCAACGGCCTCCTCAACTCCGCAACGAAACGTGCTGCATGATTGCCCAAAGTTCCACGACGACCGTCAAGACAACCTGTCCCTATTGCGGGGTCGGCTGTGGCGTTCTGGCGACGCCGCAAGCTGACGGCTCAGTCGCAATATCAGGGGATCCCGATCATCCTGCCAATTTTGGGCGCCTCTGCTCCAAGGGTTCGGCGCTTGGCGAAACGCTCTCGCTCGACGGGCGATTACTGCACCCTGAAATCAATGGCAGGCGGACCGACTGGGACGAGGCGCTCGATCTTGTCGCGGCGAAATTTCGGGCGGCTATTGACGAATATGGCCCCAACTCGGTCGCCATCTACGGCTCCGGGCAGTTGCTGACCGAAGACTATTATGTCGCGAACAAGCTGATGAAAGGCTTTGTCGGCAGCGCCAATATCGACACCAATTCGCGCCTCTGCATGGCCTCATCGGTGGCGGGTCACAAGCGTGCTTTTGGTTCGGACACGGTCCCGGGCAATTACGAAGACCTCGAACTTGCCGATCTCATTGTGCTGGTCGGCTCGAACCTCGCCTGGTGTCATCCGGTGCTATACCAGCGCATCGCCGCTGCCAAGGCGAGCCGCCCCGACATGCGGGTCGTGGTGATCGACCCGAGGCGCACGGCAACCGCCGACATTGCCGACCTGCATCTGCCGATCCAATCGGATGGCGACAGCGCGTTGTTCGTCGGGCTTCTCGCCCACCTGTCCCGCAACGGCTTTGCCGACCAACGCTTCGTTGACCAGCACACGAGCGGCGCCGAGGCGGCGTTAATGGTGGCCGAAGACTGGCCATTGGAACGCGTGGCCGCTGCGTCAGGTGCGCCCGCAGAGGACATTGCCCGCTTTTACGAGTGGTTCGCCGCGACGGAAAAGGCAGTCACCGTCTATTCGCAGGGCGTCAACCAGTCTGCCGCCGGCACCGACAAGGTCAACGCCATCATCAACTGCCACCTTCTTACCGGCCGCATCGGCCGCAGGGGTATGGGGCCGTTCAGCGTCACCGGCCAGCCCAATGCCATGGGTGGCCGCGAGGTTGGCGGGCTCGCCAATATGCTGGCCGCCCATATGGATTTCACCGAGGAAGCCATCGAGCGCGTCGGCCGTTTCTGGGGCACGAGTTCGGTTGCCACCAAGCCCGGCCTCAAGGCGGTGGACCTCTTTGCCGCCATGGCGCGAGGCGAGATCAAGGCTGTCTGGATCATGGCGACCAACCCGGTCGATTCCATGCCCGACGCCGATGGCGTTCGCGCGGCGCTGCGCGCCTGTCCCTTTGTCGTCGTCTCCGACATGAATGCCCGTACCGACACCGCAGTGGAAGCCCATGTGCGCCTGCCCGCTGCGGGCTGGGGCGAGAAAGAGGGCACCGTCACCAATTCCGAGCGCCGGCTATCGCGCCAGAGGCCGTTTCTGGCTCTGCCGGGAGACGCGCGGCCCGATTGGTGGATCATCAAGGAGGTCGCCCAGCGCCTCGGCTTCCGCGCTGCCTTCCGCTATTCCTCGCCCGCCGAAATTTTTGCGGAACACGTCGCGCTCTCCGCTTTCGAAAACGACGGAAAGCGCGACTTTGATCTCTCGGGTCTGGTTGGTGCCGACTATGCCAGTATCGCCCCCACGCAATGGCCCGTGCGGGGCAAGCCCATGGCCCGCATGTTCGGCGATGGCGATTTTTTCACCCCCGATCGTAAGGCGCGCTTCGTCCCCGTTGCGCCGCCGCCGGTGATCCCAACTTCTCCGGGCAGCCTGGTTCTCAATACCGGCCGGGTGCGCGATCACTGGCATACCATGACCAGAACGGGCAAAGCGGCGCGGCTCTCGGCGCACTACGCCGAGCCCTTTGTGGAAATCAATCCGGCCGATGCCAGCCGCTTCAACATCAGGGGCGCGACGCTGGCGCGGGTCGGCAATGGCCAGGGCAGCGCCATTCTGCGGGCCATCGTCACCGATCGCCAACCGCGCGGCCAACTGTTCGTGCCCATGCATTGGACCGATCAGTTCTCCTCGAACGGCCGCATCGACGCCCTGGTGCGCTCCAAAACCGACCCCGTTTCCGGCCAGCCGGCCCTCAAGATGGCCCAATGCCACATCGAGCCGGTCCGGGTGCGCCTCTACGGCTTCTTTGTATCCGCGCAGCCGCCAAAGCTCACTGGTCTCTATTGGGCCGTGGCCCAAACCATGGGCGGGACACGTGGCGAACTTGCCTGGTTCGACGAACCGGCTGACTGGGAAGCCTGGCTGCGCACTAGTTTCGATCTGCCACCGGCGGCGCGCATGAGAAGTCTGGTCGATGAGCGTTCAGGCAGGCGCAGTTACGCCGTGCTCGAGGGTGGACGGCTGATCCTGGCGCTTTATGCCTCGCCCGATCCGGTCATCGTCTCGCGGCAATGGGCGACCGAATTGCTACACGCCGAAGGCCTTTCCGCCTCCGCCGTGCTCGCCGGACGACCGGGAGCGTACATGCCGGACAAGGGCGCGATCGTCTGCTCGTGCTTCTCGGTGGGGGCCAACACCATCGCCGCCGCCATCGCCGGGGAGGGCTGCGATACCGTCGAGGCCGTCGGTCGCTGTACCAAAGCCGGAACCAATTGCGGTTCCTGCCGTCCCGAAATCAGGCGCATAATCGAGCGCGTGCACGTTGCGGTAGGCTAGATATTACAGTGGCTTAACGGCAGAAACGGATTCTCTTGCGGAAAATCCGATTTGTTCGCCCGGTGAAATGCCCGAAAATTTTGCGGCTCGGTTGCCCGCGGCGGCGGGTTTGGTCCTTGGCTCGGCCAAGTTTGGGCTGCCCAAGAAATCAATTTCGCCCGCGCCAATCTCCATTGCGGCAAAAAGGCGCCGAAATCCGGGCCTGATCGGTCCTCTGATCGTAAGGCGAAATATTTTCTACTTGCATTGTGAGTTATTTGTAATTTCACGTCGCAACTTATGCGAAGAAAAATCGGAAATTTCAACTTAATCTGCAAGTTGATTTGAGATTGTCTGCAAATCGTCATTTGTGTTGTTTAGTTTTATTGAGCAAGTAACGGGCGATTTGACATAGGGGTTCGTACTTTCTACGGTCTGCGCATCCATAAGACTGCTGGAGCAGACCTGATGATTTACAAATCCGGTGGCATTGCCGCCGCGATGACGCTCGCCCTTTTTTCTTTTGCCACACCGAATGCCATTGCGCAGGAAGACAGCGGCGCTTCTTGCGGCACCGATCGCACGATCGACATCGCCGAAATGACCTGGCCCTCCGCCGCCGCGCTGGCCCATATTCACGCCACCATTCTCGAAACCGGCTTTGGCTGCAGCGTCGAGATTGTGACTGGCGACACGGTTCCCACATCGTCGTCCATGCTGATCCGCGGCACGCCTGCCGTCGCGCCAGAACTCTGGACCAGTGCCATCGAAGAGCCGTGGGCCGAAGGCGTTGCCGCCGGCGATGTCGTGCAGCTTGCCGATGCCATTACCGACGGTACGGTCGAGGGGTGGTTCATTCCGCGTTATGTGCAGGAAGCCCATCCCGAATTGACCACTGCCGAGGCGGTTATTGCCCGTCCGGACCTCTTTGCAGATCCCGAGCAGCCCGATCAGGGGCGCCTTTATTCCTGTCCGCCCGGTTGGGCCTGCGAATTGTCGACCTCGGCTTTGTTCGAAGCGTTCGATATGGACGGGACCTGGAACCTCTTCTCGCCGGGCTCAGGCGGGGCGCTGGACGCTTCCATCGCGCGTGCCTTCACCCGTGAGGAACCCATCCTTTTCTACTATTGGGGCCCCACCGCAATCCTCGGCAAATATGATGCCGTGCAACTCGACCTCGGCGAAACTCTGCCCGATGTCTATGTCTGCAATACCGACCCTGATTGCGATACGCCTGCCGGTGTGACGGCCTATCCGTCTTCGCCTGCGGTCGTCGGTGCCGCCGCATGGCTGCGGGACGATGCGCCCGCCATTGCCGACTACTTTTCCAAGGTTGGCCTGACCAATGCCGAGATCAGCGAACTGCTGGTCTATGGTGAGGAAAACCAGGCCGATGCTGCAGCTACGGCCGTGAACTTCCTCAAGACCAAGGAAGAGCTGTGGTCGACCTGGGTTCCGGCCGAGGTTGCCGACAAGGTCAAGGCGAACCTGAGCTAATTTTATCTCACCTTAAAATCCGAGATGGCCGGGTCGCGACCCGGCCATTTTCCGCGTGATGCCCGAATGCGCCCAAGCACGCTTTCCGGCATCGCGCGTTCAATCCTGAAAAGAGAATGACGTGTTTCCCGAACTGATTGACACCCGCCCGCTGCGCCGGGCCATCGACGATGGCCTGAGCTGGATCGTGCGCAATTGGGGCAGTGAATTCGAAGCAGCGGCCTATCCGCTGCTGATGCTGCTCAAGGCCATCGAAGATCTGCTGATCGCCACGCCCTGGTGGCTGATCATGGCCATTCTCGCCGGCATCGGCTGGCTGGCCACCCGCAACTGGAAGCTGCCGCTGATCATACTTCTGTCGCTCCTCTTTCTGGGGGTGATGGATCTATGGAAGGATGCCATGACCACCATGGCGCTGATGATCTCGGCGACCATTACCGCCATTCTGGTTTCCATCCCGGCGGGGGTGTGGATGAGCCGTTCGCTCCATGTGCGCAATATCGTGACGCCGGTGCTCGACCTGATGCAGACGCTGCCGAGCTTTGTCTATCTCATCCCCACGGTGATGATCTTTGGCCCGGGCAAGATCCCCGCGCTCATCGCCACTATCGTCTATGCGGCCCCGCCTCTGGTGCGCCTCACCGATCTTGGCCTGCGTTCGGTCGATCCGGCGGTCATGGAAGCGAGCCGTGCCTTTGGCACCAATCCCCGGCAGCGCCTTTTCGGCGTGCAGATTCCGCTCGCGCTCCCGACCATCCTCGCAGGCATCAACCAGACGACGATGATGGCGCTGGCCATGGTGGTCATCGCCTCGATGATCGGGGCAGGGGGACTGGGCTACCAGGTCTTGCAAGGCATTGGCCGGCTCGAGGTGAGCCGCGGTCTTTTTGCCGGGCTCGGTATCGTCGCTCTCGCGATCATCTTCGATCGCGTCACGCAATCTTTCGGCAAACAACTGCAGGGTCGCATTGGCCTCGCGGAGGTCCGTTAATGAACGCCATGCCAGACATCAAGCCAGGCACCATTGCCAGCGAACTCGCCATCGCGATGCGCAACGTCACCAAGATATTTGGCGACAACCCCAAGGGCGCGCTGGCCCTGCTCCAATCGGGCAAGTCCAAGACCGAAGTACAGGCTGAAACCAACCACGTCGTCGGCCTCGACAAGGTCTCGCTCGATATCGCCAAGGGCCAGATTTTCGTGGTCATGGGATTGTCGGGCTCGGGCAAATCGACGCTGATCCGCCACGTCAACAGGCTGATCGAGCCAACCTCGGGCGAGATCGTCGTCAACGGCGTGGATGTGCTCAAGATGAGTCTCGACCAGCTGCGGACCTATCGGCGCACGCAAGTCGCCATGGTGTTTCAGAAGTTCGGCCTCATGCCGCATCGCTCGGTGATCGACAATGTCGCCTATGGGCTCGAAGTGCGTGGGGTCGGCAAGGCGGAACGGCTTGAAACGGCCGCCAAGTGGATAGAGACCGTCGGCCTCTCCGGCTACGAGCAATCGCGACCGCGGCAGCTCTCGGGCGGCCAGCAGCAGCGCGTGGGTCTGGCGCGGGCCCTGGCGCTCGACACCGAGATCATCCTCATGGACGAGGCCTTTTCGGCGCTCGACCCGCTGATCCGCTCCGGCATGCAGGATCAGCTGATCGAGCTACAAAAGACGCTGGGCAAGACCATCCTTTTTATCACCCACGACTTCGACGAAGCGCTCAAGATCGGCGACCGCATCGCCGTGCTGAGGGATGGCGCGGTGCAGCAGGTCGGCAAGCCCGAAGACATCGTGCTTCGCCCGGCCAATGAGCACATTGAGGAATTCGTGCGCGAGGTGAACAAGGCGCGCGCGATCCACGTGCGCTCGATCATGGACAGGGGCGAATACGACCCCTGCGTGGCATCGGTCTCCAAAGACGCCCGGTGCGAAGACGTGCTGCCGCTTTTTGCCGAGCATGAATGGGTCGGTGTCATCGACGAGGATGGCCGGCAAATTGGCCGGATAACCGCAAAGCAGGTGATCAAGGCATTGGCTCGCTACACCCCCGGGGTGGGGTGATCCGTTTTCCGGGCGTCATTTTATGACGCTCGGAAGCCGCACTGCGTGGCGAGAAGCCGCCCGGCATCAGCCGAGACGACAAATCCACGCGGTCGCTTTTGGGGAACATCTAAACCAACGCCCGGTGGAAGCGCGTGTACGTTTCGAAGGTTTCGACAGGCACGAAGCCAGCGCGTTCCAGCACTGCCGCGCTACGCAAGTTGCCGTGGGTGACACCGGCAAAAATGTCGCTGGCTTGCAACTCGATGCTTGCAAACTCAAGCAGGGCTTTCAGGGCGGCCGTTGCATATCCCTTTCCAGTCGCAGTCTGGGCCAACCAGTAGCCCAAACCGTAACGCGGCGGATCGACCGGAATGAGGTCTATGCGGCCAACCAACTGCATTTGCAGCGAAATTCCGAACCGCAGGTTTCTGTTGGCCGGTTCTGCCAGCTCCGTCGAGAAGCTTTCCAACGGGGCAGCGACTAAATCCTTGTAGTCTCCGTGCGCCGTCAGGTGGCGGCGGTTCTGCTGAACGAGTTCGTAAAGCGCCGGCGCGTGACGTTCAGTCAGCGGGACCAAAAACAAACCAGATATCGACGTCTCAAGCATTCACGCCGCCCTGTCTGATAGTGCCGTCAGAAAGTTTTCCGAGAGCTTACAGGGTTCTGCGGCCAGCGCCATGGGCTCCGAAATCCGGAATGGCAGCGGTGAACCTTTTGCTTGCAAGCGCTTGCAAAGGCTCTATCCTACTCACAAAGAGGAGGGCAAAAGTGGCCGATATGATCATCAATAGCTTCAAGCAGAGGTTGCTGGGCCGCCAAAGGCAAATCGGCGGCTGGCTGACGACGGGTAGTCCGACCGTGACGGAAATTTTCGCTGGTATCGGCTTTGACTGGTTGCTGCTCGACATGGAGCATTCGCCCAACGATTTCCTGCTGGTGATTGACCACTTGCGTGCGGCGGGGGTCGGGGCACCCGTCGTCGTGCGCGTCCCGTGGAACGAGCCGGTGATGGTCAAGCGCCTGCTCGATGCGGGCGTCGCATCGCTGATGTTTCCGTACGTGCAGAACGTCGAGGAGGCCAAAGCGGCGGTGGCGGCAACGCGCTATCCGCCCCACGGCATCCGCGGGGTGGCCGGTACGACGCGCGCCACGGCCTATGGGCGTCGTGAAGGGCTTGCCCAGGCTGCAGAGCAGATTGCGGTGGTCGTACAGATCGAGACGCCGGAGGCTATGGCTGTCATCGGGGATATCGCGCTGATCGATGGCATCGACGGCGTGTTCATCGGGCCCAATGATCTGGCGGCAAACATGGGATATCTGGGTAACCCGAACCATCCGGAGGTGCGCGAAGCCATGTTGCGTGGCGCAGCAGCAATCCGTGCGGCGGGCAAATCCAGCGGAACGCTGGGCTATGCTTCGACCCATGCCGCGTCGCCTTTTGCCGACGGTTTTGACTTCCTGGGCGTTGCCTCGGACGCCGGGGCGATTCTGAGCGGGGCCACCGAGAAGCTGACGATCTACTCGCGCTTCCGCGAGCAGGCCTGATGGGGGATCCCGAAGCGCTCAGTGCACCTCGGGATCCAGCGTTGCCTCGCCATCGGCAAGGAAGTCGAAGTCGCATCCTTGATCGGCCTGGGTGACATGGCGCGAAAAGAGGGCGCCATAGCCGCGTTCGTAATGCGGCTTTGGCGCCTGCCATGCAGCGCGGCGCGCTTCGAGTTCCTTGGGATCGACCAGGAGGTCGAGTTGGCGGGCATCGACGTCGAGGCGGATCAAGTCGCCATCGCGCACCAGCCCTAGCGGACCGCCGATATGGGATTCCGGGCAAACATGCAGGATACAGGTGCCGAAACTGGTGCCCGACATACGGCCATCGGAAATGCGGACCATGTCGCGGACGCCTTCGGCGAGAAGGCGCTTGGGAATGGGCAGCATGCCCCATTCGGGCATTCCCGGAGCGCCGATCGGGCCGGCATTCTGCAAGATCAGCACACTGTCCCGGGTGATTTCGAGCGCCGGATCATCGATGCGGTCATGCAGATCCTTGTAGCTTTTGAACACTACGGCCGGACCGGTATGCCTGAGCAATTCGGGAGACGCTGCAGAGCGTTTGAGGACGGCGCCGCGGGGCGCCAGTGAACCCTTGAGCACCACGAGGGCGCCGGTGGGATAAATCGGCTTGTCGAGCGGACGGATAATGTCCTCGTTCCATACCTTGGCGCCCGCGATTTCCTCGCTCAGCGTGCGGCCCGTCGCTGTCATGACCGAGAGATCGAGATGTTCGGCGATAACGCCGAGCAGGGCCCGAATGCCGCCGGCGAAATGGAAGTCTTCCATCAGATATTGCCCGGCCGGCATCAAGTTGCAGACCACCGGAATGCCTTCGCTGGCATCGCCGAAATCGGCAAGCGAAAGGTCATGCCCCAGCCGCCCGGCCATTGCGACAAGGTGGATCAGCGAATTGGTCGAGCCGGAGATCGCCATGTCGGTGATCACCGCATTGCGGAGCGAGGCCGTCGAGACGATATCCTTGGGCGTGAGGTCTTCCCAAACCATCTCGACGATTCGTCTGCCGGCTGCGCTGGCCATGCGGGCGTGTTCCGCATCGATCGCGGGGATGGAACTGGCGCCGGGCAAGGATAGGCCCAGCACATCGACCAATGTGGTCATGGTCGAGGCCGTGCCCATGGTGTTGCAGGTGCCGGTGGAGCGCACGCTCGACTGGCTGAGGTCTTCCCATTCGGATTGGGTCAGAAGTCCCGCGCGATAGTCGGCCTCGGCCTGCCAGGTGCTGGTACCGGTGCCAAGCGTAGCGCCCCGCCAATGCCCGCGCAGCATTGCGCCTGCGGGGACATAGATTGCGGGGACGCCGGCCGAGGCTGCGCCCATGACGAGGCCTGGCGTTGTCTTGTCGCAGCCGCCCAGAAGGACCACGCCATCGACGGGATGTGAGCGAATGGCCTCTTCGGCCTCCATGGCGAGGAAATTGCGATAGAGCATGGCGGTGGGTCGCGAGAAGCTTTCCGAAACGCTCTGCAAGGGAATGACGGCGGGAAAGCCACCTGCCTGCCAGATGCCGCGTTTGATCTCCTCGATTCGCTGCGGGAAATGGGCGTGGCAGGTGTTGAAATCGGACCAGGTGGACAGGATGCCGATGACCGGCTTGTCCTTGAAATCCTCGGTGGTGAAGCCGGCCTGGCGGATGCGGCGGCGCTTGTGGTCGCCGGCCGATTTGGGAGCATTAAACCAGAGCTGACTGCGCAGCGATTGAACGGTCTTGCGGGGTTTGGACATGGATCAGGCGCTCTGGCGGTGAATGAACTTGGTGTTGAGGTAGTCGGTGATGCCCTCGCTACCGCCTTCGCGGCCCGAGCCGCTGGCCTTGATGCCGCCAAATGGGGCTTCGGCCGTCGACACCATGGCGGTGTTGACCCCAACCATGCCGGCCTCGAGCTTGCTCGCGACATGGTCGAGTTGGCGCTCGGAGCGGCCGAAGAGATAGGCGGCGAGGCCATATTCCAATCCATTGGCGCGGGCGATGGCATCGTCGGCCGATTGTATGGGCACAATGGCGGCGATGGGCGTGAATGGCTCTTCGCTCAGCACTTGCGCATCTTGGGGAATATCGACGAGCACCGTGGGTTCGAAGAAATAGCCGCGATTGCGCCCGTCAGGCCTGCGTCCCCCGGCAGCGATGTGTGCACCCTTGCCCACGGCATCGGCAACCAGCCTTTCGGCCCGTTCGCGCTGCCGCGGGCTGATTTGCGGGCCCATGTCGGTATCCGGCGCCAGGCCATCGCCGAGGCGAATGGCTTGTGTGCCCGTGACAAAGCGTTCGGTGAAATGGTCGATCACGGCCTCATGCACGTAGAAGCGACTGGGAGCGGTGCAGACCTGGCCGGCATTGCGGAATTTCGACGCCACCGCGACTTTGGCCGCAGCGTCCACGTCGGCGTCATCGAGAACGATGAAGGGTGCATGTCCACCGAGTTCCATGGTGAGGCGCTTCAAAGTATCGGCGCATTGGCGAATGAGGATCTGGCCGACGTGTGTCGAGCCGGTGAAGCTGACCTTACGCACCTTTGGAGAGGCGATCAGCGGCGCAATTACCGCGTCGGGCTCGCCGAACAGCAGGTTGACTACGCCGGCCGGGACGCCTGCATCATGGCAGCAGGCAACGAGAGCAGCAGCGGAGGCCGGGGCCTCGCTGGCTGGGCGCAGGATAATGGCGCAGCCGGCGGCAAGGCCACTGGCAAGCTTGCGGGCAGGCAGGCTGAGGGGAAAATTCCATGCCGTAAGAGCGAGAACCACGCCCACCGGCTCGCGCCGTATATCGAAGCGCGAATTGGGCCCGCGACCTTCCACTGTCTGGCCATAGACGCGGCGGGCCTCGTCCGCACACCAGTCGAAATGATCCGCGGCGTTCTGTACTTCGGCAAGGGATTCGGCCAAGGGCTTGCCCGTTTCAAGCGTAATGGTCGTGGCGATGGACTGGCGCCGTTCGTGGATGAGCGCGGATACGCGGCGCAGCACGGCGGATCGCTCCCACGGACTGGCAGCGGCCCATATGCCCTGGCCGGCTTCGGCTGCACGTAGGGCGTCGGCGACGTCTTGGCTGCCGGCGCTGGCGACGCTGCCCAATACAGCCTCGTTGGCAGGATTAATCACGTTAAAGACCGGCGTATCGCGGGGCAGGCGGGCTGAACCGCCGATGAAAAGCTTTGGCTGAATGTACATGGGTCACTGCGGATTGAAGCCTCGGACGCTACGAATGTTATCCAAAGCGAGATGTATTGCAAGCGCTTGCAAAATACTGGTAAGGATTGGGCAAAGAGAACACCGGGAGGTCTTCGTGGCATTCGCAGTCTATCCAAGTCTGGCAGGGAGAACGGTGATCGTGACCGGCGGGGCGAGCGGCATCGGCGCCGCTATCGTCGAGAACCTGGCCCGCAGCGGATCGACGGTCGCCTTCATCGACGTCGCGGTTTCCGAGGGTCAGACACTGGTGGAGTCGGTTGTCGGCAAGGGCTATCCGCGGCCGGTTTTCATAAACTGTGACCTGCTTGATCTCGACGCAACCAAGGCGGCAATCGAGCGTGTGGCGGTCGAGCTCGGCCCGATCAAGGGCCTCGTCAATAATGCCGCCAATGACCTGCGGCGCCCGATGGAGGAAACCGGCCCCGCCGAATTCGAATGGGCCATCAACGTCAACCTGCGGCATGTCTACTTCTGCACCAAGGCGGTTCTGCCCTATCTGGAAGCCAGCGGCGGCGGTTCCGTCGTGAATATGAGCTCGCTCGCCTGGGTCAAGGGAACCCTGGATTTACAGGCCTATTCCGCCGCAAAGGCAGGCATCATCGGGCTTACGAGCTCCCTGGCGCACAAGGTGGGACAGCACAATATCCGTGTTAACGTCATCACTCCCGGCGCTGTGATGACGGAAAAACAGAAGCGCCTCTGGTTCGATCGGCGAAGCCAGGAGACAGTGCTCAACGCGCAATGCATCCGCGAAACCGTCGTGCCCGACGACATTGCGCGCATGGTGCTTTTCCTCTTGGCGGACGACAGCCAGCACATCACCAAGCAGAACTTCGCGGTTGACGGCGGACGATAGGTATCGTCGTCATATTGCATGCGCCTGCAAAACTCTGCTTTATCCGCAGTTCCTAACACGAAGGAGGTGGGATCGCATGAGTGAACACGGTGCAACGCGGGCAACGACCGCCCAGGATGTCGCCGACCTCGCCGGCGTCTCAATTTCCGCGGTTTCCAGGGCTTTTACTCCGGGCGCCTCGGTTTCCAAGCAGACGCGATCCCGCGTCATGGAAGCCGCCGAAAAGCTCGGCTATACGCCCAACCTCGTGGCGCGCAGCCTGGCGACCCAGCGCTCGGGCATTGTTGGGTTGGTCATGGGGGACATCCGCAACCCCTACTATCCCGAGGTCATAGATGCGCTAAGCCGCCGGCTGGCCAGCTCCGGTTTTCGTACCATGCTGACGACCGTTTGGGGTGACGTGACTGTCGATGATGTCGGGCCGAGCCTGGTGCAGTCCAAGGTCGATGGCGTCATCATCGCGTCGATTGCCGAAGCCGATCGCCTGGGCGACACGCTGTTCAAGGCCGGAGCCGCGGTGGTGCTGTTCAATCGTTCAACACTGGCCTCGGAGAGCCTGAGTTCGGTGCGTTGCGAAAATGTCGAGGGCGGCAGGAGCGTCGCGAATTTCCTGCTTGATCGAGGACTTACCCGTCTCGCCTATATCGCCGGCGTGGAGCATATCTACACCACCCAGGAGCGCGAGGCGGGCTTTGTCGGCCGGATTACCGAGCGCGGCCACCAGCTCCACGCTCGCGAAACCGGCGACTATACCTATCAAGGGGGCTTCGATGCCGCGCAGCGGCTCGCCAGTCTCGACGTGCCGCCCGATAGCGTCTTCTGTGCTAACGACATCACCGCCATTGGCGCTATCGATGGTTTCAGGGCACTCGGTTTGCGCGTCCCGGACGACATTTCGGTGGTCGGATTCGACGACATCGAACTGGCCTCCTGGCCGCCGTATCGGTTGACGACCGTGCGGCAAGACAAGACGGCGCTGATCGAAAATACCGTCGGCATGCTGGTGCAACAAATCCGTTCCGGCGAGCGGACGCGCCAGATCAAGCTGGTCCCCGTGGCCATTGTCGAGCGCAATTCCGTCGTGTCAAATCGGGTCGCTGGATGACACGAAAGCGTGCTTCCAAAAAGTTTTTTGCAAGCGCTTGCAAAAATGAATCGCTTATGATGTAGTTCCTTCAACGGCCGAGAGAGGGCAGCAATCGCCCCCCATCCAAAAGGCGGTCGTCTGGCGCCGGCGACATATTTCGCCGGCCGCTGACAGGGGGGATTCAATGTCGAGAATTGATCTCGTTAACATCAACAAGAAGTTCGGCAGCTACGAGGCCATTGCTGACCTTTCGCTTGCGATCGATTCCGGCGAGTTCGTCGTTTTTCTCGGGCCCTCCGGTTGCGGCAAGACCACGCTGCTTCGAATGATTGCCGGCCTTGAGGCGGTGACGGCGGGCGAAATCCATATCGGGGATCGCCGTGTGGAACACCTGCCGCCCGGCCAGCGTGGCGTGGCCATGGTGTTTCAAAGCTACGCGCTTTATCCGCATATGACGGTAGCGCAGAACATGGCCTTCGGCCTGCGCAATATCGGCACCGAAAAATCGGTGATCGAGGCCAAGATCGCCGAGGCTGCGCGCATTCTCCAGCTCGAGACGCTGCTTGATCGCAAGCCCGGCCAGCTGTCGGGCGGCCAGCGCCAGCGCGTGGCCATTGGCCGGGCCATCGTCAAAAGCCCCGAAGTCTTCCTGTTCGACGAGCCATTGTCCAATCTCGATGCCATGCTGCGTGCCCGCACCCGCGTCGAGATCGCGCGCCTGCACCAAACCCTGGGCGCCACCATGGTCTTTGTGACCCATGACCAGATCGAGGCCATGACCATGGCGCAGAAGATCGTGGTCATGAGCAATGGCAAGATCGAGCAGGTGGGCGCGCCCCTCGATATATATCGGCGTCCGGCGACGCGCTTTGTCGCGTCGTTCGTCGGCGTGCCGGCGATGAATTTCCTCGATGTGTCCAACACCGAAGCGGTTCGCGGCAAGCTCCATGTCCGTGTGGGCGAGACGATGATCCCCACGGGCGTGCCTGCTGCAGGCCTGTCGGGTCCGTTAACGCTGGGAATTCGTCCCGAGGCGCTGCGCGTTGATGCAAACGGCACCATTGCCGCCAAAGTCGATGTTGTTGAGCGGCTGGGCGATAAAACCATCATCCATGCCATGCTGCCCGGCGGCCAGGCCGTGGTCGGCGAGGATGGCGACACGAGCGCATTGACCTTCGGCGACCAAGTTCGCTTTTCCGTCGATAGCGCCCGTACGCATGTGTTCGACGCAGCGGGCAGGGGGCACCATGCCGAGGTGGCGCCATGAGCCGAACCTCTCAACCGGGTGCGCGCGCGCCAAAGCTGCGGACCTGGCACTGGCCGGAACTGCTGTTCATTGCGCCTTTCCTGATCCTCTACGTCACCTTCCTGCTTTTCCCCATGGCCTGGGGATTCTGGATGAGCTTCAACTATTACGACCTGTTCGCGGGCTTCTCGGAATATATCGGCCTTGAGAACTACCAGCAGCTGTTCGCAGACCAGATCTATCGCCGGGCGGTGGTCAATACCTTCGTCTTTGTTGCCATAACAGTTCCACCATTGGTGATCCTGGGGCTTCTGATTGCGTTGGTGCTGAACCGGCAGACCTGGTGGAGCGCCGTGCTACGCACGCTGTTCTTCGGCTCCACAGTGCTTTCGGTGACCATCGTCACACTGATTTGGCGCGGCGTGTATCTGCCGCAGAAGGGTCTTCTGGACAACTTTCTCAATGCCATCGGCGTCGGCGGCATCGGCATTCTGCAAGACCCGAACCTGGCGCTCGTTGGCATTGCGGTCACCACCGTCTGGTGGGGCATAGGCCTGCCCATGGTGCTGTTCCTTGCAGCCCTGCAGCAGGTGCCGGGCGAAATCTACGAGGCGGCCAAGCTGGACAATGCCTCGCCCTGGCAGACCCTGTGGTCCATCACCATCCCCTCGATCTGGCGGACTGTGGTGCTCGTGATCATCATCCAGATCATCGCCCATTTCCAGGTCTTCGGGCAGATCAACCTCATGACCGGCGGCGGCCCCAATAACAGCACCCGCTCCATGGTCCAGTTCATCTACGAGTCTGGCTTCCGTCAATGGACTGCGGGCTTCGCCTCGGCCGCGGCGCAGGTGCTCTTCGTCATCATGGTCATCGCCGCCGGCCTGCAGTTTTGGGCCAGCCGCCGCAAGCAGGAGTTCTAGTCATGGCCACAGCTGGCAAGACGGTTGGAATGCCCCTGGGCGAGCGTCTAGCACTGATCGCGGTGATCCTGCTCGCCATCCTGTGGTTGCTGCCGTTGGTGTGGGTGACCGGGGTGAGCCTGAAGAACAATACCGAGCTGGTGGTGAACCCCGGTGCCGTGTTCAGTGCGCCCTATACCATCCAGAATTACATCGACCTGACAAAGACTTCAGCGCTGGGCACTTGGTTCCGCAATAGCCTGATCGTCTCGCTGAGTCATACCGTTCTGGTGCTGATCGTTTCGTGCCTTGCCGGCTACGGCTTTGCCCGGATCGAGTTTCCTGGCCGGAATGCGGTGTTCATCTTCTCGCTGGTGGGGCTGGCCATTCCGGGCCAGGCCATCATCGTGCCGCTGCACAGCTTCTTCAACGCATTTGACCTGCACAACACTTACGCCGCGCTGATCATTCCGGGCATCGCAACGCCTTTCGGCATCTTCCTGATGACCGCCTATTTTCGCGCTATTCCAGCCGAGATCGAAGAGGCGGCACGGCTCGACAATGCCTCGCGGTTCAAGATTTTCTGGGCCATTGCGCTGCCGCTGGCCGTGCCGGCTATGGCGACCCTGGGGATATTCACCTTCCTCGGCACCTGGAACGATTATCTCTGGCCGCTGATCTCGGCGACGCGGCCCGAAATGTACACGCTGACGGTGGGACTAGCTGCAACCCAGACCAATATCGATCAGTCCGAAGGTCTTGGCTACCTGATGGCGCAGTCGGTCTTTGCCGGCCTGCCCATGCTGATCCTCTACATCTTCTTCCAGAAATACGTGGTGCGCGCCGTCGCCGGCGCCGCCATCCGATAAGCGCGGTTAGCCGTGCCAGAGGGCCGCCACAGGCGGCACAACAAGACCCAAGGGAGGGTTCGTCATGAAGCGACTAAAGGCGCTATCTATGCTCGGCATTGTTGCCGCGCTCCTGACCACCACGGGAGCACAGGCGCAGACGGAGGTACGGTTTGCCCGGTTTTTCGGGGCCTGCGAGGCCGATTTCGGCACCAACCTGGATCCGTCGCTGCCGTCCAACGAATGCGGCGTGATCACGACGCTGACCAATATCTTCAATGCGGAGAACCCCGACATCAAGGTTGTGCCCGAGATCGTCGAATGGGGTCCCTATTACGAGCAGCTGGCGGGCCGTATCGCCACGGGCGACGTGCCCGATATCTCGGTGATGCATGGCGACATGCTCATCAACTTCGTCAACCGCGGCCTGATCGAGCCGCTTGATGCCGCGCTTGGGGAGGCCGGCATCGACGTCGATGATATCGCCGAAGGCCCGCGTGAGAACGTGACGATCGATGGCCAGATCTACGCCCTGCCGCAGGATTTCGTCACCTGGCTGTGGCACACCAATTCGGGCCTGATGGCGGAAGCGGGCCTTGGCGAAGTCAATGCACCGGTCTATCCAACCTCCGCCGACGAACTGCTGGCTCAGGCCCGTCAGTTCAAGGAAGCCACCGGCAAACCCTATCTGGCCCTGACGCTCGATCCCACCAGCGCTGCCCGCACGCTCTATACGCTGATGCTCCAGAACGGTACGCCGCTTTTCCCCGACTCGATCAAGGTCATCGACCTGCATTCCGAGGCGGCCAAATCGGCCATCACGCTGCTCAAAAGCATGATCGATGAAGGCCTGATGGTCATCAAGCCGGACTGGGCTACCGCGTTCACCGACTTCTCTGGTGGTGCATCGGGCAATATGCTCGGCGGCACCTGGCAGATCGGCGATCTGGTCCGGTTGAGCGAGCAGACGGGCGGCCAGCTCGATGGCTACGTGGCCCATCCTTTCCCGGCCGTTTTTGGCGAGCCGGCCGTGTGGACCGCCAGCCATTCGTGGGTGATGCTGAAGGGCGGCGCCGCTACGCCTGAAAAGCGTGCAGCCTCGCTGAAATTCCTCAAGTTCCTTTTCGACAACAACATTCACTGGGCTCGCACCGGCCACCTGCCGATGCGCACCTCGCTCATGACCAGCCCGGAATTCACATCCATGCCCTATCGCCTGGACTTTGCGTCCGTGCCGTCGATCGCCCAGCACATTCCCAAGGATGTCCTGCAGCAGCGCATCATCATGCCCTTCATCGGCGAAGAACTGCTGGCCATCTTCCAGGGGCAGAAATCCATGGACGACGGCATCGCCGCCGCCGAGGAACGCGTGAACACCTATCTGGCGCGACTGCGCTAGCCGAACCGGCGCCGGCCGCCTGGGAGCGGCCGGCCAACCCCGAGACATTTGACGAATGCGCCCGAAGCGCCAGGAGCCTTGCTATGACTAAAGCCAGCGTCATTGTGGACAAGGACTTCGTCCTGTCCGACCTCGACCGGCGGATTTTCGGCCAGTTCGCGGAGCATATGGGCCGCTGCATCTATGGCGGCCTTTATGAGCCCGGCCACCCAACCGCCGACGAACACGGTTTCCGCCAGGACGTGATGGAACTGGTCAAGGAACTGGGGGTCACCATCGTCCGCTATCCGGGCGGCAATATGCTCTCCGGCTACAACTGGGAAGATGGGGTCGGCCCCAAGGAAAACCGCCCGCGGCGCCTCGAGCTCTCCCGCTTCGTTACTGAGACCAACCAGATGGGCACGGACGATTTCATCGACTGGTGTCGAAAGACCGGCATCGAGCCCATGCTGGCCACTAATGTGGCCTCGCGTGACCTGAACGGAGCTTGGGGACACGTCGAATATTGCAACATCCCCGGTGGCACGACGATGAGCGACAAGCGGCGGGCCAATGGCTACGAGGAACCGCACAACGTCAAGTTCTGGTGCATCGGCAACGAACCTGACGGCTTTTGGCAGATCGCCCAGAAGAGCGCCAAGGAATACGGCCGCATCGTTGCCGAAGCCGCCAAGATCATCAAATGGATCGACCACGAAATCGAGGTCGCCGCCTCGGCCTCGTCCAATCGCAACATGCCCCATTATGGGGACTGGGAGCGGACCATTCTCGAGGACGCCTTCGATTATATCGATTACCTGGCCCCGCACACCTATTTCAAGAACGACCCGGACACGATGGAGTTCTTCGCCAATATCGAGCTGATGGATGCCTATATCAAGGAAACCGTGGCCATGTGCGACGCGGTGGCCGGACAGCGCCGGTCCTCCAAGCGCATCATGTTGTCCTTCGATGAGTGGAACATCGCGGCGCGCTGGAAGCCCGAGGACAAGAAGGCCAAGCCGGGTGAATGGCCCGATGTGCTGCCCATCATCGAGGATGTCTACACGGTCGAGGATGCGCTGCTGATCGGTGGCACGATGCAGACCCTGATCAACAATGGCGACCGCGTGAAGGTCGCCTGCTTTGCGCAGATGGTCAACGTCATCGCCCCGATCATGACCGAAGATGGCGGCCCGGCCTGGCGCCAGACCATCTTCTGGCCGCTCGCACTGGCGAGCAAATATGGCCATGGCAAGATCCTGAAGCAGGTGGTGTCTTCGGAAAAGACGGCCACCAAGGCCTGGGCCGACATGCCCTATCTGGTCTCGACCGTGCTGCATGATGATGCGACCGGCCAGACCGTGATTTTCGCGCTCAACCGCAACCTCAAGGAGCCGATGGAGCTCTCGGTGGCGCTGAAGGGGCTGGGGGAAGGGCGCAGCGTCGTCGCCACGCACGAGATCGCCAATGACGATCTCAAGGCCACCAATACCAGGGACAATCCGGACAATATCCGGCCTGGCACCATCGCCTCGGTGCGTGTTGACGGTGAGACCGTCAGTGCCACGCTCAAGCCTGCGTCTTGGAACGTCATCGTCATCAATTAAGCCTTCAAGGAGGAGCGCTGCGGCGCGCCAAGTCTATGGTCAAAGCATCCGTAACCGTCAGTGCCGACTTCGTCCTTTCCGACATCGACCGGCGCATTTTCGGCAATTTCATCGAGCAGATGGGCCGCCAGGTTCTGGGCGGTATCTACGAACCCGGCCACCCGACCGCCGACGAAAAAGGCTTCCGCCACGACGTCATCGATTTGGTCAAGGAACTCGGCGTCACCATCGTGCGCTATCCGGGGGGCAATATCCTCTCAGGTTACAATTGGAAAAACGGCATCGGTCCGCGGGAGGAGCGGCCACGTACGCTATGCCTGTCACGCTTCACCATCGAAACGCATCAGGTCGGCACCAATGAATTCATCGACTGGTGCAAACTCGCCGATGTCGAGCCCATGCTGGCGATCAACCTTGAATCCGAGGGCTTCGACAGCGCCCGCGAATATGTCGAATATTGCAACCACAAGGGCGGCAGCCAGTGGAGCGATCTGCGTATCGAACATGGCTATGCCGAGCCGCACAAGGTGCAGGTCTGGTGCCTCGGCAACGAGCCGGACGGGCACTGGCAGATTGCGGCCCACTCGGCCGAGACCTATGCGCGCATCGCCACCGAAACGGCCAAGGCCATCAAGTGGATCGACCCCAACACCCAGCTGACGCTCGCGCCTTCGGCGGCGCGCAGCATGCCCTATTATGGCGAATGGGAGCGCATCGCGCTGGAAGATGCGTTCGACTACGTCGATTTCATTGCCCCGCACATGTATTTCAAGGACGACCATAAGGACACGTCCGAATACCTCGCTTGGGCCGACCAGATGAACGGCTACATCAAGGAAATGGTGGCGATGTGCGACGCCGTCGCCGGCAAGAAGCGCAGCCAGAAGCGGATCATGCTGTCCTTTGACGAGTGGAACATCGGCGCCCGCTGGCCGATCGAGGAGAAGCGCGCGGTCCCGGGCGAATGGCCCGAGCGCATCACCATTCTCGAAGAGGCCTATACGGTTGAGGACGCACTGCTGATCGGCGGGGCTATGCAGGCGCTGCTTAACAACGCCGACCGCGTCAAGGTCGCCTGCTTCGCCCAGTTGGTGAACTGCATTGCGCCGATCATGACGGTCGACAACGGCCCGGCATGGCGCCAGACCATCTTCTGGCCACTGTCGCTGGCGAGCAAATATGGTCACGGCCAGGTGCTGCAACAGGTGGTGGACAGCCCCAGCTACAAAGCCAAGACCTGGCATGACGTGCCTTACCTGCTCTCGACGGTCATCAATGACCCCAAGACCGGACGCACGACCATCATTGCCGCCAACCGCCACCTGACCGAGACCATGGACCTGACGGTGCTGCTCAAAGGCCTGGGCCAGGGACGGCGCATCAGCCACACCCATGAGCTGGCCAATGACAATCTCAAGGCCGTCAACTCGGCCGACGATCCCGACAACATCGTTCCCGGCGAAATCGACGTGGTCGAGCTGGCCGGAGAGCAGCTCACGGCCAAGCTCAAGCCAGCATCCTGGAACGTCATCGTCATCGACCAATAGCTCGCTTTTCCTCCGCGTCCTCCCGGGCGCTAAGCGGGCCTCATCCGGGCCGCTGCAATCTCCCGCAGCGGCCCGGTTCCATTGGTCTTCGCATTCCGGATTTCACGGGCATAAAATTGAGGCCGCTGATCCGCCCTGGTCAGAACCTACTCGACTACGGGCAGGCGCAGTTTGGATACGGTCTGTTTAGCCACCTGCAAAAAATCGCGTACTGCTGGGCGTTCGAGCGAACGAGAGGGGATGATAACGCCGGAATCGTCCGCCCTCCCGGCATCGCCGATATTGAGCGCCTCAATCCCAAATGTCCTGAAGAGGCTTTGAAAGCCGCTGGACGCCGACATCAGGAAGGGTGAGCGCCGTAGGAGCAGTAGTGCATTCATCATCGTGTCGACCCGAGCCGCAAAATCGCGCGACTGTCGCCCCAGGCTGCCCGGCCCGGCATCGTCTTCGTAGCCCGGACTGATCCAGCGATGGGCGAGCATTTCCTCGAGGCTGACAAGCTCGTGTTGCCGCAAGGGATGGTCTTGGTCACTGTAGATAAAGGTCGCCTGGCGCACGAGCGGTTGGAATTCCACTTTCACCAATGGGCTGTAGCGCGTCGAAAACGTGCCGAAAACCAGGTCGTAGATGCCGTTGCGAAGGCCTTCGAGTCGAACGCCTTCGTCGGCGATTTCGACATGCACCACCACCTGCGGATGGGTCAGCGCAAATTCGCGGGTCACCTCCGGGAGAATGGTCAGGCCCCACAGATCGCCGGACGCGATCCGGATCGCGGCCTTGGCGCGGCCCTGCAGCTGTTCAATCTCCTCGCGTGCCTCATCAAGGGCTGGGAGTACCCTCACAGCGCGGCTATAAAGGGCCGAGCCATATGGGCTGAGCGAAACACCGGCGCCGTTGCGCACGAACAGGGGAACGCCATAGCTGTCTTCGAGTTTCTGGATCGCTCGGGAGAGGGCTGGCTGCGATATGTTGAGATGCTTGGCGGCCGCTGAAATCGAATGCCGGCTAGCCACTTCGACGAATTGCCTGAGCTCGCGCAAAGCCTGCCCTCCTATGCAAAATACGCATAACGTATCCGACCTTTGCATTTGACGTCCAGCCTATCGGCTGTACTCAATGTGATCGGAGGAGCTGTCTATCTGCGATTTCGGTGCCACGTACCGGCGCGATACCCAATACCCGAATGAGACCTGAGGAAGGGCGTCGATCGGATTTCGCATATCGAGACAGGCTGCCAAAAACAGATAGCCGATGTCAACGGTCAGGGCGTCACGCCCGGGTGGAGGAATGCAATGAAGAATATAGCTTGGCGGCGCGCGGCGCTGATGAGTACGTGCCTTGTCGCACTTTCGGCTCCGAGCCTGGCACAGGATCAGGTCAATCTGATCTTCCGCCAGTTCGACCCGCCGACCGAGACGGCAGGCCTTCAGTCGGCCATCGACGCGTGGAATGCAAACAATGCCGATATCCAGGTACGGATGGAGACCATGGCTGGCGGCGACACGCTGGCGCAATTGGCTCGCGAAGTGCCCGCCGGCGCCGGTCCGGACATCCAGCACATGGCGTTCGTTTGGACGCGCGACCTCGCCAAGTCCAACCTTCTGCTCGAACTCGGGCCATTGATCGAGGCCGACGCTCCAGGATCTGGTATCGACGATTTCCTCGCGCTTGAACTCGCAACGCTCGATGGCAAGATCTACGGCATGCCCTGGTCGGCCGACACCTTCGCGATGGCCTATCGTCCGGATTTGCTGGAAGCGGCAGGCGTAACACACCCTGACACCTGGGAAGAGCTGACGAGCGCTGCGCAGGCCCTGAGCAATAGCGATGGCCAGTTTGGCCTCTGCTTCCCAGCCGGCAGCTCGCCCGATAGCGGTATGTGGACCCTGGTCAACTACTACCTCTGGTCCAATGGCTCGACGCTCATCGACGAGACTTCGCCCGGCGTTTGGGAGATCACCGCGACTGCCGCGGACATTGCTGCGGCGATGACCTATTTCAACAATTTCTTTGCATCGGGAACGGCGCCGGAAAGCCTGATCACCGTCAACAGCTGGGGCGATCCCGAGCTGATCGGCGGCCTTGGCCGCGGCGATTGTGCGATCACCTTCTTCCCGCCCCAGACATTCAGGGCCGCGCAGGGACAGTCCGAAATGCCATTGCTCACCGGCATGATCCCGGCCGGTAGCGAAAAGCGCATTTCCCACCTCGGCGGTCGCGCTCTGGGCATCAATCCCAATACCAAGCATCCGAAGGAAGCCTGGGCTTTCGTTCGCTATCTCCTGAGCCCGGAAACCTTCAAGACCTACAACCAATATCCGGCGCAGAAATCGGTCCTCGATGTGCTCGATTTCCCCGAAAACGAGCAGGGTTATGTCGATATGCTGCCGCAGGCTCAGACGTTCGAGCGCTATATTTCGTCGCCCATCGCGGTTTCGAGCATGACCGGCCTTATCAATCGTGAGTTCGGCGCGGTGTTCTCCGGCCAGCGTTCGCCGGAAGAAGCGAGCCAACTGGTACTCGACGAATTGCAGACGCTGCTGACGCGCGGCAAGTCCTGACCTTTCCCAAGGAATATCGCGGCCATGTCCGTTCTACCAACCAGCGCGCCGGCTGAAGAGCCGGCGCATGTCTGGGGCAAGAAGCTGGAGCCCTACCTGCTGGTCCTTCCGGCCATGCTCATTCTTGCCTTCTTCTTTGCCGGCCCGGCTATCTACAATATCGCCCTGGCGTTTCAGGAGTTAAGCCTGTTCGACCTTGGCCGCGAAGGCCGGTGGGTCGGTTTCGACAATTTCGCCGAAGTGCTCACCGATCCATCGACCGGCCAGTCGCTGATCAACACCACGGTGTGGCTGACCGTGGTCACGGTGGTGCTGCGTCTGGTCCTGGGCCTTGGTCTTGCACTTTTGCTCAACGCCACTGTGTTCTCTCGCTGGAAACTTGGCTGGCTGGTGCGCTCGCTGATCCTCGTGCCCTGGGTCACCCCGCCCGTGGTGGCCGTCGCAGCCTGGAAATGGCTGCTCGACGCGCGCTACGGCGTCGTCAATCAATTCCTCGTCGGCATCGGCGCGATCGAGCAGGGCATCCCCTTCCTTGCCCGCACCTCGACGGTCTGGGGCGCCATCGAAACCATGTTGATCTGGCGCGAACTGCCGTTCGTCGTCATCACCATCCTCGCCGCGTTGCAGTCCATCCCCAGTGAATTACGCGAAGCGGCGCGCATCGACGGCGCCAATGAATTCCAGATTCAGACGCGCATCGTCCTGCCGCTGTTGAAGCCGGTGCTGGCGGTGATCACGCTCCTGACCACCATCTGGACCTTCAACAATTTTGTCTATGTGTGGCTCGCGACCCGTGGTGGGCCCGGCGACTATACTCAGGTGCTCGCCACCCAGATGTATACGACGTCCTTCGTCGATTATCGCATGGGTGCCGGCGCAGCCGTCGGCGTCGTCATGAGCCTCATCATGTTCGCCTTCGCCCTCATCTATTTCTTCGTGATCTTCCGAGAAAAGTGAGGCGCGTCATGGCAAATCAATCCATCAATAGCCATCCGGTCCGCGATCTCGTCACCGTTGTCCTCGGTGTCGGTCTCCTGCTGATCCTGGCTTTCCCCTTCATCTGGGTGGTGCTGATTTCCTTCCGTCCGGAATCGGAGATTTTCACCCGCACCTTCCAGCTGATCACCACCTTCACGCTCGACAACTACGCTATGCTGCTCGAGGGGTCGCCATTCCCGACCTATCTGCGCAATAGCCTCGTGGTTTGCACGGTCGCCACAATCGTCGCGGTGGTCATTTCCATGGTCACGGCTTATGGCTTCTCGCGAAACCGGCGGTTTCGTGGGCGGCAGACGCTGCTGATCATGGTGATCGCGACGCAGCTCTTCCCCTTCGTCATCCTGATCACTCCGCTTTATGCGACCTTCTTCTCGCTGGGCATGATCAACAATCCGCTGGCGCTGGTCATTTCCTATATCGCGGTGAACCTGCCCTTCTGCATTTACATGCTGCTCGGTTATCTCGATACGATCCCGCGTGACCTTGACGACGCAGCCCGCATCGACGGCGCCACGACCCTGCAGATCATCTTCCGGGTTATCCTTCCGGTCGCCTGGCCCGGCATCGTCACCGTGGCCGTCTATGCCTTCGTATCGGCCTGGGACGAGTTCCTGTTCGCGCTGACGCTCATGACCTCGGACGAGAACAAGACGGTTCCAGTCGGGCTCGCGGGGTTCTTCGGGGAATATACCACCCAATGGAACCTGGTGATGGCAGCCTCTGTCGTATCCACCCTGCCGACCTTGATCATCTTCATGTTCCTCCAGCGCAAGCTCGTGTCTGACCTTTCGGCCGGCGCCGTCAAAACCTGATGGCGGAGGGGCCTTGCCCCTTCGCCCGGACCCTCATTCCCGTACTGGCTTTCCATATGAATATCATTCTTGTGCTGATCGATAGCGTCAACCGCAATGCCCTCTCGCCCTATGGCGGCACGGAATATGCGACGCCGAACATGCAGGCCTTCGTCGATCGCGGCGCCTGGCGCTTCGACAATCACTTCACCGGCAGTCTGCCCTGCATGCCTGCCCGCCGCGAAATGTTTTCCGGCACCATGAACCTGCAGTGGCGCCCCTGGGGGCCGTTGGAGCCGTTTGACCTACGTCTGCCCAAACTGCTCGAAAAGGCCGGCTATTCCACCGGCATGGTCACGGATCACTATCACTACTGGGAAGAGTCGGCGAACGGCTACATCCAGGGTTTCCAGAGCGCCGAACTGGTGCGCGGGCATGAGCTCGACTTCTGGAAGCCGCTGCTGCCCGATACCGACCTGCCGCAATGGGTGCATAATGTGGAGAAGTGGCGCCCCGGTTATGGTCACCGCTACTATTCCAACATCGCCGAATTCAAGGATGAGAAGGACTATTTCTCGGCGAAGGTGATGAACGGCGCCTGCGACTGGCTCAAGGCCCCCAAGCAGGACAATCCATTTTTCCTGCAGGTGGAATGTTTCGACGTCCACGAACCCTTCGACGTGCCTGAGCCCTACGCGTCCATGTATGGCCAGGGGACGGATCGGGACAAATACACGCTCTGGCCACCTTATCAGAATGCCGCCAGCCAAGCCGAATTCCTCTCGACCACAAGTGAGGAGGAGCTTGCCTATATCCGCTCTCAATATGGCGGCAAGATCACCATGACCGACCACTGGTTCGGCAAGCTCATGCAGACCATGGACGATCTCAAACTCTGGGACGACACGATCGTCATCGTCACCACCGATCACGGTCATGACCTGGGCGAGCGACACGGCTTCGGCAAGCAGTATCCGCACTTCGACAGCCACGCCAATATTCCGCTGTTGGTCTGGGATCCACGCCACAAGGCTGATGGTCGCGCGGTAACCGGGTTGACCAGTACGCTCGATATTTTCGGCACCGTTCTCGACGCTGCGGGGATCGACCTACCACCGGGCACGCATTCTGGCTCCGTCCTGCCGCTCATGGCGGACGGGGGTTTAGAGGGGCGCGAGGCGGTTCTCTATGGCATTTTCGGCAATGGCCTTTGCTGCACCGACGGCGAATGGACGCTCATCCAGCCGCCTGACCGCAGCAAGCCGCTGTTTGCCTATTCATCCATGGTCCCAACGACCATCATCGCGCCGGACAAACCCGTGGACCAGGGCCAGTTCATGCCCAATGTGGATATCCCGCAGTGGAAGATACCGTTCACCGAAGACGGGCCGACGGATCGAAGGCCGCTCGACAGTGAACCGTTGCTGTTCAACCGGGTGGCCGATCCGGGCCAGGTCCAAAATTTGGTTGAAGAACGGCCGGACGAGCTTGCCCGCATGCGGCGCTTGATGCGGGAAACCCTGGCCGGCTACGGCGCCCCTATCGAACTCTTCGACCGCCTTGGCCTTTCGACCCTAACCTGAGGAGGCACAATTGGCTTCGATCGAACTGAAAAACCTCCGCAAGTCCTTTGGTGCCTTCGACGTCATCAAGGGGATCGACCTCAGAATTGAGAAGGGCGAGTTCATGGTGTTCGTCGGCCCCTCTGGGTGCGGCAAATCTACCCTGCTGCGCCTGATTTCGGGGCTCGAGGATATCACCTCCGGCGACATGATCTTTGACGGCAAGCGGGTCAATGCCGTCGCGCCAGCCAAACGCGGCATCGCCATGGTGTTCCAGTCTTATGCGCTCTACCCGCATATGAGCGTCTACGACAATATGGCCTTCGGCCTGACGCTCGAACGCGGTCACAGCAAGGAAGACATCCGCAGGCGCGTTGAAAAAGCGGCCGACATGCTGCAAATCCGGCCCTATCTCGACCGCTTGCCCAAGCAGCTATCGGGCGGGCAGCGGCAACGCGTCGCCATCGGCCGGGCCATCACCCGCGACCCCAAGGTTTTTCTGTTTGACGAGCCGCTGTCCAATCTCGACGCCGCACTGCGCGTGGCGACCCGTATCGAGATCGCCCGGCTCCATGCCGACATGGACCAGGTGACCATGGTCTACGTCACCCACGATCAGGTTGAGGCCATGACCCTGGCCGACCGCATCTGCGTCTTGCGCGATGGCCTCATCGAACAGGTCGGTACCCCGCTCGAACTCTACGAGCATCCCGCCAGTCTCTTCGTGGCCGGATTTATCGGTTCGCCGAAGATGAACTTTTTGACCGGTCCGAAGGTGGAGGCCTATGGCTGCGCTACCCTTGGAATTCGCGGCGAGCACATGACAATTCGGCCCGACGGCATTTGGGAAGGGACCGTGATCCACGCCGAGAACCTGGGCTCCGATGCCTATGTCTATCTCGATATGGGCGAGGCGGAGCCGGTCGTGGTGCGGGTGGATGGCACTGCCACGGTGAAAAGCGGCGAGGTGCTGCGTGTCTCACCGCTCCAAGAGCGCCTCCATCGTTTCGACGCTGCGGGCAGGCCGATACGGTGATCTGCGCTAGCCCGCCAAGGAACGCCCGCTTATGGCCTGCTCGCGCTGGTCCAAAGCCCTAACGACGCCCATGGCCGTGCGATCAGTCTCCGCGCTTGCGGGCGGTGACCTCGATCTCGACTTTGATCTCTTCGACCGGGAAGCCGCAGATGATCGTTGTATTGGTGGGGCGTGGATCCGAAAAGGTTTCGCCCAGCACTTTCGAGACCGTCATCACATCCTGCCGTTCGGCGATATAGACATTGAGGCGGACGATGTCGGCAAGGGTGGCGCCGGCTTGGTCAAGAGCCTTGGCGATGGTGCGAAGCGACTGGCGCGTCTGCTCTTCCGGGTCGGGCGAGATGGAGCCGTCCGCATTATGGCCAGCCGTGCCAGACACGAAAACCCACTCGCCATCGACGACCGCGCGCGAATAGCCCGCCAGCTTCTCGAATTTCGATCCGGACGAGATCGCCCAACGGTCCGTCGACATATTTGTAACCTCGGCTGTCAGTGCGTGATCGTATGATCACGGGATTTAGTAGCGTGTAAGGGTGCTGCGCCCGGTTTGGCGTGCAAAGGGGCACTTGGCTTACGGTGTATTGGTCGTGCTGTCTTCGGCTGCAAGAATATCGAGCAGCAAATCTTGGGAGGCTCGAATGTCGGCCTCACAGGCATCGCCCAGAGCCTTCCAGTCGCCATTCTTGATGGCATGGATCATGGCGGCATGCTGGTCGGTAAAGCCCGAGCGATGCTCGGTCTTGAGCAGTTCGCTCATCCTGTCGGAGAGAAAGCGAACATAGGGTCCCGAGCGCAGCCAGAGATTTTCGATCTGGCTCATCAACACGACGCTGCCCGAGGCGCGGTAGATATGGAAATGGAAGGCGCGGTTTGCAGCGGTCATTTCGATATTGTTTCCCGCGCTGGCGCTGGCGCGGTGGTGGTTGAGGATCTGCTCAAGGGCGACGACGTCGTCCTGCGTGAGCAAGGGGCCGGCTATGCGCGCGGTGGCGCCTTCAACGATCATGCGCGCCAGGGTGATGTCGCGCAGCTCCGGGGCCGTGATGGCCGGAACATAGGCCGTGCCGGATGCGGAAATGCTCAGGGCATTCTCGGACGCAAGCCGCCGCAGCGCCTCGCGCACCGGCATGTGCGATGTGTGAAATCGCTCGGACAGGGAAGCGATCGTGAAGGATTTCCGGGCCTCGAACGCGCCCGACATCAAGGCATCGCGCAATTGCTCATAGACGAGGTCGTGTACAGTCTTTCGCGAAGAAACTGGTTTCAGCTCGCCGGTTGAGAACTTGCTTTCGAGCAATCGAATATCCTTTCCCAAGTGCTGCTGACCTTATGGTCTTTGCTAGTATGAGCAACGGACACTAACCGCAACTCGGAAATGCCAGGTTCAGAGGCCCCTGACGAAGGCTGCCACGCGGTCCAGAGCCCGATCGATCTCGTCCAGCGACAAGGCCCCGAAACATAGCCGGAGGCGTCCCTCGCCGGCCGCGCCGTAAAAGCTTCCGGCCTCGACGACGACGCCCGCCTCGTCCATCAGGCGTTCGGCCATATTCTGGGCTGCCAGGCCGAGCGCGGAAATGTCGGGGAAGGCATAGATGGTGCCCTGCGGCCAGGGGCAGGTTACCCCCGAAATCTGATTGAGACGGGTGACGACGCGGTCTCGCTTGGCCCGGTCATCCGCGATCAGTTCCGCCAGCACGGCCGGGTCGCCACTGAGCGCGGCTAGGGCGCCTTCCTGAATGAAGGTGTTCACATGAGTTACGTCATTGGCGGTGATCTTGAGGATCGCGCCAATGGCCGCCTTTGGAGCGGCCAGATAGCCGATGCGCCAGCCGTCCATGGCGTAGCTCTTGGTGAAGGCGAAAAGGGTGACGGTGCGCTCGGCCATGCCGGGAAGCGCGGCAATAGAGATGTGTTCGGCCTCGTCATAGACGATCTCTTCATAGACCTCGTCCGACACCACGATCAGGTCGTGGCGGATGGCGATATCGGCCAGCGCCGTCAGCTCTTCGCGCGTATAGACGCGGCCGGTCGGGTTGCATGGGTTGATCAGGACGATCATCTTGGTGCGATCGGTGATGCTGGCTTCGATCGCAGCCGCGTCGATGGCATAATCGTTCGCTGCGTCGAGAGGCACTTGCACCGGCACGCCCCCCGCCAGCTCGATCTTGCCGATGTGTTGGGGGTAATAGGGTTCGAGCAGGATCACCTCGTCGCCTTCGTCAATGAAAGCCATGAGGGCGGCATAGGAGCCATGGGTCAGGCCATTGGTCACCACGACCTGGTCGGGCGTGACGTCCATGCCGTTCTGACGGGCGAGTTTGGCCGCAATAGCCTCGCGGAGGGGTAGAATGCCGGGCAGGTCCGAATAGTGGACCTTGCCGGCCTGAATGGCGGCGATGGTCGCGTCCTTGATATGCTGGGGCGTGTCGGCAAAGGGCTTGCCCAGTTCCATATGGATCAGGTCGTCACGGCCGCTGGCGGCGGCGCGCGCATACATGCCGAAGGATTTTTTGGACGTCCCAGTGATGCGGCGGGCGAGTTGCTTCATGTTATAAATCCTGACGGCATTCGTGGCCGCTATGCTGTTCGGTCATTTGGCCAGCTTGTCCTTCAGGCGAGCCTGGATAAGGGCGGCCGAAGCGACGATTGGCGTGAATTGGTGAAAGGGCAGGGGGCGGAGCGGCCGCACCGGGATAGGCAGATGGTCGAGGCTTTCCCCCAGGGCGGCGTGGGCCAGAACCCGCCCGAGCTGGGCCGTCATCGCTATGCCGCGTCCATTGCAGCCAATGCCGCCAAACCATCCCTCGCCGAGCTGGTGGAGGCGCGGCAGGAAATCGGGCGTCATGGCGGCGACGCCCGTCCAGACGACTTCCGGGGTCACCGCCTGCGGCAGGTCGAGCTCTTTGCTGAGGCGGTCGGCAACGGCGCGCCCGAGCCGGTCAAATGCCCCGAAAGGAATAGCGGCCATGCCGCCACTGATCAGGCGATTGTCCCGGTCGAGCCGATAGGTGAAAAGGTTTTGTCTCGTATCGCCGACGGGCCTGCCGTCGGGGGCGATCCGTTTGACCGTGGCGGGATCGGCCGGCGTCGTCGCGATCTGATAGACCCTCAGGGGCACGGCCGAACGGCCCATGCGCGAGGCCGCGCCGATCGTAAAGGCATTGGTGCACAAAAGCACCTTGGCGGCAGTGAGTGTCGCGCCCGAGCGCATGGTGAGGCGCCAGCCTGCGCCGTCGCGGATGACCTTTTCTACGCATTGTCCTTCGTGCACGGTGCCGCCCCGGCGCCTGACGCTTTGACCAAGCCCACGAAGATAGTCGAGCGGGTGAATGGTGCCGCCTTCTTCATCGAGCAGCGCACCCGCGTAGATGTCCATTCCCGTCTGCTGGTGGGTTTGGTCGGCATCGAGAAACGAGACCGGCCGCCCCAGTTCGCGCCAGAGGGCGGCGCGGGCCTTGAGCATTTCGGCGCTCGCTGCCCCATAGGCGGGATTGAGCCAGCCGGTCTGGCGCGCATCGCAGCTGATGCCATCCTCTTCGATGGTTCGGAACACCGCATTGGCACCATCGCCCACAAGGCGAAGCAGCGCATTGCCGCGCTCGGTTCCCAGTTTTGCCCGGACGGCATTGGGGTCCGCCTTGGCAAAGTTCGGAACCACGAAACCGGCATTCATGCCGCTGGCACCGGCTCCGATCTTGCCGGCTTCCAATACTGCGACGGAGCGGCCGGCGATCAGCAATTCGCGCGCGGCCGTCATGCCGGTGAAGCCGCCGCCGATGATCGCGACATCGACTGCCTGCGGAAGCGCGGTGTCGGATTCCGCCGGCAGTCGCGCCGTGCGTGTCCACAGAGTGTCCTGGGTGTGGTTCATGGTCAGGTCCGAATGCGCGGATCGAGCAGGATGTAGAGAAAATCCACGATCAGGTTGGCGATGACGATGAAGAAGCCGGCCAGCATGACGACGCCAATGATCACGGGTCGATCCTGGGTCTGCACCGACTGGACGGCTAGCGAGCCGATGCCCTGAAGGCCGAAGACCTGCTCGGTGACCAGAGCGCCTCCGAGAAGCGCCGCGATGTCGGCGCCGAGCTGAGTCGTGAGGGGCGAGAAGATCGAGCGCACGCCATGCTTGTAGACGACCTTGCGCTCGGACAGGCCTTTAGCCCGGGCCGTGCGGATATAGTCTTCGCCCAGCACTTCGAGCAGCTGTCCGCGCGTCAATCGCGCATAGATGGCGGCCGAGGTTAGCGCCAGCGTGAACCAGGGCAGCATCAGGTGCCAGGCCCAAAGGCCGGGATTGTCGAGGAACGGCCGATAGCCACCTGGCGGGAACAGGGTGAAACCGGCCTGGCGTGGCACGAAATAGAGGAAGTACAGCGCCGCCATGCCCAGCACGAAAGATGGGAAGCTGACGCCGATCAGGACAAACCCCTGGCCTATGCGGTCGGCAAGGCTTCCCGGCCGGCGCGCCGACATGATGCCGATGGGAATACCCATCAAGAGCCAGAGAATGACGGCCCCGACGCACAGCGAAATGGTCGCCGGCATGCGGTTCTTGATCAGCTCGAGAACGGGCTGCTGATTGCGGTAGGAATAGCCGAGATCGCCGCTGAGGCTGCGGCCGACGAAGCTGACATATTGCTCGATGATCGGGCGGTCGAGACCTAGATTTTCGCGCACCATGGCGACCTGCGCCTCGGTAGCGCGCTCGCCGGCAACGATGCGCGCGGGATCGCCCGGCGCGACGAAGAAGAGGGTGAACACAAAGCCGCTGAGCATGATCAGCACAAGCGCAGCAAAACCGATCCGGCTGGCGATGAAGGAGATCATGACGCAGCTCCCGCGGATTGCTTCTTTTTCTTCTGCACCTTGTTTCGCATGCTGGCCGGGTCGAGCGCGTCGCGCAGGGCATCGCCCAGGATGTTGAAGGACAGCGTAGTGAAAAGCAGCGCTAGACCCGGGAAGAGCACCAGCCACCAGGCGAACATGTAGATGGAGTTGTTGGCGGCCTCCGCCAGCATGCCACCCCAACTCGGTGCCGGCGGGACGATGCCGAGACCGAGGAAGGAAAGGGTGGCCTCGAAAATGATCGAGGTGGGGACCATCATGGTTGTGTAGATGATGATCGGCGCGCCGAGATTGGGCAGGATGTCGGTGAACATGATCGAGAGGTGCCCTGCGCCCATCGAGCGGGATGCCAGCACGAATTCGCGTTCCCTGAGGGACAGCACCTGTCCGCGGATGACACGGCCCATCGTCGTCCAGGAAAAGAACACGATGACGATGAGGCTGAGGGTCATACTTGGCCCGAACACGGCCACGAGCGAGAGCATGCAGAGCAGCACGGGGATACTCATGACGAGATCCATGAGACGCCCCAGCACGACATCGATCCAGCCGCCGAAATAACCCGCCACGAGCCCGACGGTTACGCCGATGATGGCAGCCAGCAGCGAGGCGACGACGCCGATGGCGAGTGATATCCGGGCGCCATGGGCGAGGCGCACGAGCACGTCACGCCCCAACTGATCGGTGCCGAACAGAAATTCTCCGCTGGGCGGTACTGGCAGGCCCGTGGGCGTAAGGCCGGTGGCGAGGAACTGGGCAGTCGCCGAGTGACCGGTCAGCGCCGCAATTCCATCGGCACCGACAGCCGCCACGACGAGGGCGATGATGAATACCATCGATACCAGTCCGGCGCGGTCCGAGAGGAGCCGGCGCAGGGTCAGTTCCAATGAGCCACGCTGCTTGATTTCGGGGTTCATGGCGTCACTCCCTGAGAGAGGGGCGCTGCAAACTCGCCGCCGCTCTTGCGATAGTTGGGGTCGGCTGCCGCCAGCAATTCGCGGGTATAGGGGTGTTGTGGCTGGTGATAGAGCGTCTCGGTGTCGCCACGCTCGACCACTTCTCCAGCCTTCATCACGATGATCTCGGAGCTGACATGCCTGACGACCGCCAGGTCGTGGGAAATGAAGAGATAAGACAGCCCAAGTTCGCGTTGCAGCCGGCCGATCAGGTTGAGGATTTGCGCCTGGATCGACACATCGAGAGCGGAAACCGGCTCATCGAAGATGATGATCGAGGGGTTTAGGGCCAAGGCGCGGGCAATGCCGATGCGCTGCCGCTGGCCGCCGGAAAACTCCGAAGGAAAGCGATTATAGTGCTCGGGATTGAGCCCGACGATTTCCATGAGGTCGCGAACCCTAGTCTTCCGCTCGGCACCATGGGCGACATTCTGGATGCGGAAAGGATCGCCGATGATCGATCCGACGCGCCGGCGCGGATTGAGCGAGCCGAAGGGGTCCTGGAACACCATCTGCACGCGCTTGCGCATGTCGACCCAGCTGGCCCGATCGAGATCGATGACGCTTCTGCCTTCGATGGACACATCGCCGGATGTGGGCGGCAGGAGACCCGCGATGATGCGGGCAAGGGTCGACTTGCCGCAGCCGCTTTCACCGACAATGCCCAGCGTGGTGCCGCGCGTCAGTTCAAGGCTGACGCCTTTCAGCACTTCGAGGCCGGGGTTTTTGCCAAAGAGGGACCGGCCACCATAGGTCAGCCGAACGTCGGAAACGCTGACGACGATGTCGCTGCTCTTCGTGGGTGCCTCGGGTTCGCCTGGAGCGGCGGGAAGAGCGGTAGCAGTATGCGCCGCCTTGTTCTCCAGCCAGCAGAGCGAGCGCGTGCCATCGGCGAAGTCGCGCAGGGGCGGCCGCTCGCTGCGGCATATATCCATGGCGGCCGGACAGCGCGGGGCAAAGGCGCAGGCCTTTTGTTCAATGAGAAGGCTGGGCGGCTGGCCGGGAATGGAGGGCAGGGCGCCGCGGGATTCGTGGCTGGGCGAAGAGCGCAGCAGTCCCAGGGTGTAGGGATGGGCGGGGGCGGTGAGCACGGCCTCGCCCGGTCCCAGTTCCATGCGGTTGCCGGCATACATGACCATGGCATGGTCGGCGATGGAAGACAGCAGTTCGAGATCGTGCGTGACCATGATGATCGCCGTGCCCAACTCGCGGCGCATCTGATTGAGCAGGTTGATGATCTGCGCCTGCACGGTCACATCGAGCGCTGTGGTGGGTTCGTCGGCGATGAGGAGGGCCGGGCGCAGCACGATGGCCATGGCGATCATGACGCGTTGGCGCATGCCGCCCGAGAACTGATGGGGGTAATCGTGGACGCGCTTTTCCGGCTCGTGAATGCCGACACGCCCGAGGATTTCGATTGCTTCGGCCAAGGCTTCGGCTTTGCCGACCTTGCGATGCGTATGGATGGCCTCGGTGATCTGCGCGCCGATCGTATAGAACGGATGGAGGCTCGAGAGCGGGTCCTGCGAAATCATGGCGATGCGATTGCCACGCAAACGCTGCATTTCCCGCGGGGAAAGCGTCAGCAGGTTGCGGCCTTCGAACAGGATCTCGCCCGAGATGACGGCGCCGGGCAGCAGCCCCATGATGGCCTGGGACAGGACGCTCTTGCCCGATCCGGATTCGCCGGCAATGCCGAAGAGCTCTTCAGCTTCCACATCGAACGAAACGTCGCGGGCGGCATGGACGTGTCCGTCCCCGGTGGGGATGTCGATGTTCAGGTTGCGAACGGAGAGAACGGTCATAAGCGGATGGGTTGCCAAGGAGCAGAATTCAGGAGGCCGGCAATTTGGATGCCGGCCCCCATGTGACTTGGATGGTCGCTATCAGCGGCTCAGCCAGACATTGGTCCAGTCGCCATTGCCGCCTGCCGCATAGGGCAGGAAGTTCTGCACGCCCGCACCGTGATAGAGAACGGTGGTCTGGGAAATCAGCGGCACGGTCGGAGGATCGGCCATGACGATTTCGTCGACCTCGTTCCAGAGCTTGGCAGCTTCTGCGAGGTCGGACGTCGCCAATGCCTTGGCCGCCACTTCGTTGGCCGCATCATTGTTGTAGTCCGAGAAGTTGAACGTCCCGTGGGTGCCGTCATAGCTATATTGCGGCTGGAAGATGGAGCGCGCCGCACCACCCGGCCAATCCGGCGACCAGCCGGAGGGAACAAGGTCCCAGACGCCGTTCAGCGCATTGTCGAAATTGGTGATCAGGCGCGGATAGAAGTCGGATGGCGGCGTGGGCACCAGTTCGATCTTGAAGCCGGCTTCTTCGAGGCTAGCCTGCAGAACCTGAGCTTCGGCAGCGCCATTGCCGGCATTGCGGAATGGCATCTTCAGCGACAGGCCATCGGGATATCCAGCTTCTGCCAGAAGTTCGCGCGCCTTTGCGACGTCACCCTGATTGTCGGGGGTCGGATAGGGCGCGAAGTCGTGGTGACCCAGAATGCCGAGCGGGAAGATGCCGTTGAGCGGGGTCGCGAATTCGGGGCCACCCAATTGCTGCACGATGGCAGCCTTGTTGACGGCATAATTCAGCGCCTGACGCACCAGCGGATTGCGCAATGCGCCGTCATTGTTCTCCGACACGGTATTGATCCAGATCATGCGCGAGGAACCCTCGGCCAGGGTCGAGATCTTGTCGTCGCCCTGCATGGTCAGCATCTGCACGGTAACGGGCGGAACGTTGATGTCGTAAAGCATGTCGCCGTCGCCGGACTGCAGTTGCTGCATCGCGGCATCGGGCTGCACGCCGGCGATCACTTCGATCTTGTCGACATAGGCCTTGCGTAGCGGATCGCTCTCGGCCTGCCATGCCGGGTTGCGCGTCAGGGTGACCTGCGTGTCCGGCACATAGGCTTCGATCGTATAGGGACCGTTGGAAATATAGTTTTCACGATATTCCGGGCTGTCGGGCAGGTAATCGAGCACTTCCACCGGCGCAGGGGTCGTGACCGGCAGGGTCAGCAGATAAATGAAATCGTTGGCCGCATATTTGAGGCGGAAAATGACCGTATCGTCCGAGGGCGTCTCGATGCCGGCAACAGCGCCCGCCTCGATATAGGCCTTCATGGCTTCCGCCGTGGGCTCCACACCGGCAAAGCCGGCGCAGAAATCGGCAAAGCCGACGATCAGGTCTTCAAAATAAGAGACGGCGGGTGCCGGGATGAAGGGGTTGCAGAGGCGCATGAAGCCGCGCTCAACATCGCCCGCAACGATCTGGCGCGCGCCATCGGGAGCATCCCAATTGGCGCCCTGGCGCAGCTTGAACGTATAGGTGAGGCCTTCGTCGGTCGGCACGGGCACGCTGTCGGCAAGGTCCGCCTGTGGCGCGATCTGCTCGTCCGGATCGGTGGACGCCGCAAAATTGATCAGCTGTCGCGTCGTGGCGCGAAAGAAGCTGCCGGTGTCGGCCGTCGCTGGCGGCACCGTGTCGAAGCGATCGACCTCGGCTGTACCAAGAACACGCAATGTACCGCCCGTCTGCGCGTCTTGCGCGAAAGCGCCTGCAGAACTCATCAAGGCGAGCGTCAGCCCGGCCAAGGCCATCCTGGCAGATGTCCGATGTGTCATTTTTTCCCTTTCTGCCAATCCGGCAGTTCCCTTCACCCTCAAGGATTTCCCGGCAATGCTTCCCCTAAAGCCCGAAAATCACGATCTGAGCATTTGATCAAACGTGCGGATACTAGAAGGCGGCTTGGGGCGCTGTCAACGATCCCAACTGTGTAAAACGTTGGAGACGCCCCATCGGAAGCGCGGAATTGCCAGTTTGTGATTTTTTGATCAAACGACTTTACAGCTAGTGACGATGCCGACACATTAGCGCCCGAAAACTGGCTGTTTGCAGCCGGTATGCACGTGCTCGGCCGGAGGAAATTACATGGCAGCCATTGCTTTTACCAACGCTACGCTCTTTGACGGGCGCAGTGACGAGGCCATTCCGGGCATGAACGTTCTCGTCGTGGATGGGCGCATCGAGGCGGTCACCGACCAGTCGATTTCCGGCAAGGGCGTCACCGAATATGACGTCGGCGGGCGCACCTTGATGCCGGGCCTTATCGATGCCCACGCGCATGTGTTTGCCATTAACCTGGTCGCCGAGCACGATCGCAATATTCCGCTGACCGAGATGACGGCCCGCGCCGTCCCCCGTATCCGCAAGATGCTCGATCGCGGTTTCACCAGCGTGCGCGACGTGGCCGGCGGCGATGTCGGCATTCGCAACGCCATTGCCCAGGGCTATATTCCAGGTCCGCGGCTATTCGTCGGCGGTCCCGCGCTCAGCCAGATCGGCGGGCATGGCGACCATCGCAGCACGACCGATGAAAGCCTCGATATCGACCTCAATTCGAGCGCCTTCTACTTCACCTGCCGCATCGTCGAGGGAACCGAAAACCTCCGCAGCGTCGTGCGCAACGAATTGCGCAAGGGCGCAGACCATATCAAGGTGCTGGCATCGGGTGGCGTCGGGTCGCCCACCGATGCCATCGACGTGCCCCAGTACAGCGAAGAAGAAATCCGCACTGTGGTGCGGGAAGCATCCGTGCGCGGTAAATATGTCTGCGCTCACGCCTATGAAAGCGCCGCCATCGCCCACTCGATCCGGGCCGGCGTACGCACCATCGAGCATGCCAATCTGATCAATGCAGAGACCGCCGCCATGGTCGCCGCCGCAGACGCGTTCGTCGTGCCGACGCTCGTCGCCTACGAGGTCACAGCCCAGCACGGCGAGCGCCTGGGTCTGTCGCCCTATGTCATGCAGAAGCTCAACATGGTCAACGATGCCGGCATCGTCATGCTGGGTCTTTGTGAGGATGCCGGCGTGAAACTCGGCTTCGGTACGGATCTCATGGGCGACATGGAATTCGCCCAGCTGCAGGAATTGACCATCCGCGCCCGCGTGCAGCGTCCGGTGGATGTGCTGAAATCCGCAACCTCGATCAATGCCGAAATCGTGCAGCGTTCTGGTGATCTCGGCGTCATCGCGCCGGGCGCCATTGCCGATATCCTCATCGTCGACGGCAATCCGCTCAAGGATATTTCTGTGCTCACCGAGCCCGAAAAGAACCTGCGCCTGATCATGAAGAACGGCGAAATCTATAAGACCGACCTCAACCCCAAGTCGGCCTGAGCTTTTAGTATCGTCTGCTTCGCGAGAATAGTCATGATCATCGAGCCTTCTGCCGCACCCTTGACCTTCGAAACGCTCTATAGCGAGCCCAGCATTATCGGCACGCTGCCGACCGCTGCGTCCTGGTCAGCCGACGGCAAAAGTCTCGCATTCCTTTGGAATGACGTCGGTCATACCTTTCGGGACATTTGGATCTGGAAAAGCGACACGAAAACCCAGCGGCGCCTGACCCATCTCGGGGCCGGACGCACCAGCGGTGAGCCTGCCGGGATTTCAGAATTGGCCTGGTTGAGCGAAGGTCGCCTGGCCTTCGTCCTCCAGGGGCAGCTTTATCTGGCTCTGGAAAATGGCACCGTCCATCCGCTGGCGATCGGGACACCGAATGTCAGCGCGATTGCTGCATCTGCGGATTGTGCCACCCTGGCATTTTTGTCCGGCAACGCGCTGATGGCCATCAAAGCCGACACAACCGCTCAGCCAAAGACCCTGGTGGCCGGTTCCACCTTCGTCGGTGTCGAATCCTTCCAATGGGCGGCCAACGGAAATCTCGTCTTCGTCGAAGCAGACGACACCAATACCCGAAAGATCGAGATTGCCTGCGATTCCCGCGGCGAAGCGCGCAGAGACCGGTTTGTGCGCTCCTTCCCCGGCGATCTCCTCACGCGCCGGCGCGTTGGTATCGTCAAGGCCGAAGGCGGCACGGTAACCTGGTTCGATCGGCCCGACGCCGAAGATGCCATTTGGGGTTATGGCCTGTCCCAGGACGGCAATGCGCTTTTCATCAGCAGCAGCGACCTGTCGATCAAAAACCACACCATCTTCATGTTCGACACGCGCAACGGCGCCCGCAGCGTCTTCTATGCGGCGCATGACCCGGCAAAAATTCGGCCCGACTGGCAGGTTGCATTCGCGCCCGGCGACAAAGGCCTGATCGTCCTGACCGATCGCGACGGCTTCAATCATCTGCATCGTCTGCCCGAACAAGGCGCCGCGCTTGAGCCGATCACCTCCGGGCCCTGGGAGATCGCGGAATTTGTCCTCGATGCTTCCAAGGGGAAAATCTACTTCATCGCCAACGAGGCGCATCCGGCCGAACGTCACGTCTATTCAGTGGCGCTGACTGGCGGCGCCGTTTCGCGCCTGACCGGACTCGCCGGTATTCACGTCCCAAGCTTTGCCCCTGATTTCAGCGTCTTTGCCGATCTCTTCAGCGATGACATGACGCCGCCCGAACTGTTCGTGCAGCCCATGGAGGGTAGCGACCCAGCGCAAGTGACCCATTCGCCGCTGCCCGCCTTTGCTGAAAGGCGCTGGGCGGAAGTGCGCTATGTCCCATTCAAGAGCCATGTCGATGGCGCCGAACTCATGGCGCGCGTCATGCTCCCGCATGGTTTCGAGCCCAACGGTACCCATCCAATGGTGGTCGGCTCGGTCTATTCCGATGGCCTCCTCAACCAGTGGGGCGGTCGCGCCGCGCATCCGAGTTGGGGCATCGATCAATACCTCGCCTCCCGCGGTTTCGTCGTCGTTAGTCCCGAAATCCGTGGCAGCTTCGGCCGTGGACGCGACTGGAACCGGGCCATGCTGAACAGCTATGGCACCCAGGATATCGAAGACATTGCCGATTGTGTCTCGACACTGACCGGCCTCGGCTATGCCGACCCCAAGCGCGTCGGCCTCTGGGGTTCGAGCTATGGCGGCCTGATGACGCTGATGTCCCTGTTCAAGAAACCGGGCTTTTACGCCGCTGGCTTCGCTGGGGCGCCTGCGACCAATGTCTGGCACGCCTATCCCGAGCAGGGCTGGATCATGGGTCTCGCCGAAGGCGAGGACTATATCGAGCGCTACCGCGCGCAATCGGCGCTCTTCCACAGCGCGGGCCTTGCGGATGCATTGACCATCATCCATGGCACCAAGGACGAGGTCGTGCTCTATGCCGACACGATGGCGCTCGTCGAGAAGATGATCGATCAAGGCAAGACGTTCGAGCTGGTCACTCTTCCTGGAACGGGGCATGCCTGGGCCAAGCAAAGCCGCACGCTCACGCGCTTCGCCTATGGCAAACTGGCTGCCTTCTTCGAGCGGTACCTGAAGAACTCGGCAAACGCCTCGTCAGCGGCCGAAGAATAGCAGGCAAGATAACCCGGCGGCAGAGAACACGGGGGCAGCTATTTACCCGCCGTTCAGAAGCAGCGGGTCCCGTATGGCCCGCGAGGCCACGGGGCAGTCGCTCTGGCGAGCCTTCAACTCCATGGGCACCTTGACCTGGATTAGGTCGACCATCGCAGGTGCCCCTCCCGATACCTGCGGGAGCAGAGCCCTGGCAAGCTCGCGACCGACGTCGTGCAGGGATACGTCAAAGCTCGTCAGGCCCGGTCGCAGGTAACGCACCGAGGCCTCGTCACGCAGCCCGATGACGGAGAAATCGGTGCCGGGCGCGAGATCGCGCTCGGAGAGTCGCCGGTAGATGCCTATCGCTGTAGCATCGAAAATGAGCAGAACGGCCGTGGGCGGATCGGGTCGGTCAATCATGGGGTCGACGAGGTGGTAGCCGTCTTCTTCTCCGATACCGGTTTGAAACACCAGTTGAGAGTCAAATTCCAAGCCATGAAAGGCTAGACGCTCAGCGAAGGCAGTCTTGAACACGCGACCAAAATTTACTTTGCCGAAAGGTACCGTGATGGCGATGCGGCGGTGGCCCAGAGACACCAGACGATCGACAGCCACCTGTGCGACCCCCTCGAAATCGAGGTCCACCCATGAATAGTGCTGATTGGATGTCGTGCGCCCCAGCGTAACGAAGGGCACGCCGGCCTCTTTCAAATAATCTATGCGTGCATCGTCGGATTCGATCTCGGAAAGGATCATGCCGTCGACCTGTTGGCGCGAGATCATTTTGTCCAGGTAGGCGAACTTGTCCTGCCGGCTTGGGCAGGGCAGGACGAGCAGATCGAGATCATGCAGAGCCAGCTCGGTCTGCACGCCATCGAATACACCCATGAAAAAACTGTCGCCATTGGACACGGAATCCCGATCGAGATCGATCATGAAGCCGATCGACCCCGTGCGCCCCGACGCCAGCGTTCTGGCTGCTTGATTGGGTTCATAACCAAGACGCTCGGCAGCTGCGAGGACCTTGCGCCTGGTCTCGGGATTGACGCCTGATTTGTTGTTGAGAGCACGGGAAATAGTGCCTGACGAGAGCTTGAGCTCGCGGGCCAGCCGGGAAATTCCTCTCATTATTTTCCGCCTCTCTGGGTCTCACTTTGGTGTTGACACAGGAACGTACCCACACATAGCGTTGTAATCGCTTACAGTACATTAGAAAAATAATCTACAATGACGTAAGCGTTTGGGAGGCGATCTTTGAAACGAGCCATTCTGGTGGGTTGTGGAGTTATGGGTGCCGGGTGGCTGAAAGCGGTAGCGCAGCCCGATCTTGCGCAGCGGCTATCCATCGTCGCGCTGGTGGACGCCAATATTGAGGCCGCTGCCGCGCTGCGCGCCAGCCTGGGCTCACCGGACCTGCCCATCTATGCCGATCTCGACGCTGCCCTGGCCGGAACGCCTGCGGACATGCTTTTCGATGTCGCCGTTCCGATGGCTCGAAAGAATATCGTAACCAATGCCCTGGCGGCGGGCTGCCATGTACTGACCGAAAAACCCATGGCCGATACGCTTGAGAATGCGGAAGCGCTGCTGGACATCTCCAACCGCTCGGGGCTGGTCCATGCGGTCACGCAGAACCGTCGCTTCAAGACCAGCATCAGGCGCATCCGCAAGGTGCTGGCCAAGGGCATGATCGGCCGGGTCAGCGCGCTCCATTGCGACTTCTTCATCGGCGCCCATTTCGGCGGTTTCCGCGACGAGATGGAACATGTGTTGTTGCTCGACATGGCGATCCACACATTCGACGCGGCCCGCTACATGTCCGGGCGCAATGCAACGGCGGTCTATTGCCAGGAGACCAATCCCGCCGGGTCCTGGTACCGCCACGGGGCGGTCGCCAATGCCATTTTCGAATTCGAGGACGATATCACCTTTACCTATCGCGGTTCCTGGGCGGCCGAGGGCGCCAATACGAGTTGGGAGGCCGGCTGGCGGATCGTGGGCAGCAAGGGAACCCTGCTCTGGGATGGCGAAGACACGGTCACGGCGCATGTCGTCGATGGGGATGAAGGCTTTTTCCGTCCCCTGCGCGAAGTGGCTATCCCCGCCTGGGACGATGACCGCGTCACGCGTGAGCATGAAAGCGTGATTGCCGATTTTCTCGACGCGGTGGAGACCGGTCGAAGCCCGGAATCGGCCGCATCGGACAATATCAAGAGCCTGGCCATGGTGTTTGGTGCCATCGAAAGCGCCAGGACCCGCCAGCGCGTCACCATCGAGGCCTGAGGGTATCTATGAGCGCCAGCGCCAAATCCATGCGCATCGGAACCTGGGTGGACGCCTCCGGCGATCGGACCGTCGAACGGCTCGCCGAAATCGCCGATCTGGGCTTTGAGAGTTTTGAACCCTTCTTCTGGCGGACCACAGAGGGGGAAGTTTCGTCGCTATCGCCGCGCATTAGCGGCCGTTGAAGACAGTCATCGGTCATGAGGGGGCCGGCGGCTGAACCGTGCAAATTGCACATCCTGAGGAGGAACGACCATGAGAAGCAGAATCGTTGCACAGGCTTTGGCCTCGGCCGCGTTTGGCGCGCTCGCTATGGCTGCCATCGGCATCACGCCGGCAAACGCAGAGGGCACTACGCTGACCTATCTGGCCAGCCAGGGCTGGGTAGCGGATGCCGAACTCGAACTGGGCAAGAAGTTCGAGGAACAGACCGGCATCCATATCGACTACCAGATCATCCCGTCCGACCAGTATTTCAGCGTGTTGCGCACCAAGCTTAATTCGGGGGAGGCGCCCGATATCTTTGGCGGGCAGAGCGGCGTTACCGACTTGCAGCTACAGTACAATGTCGAGAAGAACGCCCTGGACCTGTCAAACGAGCCATGGGCAAAGCTGGAAGATCCGCTGGTGGCGGCGCAGGCCAGCGTCGACGGCAAGCTCTATGGCCTGACCTATTGGGACACGCTGGGCGGCCCCCCGGTCGTCAACTACAACAAGGAAATCTTTGCCCGGTTCAACCTTGAGGCGCCCACTTCGTTCGAAGGGCTCAAGACGATCTGCACGACCCTGCTGGATAATGGAATACAGCCCATCTACGAGCCGGTTTCCGACGGGTGGCACCATGTGTTGTGGTTCTTCGAGCTGGGGCCGCACTACGAAAAAGTCACGCCGGGCCTGGCGGAAGCGCTGAATGCCAACCAGGCCACGTTCTCGGAAAACGAAGCGATGCTCACAGTCCTGACCCAGTTGAAGGACCTCTATGACTCGGGCTGCTTCGGCACTAACGCCCTTTCGGATGCCTATTCGGAATCCGGCAAGGTTATGGCAGAGGGCGACGCGGCGATGGTGCTGGCCGCGAACGGCTTCATCCAGCAAATGAAGAATGACTTCCCCGACATTGATGCCAACAATTACGGGATTTTCCTCATACCGCTTGGCGACAACCAGCAGCTCAACATCAATCCTGCCGGTCCCACCAAGTTCGTCTCGGCCACCTCGCCCCATGCCGACGCCGCCAAGCAATACCTGCAGTTTCTGACCCAGCCCGAGAACATGCAGTATTTCATTGACCACTCGCCGCAGTTCAACAACCTGCCGTTCCCGGGTCTCACGAGCAAGTTGTCGCCGGAGACGCAGGCCTTCATGGACCGTTACAAGGATGCCCGTGGAACGGTCTACCAGACCGCGGTGACCTATGCGAATGCGCAATGGATGGACGTGGGCAAGGATCTCACGGCCATGTTCACCGGCGCCATGCAGCCCGCCGACGTGTTGAGCAGCATCGATAGCCGGCGAACTGATCTGGCCCGCACGGCCCGCGATCCCGCCTGGCAATAGACCACGCCTCCATCCAGACCAAGGCTCTCCGCCCGAAGGGGCGGGGAGCTGCTCAAGCCCTGGGAGAAAATCATGCTGCGTGGCCCATATCCGGCCTATTTCGTGCTGCCGGCTCTGGTTCTTTATCTGACCTTTTTCATTGTCCCCAGCATTGGCGGCATCGGCTATTCCTTCACCGACTGGAACAGCTACTCCACCGAGGTCAATTTCATCGGGCTGGACAATTACGCCAGGATATTCTCCCCCAAGGAACGCTATCTCACCTACCTCGCCAATACGATGATCTTTGCCGTCGTCAGCATCGCGCTCAAGACCGTGCTGGGCCTCGGTCTTGCCGTGTTGCTGCATGAAGGGGTCAAGCGCTTCGTCAACCTCTATCGCGTGCTCATCTATCTGCCGGTGGTGCTGCCCACTCTGATCGTCGCCCTGATTTTCAAGTCCATCCTGAACCCCGCAACCGGGCTGCTGAATTCGTTCCTGCGCAGCGTCGGGCTCGACGGGTTCGCCCTGCAATGGCTGGTGGATCCGCGGATCGCACTTTTTTCGATCATCGGCGTCGACACCTGGAAGGGCGTTGGCTTCATTACGGTGATCCTGCTGGCCGGCCTCCAGACAATTCCCAAGGAATATTACGAGGCCGCCAAGATTGACGGGGCAGGGGCCTGGGCCCGTTTCCGGCACGTCACCATTCCCATGCTGATGCCGGCCATTGTCGTCGTCACCGTGCTCAACGTGCTGCATGGGCTGCGTGTCTTCGACATCGTCTACGCGTTGACCAATGGCGGCCCCGGCTACGCCACCGAGGTGATCTATACCGAAATCTTCAAGGCCTTCTCTCAGGGACGCTTCGGCCTGGGCACGGCCATATCAAGCGTCCTTTTCGTCATACTTGCCGTGGCCGGATACTTCGTCATCCGTCTGCTCGAACGCAAACCCACTCGATAGCGGGGACCTCAGATGGCAAACAAGAACCTCAAGGCGGCCGGCGCGCATTCGATGGCCATTCTGGCTAGCCTGGTCATGGTCATCCCGATCTATCTGATCGCGGTCAACGCCTTCAAATCGCGGGCCCAGGCCAGTGCCATGAGCATGGAGCTGCCGACCGAATGGCATTTCGAGAATTTCTCGACGGTCATCGCCCAGGGCAAGCTTTGGACCAGTTTCTTCAACAGCCTGCTTTACGCCACGGCGTCCACCGCGATCACCACGCTGGTCTCGGCCATGGCCGCCTATGTCCTGTCTCGCGCCAGGACCCGTGGCCGGCGGTTTCTTTACCTGTTCATCATCATGGGCATTGCCCTGCCCATCAACTACTTCACCCTGACATCGGTGATGCAGTTCACCAACCTGAACAACACGCGGCTAGGCATTATCCTGCTCTATGCCGCCACGCAGATACCATTCACGGTTTTCCTGATCTACGGCTTCATCGAAACCATTCCCAAGGAGTTGGACGAGGCCGCCATCGTCGATGGCTGCAAGCCGCTGTCGCTGTTCTTCCTGATCATCCTGCCACTGCTGACACCGGTGCTGGCTACGGCGGCCATCCTTAACTTCCTCGGCGTCTGGAGCGATTTCATCTTCCCGCTCTACTACCTCAACAGTAGTGCCAACTGGCCGATGACGCTGGCAGTCTACAATTTCTTCGGCCAGTTCCAGCAGGACTGGAACCTGGTCAGTGCCGATATCCTGCTGACCATCCTGCCGGTCATCGTGGTCTATCTACTGGGCCAGCGCTTCATCCTGTCGGGCCTGACCTCTGGCGGGGTCAAGGGTTAGGCCCCGCTACCATCAAAATCGAAGGGCAGTGCATGCCCCCCGCCAGGAGGAAATCATGGCAAGCGTAGAACTCAAGAATGTCAGCAAAAGCTACGGTTCTCTGGAAGTCATCGACACCTTGAACCTGTCGATCGCCGACGGCAGCTTCACGGTCTTTGTCGGACCATCCGGTTGCGGCAAGTCGACCCTGCTGCGCATGGTCGCGGGCCTCGAACCGATCAGCAAGGGCGATGTCATCATCGACGGCCGCCGCGTCAACGACGCCGATCCGATCCAGCGCGGCATCGCCATGGTGTTCCAGAACTATGCGCTCTACCCGCACATGACGGTGGAGCAAAATATCGGTTTCTCGCTGCGCATGGCCAAGCTCGACAAGCCGGCTATCGCCCAGCGCGTGGCGGCAGCCGCGGCGACCCTGCAGATCGAGCCCTTGCTCAAGCGCCGGCCAGCGCAGCTATCGGGCGGGCAGCGCCAGCGTGTCGCCATCGGCCGGGCCATCGTGCGTAATCCCGAAGTCTTCCTGTTCGACGAGCCCCTGTCCAATCTCGACGCGGAACTGCGAGTCTCCATGCGCGTCGAGATCGCCAAGCTGCACAATACGCTCAAATCGACGATGATCTATGTCACCCATGACCAGACCGAGGCCATGACGCTGGCCGACCAGATCGTGGTGATGCGCGCCGGCAAGATCGAACAGGTCGGTACGCCCGACGGGCTTTACGAGGACCCGCAAAACCTGTTTGTCGCCGGCTTCATCGGCTCGCCTCGGATGAACTTCCTGCGCGCCAGCCCTTCCAATGGCTCCGTCCAGCTCGAGGCCGGTCCCACGCTTGCCATTTCCGGTGCGCCTTCCACTCAGGACATGGTCGTGGGCATTAGGCCCGAACATTTCGTCTTCGGCGGCGACGGCCCGCAATTGACTATCACCGCCGATGTGATCGAAAACCTGGGCGGCACGCGCTATCTCTATGGCACCACCAAATCCGGCGAAGCCCTGATCGTGGAGGCACGCGAACAAACCGGTATCACGTCCGGCGACCAGGTGTCGGTGGGCCTCCGGACCGAGCGGGCTTTGTTCTTCGAAAGCAGCGGTCAGCGCCTGAAGCTGTCTGCTGCTTCATGACGGGCGGTCCCGCATCACCTACGCAAATCGGAAGCTGACATTGGGTGCAGCACCTCCGGGTCCTGCACAGCGCGGATGTGGAGGCCAATGGACGACTTTTGGCCATGGCCGCAGGGGGGCAGTCCCCTTTGCGGCAAACATTGGAACGTTACGAGGCAAACTATGTCTGATCTGGAACTCTGGTATCGCCATCCTGCTCGGGAATGGACCGAAGCGCTGCCCGTAGGAAACGGGCGACTTGGCGCCATGGTCCATGGCGGGGTGGGACGGGAAGACGTCCAGCTTAATGAAGCCACGCTGTGGTCGGGCGGCCCCTACCAGCCCATCAATCCCTCTGCGGCGCCAAACCTGGCCGAAGTGCGATCTCTGATTTTTGCGGGCCGTTACGCTGAAGCTCAGGCTCTGGCCAATGAGGGCCTGATGGCGCAGCCACTCAAGCAGATGAGCTTTCAGCCTGCGGGCAATCTCTTTCTTGAATTCAATCACGAGGCCGTGCCGGGTAGCTATCGCAGGACACTGGATCTGAAGACAGCCATTGTCTCGTCCGGTTACCAACTTCTGGGCGCGGGCCTCACCGACGATGCTGCCAGCTTCCGGCGCGAGTGCTTTATCTCCGCGGCCGATGACGTGCTGGTCTTCAGGGTGGAGTCATCCCGTGCCGGCGCGCTGGACTTCGAGATCAATCTGGACAGTCCCCAGGCCGGTGAGTGGCTGGACGGGGATGCCTTCGGTCTGGACTATCGCGGCAGGAACTTTGGAAAGGAGGGCGTCGAGGCCGCCCTACGCTTCGCGATTGGCCTCGATCTGCGCCTCGAAGGCGGGTTTGCCGAGCGCCGGGGCCGGCGACTTCTGGTCCGGGGCGCCGACGCGGCCGTCGTGATCCTCGACATCGCGACCTCCTTCCGCCGTTTTGACGATGTTTCAGGAGACCCGGGCGACAGCATAGCCAGGCGCCGCCAGGCAGTCTCACGCAAAGACTACGCGACGATCCGCGCCGATCACGTCCTCGCCCATCAAAAACTGTTTGATCGTCTGGACGTCGAGCTTGGCTCGGGGCGCCCAGACCTTCCAACCGATGAGCGCGTCGCCCAGTTTCACCTCGGCGCCGACCCCGCACTCGCGGCCCTCTATGTGCAATACGGCCGCTATTTGATGCTGTCCTGCAGCCGCCCCGGCACCCAGCCGGCAACGCTGCAAGGCGTCTGGAACAAAGACACGATCCCGGCCTGGGAGAGCAAATATACGGCCAATATCAATCTGCAGATGAACTACTGGCTGGCCGATCCCGCCAATCTGGGCGAGTGCTTTGAACCGCTGATAGACCTGGTTGAGGACCTCGCCATCTCAGGTGCCGAAACAGCCCGTCGTCACTACGACGCGCGAGGGTGGGTTCTGCATCACAATACTGACCTGTGGCGCGCCACCGGACCAATCGACGCTGCACAATGGGGGCTTTGGCCCACCGGCGGCGCGTGGCTATGCGTCCAGCTATGGGATCACATTGTCTTCGCCGGCGGCCCGGATGATCTGGTGAAGCGCGTCTTGCCGTCTCTCGCCGGGGCGGTCCGTTTCGCGCTGGACATTCTCCAACCGCTGCCGAACACCAATTATCTGGTCACCAATCCGTCTCTATCGCCAGAAAATCCGCACCCCCACGGGACCACGCTCTGCGCCGGGCCGGCCATGGACAACCAAATCCTGCGCGACCTCTTCGATGCCTATCTTGCAGCCACGGCGCAATTGGGGGTTGTAGACCCAATGACCGGAGAAGCGAAGGCCGCCCATGAGCGCCTGCCACCCGATCGCATCGGCGGAGCGGGCCAATTGCAGGAATGGTTGGAGGATTGGGACCTCGAGGCTCCTTATCGGCACCACCGCCATGTCTCGCATCTTTATGGCCTATACCCGAGCCAGCAGATCTCGCTCGATACCACACCGGCGCTTGCCGAGGCCGCGCGCACCTCGCTCCTTATTCGGGGGGACGATGCGACAGGCTGGGGGCTCGGTTGGCGGCTCAATCTTTGGGCCCGATTGCGCGATGGCAACCATGCCCACGAGATATTGGCGCGGCTGATCCACCCCGACCGGACCTATCCCAACCTGTTCGACGCCCATCCGCCTTTCCAGATTGATGGCAATTTCGGGGGCGCAGCAGGCATCCTCGAAATGCTGGTCCAGTCCGGTGCGGAGGAAATTGTCCTCCTGCCCGCGCTGCCCGCACTTTGGCCGTCAGGCAAGCTGAAGGGCGTCCGCGCCCGCGGCGGCGTTACACTGGATTTTGAGTGGCAGGATGGCCAACTGACCGCTCTGATTGCACACACGCCGAACGGTTACACGGGCACAATTCGCGTGGCGAATGACGTGTTGCGAACGGGCCTTGAAGCGGGGAGCACAACGATTATTGAGAATAAGCTTCGATGATAGTTCAGGTCGCCACGCCGTACAGACAGCGGCTTGGCGGCCCCCGTGAGCCCGGATTTGGAAATTCCGATCCGCCCGCTACACAATATAGCGACCTCTAATTATGGCTCTGAGGGTGGGGAGTTAATCGTTGGCTGCTGCAGCGTCAAAAGGCTGTGCGCGCAAGGGACCGATTGACCATGCAAATATCGTCAGATATCTGATGATATGACGATGGGAGGAAATCATGGATCCGCAAAACAATTCAACCACCCCAAGCGCCGAGGAACAGGAGGCGCTTAAGAAGCTTTACAGTGACTTCGAAGCCGAGCACCTGATGCCGCTCTGGACGCAGATAGATGATCTAATGCCCCGGCATCCAGCGCCTAAGGCTGTGCCGCATGTCTGGAAGTGGTCACGGCTTTTTCCGCTTGCGCAGCGTTCCGGAGATCTGGTTCCCGTCGGCAGGGGTGGAGAACGTCGGGCAATTGGCCTAGGGAATCCCGGGTTGGGTGGGCGCCCCTACATCAGCCCGTCGCTGTGGGCAGCCATTCAATATCTCGGACCGAAAGAGACCGCGCCAGAGCACAGGCACGCCCAAAACGCGTTTCGTTTTGTTGTTGAAGGGGAGGGGGTCTGGACTGTCGTCAATGGTGACCCGGTTCGCATGAGCCGCGGTGACTTTCTGCTGACGCCAGGTTGGCATTTCCATGGCCATCACAACGAGACTGACCAGCCCATGGCGTGGATCGATGGCTTGGATATCCCCTTCTCATATCAGAACGACGTCGGCTTTTTCGAGTTCGGCTCTGAACGCGTCACAGACTACGCGACACCGCGCTTCTCAAGATCAGAGCGACTTTGGGGACATCCTGGACTTCGGCCGCTGTCGTGTCTGCAGGACACGGTCAGCTCACCAATAGGTGCTTATCGTTGGGAATTCACCGACAGGGCGTTGACCGAGCAGCTTCTGCTCGAAGACGAAGGTCAACCGGCCACCGTTGAGCAGGGGCACGCTGCGGTGCGATACGTCAACCCGACGACGGGTGGCGATGTGATGCCGACCATTCGAGCAGAGTTTCATCGCCTGCGCGCCGGAACTCAGACCCCCGCCAGACATGAGGTGGGTTCCAGCGTCTTTCAGGTCTTTGAAGGCTCCGGCTCCGTGGTCATGGGCGGTGTTGAGCACAAACTCGATATCGGCGACCTTTTCGTGGTTCCATCATGGGTGGCATGGTCGCTACAGGCTGAAACGCAGTTTGATCTTTTCAGGTTCTCGGATGCACCCATCATGGAGCGCCTGAACTTTGCCAGAACACATGTCCTTACGCCGGCTGACTGACGATGGCAGATCAGTTGGAAGCGCAGGCCCGGGCCGAACTTGTCGCGCGGCAGGGCGTCGGAGCGCGATACGACGCCCCGGAAGCGCCGGCCGACGCCTTGCTCTGGGCCCGGCGGGGCACGGCATATCTGGCCCGCCGTATCAACGAACTCTCCGACAGCCAGCTTGAGGAACCCGGTCGAGCCGGACAGTCCCGCCGGGAGACCATTGCACGCATCTCGTATCAGGCTCGCGCATTTTCACACGCCCTGGAGGGTATCAGGGTAGGGATGCCCCGATCCTGGCGCGAAACGCTCGATCTGTTCGATGGTGAGATTCAGGACGCCGAGACGCTTCCTCCGCATGCATTGCGGTACCTGTTCAAGCACTCTGAGGTGCATCTCAATGTCGAATGGCGCGACTTGCCGGGGATAGGTTGGCATGCTGAGGCCGTCGACCTTTCCCAAAGCCCCGCTACCGTCGTGGACACGGTTCTTCTCAGGGCAAAAGCGGTCTGGTCCGGGGCAATCGAACTCGGCAATGGGGGCCGCATCGCCGATGTCCCCCGAGATTTTCTAAGAGCGATTGACGCCCACTGGCATCACCACGAACCCGCCGAGCCAGCTACAACGCAAACAGGAGGACGCGATGCTTGGCTACTGGGACTGACCTCTCAGTGACAGCCGAAAATCAGCTCCCTACGAACTCCACAAGGACAAGAATATGATGACCAATTCCGCTCTCTTTCCCTCACCATCCTGGCCGCAGGCGGCCATCAAGGGTGAGAAGAATACATACCCGGTGCATCGAATTTTCTGCGTTGGCCGGAACTATGTCGAACACGCAAAAGAAATGGGGGTGGAGGTGGATCGAGAGGCTGCCTTCTACTTCCTGAAGTCGGCCTTATCCCTCATGCCCAGCGGCAGCACGATTGCCTACCCCCCGGGCACGAGCAATTACCACTATGAGATGGAACTGGTTCTAGCCATTGGCGCGCCGGCTTTTCGCGTCAATTCCGCTGACGCCCTGAATTACGTATTCGGCTACGCCACCGGCCTGGACATGACGCGTCGCGACCTTCAACTTGACGCTCGCTCCAAAGGCAGACCATGGGACTTGGGGAAGGATTTCGAGCAATCGGCCGTGATTGGCGAGATCACCCGAAATGACGAATTTGGCCCCGTTGGTTCACAGAGAATTAGTCTCACCGTCGATGGCCTGACACGTCAGGATGCGCACCTCAGCGACCTGGTTTGGTCAGTCCCGGAAATCATCGCGGATCTTTCAAGATACTACCATCTGCAGCCCGGGGACCTGATTTTCACGGGTACGCCGGCCGGGGTCGGCGCAGTTGAAACGGGCAATGTGCTTGTCGGTGAGATTGACGGTCTCTCTCCGGTCAGCATGACAGTTGGGAGGCCAGAGTAATGCGTTTTTCCGGCTACTTTCGCAGCTCCGCGGCATACCGTTGCCGTATCGCATTCAATCTTAAGGGGGTAACGCCGGAGACCCACTTTGTGCACCTGCGCCGTGGTGGGGGTGAACAGAAATCGCCAGCATACCTGACCGTAAATCCTCAGGGCCTAGTGCCGGCACTTGAGATCGACGGTGTGGTTTTGACCCAGTCCCTGGCCATCATCGAATGGCTTGACGAGGCATACCCCATGCCCGCGCTCTTGCCGAACACTCCTGTGGCGAAGGCGCAGGTACGGGGTTTTTCCCAAGCCATCGCGTGCGACATCCACCCGCTGCAGAATCTGCGCGTCCTCGACTATCTCCGGACAGAATTCGAGCAGGATCAGAAGGGTCTCGATGCCTGGTGCCAACGTTGGATCGGCGAGGGCCTGGATGCGTGTGAATTGCTATTACAGCGGAACTCCCCTCACACCAGGTTCGCATTCGGTGATCAGCCGGGGCTGGCCGATGTCTGCCTGGTTCCACAGCTGTTTTCCGCCTCACGCTTTGGTCTCGAAATTGCCAGATGGAGCCGGCTCAATGCCATTGCCGAGAATTGTGCGGCACTTGAGGCATTTGCGAACGCTCACCCATCCCGTCAGGCTGACGCGGAGTAGCGATAAATGAGCGTTGTCTGACGACGCTACGAGCAACAAGCCCATTTAATCGACTAGATTGGGCTACATTTCTCTTAAAATATCATCAGATATCTGATTAATATCTTGTCACCAGAAATCGCCTTGATATGGTGATGCTACCTTTTAGGGGAGGAGTCCATGCGGACCAAATTGTTGCTTGCCGTTGCCACCGTATTGTCGATCGCAGCCTCGCCAGCCCTGGCTCAGGATTACCCGACAAAACCGGTAAACATCATTGTCGCAGCACCAGCCGGTGGCGGGATCGACGTCGCTGCCCGGCTCGTTGCAGAGGAACTGCACAAGAAGTGGGGGCAACCCGTCGTTGTCGAGAACCGTCAGGGTGGAGGCGGCAATGTCGGGGCCGACGCTCTGGCGCGCGCCAATCCGGATGGCTACACGATCATGGTTTCAGGACCCGCCCCGCTGACCATCAACCGGCTGATCTATGACAGCCTCACCTTCGATCCTGACACCATCGTACCAGTCGCCATTCTCAACACGATTCCCAACACGATCGTGGTCTCGAACAAGCTTGGTCTCGATACGATGGAGGCCTTTGTCGAGAAGGCCAAGGCTGCGCCCGACACTATCTCCTACGCTTCGCAGGGTATCGGAACGACGCCGCATCTCGGCGCTGAGCTGCTCCAGAGCATGGCCGGCATCGAGCTGGTTCATGTGCCATATCGTGGCACCGCTCCGGCCGTCACCGACATTGTGGCGGGACACGTGGACATGATGTTCATGCAGCTCGAATCCGCGCTGCGCCTTCATCATGATGGCACCGGCAAGATCCTCGCCGTAAGCTCCGCGGAGCGGTTGGCGGAGCTGCCCGAAGTGCAGACGCTCATTGAACTCGGCTACGAAGGCTTTGTCTCGGACACCTGGAATGCTGTCACGGCGCCTCCGGGTACACCGGACGAGCTCGTCTCGTTCATCAATGGCGCAATCAACGAAGCGATCGCCCTGCCGGCCGTCGCTGAACGCTTCAGCAATCTGGGCATGCACCCCGTCGGTGGCAGCGCCCAGGACATGGTCGACTACCTGGCCGTGGAACGCGAGCGTTGGGGTAAGGTCGTCGTCGACGCTGGTATCAAGGTCACAGAATAAGTTTGCCACTGCTCCCCTGGGGAAATCCCAGGGGAGGTTCGTCTTGGAGTTTAGGAAGTGATCGAGAAGAAGCTGCTGGAGAACGCGTACCCTTGGACTTGCATTGTGCAGGCTCGCCGACTTGGCCATGCCCTCCTGCACACGCCAGACCTGGAGCGCCAGCTGGCGTATTACACCGATCTTGTCGGATTCAACGTCGTCGCTCGCGAACGTGGCAAGGCCTACCTGGCCAGCAGGGCGGGTCAATTGGCGATTGAGATGCAGGAGAGTGACATCGCCGACTGCAAGGCTCTATCGTTCGAGGTTTCGTCGGACGTGAATTTTGCCGAAGTCGCCAAGGCTCTCCAGGCTCACGGTATCGCCAGCGAAGCGCGCTCGGATTCCTTGCCCACAGCGCAGGAAGTCCTCGCCTTTCGTGATCCAAAGGGCACAGAGATCGTTCTGTTCAAAGGGTGGGAACGACTGGTTGATGCTCGCAAACAGGTTGGCATTTCACCGCTGAAGTTCGGCCATATAGCCTTCATCGTGACTGACATCGCCAAGGTGGTGGAATTCTACAGGACTGTGCTCGGCTTCCGGGAATCCGACTGGATCGAGGACTACTTTGTCTTCATGCGATGCAACGCAGACCACCATACGGCCAATTTCATCCAGGGGCGCTCGTCCCGGATGCATCATATCGCCTTCGAATTGCAGGATGCAGGACACCTCCGTCGTGCCTGCGATCTCGTGGGTCAAAACGGTGGCAAGATTATTTGGGGACCCGGCCGCCACAGCGTTGGCCACAACATGTTCGCCTACCATCGCGACGCCGACGACCATATCATCGAGTATTACTGCGAACTGGACCAAATGCAGGATGAGGCACTTGGTCACTATGTGCCCCGGCCATGGCATCAGGATTTTCCGCAGCGGCCGCGCGTGTGGCTGCAGTCGGAGTCGATGAGCTGGGGCGTCCCTCCGACCGAAGATTTCAAGAAGCAGCGCCACCAATGATTGGTTCTGTTCCCAAAACTATGCGGGCGGCATTGCTTGAGGAGACCGGAGGGCCTGAGGTACTCCGCTCACGAACAGTGCCTGTTCCTGTCCTGCGGTCAGGCGAAATTCTGGTCGAAGTTCATTCCGTCACTGTCAATCGGACCCTCGATCTGGCTGTTCGCTCAGGATCATATGTGCGACAGCCGCCACTTCCGCATGTCCTGGGTGTAGATCCAGCAGGTATTGTTGTCGACGTCGCGCCGGATGTCGGAAATGTCCGATTGGGCGACAGAGTCGCCTTGTCTTCGCGGGTTGGACGCGCTCCCAATGGCAAGATCATCATGCTGGGTGTGGATTGCTGGGGCGGATATGCCGAATATGTTCGCGCACCAGCGGATAGCGCCCACACTGTGCCCGATGGGCTTCCATTCGTGACTTCAAGCATTGTCATGCGCCATGCGCCTCAAGCTTTCCATATGCTGAGGGGAAAAGCGAGCGTTCAGCCTGGAGAGTGGGTATTGGTGATGGGGGCGGCCGGTGCGCTCGGCAGCGCCAGCGTTCAGGTTGCCAGGCATCTCGGTGCAAGAGTGATTGTTGCTGCTGGTGGTGACGATCGTGTCGCTGCGGCGATGGCTCTGGGTGGCGAGTTTGGAGTTAACTACAGGCGCGAGGATCTAACAGCGCGGGTGAAGGAGATCACCGACGGCCGCGGGGTTGATGTAGTCTGCGAGAATATCGGTGAGCCCGAACTTTTTCACAAGGCGTTCGCAAGCATTGGCCGGGGAGGGCGCCTGGTCAGTGTTGGAAGCCATGGCGGCGGCGTTGTCCCGTTGGATATCGCCCATCTCTATCTCAACCAGATCACCATAATGGGTTCTACGGCTACAGGCCCTGCCGACGTCGCCGAGAGCTTCAAGCTGGCGGCGACCGGCGGATTTGATGTCTTGATCGCCGCCACCTTCCCTTTGGAGCAGGCGGCAGCGGCGCACGAACTTGCCGGCGAGCCCGGTACTCTCGGCAAAGTCGTGCTCGACCCAACAATTGTCACTTAAGGCCGTCAGCATGCAACTTGTCGTCTACCGCCAAAAAAACACCAACCGGACTGGGCTTCTGTTCGAGGACCACGTTTTCGACCTTGCCTCCATTCTTGCAGATGACAAACTCTCAACGATGCAGGGCGTCCTTGATGACTGGCCGATGGTCGAGGGCCGGCTTTTCAGCCTGAAGCTTGAAGATGGAATACCGCTTGCTGACGTTTCGTTGAGGGCTCCCGTTTCGGGACATGGCACTGTTTTCTGTGCGGGCGCAAACTACCGGGACCACTCGGCTGAAATGGCGGCTCTGCACAACCGGCCGCCGCCGGCGGATCCGCACACTTTGGGTGAGCAACCCTGGCATTTCATAAAGGCCGCCCAGAGCATCACGCACCCAGGGGCAACGATCCATCTGCCCAGTGAATCCCAAGAGGTGGACTGGGAGGCAGAGCTCGTTGTGGTCATTGGCAAGAGCTGCCGCAATGCGACAATGAAAAACGCACTCGAGCACGTCCTGGGCTACACGATCGCGAATGATCTCTCGGCAAGAGACTTGTCCCGACGGAACGCCCCTGATGGTTCACCTTTCAAGTTCGACTGGCTGTCTCACAAGTCATTTGACGGCTCGCTCCCCTTAGGGCCGGCCATCACGCTTGCCAAGGACGTGGCTGATCCGCAGTCGCTCGCAATTAGGCTCCAGATCGACGGGACCACCAAGCAGAACTCCTCGACGTCCGAAATGACCTTCTCGATTGCCGAGCAGATCGTTCACCTCTCGCGAAATCTCACCTTGCGACCAGGTGACCTTCTCCTGACGGGCACACCGGCCGGTGTCGGCGCTGCAAAGCGAGAGTTTCTGCAGGGCGGAGAAACCGTAGTCGTCACCATTGAAAAAATAGGAACACTGACGAATTTAATTGCATCGCGGGCCTGAATTCCTAATGTGGCGCCGTGGCGTGGAGGAACTTGTCGTCTATGGCTGACCTGTCGGAAGAGGACATTTATAAAGAGCTGCAAGGTCGCCTGCAGGCTCTATATAGTCGGCCAGGGTTCAAGGTCCGTCGTTTGAGGCAGATTTCGGAGTCAATCTTCAATGAAGCTTGCGTCGAATTCTCTATCACTACTACTCAGTTCGGCGTTTTGTACACACTCAGCGCCATAGACGATCTGGATCAGATCACTGTTGCCAGATTGATTGGCCTCGATCGGTCAACCGCAGGATTGGTGATCGAACTGCTGGAGAGTAGGGGGCTGATTAACCGCGGCTTCGACCCCGCCGATCGGCGTCGACGCGTTCTTGCGATAACCACGCAAGGCAGGGAGCTCATCGAGAAGCTCCAAGCCCCGGCGCAAAGATCCATAGAGAGGCTCCTCGACAGTCTGTCGCGAAAGGACCAGAAGCGCTTCCTCAGCCTGTTGGGCAAGTCGATAGACGACGACATTTCTGGCGAGCAGATGTTGGTCTACCAGGCCAAGATTTCGGCCCTCCTGCAGCGCCCCGGCATCTTGATCCGCCGCCTTCACCAGAAGTCCGAAGCGCTCTTCGTCGAAGAGTGCAGGGATCAGCAGCTTACGCCCACCCAATACGGGTTGCTCCACGTTGTCCGCCAGTGCGGACCGGTGGACCAGATTACCATGGCGCGCCTGATCGCCGTCGACCGCTCGACCGTTGCACTCGTTGTCAGGCTTCTTGTGGAGAGGGGCTTGATCAGCAAGTCAGTGGACACCGCTGACAAGCGGCGCCGGACATTGGTGATTACGCCGGAAGGACGCGACCTCTTCCAGGCCGCAGCATCGTCGGCCGCTCGGGTGATGAATGCTCTTCTCTCCTCGTTGCCCGATGACGACCGCCAGTGGCTAATGTCCACCCTCGACAAGCTGATCAATCGGCATGAAGCCCGCTTCTCTACGGTTCCTCAGCCGGCTTAACGATACCCGCGCGATCGAGGTTTTTCATTGCGGACGTCAGTTCTGGCCAGCGCGGAATCCCGGCGCCCAAATGCTTTGCGTAGACGGGCAGCGGCGGCTCCGTACGGTGGAGGTCGGCTGGGAGCGCCGAGAGTGCGCCGGCGAGAAGGCGGAGTTCGTGCTGTTCTGCGGCCAGTTCGGACATTTTGATGTTCGATCTCAAGGCTTCAATTTCGGCGCTGTCTAAGCCAGCGGGCTTGAGGTAGCGCCGAACTTCCCGCAGCGGCTGAACGACCGACACTCGCCATGGCGAGACCAGGGCTTCAAGTTCTGCGATCGTCTTGTCGTCGACGGCAATTCCATTTTGCTGGGCATAGAGCAAGGCGAGGACAATGCAGACGTCGGCGCCTGCTTCGTCCTGCCATTGGATGAGACGCTCCTGCATGCCGGCGCTGGCATAGAGTGCCATTGCAAATGCCCATAGCGTCTCATCAGATTGTTTTACCGCGCCGCTCAGTGCAACTGATCCTTGAACTTGGCCGCGATCTCTTCACGCAGTGCGTCTGACGCCCTCGCAACCAATGGGAAGGTCTTCAGGCGTTCGAATGGTCGACACGCGTCAATCAGCGCCCGGGAATTGGTGCCATCGGCATTGAGCATCGGATCGAGCGGGCCTGACCATGCGCGGCGAATGAACTCAATATCGACACCGGGATCGCAACGGGTACTGATGGCCCAGAGGACGTCAAAGGTGTTGGTGGGGTCCACGTCTTCATCAACGACAACGACGAACCGCCCCATATAGGAGCCAGACTGGCAACTTGCCGCCAGATGTAGGGCTTGCCTTGCATGCCCGGGATAAGCCTGCTTCAGCGACACCACGTTGAACATTCTGGCGCCGCCAGCTTCATGGCACCAGACACCCTTCACCCCGGAAAGACCGGCCCGTTCGATTTCATCCCAGATCATACCTGACTTGGTCACGCACTTGGAAAAGCTGAAATCGGAAGGTGGTTGCATGGGTGATGCCATCGTCATGATCGGATTATCGCGATGGTAGATGCGCTGAATGCGAACGACCGGCTGGGGACTAGGATTTGAGGCATAGTACCCAGTGAATTCGCCGAAGGGGCCTTCCATAAGCACATCACCAGGGTGGATTTCGCCCTCGATGACGATTTCGGCGAAGGCCGGCATGGGCAGGCCGTGAACCTCGCTCTCGACGACGTCAAAGGGAATTCCGCGATGACCGCCGGCATAGTCGTATTCCGACAAGCCATAAGCGATCTCGTTACCTGAAGCCAGAAACAGCAGAGGGTCGTGGCCAACGCAGATCAAGACTGGGCAGGGCTCATTCTTGGCAAAATACTTGTCCCTGATCTGGCGTCCCTGTTTGCCGGGAGAGGTCCACAGACCAACGGATTTGGCATCATGGACCATGGAGCGATACGTGCCGATATTGATCCACCCGCCGTCGGGATCCTTCATGATCACCAGGTCGTCGGTTCCGACATAGCGGCCGCCGTCGAGTTCGTGGAGCTTGGGTACCGGGAACTTCAGGATGTCGATGTCGTCACCCGACAACACATTCTCAAAGATCGGTGCGTCCTCTTTCGGCACGACCCGCGGCGGAATGGGCTCGTGCTGCTTCATGCGATCGCGATACGATTGCACGATATCGAGTGGCTTGGTTGAAAGCGGAAACCCCAGGGTTACTGCAAGACGCTGACTGGAATTGGTCAGACCGCTGACACAACGAAATCCCTCATATCCTGGAATATCGTCAAAAAGGATGGCCGGAGGGTTCTCCTGGTCGTTGTGATAGATGAGCTCCGCGATGCAACCCATCTCCAGGTCCCAGGTGGCGCCGGAAATGCGCTTGAGCTCCCCAAGACTGTCAATGCGCTGAAGAAACTCCCGAAGGTCGCGGTAAGGCGTGTCGTGCCGAATTTGCTTGGTCATGGTCATGCTTTCTTGTCGCGCTTCAGCTTGCCGAAATCTGTTCGCGCGAGTAACCCGCGATCTGCTTATAATTGTTGGAAAGAGCCGCCAATTCCTCGGGAGAAATGACCGAGTCGATGCTCTCAAACGGCTTATCCCCGGTTCGACGGTAAACCTCCTGCAAGATGATGTCCGGTGGGACTTTCCGATTGCTCAGAACCACCTGTGTCGTCACCGGCAGACGCTCAGCCTCATATTTCTTGAGTGCGTCGAGCGGGTCACTCTCAGACAGAAGCGCATTGCCAAGACTGATGCCGTCAACGATCGCCTGACAGGCACCATTGGAACCACGAGGATACATTGGATGCGCGGCATCGCCCATCAGCGTCACGCGGCCCGCGGTCCAGAACGGCAGGGGATCCTGGTCGACCATAGGGTATTCCAGAATGCGTTCGGTACTGCGCAGCATGGACGGAATATCAAGCCAATCGAACTTCATGTCTTCGAAATGCGCAATGAAGTCGTTGATATCGCCTTCCTTGTTCCAATCGCGCTTGGGCTTGTAGTGTGGCGTCTCCAATTCGACCACCCAGTTGATCAGCTGATTGCCCTGCCCGTCGACATCGTTCCGGATGGGGTAGAGAACAAGCTTTCCGGTTGCCAGCCAACCCACGCGGGTCATGTTTGCACCCTGGAGGAAGGGCTTGTGGACAGTGGCTCCACGCCACATGTTCACCCCCGAGTAGACCGGATCACCTTCCTGGGGGCGCAACTGTTTCCGGATGCGCGAATGAATACCTTCGCCGCTAATCAGGATATCGCCCGTGACAGCGGGCAACATGTCGCCACTGATCGTATCTTCAAAAAATGCGGTGACGCTGTCTGACGTCTGTTCGAAGCCGACGCAGCGATGGCCAAGCTTGAGGCGCCCGGGACCCGCTAGAGCCTCGAAGCGCTCAAGAAGAGGTTCGTGCAGGTCAGCACGGTGGACTGAGTATTGCGGCAGGTCGTATCCGGCCCTCAGTCCAGCCGGCTCGGAATAAATATGTTGGCCAAAGCGATTAAAAAAGGTCGCCTCATAGGTTTGCACGCTGCGCTTTGCCATGGCGTCGAAGACGCCAATCTGCTGCAGCGCCTTACCCGCATGCGGGAGAATATTGACGCCGAGCCCGATTGGATCAAGACGTGGCGCTGCGTCATAGACCTCTGGAATAATGCCATCCTGGGCCAGCCTACAGGCAAGGGTCAGGCCAGCAATGCCGGCGCCGGCAATAATAACCCTCATTGTTTTCTCCGTGCGTTAAAAATCATACGTCTGATTATCTGGTATAAAGAAGACGCGGCAGGCATTTGCCTGCTGCGCCCAAGCGTTAAGGGGTGGTCAGACCGTTCCAGCGACGAACCAGTCCGACATCAAGGTCGAAGAGATCCAACGCTCGGCCAACGGTGTGGTCGACCATCTCGTCGATGGACTTCGGGTGAGCATAAAGTGCGGGCACCGGGGGCATCACGATGCCCCCCATCTCGGTCACACTTTGCATATTTCTCAGGTGGGTTAGTGTGAGCGGCGTCTCGCGGGCCAGTAGCACTAGACGACGCCGTTCCTTGAGCGTCACTTCGGCGGCCCTGGTCAAGAGACTGGACGTTACCCCAGTGGCGATCTCCGCGAGGCTCCGCATTGAGCAAGGCGCGACAATCATGCCCAGTGTTTTGAACGACCCGCTCGAACAACTCGCCCCGATATTGCCTGGAGCGTGCACGACGTCGGCGAGGGCTTTAATCTCGTTGGCCGAGCATCCCAACTCCTGTTCAATGGTCAGCACACCGCTCTTTGAAATCACCAGATGCGATTCGACACCCGCATCGCGCAGAATTTCCAAGCACCGCTTGCCGTAAATAGCGCCCGATGCTCCGGAAATTCCAACGATGATACGCGGTTTGGTCATTGTTCCTCATCCCTGGCTCCATTAGGAGCTGTTTCGCGCATATAAGATGACATCTGACTATTGTGTCAATCGGGATGACGCACGCATGTGGTGTTTTGCTGGCAGAAAATATGGTGACAACGCCTCAACGGGAGACCTAAAACGCGTTGACATTTAATCAGACGTCACATTAAAAATCTCTCACGGGATCGTGTCGAGGGGCAATTGATCCCAGAATTTGGAGGGTTAAATGTCACAGGTGCGGGATCACCGCGATCTGATTGGAGGAGGACTCCTGGCGTCATTCGGATTGTTCGTGGTGATCTACGGAATAGTCCATTATCCGCTGGGAACTCTGGTGAGCATGGGGCCGGGCTTTTTCCCGGTCGCGATTGGCGCGCTGATCGTACTTTGTGGGATCGCCATCGGCGTTCCCGCGCTCCGCCGCCCGGGCGTCATGCCAGTATTTGAAGTGCGTCCTGCCATAGCCGTTTTGGGAGGCGGTATCGCCTTCTCGATACTCATACAGCACTTCGGGCTGGTCCCGGCTATCGTCGGTCTGGTCCTCATTACTGCTGCCGGGGACACCAAACTTGGCTGGAAGGCCAAACTGGTGCTCGCCGTCAGCTTGGTGGCTATCGCGGTCCTGATCTTCAAGATCGGCCTCAATATGCCTGTCCCCTACGCGAAGTGGCCGTTCTGATGGACATTCTTGGCGATCTCTTGGGCAACGTGCAGATCGGACTCAGTTCCGCTGTTACGCCCACAAACCTCTTTTACTGCTTCGTCGGCGTCTTTCTCGGAATGGTGGTCGGCGTACTGCCCGGCATCGGCACGCTCGCGACGATGTCGATGCTGTTCCCGCTCACCTTCTACTTGGAGCCGACCACCGGCCTCATCATGCTGGCTGGTCTGTTTTACGGCAGTGCCTATGGTGGCTCAACCGCATCGATCCTGCTCAATGTTCCAGGCACACCCTCTTCGGCTGTCGTGTGTCTTGATGGCTACCCCATGGCCAAGCAGGGCAGGGCCGGCGTTGCGCTGTTCATGGCAACGATCGGTTCGTTCTTTGCCGGGAGCGTCGGCATCATCCTGATGATGGTGGCCTCGCCTCTTATCGTGAGTGTAGCGCTGCAGTTCAGTTCGGCGGAATATTTCGCACTCATGGCCCTCGGGCTGATCGCGGCAACGGCGGTGTCGGAGGGATCCGCTGTAAAAGGCATCGCCATGGTCTGCATGGGCCTGTTCTTGGGATCGGTAGGGCTCGACCTCTATTCCGGGATGCCGCGTTATACCTTTGGCCTGATCCAGCTCTCCGACGGTATCAGTCTGGTCGCCGTGGCAATGGGCGTATTTGGTCTTTCCGAACTGATCGTTTCGATCAGGGCGGTAAAGCCTGGCGAGGTCCAGCACGTAACGCTCCGATCGATGATTCCAACACGGGAGGACTGGCGGCGTTCGATTGGCGCCATGCTTCGCGGAACTGGCATTGGCGCGTTCTTCGGTATTCTGCCCGGCGTGGGCCCCACGGTTTCCGCCTTCATGTCCTATGCCGTTGAGCGCAAGATCAGCAAAAACCCTGGCGAGTTCGGAAACGGCGCGATTGAGGGCGTGGTGGCTCCAGAGTCCGCCAACAATGCTTCGGACCAGACTGCCTTCATCCCGACGCTGACATTGGGCATCCCTGGTAGCGCAATGATGGCTTTGCTCCTGGGCGTGCTGATCATGCATGGGATCACGCCTGGTCCAAGCCTCATGGCGGAACGTCCCGATATGTTCTGGGGTTTGGTGATGAGCTTCTGGATCGGCAACCTGATCCTCCTCATTCTCAATATTCCGCTGATCAGCTTGTGGGTGTCTATTCTCCGGGTTCCTTACAAGTTCCTGTTCCCCGCTATCTCGATGTTCATCTGCATCGGCGTTTACAGCATCAACAATAGCCCGTTCGATGTCGTCCTTGTCGTTGCCTTCGGTCTGTTTGGCTACGTGGCTCGCATTCTCGGATTCTCACTGGCGCCGCTCATTCTGGGCTTCGTGCTGGGACCGCTAATGGAAGAGCACTTCCAGCGTGCCATGATCCAGTCGCGGGGCAACGTCGCCATCCTGTTCGAGCGGCCAATCAGCGGCACCATCATGGTGATCGTTCTGGCTCTGGTGGCTTGGGCGGTCTGGGGCGCGTTCAAACGACGCAGACAGACGGCTTCGGCCTGAGACACCCCGCCGGAACGCAGTTTCGGCGGGGTCACTTTCTTCCATTTAATCAGACGTCGGATCAATAGGCGCTGGGCATGCCTCCGCCATGTCGGAAGGGGAGCGGAATTCAACATCCAACGTGGGAAGGAGATCCATATGTGCGACGGATGCGACGAGAATACAGGCAAGGACATCACTTCAGTTTTAAGGCGCCGCTCGCTTCTGAAAGGTGGTCTGTTGGGCCTTGTCGGTGCCGCAGTCGCGGCGCCGGTGGCGGCGGAGAGCGTCATCCCTGCGGCTGACGAGGTCCCGGCACCAAGTGGGGAGTTCGTGATCGAGAATGTCGGTGTTGTCAGCGTGGACGACACTGTTGGCCTTCTTCAGAAGGGGGCTATCCACGTCCGTGACGGCAAAATTGTCGCCATTGGTGAGACGGTCGAGGCTCCGGGTGCAACGCGCATCGATGGCACCGGCAAGATCGCCATGCCGGGGATGGCAGATACCCACTGGCATATGTGGAACTCGCTGTTCAAAAACCTGATCACACCTGATCATGGCTACTCCACGCTGAAGAACGAGCTTGGTCCGCATCACACGGCCGAGGACTACTACGTCGCCACCCGGCTCGCACTGGCTGAAGCAACAGACGCCGGCATTACGACAGTCCTGAATTACGCTCACAACGTGCGTTCTCCAGAGCATGCTGACGGCGAAATCCGGGCCATGCTCGAAAGCGGCCTCCGCGGCCAATACGCCTATGGCGGCTTCGATCCCACGCCACTAGATCAGACGTTGGATCATGATGATTTCCGCCGCATTCACCAGGAGTTCTTCAGTCACGCCGGTCGTGATGGAACTGGTCGAATGTCGCTCGGACTCGCCGGCCGAGCAGTGCCGGCGCCGATGGACGTTGACCGTCGGATCGACGACTACAAGATGGCCTTCGAAATGGGGCTGCCGATTGTCGTTCACTCTGGCCAGTCACCGGCGTTCATCACGTCGCCAGCCCAGATGGATGAAGGCGGTGTACTCAACGAGCGCAACATCTTCGTGCACGGCGTTCTGCTGACGGAGAGAGACCGGGAGCTGATCATCGAGAAGGGGGCGTCGGTGTCCATTTCGTTCGGCAGCGAGTTCAGGAACCTGCGAGGTGGGTTTGTGCGAGAGCAGGCCCTGCTTCTCCTCCACGGTGGCGGCAATCTGACCCTCTCCTGCGATGCCACGTCGCTCAATCCCACCTCGATGTTCGAGCAGATGCGCCTGGCTTTCGCGCTGATAGCCCCCGAATTCGAAAAGCCCTCGGAAAAGCTGGCTTCCATCACCGCGGCTCAGTGTCTCGAGATGGGGACGCGTAATGGTCTGAGGGCATTGGGGCTTGCGGAGGAGGCGGGGACACTTACGCCAGGCAAGAAGGCGGACATTGTTCTGCTCGACGCCAACTCCCTCAACATGGGGCCCGGCTCCGAATTGCTGGACCGGATGATCGTTCATTCGGCAATGCGCCAAAATGTCGATACCGTCATCGTCGACGGCGTCCTCGTTAAGTGGAGGGGCAAGGTGGTCTCGATGGATGTGGATCAGGTCCGTCAAGACGCGATCGAGTCGCTCTATAACATTCGCAAGCGTGCTGGCGGCGACTATGCCCCGACGACGACCGATGTACCCGCCGTCTAAACGATAAGTCGAGTATGGGGGGCGCGGTTCTGCGTCCCCCGGCCCGTAGCAGAATTGAAGAAATAGCGAGACTTGAAGATGACAGAGCACGGTCGCAAACGTATTGCCCACATGGCAGGGCCCACTGCCACGGTGCAGAATTCGCCGCCTCTGGTCACGTCAAACAAGGAACGCGATCGGCTCGGCCTGGCGTTGCGCCTTGGACGTGACGGCAAGCCTCTGAAGTACGACGCCTTGCGCCCGCAGCGGCTCGCGGCGCCCGCCAAGGTTTATGTTGAACAGCACTCAGCGCATCCGCTGGAGTCCGACGCTGCCCATCTCTACGGTCCCCCGCATGGATATATCCATGCCGATGGCACCTTCGCCACTGCGCCAACGGATGAAACTGCTCGGCCGGTATATGAGATTGCGCTCGATCCCGCCGACGGCCTCTACCCATTGCCCTACATGGCGACGCAAGCCGATGGCACTGCGTGGGAGGATGATGGTGCCTTCCCCGGAGCACCGGCGGACAAAGCCCGCCAGTCCTTCTTTCCGAACGGGGCAAGGAGCTTCGACGAGATCGACCGCATCGGGATCAACGACAGCGGAACAGCTGGCCTGATTTCTGAATTGGCCGATGTGGACTTTCATCGCGTGCTTCCGCCTGCCGGCTACACCCAGGGCCTGCCGCAGCAGGATCGGAGTGACATAAGCGAAGGCGACATTGATCACGAGAAAAGAGGCAGGGACTTTTTCGCTTACCGCCCCTACCACCTGAGCGTTTCCCCACCTCGAACTTCGTTGGCTCAGATCACCAACCGGGTACAGGCCATTGCCGACAGCGGCCAATACGATGGCCTATTGTGGACCCAAGGCAGTCCACAGATCGAGGAGACCCTCTATTGGTTCAACCTCCTCATCGACACCAACCTCCCCATTTGCGGCTGTGCGGCGCAGCGGGCTCAGGGTGAAATCGGTGCCGACGGCCCCAAGAATATCGTCGACAGCGTTGCCTACCTCACCTCGGATGCCTGGCAGAATGAAGATGGGCACAACCGCTGCGGCACGGTCCTCCTGCAGGAACAACAGATATTCGCGGCACGTGAGGTCACCAAGGTTGACGCGCGCCCCGGTGGGTATCGAGCAACTGGGGGGCATGGGGGGATTCTCGGACAGGTGACACACAAGGGCAAAGTATGGATTCCGTACGTGCCGGCCTACCGGCACACGGCGACTTCTGAAGTTAGTCTCAGCAAGATGCCGGCGAGCGTCGAGGCGGTTGTGCGAGGACACGATGGCCGCCTCACCCGTATCCCGGTGGTCATTCTGGAAGGCCCAGCAAAGCTCTCGGAGGCCGCGATCCCTTCGGTGTCCATAATCAAGGAACCTGGCTATTCCGAAGAAGCATTCGATACGCTTCCGGATGAGCGCACTGACATCTTGGCACGCATAGAGCATAAGCTCGCTCTGGGGCGCTTGTCTGGGTTCGTTGCCGAGGGCCTGGTTCCGTACGGGCATCAGCCTTCACGCACGGTCGAGACACTGATTCAGCGAGCCATCTTTTCCGGCATTCCCGTCGTCAGGGTAGGGAGGGGGGCACCCGAAGGTTTCACCGACCATTCGCCGTACGTTCTGGCAGGCTCTAATCTCACAGCGACCAAAGCACGACTTGTACTCATGGCGTGCCTTATGAGATTCGGAGCGCTCCCGACTGCCGTGGATCCGACATCCCCCACGGACGATGAACGTGCGGCAACCCGCCAAGCAGTTGCTGAATGCCAACGAGTTTTCGACACGCACTAAGCATCGCAGGCATCTTGTACGCTAAAAGATATGACGTAGGATGATTATTATCTGCCCATATGTTGGCCAAATTTTGATCAAAGGACAAAACTAATCGCGTAATATCAATCTGTTATTGGGTCTACGTAGGTGTTCACTTCTATGGCATGCACGGGGTGAAAATCAGACATGAGAATATGAGCATTCTTGAGTTCGAGCGCATCGGCAACGTATGGGCGCGAACTCAAGAGGAGTGAATATGACCGTGCATACCAACAACGAACCCTGCGACTGCTGCGGAGAGCCGATCCAACCCAGGCTTTCACGCCGCTCCTTGCTACTCGGCGCCGGCGGCGTCGCAGGGGCAGGTCTGATCGGCTTGGCTGCGCCTGCGATTTTGAAACCGTCGAATGTACGTGCACAGGAAGCGGGCACCTCTTCGGCCCTTCCAGATCGTGGCGAATACCTCATCAAGAGAGGCTCGGTCGTCACCGTCGACGATGCTTTGGGTAACATCGAGGGAGCAGATATTCATGTGAAAGATGGCGTCATCGTCGCCATAGGCGCCGATATCGAAGCGCCGTCTGCAGAGGTAATCGACGCCTCCAAAATGATCGTCATGCCCGGGATGATCGACACCCATTTCCACATCTGGACCAGCATCATGCGTAACCTGTTGGCACCGGGTTTCGAGTATTTCGGCGTCAAGGGTGCATTCGTGCCGCACATGACGCCTGCCGACTTTTACGCCAGCGACATGTTGGCGATGGCGGAGAGTCTGAATGCCGGGATTACGACCCTGCACAACTACTGCCACCACGTGATGTCGGCGGATACGGTCGACGCGGAACTGCGCGCACATCGCGATGCTGGCATGCGTGCTCTGTTCAGCTTTGGCCACAAGGATGGTCTGGACAAGGAACAATTGATCGATCTGGAATTGGCAGGGAAGGTTCACGATGAGTGGTTCGGCGCCAGCTCACCGCTCGACAACCTGACCACGTTCGGCATCAATTCCCGCGGTCCAGCCACATTGTCGGAATCTCTTTTCCGTCAGGAAATGGACTGGGCATTTGAGCGCGATCTGCTTGTCGCCATGCATGCCGGGCAGGGGCGCTACAGCTATGGTGTCGTTCCCATGAAAGACTGGGGCTACCTCGGCCCCAAAACCCTGATCGTGCACTTTGTGCATGCCAGGCCCGAGGATCGGGCTGCCATGCGGGAGACCGGTGCTTCGCTTAGCTACTCGGTGCATTCTGAGTTCCGATTGGGCAATGGCGGCTACCAGGCGCAGCAATTGGTCCACATGTTCAACGATGGCGTGAACGTTTCGCTCTCGTTCGACGCCAACGCACTCGCGCCTATCGACATGTTCGAATCCATGTCGACGGCTTGGTACATGGGCATCCCTTACAATGGGACCGACACTGAGGGGCTGCAGCCTGTCAATTTCCCCGACGTTATCAAAATGGGTACGATCAACGGCGCTAAAGCACTGGGTCTCGATGGCATCACGGGATCTCTGACGGTTGGCAAGCGCGCCGATATCGTCTTGGTGCGGGCCGACGATCTCAACATGGTTCCCTACGGAAACGTCGAAGGCATGATCGGTCGTACGGCGCGCGCCGCCAATGTCGATACCGTTATCGCTGATGGCCGGATCATGAAGCGTGGTGGCGTGCTTATTGGCCTTGATGTCGCGAAGATCAAGGAGGACGCCGTACGGTCAGCCTATGATCTTCGCCAGCGCGCTGGCGGGGCCATCGCAGTTGGCAGCGATTGGGCATTGGTCTCCTGAAACGCCCTGAAAGGGAGGCGGGGTCTTACTGCCCCGTCTCGAACCCTTGCAGGCTCAATGTAGATATTCACCCGAAGGTATCGCCCAAGATATTCCGCTGGCCATTTCAAGTTCCGAGATTAGCTGCAGGTCGATCACGAAATTCGCGCGTTGATACCTGAACAATCCCCACACCCGCCAGCATTACTCCGACAGCGATCCAATCCCCGGCGTCTATGACATCACCGCCGACCACGATGCCCGTCTGGTTATCTGGGGCATTCCAACGATGATGATGTTCCGCGACGGCAAAAACGTAGCACGCGTTTTAGGCGCGATGTTTGCAACTGACATCCTGCGGTGGGCCGCACAGCAGAAGTAAACACGCCATTTCCGCTGTAATGCCTTTTCTCCTAAAAGCTGCCAGTCCGCAAACCACCCCGTTATCGCCATGGCGTCGATTTTTGCGGACCGACTGCTTTTAGGAAATTGGCGACGCGGTCTGAACGACCGATATGGGCCGCGCACCTGTCGCGGAGCGTTTGCACGTTTTTTTGGACTATGGGTGTCAATGGGCCGCCAGCCGTTCAAGTTAGGCGATAGCGCTTCCGCACAACTGTGCTTTTCTCAAAGGGCACGATCAAGCCTGCTCCACTTGACAAGTTGCATAGTGCGCCGCCACTAGCAGGGCATGAATTCGGCCCATTCCATGCTTGTCCTTTCCGGTGTCACGCGCCAGTTCGGGTACATTGCCGCACTCGACGATGTTTCCCTCGAATTGGGGACCGGGCAGGTACTCTGCCTTGTCGGCCATTCGGGTTGCGGAAAATCCACTCTTCTCCGTGCTGTTGCCGGCATTGAGACGATTGACCACGGCACGATAACCGTGGGTGGTACGCCGGTCTCCGGCGGGGGCATATTCGTTGAGCCCGAACATCGCCGCATTGGCTTTATGTTCCAGGATTATGCGCTCTTCCCGCACCTCACCGTGCGCGCCAATATCGCCTTTGGCCTTGATCGACTGCCGCGTAGCGAACGTCTGCAGCGCGTCGGCGACATTCTGGGTCGGATCGGTATCGAGGCCCTGGCCGATCGGTATCCGCACATGCTTTCAGGCGGCGAACAGCAGCGCGTGGCGCTTGCTCGCGCCCTTGCGCCTCAACCGCGTCTTTTGCTGATGGACGAACCTTTCTCCAATCTGGATCGCGGCTTGCGGGACAAGGTGCGACAGGAAACGCTTTCCATCGTCCGCGATCTTGGAATGACGGCCGTCGTGGTGACACACGATCCCGAAGAAGCTCTGGCGATTGGCGACATGGTGGCCCTTATGCAAAAGGGGCGGTTGGTGGAAGTTGGTTCGGGGGAGCGCATCTATGACGCGCCCTGGTCCGTTTACACGGCGAACTTCTTTTCCAGGATGAACACCATCCCAGCCCGGCTCTTGGACAATGTGCTGGATACTCCGCTGGGGCTGTTTGCAGCGCCGGCAATGAGCGGGGTACCCAAAGTGCTGGTGAGGCCTCAATCCATCCGCCTCGCCTCAACCGGCGTCGCAGCGCGCATCGTGCATCGCTCGATACTCGGAGAGATCGAAGAATTGATCATCTCTGTGGAAGGTATTGACGATCCACTGATCATGCGCGGGACGGGGCGGCACGATGTGCGGCAAGGCGACGATGTGTTCGTCGCCGTAAATGCGGACGAGATCATGATTTTTCCTGAAGACCCGAAGGGGTCCTGATTGTCGAGCGCGATCAATAGTTTAGATCTATTCTAAGGTGGGTCAGAATAACTTGACTTCTTGTGTCCGCTATGGCCTTAGCTCCCTCAGGAGGGGATGATACGGAATTTCCGTGTGTCCCGATCATGTCACTTTGGGAGATCGAACATGCGCACCCGCTTCAAGCCCCTTTGCCTCGTGAGCACTATTGTATTGGCTGCCGCCGTTCCGGCATTGGCCCAGGAGGTCAATATCTACACGACGCGGGAACCTGGCCTCATTCAGCCGATTCTCGATGCCTTTACTGCCGAGACCGGCGTCGCCGTAAACACGGTGTTTCTTGAAAGTGGCCTGATTGAGCGCGTAAAGGCCGAGGGCGAAAGCTCGCCCGCCGATCTGCTGATGGCCGTGGATTTCGGTGCGCTGATTGATCTCGTGAATGCTGGTGTCACCCAGCCGGTCAAGTCCGAAGTTCTCGAGGGCGCAATTCCCGCATCCTTGCGCGATGTTGATGGCAACTGGTTTGCACTGTCGGGCCGCGCCCGCGTCGTTTATGCCGCAAAAGAACTCGATCTCGACAGCATCACCTACGAACAGCTCGACGACGAAGCGTTCCGTGGCAAACTTTGCATCCGCTCTGGCCAGCATCCGTACAACACGGCCATGTTCGCAGCCTATCTCGCCAAGCATGGCGAGGAAGCCACCAAGACCTGGCTCGAGGGGATCAAGGCCAATCAGGCCCGTGCTGCCGCCGGTGGCGATCGTGACGGCGCACGCGACATCGCGGCTGGTGTCTGCGACATTGCCGTCGCCAATTCCTACTACTTTGGCCTGATGGCCAGCGGTGCGGGCGGTGACGAGCAGAAGGCCTGGTCTGATGCGGTCAAGGTCATCCTGCCCACTTTCGAAGGGGGCGGCACTCTGGTCAATGTCAGCGGCGCTGCCGTCGCCGCCCATGCGCCCAATCGCGATGAAGCCATCCAGTTGCTCGAATACCTGGTGTCTGACGCCGCTCAGAAGCTCTATGCAGAGGCCAATTTCGAATATCCGGTCTCGGCAACGGCCGAGGTGCATCCAATCATCGCGGCATTTGGTACCCTGCAGCCCGACAGCCAGTCGCTGACTGAAGTGCTTCCCTTCCGCGCCCGCGCCAGCGAGCTCGTGGACGAAGTCAACTTCGACACCTTTGGAAACTAAGGCCAGGGACCCCGGCGGTTAAAGTAATCACGATGGCCGATATCGCCCAGGGACGCCTGAAGAGGCGTCCAAAAATCGACATCAGCCTCTGGGCCGCCGTGGCATTTGCCGCGGCGGCTCTCGCGCTCGTACCCATTCTGGCAATTGCCGCCACGGCTGTGGCGGATACCGGAGGGCTCTGGAGGCATATCATTCAGTTCGTCCTGCCGCAGGCGACCTGGAATACGCTCGTCCTATTGGCCGGAGCGGGCCTGATCTCCACCCTCGTCGGCACTGGCGCGGCCTGGATCGTCACCGCCTATGATTTTCGCGGCCGGCACTTCCTCGATTGGGCGCTGCTGCTGCCCTTGGCAGTGCCAACCTACATCATGGCTTACGCCTATCTCGATATTCTCAATCCGCTCGGACCGGTGCAGGGGGTGCTGCGCTGGGTCTTGGGCTATTCGAGCCCCCGCCAATTTCGACTGCCAGACATAAGGACCATGTGGGGCGCCGTTATGGTGTTCGGCTTTGTTCTTTATCCCTATGTCTACCTTACCGCTCGGGCCATGTTCCTGACCCAGGCCGCCAATGTCACCGAAGTAGCGCGGATGCTGGGCGTGCCCCGCTCGGGTATTTTCTGGCGCGTAGCCCTGCCGCTGGCGCGCCCGGCTATAGCGGTCGGTGTGTCGCTTGCCCTGATGGAAGTGCTCAATGATGTCGGAGCGTCCCAGTTTCTAGGTGTGCGCACGCTGACGGCCACTATCTACACGACCTGGATCGTGCGGACGGACCTCGCCGGTGCCGCGCAAATCGCCATCGGCATGCTGGTCATCGTCCTCGCCTTGCTGATGCTGGAGCGGGGGGCGCGCCGCAATCAACGCTTTGCCTCGACAGCACAGAATGCGCGACAGATGCAGCGCAAACCATTACGTGGACCTGCTGCATGTGTTGCCTTTGCGCTGGGCGCGGCACCCATCGTCATCGGCTTTGCCGGTCCTGCGCTTTATCTCATCGTGGCTGCGATCCGCCGCCTGGAATTTGCAGGCCTTTCCGTCTCACTGCTTCGGGCCACGGTTAATACCGTCAGCGTCTCGGCCATTGCGACCATTGCGATCCTCTGCATCGGCTTTGCCGTTGCTTATGCCGCGCGGCTTTATGCGACATCCTGGGCTGGCGCCACCATGCGTCTTGCCTCACTCGGCTATGCGGTTCCCGGAACGGTGCTGGCCATCGGCATTCTGGTGCCCGTTGCCGCAGTTGATCGTACTCTAGGCAGCATCTGGCATGCCTGGACCGGGCTGCCGGGCGGTCTCCTTCTCCTCGGCTCGGGTGCGGCACTTGTGTACGCCTATGCCGCACGCTTTCTGGCCATTTCCATCGGGGGCATAGAAGCAGGCCTGAGCCGCATTCCGCTTGCTTACGATCACGCGTCGCGAACGATGGGACAGTCGGCCAGCGGTACACTGTTGCGTATTCACCTGCCTCTCTCGCGCTCCGCAGTGATCGCTGCGGGCCTATTGGTTTTTGTCGACTGCATGAAAGAACTGCCCGCAACGCTGCTGCTCCGCCCGCTCAATTTCGAAAGCCTGGCCACGCTGCTCTATGGCGAAGCCGCGCGTGGCACCTATGAAGATGCTGCACTAGCGGCGCTGATGATCGTCGCTATCGGCATTCTTCCAGTCATCCTGCTCGCGCGCACGTCTCGCTCGTTCCAGTAAGGCCTAGGCTGAAAACACCGCCCTGCCACGGGTCGAAGTCAGAGCGCCCTCACTATGCCGGCGAACACCCTCCACTTGTGAGGTCGAACTAATGACCGAGTGGGTAGGAAACGAAAGCTAATCTTCGACTGTCGGGGGCCCAGGAATTCACGTTGATCGTTCCCTGTCCGCCAAAAAAGGCCGCAAGATCAGTCTGTTCGGTGCCATCGAGGGTCATCAGGCGGAGGAGGACGTGTTTATCGGGAGGGTGGCCGACAGTGTCTTCTGGGTAGCTCAGATAGGCGACGTGCCGGCCGCCGGGGGAGATGTGGGGGAACCAGTTGACGCGGGTGTCGAAGGTGAGTTGTTCGACGCCGGTTCCGTCCGGCTGCATGCGGAAAATCTGTGCGTGGCCGGGCTTTTTCGCTGAGAGTTCGGAGTTGAAATAGATCCAACGGCCGTCGGGCGAGTATTCCGGGCCGTCATTGGGGACGGTCACATCGGTGAGGCGTGTGTCAGGTCCACCGGCTGCAGGAATGATGAAAATGTTAACTTTTTGTTGCCCTTGAGGCGCTTCAACCGCCACATAGGTTAGCATTTCGCCATTGGGCGAGATGCCATGCAGATAATAGTGGTGGGGCGTCGGGTGCTGGTTGGAAACGCGGCGCGGTTCGCCCCCTTCGAAGGGCACAGCATAGAGGTGACCATCATCGGAACTGACATAGATGGTCGATCCATCGGGCGATAGGACGTGGTCGTTATTGAGGTCGTTGAGATCGCCGGTCGGAATATGTTTCGGCGTGCCACCCTCGGGGCTGATCCGGAAAAGTTGACCGCCGGCGTTGAAGACCAGCCATTGACCATCGGGCGACCAGTTTGGCGCTTCGATCACTTCGTCGGCGGTAAACACCGTGCGGCGATCGCCATAGAGGTCGATGACTTCGAGGACGGCTTTCTGGCCTGTGGAAAGCGTGCGGCCGCGGCGCGGGAAGGAGAAGCTCATGCTTTGGTCTCTTAGCGGTCGAGATTATCGCGGAAGTCGTTGAGGTCGGCATCGACCGAGGACGGTGCGTCGATCCACTCCTGCATGGGACTACCGGTCGCGGGATCGCGGCTTGGGATTGGCAGCATCATGATGCGCTTGGCGGCGGCGCGGAAGCTGGCATCGTCGAGCCTGGCTTCCTCGATATTGTCCCAGTCACGGCCATCGGGATAACCGCCGACCATCATGACGTCGTCTGAATGGCCGACCATGATGTGGGAGACGCCGGCGGGTAGGACGATAACGTCACCGGCTTCGACGCGGACGCGCACGCCGCCTTCGCCGAAAAGCACGACATCCATCCAGCCGCCGGCGCAGCCGAGGCATTCATGGGTGGTCGAATGGAAATGGGCATAGGTATAGACGCCGGGATAGCGCCAGTTGTTGAGCCAGCCATTTTCGCGGAAGCGGGCGATCAGCGCGTCTTCGCCGCCGCCAGGGACGGCGCCGCGGTGAACGAGGAGAGGAAAGCGGGAATTGGGGACGAAGCCTTTCGGCTTTGACCAATGAAGTTCGGTTTCCATCATTGTGCTCCCTGTTTGGTTCTGATCTGGCGCAAGGCCTTGGCAACAAGGGCATGGTCTTTGACATCGGGCAGGCCGCTGACCGAAGCCGAACCGACGACGCCGGTCGCCTCGATGGCAATTGGTACACCACCACCGCTCGCCGCGTAATCCTCCGTCGAAAGGCGGAAGCGCTGGGAGAACTCCCAATCGTGCTTTTCGCAGAGGAGCCGCATGTAGAGCGAAGACTGGTGGAAACGGAGGGCAACGTTGCGCTTGCGGCGCGTCCAGTCCGGATTGTCGGGCGTGGCGCCGGGCAAGAGGCTGAAGAAGACGACGGTCTCCCCGTGGGTGACTTCGATGGCGACGGGGAGCTGCCGGGCAGCGGCTTCAGCTTGCATCAGGGCCCCGAGTTGCCAAGCGGTTTCATAGTCGAACCGGAGAAGCACTATGGCCTGCTGCTCCTCGGCAAGGCTTTCGAGCGTCGGTGTGCCGGTCATAGGCCCAATCCCTTAAGGTGTTCGATGGAGCGGCGGGCGAAGCGCTGCCAGTCGCTGGGATTGTCGTGTTCGGTGACAATGTGGTCGGCTTTGGTGTCGCGGAAGAGTGGCACGAGGGCGGCCCAGTCGATGATACCATCGCCGGTGGCGGTCCAGCCGTCGTCCTCCTTCGTGCCGAGGGGCGCCGTGTCCTTGGTCTGGATGGCGACGATGCGGGTGGCGAAGCGACGGAGCTCGGCGGCGGGATCGGCACGGGCGCGGACAATCCAGCCGCAGTCGATCTCGAATTTTACCACATCGCCGCCGGCGTCAAAGATGTGGTCAATGGGTCGGGTGCCGTCGGGAAGAGGAACAAACTCGAAGTCATGATTGTGCCAGGCGACCGTCAGGCCGCGTTTTCCCGCGGCCTCGGCGCCTTTCGCGAGTTTTTCGCCGAGGCCGCGCCAATAGTCGGCGGTAGGCTGGCGTTCTTCTGCGGTGACATAGGGCGGGATGAGATAGGTTGCGCCGAGGGTTTGGGCGATGTCGATGAAACGCTGCGGCTCGTTGACGAGGCCGGCGAGCGGCATGTGGAAGCCGAAGCATTTTAGGCCGGCATCATCGAGCGCCTGGCGGAAGGCTTTTGGGTCCGCTTCGTAGGCCGGGAGCCATGGCTCGATGGCATCATAGCCCATGGCTTTGAGCTTAGGGAATTGATCGAACAGCGGCGGGAAATTGCGGGAGGAGTAGAGCTGGTAGGCGATGGGGTAGGGCATGGTGCTCCTTTACCTCTCCCTTCGGTGGAGAGGTCGGCGCGCAGCTCACCGAATTCGCATTTGCGAATTCGGTTGGGGTGAGGGGCCTTGCCTCGCGCTGCATCAAGAAAAAAGACCCCTCATCCGACCCGAAGGTGGGTCGACCTCTCCCCCCGAGGGAGAGGTGAAGAGGCGCCGGTACTAGGCCTGCGCTTCCTTGTCCTTGTCGAACTCAAGGAGTTCGACCATGACGCCCAGATCCTTGACCGTGTCGTAATAGGCGTAGCGCCCATGCGAGCCGTCGAATTCGCCGCGCTGCAGGAGCTTGTGGCCTTTGCTTTCAAGATAGGCATTGCGATTGGTCAGGTTGCGGGTGCGAAAGGCGATGTGGTGGCAGCCGGGGCCCTTCTCTTCGAGAAGATCGCGCCAGGCGCTCTTTTCCGGCCCTGGCTCAAGGAATTCCACGTCGATATTGCCGAACTTGAACATGCGAATCTTGCAGCCCACCGACGCCGGCTTGCCATTGTAAATGGCCTTGGCCTCCTCTGGCTCCGCTGCTTTGCCGAGCGATGGCATGGGCTTGCCGGTCAGGTCGGCGAACCATTGCGCGGATTTATCCACATCGTCGGTGACGAAGCAGATCTGCATTACCTCGTCTTCATCAAGCAGGCGCTTGTCCATTTGGGCTGTCCGTTCGAAGTTTTGGGAGGGAGGCCGGCGGCCCAAAGGTCGCCGACCCTGGGAGGAGGCGGTTAACCCAGGATGGTGTCGTAGTTCTCGTGCATCTGGGCGATGGCGTCTTCGACGGTCATGTTCGGATCGCTCCAGAAGTTGAAGACAACGTTCCAGATCGAATCCTGCCAGTCGGCGTCGGCTGTGTTGTGCGGGTTCTGCACCTGCTGGGCCGGATCATCGAGGATGCGCAGCACTTCGGTCGAACAGGCGTCGAGGCTTTCGGCCGGGGCGTCAAGACGGACCGGGGTCGACCCCTTGGCGGCGGCGAACCTGGCCTGCGATTCCGGATCGAGGACGACGGAGGCGAAGTCGAGTTCGGCATTCTGGACGTCTTCGGCCTGGCCGCCGAGAAGGCCCCAGGCGTCGACAGTAACGACCACGGCCTGGGCGCCGGGGATTTCGATGCAGCCGAAGTCGGTGCCGGCGACCTTCTTGGCGCCGAGCCATTCGCCCTTCATCCAGTCGCCATGGATCTGCATCAGCGCCTTGCCGGTGATGACCTCATTGGTGGTCTCGTTCCAGGGACGGTTCTGCGCTTCGGGGCCCGCTTCATTGGCGAAAAGGCGGAGGGTTTCGAGCGCCTTGGCAAAGTTCGGATCGTCGAGTGCGGTCGGGTCGACCTCTTCGCCATAGATATTCTTGTAGACATCGGGGCCGGCGACGGCAGCGACGAGCGCATGGGTGAGGTAGCCCACCTGGAAGGGCTGGCTGCCGACGGCGAGCGGGGCATAGCCGGCGTCACGGATCTTCTGGAAATCGGCGAACATGGCGTCCATCGAATCCCAGGCAGTGGGATCAACGCCTGCTGCCTTGGCGACTTCCATATTGTAGTAGAGCATGCCGTCGATATGGAGCGCCTGCGGCACCTTGACGATCTCGCCATCGACCGAGATCGAGGCGGCGACCGCGGCCGGAAGCTTTTCAACGATGCCTTGCTCGTTGAACCATTCCGTCAGCGGGAAACCGAGGCCCATGCCGGCGATGTCGCGATAAACGCCGGGATTGGATTCCATGAACACGTTGGGCGGCTGGCCGCCGGTGATCAGGCTCATCAGGTTGACGTTGGAGCCGGTATCATGGGGAATGGCGATATCGGTCCAAGTATGGCCCTTGGCTTCGAGGCCGGCCTTGATGACGTTGAGGGCGGCGATCTCCGGCGGGGCAGACCAACTATGGTAGATGACTAGGTCGGTTGCCATGGCACCGAACGAAGCGGTGCTGAGCATGAGGCCGGCGACAACGCCGGCAAGTCGCTTGATAGACACGTTCTCTCTCCCTTGTCGTTTATTGCTACATTCTTTGCCCGGTTCGGGCGTCGAACAGGTTGGCCTTGCCCTTCAAATAGCTGACGGAAACGGCCTCTCCGGGCGTCAGGCGTGCGGCCGTATCGGGCTCGACGCGCAGGGCAAGCAAATCGTCTTCAAAGCGGAAATAGGCCGACGCATCCGGGCCGGTGCGCTCGGCATATTGGACGGGTACGTCGAAGCTGGCGGCGACGGGGCCGTTGGCGGCGAGGGTGAAATGCTCGGGGCGAAGGCCGATGATCACCTCGGCGCCTTCGGCTGGTGTTTGCGCGAAGGGGTAATCCGACACATCGAGCCGCACGCCTGAGGCAAAGACCGCTTCGATCTTGCCGGTCGCGGTGCTGAGTTTTGCCTTACGCAGGTTCATGGCAGGGGAGCCGATGAAGCCAGCGACGAAGAGATTGGCGGGGCGCTCATAGATTTCGTCGGGCGTGCCGAACTGCTGGATAACGCCCGCATTCATGACCGCGATTTTTGTGGCCATGGTCATGGCTTCGATCTGGTCGTGCGTCACATAGACCACGGTCGATTTGAGCTGATCGTGCAGCTTCTTGATTTCGAGCCGCATCTCGGTGCGGAGCTTAGCGTCGAGATTGCTCAGCGGTTCGTCGAAGAGGAACACGCCGACATTCTTCACCAATGCCCGGCCGATGGCGACGCGCTGGCGCTGGCCACCGGAGAGCTGGCCCGGCTTGCGGTTGAGCAGGGGCTCGATCTGCAGGAGTTTTGCCGCCCAGGCGATGCGCTTTTCGATTTCCTCGCGCGGCAGTTTGCTGGCGGAGAGGCCGAACTTGAGGTTTCCATGCACCGTCTTGGTCGGGTAGAGCGCGTAGCTCTGGAACACCATGGCGAGACCGCGATCCTTGGGATCGAGATCGGTGACGTCGCGATCGCCGATCATGATGCGGCCATCGGTGACATCGAGCAGCCCAGCGAGCAGATTAAGAAGCGTAGTCTTGCCGCAGCCCGAGGGGCCAAGGAGGACCAAAAAGTCGCCGTCGTCGATCGAGAGATTGAGGTCGTCCAGAACCTTCATCAGGCCATAGGTCTTGGTGATGTGCTCGAAGCTTACGCGGGGCATTCAGGTCAACCTTTGATGGCGCCGGCGGTGATGCCCTGGACGAAGAGCTTGCCGACGAAGAAATAGATGACGAGCGGGGGAATGGCGGTGAGGAGGGCGGCCGCCATGTTGTCGTTGTAGCGAACGGTGCCGGTCGAGATGGTGATGAGGTTGGCGAGGTTCACCGTCATCGGCTGGCCGCCAAGGCCGCCAAAAGTCACGCCGATCAGATAATCGTTCCAGATCGAGGTGATCTGCAGGATCAGCACGACGATCAGGATATTGCCGCTCATGGGCAGGATGATCTCGAAGAAGATCTTCCAGAATGAGCCGCTGTCCATGACAGCGGCGCTCATGATCTCCTGCGGAATATCCTTGTAGTAATTACGGAAGATCAACGTCAGCACCGGCATGGCAAGGATCGCGTGGATGATGGCGACGCCCCAGATGCTGCCATAGACCTTCATGGCGGCTGTCATCGAGATCAGCGGGAACATGATGATCTGGAATGGCACGAAGGCACAGATGAAGAGGACGAAGAGGAAAGGTCCGGCCCATTTGACGTTCCAGAGGGCCAGGGCATAGCCGGTGACGATGGAGAGGCCGATCGAAAGGATCAGCGAGGGGATGAGGATATAGACCGAGTTCCAGAACCCGACCTTGAGGCCCTCGCAGCGGGTGCCCGAGCAGGCGGAGTTCCAGGCGTGATCCCAGGCTTCCAGCGTCCAGACATTGGGCAGCGCGAACATGGCGCCTTCGCGGATCTGCTCCATGGTCTTGAAGGATGTCGTGATCACCACATAGAGCGGCACGCAGAAGAAGAGAGCGCAGATGGAAAGGAAGACGAGAACGGCGATGGAGCGGCCGGTGATGGCTTTTTTCTTGCGCGGAAAATAGGGGGCGCTGCGGACGGCGACTTCGGCGCCGAGGGATTTTTGGCTGACGGTCAGGTCGGTCATGAACGGGCTCCCGAGCGGCGCTGTTGCCAGGCGGTGAGGAGAACCAGTGGCAGGAAAATGACTGCGGTGATGAGCAGCATCAACACGGCCGCGGCCGAGGCGAAGCCGAGATTGCCCTTGGCCGAAAGCGCCTGGATGGTGAAATAAGCGGGCACATAGGTCGACTGGCCCGGCCCGCCATTGGTCATGGCGACGATCACGTCATAGGCCTTGATGACGCCGAGCGAGAGCAGGATGGCGCAGGTGACGAAGGTGAACTTCATCATTGGAATGATGATCTCGGTATAGAGCCGGAAGAGGCTGACGCCATCGAGCCGGGCGGCGCTCCAGATCTCGGAATTGATGGACTTCAAACCTGCCAGCATCAGCGCCATGTAAAATCCGGCGCTCTGCCAGACCGAGGCGAGGATGACGCCGTACATGGCGGTTTCCGGCCGGGCCAGCCAACTGGCATTAACCCAGGTGAGACCGATGGAATGGATGAAATGCTCGACGCCCAGCTCGGGATTAAACATCCAGCGCCAGGCAGCGCCGGTGACGATGAGCGAGATGGCGAGGGGATAGAGGAACACGGTGCGAAATATGCTTTCGCCACGTTTTTCCCGGTCGATCATGGCGGCGAGGATGAAGCCGAAGACGATGGCAAGGGCGCTGCCAAGGCCGAGCACGATGAGGTTTTGGAGCGAAATCAGCCAGGCGCTGTCCTTGAACAGGCGCTCGTATTGCCGGCCCCATTCGGACCAATCGATCTCGTATTCCGGCAGGCGGCGGCTGCGCGTCAGCGACAGGTAGACCGTCCACAGAATGGCACCAATGAAGGCGACCAGCGTCACCAGACCAGCCGGCACCAAAGCCAGTTGGGGTGACCATCGGCTCCACCGAAAGGTCATGCTCGTCCTCCCTTGAACGCCGCGGCAGGTTGTTCCGCTCTGTCGGCGCGTCAGCTCTTGCAAGCAGTATTATCGTTAAACTAGGATCGCTTTAGACGATCCGTCAATAGTCTTTTCGCGCCGAAAGCGCAGGATGTGATTAGGCTGGCTCGCGAGAGTTGGTATCGTGGCGGGACGTGCGGAGGAGAAAGTAATGCAAAATCAATATGATATCCCGGCAATGGGGTTTGGAACCTATGGCCGGAATGGCGAGGCGGGTGTCGAGGCGATGCTCGTGGCACTGGAGACCGGTTATCGACATCTCGACACGGCGCAGGATTACGGCACCGAGGCGCAGGTAGGCGAGGGGGTGCGGCGTTCGGGCCTGCCACGATCGGACGTGTTCGTGACCACCAAGATCAGGACGAGCAATCTCCGCGAGGGGACACTGGTGCCGTCATTGCGGCAGAGTTGCGAAACACTTGGTTTGGAGCAGCTGGACCTGACGCTGATCCATTGGCCTTCGCCCAACAACGAGGTGCCGCTGCCGGTCTATATCGAGCAATTGGCAGAGGCACATGCGCTGGGATTGACCCGACTGGTTGGCGTTTCGAATTTCACGATTGCCATGCTGGAGGAGGCGCAGGCGATCCTCGGGGATCTGAGAATTGCGAATAACCAGGTGGAGCTTAACCCCCTGCTTCAGAACAAGAAGCTTGCAAACTACTGCACGGAAAAGGGAATTTCCGTGACGTGCTATCTGCCGATCGCGCGCGGCATTTTGGGCGGCGTGCCGGAGATCGTGGACATTGCCGATCGTCATGAGGCGACGCCGGAGCAGGTCGCTTTAGCCTTTGAATTTGCCAAGGGCTACATCGCCATTCCGACCTCAGGCAAGGCCGAGCGCATCCGCAGCAATTTTGAGGCAACGAAACTGACGCTGAACGCGGAGGAAATCCGGGTCATCGAAGGGCTCGATCGCGGGCAACGCGAGATCGACCCGGCTTGGGGCCCTGACTGGGACTGATGTCGTTTCGCAGTTGACAGCGTCACGCCGCGAGATTTAGCTAGCCGTATTAACGTTCCTATAGCCCGGCGATCGTGTCGGCGCTCCGCTTGGCTGTTGCCTGCGGAAGGAGACAATCATTGCCGCAATGTCGGCGGGAGGAACCATGAAGGGCGTCACCAGCCTCGGACACATCGCGATCAACGTCATCGATCTCGAAAAGTCGCTCGACTACTACGTCAACAAGCTCGGCTTTCCCGAAATGCTGCGCCTCAAGCACGACAACGGGGAAACCTGGCTCGTGTACCTGCGCATCACCGATGAGCAGTATTTAGAAATATTCCCAGGCGCCGAAAACGATCGTGCCCCGGCGAGCTGGCACACCAATGGCATGACCCATATGTGCTGGACGATCGATGATCTCGACGCCACCTGCGAGCGCATCAAGGCGGCAGGGATTACGCTCCTCAGCGAGCCCAAGGCAGGTCTTGACGGCAATCGCCAGGCCTGGCTTGAAGATCCCGACGGCAACCGCATCGAATTGATGGAAATGCATCCCGATTGCCTGCAATATCAGGCGATACGCCGTCTTCGCGCCGAAGGCGTCTAGTCACCAGAGCATACGGTTCATTTTGCCGCCCATGATTTCGATTGTCTTGCCCCAGCAGCCTCGATTGACGAATCGCATTGTCTGCGCTGGTCGGCGGCTGGGCCGATAGGTCGAAATCATGGGCAAATCCACCGTTCGTCTCAAGGATATCGCGGACCGCACCGGCTTTTCGGTCAATACGGTTTCGCTGGCGCTTCGACAAAGCCCGCGCATTCCGGCAGAGACATCTCTGCTGATCCGCGAGGCGGCCGAGGCGCTCAATTATCTGCCCAATCATGTGGCGAAGTCGTTGGTGAGCCGCGAGACCAAGACCATTGGCCTGGTTCTGACCGATATCACCAACCCTGCCCTTACCCATGTGGCCCAGGCGGTCGAAACCACGCTCGCCGAACGAGGCTACTCGACGCTGTTTGCGACGTCGAACAATGACCTCGAGGAAGAAAAGCGCGTCATCGAGATGTTCCGCTCGCGTCAGGTCGATGGCATGCTGATCTATCCGCGCAGCCACCGTGAGCTCGACCATATTCGCCGGCTGCGCCAGCGCGGCTATCCCGTTGTGCTGCTGGTGGCAGATCCGGATGCGGGGATCGATGCCGTCTGCATCGACGAACGCCGCGGCGCCTATCGAGCCGTACGGCACCTGATCGATATCGGCCACACGCGCATCGGCATCATCGACACGTCGAACGCCCTAGGGAATCTCGAAAAGCGCGATGGCTATACGCAGGCGCACGGGGAAGCGGGGCTCACCATCGATGCGCAGCTTCTCGCCGACCCCCTCGGCAATTCGGTGATCCGCGGTTATTGGGCCATGGACCGGCTGATGAGCCTTGCGAGCCGCCCGACCGCAATCTTTGCGGCCAACGATTCCCTCGCCATCGGCGCCCTGCGCTGGACGCAGAAGAACAATCTGCGTGTTCCCAAGGACGTCGCTATCATCGGCTTCGACAATATCGAATTCGCCGAGCACGCGGCGACGCCGATTTCCTCGGTCAAATATGAAGTCGATATGGTGACCGAACTTGCCGTGGAACGCCTGCTGCAGCTGATTTCGGCCCCCGACGGCATGCCGGAACCACGGGTCACCATGATCGACCCGGAATTAATCGTGCGCGACAGCACAGCAGGGCGCGGGACCTAAGGGCTGGCTAACAGCCCGGTTTTCTGAGGAGGAGCCGAAAATTCTAAGCGTTGAAATCACCGGCCTGCGTGAGGCGAAGGTTGCCGAGCATCCGGACCCACAAGCCAAGGGCGATGTGATCAAGGTCAAGATCCTCGTGGCCCCCATGTGCACCGAATGGCAATCCTGGCGCGCCGGCAAGGAAGGCCATGAGCTCGGGCATGAAGCCGTCGGTGTTGTGGTCGATGCCGCCGCCTCGACTCGCTTCAAGGTGGGTGATCGCGTCATTGCCATGCCGCACTGGGGATGCGGCAAATGCCCCGCCTGTCTTTCGGGCGAGCATATCCACTGCCCCGACCAGCGAAACATTCTGGCGGAGACCGGGTCGAGCTGCGGCCTTGGCGGCTATGCCGACCATCTCATCAAGCCCGACTACCTGCTCTATCCGGTGCCGGACGATATCGAGACCGACCACGCCGCCATGGCGCTCTGTGCCTTGGGCCCGAGCTTTACGGCGATGGAGCGCATGCGTCTTTCGGCGTCCGACACCTTCATCGTTTCGGGCTGCGGCGCGGTTGGCCTTGGCGCCATCGTCAATGCGCGGACGATCGGCGCGCGCGTCATTGCGCTCGAACTCAGTCCGTTTCGGGTCGATTTGGCGAAGGCGCTCGGCGCCGAGCATGTGCTCGATCCGCGTGCGCCCGATCTGGTCGAGCAGATCCGCGCGTTGACCGGCAGCTATGGCGCGGATGCGGCAATCGAAACCAGCAACAATGAAGCAGCGCCGCCGGTCGTCTTGGAACTGGTGCGGGCCCGAGGGCGGCTGGCTTTCGTCACCTGGAGCGGCGCCTTGCCGGTCAACCGCATCACTGGCAAGGGCGTCGATATCTTCGGCTGCTGGCACTGGAACCATGACCAGGCGGGCGAGCGCATGATGGACCGCATTCGCGCGGCGCGACCGCTGCTCGACAAGCTCGTGACGCACCGGTTTGCCCTGGCCGACGTCAACGAGGCCTTTGCGCTGCAGGAATCTGGCCAATGCGGCAAGGTTCTTCTTTATCCGTAGCAACGCTCGGAGGGGGCAACATGGCCATGAGACTTGGCGGCTGTGGCATCGACTATGCGGGTGACCCAGAGGCTATTGCCAGCGGGGCCATAAATGAGTACCGCCCCCTCACAGCGTCCTAGCAAACCGTTTGGTAGACGTTTCTGTCATTCTGAATTTTTCAATGAGGCCCGCGGTTCATGATGAGCGGCCAGAACCCTATCCCAAACTCGACTGACTCTTCTGCAAGCCCCTTTGAGCAAGCCATCGAGCTTTATCAACCGTTCTGGACCGAGTTCGGTGTGACGCACGGCCCTATTCAGGATGGCTGGACAACGGCACAGGCGTTTTTCGCCGATGCTTCAGCCGTCGCTGCCTTTTTGGAGTATGAGCGTTCCCACTACAGCCACATGGACGCCAAGACGTGTGCTGCGTTGATGATGATCGACTATTGCTACGTTTTCATGTTCGCAACGATCCCGCTCATAGCCGGGTCTGGACTGGTTCCTGATCTCTCCCCCAAGAATGTGGCCCTGCGCATGTTCGCCGCTCGTCATGAGCATGACGGGGAAAGTCATGACGTGCGCCGCGCCGATGTTCGCTTTCTGTCAAAAGGGTTCGTGACCGATAAAGCTTCTCTGGCAGATCACCGAGACGCAGCCCTTGCTGCCGATCGAGGAGCGCTTTGCGACGCCTATCGCCGCGGGATCGAAGCGCATTTCACGCCACTGGTCGACGTGCTTGTCCAGGCAACCGGACTGGCCCCTGCCGCCCTCTGGCGCCTCGTTGCCGATGCCATCGCCGGGGTCTGGCTGGAGGTCGGCAGACACCTTGGGTGTGTCGATCAGGCCCGTGCGGATGCCATGCACGTGGTCAAGCATTCGGGATCGCCGCTTTACAACAGCCAGTTGCATTTTTTTGATCTGACCCTGCATGACGATCAAAACAAAGCGCTCGGCTCGTGGACCTTTCGGGCGAGAGGGGGCTGTTGTCGTTTTTACACCGTGGTGGAGGGAGCCCTCTGTTCGACCTGTGTTTTGAAAGAACCGACAGTGCGCAACGCCGAATTGCTCGATAAGATGCGCAAACACAGCGCCTTGCTGGCGACAGGTTCAGTCGAACACAGCTGATGTTTCGGTGCAACATCGAGCAGGAACTACCCTGCGCAACGACTTAACATGATTTTTGTACTCCAGATTTTCTGTCGGCCATGTATACTGCCTGCATAAGTGCAGGTAGTGGGCATGGAAGCTGGGCGGTCGTGACGGACAGAACCGAAGAAATCGAGAACCTGTTCACTGCCGAACGCCGGCGCCTGGAGCGCATGGTCATCCGCAAGGTCGGCCCTTACCATGCCGCCGATGTCGTGCAGGACGCCTTCGCGCGGGTATGGGAGCGAGCCAGGGAACATGTTGTCCTGAGCCCGTCTTACCTCAGCCGTTGTGTCAGCAATGCAGCGATCGACCACCTGCGGGTAGAAAAGCGTCACCGGACCTTGTCTTACAAGATCACCGCTGACCAGTATGCGCCCCCCGTCGCCACTCCCCAGCAGATCGTCGAAGCCAAATATGATATTCGCCAGGTGAACAGCCTCATACGCCTTCTGCCGCAACGCACCCGGCATGTATTTCTGCTCAATCGCGTTCATGGCTGCACCTATGAGGAAATTGCCGCTGCGATGGGCTTGAGCTACATCATGGTGGAACGCGAAATGGCAAAGGCGCTTCGCGTCTGTCGCGCGGGGCTGGAATAATGAGCGTCCGATAGGCAAGCGCCGGCCTTTGCATCCAGGTAACCGGCGAATGTCTCGCCATCGTTCTACTGCTGGCGGAGAGCTGATTGGCTATGGCGGATGACGAGGAGGCTTTTGGCATCACGTCGAATGTGGATGCAGAAGCCGTCGCCTGGTTCACGCGAATGAACGGCAAGCCTTCCGATGCCGATCGCCGCCATTTCGATGAATGGCTAACGGCCGATCCTGCGCGCAGGCGGGCCTATGATGATGTTCGCGCTCTCTGGTCTTCCGCTGAAATCCCTGGTGCCGATGTCGCGCGGGAGGAAGAGAGTTCGCTTTCTACCTACCTCGATGATGTCAGGCGAATGCGAAGGCAGAAGGTTCTCGCCAGGGCCCGCAACACGGCCATCATCTGCCTTTGCGCCGCTGTGGCGGGGTCATGGCTCTGGCTGGAAAAACCCAACCTGCTTCAGGATATGCAGGCGGACTATGTGACGGCGCGTGGCGAGCGCCGCACGATCGAGCTGCAGGACGGCTCCAGCGTTGTCTTGGACGTTGACACCGCCATTGACGTCGACATGGCAGCCAATGAACGAGGCGTTCGCCTTTTGCGTGGGGCGGCCTTCTTCACCGTCACGCCTTCAGATGTGCCTTTTGTCGTCAGGGCAAGGGATGGCGAGGCGCGCGTTCTGGGAACGACGTTCGATGTCGCCATCCAGGATGAAAATGTTTCGGTCACCCTCGAGAGCGGCAGTTTGCAGGTGACGGAAGCGACGACATCCCGGAACGTGGTCCTGGCCCCCGGCGAGGGTGTAACCTATAGCCCTGCAGGCATCGGCCAGACGGAAATGATTGACGCCTCAGAGCGGCTCGCCTGGCATGACGGACGTATCGTATTCACCAATGCCCGGCTCGGCGATGTTTTGCGCCAGCTCGAACGCTACCGCGAGTGGCGCATCCTGGTTCCCGACGGCGCACTGGCTGAACGCCGCGTCAGCGGGAGCTTCTCCGTCGATGACACAGGCGCAGCTCTGGCCGCAATTCAGTCCCTGGTTGGCTTCACCATAAATGACATAGGCGGCAGGCTCGTCCTCATCACACCCTGAGAGCATTTTTTTATCTATGCATGAGGGTAGGTCCATTCAGCTTCCGTTAACACATTAGAAGGCGGCCGATCTCACCGGGAGATCGCTGCATTTTCTCATTGTTTTGGGGAACGGCATCTGATGAAGACGAGGAAGATCGCTCGCGAAGCAGCAATTGTGCTTGCGACGATGGTCGGGGCAACCGCAATCGCCACATTAGCGTCAGGCGGGGCACAGGCGCAGAGCGCGGCCGAGCAGGTTTACAGTTTCGATATTCCGGCAAAACCGGTTCGTCAGGCCATGAACGATATCGGCAGGGTTACCGGCATAGCGGTAATCTTCGACGAGACAGCGGCCGCTTCGGCGAGCGGCAAGCCGGTCCGGGGCTCCATGACTCCCTTCGCGGCAATCGCGACCCTCCTCTCGGATACGGGCCTCGAATACCGCTTCACCAATGCCAATACGGTTACAATTGCCCCCGCCTCGGCCATTGTCGCGGACAATGCTGGAGACCTATCCGGCATCACCATGCTGGACCCGCTCATCATCTACGGCGCGCGCAATGCGACCACATTGGCCAGCACCTCGTCGAGCGTTGGCATCGTCACTGCGGAACAGATAGCTGCCAGTCAGGTTCAGGACTTCAGGGATGGTTTCCGCCGTATGGCAAACGTCATGGATGCCGACTGGACCGATGCCGGCTTCATCATTCGCGGCGTCAATTCCGAAGGTCTTGTGCCCGGTGGTGCGCCTCTGGCTACTCTTTATATTGACGGTGTCCAGCAGACGGTTCGCGGCGCGCGGCGCGGTGCGAGCGGACTTTTCGATGTCGAGCAACTTGAGGTCTATCGCGGGCCGCAATCGACGCTCTCCGGCCGTGCTGCCATGGCGGGTGCAGTTTACATCAAAACGGCAGATCCGGTATTTCACCAGGAGGGCGAGGTATCGGGCACACTCGGTACCGGCAATCTCTACGGCACCTCATTCATGTTCAATACGCCACTGAATGATCAGCTGGCCATGCGTGTTGCAGGCGAGTTCCGGCGCAGCAAGAACGATATCAATTATCCGACTTTCGCAAACTATGACCGGTATGACGAGTTCACGCACGATCTCTACTATCAGCTCCGCGGGAAAATTCTTTTTGAACCAGCCGATATGCCGGACACGCGGGCGCTCCTCAGCTATTCGTTCTCCCATGACGACCCCTATGTCCGCGACATTGGCGGTCCGGCGGGCGCATCAGGCTTCAGCTTCGGCGAGGAACGTGGCGACTACCAGATCCCGGCCTATATCGAGTACCGCCCAACCGATGTGCACAATGTCGGGCTGGAGGTCACACACGACATTTCCACCGACTTGCGGCTGACCTCGCTATCGACCTTCAGCTATTCCGATACGAAACGCCTCTCTCCCAATTTCGGTACGCCGGGTGAGATCAATACCTACAACGGCTACTACAAGGAGTGGATCGGGGCGCAGGAACTGCGTCTGAACTATGATCGCGACCAGTGGAGTGCTGTCGGAGGCGTCTACTTCTCCTATGAGGATGAGAAGAATTTTTATGACCGCACGATACCGCTGACGCCTGCGATCAGCCGCAATCAGGTGCAGCACAACACGCAGAAATCCTTCAATGCCGCCATCTTCGGCGAGGCGACATACGAGTTCGCTCCCACCTGGAAGGTCACTGTGGGTGGGCGGCTCGACTACACGGATCAGGAAATCACCCAGCATCTCGTGCGCACGCAGCCTTTGGGTGGCGCCACAACCGTGCTGACCGATTACGGCGCATCCTTCGACGAGCTGAACTTCGTGCCCAAGATCGGTCTTTCAAAGGACCTCACCGAGACCCAGACCATAGGTATCGTCTATTCCGAGGGCTTCCGGACCGGTGGCGCAAGCTACGATGCCCTCAATAAGGCTCCATACAGCTACAATCCCGAAAAGGCCTCAACCATCGAGCTTTTCTACAAGGGCATTTTCTTTGATGACAGGCTGACCATCAATTCAAACGTCTTCTATACCAAGTATGAGGACCAGCAGGTCCAGATGCAGCTCGATCCCATCGACCCGCTCACGCGGCGCATCCTCAATGCGGCCTCGTCGGAATCCTGGGGCTTCGAGATCGAGCCGACCTTCGCCCTCACCGAGAATTTCGAGGTCTTCGCATCGCTCGGCTATGCACACACCGAGTTTAAGGACTTCAAGGACGTCACATATGGCAACCTCTCCGGACTGCCATTCCCCGAAGCGCCCGAATGGTCACTAGCACTGGGCGGCCGCTACACGTTCGACAATGGCATCTATGTTGGTGCCGATGCCAAATACACATCGCGCTACCTCGCTCGCCTGGGCAGCCTGCCGCACGACTACATCGACGAGCGATGGATCTTGAACCTGCAGGCCGGCTACAAGACCGACGATTGGGAGATCAACGCCTTTGTGCAGAACGCGCTGGACGAAAAATACTTCGTCTACAACGACAACAACATCGCCGCCACGCTTGGTGAAGGTCGCACTGCTGGCGTGAACCTCAAGGTCAGGTTCTAGAGCCCAGGGGGAGCGGACGCATGGCGCTGCTCCCCTCAAGGTCGCCAAGGAACTTCAGCATGCGAGCCTGTCATTGCGTATCATCGTCACAATCCTGATCTTTTGCCTGTCACTTGGCGCGGCCCATGCCCAATGCATGGGCCGAACGATTTCGGCAAATGTCTTCAATGCCCCGATTTGCGTGCCCGAGACGCCATTGCGCGTGGTCGTGCTCGACCCCTTCTATAATCTGGGCATGGGGCTGGAACTGGAGCTGCCTCTCGTCGGCGCGCCCCTGACAACAGCGCAGGACGACGCCCTGCGCCATGCTGCGGAAGAGGCCTCGATACTCGATATCGGCGATGCGCGGCAGCCCAGTCTCGAGCGGATCGTGGCGCTCAAACCCGACCTGATCATTGGCGACGCCACTCTGCACGCCCAATCCTATGGCATGTTCGCCAAAATCGCCCCAACCGCGCTCATCGACGCCGACAACTGGAAAGGCCATCTGCGCGTCCTGGCCGAAATTGGCGGAAAGCAGGGAGCGGATGTGCGATTGCTCGCCGGATACGAGGAGCGTGTTGCGGCCCTGCGCGAGCGCGTGCCCGAGGGCGCCGTATCGGTCCTGCGCATAACGCCAACGGGTTTCCATGTCTATGTCTCAGGCCCGGCCGCCTATGGGCCCTATGCGGTTCTGCGCGAGGCGGGTGTTGTGCGCACAGCCTATGAAACTGTGACCGACGACACATCGTTCAAACGGCCGGGCTGGGAGGACCTTGCCCAGCTCGATGGCAAGATCCTGCTCTATGTCGTTGTCAGCGGCTATGACACGACGCCGGACGATGCGTTGGAGGCCGCGACCCTCGCCAATCCGTTCTGGCAGATGCTTCCAGCCGTCCAGGCCGGGCATGCCTATCGGGTGGACCGGAGCACCTGGATGGGCTTTCACGGCGTAGCGTCGGCACATCGGGTTCTCGATGATATCGAGCGCTACATCGTGAATGGGCAGTGAGAGGAGTGGGGAGGGATCGCGGTCTGCTGCTCGCGCTGCTGGTGCTGCTGGGCCTCGGTGTCGTGATCGCTGCGCAGGCCGTTGCGATCGGTACAACCCCGCTCTCGCTTGCGCAGGTCGGCGAGGCAATCTTCGCTTTTGATGGTTCGCGCGACCATCTCGTCATCACCATGCTCCGCCTGCCCAGGGTCCTGGCAGGTCTGCTGGTCGGAGCCGCACTGGCAGCGGCAGGCGCTGTGATGCAGGCCGCGACCGGCAATCCGCTGGCTTCTCCTGGGCTGCTCGGCATCAATGCGGGCGCAGCCTTCGCCGTCATCCTGGCCATGGCTTTGCCAGCGGTCGGGGCTGCCACCGGTGGCGGCATCCTATGGTTCGCCTTTTTCGGCGCTGCTATCGCCGGCTTTGCCGTGCATGTCCTCGGCTCGCTTGGCCCGAATGGGGCAACACCGTTGAAGCTGGTCTTGGCCGGTGCCGTGATCAGTACGTTTCTGACATCTCTCACCACCGCCGTCCTGATCTTCGACCAGGCGACCCTTGACGTGGTTCGCCTGTGGACCCTGGGCTCCCTGTCGGGACGCACCGTGGGCGACGTCATCGCGGTAGCGCCGTTTGTCGGCATCGGCCTCGTTGCCGTGCTGTTGTTGCGTGCGCAATTCACGACGCTGAGCCTTGGCGCCGAAATCTCAGGCGGACTCGGCCAGAGCCCATTGCTATGGCGCACCATTTCCGTTGTGCTCGTGGTGCTTTTGGCCGGCAGTGCCGTTGCGCTTGCGGGCCCCGTCGGTTTCGTCGGTCTCGTCATGCCTCATGTCGCACGCCTTTTGGTGGGCGCCGATTACCGCTGGATTCTGCCCTATAGCGTGGTGGGTGGCGCCTTGCTGGTGGTGATAGCGGATATGCTCGGGCACAGCCTGTTCGCCAGCCAGGACTTTCCTGTCGGTGTCACCCTGGCCCTGATCGGCGCGCCTTTCTTCCTTTGGTTGGCCCGTTACCGGCTGCGTGGCGCATGACACCGCGATACCCTGCTATCAGTCTTGCCGCGCTACTGGTCCCCGCACTTCTGCTGGCCAGCCTCATGCTGGGCGACCAGCACGTCGACATAGCTGCTCTTTTAAAAGGCGAGGCCACAGCCGAGGCCCGCATCATCGTTCTGGATTTGCGCCTGCCACGCGCGTTAATGGCGCTGCTGGCGGGCATGGCATTGGGCATTGCCGGAACCATCGCCCAGGCCGTGATGCGCAATCCGCTTGCGGAGCCCGGTATCCTCGGCATCAACGCCGGCGCGGCTTTTGCCGGCAGCATAGTCATCGTCGGCTTCACCGGCCTCAGCGTGACCGTGCTGCCATGGGCAGGTTTTGCCGGTGCGACGATGATGGCCGCAGCCGTCTTCCTCCTGTCGTGGCGCAAGGGCACCTCGTCGGCGCGCATCGTTCTCATCGGCATAGGCCTTGGCGCGTTCGCGAGCGCGGGCACCAGTGTCATGATCGCCTTTGCTAACATTTCTGATGTGCAGCGGCTGATGATCTGGCTGGCGGGAAGCATCTACGACGCCAACTGGGACAAGATACGCCTGCTTCTGGCATGGTTGATCGTCCCTATCGCGCTGGTCTGCCTGTTCTATCGCCAGATCGACTTGATCCGGTTCGGCGACGACGTCGCGGCAAGCCTCGGGCAACGCGTCAACCTTGTGCGTGCAGGAATGATCCTGCTGTGCACGGCGATTTCGGGGGCAACGGTCACTGTCGCCGGGCTGATCGGTTTTGTCGGATTGATCGCTCCCCATCTCGCCCGCCGAATGGTCGGTCCGGGACATGCTCTCTTGATTCCCGCTTCCGCACTTGTCGGTGGCCTTCTCCTCATGGCCGCCGATCTGGTCGGGCGGACAATCATTGCTCCGGTGCAACTGCCAGCTGGCATCGTTACAGCACTGATCGGCGCGCCATTCCTCGCTTACCTTCTCTGGGGACGACGCCATGTTCCAGCATGACAATGAGGCCACATCCGGCCTTGTTCTGAAGAACCTGACGCTAGCCTATGATAATGCCACGATCGTCGAAGGACTTGATCTGTCCATTCCGCAACGCACCTTTACCGTGCTGCTCGGGCGCAACGGTTCTGGCAAGTCGACGGTCTTGAAAGCTTGTGTGGGACTCCTGCGCCCGAAGTCAGGGACCGTGCTCCTTGATGACCGACCGCTATCGCAGTTTGGCGCGCGCGAGCGCGCGAGACGCATCGCCCTGCTGCCCCAGGGGCCGGTGGCACCCGAAGGGCTGAGCGTTCTCGACCTTGTACGGCAGGGACGCTATCCCCACAGGACGCTGCTCGCCCGTTGGTCACCTCTTGATGATGAGGCCTGTGACGAGGCACTGGAGCTGACCAGGATGGCGGACCTGCGCGAGAGGCCGCTGGAGAACCTGTCGGGTGGCCAGAGGCAGCGCGCCTGGATTGCCATGGCGCTCGCTCAGCAAACGGACATTTTGCTTCTCGACGAGCCCACGACATTTCTCGATCTGGCCCATCAGGCCGAAGTCATGGACCTGATCACCACGCTCGTAAAGCATGGCAAAAAGACCATTGTCGCCGTTTTGCACGACATCAACCAGGCGGCTCGCCATGCCAATCACATCGTGATGTTCAAGGCCGGCAAGCTGGTATCGCAGGGAGCCCCCAACGACGTCATGAGGCGAGAAACGATCCGCAATGTCTTCGATATCGATCCTGAGATCATTCACGACCAGAAGACAAATGCGAAGTTCATCTTGGTCTAGAGATTAAGATGTAGGGCAGATGAAGCAGTGCCCCCTGAATAGAATCAGGCGCCAAACGAACGTTGTTTCGCACCAACATTGCTAGCGCACGGCAAGTCTGCTTTTCTGTTCTTCCGGCTGAAAGCCGCCAGTCGAAACTATCCCGCTATCGCCATTCAGAAGAAATGTTTCTGGGGCAGGGGTCGGTTTTGGCCGAGCGGATATCAATACTCGTCGTCATCCTCGACATCGGTCAGATAGACCGAAAACTCGATGTCGATGCCATGCTTGGCAATGGCTGCCGCGGCATGGGCGGGGAGGCGAGCCGACATGGCTTCGCCTTCCTGCGGATAGTCGAAGGCGAGGTCGAGCACGGCGCGGCCCAGCCGGCGATCAGCCAGCATGGCTTCGATGACCGGCCCGGTGCGATCGGCCAGTTCCAGAAGCGCGCGGATGGCATTGTCCACCGGCACGTCGACCTGGCCATAAAAGCTGCCTTCGGCATCTTCGGGTTCATAACGCACCAGAAGCTGCTTGAGCGCCCTTTCGGCCTCGATCTGCGGCAGTGTGAGGCCCGATAGCCGCAGCGCAATGCCGAAGGGCTCGAACGTGCTCATTCCTGCCTGCCCGCCGTGGCGGCGAACAGCGCGATGGCGGCAGCATTGGACACGTTGAGCGATTTGATCGGCCCGGGCATGTCTAGACGTACCATTTCGTCGCAGAGCTCGCGCGTACGCTGGCGCAGGCCCTTGCCTTCGGCGCCAAGCACCACGGCCATCGGCCGGTCGTCGGTGCGGGGCCGCAACGGGGCAGGGGCATCGGAGTCAAAGCCCAGCACGATAAGGCCGCGCTCCTTGAGGGTTTCTATCGCACTGGCCAGATTGGTGACCTCAATCATCGGAACCAGATCGAGCGCACCCGATGCGGCTTTCGCCATGACGCCGGTTTCCTGCGGCGAATGGCGGGCCGTGGTGATCACGGCATCGGCGCCAAAGGCACACGCCGTGCGCAGGATCGCACCCACATTGTGGGGGTCGGTAAGCTGGTCGAGCACGACGACAAGGCGCAACTGCTTGACATCGTTGAGGCCGAAGCGGCTCACTGGCTCGACTTCCAGCGCCGCGCCCTGATGCACCGCGTCGCCACCCAGCAGCCGGTCAAGCTCCTTGGGCGTCGTTTCGCGTACCTTCACCTTGCCGATCTGGCCGATTTCGTTCAGCCGGCTAAGGGCATTGGGCGTCGCCAGCAGTTCTTTCTTGACGCGAAGCGGATTATCCAGCGCTGCCCGCACAGTGTGCAGGCCGTAGAGATAAACCGGTCCGTCATTGGGATCGTATTTGGGCTTGGGCGGAAATTTGTTGAAGCTCATGACAAAGCGCCTAGCGCCTTTCCGCACGCCCCGCAAGCGCGGCGACCATTGCATATGGCGTATTTTGGAGCGGGTAGCGGGAATCGAACCCGCGTATTCAGCTTGGAAGGCTGCTGCTCTACCATTGAGCTATACCCGCCCTTGCAGGGCTAGAGCCGAAAATGCCTTATCCCGAACCCAGACAACAAGGCAAGTGGGGCTTGGGGATAGGCTTGGTTTTTTCATCTATCACAAGATTTCTGCACAAGGTCGGCTGAAGGGTGTTGACACCTTTGCGACAGCCAACGATAAACCGCCCCGACGAAACGCCTAGCGCTTCGTTGTCTCGCCCGAGAATGTGGAGGGGTGGGAGAGTGGTTAAATCCATCAGACTGTAAATCTGACCGCTTAGCGTACACTGGTTCGAATCCAGTCCCCTCCACCACCGGGCCCCAAGGGGCCCCGCACATTCCAAGATCATGCAGCTATTTTGGCCAATCATTTCTGGTTGAGCATTTTCTGGATTCGATAAGAAGCATCGGCCGACCAATGCTTCTCGGATGGGGCGGTCAAGGGCGCAAAGTCAACGCCACGGCAGATTGCGCTGGCCGTCCACGCTCCAGGCGCCTGGCCCGGCAAAGACCAGATAAAGATAGATGAAGCAGAACAGGATCGCGCCCGTGCCCATGTTTTGGGCTGGGAAGAAACCCATGGGGAAATGCCCGATCCAATAGCCCACGGCCATCATGCCCGAGAGAATGAAGGCTGCCGGACGCGTGAGAAAGCCGACCAGCACCAATGCGCCGCCAACCAGTTCCAGCACGCCCGCCGTGGTCGTCAGTGCATCGAGCGGCATGGGGTAGGGTACGGGGAAGTTGAAAAGCTTCTGCAGGCCGAAATGCACGAACAACAGGCCAGTTACGATCCGCAATATGCCGAGCACGGCAGGGGCAAGACTATTCAGGCGATCGATCATTTTGGTCTCCTCTCAAGTTGCTCAGTAGGGCACGAGCCCTTCACCATGGCAACGAACGAGAGAATTCCGTTTCGACAGGCCTTATTTCTAAAAACGCGCGTTGAAGGGCTTCAGCGTCTCATAAAGCGCGCGGAAATGCTCGAAGCGCTCGGCATAAAGCGAGGCTTGCCCGTTATCTGGCTCAAATGTCCGCTCGAACCGTACCAGTTGCCGCACGGCCGGAGCCAGCGCGTCGAAAGCGCCGCTACCGACGCCCGCCAGAATGGCGGCGCCCAGCGCGGCGGCATCGGGCACGGCGGTGCGTTGCAGGCTCATGCCCAGCACATCGGCGCGGATCTGGCACCAGACATCCGAGCGCGAACCGCCCCCGCCAATATTGGCCACGTCGATTCGCGTGCCGGCCGAATGGCTGAGCGCCTCAAAAGCCCAGCGCACGGAAAAGGCGACGCCCTCCATAACCGAGCGCGTAAGCTGCGCCGGCCCGGCGCTGGCATCGAGACGCGCAAATGTGCCGCGCGATGCGCTATCCCAGATCGGAGCGCGTTCGCCCGCAAGGTGCGGCAGGAATAGGGGCAGACCGGTGCTTGGCTCGCAGGTTTCGGCCAGTGCGGAAAGCTCGGCAGGGCTGCGTCCCAAGAGCGTCGATAGCCATGTCAGCGCAGCGCCACCCGATTGGGTTGGCGCCGCGTGCATGCGGATACCCTCGTATGGCGGGAACAGGATCACGCCGGGCGTCGGCACCACCTTGCTCGATACCACGCCGGGAATTTCGCTTGTCCCCGACTGATACATCGCATCGCCATCCGAAACGACGCCGCAGCCGAACATACCCGCCCACGCATCCATGGCGCCCACCGTCACCGGCACCCCGGCAAACGGCAGCCCAGCGGCGACGCGACCAGCGATGTGATGGAAAAGATAGAGCGGTGGCAACTTCGCTGCGGCCCCCGGAACCAGATCCAGCAATTCAGCAACATAGCGACCATCGCTACTGACCAGTCCAACCGCCGCCACAGGATCGCTCGCGATTGCCCCGGTAAGCTTCAACACCACAAAATCCTTGGGCAGCAAGACATGCCGCGTGGCTCCCCAGTTCTGCGGTTCGGTGCGCGCCACAAACGCCATGCGCGAAAGCGCGTGGCTGGCGTCGATCGGCACAGGCCCGCCGAACCAGGCCGTCTTCTGCTCAGCCGTCACCTGCCGGTCGAGTTTTGCCGCATCTTCGGCCGCACGCGTGTCCTGCCAGGTAATCCCCGGCCGCACCGCGTCGCCGCGCGCATCGACGAAAACATGCGAATTGACCTGCGAGGTCAGCCCGATCCCGATCACCCGCGACGGATCGACCACTTGCGAAAACTGTTCCAGCGCGCCGAGCGCGCCATCCATCCAGTCCTGCGGCGCCTGTTCGGCCATGCCTGGGGCAGCACGCTGGGTTGCGTGCGGCCGGACAAAATTGGCGATCTGCGCGCCCGTGCCATCGATCAGCGTCGCCTTGGTTGCCGTGGTTCCGACATCGATTCCGATCAGGCAGAAATCCACGCCCGTTCTCCCCAAATCCCGCTTGCTGTCCGGCAGGCGCCCCTTATAGTGCCTTGAAGCACAAGGAAAACAACCGCCAGCTGTCCCGCCGGCGGGGATAGCAGGAGGGCTCTTTCGTGTCGCTCAATAAATCGGCCCTGGCATTTGCCGGCATTCTTCTCGCAACCACCGCCATGGGCACGGGCGCCGCGCTGGCTCAAGCCAAGGTGGCCATCGTAACGCCCTATATGGCGCAGCCGGGCACCCAGTTTTACGTCGAAGCTTTCGAGGCCGTCGCCGCCGAGAACGATTGGGACGTCAATGTCATCGACACGGCCGGCGACGTCGCCGCCGTCATCAGCCGCATCGAAGACCTGGTGGTCCAGAATGTCGATGCCATCGTCATCAATGTCGATCCCACCCAGGTAACCGCCGGCCTCCAGGCCGCCAAGGATGCCGGCATTCCGGTTTTCGGCATGGACGCCGGCGCCGATCCGCTGCTCGTTACCAATGTCACGTCCAATGGCTATGCCATGGCCGCCGAAACTTCCACTTATGTGGCCGATCGTATCAAGGGCGAAGGCAATGTCGTGCTCTTCGTCTTCGATGCATTCCCGCCGGTGCAGGTGCGCGGGGTCATCGCAGATGCCGTCTTCAGCAATTATCCCGATATCAAGGTGCTCGACCGCGTGACACCCGACGTGTCCGATGGCGGCATTGCCGATAGCCGCGCCAAGATGGAAGCGATCCTCGCTGCCAATCCCGAGCCCGGCAGCATCAAAGCCGTCTGGGCGGCATGGGATCAGCCCGCGCTCGGCGCCCTGCAGGCCATTGAAGACGCCGGCCGTTCGGGCGAAGGCATCGTCGTCACCGGCATCGACGCCAATCCCCAGGCCCGCGAGGCCATCGCCGCCGGCGGCAATTTCGAAGCCTCGGTCGCTCAGGACTTTGCCGGCATTGGCGCGACGACGGCCGAAGCCGTGGCCCGCGTGCTGGCCGGCGAGGAAATCCTCCAGTCGGTGACCTATGTGCCGACCAAGCTCATCACCGCTGCCAACGCCGCTGAGTAGTTGGCGTCTTGTCTGAAAACAGTTTAGGGGAGGGGCCAATCATGGCCCCTCCCGTTCCGCTTCTCTCCGCCACATCTGTCACCAAGGCCTATGCTGGTGTTCCGGCGCTGTCCGGGGCCAGCCTCGTTGTGGCGCCGGGCGAAATCCATGCGCTGATGGGCGAGAACGGCGCGGGCAAATCGACACTGATCAAAATCCTGGCCGGCGTCGTTGCGCCCGACACAGCCGAAATCGCCGTCAACGGCGAACGCGTCAGCATAGACTCGACCAAAGCCGCCTATCGTCTCGGCCTCCGATTCATCCATCAGGAATTCAACGTCGTTCCGACCCTGTCGGTGGCGGAAAACATCTTCATGGGCCGCCGCTACCCCCGCCGTGCCGGTCTCTTCGTCGATTGGGTCAAGCTCAACCGCGAAGCCCAGCGGGCCCTCGATCGCCTCGGCATCGACCACATAAACCCCAGCCAAAATCTCGGCACCCTCAGCCTCGGCGACCAGATGCTGGTCCGCATCTCCGCCGCGCTGCTCGATGATGCAAAACTCTACGTCATGGACGAGCCCACCGCCGCGCTTACCCGCGACGAAAGCGAGCGCCTCTTCCGCGTGCTGCGCGAAATCCGCGCCTCCGGCAGTTCCGTGCTCTACGTGTCCCATCGTCTCGACGAGATCATGGCCCTTTGTGACAAGGCGACGGTCCTCCGCGATGGCCGCTCCATCGACAGCGGCTCCATGGCCGATATCACCCACGACGATCTGGTTTCGATGATGATCGGCCGCAAGGTCGAAGAAGCCTATCCCAAGCCGCAGTCCCAACCGCGCGAGGCCACGGTCTTTGCCGCATCCGGATTGGCGACACCAGGCCTCAAGCCGGTCAGCCTTTCGTTACGCGAAGGCGAAGTGCTGGGGATCGCCGGCCTCTCCGGCTCAGGGCAAAGCGAATTGATCCGCGCCATCTTTGGTGACGCCAAGCTGACCGCCGGCACCATGACCTTGGCCGGCGCGCCCTATACCCCATCCTCGCCCGCCGCCGCCTGGCAAAGCGGCGTCGCCTACGTGCCCCGCGAGCGCCGCGCCGAAGGCCTCGTCATGCGCCGGCCCATTTTCGAAAACATCACGCTGGCCCATTTGACGCGCCAGAGCCGCGCTGGCATCTGGCTCACACCCAACCGCGAAAAACGCTTCGCCGCCGAACTCGGCGCCAATATGCGCCTCAAGGTCGTGGGACCACAGCAGGACGTCCTCGAACTCAGCGGCGGCAATCAGCAAAAGGTTGTCTTTGCCAAGGCCGTCGCCGGCAATCCGCGCCTGCTGCTCCTCGAAGAACCCACCCGCGGCGTCGATGTCGGCGCCAAATTCGACATCTATTCCATCGTCCGTGAACTCACCGCTGGGGGGGCCGCCGTTATCCTCGTCTCCTCCGATCTCCCCGAACTGATCGGTATCAGCACCCGCATCGCGGTCATGCGCCAGGGCGAAATCACCACCGTTGTCGACGCCGCAGGTCTGCGCGAAGACGATCTCATCAATCTCTGTTACGGCCGGCCCACCGGCATGGTTGCCTGAACATGCAGCTCTTCATTCGCCGCTACGGTACGCTCATCGGCTTTGTCGCTATTTTGGTCTTTTTCTCCGCCATGCTGCCGGGCACGTTCCCGACCGCAAAAAATTGGCTCAACATCACCCAGCAAGTCTCGATGCTCATGGTGGTCGCCGCGGGCATGACCGTGGTCATGGTCATGGGCGATTTTGACCTCTCGGTCGGTTCCGCCGCCAGCCTTGCCGGCATCGTCGCGGCGCTGATGATGGCCGCCGGTCAGCCGATCTGGGCCTCCGTCGCGGTGGCGCTGCTCGTCGGCCTCCTCGGTGGCGCCTTCAACGGCGTCATGGTCAGCCTCGTCGGCATTCTGCCCTTCATCGCCACGCTCGCGACCATGACCATGTTCTCGGGCCTCGCCTTCGTCGTCAGCGGCGGCAAGACCATTTCCGGTCGCGCCATTCCCGAAGATTTCGGCAATTTCGCCCGCGGCGGCATTCCGCTCGGCGAATGGGGCGGCGTGGCCATCAGCCTGCCCAATCTCTCCATCATCGCCGTGGTTGTCGTGCTCGCCGTCTGGGTTCTCCTGGAACAAACCACCTATGGCCGCCGCCTCTACGCCATCGGCGGTAATATGGAGGCCGCCCACCTCAGCGGCATCGCGGTAAAACGCCTGCGCCTCATCGCCTTCTCGCTGACGGGTCTCGCCGCCGCAGCTGGCGGCCTCATGTATGCGAGCCGCGTCGCCTCGGCCAATCCGGTGCAGGGCAGCGGCCTCATGCTCAATGCCATCGCCGCCGTCTTCCTCGGCACAACCATGAGCCGCCACGGCGAACCGCGCATCCTCGCCACCGTCGTCGGCGTCATCGTCCTCGGCGTCCTCGACAATGGTCTCACGCAAATGAGCGTTGACAGCTACGTCCGCCAGGTCCTGGTCGGCGCCCTGATCCTCCTCGCCGTCGCCGCCAGCTCGGTCACTCAGGGCAGGCGCTAGGGCGCGTTCCAGTAGACCTCATGGTGAGGTGCGAAGCGTAGCGAAGCCTCGAACCACGAGGTCGTGCCACCATGATTCATCTACTCGACAATCCCAAACATCGGCCCGTAGCCGCCATGCCAGGAAAAGTCGTTGCGGCCCATCTCCGGCGAATAAAGCCCCACACCACGCCCGCCATCGAGAAACAGCGCATTGGCGCACCCGAGCCGGTCGCGAAACAGCCGTGCAAATTCGTCAAAATTCACTCGTCCATCGCTGACGGCAAATCGCACCATCCCATTCTCGCAAACCCCAACGCCGCTGCGCCCCGTCTTGTCGGTCGAGTTCGGAATCAACATGGGGTGCAATTGCCCATCGATCACCAGCATCGGCCCCGATTGGGTAGCGATCCGTGGTTCCAGCCCCGCAGCAAGATAGTCCTCAGTCGTCAAAATGTCCGCATTGCCATCCTGATCGACAAAGAAAACCCCATTGGGCTTCTTGAGAAAGTTAGGCATCGGCTGTGTTTCTGCGGACGCGTTCGCAGTGCTGATGCGCACCTTCTGCTGGCCTTCTTCGACATAGAGTCCTAAAGGCCTGAAATTCTTGTCGTACATGCCGGCATTCATGGCAAAGCGCAGCTCTTTGCCCTCGCTCTTCAGCGCATCCGCCAGCGCGGAAAAAGACCGATAGGGCGCGTCCTCCGCATTGTCCCAGAATAGTCGAATGTCCTCGGCCGCAGCGACATCGCAAACGGTATAGCGCGCGCCCTCGAACTCCTCCGTCGCGCAACTCGGCGCAGCCAGGGCAGGGGGGAGGGTGATGGCGGAGAGTGTGCCGAACAGCAGCGAAATCGCCAGGGTCCGGAGCAAAGCAGGGAAAATAAACATGCGCCCAGTGTCGCCGCGCCGCGCCCCTTGCACAAGTGCGACCCATCTTCGCGGGGCAAGCCCAAAGGCAGGCGAAGCCGTCCCGCCAGCGAAAACGAAACCAACAATGTCGGAAAATTATTGCCTGGCAGGGGCTGGGGGACTCGAACCCACGACCCTCGGTTTTGGAGACCGATGCTCTACCAACTGAGCTAAACCCCTTCAGGCGAGGGTGTGTCTAATAGCAAAGCGCGTGACGTGCAAGTGGGTGATGCGCGTTCACCCACAGTTTGGGCCCGGTCACCACTTGGCAATCTCCGTGCGTCAGATTTGCTCCCGGCAAATTGGGGGATGTAATATGTGCTTGAACTGCGTTTGGGAGAAATCCGCACCATCGCGCCGCTCTGTCCTGTTCGGCGGGCTGGCGGCGCTCACGGCGAGCGCATTGCCGGCCTTTGCTCAGGAACAGGCGGCCGTCTCGCCGGACGAGGCCCTGCAGCGTCTGGTTGAAGGCAATGCCCGCTACCTCGCCGGGCGACGTACCCATACCGACTTTTCCGCCGGCCGCGCCGCACGTGCGCTCACCCAGAGGCCGTTTGCGGCCATTTTGAGCTGCGCGGATTCCCGTGTCGCGCCGGAGCTGGCTTTCGATCAGGGGCCGGGTGACCTCTTCGTCGTCCGCGTTGCCGGCAATTTCGTTAACGACGACGGTCTGGCGAGCCTCGAATATGCGATCAATTTCCTCGAAACGCCGCTGATCATGGTTCTGGGCCATTCCAATTGCGGCGCCGTGGATGCGGCGATCAAGGTGGTCCGCGATGGTTTGGAATTGCCGGGCCATTTGCCCGAGATGATCGAGCCGATCCGCCCTGCTGCCGAAACGGCCCTGGCTCAATCGCCAGCCGACCCGCTGGGTGCAGCCATTTCAGCCAATGTGCACAATGCCGTGGCCCGACTCGAGGCTGCCGAACCGATTCTCGCCGCCCGGGTGAAAAGCCAAAGCCTGCGCATCGTCGGGGCGCGTTATGATCTGGAAACGGGGCAGGTGGCCTTGTTGTAGGCTGGCCTATTCGGCCGCCACCGGCATACGTTGCTGGTGGCGCAGTTTCAATTTGTTGAGCTGGCGCGCCGCATGACCGAGGAGCGCATGGCGAATGACATCGGCACTGGCGGCGCCAATGTCGGCCTTCACTTTAAGGTCCAAAGTGTAGTTTGTATGGGTGCCGAGGAAATCCTCGCCGATCCGCACGCGAACCGAGCCGACGATGCGTCCGGCAATGGCCTTGTGCGGTCCGAAATGCATAAGCTGGCAAGACTGAATGTCGAAAGACACGGAATGCCTCCCCCGGCGGTGCCACCGTTTGGTCGCAATTCAATCCAAATCCAACCGTGATTCGGAAGCAAGAGGCTTCCACAGGTTTTTCTCGATTATGCTTTATGCCTGTTGCGCGCTTGCCTCGTGCCCGCGAAAGCCTTCCGCCCCGTTAATGACGGTTGCAATTCGGGGCGATATTGAATAGATACCCCCAATCCAGCCGTGCGGGAATCCTGCGCGGCCTTTGGTTTTGCACCAAAACAACCGGAATCGACTATGGCCCGTACCAATCCGATCACCTTTCTTCAGCAGGTCCGCTCGGAAGTTTCCAAGGTCACTTGGCCGGGCCGGAACGAAGTTGTGATCTCGACCATCATGGTGCTGGTGCTGGTGACCTTCGCGAGCTTGTTCTTCCTGCTCGCCGATCAGGTCATCTCGTGGCTGGTGTCTATGATGCTTTCGATCCGCTAAGCGGGTCAGGCGACTAACGAGGAGCGGCAAGGCGGTATGGCCAAGCGCTGGTACATTGTTCAGGCGTACTCGAACTTCGAGCGCAAGGTAGCGGACGCGATCAAGGAAAAGGTCGCCCAAACCAAGCTCGAGCATCTGTTCGACGACGTCATCGTGCCGACCGAGAAGGTCGTCGAGATCCGTCGCGGCCGCAAGGTCGATACGGAACGCAAGTTCTTCCCCGGCTACGTGCTGGTGAAGATGGATTTGACGGATCAGACGTTCCATCTGATCAAGAATACGCCGAAGGTGACCGGTTTCCTGGGTGCTGATAACAAGCCCATGCCGATCTCCGAAAAGGAAGCCATGTCGATCCTGCAGCAGGTGCAGGAAGGCGTTGAGCATCCCAAGCCTTCCATCAGCTTTGAAGTTGGTGAAAGCGTTCGCGTGTCCGACGGCCCCTTTGCCAGCTTCAATGGCATCGTGGAAGAAGTCGACGAAGAGCGCTCCCGCCTCAAGGTGGAAGTTTCGATTTTCGGGCGCCCCACTCCGGTGGAGCTCGAATACGGTCAGGTCGAAAAGGTCTAAGCGTTTTTGGCGTCAGCCAAAAATCGCACCCAGCGTTTTGGCGGAAGCCAAAATCGCTCCGTTTCGAGCAGACGACCAGGAAATTCCGGCGCGAGCCGGATAACGGGGCACTTAGGTGCTCCGAAACCCGTGGAAGGGGATGGCGGTCGCCAAGCCGTCTATCAACCCCGCACCACGGCTCAACTGCCGGTTTCGGCACATAGAGGATAAAAGATGGCAAAGAAAATCGTTGGCTACGTAAAGCTGCAGGTTGCTGCGGGTTCCGCAACACCCTCCCCGCCGATCGGACCGGCTCTCGGTCAGCGCGGCCTGAACATCATGGAATTCTGCAAGGCCTTCAATGCGGCCACGCAGGAGATCGAAAAGGGTGCTCCGATTCCGGTCGTGATCACTGCTTATGCGGACAAGAGCTTCACCTTCGTGATGAAGCAGCCGCCGGTCACCTACTTCATCAAGAAGGCCGTCAACCTGAAGTCGGGCTCCAAGCTCCCGGGCAAGGAATCGGCTGGCACGATCACGACGGCTCAGCTGCGTGAAATCGCCGAGAAGAAGATGGCTGATCTCAACGCCGACAACGTCGAAGCCGCTATTTCGATGATTGCAGGCTCCGCCCGTTCCATGGGCATCCAGGTCGAGGGCTGATCAGAATGGCAAAGATCGCAAAGAAAGTCGCTGCCGGCCGTGAAGGCATCGACCGCAACAAGCTCTATACGCTTGACGCTGCTGTGAAGCTCGTCAAGTCCAAGGCTTCGGCCAAGTTCGACGAGACCATCGAAATCGCGATGAACCTCGGCGTTGACCCGCGTCACGCTGACCAGATGGTTCGCGGCGTTGTGTCCCTGCCCAACGGCACCGGCAAGACCGTTCGCGTCGCCGTGTTCGCCCGTGGCGCCAAGGCTGACGAAGCCAAGGCCGCTGGTGCTGACATCGTCGGCGCCGAAGACCTCCTGGAAATCATCCAGGGCGGCAAGCTCGATTTCGATCGTTGCATTGCTACCCCGGACATGATGCCGCTGGTCGGCCGTCTCGGTAAGATCCTCGGGCCGCGCAACCTGATGCCGAACCCCAAGGTCGGCACGGTGACCATGGACGTCAAGGGTGCTGTCGGCGCTGCCAAGGGCGGTGCTGTCGAGTACCGCGTCGAAAAGGCTGGTATCATCCATGCCGGTATCGGCAAGGTCTCGTTCTCCGAGGAAGCTCTCCTCCAGAACATCAAGGCCTTCACCGACGCCGTCGTGAAGTCCAAGCCCGCCGGCGCCAAGGGCACCTATGTCAAGCGCGTGTCCGTCAGCTCCACCATGGGCCCTGGCGTCCATGTCGAGCCCGCCTCGGCTATCTAAGTAATTCCTAATTCCGGGCGGTTTCGGCCGCCCGGTGTCGTCCTTCAGCAATGAAGGGCAAAGTCCTGTCCGAGACTGCCGGTCGACCTTTCGGTCGTTAATTCCTTCCGGAGCCAGCAATAGATGGGGTGAGACACCGAAATTCGTTTCGGTTCGAACCTAAACCAGTGGCCCAAAAGGGCGCTTGGTTGGCAGGCACCTAACCGTTGCTCTCCGATCCGAAAGGGGAGGGGGCAGCAATTGGCAATGGTCCCTGCATGCCTCAAGCATACTGGGCCTAGTCTAGTGGAGACTAGCATGGAAAAAGCGGAAAAGCGCGAAGTTGTCGCTTCGCTCCAGGAAGCCCTCGCGGGCGCTGGATCGATCGTCATCGCGCAGAACGTTGGTCTTTCCGTTGCTGCTTTCACTGATCTGCGCGTGCAGGTCAAGAAAGCAGGCGGCAAGGTCAAAGTCGCCAAGAACCGCCTTGCCAAGCTCGCTCTGAAGGAAACCGATGTCGCGGACATCTCGGGCCTGTTCTCTGGCCCGACCGTGATTGCCTATGCGGAAGACCCCATCGTTGCGCCGAAAATCGCAGCGGCTTTCGCCGAGAAGAACCAGAAGTTCGTTATTCTCGGTGGCGCAATGGGTGCGACCGCTCTTGACGTCAATGGCGTCAAGACCCTGGCAACTCTGCCCTCTCTCGACGAACTGCGCGCCAAGCTCGCAGGTCTCGTCAAGCAGCCGGCACAGAACATCGCTTCCATCCTCGTGCAGCCGGGTGCGGGCATTGCTCGCGTTCTCGCAGCGCACGCCGAAAAGAGCGAAGCGGCATAAGGCCGTTCCGACCAAACTATCTGTTCGAACTGAAACACAATCTGGAAAGAGTAAAAAATGGCCGATCTCGCCAAGCTCGTTGATGACCTCTCTGCCCTGACCGTTCTGGAAGCATCCGAACTGTCCAAGCTCCTCGAAGAAAAGTGGGGCGTTTCCGCCGCCGCTCCGGTTGCTGTCGCTGCTGCTGGCGGTGGCGCTGCTGCTCCGGCTGCTGAAGAAAAGACCGAATTTGACGTGATCCTCGCCTCCTTCGGCGAAAACAAGATCAACGTCATCAAGGAAGTCCGTGCCATCACCGGCCTGGGTCTCGGCGAAGCCAAGGCTCTGGTTGAAGGCGCTCCGAAGGCCGTCAAGGAAGGCGCTTCGAAGGCTGAAGCCGAAGACATCAAGAAGAAGCTTGAAGAAGCTGGCGCCAAGGTCGAACTCAAGTAAGTTCGCTTTAGCACTTGAAATCGGCGAGATGGCGCTATATGTGCCATCTCGCTGTTCTGTTTTTAACGGAACGATTCGCTGGGCCGATTGGATGGGTTCTGGCGCCAATTTGCGGAAATTTATGACGATTTTGGATGTCGCAGGCACTTTGAAGCCTCTGTTGACCTCGCCTTGGGCATGGCCCGACGCGGGGCTTTAGCTGTTTCTCACGAAGCTGTGATCACGCCCATCGGTCCGTGGGCGGGGTTGAGCGCGACATTGACTGGACTGCGACGACGCATCTTCGATTTCGACGGTGCGAATGAAAAGTGACTACCAGGCATATATCCCGAGCGCCGACGGCTGATAGTCGGGTCTTTGGATATCTGCCTCCGAAACAAAGCAAAAATGGAGCGCAATGCCTCGAAAGGGTAGGGCGCGACAACCAGAAACAGGAGCTTTCATGGCTACCACGTTCAACGGCCGCCGCAAGGTACGCAAGTCCTTCGGTTCCATCCGCGAAGTTACGGAGATGCCCAACCTGATCGAAGTCCAAAAGGCTTCTTATGATCAGTTCCTCATGGTCAACGAGCCCAAGGGCGGTCGTGGCGATGAAGGGCTTCAGTCCGTCTTCCGTTCGGTCTTCCCGATCACCGACTTCTCGAACACTGCCAGCCTCGAATTCGTGCGTTACGAATTCGAACAGCCCAAGTATGACATCGACGAGTGCCGTGCGCGCGATATCACCTTCGCTGCCCCGCTCAAGGTCACGCTGCGCCTGATCGTGTTCGAAGTGGACGAAGAAACCGGCGCTCGCTCCGTCAAGGACATCAAGGAGCAGGACGTCTACATGGGCGACATGCCCTTCATGACGTCGAACGGCACCTTCATCGTCAACGGTACCGAGCGCGTCATCGTCTCGCAGATGCACCGCTCTCCGGGCGTGTTCTTCGATCACGACAAGGGCAAGACCCACTCTTCGGGCAAGCTCCTGTTCGCTGGCCGCATCATCCCGTACCGCGGTTCCTGGCTCGATATCGAATTCGACGCCAAGGACATCGTCTTTGCGCGCATCGACCGTCGCCGCAAGATTCCGGTCACTTCGCTGCTCAAGGCTTTGGGTATGGACGCCGAGGAAATCCTCGCGACCTACTACAATACCCTCAACTACGAAAAGACCGACAAGGGCTGGCGCGTGCCTTACGACGCCGAGAAGTGGAAGGGCGCCAAGCCGACCCACGACCTTATCGACGCCAAGACCGGCGACGTCGTCCATGAAGGCGGCAAGAAGCTTTCGGCCCGTCAGGCCAAGAAGCTGGCTGAAGATGGCCTGAAGCACCTGCTCGCCGTCGATGCCGACCTTTTCGGCACCTACATTGCCGAGGATATCGTCAACCTCAAGACCGGCGAAATCTACGCTGAAGCCGGTGACGAGATCGACGAAAAGCTGCTGACCAAACTGGTCGACCTCGGCTTTGACGAGCTGCCGATCCTCGACATCGACCACGTCACCATTGGCGCATACCTGCGCAACACGCTGGCCGTGGACAAGAACGAGACGCGTGAAGACGCTCTGTTCGACATCTACCGCGTCATGCGTCCGGGTGAGCCGCCGACCGTGGACACGGCCGAAGCCATGTTCCAGTCGCTGTTCTTCGATAGCGAACGCTACGACCTTTCGGCCGTTGGTCGCGTCAAGATGAACATGCGTCTCGAACTCGACGCTCCCGACACCATGCGCACGCTGCGCAAGGAAGACATCGTTGAAGTGGTTCGCACCCTCGTGAACCTGCGCGATGGTCGCGGCGAGATCGACGACATCGACAACCTCGGCAACCGCCGCGTTCGCTCCGTCGGCGAACTCATGGAAAACTCCTATCGTCTTGGCCTGCTTCGCATGGAACGCGCCATCAAGGAGCGCATGAGCTCGGTCGAAATCGACACGGTCATGCCTCAGGATCTGATCAACGCCAAGCCGGCTGCCGCCGCTGTGCGCGAGTTCTTCGGCTCGTCCCAGCTCAGCCAGTTCATGGACCAGACCAACCCGCTCTCCGAAATCACCCACAAGCGCCGCCTGTCGGCGCTTGGACCGGGCGGTCTCACCCGTGAGCGTGCTGGCTTTGAAGTCCGCGACGTGCATCCGACCCACTACGGCCGTATCTGCCCGATTGAAACGCCGGAAGGCCCGAACATCGGTCTGATCAACTCGCTCTCGACCTTTGCCCGCGTCAACAAGTACGGCTTCATCGAAACCCCGTACCGCAAGATCGTCGATGGCAAGGTGACCGAAGACGTCGTCTACCTCTCCGCCATGGAAGAGGCCAAGCACTACGTCGCTCAGGCCAACGTGCAGTTCAACAAGGACGGCACTCTCAAGGACGACCTCGTTGTTGCTCGCCACGCCGGCGACAACGGCCTGACGCCTAAGGAAAACGTCGATCTTATGGACGTTTCCCCCAAGCAGATGGTTTCGGTCGCGGCTTCGCTGATCCCGTTCCTCGAAAACGACGACGCCAACCGTGCTCTCATGGGCTCGAACATGCAGCGTCAGGCTGTGCCGCTGCTGCGCGCCGAAGCCCCGTTCGTGGGCACCGGCATGGAGCCGATCGTGGCCCGTGACTCCGGCGCCGCCATCGTTGCCAAGCGCAAGGGTGTCGTCGATCAGGTGGACGCGACCCGTATCGTTATTCGCGCAACGGAAGAAACCGATGCGTCGAAGTCGGGCGTCGACATCTACAATCTGATGAAGTTCCAGCGCTCGAACCAGTCGACCTGTATCAATCAGCGTCCGCTGGTCGTCGTTGGCGATCACATCAACCAGGGCGACATCATCGCCGATGGTCCCTCGACCGAATTGGGCGATCTCGCTCTCGGCCGTAACGTGCTCGTCGCCTTCATGCCCTGGAATGGCTACAACTTCGAAGACTCCATTCTGCTGAGCGAAAAGATCGCGATGCAGGACGTCTTCACCTCGATCCACATCGAGGAATATGAAGTCATGGCCCGCGACACCAAGCTTGGTCCCGAAGAAATCACGCGCGACATTCCGAACGTTTCGGAAGAAGCGCTGAAGAACCTCGACGAAGCCGGCATCGTTCACATCGGTGCTGAAGTTCAGCCGGGCGATATCCTTGTCGGCAAGATCACCCCCAAGGGCGAAAGCCCGATGACGCCGGAAGAAAAGCTCCTCCGCGCCATCTTCGGTGAAAAGGCTTCGGACGTTCGCGATACCTCGCTCCGCGTTCCGCCGGGCGATGCTGGTACTGTTGTTGAAGTGCGCGTGTTCAATCGCCACGGCATCGACAAGGACGAGCGCGCCATGGCTATCGAGCGCGAAGAAATCGAGCGTCTTGCCAAGGACCGCGACGACGAACAGTCGATCCTCGACCGTAACGTCTATGCCCGTCTCAAGGAAATGCTGTTCGGCAAGGCCGCCACGGCTGGTCCGAAGGGCTATGTCGTCGGCACCAAGCTCAATGACTCCATCTTCGAAGCGCAGCCGCGTTCGAAGTGGTGGCAGTTCGCGATCGAAGACGACAAGGTCATGACCGAGATGGAAGCTCTCCATGCTCAGTATGAAGAAAGCCGTCGTCTGCTCGAACAGCGCTTCATCGACAAGGTCGACAAGCTCCAGCGCGGTGACGAACTTCCGCCGGGCGTGATGAAGATGGTCAAGGTCTTTATCGCAACCAAGCGCAAGATCCAGCCAGGCGACAAGATGGCCGGCCGTCACGGTAACAAGGGCGTGGTTTCGCGCATCGTTCCCGTCGAAGACATGCCGTATCTCGAAGACGGTACGTCGGTTGACATCGTGCTCAACCCGCTCGGCGTGCCGTCGCGCATGAATGTCGGTCAGATCCTTGAAACCCATCTGGGTTGGGCCTGCGCCGGCATGGGCAAGAAGATCGATCAGATGGTCCGCGCCTATCAGCGCAATGGCGATCTGAAGCCGCTCCGTGGCGAAATCGTCGAACTCTTTGCTGGCGATACCGCCATCACCGATCTCGACGACGATGGTCTGGTCCGTCTCGGCGAACACCTCTCCAAGGGTGTGCCGATCGCGACTCCGGTCTTCGACGGCGCCAAGGAAGCCGACATCGTGGTCATGCTCGAGAAGGCAGGCCTCAAGGCTTCGGGTCAGTCGACCGTCTATGACGGGCGTTCGGGTGAACAGTTCGACCGTCAGGTGACGGTTGGCTACATCTACATGCTCAAGCTCGACCACCTTGTGGACAACAAGATCCACGCGCGTTCGATCGGTCCTTACTCGCTCGTTACCCAGCAGCCGCTCGGTGGCAAGGCGCAGTTCGGCGGTCAGCGTTTCGGCGAGATGGAAGTGTGGGCCCTCGAAGCGTATGGCGCCGCCTATACGCTGCAGGAAATGCTCACCATCAAGTCGGACGACGTTGCTGGTCGTACCAAGGTCTACGAAGCGATCGTCCGTGGCGACGACACCTTCGAAGCGGGCATCCCCGAGAGCTTCAACGTTCTGGTCAAGGAAATCCGTTCGCTCGGTCTCAATGTCGAACTCGACATGCGCGAAGTGGAAGACCCCAATCAGGCGGAGCTCGCACCTCCTCAGGAAGCGGCGGAATAATCCGGCACTTCCACCCCCATTCACCTTCCAACCCGACCGTCAGCTTGGCTGCGGTCGGGGCGGATAGAGGAGAGAATTGATGAACCATCATTCCCACGTCATGGACCCGTTCAACCCGGCCGTCCCGGTGCAGACCTTCGATCAGATGAAGATCTCCATCGCCTCGCCGGAAAAGATCCTTTCCTGGTCCTACGGCGAGATCAAGAAGCCCGAGACCATCAACTACCGTACGTTCAAGCCTGAACGTGACGGTCTCTTCTGCGCGCGTATCTTTGGCCCCGTGAAGGACTACGAATGTCTTTGCGGCAAGTACAAGCGCATGAAGTTCAAGGGCGTCATCTGCGAAAAGTGCGGTGTTGAAGTCACCCTGAGCCGCGTTCGCCGCGAGCGCATGGGCCACATCGAACTGGCCGCGCCCGTCGCCCACATCTGGTTCCTGAAGTCCCTGCCGAGCCGCATCGCCTTGCTGCTCGACATGACGCTCAAGGATATCGAGCGCATCCTCTACTTCGAGAACTATGTCGTTCTCGACGCCGGCCTCACCCCGTTCACCCAGAACGAGCTTCTTACCGAAGAGCAGTATCTGGATGCACAGGACGAATACGGTGCCGACAGCTTCACCGCCAAGATCGGCGCTGAAGCCATTCGCGACATCTTGCTCAATCTCGACCTCGAAAAGATCGCTGCGGACCTCCGCGTCGAAATCGCCGAGTCGACCACTGAGCTCAAGCCCAAGAAGCTGGCCAAGCGCCTCAAGATCGTCGAGCAGTTCATCGTTTCGGGCAACAAGCCCGAATGGATGATCATGACCATCATTCCGGTCATTCCGCCCGAACTTCGCCCGCTCGTCCCGCTGGACGGCGGCCGCTTCGCCACGTCCGATCTCAACGACCTCTATCGTCGTGTGATCAACCGTAACAACCGCCTGAAGCGCCTGATTGAACTGCGCGCTCCGGACATCATCATCCGCAACGAAAAGCGCATGCTGCAGGAAGCTGTGGATGCTCTCTTCGACAACGGCCGCCGTGGCCGCACCATCACCGGTGCCAACAAGCGTCCGCTGAAGTCGCTGTCCGACATGCTCAAGGGCAAGCAGGGCCGCTTCCGCCAGAACCTTCTCGGCAAGCGCGTCGACTATTCGGGCCGTTCGGTCATCACCGTGGGTCCGTACCTCAAGCTGCACCAGTGCGGTCTTCCCAAGAAGATGGCGCTCGAGCTCTTCAAGCCCTTCATCTACTCGCGCCTCGAAGCCAAGGGTCTCTCTTCGACCGTCAAGCAGGCCAAGAAGCTGGTTGAGAAGGAAAAGCCCGAAGTCTGGGATATCCTCGACGAAGTCATCCGCGAGCACCCGGTTCTGCTGAACCGCGCGCCCACGCTGCACCGTCTTGGCATCCAGGCATTCGAGCCGATCCTGATCGAAGGCAAGGCAATCCGTCTGCACCCGCTCGTCTGCTCGGCTTTCAACGCCGACTTCGACGGCGACCAGATGGCTGTGCACGTTCCGCTCTCGCTCGAAGCTCAGCTTGAAGCCCGCGTGCTCATGATGTCGACCAACAACATCCTGCATCCCGCGAATGGTCAGCCGATCATCGTGCCGAGCCAGGACATTGTTCTCGGTCTCTACTATCTGTCCATCGTGGCAGAGGGTGAGCCGGGCGAGGGCATGTCGTTCGGTTCCTACGCTGAACTCGAACACGCGCTCGACAACAAGGTCGTCACGCTCCACACCAAGATCAAGGCTCGTGTTCCCGCCTGGGACGAAAACGGCAAGCAGATCACCCAGATCGTCGATACGACTCCGGGCCGCATGCTGATCGGTCAGATTCTGCCCAAGAATCCGGCTGTGCCGTTCGCCACCGCGAACCAGCTGATGACCAAGAAGATGATCTCCAAGATGATCGACACCGTTTATCGCGGTTGCGGTCAGAAGGAGACGGTCATTTTCTGTGACCGCGTCATGCAGCTCGGCTTCAAGAACGCCTGCGACGCCGGCATTTCGTTCGGCAAGGACGACATGGTTATCCCTGCGTCCAAGTACACGATCGTGGAGCAGACCCGTAAGCTGGTCGAAGAATTCGAGCAGCAGTACAATGACGGCCTGATCACCCAGGGCGAAAAGTACAACAAGGTCGTCGACGCCTGGGCCAAGTGCGGTGACAAGATCGCCGAAGAGATGATGAAGGGCATTGCTGCCGTTCAGATCGACAAGGAAACTGGTCGTCAGAAGCCGATCAACTCGGTTTACATGATGAGCCACTCCGGTGCTCGTGGTTCACCGGCCCAGATGAAGCAGCTTGCCGGCATGCGCGGCCTCATGGCCAAGCCGGACGGTTCGATCATCGAAACGCCGATCACCGCGAACTTCAAGGAAGGCCTCAACGTTCTCGAGTACTTCAACTCGACCCACGGTGCCCGTAAGGGTCTGGCCGATACCGCTCTGAAGACCGCGAACTCGGGTTACCTGACCCGTCGTCTCGTTGACGTGGCGCAGGACGCCATCATCATCGAGGTGGATTGCGGTACCGAACGCGGCCTCACCATGGAGCCGATCGTCGATGCCGGCCAGATCGTGGCCTCCATCGGCCAGCGCGTTCTCGGCCGTACGACCGCAGATGACGTCTTCCACCCGCTGACTGGCGACCTGATCGCTCCCAAGGGCACTCTGCTCGAAGAGAAGCATGTCGATATCATCGAAGAAGCGCGCATCCAGTCGATCCGCATTCGTTCGCCGCTGACCTGCGATCTCCGCCAGGGGTGCTGTGCCGCGTGCTACGGTCGTGACCTTGCTCGTGGTACCCCGGTCAATATCGGTGAAGCTGTCGGCGTTATCGCCGCCCAGTCCATCGGTGAACCCGGCACCCAGCTCACCATGCGCACGTTCCACATCGGTGGCACGGCACAGGTGGTCGATAGCTCGTTCCTCGAATCCGGCGCCGAAGGCAAGATCGAGATCCGCAACCCCAACCTCGCCAATGTCGAGGGTGGCAAGCAGGTCGTCATGGCCCGTAACGTTGCTCTCGTCATCGTCGATGGCGAAGGCAAGGAACGTGCGACCCACAAGGTGACCTACGGCTCCAAGCTCCTCGTCAAAGAGGGCGACACCGTTCGTCGTGGCCAGCGTCTGGCCGAATGGGACCCCTACACCCGTCCCATCCTGGCCGAAGTCGAAGGCGAAGCGCTGTTCGAAGACATGGTCGACGGTATTTCCGTTGCGGAAAACACCGACGAAGCGACCGGCTTCACCAAGCGTGTTGTCATCGACTGGCGCGGCAACCAGCGTGGTGATGGCCTCAAGCCAGCCCTCGCCATTGCCCGCGGCGGTTCGGTTGCCAAGGTCGATCGTGGTGGCGAAGCCCGCTACTTCCTCTCGGTTGACGCCGTTATCAACGTCGAGCCGGGTGAAAAGGTCGTCCCGGGTGACATTCTCGCGCGTATCCCGCTCGAAAGTGCCAAGACCAAGGACATCACCGGCGGTCTGCCGCGTGTGGCCGAATTGTTCGAAGCCCGTCGTCCGAAGGATCACGCCATCATCGCCGAGATCGATGGTACCATCCGCTTCGGTCGCGACTACAAGAACAAGCGTCGCGTCATCATCGAGCCGAACGTCGATGGTGCTGATCCCGTTGAATACCTGATCCCGAAGGGCAAGCCATTCCACCTCCAGGAAGGCGACGCTATCGAGAAGGGCGAATACATTCTGGACGGCAATCCCGCTCCGCACGACATCCTTGCCATCAAGGGCGTCGAGGAACTGGCACGCTACCTCGTCAACGAGATCCAGGAAGTCTATCGTCTGCAGGGCGTGTTGATTAACGACAAGCACATCGAGGTGATCGTTCGCCAGATGCTGCAGAAGGTCGAAATCGTCCTGCCGGGTGACTCGGGCCTCCTCAAGGACGAGCAGCTCGACAAGCTCGACTTCGATGAACTCAACGACGCGCTGATCAGCGAAGGCAAGAAGCCGGCAACCGCTAACCCGGTTCTGCTCGGCATCACCAAGGCTTCGCTCCAGACCCGCTCCTTCGTGTCCGCGGCTTCCTTCCAGGAAACCACCCGCGTGCTCACCGAAGCGGCCGTCTCCGGCAAGGCCGACCTTCTCGAAGGCCTCAAGGAAAACGTCATCGTTGGCCGCCTCATCCCGGCCGGTACCGGTGCGGGCCAGACCAAGGCCAAGCTCATCGCGTCCAAGCGCGACGACCTCATTCTCGAGGAACGCCGCCGCCAGGCCGAAACCACCCGTCTCGCGGCTCCCGCCGCCGAGTAAGGTTTCGGACTACCAAATTGGAAAGGGGCCCTCCGGGGCCCCTTTTTTATTGCCCGAAAGTCGCGCTTGACCGTGACAGGTAAAAATGGAATGTTTGTTTCGTGAATGATCCAAAATGGAATGTATAAGCCATTTGTGATCTTGGTTCACAAGGGAGGAAATCGATGAACATTCTGACGAAGGGCCTGGCGGCCCTGGCGCTGGCTGCCATTGCATTGCCAGCCGTTGCCATCCCGGCCGCAGCCGAGGGCGAGCGTTTCGTACTCGTGTCTCACGCGCCGGATTCCGATAGTTGGTGGAACACCATCAAGAACGCCATTGCTTTGGCTGGCGAGCAGATGGGCGTGACCGTCGAATACCGCAATCCGCCGACGGGCGACCTTGCCGATATGGCGCGCATCATCGAGCAGGCGGCTGCGTCCAATCCGGACGGTATCATCTCGACCATCGCCGACTTCGACGTTCTATCCGGACCGCTCGCCGACGCCGTGGCGCGCGGCATTCCCGTGATCACCATCAATTCGGGTACCGTCGAGCAGTCCAAGCAAATCGGCGCCTTGCTCCATGTCGGCCAGCCTGAATACGACGCCGGGTTCGGTGCCGGCGAAAAGGCCAAGGCCGCTGGCGTCACCAGCTTCCTTTGCGTCAATCACTACATCACCAATCCGGCCTCGGTCGAACGCTGCCAGGGCTTTGCCGACGCGCTCGGCGTTGACCTCGGCAATCAGATGATCGACGCCGGCCAGGACCCCGGCGAAATCCAGTCCAAGGTCGCCGCCTATCTCCAGACCAATCCGGACACCAACGGCATCCTGACCCTGGGCCCCACCTCGGCCCATCCGACGATTGCTGCGCTCAATGCCAATAGCAAGGCCGGGGCGATCTTCTTCGGCACTTTCGATCTTTCGAGCGAGATTGCTGCCGCGATCAAGGATGGCACGATCAATTTTGCCATCGACCAGCAGCCCTTCCTGCAGGGCTACCTGCCGGTCGTCATCCTGACCAATCTGGCCCGCTATGGCGTCGTGCCCGGCAATTCGATCAATTCCGGCCCGGGCTTCATCACCAAGGACAATATTGCTCTCGTCGAGCAGTATGCCGGTCAGTACCGCTGATCTCTACGCGCTCGGGGCCGCTTTTGCGGCCCCGGTTGCCAGTGCGGCACTTCAGCAAAGGTAATAGAAATGGTTGAGCAGCCTTCGGGTGCAGCGGCCGCCGACGAGCGCATCCAGCGCCAGTCGGGCCTGCGCCGAGCCTTCGTGCGTCCGGAATTGGGCGCCATGACCGGCACAGTCCTGGTCTTTGTCTATTTCGCTATCGTTGCCGGGGGCACCGGCATGTTCGCTGCCGATGGCATCATGAACTGGGGCGTGGTTTCCGCCCAGTTCGTCATCATCGCGGTCGGCGCTTGCCTCCTGATGATCGCGGGTGAATTCGATCTCTCCGTCGGCTCGATGATCGGTTTTGCCGGCATCGTCATCGCGCTTTTGAGCGTGCATCTGGGCTGGCCCATGTGGGCCGCGATAATCGCCGCCTTCATCGTCGCCATGCTGATCGGCATGGCCAATGGCTACCTCGTCATCAAGACCGGCCTGCCATCCTTTATCGTCACCCTGGCTTCGCTCTATATCCTGCGCGGTCTCACCATCTATTTCTCCATCGCCACCACCCGCCAGACCATTATCGGCGGCGTCCGCGAAGCAGCGGCAGGCGACTGGCTGGCGCCACTCTTCGGCGGCAAAATTCTTGGCTTCGTCTTCGTCTGGCTCGCCGATATGGGCTGGATCGACACCTTCAAGGCCGGCAACAGGGCAGGGCAGCCGGTGGTCGATGGCATTCCCATGCTCATGGTCTGGGCCCTGGCCCTCATCATCTTCGCCCATATCCTTCTCACGCGCACCCGCTTCGGCAATTGGATCTACGCCGCCGGCGGAGACGCTAAGGCCGCGCGCTATGTCGGCGTCCCGGTGAACCGCGTAAAAATCGCCATGTTTGTCTTCTCCGCTTTTTGCGCCACGGTTTTCGCTACCTGCCAGGTCATGGAATTCGGCTCCGCCGCCGCCGACCGCGGCCTCCTCAAGGAGTTCGAAGCCATCATCGCCGTGGTCATCGGCGGCGCGCTTCTGACGGGCGGCTATGGCTCGGTCATCGGTGCCGCGCTCGGCGCCCTGATCTTCGGTGTCGTCCAGCAGGGCCTGTTCTTCGCCGGTGTCGAAAGCTCGCTCTTCCGCGTCTTCCTTGGCGTCATCCTGCTCCTCGCCGTCATCCTCAATACCTATATCCGTCGCCTGATCACGGGGGAGCGCTGAGCCATGGCCGATACACCCCTCATCGAACTCATCGACATCAAGAAGCAGTTCGGCCCCGTCATCGCCCTCAACGGCGTCTCCGTCTCCGTCATGCCCGGCGAATGCCATTGCCTCCTCGGCGATAATGGCGCGGGCAAGTCCACCTTCATCAAGACCATGGCCGGGGTCCACAAGCCGACCTCGGGCGAAATTCGCATGAACGGTCAGAAAGTGGACTTCGCCAATCCGCGCGACGCCATGACCGCCGGCGTCGCCACCGTCTATCAGGACCTGGCGATGATCCCGCTCATGTCGGTCACCCGAAATTTCTGGATGGGCCGCGAGCCGCGAAAAGGCTGGGGACCTTTCCAGTTCCTCGACATGGACAAGGCCAATTGCGTCGCCCTCGATGAAATGCGGCGCATGGGCATTAGCCTCCGCGAGCCCGAACAGGCCGTGGGCACTCTCTCGGGCGGCGAGCGCCAAACCGTCGCCATCGCCCGCGCGGTGTACTTCGGCGCAAAAGTCCTTATCCTCGACGAACCAACCTCCGCCCTCGGCGTCCGCCAGACGGCCAATGTCCTTGCCACCATCGACCGCGTCCGCCAGACCGGCGTCGGCATCATCTTCATCACCCACAATGTCCGCCATGCCATGGCCGTGGGCGATCGCTTCACCGTCCTCAACCGCGGCAAAACCCTCGGCACGGCCCGCAAGGGCGAGCTGAAACCCGAGGAACTGCAAGACATGATGGCCGGCGGCGCTGAATTGGCCGAACTCAGCAGCTCCCTCGGCGGCACTATCTAGCAATCACCCGGGGCGCCCTCGGCGCCTCGCCTTCATCTCGGGGACAACATGACAGACACCATTGGCGTCGGCCTCATCGGCACCGGCTATATGGGCAAATGCCACGCCTTGGCCTGGAATTCGGTCAAAGCGGTCTTCGGCTCCGGCCCCCGGCCGCGCCTCGTTCATCTTGCCGAAGCCAATGCTGACCTCGCCCGCCAACGCGCCGAAGAATTCGGCTTCGAGCGCGCAACAGCCGATTGGCGCGAGCTCATCGCCAATCCCGAAGTGCAGGTGGTGTCCATCACCACCCCCAACGCCTTCCATGCCGAAATGGCCGTCGCCGCGCTCGAAGCCGGCAAACACATCTGGTGCGAAAAGCCGATGGCTGTCGGTTTCTCCGAAGCGCAGCGCATGGAATCCGCCGCGCGCTTGAGCGGCAAAGTCGCCATTCTCGGCTACAACTACATCCAGAACCCACTGGTGCGGCAGATCGGCGACCTCATCGCCACCGGCGCCATCGGCACGGTCAACCACGTCCGCGTCGAAATGGACGAGGATTTCATGGCCGATCCCGAAGCCCGGTTCTACTGGAAGAGCGAAATCAGCTCCGGCTATGGCGCCCTCGACGACTTCGCCGTTCACCCCCTGAGCCTCCTCCAGACCCTCTTCGGCAACCCCACCCGCGTTTTCGCGCACCAATCAAAACCCTATCCCGACCGCCCGACCGTCGATGGCAGCCGCCGCCCCGTCGAAACCTTCGACATCGCCAGCGTGCTCTTCGAGATCGGCAGCATCAGCGGCGTCCTATCGGTCAATCGCTCCGCCTGGGGCCGCAAGGGCCGCATCGCCCTCCAGATCTTCGGCTCCGCGGGTAGCGTGGTCTACGATCAGGAGCGCATGAACGAACTGCAAATCTACCGCGCCACCGGCCCCGCAACGACCCAGGGCTACCAAACCATCCTCTCCGCACCCGCCCACAAACCCTACGACCGCTTCATCCCCGCGCCCGGCCATGGCCTCGGCTTCAACGACCTCAAAGTCATCGAATGCCACGAACTGCTGCGCACCATCTCAGGCGAAAAGGGCAGGGTAGTCGACTTCACCAATGGCCTCGAAATCGAACGCACGGTCCACGCCATGGCGCGCAGCCACGACCAACAGGGCTGGGTGAGAATCGAAAGGCCGAACGCCTAGCTCTTGCGCTCCAGCCCAAGATATTCCGACAATTCCCGGGCCGCCGCGCTGCCGGCCCGGTTCGCACCGATCGTTGAGGCCGACGGCCCATATCCAACCAGATGCACCCGCGGATCCCTGGCCACCTGCGTCGCCAATCGCCCGGTCATGACGATCCCGCCGCTCTCCTCGCGAATCTGCAGCGGCGCCAGATGATCGAGCGCACTGCGAAACCCCGTGCACCAGAGAATGACATCCACATCGAGCGCCGTTCCATCTTCCCAGCGCACGCCCGTCGGCGTGATCTCCGAAAACATCGGCATCCGCTCAAGCACGCCGCGCTCCCGCATCGCCTCGATCGCCGGCGTCACCGGCAAACCAGTCACCGACACAACCGCCCTCGGCGGCAGCCCCGCCCGGACCCGCTCCTCCACCAGCGCCACGGCCGCGCGCCCGTCTTCTTCCCTGAAAGGCCCCTCGCGCCAGCGCGGCGGCGTTCGTGTGACCCAACTCGTCCGCGTCACCTGAGAAATCTCACCAAGCAACTGCACCGCCGAAATCCCGCCGCCAACGACAAGCACATGCTTCCCGGCAAATTCCGCGGCAGCTTTATAGTCCCGCGTATGCAGCTGCCTTCCGCCAAAACTCGCCGCTCCCGGATAGTCCGGAACATACGGCTTCTCCCAGGTCCCGGTCGCATTGATGATTCCACGCGCCGAAAACAGCCCCCGGTCGCTCTCGACCCGCAGCCGCTCTCCACGATCACAAACCACGCTGACATGAGCCGGCCGCACCACGCCAAGCCCGAAATGCTCCTCGTAAGCGGCAAAGTAATGCGGCACAGCCACCGATGCCTGCACGCTCGCATCCGTTCCCGCGAACTCGGCAAAACCCATGCCCGGCAGGTCATGCACGCGATTGACCGTCGATAGCGTGAGAGAGGGCCAGCGATACTGCCAGGCGCCCCCCGGCTGCGGCGCCTGGTCCAGCACCAGAAAGTCAAGCTGCGGAACAAGCCCCAATGCCTTGAGATGATAGGCCGAACTCAAGCCCGCTTGTCCCGCGCCGATCACCACGATGTCGAGTTTGAGGGCGGCGCGTGGTGTTTGGTCGGTCACGTGGGAGAACTCCGGCAGGCTGCCCAGAGTTAGGTGCAGCAATAGAGAGAGGCAAGTCGGTGAAGCGGGCAGGGCTCCCATGTGTGACTCAAAATGAGACTCTGTTAACCCTTGCCGAACGCCTTCGGGCGAATCCGTCCATTGCGCCAATGGGCCGTCAAACCGATCAAACCTCCCGGAATGCATAGCTCTCCCGCGGATATTTTCGCGAAAGAATCCTTGACGGAGCGAGTCAACGGTTCTAAACAGCGCCTACCTTAGCGGTCGGTCGTGATTGTCACACCGGGTCCCTGCCACCTCGCGCGGGAATCCAGGACGATCAAACACACTGTCGGGTAACTAGACGAAGCAAATCCTTGTGCGCATGACTGCCCCTGTTTTCAGGGTTGGTCCGCTGCAAATTGGGGCGCCGCCGACTCCCGGAAGGGTTCGGATGAGCGCCACTTTGGTTTGCTGTGTGTAGACCGTACTGAATATTTTTGGACGATGGAAAGAGCGCAATGCCCACCATTAATCAGCTGATCCGCAAACCACGCGCCAGCAAGCCAAAGCGGAACAAAGTTCCCGCCATGGAAGCCAACCCGCAGAAGCGTGGCGTTTGCTCCCGTGTGTACACCACGACCCCGAAGAAGCCGAACTCGGCTCTGCGCAAGGTGGCCAAGGTTCGCCTGACCAACCAGCGCGAAGTGATTTCGTACATCCCGGGCGAAGGTCACAATCTGCAGGAGCACTCTGTCGTGCTCATCCGCGGCGGTCGCGTTCGCGATTTGCCGGGCGTTCGTTACCACGTGCTGCGCGGTGTTCTCGATACACAGAGCGTCAAGGACCGCAAGCAACGCCGTTCGAAGTACGGCGCGAAGCGTCCGAAGTAAGGAGATCGAGATATGTCCCGTCGTCACCGCGCAGAAAAACGCGAAGTTATTCCGGACGCCAAGTATGGCGATCTCGTTCTGACCAAGTTCATGAACTCGCTCATGAAGGACGGAAAGAAGTCCGCTGCCGAGTCCATCGTCTACGGCGCTTTTGAAATCGTCGAAGTCAAGACCAAGCAGGACCCGATCACCGTGTTCCACGGCGCCCTGGACAATATCCGTCCGGCCGTCGAAGTGCGTTCGCGCCGCGTTGGCGGTGCTACGTACCAGGTCCCGGTCGAAGTCCGTACCGACCGTCAGCAGGCTCTGGCCATCCGTTGGCTCATCGAATCCGCTCGCAAGCGCGGTGAGAACACCATGCGTGAACGCCTGTCCGGCGAACTCATGGATGCCATGAATGGCCGCGGTCAGGCCGTCAAGAAGCGCGAAGATACGCACCGTATGGCTGACGCCAACCGTGCCTTCTCGCACTACCGCTGGTAGTAGGAGCGCCCTATGGCACGCGAATATCCTATTAATCTCTATCGTAACTTCGGCATCATGGCTCACATCGATGCTGGCAAGACGACCACGACCGAACGCATCCTCTACTACACCGGCAAGTCCCATAAGATCGGCGAAGTCCACGACGGCGCCGCGACCATGGACTGGATGGAGCAGGAACAGGAACGCGGTATCACCATTACGTCGGCCGCTACGACCACGTTCTGGAAGGACCGCAACGGTACCCAGCACCGCTTCAACATCATCGACACCCCCGGCCACGTGGACTTCACCATTGAAGTCGAACGTTCGCTCCGCGTGCTCGACGGTGCCGTCGCTCTGCTCGACGCCAATGCTGGCGTTGAACCGCAGACCGAAACCGTGTGGCGTCAGGCTGACAAGTACCACGTTCCGCGTCTCATCTTCGTCAACAAGATGGACAAGACCGGCGCCGATTTCTACCGCTGCGTGGAAATGATCGGTTCGCGTCTCGGTGCCCGTGGCGTTCCGGTTCAGCTGCCGATCGGCGCTGAAACCGAATTCAAGGGTATTGTCGACCTCATCGAGATGAATGCTCTGGTGTGGCGCAACGAAGAACTCGGCGCTCAGTGGGATGTCGTCGACATTCCGGACGACCTCAAGGAAAAGGCCGTCAAGTACCGCGAACAGCTCGTCGAAGCCGCCGTCGAAATGGACGACGCTGCGATGGAAGCGTACCTGAACGGCGAAGTGCCGAACAACGACACCATCCGTCGCCTGCTCCGTCAGGGCGTCATCGGTGCCAAGTTCTTCCTGGTCTTTGCTGGCTCGGCTTTCAAGAACAAGGGCGTGCAGCCCCTGCTCGACGGCGTTATCGACTATCTGCCGTCCCCGCTCGACGTTCCTGCTATCCAGGGCATCGATGCCAAGACCGAGCAGCCGATCGAACGTCACGCCGACGACAGCGAACCGCTCTCGATGCTGGCTTTCAAGATCGCCAACGACCCGCACATGGGTACGCTGACCTTCTGCCGCATCTATTCGGGTCACCTCGAAGCTGGCATCAGCCTGGAAAACACCGTGAAGGGCAAGCGCGAACGCGTCGGCCGCATGTTCCAGATGCACGCCAACAGCCGTGAGCAGATCACTGAAGCCTTTGCTGGTGACATCGTCGCCATCGTCGGCCTCAAGGATACCACGACTGGTGATACGCTGGCGCCGACCAACTCGCAGGTTATCCTCGAGCGTATGATCTTCCCGGATCCGGTTATCGACATCTCCGTCGAGCCCAAGTCCAAGGCCGACCAGGAAAAGATGGGCCTCGCCCTCAACCGCCTGGCTGCTGAAGATCCGTCGTTCCGCGTCAAGACCGACGAAGAATCCGGCCAGACCATCATCTCCGGCATGGGCGAACTTCACCTCGATATTCTCGTCGACCGTATGCGTCGCGAGTTCAAGGTTGAAGCCAATATCGGCCAGCCGCAGGTTGCTTACCGTGAGACGATCACGCGTAAGACTGAAAAGGACTACACCCACAAGAAGCAGTCGGGTGGTTCGGGTCAGTTCGCACGCATCAAGATCACGGTTGAGCCCGGTGAAGTCGGCAAGGGTCTCGAATTCGTCAACGCCATCGTCGGCGGCGCTGTTCCTCGTGAATACGTCCCGGGCGTTTCGAAGGGTGTCGAATCGGTCATGGGCGCAGGCCCGCTGATCGGCTTCCCGGTTGTCGACGTTAAGGTCACTCTGACCGACGGCGCCTACCACGACGTCGACTCTTCGGTGCTCGCCTTCGAAATCGCCGGCCGTGCAGGCTTCCGTGAGGCTCTTCGTGAAGCCGGTCCGAAAATTCTCGAACCGATCATGAAGGTTGAAGTTGTCACGCCAGAAGACTACATGGGCGACGTCATCGGCGATCTCAACTCCCGTCGTGGGCAAATCCAGGGCACTGAAGGCCGTGGTGTTGTCCAGGTCGTGAATGCGTTCGTGCCGCTTGCAAACATGTTCGGGTATGTGAACTCGCTGCGCTCCATGAGCCAGGGTCGTGCACAGTATTCCATGGTGTTCGATCACTACGAACAGGTTCCGCAGGCTGTCGCTGACGAAGTCCAGGCCAAGTACGCCTAAAACCAGCGCAAGCTAGTCAAGAAACTCAACTGTATGTCGGCCTTTGCGCTGACAAATTTGGAGAAAAGCTATGGGTAAGGAAAAATTTTCCCGCTCCAAGCCGCACTGCAACATCGGCACCATCGGTCACGTTGACCATGGCAAGACCTCGCTGACCGCAGCGATCACCAAGGTGCTGGCTGAGACCGGCGGCGCGACCTTCAAGGCGTACGATCAGATCGACGCGGCCCCAGAAGAGAAGGCCCGCGGCATCACCATCAACACCGCCCACGTCGAGTATGAGACGGCTAACCGTCACTACGCTCACGTCGACTGCCCAGGCCACGCTGACTATGTGAAGAACATGATCACCGGTGCTGCCCAGATGGACGGCGCGATCCTCGTCGTGTCGGCTGCTGACGGCCCGATGCCCCAGACCCGTGAGCACATCCTGCTCGCTCGTCAGGTTGGCGTTCCTGCTCTCGTCGTGTTCCTCAACAAGTGCGACATGGTCGACGATGCTGAGCTGCTCGAACTCGTTGAGCTCGAAGTTCGTGAACTTCTGTCCTCGTACGAATTCCCCGGCGACGATCTGCCGATCATCAAGGGTTCGGCTCTGGCCGCTCTTGAAGATTCCGACAAGAAGCTCGGCCACGACGCCGTTCTCGAGCTGATGGCTGCTGTCGACTCGTACATCCCGCAGCCGGAACGTCCGGTTGACCAGCCCTTCCTCCTCCCGATCGAAGACGTGTTCTCGATCTCGGGTCGCGGTACTGTGGTCACCGGCCGTGTCGAACGCGGTATCGTCAAGGTTGGCGAAGAAGTCGAAATCGTCGGCATCAAGGCAACCCAGAAGACGACCGTTACCGGCGTCGAAATGTTCCGCAAGCTGCTCGATAGCGGTCAGGCTGGCGACAACGTTGGTGCCCTGATCCGTGGTATCGACCGCACTCAGGTTGAGCGCGGCCAGGTTCTCTGCAAGCCCGGTTCCGTGACCCCGCACACCGACTTCACTGCTGAAGTTTATATCCTCACCAAGGAAGAAGGCGGCCGTCACACTCCGTTCTTCGGCAACTACCGTCCCCAGTTCTACTTCCGTACCACGGACGTGACCGGTATCGTGACGCTTCCCGAAGGCACCGAAATGGTGATGCCGGGCGACAACCTGAACATCAACGTTCAGCTGATCGTTCCGATCGCCATGGAAGAGAAGCTCCGCTTCGCTATCCGTGAAGGTGGCCGTACTGTTGGTTCGGGCGTCGTCGCCACGATCCTCAAGTAAGCCTTTTGAGACATTCGCGGCGCGCGATTAAGCGCGCCGCGATCTTTTTCCGTCAGGATTTGAGAAGATGAACGGTCAGAATATCCGCATCCGCCTCAAGGCGTTTGACCATCGCGTGCTCGATACGTCGACCCGTGAGATCGTCAACACCGCAAAGCGTACGGGTGCCCAGGTTCGCGGTCCTATTCCGCTGCCGACCCGCATCGACAAGTTCACCGTCAACCGCTCGCCGCACATCGACAAGAAGTCGCGCGAGCAGTTTGAGATCCGGACCCACAAGCGTCTGCTTGACATTGTGGACCCGACCCCTCAGACGGTCGATGCACTGATGAAGCTCGATCTCGCCGCCGGCGTCGACGTCGAAATCAAGCTCTAAGAATAAGAACAAAAATTCCGCGCCTGCCGCCAAATGGGTCCTCTGAAGTCATGACCCGGCAGAGCGCCAACAAGAAGGTATAACCGATGCGTTCTGGATTGATCGCACAGAAGCTGGGGATGACCCGCATCTTCGCCGAGGACGGCTCGCACGTTCCGGTCACGGTGCTGGCCCTGCAGAACTGCCAGGTGGTAGCTCAGCGGACCGTCGAAAAGGACGGCTACGTTGCTCTGCAGCTCGGCGCAGGCCAGGCCAAGGCCAAGAATGTCTCGAAAGCTGAGCGCGGCCACTATGCCGTCGCCAAGGTCGAGCCGAAGCGTCACGTCGCGGAATTCCGCGTTGATGCTGACAACCTCATCGAGGTTGGCGCCACCCTCAAGGCGGACCACTTCGCCGAGGGCCAGCTTGTCGACGTCACTGGTACGTCGATCGGTAAGGGTTTTGCCGGTGGTATGAAGCGCTGGAACTTCGGTGGTCTGCGCGCTTCCCACGGTGTGTCGGTTTCGCACCGTTCGATCGGTTCGACCGGTGGCCGTCAGGACCCGGGCAAGACCTTCAAGAACAAGAAGATGCCGGGCCACATGGGCGATCGTCGCATCACCACGCAGAACGTCAAGGTCGTCAAGACCGACGTGGAGCGCGGTCTGCTGCTGATCCAGGGTTCGGTTCCGGGCTCCAAGGGTGCCTGGATCATGGTCAAGGACGCCGTCAAGAAGCCGGCTCCCGCGAATGTTGCCCTGCCGGGCTCGTTCGAGGCCGCAGCTGCGGGAGAAGGCAAGTAAATGGAACTCAAGGTAACCACTCTCGACGGTAAGGCCGCCGGCACGATCGAGCTCAAGGACGATGTCTTTGGTCTCGAGGTTCGCGCTGACATCCTGCACCGCATGGTTCGCTACCAGCAGCTCAAGGCTATGTCCGGCACGCATGACGTGAAGAACCGGTCTGAAGGCGTGCGCACCGGCAAGAAGTTCAAGAAGCAGAAGGGCGGCGGCGCTCGTCACGGCGATCGCAAGGCTCCCCAGTTCCGTGGTGGTGGCCGTGCATTCGGTCCGACCCCGCGTAGCCACGCGATCGATCTTCCCAAGAAGGTCCGCGTTCTTGCGCTCAAGCATGCTCTCTCGTCCAAGGCCAAGGCTGGCTCGCTGATCGTTATCGACAGCGTTGCTCAGGCTGAAGCCAAGACGGCAGCGCTGCGCACCACCTTCGGCAAGCTCGACTGGGCCAACGTGCTGATCATCGATGGTGCAACTGTCGACCAGAACTTTGCTCTGGCCGCCCGTAACATCCCGAACATCGACGTGCTGCCGATCCAGGGGATCAACGTTGTTTCGATCCTGAAGCGCGACAAGCTCGTCCTGACCAAGGCAGCGCTCGAAGCGCTCGAAGCGAGGTTCGCATGAACAAGCTTGCCGCTTACGATATCGTCCGTAACCCGGTCGTGACTGAAAAGTCGACCATGGCTTCGGAATTCAACCAGGTCGTTTTCGACGTGGCGATTGATGCCAGCAAGACCGAGATCAAGGCTGCCGTCGAGCAGCTCTTCTCGGTCAAGGTCAAGGCAGTGAACACCCTCGTCCGCAAGGGCAAGGTGAAGCGCTTCCGTGGCAAGGTTGGCGTCCGCAATGACGTTAAGAAGGCCATCGTGACCCTCGTCGACGGCCAGTCGATCGATATTTCGACCGGCCTCTAAGGGACAAGAGACAGCAAAATGGCTCTAAAGACTTATAATCCCACCTCCGAAGGCCGTCGTACCCTTATTACGACCGATCGTTCGGAACTCTGGAAGGGCAAGCCGGTCAAGTCGTTGACCGAAGGCCTCTCCAAGAGCGGCGGCCGTAACAATACCGGCCGTATCACTGCCTACCATCGTGGTGGTGGTCACAAGCGCTCTTACCGCATGATCGACTTCAAGCGCGTAAAGTTCGACGCAGTCGGGACGATTGAACGTCTCGAATACGATCCGAACCGCACCGCCTGGATCGCTCTGGTGAACTACGAAGACGGCGAGCAGGCCTATATCGTTGCTCCGCAGCGTCTGGGTGCCGGCGACAAGGTCATCTCCTCGATGAACACTGTCGACGTGAAGCCGGGCAATGCCATGCCGCTCGAGCGTATGCCGGTCGGCACCATCGTGCACAACGTCGAACTTAAGCCCCGCAAGGGTGGCCAGGTCGCCCGTTCTGCCGGTGCCTATGCCCAGTACGTCGGTCGTGACCAGGGTTGGGCGATCCTTCGCCTCAATTCGGGCGAACAGCGCCGCGTCCATGGTTCGTGCCTCGCCACCGTTGGTGCCGTGTCCAACCAGGACCACGCCAACACCTCGCTCGGCAAGGCCGGTCGCAACCGTTGGCTCGGCCGCAAGCCGGTCAACCGCGGCGTGACCATGAACCCGGTCGACCACCCGCATGGTGGTGGTGAAGGCCGTACCTCTGGTGGCCGTCACCCGGTTTCTCCGTGGGGCAAGCCGACCAAGGGCAAGCGCACACGTTCCAACAAGGCAACGGACCAGTTCATCGTTCGCAGCCGTCACGTGAAGAAGGGCAGGTAAGTCATGACCCGTTCAGTTTGGAAGGGGCCGTTCGTCGACGGCTACATGCTCAAGAAGGCCGAGAAGGCTCTGAGCTCGGGCCGCAACGATGTGATCAAGATCTGGTCGCGTCGCTCGACCATCCTGCCGCAGTTTGTCGGCATCACGTTCGGCGTGCACAACGGCCAGAAGCATATCCCGGTGAGCGTCACCGAGGACATGATCGGCCACAAGTTTGGCGAGTTCGCCCCGACCCGTACCTATTACGGTCACGCGGCCGACAAGAAGGCCAAGAGGAAGTAAGATGAGCAAGCCAAAGACTGAGCGCGCTCTCAAAGACAACGAGGCTAAGGCTGTCCTGCGCATGCTGCGCATCAGCCCTCAGAAGCTGAACCTCGTCGCGCAGTTGATCCGTGGCAAGAAGGTTGAGAAGGCTCTGGCCGATCTCGAATTCAGCCACAAGCGCATCTCCGGCCAGGTGAAGAAGGTGCTCGAGAGCGCCATCGCCAATGCCGAGAACAACCATGGCCTCGATACCGACGCTCTCGTCGTTGCCGAAGCTTTTGTGGGCAACTCGCTCGTTATGAAGCGTTTCATGGCTCGTGGCCGCGGCAAGTCGTCGCAGATCCAGAAGCCTTTCTCGCATCTGACGATCATCGTCCGGCAAGTTGAGGAGGCCGCATAATGGGCCAGAAGATCAATCCCATTGGTTTCCGTCTGGGCATCAACCGCACCTGGGATAGCCGCTGGTTCGCCAACAAGGGTGAATACGGCACGCTTCTCCAGGAAGATCTGAAGATCCGCACCACGCTGATGAAGGATCTGAAGGCGGCTGCCGTCTCCAAGATCGTCATCGAGCGTCCGCACCGCAAGTGCCGCGTGTCGATCCACACTGCCCGTCCGGGCATCGTGATCGGCAAGAAGGGCGCTGACATCGACAAGATCCGCGCCAAGGTGAAGAAGTTCACCGACAGCGAAGTGCACATCAACATCGTTGAAGTGCGCAAGCCTGAGACCGATGCGACGCTGGTTGCGCAGGGCATTGCCCAGCAGCTGGAACGCCGCGTTGCTTTCCGTCGTGCCATGAAGCGTGCAGTGCAGACTGCAATCCGCATGGGCGCCGGTGGCATCCGCGTCAACGTTGGTGGCCGTCTTGGCGGTGCCGATATCGCCCGTACCGAATGGTACCGCGAAGGCCGTGTGCCGCTGCACACGCTCCGCGCCGATATCGACTACGGCACGGCTGAAGCTGAAACCACGTATGGCATCATCGGCATCAAGGTCTGGGTCTTCAAGGGCGAAGTCCTTGAGCATGATCCGTCCGCCCATGAGCGTCGCGCTACTGAAGGTAGCGGTGATGGTGGCCAGCGTTCCGAGCGCGAACCGCGTCGTGAACGCGGCGACCGCGATCGCGAACGCGCATAAGAAGGTTGAACGATTATGCTGCAACCGAAACGTACTAAGTTCCGTAAGGCCCACAAGGGCCGCATCCATGGCCTGGCCAAGGGTGGTACTGATCTGGCATTCGGCTCTTACGCACTCAAGGCCACTGAGCCGGAACGCGTAACCGCCCGCCAGATCGAAGCGGCCCGTCGCGCTATCACTCGTGAGATGAAGCGTCAGGGTCGTGTCTGGATCCGGATTTTCCCGGATCTGCCGGTTTCCAAGAAGCCTACCGAAGTCCGAATGGGTAAGGGTAAGGGTTCGGTGGAGTACTGGGCGGCACGCGTAAAGCCGGGTCGCATCGTTTTTGAGATTGACGGCGTACCCGAAGACGTTGCAAAGGAGGCGCTTCGCCTCGGAGCAATGAAGTTGCCGATCACCACGCGCATCGTTACGCGCATTGTCGACTAAGGACACGAGCATGAAAGCCAGTGATGTGCGGAGCAAAACCGCAGACGAACTGAAAGATCAGCTCGTCGACCTTAAGAAAGAACAGTTTAACCTGCGTTTCCAGCGCGCTACCCAGCAGTTGGAAAAGCCGGCCCGGGTCAAGGAAGTCCGCCGCGATATCGCGCGGATCAAGACGATCCTCGGCCAACAGAACGCAGCTAAGTAAGGAATAAAACCCATGCCAAAGCGCGTTTTGCAGGGGACTGTTGTCTCCGACGCTAACGACAAGACCATCGTGGTCCGTGTTGAGCGCCGTTTCACGCACCCCCTTCTGAAGAAGACAGTGCGTCGTTCCAAGAAGTATCACGCTCACGATGAAGCCAATGTGGCCAAGATCGGTGATATCGTGTGGATCGAAGAAACCGCGCCAATCAGTAAGAACAAGCGCTGGGCGCTTGTTCCTGCGGCGTAAGAGAATTTCAATTAGGTCGGCGCGCCGGGTGACGGTGCTGCCGATTCAACTAGAAGGCATCCAGTTATGATCCAGATGCAGTCCAATCTCGACGTCGCCGACAATTCCGGCGCGAAGCGAGTTATGTGCATCAAGGTGCTGGGCGGCTCGCACCGCAAATACGCCTCGGTCGGCGACATTATTGTCGTTTCGGTCAAGGACGCTATTCCGCGCGGCCGTGTTAAAAAGGGCCAGGTAATGAAGGCTGTGGTCGTTCGCACCGCAACCGACATCCGCCGTCCCGATGGCACCGTCATCCGTTTTGACAAGAACGCCGCGGTTCTGATTAACAATCAGAAAGAGCCGATCGGCACCCGTATCTTCGGACCGGTTCCGCGCGAACTCCGCGCTCGCAACCACATGAAGATCATCTCGCTCGCCCCAGAGGTGCTGTAATGGCCTCCAAGATCAAGAAGGGCGACAAGGTCGTCGTCCTGGCTGGCAAGGATAAGGGCAAGACCGGTCAGGTCCTGTCCGTGATCCCCACCGAAACCAAGGCGCTTGTTCAGGGTATCAACCTTGTCCGCAAGCATCAGAAGCAGACTGCCTCGCAGGATTCCGGCATCTTCACCAAGGAAGCGCCGATCCACCTGTCGAACCTGGCCGTTGCTGACAAGGCTGGTAAGCCGACTCGCGTCGGTTTCCAGATCAAGGACGGCGTGAAGACCCGCGTCGCCAAGTCGACCGGAGACCAGATCGATGGCTGAGACCGTCTACATTCCGCGCTTGCGCGCCTACTATGACGAAACCATTCGTGCCGAACTCACCAAGCAGTTCGAGTACAAGAACGTCATGGAGCTGCCCAAGCTCGACAAGATCGTTCTGAACATGGGCGTTGGCGAAGCCGTCAACGACACCAAGAAGGTCAAGTCGGCTGCTGCCGAGCTTGAGAAGATCGCTGGCCAGAAGCCGGTTATCACTCATGCCCGCAAGTCGATCGCAGGCTTCAAGGTCCGTGAAGAAATGCCGCTCGGCGTGAAGGTCACGCTGCGCAAGACGCGCATGTACGAGTTCCTGGATCGTCTGGTGACCATCGCACTGCCGCGCGTCCGCGACTTCCGTGGCCTCAATCCGAACTCCTTCGATGGTCGTGGCAACTATGCCATGGGCCTCAAGGAACATATCGTTTTCCCCGAAATCAACTATGATCAGATCGATCAGGTTTGGGGCATGGATATCGTGATTGCCACGACGGCCAAGACGGATGATGAAGCTCGTGCTCTTTTGCGCGCTTTCAACTTCCCGTTCCGCCAGTAAGCGGGCAGGGAAGGGATAAAGGATCAGGATATGGCAAAGACCAGCTCCATCGAGAAGAACAACAAGCGCGCTGCGCTCGCCAAGCAGTATGCTGGCAAGCGTGCCGAGCTCAAGGCGACCGTCAAGGACCAGACTCTGTCCATCGACGAGCGCTTCAAGGCCACCCTCAAGCTGGCCGAACTTCCGCGCAACTCCGCAAAGGTTCGCGTTCGCAACCGTTGCGAAGTGTCCGGTCGCCCGCGCGGCTACTATCGCAAGCTCAAGATGAGCCGTATCGCCCTGCGTCAGCTGGGCAACCTGGGTCAGATCCCGGGTCTGGTTAAGTCGAGCTGGTAAGGAGAGACATAAATGAGCTTTTCCGATCCCATCGGCGATATGCTGACCCGCATCCGCAACGCTCAGGAGCGTCGCAAGAATTCCGTTTCGACGCCGGCATCGACCCTTCGTGGTCGCGTGCTGGACGTTCTCCAGTCCGAGGGTTTTATCCGCGGCTATTCGGAGACCAAGTTCGAGAACGGCGCTGCCGAATACGAAATCGAACTCAAGTATTCGGACAATGAAGGCGTGATCCGCACCATCGAGCGCGTTTCCCGTCCTGGCCGCCGCGTGTACGCGTCGGTTAAGAATATTCCTCAGGTGGCTAACGGCCTCGGTGTTTCGATCCTCTCCACCCCCAAGGGTGTGATGGCCGACCACGAAGCCAAAGCTGCTAACGTTGGTGGCGAGGTACTCTGCCGCGTATTCTAATGCGTGTGGGCCCGAAGCTCATTGAAGCACTTCGAGGGCGGGTGGTTTCCACTTTCCTGTTGTAAGTGCGGCAAAAACTGATAGGAGCGCGATCAACGTTTCTCGGAAACGCTGGTCGGCTCCGTTTTCGGGCACTTTCACGCGCATTGTCTGCGCGGTAAGACGATTACTCAAGGATATAGAATGTCACGTACTGGCAAGAAACCGGTGGCCCCGGTTAATGGCGTTACGGTCACGATCAATGGTCGCGACGTCTCCGCCAAGGGCCCGAAGGGCGAACTGAGCCTCACGCTCATGGATATCGTCAATATTGAGCAGGGTTCGGATGGCATCGTCATCACCCCCGCTAACGACACCCGTGAAGCTCGTGCTGCCTGGGGCACCACCCGCGCGCTGATCCAGAACATGGTCACCGGGGTGAGCGCTGGTTACGAGAAGAAGCTGGCCATCCAGGGCGTTGGTTATCGCGCCGCGCTGCAGGGCAAGGATGTCAAGCTTTCGCTCGGTTTCAGCCACGAAGTGATCTATGCGGCTCCCAAGGGTATCACCCTGGCCGTGCCGGCTCCGACTGAAATCGTCATCACCGGCATTGATAAGCAGCAGGTCGGTCAAGTCGCTGCGGAGATCCGCGGCTGGCGTCCCCCCGAGCCCTACAAGGGCAAGGGCGTGCGTTACGCCGGCGAGCAGGTCTTCCGCAAAGAAGGCAAGAAGAAGTAAGGAGCGCCACCTATGGCTATCAGTGCAAAAGGTGCAGACCGCCGCAAGGCTCGTGTCCGCAAGGCGCTCAAGGCTCGTGCCTTTGGTCGCGCCCGTCTCAGCGTTTTCCGCTCGGACAAGAATATCTACGCCCAGATCATCGACGACGCGAATGGTCGTACGCTGGCTGCGGCTTCCACCCTCGAGAAGGACGTGCGCGGCTCGATCAAGAGCGGCGGCACTTCTGAAGCTGCCGCTGTTGTCGGCAAGCTGATCGCCGAGCGCGGTGTGAAGGCTGGCGTTGCCGAAGTGATCTTCGATCGCGGCGCTTACATTTATCACGGCCGTGTTAAGGCCCTTGCAGATGCTGCCCGTGAGGGCGGTCTGCAGTTCTAACAGCGGCGAGGAAAAACATTATGAGCAGAGACGTTCAAGAACGCGAAAGCGAGTTCGTCGATCGCCTGGTCCACATCAACCGTGTGGCCAAGGTTGTTAAGGGCGGCAAGCGTTTTGGTTTCGCAGCCCTCGTCGTTGTGGGTGACCAGAAGGGTCGCGTTGGTTTCGGTCACGGTAAGGCCCGTGAAGTTCCCGAAGCGATCCGCAAGGCAACGGAACAGGCCAAGCGCCAGATGATCCGCGTGCCGCTGCGTGACGCCCGTACGCTTCACCACGACATCACCGGCCGCCACGGCGCCGGCAAGGTCGTGCTGCGTGCAGCCGTTGCCGGTACCGGCATCATCGCCGGCGGCCCGATGCGCGCTGTGTTCGAAACCCTGGGCATCAACGACATCGTCGCCAAGTCCACCGGTACGTCGAACCCGTACAACATGGTCCGCGCGACTTTCGACGCTCTCAAGCGCGTTGATAGCCCCCGCGCCGTGGCTGCCCGCCGCGGCCTCAAGGTCTCCGAACTGCAAGCTCGCCGCGGCGAGACTGCAGTCGAAGCCTGAGCCCGTAGGAACGGAGAAGCACAATGGCTGACAAGAAGATGATTACCGTGAAGCAGGTCGGTTCCCCGATCCGCCGCGAAAAGAGCCAGCGCGCGACCCTGATCGGTCTCGGGCTGAACAAGATGAACAAAGAGCGCGAGCTGATTGATACGCCCGAAGTCCGTGGCATGATCAAGAAGGTCACGCACCTCGTCCGCGTAATCGGCGAGTAAGAGGGAGCGCGATCAATGACTCGTTTGAACGAACTTCGCGACAACGACGGCGCTAACAAGGTCCGCGTTCGCGTTGGCCGTGGTATCGGCTCCGGCGTTGGCAAGACCGGTGGTCGTGGCGGCAAGGGCCAGACGGCCCGTGCCGGTGTCGCGATCAACGGCTTTGAAGGCGGCCAGATGCCCCTTCACATGCGTATGCCGAAGCGTGGCTTCAATTCTTGGAACCCCAAGGATTGGAACCAGGTTCGCATCGATCGTATCCAGGCCTATATCGACAGCGGCAAGCTGGACGTTAAGGGCGTGGTCGACGCAGCAGCGCTCGTCGCTGCCGGCGTTATCCGTCGTCCCAAGGACGGCGTGCGTCTGATCGGCGCGGAAGGTTTCACGGCCAAGAAGGTTACCTTCAAGGTTGATCACGTTTCCAAGGGTGCTGCGGCCGCTGTCGAAGCTGCCGGTGGCAAGGTCGATCTGATCCCGGCCAAGGAAACCTGGAAGAAGACCCCGTACGCTGCCAAGTAATTTGGCTTTGCGCACCCGGCCTTGCGGTCGGGTGCGCCTTTTTGGTTTGTTGCGTCGGGGTGGCAGTCCTATATGCTCCTTGGGCGCTCCGAGCGCGCCTGGCCTCAAAGCCACGGAGCAGGGGCGGAAAATGCCAGGCGTTTTTCGCGAAATCCCTGCGGCAACGAAATTTTAGAGCCGCCGATTTGATGCGTTCAGCTCATATCAGACTCTAGGGAGCGAAGTATGGCGTCCGCAGCCGAGCAGCTAGCTCGCAATCTCTCATTCTCGACCTTCTCCAAGGCGAAAGCCCTGCAGCAGCGCATCTGGTTCACTCTGGGCGCGCTGCTTGTTTATCGTTTGGGCACCTTCATTCCGGTTCCGGGCATTGACCCTGACGCGTTCCGCGCGACTTTCGAGCAGAGCCAGCAGGGCATCATCGGGATGTTCAATATGTTCTCCGGCGGCGCCGTGGAACGTATGGCCATCTTCGCGCTCAACCTCATTCCCTACATTACGGCGTCGATCGTCGTGCAGGTGATCGCCACGGCCTCGCCGCGCCTCGAAGCCCTCAAGAAAGAGGGTGAAGCCGGGCGCCGCAAGATGAACCAGTACACGCGCTATCTGGCGGTCGTGTTCTGCGCCGTTCAGGCATATGGCATTGCCGTGGGCCTCGAAGGCAGCCAGGGCGTGGTTCTCAATCCCGGCTGGTTCTTCCGCCTCTCGACCGTGATTACGCTGGTCGGCGGTACCATGTTCCTGATGTGGCTGGGTGAGCAGATCACCTCGCGCGGCGTCGGCAACGGCATCTCGCTGATCATCTTCGCCGGCATCGTGGCAAACCTGCCCTCGACCATTGCCCAGACCCTGGAGCTCAGCCGTACGGGCGCTATTCCCGGCTTTGCGGCGCTTGGTATGATCGTCCTCGCTTTGGTGGTGATCGCCTTGATCGTCTTCTTCGAGCGCGCCCAGCGCCGGCTGCTGATTCAGTATCCGAAGCGTCAGGTGGGCAACAAGATGTTCCAGGGCGAGTCCTCGCACTTGCCATTGAAGCTCAACACCTCGGGCGTTATCCCCGTGATTTTCGGCTCCTCGCTCCTCTTGCTGCCCGCGACCATCGCGTCGTTTGCCGCTCAGGGTAACGCGCCAAGCTGGCTCACCACGGTGACCGCGCTTCTCGGCCGTGGCCAGCCGCTTTATCTGGCTTTGTTCGCGTTCTTCATCATCTTCTTTGCGTTCTTTTACACGGCCATCGTGTTCAACCCGACCGAGACCGCGGACAATCTCAAGCGCTCCGGCGGCTTCATTCCGGGCATTCGTCCGGGTGAACGCACCGCCCAGCACATCGACTATGTGTTGACGCGCATCACTGTTGTCGGTGCACTCTATCTCACTGTGGTGGCTCTGATTCCCGAAGTGATGTTCAGCCAGCTGGCGGTCAGCCAGTTCATTGGCGGTACCTCGCTCTTGATCATGGTGACGGTGACCCTCGATACGGTCAGCCAGATCCAGAGCCATCTCGTGGCCCAGCAATATGAGGGGCTGTTGAAGAAATCTCGCCTTGGAGGGGGCAAGCGCCGATGAGACTGATCCTGTTGGGACCGCCAGGGGCGGGGAAGGGCACGCAGGCAAAAATTCTGGTTGAGGCCTACGGCATCCCGCAATTGTCCACTGGTGACATCCTGCGGGCCGCTATCGCCGCCAAGACGCCCCTCGGGCTCGAAGCCAAGGCGATCGTCGATCGGGGCGATCTCGTCTCCAACGAAATCGTCAATGGTATCGTGTCCGAGCGACTCGATGCCGACGATTGCAAGCCTGGTTTCATCCTCGATGGTTTCCCGCGCACCATCGCGCAGGCCGAAGCCCTCGCTGGCATGCTCAAGGACAAGGGCGTGGCCCTCGATGCTGTCATCGAGATCAAGGCCAATGCCGATGAACTGGTCCGTCGCGTTATCCAGCGCGGCAAGGAATCGGGTGGAGCCCGCGCCGACGATAACGAGGAAGTGCTGCGCAAGCGCCTCGACGTCTATCAGGAGCAGACTGCGCCTCTCGTGGCTTTCTATGCCGAAAAGGGTCTCTTGCGCCCCGTAGACGGCATGGAGCCGGTCGATGCGGTGACGGCGGCCATAAAGGCAGCCCTGCCTAACTAATCTTCGACAAGGCGAAGCAGTTGACTTCGCCTTGTCGAATCCTTAAAGAACCGCACCAGTCTCATGGATTATTGGGCTGGGTTCGGTTCTCCCATTTGGTTGGGGATCGAAATCCGGTCCCTTGTTGTTTGAATGACACCCGCCGCGATGGCGCGTGTTGAATGAAGGAGAGCAGACGTGGCTCGTATTGCTGGCGTCAATATCCCGACGAACAAGCGCGTTGTAATCGCGCTGCAGTACATTCACGGGATCGGCGAAAAGTTCGCCAATGAAATCACTACCAAGGTCGGTATTCCGGCTGAGCGTCGCGTCAACGAACTGACCGACGCCGAAGTGATCCAGATCCGTGAAGCGATCGATCGCGACTATGTCGTCGAAGGCGATCTTCGCCGTAGCGTTGCCATGAACATCAAGCGTTTGATGGACCTCGGCAACTACCGCGGCCTGCGTCACCGCCGTGGCCTTCCGGTCCGCGGTCAGCGCACCCATACCAATGCTCGTACCCGCAAGGGTCCGGCAAAGCCGATCGCCGGCAAGAAGAAGTAATTCCGGCCTGCATGTGCAGGCTGGCAATTTGAATTGGACGCGGCGGATAGAATTTTGGCCGGTTCCCTACGGGGAAGAAGCCAAAATCCTGATCCGCTTAATCCTTGGTGGAGCTGCTGGCATTACGGCAGCGCCGATACCCCAGAGGACCTGAATGGCAAAGACTGATACGACGCGCGTCAAGCGCAAGGAACGCAAGAACATTACGTCTGGCGTTGCACACGTGAACGCTTCCTTCAACAACACCATGATCACCATCGCTGACATGCAGGGCAACACGATTTCGTGGTCCTCGTCGGGCGTGATGGGCTTCAAGGGCTCGCGCAAGTCGACCCCCTATGCTGCCCAGGTTGCTGCCGAAGATGCTGCAAAGAAGGCTCAGGAACATGGCATGAAGACCCTTGAGGTCGAAGTGCGTGGTCCCGGTTCGGGCCGTGAATCTGCGCTCCGCGCTCTTCAGGCTGCTGGTTTCAATGTCACCTCCATCCGCGACGTGACCACGATTCCGCACAACGGTTGCCGTCCGCGCAAGCGGCGCCGCGTCTAAAGACTAGACCACTTGGTAAACTCCTGGCCCCGGGGCCAGGGGTTCTATTGTGTTTGCGGCGGTGCGGCCTCGTCAGGCCGCGAATTTGAAAGGACAATACCGTGACGATCCAGAGGAACTGGCAGGAACTTATCAAGCCGACCAAGCTGGAGATTGTTTCGGATGGCGCTGACTCGCGTCATGCTTCGGTTATGGCCGAGCCGCTTGAGCGCGGCTATGGCTTGACCCTTGGCAACGCCTTGCGTCGCGTCTTGCTGTCGTCGCTTCAGGGCGCGGCGGTAACCGCTATCCAGATCGATGGCATTCTGCACGAATTCTCGTCGCTTCCCGGCGTTCGGGAAGACATCACCGACCTCGTGCTGAACGTCAAGGAAATCGCCATCAAGATGGGTGGCGAAGGCCCGAAGCGTCTCACTCTCTCCAAGCAGGGTCCGGGCGCCGTGACCGCTGGCGACATCAAAGTCTCCGGCGATATCGAAGTGCTGAACCCCGAACTCGTGATCTGCCATCTCGATGATGGCGCCGAGATCAACATCGAGTTCACCGTCAATACCGGCAAGGGCTATGTTCCTGCCGACAAGAACCGTCCGGAAGACGCGCCGATTGGCTATATTCCGGTCGACGCCCTGTTCTCGCCTGTGCGCCGTGTCAGCTACAAGGTTGATGCGACCCGTGCCGGCGAAAGCCTCGACAAGGACAAGCTGACGCTGTCCGTCGAAACCAATGGCGGCATTTCGCCGGAAGATGCAGTGGCTTATGCTGCGCGCATTCTTCAGGACCAGCTTTCGGTCTTCGTCAATTTCGAAGAGCCCACCAAGGAAAAGGCCCAGGACGCTGTCCCGGAACTCGCCTTCAACCCGGCGCTGCTCAAGAAGGTCGACGAGCTCGAACTGTCTGTCCGTTCGGCCAACTGCCTCAAGAACGACAACATCGTCTACATCGGCGACCTTATCCAGAAGACGGAAGCCGAGATGCTGCGGACCCCGAATTTCGGCCGCAAGTCGCTCAATGAAATCAAGGAAGTCCTGGCACAGATGGGGCTTCATCTCGGGATGGACGTGGCCAATTGGCCGCCCGAGAATATCGATGACCTCGCTAAGCGCTACGAAGATCATTATTGATCCGGCGCCGCCCAAGACTTTAGGAGATAACCCATGCGACACGGTAATCGCGGCCGCAAACTCAGCCGTACCGCTTCCCACCGTAAGGCGATGTTCGCCAACATGTCCGCCGCGCTGATCAAGCACGAGCAGATCGTTACCACGCTTCCCAAGGCCAAGGACCTGCGTCCGATCGTCGAGAAGCTGATCACCCTCGGCAAGCGCGGCGACCTGCACGCTCGCCGCCAGGCTATCGCGCAGATCCGCGACGAAGGCCAGGTTGCAAAGCTGTTCGCCGTTCTCGGCCCGCGCTATGCCGAACGTCAGGGCGGCTATATCCGCATCCTGAAGGCCGGCTTCCGCTATGGCGACAACGCGCCGATGGCCGTCATCGAATTCGTTGACCGCGACGTCAACGCCAAGGGCCTCGATTCCGGTCCGGTCCAGTACAACGAAGAAGAATCCGAAGCTGCATAAGCTTCGCTTCTCCCAAATTCAAAGGGCGGCCCCAGTGGCCGCCCTTTTTTGTTTCCCAGTAGACCTCATGGTGAGGTGCGAAGCGCCAGCGTAGCCTCGAACCACGAGGTCGTGGCCCGATGACGCAGCCCGCTACTTCGCCGCCCGCGCCTCCGCTTCCGCCCGTGCCTTCAACCGCTCCGGCGGCACCTCCATGAACTGCCGCACTTCCACCGGCGCGCGGCACGCGACCGTCGCCTTCTTCCCCCATTCAAGGGCCTCGTCAAAACTTTCGCATTCGAGCACCCAAAAACCGCCGACATGCTCCTTCGCTTCCACGAACGGCCCATCGGTAACCACCATGCCGCCATTGTTGCGCGCGCGGATGGTCTTGGCGCGCGTGGCGGTCTGCAGGCCCCCCACAAACACGCGAACCCCCTTGGCGATCATCTCCTCGTTGAGAGCGGAAATATCCTTGATTGTCGAAGGGGCCTCCTTGGACGGGTCGAAGTCGTCAGGCAGGTGAATTGCGACCAGGAATTGCATTTTAGTCTCCTCTCGAAACCGGCAGGCCATTCCCGCCGTCACTCCTAGACGAGTGGCGCGACGGCACTCAGACTAATTTATCTCATTTTCTTGTCGCCGCCTTTTCAATGTCCGCCGGACAAACCAAAAGCCGCTTCCGCGCACCGGCTTGACCGTGTAGGGCAGGGGGCGATTTGGGGGCAGATTCATGGACCGCATTCTCGTCACCGGAGCCTCCGGCTTCGTGGCCAAGCACGTCATCGGCGAACTCCTGCGCGCCGGCTACCGCGTCCGCGGCACCGTGCGCAATCGCGGCAAGCTGCGCTCCATCCAGGCCGCCATGGATCTCCTCGCGCCCGGCGCCGGCGATCGCCTCGAAATCGTCGAAGCCGACCTCCTCGACGACGCCGGCTGGGCCTATGCCATGGAAGACGTCGCGGCGGTCATGCATGTCGCAACGGTCATATCAGCCGAAGAACCCAAAGATCCCTCGACCGTCATCCGCCCCGCCGTCGAAGGCACCGAGCGCGTCCTGCGCTTCGCCCGCGCCGAAGGCGTGCGCCGCGTCATCATGACCTCCTCCATCGCCACGGTCGGCTACGGCCATGGCCACGAAACCGGCAAGCACACCTATACCGAAGCCGATTTCACCGATCTGACCAAGATGCGCCGCCCCTGGGCCTATTGCATCGGCAAGACTCGCGCCGAACAGGCCGCCTGGGCCTTCGCCAGCGGCCAGAACATGCAATTGACCACCATCCACCCCGGCGCCATCCTCGGCCCCGCCAGCGACCCTGAAACCAGCATTTCCCTCGGCCTCGTCGGTGGTCTCCTCGATGGCTCCACCCCCGCCATGCCGCGTATCGGCTTTGCCATCAGCGATGTCCGCGACGTCGCCGCCATGCACCTCGCCGCCCTCCGCAATCCCGAAAGCGTGGGCCAGCGCTATCTCGCGACCGGCCCCTATCAAAGTTTCGAGGACGTCGCCGCAACCCTTCGCGAGGCCTATTCCGACTACCAGGTCACCATAAAAACCATCCCCGATTGGCTCATGCGCATCCTCGCGACCCTCGGCGGCCCCGTTCGCCAGATCATCAACGACATCGGCAACGAAAAACACTTCGACGGCTCCAAGGGCGAACGCCTCCTCGGCCGCCCCTATCACACCCCGAAAGAAGCCGTGCTCAGCGCCGCCGAAAGCCTGATCCGCTTCAATCTGGTCAAGCCAAAGGCAAAGTAAGCCCCCAGGCCCGATAGAGCCGGTCCAGTTCCTGCTGGTTGCGGCAGACTACCAAGGGCAGGCCACTGTTCTCCGCCATGATCCGCAGTTTTCCGCCCGAGCGCCGCGTGTGCCAAAGCCAGTGGATCATATGCCACTTGATGGAATCCCGATTGCCCTCGAGGGCTCCGGCCCTGTTCTGGCTCAACGTCCTTCGAAAATAGCGCCAATACCGCCGGGCCAGGAAGTCATCGATCGCAATGATTCCGGTCGCCCGCTGCAATCGGGCTGGCAAAACCTCGGAATAATTTCCGTCCATGACCCATTCGGGCTCGGCGATCGCCGCCGCATGCAGTGCATGAAACTCCGCCTTGGGCCGCGGAACCCAGTCCGTATTGGGCGTGTGATTGAAAAGATCGACATGCCTCGCGGGCATCCCCAACCTCTCCCCGATCGCCACCGCCAGCGTCGATTTCCCCGAATTGGTCGGCCCCACGATCATGATCCGCCGGCCCAAAGTGGCAATATCTGGTGGCTCGTCCATCAACCTCTCCCCCTGATTCAATCCACGAACCAAAACGTCTAAACTGCCGAAAAGACTCGGCTTATCCGCCGTTCCCGCCCCATCCCCGGCTGTCACCCCGGCGAAGGCCGGGGCCCATCCTGAGATCTCGAGATGGATCCCGGCCTTCGCCGGGATGACAGCCGTTGGGCGAAAGAATCCCCCCAAAAACAAAAGAACCCGCCCAAGCCAAAGCCCGGGCGGGTCCCTATCAAAATCCCAAAAGACCTTACTCAGCCGGCGCCATGTCCTTGCCGGTATAAACGTCCTCGACCCAATACTGGTCGCGACGGTCAAACCCATTGAACGGGGTCAGCGAAGCCTGCGTGTACGCCCCCATCAGGCCGAATTCGATCCAGTCGTCTTCATCGATATCGGCCGGCAGGGTGAACACCTGCGGCAGCACGTCATAGCTGTCGCAAGTCGGGCCCCAGATGGTGAATTCGGAGAATTCGCCATTATTGTCGTGGAGACGCGGCCCGCGCCAAACGCGCACCGGCGGGGTGAAGTGCATGAACTTCACTTCCATCAGCGAACCATAGGCGCCGTCATTGACATAAACCGACTGCCCGCCGCGCTGATGCTTCACGCGCAGCAGCAGCGAGGTCGAGGACGTCACCAGCGACCGGCCCGGCTCGATGATCAGTTCTGGCTTGTTCTTGTCGCCAAAATGGTCGGAAACAGCCTGCGAGATGGTCTCGAAATAATAGTCCATCGGCGGCGCTTCGCTGGTCGGGTAGGGGGCCGGATAGCCGCCGCCGATATTGAGGCGCTTCAACTCGATGCCGCTTTCTTCAACGATCCGCGCCGCCGCCGCGATGTGGCGCTCATAGGCATAGGCGTCTTCGCACTGCGACCCGACATGGAAGCAGAGGCTGGGCGTATAGCCCATCTTCTCGACGGCGGTGACGATTTCGGCCGCGCCCTGTTCCATCACGCCAAACTTGATGCCGAAATCATAGCTCTTCAGCGCCTTGCCGGCCTTGAAGCGCGTGGTCACTTCCACATCGCGCGATGGCGAGACGACAGCAGCGAGCTGGTCGAGCTGCTGCGGGTGGTCGATGGTGAAGCTGCGAACGCCGAACTCTTCATAAGCGCGTTCGATCTCGCGCTTGTTCTTGATCGGGTTGTTGTAGTGCATTACGGCGCCGGGCGCATGGTCGCGCACCAGTTCCATTTCGGTGTTCGAAGCCACGTCGAAGGCCTTGAGGCCTTCCTTGTGCAGCTGCGCGATGATGTGCGGCGACGGGTTGCACTTCACCGCATAGGTCAGCAGCCCGTCAAAGCCCTTCTTGAAGACTTTCACAGCCCTGTGGAACTCCTTCTCCGAGAAGAGGAAAGAAGGAAAGTCCGGCGCCTCTGCCGCGATCAGCGCGGAGGTATTGGCGTAAACGGTCTTCGGCTCGTCAGTCATTGGACAACAGGCCTTTCGGGGCTGGAGAGTGAAGGAAATTCACCGCGTTTACGTGTTTTCCAGTTCGAAAACGCGAGAAAATTGAGCGCTGCATATAGGGCCGTGTGCCCCCTCGCGCAAACGTTTATTTGCCTAGGGAAACAACAATGTTCGAGCGTCATTTTCATGACAGATTCCGGGCGTTCTGCTCGCGTCGCATTCTGTGAGCCAAACGGCTCTGAACAGGTAGCTGAAAGTTTACCCATGTCTCTGCGAACGCTCGTCTTTTCGGGTGTCGCCGTAGCGGTCATCGCCATCGGCGGCACACTGGCCTTCTCTCCCTGGAACGCACCGGGGCAGGCCCAGGTTCAACAGGCTCAGGCACAGATCGAAACGCCACCGCCTGTTTCGGCGCCGCGCGCGGTGCCGTCCAGCCAGCCGCAGGTGCAGCTCAGCTTCGCCCCCATCGTCCAGGCGGTGTCGCCCTCGGTGGTCAATGTCTACGCGACCCGCATCGAGTCCCAGGCGGCTTCCCCCTTCGCCAATGATCCGTTCTTTTCCCGCTTCTTCGGCGATCAGTTCCAGTCCCGCCCGCGCGAATCCCGTTCGCTCGGCTCCGGCGTCATCGTCGATGGGGCAGGGGTCATCCTCACCAATTCCCACGTCATCAACGGCGCCACCGACGTTCGCATCGCTTTGAGCGACGGTCGCGAATTCGCCGTCGATGTCGTCGTCGAAGACAAACAGACCGATCTTGCCGTTCTTCGTGTCCGCGATACCCGCGGCGTGGCTTTCCCCGCCATCACCTTTGCCGATAGCGACGCGCTGCTTGTCGGCGATCTCGTCCTCGCCATCGGCAATCCCTTCGGCGTCGGCCAGACCGTTACCTCCGGCATCGTCTCGGCCCTCGCGCGCACCGGCGTCGAAAGCTCCAATTACGAATTCTTCATCCAGACCGACGCAGCCATCAATCCCGGCAATTCCGGCGGCGCTCTGGTCGATATGCAGGGGCGCCTGGTCGGCATCAACACGGCCATCTATTCCCAGTCCGGCGGCTCCGTCGGCATCGGCTTTGCCATCCCCGCCAATATGGCCAAGCTCGTCGCCGAGGCCGGCGTCACCGGCGGCGCCATTGTCCGCCCCTGGTTCGGCGCCAAGATGCAGGCCGTCGATTCCGACATCGCCAATAGCCTCGGCATGGATGCGCCCCACGGCGCCCTCATCACCGAAGTCGCCCCCGATGGCCCCGCCGCCCGCGCCGGCTTCCAGTCCGGCGACGTCGTCCTCTCCGTCGATGGCCAGCGCGTAGACGACCCCAGCGCCTTCAATTTCCGCCTGGCAACCAAGCCGATCGGCCAAACCACCAAACTCGAACGCCTGCGCGGCACGTCAACCGACACGCTGGATTTCCAGGTCGAAGCTGCCCCCGCACCAGCCGGCAACGCCACCGCCACCATCTCCGCCGATTCCCGCTTCTCGGGCGTCACGGTCCGCCAGCTCGACCCGGCCCTCGCCGAATCCAAAAACCTCCCCTACGACGCCACCGGCGTCCTCATCACCGCCATCGCCGCCGGTTCCCCCGCCGAAGCCATGGGCCTCCAGGTCGACGATGTCATCCTCCAGCTCAACGACACCGACATCAAAGACGCCCAAACCTTCAGCGCCACAGCTTCGCAACGGATGCGCACCTGGCAAATCATCCTGCAGCGGGACGGAAGGGTGAGTAGAGCCATAGTCAGCGGATAGGCCCCCCCCCCTCGGGCCCGACCCGAAGGCTCCGCACGAGCTGGAAGCACCAGTAGAGAGGAAACCCCAGTAGCCCTCATGGTGAGGTCTTCGAGATTTCTCGCTCCCTCAGTCCCCGCCACCCCCTCCCATCCTCCCCCATCAAGGGGGAGGTGCGGCATCGAGTGAGGGCACCATCCAGAGTAAACCGCGGTCCCTTCACCTCCCCCTTGATGGGGGAGGATGGGAGGGGGTGGAGTCACAAACACCGTCCCCTTGAATCACCCCCTCAACCCCCGCCGCTACCCCCTTACTCCACCCCCACTTCCGGCAATTCCAACTCCGCCAGCGCCTGGATCGTCTTCATCCGCGTTTCCTTCAATCCCCTCAGCAACTCACTCGCCCCATCGCCATATCCACGCCGGCTGATCCCGAACATCGCCACCCCATCCTCCAGCGGCACATAGCGATAGGCGTTCCACTCGACGATCACTGCCTCGCCGCTGCTGTCGCTGAGCATGAAGTCGAGGATCATTTCCCCCGTCGCCTCGTTCTGCATCACGTCGAAATTCACCACCGGGTCGCTCGCCTTGCGCTCCTGCAAACCCTTGATCATCGTGCCGGCAGCATCCCCGACCGAAACCCCATTGGTCAGCACATCCACCATGAACATCTGATCATAGGCTTCCACCGTCTGCCCCTCGGGCACATATTCCTGCTTGTAGAACGCGTCCGTCGGGTGGCTCGTCCAAGCGAGTTCAAAGCTCGTCCCCTCGAGCACAAACGGTCCCGGCGCTCCAATGGCATCCTCCTGAGCCACGACAGTCGAACCCGACAGACAAACCAGCGCCAAAGCGGCAACCCAACGACCAATCATGTGCAATCCCTCTTCCTCTAGCCACAGTTGAACGCGCAACTCGAGCCAAGGCAACACTTGAACGAAGCCGCGTGCCACTCGCCGCACAATTTGCTATTGAGCCCCCATGTCCGATCTCTTCGCCGCCGATCCCAACGAAACCGACAAGGCCCGTCCCCTCGCGGACCAGCTGCGCCCGCGCGCCCTCGATGAGGTGATCGGCCAATCCCATCTCCTCGGCCCCGATGGCACGCTCACCCGCATGCTCGCTTCCGGCCGCCTCGGCTCGCTCATCCTCTGGGGCCCTCCCGGCACCGGCAAGACCACCGTGGCGCGCCTCCTCGCCGACCAGATCGGTTTCCGCTTCGAGCAGATCTCTGCCATTTTCTCCGGCGTAGCCGACCTGAAAAAGGTTTTCGAAAAGGCCCGCTTCGAACGCCTCTCCGGCCACCGGACGCTGCTCTTTGTCGACGAGATCCATCGCTTCAACCGCGCCCAGCAGGATAGCTTTCTTCCTGTCATGGAAGACGGCACCGTCGTCCTCGTCGGCGCCACCACCGAAAACCCGTCCTTCGAGCTCAACGCCGCGCTTCTCTCCCGCAGCCAGGTCCTGCGTTTCCAATCGCTGACAGCCGACGATCTCGCGCTGCTCCTCAGTCGCGCTGAAAGCCTCGTCGGGTCGACTTTGCCGATCACTGACGAAGCGCGCCACACCCTCCTCGGCCTTGCCGATGGCGATGGTCGCGCCCTTCTCGGCCTCGTCGAGGAGATTTTAGCATCTGCCAAGCCTGATGAGACACTCGATGCTAACAGTCTGCTAACCGTAGTGCAGCGTAGAGCCCCCATTTACGACAAGGCGCAGGAGGGCCACTACAACCTCATTTCGGCGCTGCACAAAACCATTCGCGGCTCCGATCCAGACGCCGCGCTCTACTATTTCGCCCGCATGATCGATGCCGGTGAAGACCCGCTTTTCCTCGCTAGACGCTTGATTCGTATGGCTTCCGAGGACATCGGCAATGCCGACCCGCAAGCGCTCCCCCTCGCCATCGCCGGCCGCGACGCCTACCAGATGCTCGGCTCCCCCGAAGGCGAACTCTCCCTCGCTCAGGTCGTCGTCTACCTCGCCCTCGCGCCCAAATCCAACGCCGTCTACACCGCCTTCAAGGCCGCAATTTCCCTAGCGAAATCAACTGGTTCGCCCATGCCGCCCATGGTCATCCTCAACGCCCCCACCAAGTTGATGAAGGGCGAAGGCTATGGCGACGGCTACCAATACGACCACGACGTTCCCGACGCTTTTTCCGGTCAGGAATACTTCCCCGAAACCCTTGGTAGACAACAGTTTTATCAACCCGTCGAGCGCGGTTTCGAGCGCGATTTGAAAAAACGCATGGACTATTTCGCCCGCCTTCGCGCCGAAAAAGCCAGGAAAGACTGAGGTTTAGCGATGTACGGCTTCCTCCTAGTCGGCGCCGGCGGCGCCCTCGGCGCCATGGCCCGCTACGGCTTTTCGAGCATCATCGGCCGCCTCTGGCCCATGGGCTTCCCGCTCGCGACCCTCTTGATCAACATCATCGGCTCCATCGCCATGGGCCTCTTTGTCGGCTTCATGGCCAAATTTCTCCCCGCCCACCAACATGAGCTAAGGCTCTTTGTGGCCATCGGAATTTTCGGTGGCTTCACTACTTTCTCCTCGTTCTCGCTCGACACGATCGTTCTCATCGAGCGCGGCGAATTGTTCGCGGCGATCACCTATGTCGCCTTGTCAGTTGTAGTTTGTCTCATAGGCCTATATCTCGGCCTTTTGATAACCAGAGGCAGCCCCGCATGAGTGGCGTTCAACATCGGGAAGTCACAGCAGACGAAGACGGCATGCGTCTCGATCGCTGGTTTGCCCGGCATTTCCCCCAGGTCGGTTTCGGCCGCCTGCAAAAGCTGATCCGCAATGGTGAAGTCAAGGTCGACAAGGCGAAAGCCGAGACCAGCACGCGCCTTGCCGCTGGCCAGTCCATCCGCATTCCGCCGGTCGATGACCCCGGCACCGTTCGCCCCACCAAGGTCAACGATGAAGATGCAAGGTTTCTCAAGGACTTGATCCTCTATGAGGATGATGACCTCTATGTCTTCAACAAACCTCACGGCCTCGCCGTGCAGGGTGGCAGCGGCACGGCCCGCCATCTCGATGGCCTCTTAAAGAGCCTGCCCAACAAGCTCGGCGAAGCTCCGCGCCTGGTGCACCGCCTCGACCGCGACACCTCTGGCTGCCTCGTCGTCGCCAAGACCGGCCAGGCGGCGACCCATTTCGGCAAGGTCTTCATGTCGCGCTCGGCGCGCAAGATTTATTGGGCTCTCGTCGCCGGCAACCCGACGCCGCGCCAGGGCGAAATCTCCTGCTTCATCGCCAAGCGGGTGACTGAAGACGGCGAGCAGATGGTTGTGGTGAAAAATGGCGCTCCCGGCGCCGTCCATTCCTCGACTTATTACTCGACCACCGAGACCGCCAGCCGCCGCTTTGCCTGGGTCACGCTCAAGCCTGTCACCGGTCGCACCCATCAGCTCCGCGTCCACATGGCCCAGCTCGGCACGCCGATCATCGACGATCCGCGTTACTTCAACATCGAAAACTGGATGCCGGCTCCCGGCCTCGGCGAGGGCCTGCACCTCCATGCCCGCCGCATCGCCCTGCCGCTGCGCAATGGCAAACGCCTTGATATTTCAGCACCTTTGCCGCCACACATGCGTGAAAGCTGGGACGCGTTGGGCTTCGATGCCGACCGCTACGATGTTCAGGATATCGATCCGGAGAACGGCGCGTGAAACTCATCATGTTCGACATGGACGGGACGCTGATCGACACAGAGGCCCTGATCGTCGAACATATGACCACGACTTTCGAAGCAGCCGGCCTGACGCCACCGACCCCGACGCAATCGCGCCGGGTCATCGGCCTGTCGCTACCGGTTGCCATCGCGCGGCTTCTCGGCACCGATGTGACGCCGCAAGCCGAGCAAATGGCTGAAGACTATCGCAGCCGCTATCGCGCCTCGCTGGTGCAGGCCGAGGGACGCGAGGGCCTCTTCCCCGGCGCCCGAGAAGCCTTGGATTTCCTCGCCACCTGGCCCGATACGCTACTCGGCATCGCCACTGGCAAAGGCCTCAACGGCGTACACCGCCTGACGCAACTCCATGGCATTGCCGGCCATTTCGTCACCTTGCAGACGCCGGACCACAATCCATCAAAGCCCCATCCGGGCATGATGCTCCGTGCCATGGCCGAAACCGGCGCCGACGCGCGTGACACGGTCATCATCGGCGACACGACCTTCGATATCGAGATGGGCAAGGCCGCCGGCGCCAAGGCCATCGGCGTCACCTGGGGTCATCACGACGACAGCGAATTGCTCGCTGCCGGTGCGGATGTGCTGGTCGACACCTATGCCGACCTGCCGCTCGCCATCAAGAAAGTACTGGAATACTGACATGCGCGACCAGTTGGAAGAAGCCCTGAAAAATCAGGAGTTTGGCTACGGTCAGGCGCAGCACATCAACCCGATCGACCTGCCCAAGCGCTTCTACACAGCCGTCGATGTCGCGCGCACCGATGATGGTTACGTCGTCACCCTCGATGGCAAGCAGACCCGCACGCCCGGCCGCAAACTACCGGTGATCGTGCCGGCGGTTTCCATCGCCCAGGCCATGGCCAGCGAATGGTCAGCGCAGGACAAATACGTCGATCCCACCACCATGCCCATGGTGCGACTGATCAATTCGGCCGTCGAAAGCGGCGAAGAGAACGTTCCGGCGTTCCGTTCGGAAATCGGCAAATTCGCCGGCAACGACCTCCTCCTCTATCGCGCCGATACCCCGCAGGAACTGGTCGACGATCAGGAATTGCACTGGGACGGGGCGCTGGTCACGCTGGCGCGACATTTCGACGTGGCCTTCCAGCCCACCATCGGCATCATCCACCAGCCCCAGCCGGCTTCAACGCTGACCAAGCTCGACGCCGCGCTGGAAGAGCAGGGCCTTCTCTCGCTGACGGCGCTGGTCTCCATCACCGGCATCACCGGCTCCGGCCTCCTCGCCATCGCCCTGCTGCATCAACTGCTCTCCGCCGATCAGATCTGGACCGCGGCTCACGTCGACGAAGACCACCAAATCCGCCTCTGGGGCGCAGACGAAGAAGCCATGACCCGCCGCGCCAAGCGTCGCGTGGAGTTCGACACGGCCGTGGCCGTTGTGGAAGCGTTGCGGGCCTAAGCCCGCGCCGCGATCCACTCCGCCGTTTCCGGCGAGATATCGCGCAACGGCACCAGCACGAAATCGCGCGCATGCGCATGGGGATGCGGCAGCGTCAGCCGTCCCGTCTGCATCTCGATCCGCTCATAAGCGATGATATCGACGTCGATCAGCCGCGGTCCCCAGACCTCGTGCCGAACGCGCCCCATTTCGCGCTCGGTATCGAGCGCCACATGCAGCAGGTCGATGGGCTCGAGGTCGGTCTCGACCTCCGCCGCCATATTGGCGAAATCCGGCTGATCCGTCTTGCCCCAAGGCTTTGTCGCAATCACCGACGATTGCTTGACCACCCGGATATTCGGGTGCGCATCGAGCAGTCGAATGGCGTCCAACAGCTGCGCCGGCGGATCGCCGATATTTGCCCCGAGGCTCAGCCACGCTCTCGCCATCACGCTTGCCTCACGCGATGCAACTCGATCGCCGCTTCCCCGCGCACCATGGCAATTGGCGCCTCGGGCTTGCGAATGCGAATGACGATCCAGTTGATATCGCCAAACCGCTCGAACAGGGCCGTGACGATATTCTGGCCCAGCGCCTCGATCAGCTTGGTCCGTTGGCCCTCAAATGTTGCCTTCACCACATCATAGATGTCGGCATAGGAAACCGTATGCCCGATCGCATCCGTCTCACCCGGCGCGGTCAGGTCTACCCCGCATTCGAGATCGACGAAGAAGCGCTGACCCAGCCGCTCCTCCTCGGCAAAGAGGCCGTGATAGCCATAAAAGCCGAGATCGCGGAGAATGATGCGGTCGCCCGTAAAAGCTGCGGTCATTGAATGGTCCTCAAAAATTAGGGGCCGTAAAGGGTAGCTTGAGCCACGCGCAGGGCATCGCGATTGGCCGCGACGTCATGCACGCGAAAGATGTGTCCGCCGCGCTCATAGCCTTGCACTGTAGTCGCTATGGTCCCGGGCAGCCGCTCGTCCGGCTGATTGTCCAGAAGCTTGCCGATCATCGATTTTCGCGAGGTGCCCACCAGCACGGCATGGTCCGGATAGGCCTCCGCCAACTCCGGCAGCAGCCGCAGGATTTGATAATTCTGCGCCAGCGTCTTGGAAAACCCAAACCCCGGATCGAGGATCAGCTGCGTCCGCGACAGTCCCGCCACATCGGCAATCGCCAGTGTCTTGGCAAAATACGCGATCATCGCGGGCAGCGGCAGTGTCTCCGCGTCCCAGCTTTTGTCCCAATGCATGGCGATCACCGGCGCGCCATAAAGCGCTGCGACCTCCGCCATTTCCGGCGCTCCCTGCAAACCATAGACATCATTGATAATATCGGCCCCCGCCTGGATCGCCTGATCGGCCACCAGGGGTTTGTAGGTATCGATGGAAATCGGCGCTACGATCTCGGCAGCCCGCAGCGCGTCGATGACCGGAATGACGCGATCCAGTTCCGCCTGCACCGCCACAGTTTCCGAGCCCGGCCGCGTGCTTTCCCCGCCGATATCAATGATATCGGCGCCTTCATCGAGCAAAGCGCGCGCATGCGCCACGGCGTGATCGAGCGTGGCATGCAACCCACCGTCCGAAAAACTGTCCGGCGTAACGTTGAGAATGCCCATGATGAGCGGACGTGGCCCCAGTTCCAGAGCAGGGCGATGGGGCAGGGGAACGATATGAGTCGTGTGCATTGCAAATCCTGCCCCTCGCTTAGGGGCGCCAAGGCTCCGGCTCAAGCGTATTCTTGTCTAGCGGCCCGCGAAAGCCGCTAGCGGCGTTCCCAAGTCTCAAGCGCCGATTTCAGCACCAGAGTAATCACCGCGATCAGCGCCAGCGTCGAGGCCGCGGCAAAGGCGCCGGCGATATTGAAATCGTTGAACAGCAGATTGATCTGCAGCGGCAGCGTATTGGTCTGCCCGCGGATCGAACCGGACACTACCGAGACGGCGCCGAATTCCCCCATCACCCGCGCATTGGTCAGCACCGCGCCATAGACCAGGCCCCAGCGGATATTGGGCAGCGTAACGCGGCAGAACATCTGCCAGCCATTGGCGCCAAGCGACAAAGCCGCTTCCTCGTCATCCGTCCCCTGCTGCCGCATCAGCGGCACCAGTTCGCGCGCCACATAGGGCGCAGTAACGAACAAACTCACCATCACGATGGCGAGCGGGGTGAACATGATCTGCAATCCGCTCGACTGCAGCAGCGGCCCAAGCAGCCCCTGATTGCCATAGAGAAACAGGTAGACGATGCCGGCCACGATCGGGCTGACAGCCGCCGGCAGTTCGATGACGGCAATAAGCAATTGCTGGCCGCGAAACTTGAAGCGCGTCACGAGCCAGGCCAGCGCCACACCGACCACCATATTGATCGGCACGACGATGACGGCCGTAACAACGGTAAGAAGAATCGCATGCAGCGTGTCGGGCTTCAGGATGGCGCTGAAATAGGCGCCAAGCCCCTCGCGCAGCGCAAAGCTGAAGATCAGCGCCAGCGGCACGACCAGCGCCACGGCGGCGAACAGAAACGACAGCCCGATAAGAACATTTGCGCCTGCACTGCGCCCTGCCGTCTGGCTCATCAGGTCTTCCTCTCGACATAGCGAACCTGCCAGGCAGCCAGCAGGTTCGTCGCGATCAGCGTCAGGAAGGCCACGGCCAGCAGCACGAAGGCGAGCGCCGCCGCGCCTTCATAATTGTATTCATCGAGCCGGATGAAGATCAGCAGCGAGACGATTTCCGTGAGCCCCGGCAGGTTGCCGGCGATGAAAACGACCGCGCCAAATTCGCCCAGCGACCGCGCAAAGGAAAGCACGCAGCCGCCAATGAAGGCGGGAAGGATTGTCGGCCAGATGATCCGCGTAAAAACCTGCCAGCGCGAGGCGCCCAGCGTTATCGCCGCGTTTTCAAAGTCGATATCGACCTCTTCCAGCACCGGCTGCACGGCGCGCACCACGAAGGGAATGGAGGTGAACGTCATGGCAGCGATAATTCCGAGCTGAGTGTAGTTGACCTTGATGCCATTTGGCTCGAGCAATTGCCCATACCAGCCCGTTTCCGCAAAGAGGGTCACCAGCACCAGCCCCGCCACGGCGGTCGGCAGGGCAAAGGGCAGATCAATCAGAGCATCGAGAATGCGCCGCCCCGGAAAGCGATACCGCGTCAGGACCCAGGCGAGCAGCAGCCCCACCACGCCATTGATGATCGTAGCAAAAAAGGCCGAGCTGAACGTCACCCGATAGGCCGCCAGCGCACGATTCGAACTGATGATCCGCCAGAACTCAGGGAACCCCATGCCTGCGACCTTGAGCAGCATGGCGGCGAGGGGAAGCAGGATCACGAGCGTGAGATAGAACAGCGAAATGCCCATGGACAGCCCGAAACCGGGCAGCAGGTGCTTGCTGCGATGCTGTGCCATATATCCCCCGAAATACGATACGGCGCGACCGAAGTCGCGCCGCAAACTGCTTGAGCCGAGGCCGTTACTGGTTGACGAAAACCCTGTCGAGCAGACCACCGTCAGCAAAGTGCTCGGCGGCAACCTTGTCCCAGCCGCCGAAAGCGTCTTCGACGGTCACAAGACGGATTTCCGGGAAGGTCGCGGCATGCGCGGCGGCAACGGCCTCATCCTGCGGACGGTGGAAATTGGCAGCTGCCACTTCCTGGCCTTCTGGCGTGAAGAGGAAATCGAGATAAGCCTTGGCAAGATCACGGCTTCCACGGGCATCGACGACCTTATCGACGATCGCCACCGGGAATTCCGAGAGGAAGCTCACAGACGGGACGACGGCTTCATACTTGTCGGCGCCGAGCTGCTTCACGACGGCGAGGGTTTCGGCCTCGAAGGTCACCAGCACATCGCCCAGCTGGCGCTCGGTGAAGGCGGTGGTGGCTGCGCGGCCGCCGGTTTCGAAGACCGGAACGTTGGCGAAAAGCTTGGTGAGGAATTCCTCGATCTTGGCTTCGTCGCCGGCATATTCCTCGGTCGCCCAGGCGCGGGCAGCGAGATAGGTATAGCGGCCGTTACCCGACGTCTTGGGGTTCGGGAAGATCACCTGCACGCCTTCGGCCGCGAGATCGCCCCAGTCCTTGATGGCCTTGGGATTGCCCGAGCGGACGAGGAAAGACGGGAAGGAATAGAAGGGCGCAGCATTATTGGGGAATTCGCTGGTCCAGTCTTCCGACACATAACCGCCTTCCACCAGCTTCTGGATATCGGTCACCTGGTTGAAGGTGACGACGTCGGCCTGGAGGCCTTCGAGCACGGCGCGCGCCTGGGCCGAAGAGCCGGCATGCGACTGGTTGATGGTGACGGTCGCGCCGGTCGCCGCATAGGCGGCGTTCTCGGCTTCGAAAAGCTCGCGGGCAATGTCGTAGGAAGCGTTGAGAATGTCGGTGGGCTGGGCCAGAACCGGGCTGCTGGCAAGAGCGAGCGCCGCAACGGCGGAGAGGAGGAGCTTGTTCATCGTGGCGCTATTTCCGTGAAAGCGAAGGCATTGGTCACAGGTGATGCGATGCCGCTTTTCGGTCGTAAAGCGCTAAATGCTTGGCTCGGATGACTAATTTACGCGCCGCAAAAGCAGGGGTAAGCCGTTGCTCTTGCTGCCGCTAAAGCGCGATTTTGTTTCGGCTGGTCAGGGCCGAAGTTTCAGTTTCGCGCCATATTTGGCGACGCCGATACCCGACACCACCAGCATCAAGGACAAGACGAGATAGGGTGTCAGTTCGGCAATCCCGAGCGCAACGAGATAGATCGCAGTCAGAACCGGGGTCAGGAAACTGAACACGCCAATAAGCTGCGCATTGCCCTGCTTCATGCCGAAATCCCACATGGCATAGGCGAGCGCGAAAAAGATTGCGGCCGAAGCAACGATAACAAGGCTCGAAACCGGGGCAGGGGGAGCGCCGAGACCGAACAGCCAGATAGAGCCATTGATGATGGCGCTGGCACCAAAGATGACGCCGAGGAAATTGCTGCTGCTGGAGGGATAGCGCGCCGCCATGGCCGAAAAAACAGCCCAGGTGACGGCTGAGATCACAGCCCAGAAGTGACCGGGCATGAGATGGAAAGTACCGACCGCCAGCCCCTTGCCGAGAAGCAGCGTGACAATGCCGGCCAGCCCCAACCCGCCCGCAACCGCATGGAACCACCGAAACCGCTGCCCCAACGAGATCGTCGTGAGAACCACCACCAGAAGCGGCCAGGTATAGATGATCAATGTCGCCTCAAGTGGCGGCGCCTGCTGCAGCGCCGCGACCCAGGTCAGGTTATGGCCGCCAATGCCGATAATGCCCAGGAGATAGAGCCAGACGGGCACGGTTCTGAGCTCGGGCAGGGGATTGTGGCGTCGGGCAATCCACATGGCGATGAAAACCAGCGCCCCGACACCATCGCCGAGCCCGACATATAGGAATGGATCAACTCCGACAGCCGATGCCACGATCGGCGCCGTCATCGACCAGATGAACACAGCGGCAACGCCGCCTGCCGTTCCCCAGCTGGACCTTGTCCCCTGGCTCGTCTCTGCGCTCAGTTCCATGAAATCTACGCAAGAAAAATCCCCGCTTGCGCGGGGATGTTGTGTAAGTCGCCGGTCTCAGGCCGTCGCCGGTTCGGCGAAGAGATCATATTCATCATTGTCGGTCACCTTCACCGAAACGATGTCGCCGATCTTGATGCCGGTGGCGTTGCTGACGATCACCTGGCCGTCGATCTCCGGCGCATCCCACTTGGAGCGCGCAATAGCGACATTGCCCTCGGGGCGAACGTCATCGACGATCACGTCGATGGTCCGGCCGACCTTCTTCTGCAACTGGTGGAAGGAGACGTTCTGCGCCACTTCCATCAGCTGGGCAAAGCGCTCTTCCTTCACCTCGTCGGGCACAATGCCTTCGAGTTCATTGGCGGTGGCGCCGGTCACGGGCTCATACTTGAAGCAGCCGGCGCGGTCGATTTCGGCTTCCTCGATGAAGTCGAGCAGCATTTCGAAATCTTCCTCGGTTTCGCCCGGGAAGCCGACGATGAAGTTGGAGCGAACGGTCAGGTCAGGAACCTGGCGCTTCCAATCGAGAATACGATTGAGCGTCTTTTCCTGATGCGCCGGGCGCCGCATCGCCTTCAGCACGTTCGGCGAAGCATGCTGGAACGGAATGTCGAGATAGGGCAGGACGAGGCCTTCGGCCATCAGCTCCATTACCGGATCGACATGGGGGTAGGGGTACACGTAGTGCAGACGCACCCACGCACCCAGCTCGCCCAGTTCCTTGGCGAGATCGTAGAACTTCGCCTTCACGTCGCGGCCACGATATTTCGAGGTCGCATATTTGAGGTCGAGCCCGTAGGCGCTGGTATCCTGCGAGATCACCAGCAGTTCCTTGGCGCCTGAGCGGATCAGCCCCTCGGCCTCGCCCAGAATGCCGGCCGCCGGGCGCGAAGCCAGATCGCCGCGGATCTGCGGAATGATGCAGAACGAGCAGCGATTGTTGCAGCCTTCGGAAATCTTCAAATAGGCATAGTGCCGCGGCGTCAGCTTCAGCCCGCTCTCCGGCACCAGATCGATGTACTTGTTCGGCACCGGCGGCAGATGGTCATGCACGGCCGAGACAACGTCTTCGTACTGATGCGGACCGGTGATCGCGAGCACATTGGGGTGCGTCTCGCGGATCATGCTCTCTTCGACGCCAAGGCAACCCGTAACGATAACGCGACCGTTTTCGTTGAGCGCTTCGCCGATCGCCTCAAGGCTTTCCTTCTTGGCGCTGTCGAGGAATCCGCAGGTATTCACCAGCACGATATCGGCGCCGGCATAGTCGCGACTGAACGAATAGCCCTGCGCGCGCAGGGTCGTCATGATGCGTTCGCTGTCGACGAGCGCCTTGGGGCAGCCGAGGCTGACTAAACCGATTTTGGGCGCCTGAGTCATGCGCGTGCGAAAGTCCGGAATTGCTTTGGATGGCGCGTCATACAGAATGTTTGACGGTTACGCAATGTGACTGCCCCTCGCACGGGGCTTGGCAGACCTTCCACGAGCGGTGGACACGCACTCTTGAACATCGCAAACAGCGAACAGTGCGTTACCAAATGTTCACTTTCTGGAACCAGCGGGTTGCGATAGGCGTCTCTCCCCTGGCGTCAGTTCGGCGCCGCACACGGGAGTGTTTATATGTCCGATCGTCTCTCCGCCTATGCGCCGCAGGCCCTCGCCGTGCTGCGCATCATGACGGCTTTGCTGTTCCTCGCCCATGGCACACAAAAACTGCTGGGTTTCCCCGCTGCCGAATTCGCGCCGCCCACATTCTCGATTTTCTGGATTTCCGGCCTGATCGAAATCATCACCGGGGCGCTGATCGCCATCGGTTTCTTCACTCGTCCGGCCGCTTTTCTGGCCTCCGGCACGATGGCCGTCGCCTATTGGATGGCCCACGCCCCGGCCAATTTCTTCCCCGCCAACAATGGCGGCGACGCGGCAATCCTGTTCTGCTTCGTCTTCCTCTACCTGATCTTTGCCGGTCCGGGCGCCTGGAGCGTCAACAAGAAGTAAGGCCAAAAGCCCGAAACAATCAGGCCGCCCGGAGCGATCCGCGGCGGCCTTTTTTTATGTCGTGGGCGGCGTCCGCTTGGCGGTGCGCTTGGGCTTGAACGGCTCGCCCGCTATGCTCGAAGGCTCCCGCCTGATATCGCCCTCTGGCGTCACCTGCGGCGGTGGTTCGGTGGCCGGCGTGTAATATTCGTCCGCCTCGGCATAGTCGGTCGCTTCGCCATGCTCGGCCAGATCGCGAATGGCGTCGCGCACTTCGTCCAGCAAGGACGCCGAATAGCGCGAACGGTTGACAGTCTCGCCCGTTGCCTCATGCGTCTTGAACCACACCAGCAGCGCTTCGCAGCCAATACGGAGGGCAACGATCGCGGCAAGACCGAACACCGCAATTTCAAGCAGGCCCCAAAGCCCATCGCCAAAACTGCTGCCGAAACGGAAGAAGAAGTGGCTGACGGCCCACAGCAGAATGGAAGCCAGGCCCAGCGCATAGAGAATCGGCACGAGGCGGGGCGACAGGATGGCGTCGAGCCGGAACAGTGTCTGGCGGGTGAGAAGGCGTTTCAGGTCGTCCGTGGTCATGCCGGGCTCCTCGATTCGGGATAGCTGCAAATTATTCTGTCAGGCCACGCTGGCAAGTGCGCCGGACGCATGGGTGGTCGGGCCAAAGATCGTCTCGAATGTGCTGCGCATCACGGAATCTACCTCCGCCATCGAAATCAACTGACCCAGATCCTCAAAACTGGTCACGCCCTGATCGGTAATGCCGCAAGGCACGATTCCATCATAGTGCCGGAGATCGGGATCCACATTGAGCGAAATGCCGTGGAAGGTCACCCATTTGCGCACGCGCACGCCAATCGCGGCAATCTTGTCCTCGCGCCCAAACCCCTTGTCCGGGCGCTGCACCCAGACTCCGACGCGACCCTCGCGCCGCTCCCCTTTGATATTGTGCGCCGCAAGCGTGTCGATCACCCATTGCTCCAGGCCTTTGACGAGGCAGCGAATGTCGCGCCCGCGCTGGGTCAGGTCGAGCATCACATAGGCCACGCGCTGTCCGGGGCCATGATAGGTATATTGCCCGCCACGTCCCGCCGGATAGACGGGAAACCGCGGATCGATCAGGTCTTCCGACCGTGCCGACGTTCCGCCCGTATAAAGCGGCGGATGTTCGAGCAGCCAAACCGCCTCGGGCGCTTCACCGGCCGCAACGAGTGCTGCACGATTCTCCATCGCCGCCAGAGTGCGTTCATAGTCCATGAGACCCTCGAACTGCACCCAATCGACCGGCCGCTGGTCCGCTCGATGCAATTTCGAACGAATTTGGCACGCCTCGTCACCTGTCGTTAAGACTTCCATAACCAAGCCTGAGCAATCCTTAATTCACGAAGCCCCCGGCATTCCGCGAGCGAGACCCTTATTTATGAACACCCTCGACAATATTGAAGTCGATATCACCGTCGAACTCGGCGCGACCACCATGCCGATCCACCATCTGTTGCGCATGGGCCGCGGCGCTGTGATCGAACTGGAGCAGGGCGAGAACGATCCGCTCTCCATCTACGCCAATCATACGCTCATCGCCCGCGGCGAGGTGAATGTCGAGGATGGACAGCTTCGCGTGCTCGTCACGGAAAAGGTCTACAAGCACGGCTGATTTTTTGCGACTCTCCACAGGCCTGAAAGAAATCTCGATTTAGGTGCTTGAGGTTCGCCAAGTCCTTTGCTACATCCCCACTCGCTTCAGGCGCTTCGGCGATTGAAGCTTCTACCACAGATGTGCGGTCGTGGCGGAATTGGTAGACGCGCAGCGTTGAGGTCGCTGTGCCGCAAGGCGTGGAAGTTCGAGTCTTCTCGACCGCACCATTCACCCCTAGGGGATGAAACAAAAAGCTGCCTTCGGGCGGCTTTTTTGTTTTCCGAGGGTCCGGGTTCAGGTCACCACCTCGTCCTTGATGTCGATATTGGGCACCTTGAAGCCCATGGCGATCCAGGCGGTAAGAAGTTTTCCATAAAACCCCATGGTCTGCCAACGCCCGGACGGAATCGAATCGTCCAGCGCGATCTCCGCACTGCGATCGCCGGTCACGGTCCGGATATCCGGCTGCGGCGCCTGACCTGGCGGCCAGAGGCTTGAGTAAAGACTCAGCCAGTGCCCGCCCTTGAATTCGAGAAATACCGGGCTGTTGCAGCATGTCGTCACCACCCGGCGCGTCGGCGCGGACGAACTCAGCCGATGGCCCCGCAGCAGGTCCGTGCCCTTGGTGATCTCCACCCGGTCCTTGCGATAGAGCACAAAACGCGTGCCGCCGTTTTCTTCCAGCATTGGGCGCGCCAGGGGGAGCCCCGCCATGCGCCCGCCTGCCTCGCGGCAACTATTGCAGTGGCATTCGGTGGCAATGAATGGCTGCCCGGTAACAACCATTTCGAACTGCCCGCAGGAGCAGTTGAGGCGCGTAGATGGCGTCATTCCCTAGTCTTCCTCTTTCCCGGGCGGTTCTCCGCCCTGCGGTGCCTTGAATTGCCAGGCATCCTGCAGCCGCAGGCTGAGCTCTTCGTCGTCGATCGCCGCCAGCCGCACCAGCACCGCGTCATGGCCGACATAGTGATCGGTTTCGAAATAGATGGCCGGCGAAATCTCCATCAGCAGCACCTTCTGTTCGAAGGGACATTGCAGCACGATCGTCTCTTCATCGAGGAGCCTGACAAAAGTGCGGTCTCTGACCTTGAGGGCAGGGCTGCCGTAGCTCGTCGACAGGACGATGTCCGTCAGCCCCCTGGCATTCGCCAGCGCCACGATTCGGTCGAAGGCGAGATCGAAATTGCTCTGGCTCGACATGACCCACTCCATCCTTGCATCGCGCCGGACACAAACGCTTCAACCGGCGCGAAATTGGAAGAAACTTCGCAATCGCAGTCTGGCGCCTTTATTGCTGATTGGCTACTGCTTGCCTTGCCCCTGAAACCCCCAGGACACACAAAGGGCTCCCGATGAGCAGCGATTTCGAAACCGAGCTCGGCACCGAGGCCGAGATGGACACCAGCGCGTTCCGCGATGCGGACGATCGTATCAGTCTGCTTTGGCTCGAACGCTTAAGGGCCTTCCTCGCTGCCGGCCGCGCCGAAGATGTCGCGCTGGTCATGGAGCCTCTCCACACCGCCGACGTGGGTGACGTGCTCGAAATGCTCGATCACGACGAGCGTCTGGCTCTCGTGCGCCTCCTCGGGGACCGGTTCGACTATTCCGCGCTGACCGAAGTTGACGAGAGCATCCGCCTCGAACTGATGGAAGCCTTGCCCAACGCCGAAATCGCCCGCGGTGTCTCCGGGCTCGATAGCGACGATGCGGTGGCGATTCTGGAAGACCTCGAAGAGGAGGACCAGAACGAAATTCTCTCGGCCCTGCCGACCTTCGAGCGCCTGAGCCTCAAGCGCAGCCTCGATTTTCCCGAAGATTCCGCCGGCCGGCGGATGCAGACCGAATTCATCGCCATTCCGCCGTTCTGGACGGTCGGGCAGATGATCGACTATCTGCGCGCCGAGCGCGACCTGCCCGATGAATTCTACCAGATGTATGTGGTGGATGCCGGCTTCAAGGTGCTCGGCACGCTGCCGCTCGATCGTGTGCTGCGCTCGCCGCGCGCCACCAAAATCGAATCGATCATGAACACCACCCTGGTTCTGGTCGATGCGGCCGAGGATCAGGAAGAGGCCGCCCGCGCCTTCGAGCGCTATGACCTTGTGGAAGTCGGCGTTGTGGACGAAAGCGGGCGTCTGGTCGGCGTGCTCACCATCGACGACATGGTCGACGTCATCACCGAAGAGGCTGACGAGGATATCAAGCTCCTTGCTGGTATCGGCGATGAAGACGTGTCCGACACCACTTTCGACACGGTGCGCAGCCGCGCGCCCTGGCTAGCGGTCAATCTCGTCACTGCCGTTCTCGTTTCGCTCGTCATCGGCCTTTTCAACGGCACTATCGAGCATATGGTTGAACTGGCGGTTCTCATGCCCATCGTCGCCTCCATGGGCGGCAATGCGGGCGCGCAAACCATGACCATCACCGTGCGCGCCATTGCCATGCGTGAACTCGAAGGCGGCCGTCTGCGCCGCCTCATTCGCCGCGAAATGGTGGTGGGTTTTTTCAATGGCGTGATCTTCGCCATTCTCATCGGCCTCGTTACCTGGGGGCGCTACAACAATGTGGAATTGGGAATCGTCATCGCCATGGCGATGATCATCAACCTCGTCGTCGCGGGCACCGCTGGAATATTAATTCCTCTCACCCTCGATCGCTTCAAGGCGGACCCCGCAATCGCCTCCGCCGTCTTCGTCACGACCATCACCGATGTCATTGGATTCTTCGCCTTTTTGGGCATTGCCGGTCTCTGGTTCGGACTTTTTTAGGATCCAAAACCGGTTGTGCACTGTTGCAGATGGGTCACTTGCAAAGGTTACGTGACACAGTTAACGCTTGCTGACCGGCCCCTCGAAGCGTCCTGAGCGGGTCGGCGTGACGGCTGACAAGGAGCGGCAAAATGCGCAGTCAACCGAAGACCCTGGCCTGGCATTCTATAAGCTGGGCCCTCGTCGCCCTTCTTTCGATGGGGCTCGTTATCTCGGTGGTCGCCGGCGTCTAGCTGGAGTTCCGTACCGAAAAGATTTAGGGAAGGGCGCCCTTGCCACAGGGCGCCCTTCCTTTTGCAGCAAGGTCTTTTGCATGAAACTGCTCATCGGAAATCGCAACTATTCGTCCTGGTCGCTGCGCCCCTGGCTGGTGCTGCGCCATTTCGATCTCCCCTTCGAAGACGAGGTGCTGATGCTCTCGGGCGAAGGCTGGCGCGAAACGCTCGCGGCCCGCTCGCCCACCGGAAAAGTGCCGGTGCTGATCGATGGCGATCTCGCCATCGCCGAGACCCTCGCGATCATCGAATACCTCGCGGACAAATATCCCGAAAAGCACATCTGGCCAGCCGATCAGCGCGACCGCGCCCTTGCGCGCTCGGCGGCTTCGGAAATGCATGCAGGCTTCATGGCGCTGCGCAGCAATGCTCCGATGAACCTGCGCGCCTCCCATCCCGGCAAGGTCGATCCGGATCTCGTTCGCAAGGATCTTCACCGCATCGAACAATTGTGGGGCGATTTCCTCGCGCGCTCCGGCGGCCCATTCCTCTTCGGCAGCTTTTCCGCCGCCGACGCCATGTTCGCGCCCCTCGCAACGCGTCTCCGCACCTATGCACTGCCCATTTCCGACACCGCCGCCGGCTATGTCGAAGCCATCTACAGCCTGCCCGCCTTCCAGGCTTGGCTCGCTTTGGCTCTCCACGAGCCATGGATCGTCGACGACGACGAGATCGATGTCATTCAGGGTCGGGTAGCTCCCGGAACCCTCGCATGATCCACATGGTCAAACTCTGCGTCGGCGTTTCCAGCTTCGAGGAGCTGGAAAGCTACCGCGACGAGCGCGCCCATTGGTGGGGCGCGGATTACGGTGAAGACGTCCACGTCCATCGCACCCGCATGATGCCCAAGCGCGGCGCAGAAATGGAAGGCCAGGGCTCGATCTATTGGGTCATCGCCGGTGCCATCGTCTGCCGGCAGGTCATTCAGCGGCTGGCGTCCTATACCGACGCTGAAGGCAAGAATTACTGCGACATCATCATGTCGCCCGAGCTCATCCGTACGATTCCTTACCCCAAACGCCCCTTCCAGGGCTGGCGCTACCTCCAACCCAAGGATGCACCGCCCGATATTGCGGCCAATGATGCGGAAAACTCCGTAGAGATTGCCGCCGAACTCGCGCGCCTCGGCCTTTTGTAGGCCTGAAATCGCGTCGCATTAATCGTTTAACGATTGTTAATGTTCGTCCCGCTTGTGCATAAGGCGTGAAGAGTCGAGAATCCTGCGACTGATTTGGGGGCGTGATGGTTCGACAGGCGGCGCATGTCATCGTCGTTGGCAATGAGAAGGGTGGGTCGGGCAAATCGACCACGGCCTTCCATCTGGCTATCTATCTGCTCTATCAGGGCTACAAGGTTGCCTCGATCGACGTCGATAGCCGCCAGCAGACGCTGACCCATTATGTACGCAATCGCCGCGACTGGGCCCGCCAGCGTGGCCTCAGCCTGCCGCACACCACCCATTTCCACCTGCCTCTGGCCCGCGGCGATTCCCTCAAGGAAAATAACCGCGTCGAATTCGACCTTTTCCGCCAGGCCATCGCCGAGGTGGAACAATCGAGCGAATTCATCGTCATCGACACGCCCGGCTTCGATACCAACCTGACGCGCCTCGCCCATTCGCTGGCCGATACGCTGGTCACCCCGGTCAATGACAGCCTCATCGACCTCAACGTCATGGCCCATGTCGATCCGGTCACCGGCGAGCCGCGCGAGTTGAGCCACTATGCCCGCCTCGTGCAGCGCGCCCGCTCCGAGCGGCTCTCCATCGACGGCCGTACCATCGACTGGGTGCTCGTGCGCAACCGCATTTCCATGCTCTCGTCGCGAAACATGCGGCAGGTGCAGACCATGCTCGAGCGCATCGCCATGCGCCTCGGCTGCCGCGTCTCCGATGGCATAGCCGAGCGCGTGATCTTCCGCTCGCTCTTTGCCACCGGCATGACCGTGTTCGATCCGCTGGACGACGAACTCCTGGGCGGCGTGCCGTCCATGTCCCACACCAGCGCTCGCCAGGAATACCGCGCCCTCGTCGCCGCCCTGAACCTACCCTTCAGCCGCCGCGCCGAAGCCCGCCGCGAAGTGCTGGAAGCCGGCAAACGCGAAACCGACCGCTTCGTCCACATGGCGCCGTCGGAAACCTGAGGCCATTGGGCCTTTTGGTGGGATTTATCTAAACTCGATTGTCACCCCGGCGAAGGCCGGGGCCCATCCTGAGTTTTCAAGATGGATCCCGGCCTTCGCCGGGATGACAGCTAGCGGGTGTTACTGCCCGCGGGCATAGGCAATCTTGCGTGGCTCTGCCGCTTCCACCGCATGCAGCCGCTGATCGTAGATATCGCGAGCATCGATGATCGAGTGATGGTTATCGGCCGTCCAGTCCCAGAGCGCGTTGATCGGCCCCTGCAGTGTCTTGCCCATTTCCGTCAGGCTATATTCCACCCGCGGTGGCACCTCGGGATAGATCGTGCGGCTGACGAGCCCATCGCGCTCAAGATTGCGCAAAGTCAGCGTCAGCATGCGCTGCGACACGCCATTGATCAGGCGCTTGAGTTCGTTGAACCGCAGCGTGCCATTGCGGCTCAACATGCCGACAACCATCACGCTCCATTTGTCGCCAATCCGGCTCAGCACATCGGACATCGCAGAGCAGTTCGAGTGCTGGGATGTATCGGTCAGTGACATGGCTGTGCCTCCTTATTGCGGGTACTTGGGCACTAATATAAACACAGTTACTAGTTGTGACTAGAGGGCCGGCCGAACTGCGGCTTAAGCTGTGGCGAAAATGGTTGTTTTCGAGAACCGGAGCGGAACGTACATTTAAGGTACGTGAGCACCGGAAGCGCAGAAAACTGCCGTTTGCAGACCAGCATAAGCCGCAGACCGGTCGGCCCGGTGCGACATGTCGTCAGCAGGGGGAGACAAGCTATGAACAAATGGAATATCGGGCTTTGGGCGGCGCAGGTGATCCTCGCCGCCGTCTACGTTATGGCGGGCTTCATGAAGCTCACACAGCCGATCGACGCTCTGGTCGCCTCGGGCATGTCCTATGCCGGTGATTATCCCGAACTGCTGACCCGCTTCATCGGCACCATGGAAGTGCTGGGCGCCATCGGCATCATTCTGCCGGCTGCCACACGCATCGCGCCCAAGCTGACACCACTCGCGGCGCTCGGCTTTTCCATTATTCAAATCCTCGCCATCGCCCTTCATTCCTCGCGCGGCGAATTCCAGGTCCTGCCGGTTAATCTCGTCCTGTTGGCCCTCTCGCTTTTCGTCCTCTGGGGTCGCCTGCGGAAAGCGCCAATCGCACCGCGCTGAGTAGAATTACCCTAGGTGGACCGATTGACAGGCTCCCTCGGGGCCTGTCTTTTCGCGCCAATGACTATGCCGGAGGAGAATACGGTGAGCGATCGCATCGAGCAGCTTTTGTCTGAAATGACGCTTGAGGAGAAGGTCTCCATCCTGTCCGGCGAGGATTTCTGGTCCGTTCCGGCCGTACCGCGCCTTGGCGTCGGCAAGCTCCGCGTGACCGATGGCCCCAATGGCGCCCGCGGTGGCGGCTCGCTCATCGGTGGTGTCAAATCGGCAAGCTTCCCGGTCGGCATTGCCATCGGCGCCACCTGGAATGTTCCGCTGGTCGAAGAAATCGGTGCTGCCCTCGCGGACGAGGTAAAATCCAAGGGCGCACATATGCTGCTCGCCCCTACGGTGAACATCCACCGCTCGGTCACCAATGGCCGCAATTTCGAATGCTATTCCGAAGACCCATTCCTTTCGGCCGAACTCGCCGTCGGCTACATCACGGGCCTGCAAGGGCAGGGGATCGGCGCCACCATCAAGCATTTCGTCGGCAATGAAAGCGAGATCGAGCGCACGACCATGTCGAGCGAAATCGATGAACGCTCCCTCCGCGAAATCTATCTCATCCCCTTCGAATGGGCGGTGAAAAAGGCCGGCACCTGGGGCGTCATGAGCTCCTATAACCGCCTCAACGGCACCTTCACCTCCGAACACAACTGGCTCCTCTCCACGGTCCTCCGCAACGAATGGGGTTTTGACGGCATCGTCATGTCCGACTGGTTCGGCTCCCATTCGACCGCCGAAACCGTCAATGCCGGCCTCGACCTCGAAATGCCCGGGCCAGCCCGCGACCGCGGCCCGAAACTGATCGACGCCGTAAACGCTGGGGAAGTCTCCGCCGAAACGCTCGACATCAGCGTAACCGCAATGTTGCGTCTCATGGAGCGCGTCGGCTCGCTCGACGATCACCGCCCCCATCAGGAACAGGCCAACGACCGCCCCGAACACCGCGCCCTGATCCGCCGCGCCGGTGCCGAAGCCGCTGTCCTCCTCAAAAACAACAGCACCCTGCCGCTGAAGCCCGAAAGCCGCATCGCCGTCATCGGCCCCAATGCCAAGCGCGCCCAGATCATGGGAGGCGGCAGCGCCCAGCTCAACGCTCACTATCGCATCTCGCCTTGGGAGGGCCTTGTCGCTCAGCTCGGCGAGGATCAACTGACCTACGCCACGGGCTGCGGCAATGACCGCTTCGAGCCACTCCTTCGCGGGACCCTCACCGTCGAATATTTCAACAACGAAAAGCTCGAAGGCGAGCCCGTCCACATCGGCACGCAGGAAGACGCCCAGGCCTTCTGGATCGGCAATGTGGCCGAAGGCAAGGTCGATCCCCTGCATTTCTCCGCCCGCATCCGCGCCACCTACACCCCCGAAAAATCCGGTACCCACCGCGTCGGCATCTACTCCGCCGGCTTCACCAAGGTATTTGTCGATGGAAAACTCGTCGCCGACGCCTGGACCAACTGGACCAAGGGCCGGACCTTCTTCGAAGAAGGCTGCGACGAAGTCGTGGGCACCGCAGACCTCGCAGCCGGTCGCACCTATGACGTGACCATAGAATTCGTCACCAAGGATTTCGCCACCCTCGGCCTTGCCGCCTTCGCCTGTGGCATCGGCCTGCCGCTCGGCGACGCCGATATTGCCGAAGCCGTCCGCGCCGCCCGCAATGCCGATACCGCCGTGGTCTTCATCGGCCGCAATGGCGAATGGGACACCGAAGGCAGCGATCTCCCCGGCATCGAACTCCCCGGCCGCCAGAACGAACTGGTCGCCGCCGTCGCCGCGGCTAACCCGAACACCGTCGTGGTCCTCCAAACCGGCGGTCCCATCGAAATGCCCTGGATCAACTCGGTCCGCGCCGTCGTCCAAGCCTGGTATCCCGGCCAGGAAGCTGGCAACGCCATTGCCGACGTCCTCACCGGATCAGCCGAACCCGGCGGCCGCTTGCCGCAAACCTTCCCGGTGCGCTGGGCCGATAACCCGGCCCATAGCCAGGACCGCGAAGTCTATCCGGGCCTCGAAGGCAAGGTCCGCTACGAAGAAGGCATTTTCGTCGGCTACCGCCACTACGATCGCCTCGGCATGACCCCGCTCTATCCCTTCGGCTTCGGCCTCGGCTACACAAGCTTTGCCCTCAGCGACCTCACGGTCGATGACAGAAATTTCGAAGCCGACGGCGACGTAACCGCAACGCTCACCGTCACCAATACCGGCGCCCGCGCCGGCTCGACGGTCGTCCAACTTTACGTCTCGGACCCAGAAGCGTCGTCACCGCGCCCGGCCAAGGAACTCAAAGCCTTCGCCAAGGTGGCCCTCGAACCCGGCGAGAGCCGCGAGGTAACGCTGACTCTCGACGCCCGCTCCTTCGCCTTTTTCCGCGCCGAAGCCAAACATTGGCTCGTCGAATCCGGCGAATTCACCCTCAGCGTCGGCCAGTCCTCCGCCGACCTGCCGCTGACGGCGACCATCAAGCGCAACACGATCCTGATGCTGCCTGTTTAGGCCGCCTTATGCTCGGCGCCATAAAGCCCGAGATAAAAGTCCATATCGCCATTGCGCATCCCGAGCGCTTCAAACACCGCGCCCATGAAACTGACGGGCGCGGTGCCCGGCGCCGTCACGATCTTGCCCGACAGTACCGCGTGCGGCTGATCCCGATAGTGCGATACGCCCTTGTAACCGGTATCGGGCAGGCTCTCCGGCCCATTGGCCGTATGCGGCACATTGTCGAGCAACCCTGCCCGGGCCAGCGCCAGTGTCCCGTCACAAATTCCGCCTATGGTCTTCCCCGCAGCGTGTGCCCGGCGCAACAGATCGGCAATATCCGGCGCGCAAGGCGTGCTCCAGATCGTGCCGCCATTGACCAAAACCGCGTCGATTTCTTCGACATCGATATCGGCCACAGCCATGTTGGGCGTCACCCGAAGCCCGCCCGAGGACACGACCTCCTCGCCATCCGGCGAGGCGAAAAGCGTGTTTACCCCATAGTAGCTGCGGGCCGCAGCATTGAGCAGCGCGGTTTCCCAATCGGCATAGCCGGGCGTGAGAATGGTAACAAAAGTGGTCATGGCAGGATCCCCAACGGTTCGGATGCCACGATTTCGCTTCTCCGCGACAAGATGCGTCAGCAGCCCGTTCACGGTCCCGTCAAACTTTGCCCCATTTCTTGAGGCTTCAGGAGGACGCTGCTAAGAGTGGCCGCGCCCCCGTAAGATCTGCTTAAGAGATTCCCCAGTGCTGTTGTTGCGCCGTATCGCCATTGCCCTTGTCCTGAGCCTCGCCAGCCTGGTTCCGGCATGGGCGACCCCGCTCCTTCTCATCGATCGCGACACCCTGCAGGTGCTCTACGCCGAAGATGCCGGCCAGCCCTGGCATCCGGCGTCGCTGACCAAGCTGATGACGGCCTACGTCGCCTTCGAGGAGATCGCCAAGGGCACGGTGACTCTCCAGACGCCGGTGACGCTTTCCAAATACGCGCTGAGCCAGGCCCCCAGCCGTTCCGGCCTCAAGGTCGATACCTCGGTTTCGCTCGAAGACGCGCTCTATATCCTGATCGTCAAGTCGGCGAACGACATGGCGGTGGCCATCGCCGAAACCATCGGGGGTAACGAGGCCAATTTCGTCGCCAAGATGAACGATGTGGCAAAGCGCATGGGGCTGACGGCAACCCATTTCGTCAATCCGAACGGGCTCCACGATCCCCGGCAGGTAATGAGCGCCCGCGATCTCGCCATTCTCTCGCTCTATATCGAGCAGAGCTTTCCCCAATACATGCAGATGTTCCGCACCAGCGTCGTGCGCATCAATGGCCAGAAGCTGGAATCCCAGAACAACCTGCTCACCACCTTTCCCGGCGCCATCGGCATGAAGACCGGTTATGTCTGCGCCTCCGGCCTTAATGTGGTGGCCGATGTCGATCGCAATGGCCGCCGCCTCATGGCTGTGGTCCTGGGCGGCTCTTCGGGCCGCGATCGCAACGAACGCGCCGCCGAACTCCTTCTCAAGGGCCTTTCCGGCTCGGCTTCGGGCACCGGCCAGAACATCCTCAACCTGCCCAATGCCGTCGGCGCTGCGCCGGTCGATATGCGCCCCAATATCTGCGGCAAGAGCGCCGCTGAATATGTGAAGGCCCAGGAAGCAGCTTTCCCCATGGGTCTGAAAGGCCAGCCGAGCTATCTCACGGACACGATCGCCGCTATCGAACACGTCGCCACCGACCTCGGCCGTATGCGCACCGGCATCGTCCTGCCGCGCCCGCGTCCCGCCCACGTCGCGGCTTTTCCGGTTCAGGACGTGGCGGCCAACACCGAACCCAGCCTCCGCCCGGGCCTCGACCTAACGACAAATTCCGGCATTCCCTATCCCCGCCCGCGGCCTGTTTTCAGATAGTTTGGAGCGCCGCTCCCAATTTCCAGTAGCCCTCATGGTGGGGTGGGAGGCGCAGCCGACCCTCGAACCACGAGGGCGCGCCACGGTGCGTTACTCGGCCCTTCAGCCCACCACGATCTCAAACCGCAGCACATTCCCCTCCGTGCTCGCCACGCAAGCATGCCCCCGCTGGCGGCAATAGAGCGGAATATCGATCGCCGCCATCGGATCGGTCGCGAGCACCGTCAGCCCGCTGCCCCGCGCCAATCCGTCCAGCTTCTTTTCCAGTTTCAGCACGGGCAGGGGGCATTTCAGCCCCCTGGCATCGATCAGCTCAGTTGCCAACGACGAGCACCCAGTAAACGCCGTAGCCCGACGCCGCACTGTACGCCACGCCGAGACCAGCCTTGCTGCCCTGCGCCACCAGACCCGCCGCGTCGGCCGGGCTATTGCGCCAGCCCGAGAACGTATCGGCAAAGGTGGCATAGCCTGCGCTGAGCTTCATCACGGTCAGGCCCTGCGGCGTCGCTGGCGCCGTGTCGGTCTGCGCATACTGGTTGGCCAGAGCCTGCGCCGTACCATCAAGCCCGCTATCTGCAACAAGCGCGGGAACGCCACGCGTCGAGCGGTAAGCATTGACGAGGTTGACGGCCTGCGCCCGATCCAGCCGGGCGCCCGGCTGGTCCATGCGGGCCGTCAGGCCAGAGGCAAGGGCAGTCGGCGCAGCGCTACCGCCCATGCCCATCATCGAGCATCCGGCAATGGCGATCGTGGCCGAAAGGGCGACACCGATGGCGGCGATACGAAAAAACGAGGTTTTCATTGGGAATCCTTTTTGGGCTCGTGGGGCCGGTTGCCGCCAAAATCTCACGGCGAGCCTGATGTGAGGTTAATCCGCTCCGCTTCGGCATTGCCGCTCGCTTTGCCCCCAACTATGGTCGCCTCTGCCTTGTCCGCCACATTTGCGGCAGGGTCTTGGCAGGGCACATCTTTCCTGCCGTCGGAGGGGAAGAAAATGTCCGGTTCAGTCCACGAAGTCATCGATGAGCGGTATCGCGATCTCATCATTCGCAGCGCCCAGCTCGAGCAGCTCCATACCGGCAGCCGCTGGGCCGAAGGTCCGGTCTGGTTTAGGGATGGCGACTATCTGCTCTGGAGCGACATCCCCAACCACCGCATGATGCGCTACCAGCCCGACGGCACTGTCTCGGTGTTTCGCGCAGATTCCAACTTCTCGAACGGTAATACCCGCGACCGCCAGGGCCGCCTCGTCTCCTGCGAACACGGCCTCCGCCGCGTCACCCGCACCGAATACGATGGCACTATTACCGTCCTCGCCGACCGCTTCGAGGGCAAGCGCCTCAATTCACCCAATGATGTCGTGGTGCATTCGAGCGGCAGCGTCTGGTTCACCGACCCCACCTACGGCATTCTCTCGGATTATGAAGGTTTTCAGGCCGAACCCGAACAGGCAACCCACAACGTCTATCGCCTTGATCCTGATAGCGGCTCCCTGACTGCCATCGCCACCGATTTCCGGCAGCCCAATGGCCTCGCTTTCTCGCCCGACGAAAAACGCCTCTACATCGCCGATTCCGGCTCCAGTCATAAGCTCGACCACCCGCGCGTCATTCGCGTTTTCGATGTGCTGGATGGCAAGACGCTCGCTAATGGGCGCGATTTCTGCACGCTCGCCAGTGGCGTGCCCGATGGCATGCGCGTGGACGTCCACGGCAATGTCTGGACCAGCGGTGGCCCCGCCGTGCATTGCTACGCGCCTGATGGCACGCTACTTGGCCGCATCAACGTGCCCGAGGGCGTCGCTAACCTCACCTTCGGCGGCCCTAGGGGCAACCGGCTTTTCATCACCGCCACCACCTCGGTCTATTCGATTTACCTCGCCACCAGCGGCGCGCAAAAGCCCTAAGCAGGTTTCCGGAGATGTGCGTAAAAACTAGTGCCGAAATTCCTCGCTGCCGGCCCAGTGGTCATCGTCTGCTGGGCCGTCTTCGTCTTCATTGTAAAAGCCGTCTTCCTCATCTTCGAGGCTTTCGCCGGCAAGTGCTTCCAGCGCTTCCACATCGTCGGGCGAAAGCGCATGGGAATGGTTTGCCGGATCGTCCAGCACGACATCTTCGATACCCTGATTGTCGTCGCTGGCCTCGCGATCTCCACTCAGCTCTTCAATAGCCCGGTCGATTTCGTCCAGCATGGCAGCGGGGTCTTCATCGCCCCAGTCGCCGCTTTCGCGAATGGCTGACTCCTCGAGCATTTCGCGCAGCCGCGCCAGCCGCGCGTTGACCGGCCGGTCGTCGCCATAGAGCAGGTCCTCGATTTCGCTCTGGCTATAGGGCTGTGCGATACCCGCCTGGTCGGCATTGTCGAAATTGGTTTCCTGCGGCACCAGTTCGCCGCGGTGATGCATCTGTGCCATTTCACATCTCCCTGTCTGTGCGAGATGACGGCACAACGCCGCGGCAGTGCGTGGGTTCGCCTGCGCGACGCAAATGTGATCGAGAAAAGGGGCGGCGGGCCCGAAGACCTGCCTTTGTGTGGTCAGCCCCGCTGGCCCGCGATGTTGACCATCCAGCTCACGCCGAATTTGTCGACCAGCATGCCAAAAGTATCGCCCCAGGGCGCCTTTTCCAGCGGCATCGTCGGCTGCCCGCCAGCGGCCAGGCCATTCCAGTAGCCACGCAGCAAGGTCTCGTCGTCCCCGCTCAGTGATACGGAAATATTGCTCTGGTTGGGTATGGGCATGCCCGCCGGGGCGTCCGAGATCATCAGCGTCATGCCATTGGGCGCGTCGAGCTGCCCATGCATGATCTTCTGCCCTTCGGCCGGATCGTGCGGCATGCCACCCTCGGCGTAAGTGGACAGATGCATCTCGCCGCCGAAAACGGAATGATAAAAGGCAAGCGCTTCGCGGGCATTTTTGTGGAAGCTGATATAGGGATTGAGACGTACGGTCATGGCTGTCTCCTCTCGCTGGCCGAAGTTCCAGCTTAGACCTGTCCTGTGACGGGAAATAGGGGGCAGGTCGGTGAACCAGACATCCCTCGCGCCAAGTTGCAGCCAAAATGCGTCGCTTTGGTCTAGGCTCCTCGCGGCGCGCGTGATAAACCGCCAGACATATCGTTCCTGTTGAGCGGAATCGTCTCGTGGCCAAGTCTGATACCAAGCAATTCCTCACTGAAATCTTCGCCTGGTGGCGTGGCCAGACCTGGGGAACGCGTCTCTGGATCAAGCGCTTCGGCAACTATGTCGGCTCCGATGAATTCGGCAACCGTTACTATCAGGACAAGAAGGCCAACCGGCGCTATGTGACCTATGCCGGTTACGCCGACGCCTCGGCTATTCCGCCCGGCTGGCACGGCTGGATGCACCACCGCACCGACGTTGTCCCGACCGACGCGAACTACAAGCCGCGCGCCTGGGAAAAGCCGCATCAGGCCAACCTTACCGGCACCGCTGAAGCCTATCGTCCTGATGGCAGCCTTCTCAAAAGCGGCGAGCGTCCGCGCGTCACTGGCGACTATCAGGCCTGGTCGCCCGAATAAGGGCCCATGCCTCTGCGCGTCCTCTCCCGCCTTTTCGCAGCGCTGGCCTTCTTCGGGCTGGCGCTTGCCGTTGCGCCCGTCAGCGCCCAGCCCATGGCTCATCCTGTCGCGACCCTTGCCGGCCTCGACAAGATCACCGGCCGCATCACGCGCTTTGACGTCTATATCGGCGAGACCGTACTTTTTGGCGCCCTCGAGATCACCCCACGCGCCTGCTACGATCGCCCCGCGACGGATACGCTCCAGCGCACCTCCGCCTTCCTCGAAGTCGATCAACGCTCGCTCGATGGCACCGCCAAGCGCATCTTCACGGGCTGGATGTTCGCCGATAGCCCGGCTCTTAACGCTGTCGATCACCCCGTCTACGATGTCTGGCTGATCGAGTGCAAAACCAGCACCAACGTTCCCCCGCCGGACCAGCGATAATCTTTCTCGACCGTGTCGAATGACAACCAAATGCTATTGGCGGCGCCCGAGACGCTGGTCTTGAGGCTCAGGAACTGAACTCTCTAGACGTGCACTAGTCAGAAGACCTCATGGTGAGGCGCGAAGCGCAGCGCAGCCTCGAACCACGAGGGCGGGCGAGTGGAGGCTAAAACTAAAACAACTCGTCCATCGCGCAATAAAACGCATAGCGCTCGGCATCGAACTCCGCCCCATAGGCGGCAAGGAACTCTTCCACAAAATCCTTGCCGCCATTGAATTCGAGGCTTCGGCACGCCAGCGCCAGGTCTTGCCAGCGATCCGCCACACCGAGCCGCGCACAATCGACCACCCCGCCGAACCGATTGCCATCCGCCAGAAAATTGGGCAGGCACGCATCGCCATGCGTCACCACGTGGCTCGTCTCTTCCGGCCGGTTGCTCGCCAGCCAGTCGAACACCTGCTGGCCCGTCCAGCCGTTCCGCTCGTCGTCAAAATCCGTCTCGTCGATCCGTCCCGCCAACACATTGGCTTCGGCATCGGCAAGCCGCCGGGCAAGCGAATGATCGAACGGACAATTGGCCGGATCAAGCGCATGCAGCCGCTTCAATCCGTCCGCCAGCACTTGAATCAAAACCTGAGGTTCGTCCCCCAGGTGAGTCAAATCCCTGCCTTTTACCGCCGTCATGAGAAGCCAGTTGAAGTCGTCGCCAATGACATGATCGACCACCCGCGGCGCCGGAAATCCCATCTCGGCAAGATAGTCGAGCCGCAACAACTCGTCGGCCATTTCGCTCAAGTCATGCGCTGGCTCGGCCTTCAAAAACAACGCACTCTCGCCCATGGCGATCCGCCAGACCGAAGCCTTCGACTCCCCGATCGTGATCGGCTCCCATTCCCGGGCCTGCAAAGACTTCAATTGGTGCGGCAGTCGCTCACGCGGATTCATCCAAGGCTCCCCATTTTCCCTTGACCGTCAGCGCTGCCGCCAGCTTGTCCTCATATTCCGCGCGCAAAATTTCCACGCCCCCGAGCGAAGCCAGATGCGGCGTTACGAACTGGGTGTCGAGCAATTGAAACCCGCCGGCATTCAGCCGCCCGACCAGATGCGCCATGGCCATCTTGCTGGCGTCGGTCCGCCGGTGAAACATGGATTCCCCAAAGAACGCGCCGCCAATGGCCAGCCCATAAAGCCCGCCCACGAGGTCGGTCCCGTCCCAGACTTCCACCGTATGCGCCACTCCGCGCCGGAACAGCTCGCCATAGACCGCCCGGATGGTCCCATTGATCCAGGTGGTGGAACGATCCTCCCCGACCGTCGCACAGCCTTCGATGATCCCGTCCCAGTCCGTGTCGACGCGAATATCCCAGCCCGATTTCCGCATGGCCTTTTTGAGGCTATTGGAAGCATGAAAGCCATCGAGCGGCATGATCCCCCGCAGTTCCGGGCTCACCCAGAACAGGTCGTCGTCCGTCGCATCCTCCGCCATTGGGAAGATGCCGGCGCGATAGGCCCGAACAATCAGTTCGGGCGTCACCTCGATGTCGAAAGGATCGGTGGGGCGGGCCATGCTCAGTCAGCACAATGGAAAGGGGCGCAGAGCGCCCCTTTTTTAGAAAATCAGACCTTGTTCTCAGCCAGGAATTTTTCGAGCCAGTGAATGTCATAGTTGCCGGCAATGATGTCGGGCTGCTTGATCAACCGCTGGAACAGGGGCAGGGTGGTTTTCACCCCGTCCACCACGAACTCGTCGATCGCACGGCTCAAGCGCTTGAGGCATTCCTCGCGCGTGCGGCCATAAACGATCAGCTTGCCGATCAGCGAGTCATAATAGGGCGGGATTTTATAGCCCTGATAGACCGCCGAATCGACCCGCACGCCAACACCACCCGCGGGGTGATAGAAGGTGATCGTGCCCGGCGAGGGCGCAAAGGTCTGCGGATCTTCGGCATTGATGCGCACTTCGATGGCGTGGCCATAGAACTGCACCTGATCCTGCGTCATCGACAGCTTTTCGCCCGAAGCGACGCTGATCTGCTCATAGACGATATCGATGCCGGTGATGCGCTCGGTAACCGGGTGCTCCACCTGCAGGCGGGTGTTCATTTCGATGAAATAGAACTCGCCGTTTTCGTAGAGGAACTCGATCGTCCCCGCGCCCGAATATTTCAGCTTGCGCATGGCGACAGCGCAAACTTCGCCGATCTGGTCGCGCTCTTCGGGTGCAATGGTCGGGCCGCCGGCCTCTTCCCACACCTTCTGGTGCCGCCGCTGCAGCGAGCAGTCGCGCACGCCGAGGTGCACCGCATTGCCCTGGCCGTCGCCTAGCACCTGCACTTCGATATGGCGCGGCTTGCCGAGGTACTTTTCCATATAGACGGAATCGTTGCCGAAGGCCGCCTTGGCTTCCGTGCGGGCCGTCGACCAGGCTTCGAGCACATTGGCTTCGGTCTGCGCCACCTTCATGCCGCGTCCGCCACCGCCGGCCGTCGCCTTGATCAAAACCGGATAGCCGATTTCCTTGGCGGTCTTGAGCGCATCGGCCTCTGTTTCGACCGCGCCAGCCGAACCCGGAACCACAGGAATGCCCAGCTCAACCGCCGTCTTCTTGGCGGTGATCTTGTCACCCATGATTTCGATATGGTGCGCCGACGGACCGATAAAGGTCACATTGTGCTCGCCAAGAATCTTTGCAAAACGGGCGTTTTCCGAGAGGAAGCCGTAGCCCGGATGCACCGCATCCGCCCCCGTGATCTCGCAGGCCGCGAGAATGGACGGGATATTGAGATAGCTGTCCTTGGCCGAGTTGGGGCCGATGCAGACGCTTTCGTCGGCAAGGCGCACATGCATGGCATTGGCGTCAGCCGTCGAGTGCACGGCAACGGTCTGGATACCCAGTTCCTTGCAGGCGCGCAGGATGCGCAGGGCGATTTCGCCGCGATTGGCGATCAGGACTTTCTGGAACACGTGAAAGTCCCTCCTTACTCGATGACGACGAGCGGCTCGCCATATTCGACCGGCTGCGCGTCCTCGACGAGAACACGGGTCACCGTACCCGAGCGATGCGCCGGAATCTGGTTCATGGTCTTCATCGCTTCGATGATGAGAACCGTCTGGCCTTCGGTCACCTTGGTGCCGACATCGACGAACATCGGCTTGCCCGGTTCGGCGGACCGATAGGCCGTGCCCACCATCGGCGAAGTCAGCGTGCCCGGATTGGCAGCGAGGTCTTCCTTGGTGGCGGGGGCAGCGGCCGGAACGACCGACGCTGCTGCGGGCGCGGCTGGCGCTGCCGGCGGCGCAAAATACTGCGGGGCAGGCGCATAAGCCGGTGCTTCGACCGGATAGGAGCGCGTGACACGGACCCGGAAGCCCTCTTCGTGCTCGATCTCGATTTCTGCGAGATTTTCCTTATTGAGCAGTTCGGCGATGGCGCGGATCAGGTCCTGATCCACCTGCGATGACTTGGTCATTCTTGTCGGTCTCCCGGCTTCCAGTCGAAGCGTTATGCGAGTTTTTGAGCCATGGCTTCCAGGGCCAATCTATACCCCAGCGTACCAAAGCCGCAAATGACGCCAAAGGCGACTGCCGACACATAAGAGTGGTGCCGGAAGGCCTCGCGCTGATGAATATTGCTGATATGGACTTCCGCAACCGGCAGGGAGACGGCCTTGAGCGCGTCGTAAATTGCCACCGAAGTATGCGAATAGGCGCCGGGATTGATCAGGATGCCGTCGGCATTGCCGAGCGTTTCCTGGATCCAGGTGACCAGTTCGCCTTCGTGATTGGATTGGCGGAAATCTATGGATAGGCCGAATTCGTCGCCGGCGGCCCTGCAAATGGCCTCCACGTCGGCCAGGGTCTGCGCGCCGTAGATTCCGGGCTCGCGCTTGCCGAGCATGTTGAGGTTCGGGCCATTGAGGACGAGAACGTGCTTTGCCATGATCTTTGCGTTGTGCACCGGCTGTTCCCGGCGGTGCAAGGGCGGTTACACGAAATGCACCGAAAAGGCGAGCCTCCTCGGTACTTTCCGCGCGTCTAAAGACAGAGTCGGGCGAGATTCAGGCTAACTGCACACCGACTGGCCACAGGCCCGCATATTGGCAATCCGCGTCCGCAGGTCATCGACCCCGATGGCGCCCGGAATGATTTCGTTGCCGATAATGTAAGTCGGCGTCCCCGTGATCCCCAGCGCCTGTGCGATTTCATAAGACGTCTGGATAGTCTTGGCCACGCTCGGCTCGCCCATTTTCAACTCGAGATCGACCGGATTGAGCCCCAGCGAACCGGCAGCATCAAGCGCCACGGCCTTGTCCACCTTGCCGCGGCTCGAAAACAGCGCCTCGTGGAAAGCCCAATAATCGACATCCGCGTCCCCGACGAGCACGCCAATGCGCGCCGCATCGATGGATTCATTGGAGAGAATGGGAAATTCCTTTAGGATGACCTTCAGGTTGGGGTCTTCCGCCAGAAGCGTCGCCAGGTCCGGCAGCGCCGCGCGGCAATAGCCGCAATTATAGTCGAAGAACTCGACCAGCGTCACGTCGCCCTCGGGATTGCCCAAGACCACCTGGCCCGGATCATTGAAGATCGCGTCGTGCATATCGGTGATGGCAACCTGCGCCTTGGCCGTTTCCTCGGTCCGCAGCGTTTCGTCGAGCGCCACCGAAAGCCGCTGCAGCAGCTTGGGGTCGCTCATCAGGAAATTCTCGATCATCGGATTGAGCACGGCCGGGTCGATCTCGGCCACGGCCTGCGGCGCCGCACTGGCCGTTGCCTCGTGCTCGCTCAGAATGCTCTCGACGATTGCCCGCACGGCGACCGTGTCCGTCTCCTGCGCCGGCCGGTTGAGCTGCGAATAGCCCAATGCCCCCGCCAAAATCCCCGCCACGACGGCCAGCACGATAGACAGACGATTCATCAGACGGGCGCTCCCAGAGATTCTACGCTAGGCCTTCTAGCAGACCTCCGCCCAATCTGGCACCGGACAATTGCCGCAGTCTAAAACCGCGCTTCAATTGTTGTTGAGTGAGACGGCGCTTCCGGCTAGTCCCGGCTGATCAGAAGGAGCCGCCTATGACCCCCGCAGCCGACGGCCTCATGCCGTTTCTCGCCATGGACATTCTCAACCGTTCCAAGGTGCTCGAAGGGCAGGGGCGGACCATTTGCCATCTGGAACTCGGCGAGCCCGGCCATCCGCCGGCCCCAAAGGTCATCGAAGCCGTCGCCCGTGCCTTGCCCGATCCGCAGGGCTATACCAGCGCCAAGGGCCGCCTCGACCTGCGCGAAGGTCTCTCGCACTATTATGCCGAGCAACACAGCGTCTCCGTGAACCCGGAAATGATTCTAGCCACAATGGGTTCGTCGGCCGGCTTCATCCTTGCCTTTCACACCGCCTTCCGCCCCGGCGCCCGCATTGCCATCACGCGCCCAGGCTACCCCGCCTATATCAACACGCTCATCGGCCTCGGTTTCGACTATGCCGAAATCCCCGTCACCGCCGCCAATAACTGGCACCTGACCGGCGCCGATATCGAAGCCGCCTACCGCGAAAAACCCTTCGAGGGCCTCCTTTTCGCCAGCCCCGCCAATCCCACCGGCGCCGCCATTGATCGCGCCGGCCTCGCCGACATCATCGACACCTGCCGCCGCCTCGCCGTCACCTTTATCTCCGACGAAATCTACCATGGCCTCGATTATCGCGGCCCCTCGGTCTCAGCGCTCGAGCTGACTTCGGATGCCATCGTCATCAACAGTTTTTCAAAATACTACTGCATGACCGGCTGGCGCATCGGCTGGATGGTGCTGCCCGAAGCGCTGATCCGCCGCGCCGAAATCCTGCAGCAAAACCTCTTCATCTCGGCGCCCACCCTCAGCCAGATCGCCGCCACCGCGGCCCTCAACGAACGCGACTATTCCGAAGAGCAAAAGGCCAGCTACGCCGCCAACCGCGCCGCCATCACCAGCGGCCTCCAAAACCTCGGCTTCGACCTCGCCTCACCAGCCGATGGCGCCTTCTACGCCTATGCTGGAATATCGAGGTTTTCCAACGACTCACTGGCCTTTTGTGAATCGATGCTGGAGCAAGCCGGCATCGCCGCCACCCCCGGCGTCGATTTCGATCGCGTCAACGGCCACGGCTTCGTCCGCTTCAGCTATGCCGGCACGCGCGACACCGTCGATCTCGCCCTCGACCGCCTCAAAACCTTCCTCGCAGCAGGCTCATGACCATTCCCACACTCGAAACCCCGCGCCTGACCCTCCGCGCTCTGCGCATGGAAGATTTCCCCGCCTATGCCGCGCTCATGGCCTCGCCACGTTCCGTCTATATGGGCGGCCCCTTCGATCTGCGCGGCGCTTGGGGCATGTTTTGCCACGACGTGGCCCTCTGGTCGCTTTGCGGCCATGGCGCACTGATGATTGATGTCAAGGAAACCGGCGCCTGCATCGGCCAGGTCGGCATCAACCATGGCCCGCTCTTCCCCGAAAAGGAACTCGGCTGGCTCCTCTATGACGGCTTTGAGGGCCACGGCTACGCCACCGAAGCCGCCGCCGCCCTCCGCGATTGGGCCTTTGCCACCCTGAAACTGCCAACCCTCGTCAGCTATTTCGATCCCGAAAACCACCGCTCCATGGCCGTCTCCACCCGCCTCGGCGGCACCCGCGATGACAATGCCCCGGTGCAGGATGATGGCGACGTGGTCTATCGCTATTACCCGACTGCCTGATCGACGAGACTGAAGCCTTTCCCATCCTCGATTGTCACCCCGGCGAAGGCCGGGGCCCATCCTGAGATCTCAAGATGGATCCCGGCGCTAGGCCGGGATGACAGCCCGCGGGTGTTGGAGCATCTGCGCCGTGTCTAGCCTCGACGGCGACTTACTGGCGGCGCAAAGACCCGAATCCGATGCCCATCGGGATCTTCCACCACGAAGGTAAAGCCGAAGTCCATCGCCACCGGCTCCTGCAAAACCTTCGCCTTGCCGGACCAGTCTACATATGTCGCGCGGACCGCAGCGTCATCGTCCTCGCTGAACGTTATCTCGACACCGCCGACCGGCAGCGGCTTGGGCTCGATCTCGTCCTTGCTCCAGAGCCCGAGCTTCATCCCGTTCGGCAACACATAGAGGACAAAGGTCGGGGCGCTTTCTACCGGCTCGACGCCCAGAAGGCTGGAATAGAACCTCTGGCTGGCAATGGGGTCAGCAACGGCCAGCAGGATATAATTGAGGGTGCGCATGGCGTTCTCCTTTCGATGGAGAACAACTAGCAGCAGGGACTGCCAGTTTCCGGCAGTGGCTCACGGTGGCGCGATACCCTCGCGCTCCCGCCACTCCTTCAGCATCGCCGCCCGCCGCCTTGGATAGCGCTCGTCGGATACCGTCATCGCGCCGATCCGATCCACCCGGAAACTGCGAAAATCCCTGCGCATCTCGCACCATGCGACCACCACCCGCACCTTCTCGAAAAAGCCGATCATGAACGGCCAGATCGTCCGTTCGGTCTCAGTCCCGCTCAGATCATCATAGCGAATGACAAGCTTGCGCTCGTTCCGAATGGCCAATCGTATCTGCCCCGCATCCACCTGCGCCGGCTCAAGGCCAATCCGCGCCACCAGCAGATTGGTCGCCTCCGCCCGATCCCGCAGGTCAGCCGGCAACACAGCAAGAATCTTGCTCATCGCTTGCCGAGCCGACTCGCTCAGCCGGTCGTCATCCGCCCGCGCCGCTACCCAGCGCGAACCCAGCACGATGGCCTCAATTTCATCGGCCGAGAACATCAGCGGCGGCAGCGTAAATCCCGGCCGCAGCACATAGCCGAGCCCCGGTTCGCCCTGAATATCGGCGCCCTGCGCCTGCAGCGTGGCAATGTCGCGATAGAGCGTGCGGATCGACACGCCGAGTTCGCGCGCCAATTCCGGCCCCGTCACCGGCTGGTGGCGGTTCCGCAGCAATTGCAGGAGGTCGAGCAGACGCGCGGCGCGGGACATGAGGCAAAAAGGGCGACCCGAGGGCCGCCCTTTAAATTTCTAGCCGAGACCCAGCCGGCGCTGCCACCAGCCGACCTTCTTCTTCTTGTCCGGCTCAGCGTCGCCTTCGGCCTCGCCCTCGACAGGCGCCGGCTCTTCCGCCGGCTTGGCGCTCGAAGACACCACGACACCCTCAGGCGGCAGTTCCTTCTTCTGGCGCTTCGGCCGCGTTTCCACGACTTCGGCTGCCGCAGGCTCTTCCGCCGGAGCGGCTGCCTCCGGTGCCGCCGCGGCCGGAGCCTCGGCAACTGCCTCTTCGGCCACCGGCTCAGCCTTCTTGCGCGTACGCGGCTTGCGCTTGGGCTTTTCGGCCGCCTCTTCGGCAACCGGCGCTTCTTCCGCAACTGGCGCAGCGGCGGTCACTTCCACCGGAGCGTCCGCATCGGTGGCCTTGGGCTTGCGGGTACGCGGCTTGCGCTTGGGCTTTTCGGCCGGAGCTTCTGCCGCCAGCGCCTCGAGAGGGTCAGCAGCGGGGGCAGGGGCTTCGTCAGTCATTTCGGCCTGAGCCAAAACCACGTCCACAATGGCAGCCTCTTTGGCCTCACCAGCCGCGGATGCAGCAGCTTCGCTACCCTCGACGCCTTCGCCTTCGCGACGGTTACGGCGACCGCCACGGCGGCCACGACGACGGCGGCGGCGGTTTTCGCCGTCAGTGTCACCAGTGGTGCCATCTTCGCCTTCGGTCTCGCCGGCTTCTTCAGCGCTGTCTTCTTCGCTGGTCTCGGCATCGCTCTCGCGCGCCTGCACCGCCGGCCGTTCCTCGTTGCGTTCGCCATTGGCGCCGCCACGGCGACGGCGACGGCGCCGACGACGGCCATTGCCGTCACCTTCGCCGGCATTGTCCTGCCGCGCTTCGGTGGTTTCTTCTTCGATCTCTTCTTCTTCGACGATTTCCTCGTCGATTTCTTCGATCACGGCGCTATCGACCCGCACATGGCTGGCGGCGCGCTGGTCGACATAGGAGGAGACGCGGGTCTCACCCTTCTCGATCGAGAACTGGTGTCCGGTCAGCTTGCTGTCGGCGGTGATGGTGATCGACAGCGAATTGCGCGCTTCGAGCGCCGTCAGCGTGTCGCGCTTGAAGTTGAGCACATAGAGCGCAACGTCGGTCGGCACGCGCACATTGATCGACTGGCCCTGCTTGCGCAGAACGTGGTCTTCCACATGGCGCATGATCATCAGCGCCAGGCTTTCGGTCGAACGCACGAGGCCGGTGCCGTCGCAGATCGGGCACTTGTGGGTCGAGCTTTCGACAACGCCGAAGCGAATGCGCTGGCGGCTCATTTCCATGAGGCCGAAGTGCGAAATGCGGCCCACCTGGATGCGGGCGCGATCGTCCTTCAGCGCGTCCTTGAGACGGCGCTCGACCGCTCGGTTAGAGCGGTTCTCCATCATGTCGATGAAGTCGATGACGATCAGGCCGGCAAGGTCACGCAGGCGCAACTGGCGCGCCACTTCGTCGGCAGCTTCGAGATTGGTCTGAAGCGCCGTGTCCTCGATATTGTGCTCCTTGGTGGAGCGGCCCGAGTTCACGTCGATCGAAACCAGCGCTTCGGTCGGGTTGATGACGATATAGCCGCCGGAGGGCAGAGTGACGACCGGCGAGAACATCTGGTCGAGCTGCGCTTCGATGCCATATTTGGAGAACAGCGGCTGCTCTTCGCCATAGGGCTTCACGTTCTTGGCGTGGGACGGCATGATCATCTTCATGAAGTCCTTGGCTTCGCGATAAGCCGCGTCGCCAGCCACCAGAACTTCGTCGATGTCCTTGTTATAAAGATCGCGAATGGTCCGCTTGATCAGCGACCCTTCTTCATAAACGAGGCACGGCGCCTGGCTCTGCAGCGTCAGCGTGCGAACGCTTTCCCACAGGCGCATCAGATATTCGAAATCGCGCTTCACTTCCGCCTTGGTGCGCGTCGCGCCTGCGGTGCGCAGGATGACGCCCATGCCCTGCGGCACTTCCAGGTCCGAGGTGATTTCTTTCAGACGCTTGCGGTCGGCAGCGTTCGTGATCTTGCGCGAAATGCCACCGCCACGCGCGGTATTGGGCATCAGCACCGAATAGCGGCCGGCGAGCGACAGATAGGTGGTGAGAGCCGCGCCCTTGTTGCCGCGCTCTTCCTTGACCACCTGCACCAGCATCACCTGCCGGCGCTTGATCACTTCCTGGATCTTGTACTGGTGGCGGCGCTGCTGGCTGCGCTGGCGACGCTCCGGCACTTCTTCAAGCGCATCCGCCCCGCCGATCGATTCGACGGGTTCGCTATTGGCCGGCGCCTGCTCGATATGGCTTTCTTCCTCAGCGTCCTGAGGATCGGCCTCTGCATCGGTTTCTGCCACGCCTTCAGGCACGGAGACGGCGTCTACCGTCTCGTCGTGGTGCTCTTCTTCATGCTCTTCTTCGGCGAGCAGCGCTTCGCGGTCGGCGACGGGGATCTGATAATAGTCCGGGTGGATTTCGCTGAAAGCGAGGAACCCGTGGCGATTGCCGCCATATTCGACGAAGGCCGCCTGCAGCGACGGCTCGACGCGCGTCACCTTGGCGAGGAAGATATTTCCCCGCAACTGGCGGCGGGACGCCGATTCAAAGTCGAACTCTTCCAGCCGGTTACCGGCTGTGACGACAATCCGTGTTTCTTCCGGGTGGATGGCATCCACCAGCATTCTCTTGGTTGCCATAATATACTCCGCGCACCCGCGCGCCAAAGGGCGTCAGCCGGCGAACCGGAGAACCTGGCTCGGCGCGTTGCGGGGCGAATGTGTTGAAAACAATCGGGCGCGAACCTCTCACGTTCTGCGCACCGGCAAATTCGGTCAGGGCCGGGAGAAAGGGCGAAGCAAAACGGCAATCGTTCGTATCGATCGCGTCGCGCTTTGTCCGCCTGCGGGCCATATGACCTCTTCCTATTGGATGGCGGCCCCAAAGGCCCACCACCGTCCGATCCCCATGAGGGACCGAAATTCGTTTGCGAAGGCGTTGAAAATCGCCGCTTTCATTCCGGGCAGGTGCTTGTGTGGCACACTGGCCGGCTGGGGGGTCCGCAGCGGCGCGAAGAGGAACTTTGAACCTCTCGCTGGCGCTCGCGAAACTCCTGCGCCTTCATATAAGCGTGTATGGTGGTTGCGCCAGATTGGCAACAGGAAAGTCTAAATGCGAGGAATATCGGGCTTTTTGCCGTGCTCGATTCTTTGCGCCCGGTTGCAAATCATCGCATAAGCCAAAAATGCCGCAGAATCGCCCGAAGGGCATGTGACACGGCTTGCTACACGCATGGGGCCCGATCCAGCTTTGAATTTTCGCGTCATCCGCTCAATCGTTCTCGGGCTCTTTCTGGCTCTGGCGCCAGCCCTGCCGCTCCTCGCGCAGGAGGCGGCGCCCGCAGCCATTCCGCTCGGCCTGCCCAATGTCATCGACGTGCGCGTCACCGTCGGCGAAGACCGCGCACGTCTCGTCATCGATCTGGCTTCGAAAACCGAGTTCTCCTTCGTCTCCCTCTCTGAGCCTGATCGTCTGGCCATCGATGTGCGCGCCGGCACCTTTTCCGTCCCTGTGCCGAGCGGCGAGCCTTCCGAAACGACCCTCATCTCGTCCTATCTCGTGGAACAGGCCGCCTCCGACCGCGTTCGCACCACCCTGACGCTCGCCGCCCCCGTTCAGGTGCAACAGGCCTACGTCCTCGACCCCTTCGAAGACCAGCCGGCCCGCCTCGTCGTCGATCTCATCCCCGCCGACGCCGCAACGTTCGCCGCCAATGTGGAGCGCGATAAGGAGACGTCGGCCGCGGTCGCCGAAACAACTGCCGAATCCACCCCTGCCGGCGGCTCCGAACTCCCCATCGCCACGCGCCCGCTCGTTGTCATCGACCCCGGCCATGGTGGCATCGATAGCGGCGCCGAAGCCCCTAATGGCGTGCGCGAAAAGGACATCGTCCTCGCCTTCTCCCTGCGCCTTCAGGAGCTTCTGGTTCAATCGGGGCGCTTTGACGTTGCTCTGACCCGCGAGGACGACACCTACCTTCGCCTCGAAGAGCGCGTCGATCTCGCCCGCACCAACAAGGCTGACATTTTCCTCTCCATCCACGCCGACAGTTTCCAGCAGCCCGAAATCCGCGGCGCCAGCGTCTATACCCGCGATGAAAACGCCACCGACGTGCTCGACAAGGTGCTTGCAGACAGCGAAAACAAGTCCGACGTCATCGCCGGATTTGCCATGCCGCAAATGGCGCCCGAAGTCGTGGACATCCTCCTCGACCTGATGCGCCGCGAAATGCGCAAGCAGTCCTATGTCGCCGCGCAAGCCATCGTGCACCAGCTCGAACCGAGCGTCGCCCTCCGCCGCTTCCCGGTGCGCCAGGCCGATTTCTTCGTGCTGCAAGCCCCCGATGTGCCCTCCGTGCTCATCGAATTGGGCTTCCTCTCCAATCTCGACGACATCACCAATCTGACCCAATCCGATTGGCAGAACCGCACCGCCGAAGCCATAGCGCGCGGCATTTCCACCTATTTCGACAGCGTCGAAGCCGAACCCTAAGCAAAGTGATTAAGCGCCCGCGCCCGCTCTGCTATTGTTGAAAATACCGTCGTGAATCGGGGTAGGGCGGACTGTCCCCTCATGGCGTGGAGTATCTGATCGCATGTTTCGTCTACTCGGCTGGCTATTTGGTTTCGGCATGTTCGTGGCGCTTGCCGGCGTCGCCGTGGCCGCCGTGTATCTCGCCACCGTCTCCGCGCAATTGCCCGACTACACCGTCCTCAAGGACTATCAGCCGCCTGTGACCACCCGCGTCCACGCCGCCGACGGTACGCTTCTGGCCGAATACGCCAGGGAACGGCGCCTCTTCCAGCCCATCGAAACCGTGCCGCCGCTCCTCGTCAACGCCTTCCTTTCGGCCGAAGACAAGGACTTCTATTCCCATAATGGCATCGCCATCGACGGCATCGTCCGCGCGCTGCGCGACAACCTGCTCGCCCGCATGGATGGCAACAGCTCCATTCAGGGCGGCGGCTCCAGCATCACCCAGCAGGTCGCCAAGAACTTCCTGCTCACCTCCGAGCAGACCTGGGATCGAAAGATTCAGGAAGCCATCCTCGCCATCCGTATCGAGTCGACCTTCACCAAGGACAAGATTCTCGAGCTCTATCTCAACGAGATTTTCCTCGGCCTCAATTCCTACGGCGTCGCTGCCGCGGCCCTCAATTATTTCGACAAGGCGCTCTATCAGCTCACGCTCCCCGAAGCCGCCTATATCGCCGCGCTCCCAAAGGGCCCGAACAATTATCATCCCTTCCGCCGCCCGCAGGCCGCTATCGAGCGCCGCAACTGGGTGATCGATCGCATGGTCGAAAACGGCTACGCCACGCCCGAAGAGGCCGCCGCCGCCAAGGCCGCGCCCCTCAACGTCATCCCGCGCGCTTCCGGCAGCCAGGTCTACGCTGCCGAATACTTTACCGAAGACGTGCGCCGCGAACTGGCCAAACTCTATGGCGAAGACCAGCTCTATGGTGGCGGCCTCTCGGTCCGCACCACGCTTGAGCCGCGCCTCCAGGAATATGCCCGTCGCGCCCTCATGGATGGCCTGATCGAATACGACCACACCCGCGGTTTCCGCGGCCCGGTCGCCAGCATCGAACTGGGCGAAGACTGGGGTCTCGATGTCGCCAAGATCAAACCGTTGAGCGACGTGCCCGAATGGCAACTCGCCGTCGTGCTCTCTGTTGGCGGCAACGAAGCCCGCATCGGCCTCCGCCCCGAAAACGACGTCGATGGCGCCTCGAGCCCCGAACGCGTCGAGGGCACGCTGTCCGGCCCCGAAATCCGCTGGGTCTCAAAGCCTGTGCAGGATTTGGTCAAGGTCGGAGACGTCGTCTACGTGTCCCCCGTCGCCGGCAAGGACGGCATCTTCACCCTCGAACAGGTGCCCGAAGTCGAAGGCTCGCTCGTCGCCATGGACCCGCGCACCGGCCGCGTCCTCGCCATGGTCGGCGGCTTCTCCTTCGCCGAATCCGAGTTTAATCGCGCCACCCAAGCCCTCCGCCAGCCCGGCTCCTCCTTCAAGCCCATCGTCTATGCCGCCGCTCTCGACAATGGCTACACCCCAGCCTCCGTCGTCCTCGACGCCCCCGTTGAAATCCGCAATGGCGACGGCTCCATCTGGCGCCCCGAAAACTACGCCCAGGAATTTTACGGCCCCCAGACCCTCCGCCGCGGCATCGAGCGCAGCCGAAACGTCATGACCGTGCGCCTTGCGCGCGACATCGGCATGCCGCTGATCTCGGAATATGCCCGCATGTTCGGCATCTACGACGATATGCAGCCCGTTCTCGCCATGTCCCTCGGCGCCGGCGAAACCACCAATATGCGCATGACCTCGGCCTATGCGACCATCGCCAATGGCGGTCGCAAGATCGTGCCGACCCTCATCGACCGCATTCAGGATCGTTACGGCACCACGGTCTATCGCCACGACGAGCGCATCTGCGAAGGCTGCGCGTCCGAGGATTGGCACGGGCAGGGCGAGCCCCGCATTCTCGACAACCGCCCCCAGGTTCTCGATCCGATGACCGCCTATCAGGTCACGTCCATGCTCGAAGGCGTCGTCCAGCGCGGCACCGGCACCGCCGCCCGCGCGCTCAACCGTCCGGTCGCAGGCAAGACCGGCACCACCAATGACTATAAGGACGCCTGGTTCGTCGGCTTCACCCCCGAACTCGCCGTCGGCATCTACGTTGGCTACGATCGCCCCCGGTCCATGGGCAATGCCTCGACCGGCGGCGGCCTCGCCGTGCCGATCTTCACCAACTTCATGGCCAAAGCCATGGCCGGCAAGCCGCCGACCCCCTTCAATACGCCCGCCGGCATGACCACGGCCTGGATCAATCCAAGCACCGGCGTGCAGGCCTATGAAGGCGAATCCGGCATTCAGGAAGCCTTCAAGCCCGGCACCGGACCGAACCTCATGACCTCGGTCATCGGCGTCGATGTCCAGGGCTACGACGCGGCCCAGCGCCAGACCCAGATGCAGCAGCAATATGGCGGCGCCGTCGTCACCCAGCCGAGCCGCAACGGCCAATTCCTCGACCCGAGCCTCAGCGCGCCACAAAGTCTGTCAGGTAACTAGGCCAGCCAGTCCCTCCGTCGTGATTTGCACACTGTCCGGCAAGCGCCCATCTTGAAACCATGACCACAAAACGCCTGGCCCTCGCCATCCTGCTCGCCGCCTGCGCCGCCGCCCCGGCCTCGGCCGCTTGCCCCGCTCCGGTGGCTGGTGACACGGCCGCTGCCATCGAGGCCAACCAGCAAAGGCTGGTCTGCCTGCAACGCGAGCTGTCGCAAAAGAGCGAGCAATATCAGTACAAGGTAGAGATCAACACCATCGAGCGGCGCATCGACGACATCCAGCTCCAGCGCCGCTTTGACTCACTTAATTTCCCCAAGCCGGTCACGCCGGGTTTTTAGGCTGGACTGGCCGACGGTTGTGCGCTCGGCCATCGTGTGGCCTAAACCTTTGTGCCGCCTCATAAAGAAAACCTTCACGGTGATCCCGTCTTTCCCTTTTCATCCATCGGCTCGTCCCTATGGTGCGGCGGTAGATTTTTAGTATAGGGGGCGTCTCGTGCGTTCATTGGCACTTTTGAGCTTGCTGGCCGGTCTGGCCACGACACCGGTCATTGCAGAGGATTTTAACCTCATCCAGGAGGTCGAAACTGAAACATTGACCCCGGGGGCCGCCGCTGGCGCAGTTCTGGGCGAACATCGTTTCGTCCTCACTTTCGAACCAAGCAGCATTCGCGAAGCCGGCCTGATCCGCTCAAAATTCGAGAAGGAAGGCATTTTCGCCGAAATTCTCGATGACCTCGCCGACCAGATCGCCCTGCCGGTCGATGTCCCGGTCACCTTTACCGATTGCGGCTATCCCAATGCCTTCTGGTCGCCGAGCGACCAGGCCATCACCTTTTGCTACGAGATGGTCGTCCTCTACAACGACACCTATCAGCAACTCGAAGGCCCCGAAGGCGGCCTGTTCCGCTGGGCCGATCAGGACGCGGTGTTGACCGGCACGACGCTTTTCATCCTCCTGCACGAGCTTGGTCACGGCCTGACCGCGCTTTACGATCTTCCGATCACCGGCCGCGAGGAAGACGCTGTCGACCAGTTCGCCGCGCTCACCCTGATCGGCGCCGATGAAGAGGGCGACACGTTCGAAGAACGCCCCTCGCGCCTCGCGCTGCTCGGCGCCTATTTCTTCAAGCAGCTTTCCCGCGCTCCGGAAGATATCACCCGCGCTATCTTTTCAAACGAGCACAGCCTCGGCCAGCAGCGCTACTACGACGTGATGTGTCTGGTCATGGGTTCGGATATGGAAGCCTACGGTCCCATCCTGACGCCGGGCATGGTCATGGTCTTCGAAACCATCGAAAAGAACCCTGCCGACTTCGACCAGGCCAAAATCATGGAGTGGCTCGAAAAGACCGACGACCTCAACATCCTCCCCGCGGCCCGCGCCCTGCGCTGCCCAAATGAATTCGCCCGCTACGACGCGAGCTGGGACTACATCATCGATACGTTCATGACGGTACAGAAGGACTAAAGGGCTTCACGTCCGAACGACAACCCTCCAAAACGCCATTGTCACCCCGGCGCTTGGCCGGGGCCCATCCTGAGATTTCAAGATGGGCCTCGGTCGATGCCAGGGTTCTTCGTTTCGGATTGCTGTTTGAGCGGGGATAGCCCGCCGGGGGCAAAATATCGGCGCCCTGCAATTCGGATCGGCGCGAGCCGTTGGCGCATACGGCCATGTCAGTAGGTGTACTTGCGTATCAACAGTAAACGCGCTGCCGGGCGGTAAGTAATTTCGTTCGGCCTGTTTCAAACCACCCCCAGTAAACGATTTTTTGACGACTTATGGTTAATGTAGTCCCAACAACACGTTTGGAGGGATGTTGATTTGAAACGCAATGCGCTTTTGGTGGCGGCTATTCTCGTGAGTACGCCTGCCTATGCCGCCGACCTCGGGGTTGTCTATGTCCCCGAACCCGATGGCTATATCGCCTCCGACTGGACGGGTTTTTATGCGGGCATTTTTGGCGGCTATGCCGGCGGCACGTTCGAATATCATGGAAGCGCAGGTGCTGGCTTTCCGTGGGTGGGGAGTCCTTCTGGCGGCCTTCTCGGCGTTCAGCTTGGCGCCGATTATCAGATCAATAACTTCGTCATCGGCGGCATTGCCGATCTGGCCTGGGCCAATCTGCATGGCGAAACCAACGGCGCCGGCGCCCTCATCAAGTCGACCCTGCAATATACCGGTAGTCTGCGGGCGCGAGCCGGCGTGGCGATGGATAACACGCTGTTTTACGCTCACGGCGGTTTGGCTTTCGGCTCGACCGACACTTCCGCGGATTTTAATGGACCACTTCCATTCCACGGCAATGGCCGCGTGGGCTACACGCTCGGCGGTGGTCTCGAAGTCAAGCTGACCGATCAGGTCAGCGTATTCGGCGAATACGCCTTTACCGATCTGGGCAATCCGATCGTGTTCAGCAACACCCCGCCAGCCGCTGCATTCGACCTGCGCGAGACCCTGCGCTATCACAGCGTCAAGGTTGGCCTGAACTACCGCTTCTAAGCACCAAGCGGGCTCCGCACGGCGGGGCCCTTTTCTTGCTCCGGTCCACGGACCCAAGGCACACTTGCAGCAAATTTGGGAAAACTGGTGCCCCCCGCCGGACTCGAACCGGCACGCCTCGCGGCGGAGGATTTTGAGTCCTCTGCGTCTACCATTCCGCCAGAGGGGCACGGGCACGGTCCTAGCCTAGAGCGCTGCGGCTGGCAACTGTCTGGGAACGTTTATCCAGCGGACAGCAAACCCAAACGCGGCGCGGGGCAGGGCGGCAATCTCCAGCTCCGTCAGCCGCTCACCGATCACGCCGCCGTCATCGCCTCGTTGACGCTCCACACGGAGCGGCGTAGACAACCTGCGTGTCATTGCCATGCCTCCAGCGCCCGTCCAGCCGGCACCTCGTCTTCGAGGTGTGAATTGGTCCCTCCGGCCAGCTGATTCTTTCAGTTAAACCGGTTCGGGGCCTGCCGCCGTGACGACCGTTATGACTCATTTATCTGGAGCGTTCCTATGGACCCCCATTCCACCCGCCCCCTCTGGCAGCGGTTCGCCGTCTTTCTGCTTCCCCTCATGGCCTCGAATATTCTTCAGGCCCTCTCGGGAACGGTTAATTCCATTTATGTCGGGCAGATGATCGGCGTCGAAGCGCTGGCGGCCACCGCCACCTTCTTCCCCATCATGTTCTTCCTCATGAGCTTCATCATCGGCCTCTCCGCCGGCTCGACCATTCTGATCGGCCAGGCCTGGGGCGCCAAAAATATTGATAAGGTCAAGCAGGTCGCCGGCACCACGCTGGCGACCACGATTGTGCTCGGCCTCTTCGTCTCCATCGTCGGCGGCATCTGGACCGAACAGATTCTGACGGTGCTGGGCGCGCCAGAAAACATCCTCGCCATGTCCGTCGGCTATGCCCGCATCGTCCTGATCGGCATGCCCGGCTTTTTCATGTTCCTCGTCGTCACCTCCGTCCTGCGCGGCGTCGGCGACACCATCACGCCCCTGGTTTCGCTTGTTCTCTCCATGGTGGTCAGTCTCCTGGTCACCCCGGCCCTCATTCAAGGCTGGTTCGGCCTGCCGCAATTGGGGGTCAACGCGGCCGCTATCGCCATGATTTCGGGCTTCCTCACGGTGCTGATCTTCCTGTTCATCTATATGCGCGTGCGCAACATGCCGCTCGCGCCCGACAGGATTTTGCTCGGCGCCATGATCAGGCCCGATTTCAAGCTCCTCGGCCTCATTCTCAAGCTCGGCATTCCCGCTGGCCTGCAAATGGTCATTTCCTCCATTGCCGGCATCGTCGTCGTTGGCCTCGTCAATCGCTTCGGCTCCGACGCGACGGCTGCCTATGGCGCGCTCGGGCAGGTGATGAGCTATGTGCAGTTTCCGGCCATGTCGATCGGCATCGCGGCCTCGATCTTCGCCGCTCAGGCGATCGGCGCGCGCAAATCTGACCAGCTCGGCGCCATCACCCGCACCGCATTGATGCTCAATCTGATCATCACTGGCGGCCTGATCATTCTGGCCTATCTCTTCAGCCAGCACGTCATAGCCCTGTTCATCACCGATCCAGCGGTGATCGAACTGGCCGAAACGCTGCTGCATGTGGTGTTGTGGAGCCTCCTGTGCTTCGGCTGGAGCGTGGTTTTCTCCGGCATCATGCGCGCCAGCGGCACGGTCTATGCCCCGATGCTCCTGTCGCTCGCCTGCATCTTGCTCATCGAACTGCCTGGCGCAATTCTGCTCAGCCAGACCAGCCTGGGCCTTACCGGCATCTGGATCGCCTACGCCGCCAGCTTCACCTGCATGATGTTCCTGCAAGCCGCCTGGTACCAGTTCGTCTGGAAGAAAAAGAAGATCGTCGCGCTTGTCTGAGGGGCACGAGGCAAACTCGATGCGACACCTCCCCCTTGATGGGGGAGGATGGGAGGGGGTGGAGCGGGAGCCACGGAAGCCCTAAAGGTACCGATCAAGAAAAAGGGCGCCAATAGCGCCCTTTTTTATTTCTCACCCAGCCGCATCACCAGCGCGCGCTTGCCACCCGGGGCAAACACGTCGAGGTCTATATGCACCGGTTCCTGCACCATCCGCCGCGTGCGGGCCGACAGGGTCAGCACAACATTCATCAGATCGCCCACCGAGCGCCGCTGCTTGGGCAACAGGCGTTCCGTCATGCCCGACAGCGCTTTGTTGCGCGCGCTCATGTCAGGCGAGGCGAGGGGGGAGCGGCCGATAAAATTGGCCAGTTCCACCAGGGAATTGCGTTCGCTCATTGGGCTACTCCAAACACAGGCACCAAACTGCTTACACAAGAGGCGGCAGGCGACAGGCCCGCCACTTCACTCTTCTTTCAGGGCATCAGCCCTGCATCGCCAGACACGCCATATTGGCGTCCTTGAGGCGGTTGCACATGGCCGTCGCGCCGTCCCGGTCGCCAAAACCGACGAAGCGGGCACGATAGAAAACCTGGCCATTCTTTTCGAAGCGCTCGACATAGGAGCGGAAATCACCGAGCCCACCGACCTTGCCGGCAGCGTCCGACAGCATGGATCGAGCGCTGTCTTCCGAAGGACCAGCGCCGATCTGCACGATCCACGCACCAGCCGACAGGCCGGCCGTATCGACGGTGCCGCTGGTCATGAGATCGATAGGCTGTTCGGCCGGAGGAATGGGAGCAGGCGCCGCGCCCGAACCGACATTGCCCGGCGGCTCCAGCGGCGCCGAAGCGCGGGTCGAGCCAAGCGCAGCCGGCGGCGCGCCGAGATTATAAGTATCGCTCAGCCAGGCGCCGATAATGTCCTGGCTGGGATAAGCCGGGGTCGGCGCCTGCGTCGGTGCAGCAAGAACGGCGGCAGCCTGCACGGCCGGCTGAAGGCCGAGATCGGTGGGCACAGCAACCGGAACCGGTGCTGCCGAAGCCACGACGACCTGCGGCGCGCCATTCTGCGCAGCAGCCAGTTCGGCAAGGCGGAAGCCGGGCAGGGGCATCGGCATCACGAATACCGGCTGTACGGGCTGAGCCACGGCAACCTGCACATTCGAATTGCCCTGGCGGCCCGGCTGCGGAACCATGGCGGTCTGCAGATAGTCGCCGCGGCGCCCCTTGGGCAAATAGTTGGCAACCAGCTGACGCACCTTCTCGTCGCGCGCGCCAGCCGAGTTGAAGCCGAAAGCGACGATGACGATGTGGCGGTTATCCTTGCGGGCGGCCGTAAGCAGGTTCGAGCCGGCAGCATTGATATAGCCGGTCTTGATGCCATCGACGGCACCCATATAGCCGAGCACGCGGTTGTGGTTGCCATAGGTCTTGCCGCCGTAGCGGAAGGCCGTGGTCTGGAAGAATTCGTAATAGTTGGGAAAATGCTGGTAGATCGCGATGCCGAGGATCGCCTGGTCGCGCACCGTCGTCACCTGGCCGCCATCGGGCAGGCCCGAAGCATTGCGATAGGTGGTGTTGCGCATGCCCATGGCGCGTGCCGTGGCCGTCATGCGCTCGGCAAATTTGCTCTCGGTACCCGAGATGTGCTCGGCGATCACGCGGGCCATGTCATTGGCCGAAAGCGTCACCAGCGATTTGATCGCATCCTCAACCGAAATGGTCGATCCGGCGCGAAGGCCAAGCTTGGTCGGCACGGCGGAGGCGGCGTGCTTGGAAACCGTCATCTTGGTGGAAAGGCTGAGATTGCCCGCGCTCAATTCCTGGAAGAGCACATAGAGCGTCATCACCTTGGCGACAGATGCGGGATAGCGCTTTTGGTCGCCCGCTTCCTCATAGAGGACCTCGCCCGACTTCGCGTCGACCACGATGCCGGCATATTTCCTGAGGTTTTCGATGGCGTGCGCCGGGGCCGCAAGGTGCAGGGAAAGGCCCAGCACAAGGGCAATCGCGGCGATGGCGCGGACAAACGAAACGCGCCAAGGGGTCATGGCCTGGAAGGTCAACCCGAAACTCCAACTTTACTCACCGGGCAAACAACGCCCGTACGCAACTGAAACACGGCCCGCAGATCGAGGCCCCCGCCCGATCCATGCCATTGATGCAAAATAAGCCCACCCCGTTACCATTCCGTAAAATGCCATCGATTTCTCTCTCGGAGTCGCAATCCGGTCACGTCCGGCCTTGTCCTTTGGGCTTGCGGCAAGGTGTTGGCGAAGCCCGGATAATGGCGCTCAACTTTTCGGGATCATGTGCCCCTTAACACGGGCCCCTTTTTGCCTACATAATGGGTCCGAAGAGCTGCTTCGGTTCCTCCCAGAAATGCCGCTATGAATATGACACGATCCACCATCCACTCTCCGTCTGCCCGTCCCGTAAAAGGCTTCGAGAAGCCCCTCGGAAAGCCTGTGGCCGGGCCGAAGGATGATGATGGCGATCGCAAGGGAGACGGCGGAAACAGCTTCGAGACCGGGACCGTCACCAAGACGCGTCCCAAGACCAAGCGGCCGAACCTCTATCGGGTTATGCTGCTAAACGACGACTACACGCCGATGGAATTCGTCGTTCTGGTCTTGCAGGACGTCTTCAACAAATCACGTGAAGACGCCATGCAGATCATGCTGCACGTTCACCAGAAGGGGGTCGGTGAGTGCGGCGTATATCCTTACGAGGTCGCCGAGACCAAGGTGACCCGCGTTATGGATACGGCACGCAAGAACCAGCATCCGCTGCAATGCGTGATGGAAAAGCAATAGGAACATCAGATGCCCTCATTCTCTCGCGGACTCGAAAAGGCTCTGCATCAGGCGATGAACCTGGCGCGCGAGCGGAACCATGAGTTCGCCACGCTTGAGCACCTCTTGCTGGCCCTGACCGACGACCGCGAAACGATCGCCGTGCTCAATGGCTGCGATGTCGATGTCGACGCGCTCAAGAGCGACCTTGAAGACTTCATCAATGAGGAACTGGACAGCCTCGTCGTCCAGAACGGCCAGGATGCGCGCCCAACCGCCGCGTTCCAGCGCGTCATCCAGCGCGCCGTTATCCACGTCCAATCATCCGGCCGCGAGGAAGTGACCGGCGCCAACGTGCTCGTCGCGATTTTCGCCGAGCGCGAGAGCCATGCCGCCTATTTCCTCGAACAGCAGGACATGAGCCGGCTCGACGCCGTCAATTTCATCTCCCATGGCATCACCAAATCCGGCCCCGCCGAAGACCGCAAGGTCCGCGGCACCGAAGAAGGTGAAGGCAATGGCGAAGGTGGCGGCGCCGAAGGCAAGAAGAGCTCGGCTTTGGCCGATTTCTGCGTCAACCTCAATGAGAAGGCCCGCGCTGGTAAGATCGATCCGCTGATCGGTCGCGACAGCGAACTGCGCCGCACCATTCAGGTGCTCTGCCGCCGCTCCAAGAACAACCCGCTTTATGTGGGTGACGCCGGCGTCGGCAAGACCGCCATCGCCGAGGGCCTTGCCCGCAAGATCATCGAAGGCGACGTGCCCGAAGTGCTCAAGGAAGCGGTCATCTACGCCCTCGACATGGGCTCGCTTCTCGCCGGCACGCGCTATCGCGGCGATTTCGAAGAGCGCCTGAAGTCGGTGATGAAAGAACTTGAGAAGATGCCCAATGCGGTACTCTTCATCGACGAAATCCACACCATGATCGGCGCTGGCGCCACCTCCGGCGGTGCGCTCGATGCCTCGAACCTCCTCAAGCCCGCTCTGGCTTCCGGGGCGATCCGTTGCATCGGCTCGACCACCTACAAGGAATATCGCCAGTTCTTCGAAAAGGACCGTGCTCTCGTCCGTCGCTTCCAGAAAATCGACGTCAACGAGCCGACCGTTCCCGATGCCATCGAAATCGTGAAGGGTCTGCGCCCTTACTTCGAGGAATTCCACAAGATCAAGTACACGGACGAAGCCCTCAAGGCTGCCGTGGAACTGAGCGCGCGCTACATCAACGATCGTAAGCTCCCCGACAAGGCCATCGACGTGATCGATGAAACCGGCGCCGGCCAGATGCTCTTGCCTGAAGACCAGCGCAAGAAGATCATCGACGTGGAAGACATCGAAGCGACGGTCGCGACCATCGCCCGCATCCCGCCCAAGTCGGTGTCGAAGTCCGATGCCGAACTGCTCTCGAGCCTTGAACAGAGCCTCAAGACGGTCGTCTTCGGTCAGGATCAGGCGATCACGGCGCTTTCTTCGGCCATCAAGCTCGCCCGTGCGGGCCTGCGCGAACCGGAAAAGCCCATCGGCTCCTACCTCTTCACCGGCCCGACCGGCGTGGGTAAGACCGAAGTGGCCAAGCAGTTGGCCGATACCCTCGGCGTCGAACTGCTGCGCTTCGACATGTCCGAATATATGGAACGCCACACGATCAGCCGTCTGATCGGTGCACCTCCGGGCTATGTCGGCTTTGACCAGGGTGGCCTTCTCACCGACGGCGTCGATCAGCACCCCCACTGCGTCGTGCTGCTCGATGAAATCGAAAAGGCCCACCCCGACCTCTACAACATCCTGTTGCAGGTCATGGACCACGGCAAGCTCACGGACCACAACGGCAAGGCAGTCGACTTCCGCAATGTGATCCTGATCATGACGTCCAATGTCGGTGCATCCGAACTCGCCCGCTCGCCCATCGGTTTTGGCCGCAAGCGCGAGCAGGGAGACGACGAAGAGGCGATCAACCGCACCTTCACGCCCGAGTTCCGCAACCGTCTCGACGCCATCATCTCCTTCGCGCCGCTGCCGCGCGAAGTGGTGCGCCGCGTCGTCGAAAAGTTCGTGCTGCAGCTCGAAGGCCAGTTGGCCGAACGCGGCGTCACGATCAACCTGACCCCGGAAGCCGCCGATTGGCTGGCCGAACACGGCTATGACGAACGCATGGGCGCGCGCCCCCTCGGCCGCGTCATCCAGGAATACGTCAAGAAGCCGCTGGCCGATCAGGTCCTTTTCGGCGAACTCGTCAACGGCGGCAACGTCACTGTCGCAGTCGTCGGCGTGGGCTCGGAAGCCAAGCTCGAACTGATCGCGGTCCCCCCGCGCCCAGCCAAGCCCAAGGCCCTCCCCAAGCCCAAAAAGCCCAAGGCCACGGCCGACAAGACCTAAACCAAAAGGCCGGGAGCGATCCCGGCCTTTTTCTTTCTACACCTCTCCCCCAGTAGCCCTCATGGTGAGGTGCTTTGCAGAGCAAAGCCTCGAACCACGAGGGCGTGCCACTTACCCCCCGCTCAATAGAGCGTCCGCTTATAATCCTCTTCCAGCCCATCATCGATCGCCCGCATGGCCTGCTCGTCCGGCGCTCCGGTCGTTTCATCGAGGATGATCTTGATCAACGAGGGCATTTCCTTGCGGTCCTGCCGATATGCCGGGTCCCACAGATGCGACCGACGGAAGGCCTTGGCGCAATGCATGAATATTTCTTGCACCTCCACCACGATAGCCAGCGTCGGAACGCGATCGTTCACCACCATTGTGGCGAGCAGGTCGGGATCGGTGGTCAATCTCGCCCGCCCATTGACCCTCAGGGTATCGTCAAAGCCCGGAATGACGAACAGCAGCCCCACCACCGGGTTCGCAATGATATTGGACAGACTATCAAGCCGGTTATTGCCCGGCCGGTCGGGAATGGCGAGAGTTGACGGATCAAGTATCCTCACGAAACCCGGCGGATCCCCCCGAGGGCTGACATCGGCTCTGCCGGCCATATCCTGCGTACCGATGCAGAGAAATGGCGACCGCCGGATAAACTCCTGCGCATGCCGGCCCAGGCTCGCCTGAAATTTCTGAATAGCAAGGTCATGCGTCGCAGGATAGAGCCGCCTCAGCGCCTCTTCATCCCGCACCCCATAGTCTTCCCGTTCGGCAATACCCTGCATCTCGATCCCCCCAATCAGCATCAGAAACGCGCCATGGCATCGTTCTGATGTACGTACCTCATTTCCACTAAATCCTGTCTTTCCAGGAATGGCAAGAGGTCGAAGGCAAAGACGGCAGGTGAGGGGCCTTGTCTACTTCTACGGCGGAAAACCAGTCGCCCTCTCCGTGAGGTCGGGCTTACCAGCCCCCGATCCCGATGGCCGAAACCATGGTGCCCACCGCTTGCCCCGGGTCAAACTCCGGCTGCACGATCAGCGCATCCGCCGCCGCCAGCGACGAGGTGTGCCCGCTATCCGTCTCGTTGATCGGCAGCAGACCAGTCACGCCATCCCGCACCACGATCCGCGCCCGCATAAAATGCCGCCGCGCCGTATTGGCCGGCGTCGGTCCCAAGAGCGGCAGCCGCAGCGGCTCCACATCGGCCAATCCCAGCCAGTGCCGCAGCGCCGGCTTCACAAAAATCTCCGCCGTCACCATGGCCGAAACCGGGTTCCCCGGCAGCCCGAACATCAGCGTCCTGCCCCGCGTCCCAAACATCAGCGGCTTACCCGGCCGCATATTGATGCGCCAGAAATCGAGCGTCACCCCATGATCGATCAGCGCCGCCTGCACCAGATCATGCTCCCCGACACTCGCCCCGCCTGTGGTCACGACCACATTGGGCTCGCTGGCAAAAATCCGATCCAGCACCGCGTCGAGTTCCGCGCGATTGTCCCGCGCAATCCCGAAATCCGTCACCACCTCGGCAAAGGGCCCCAGCGATGCCGCGAGCCCCACACTGTTCGACGCCACGATCTGATCCGGCCCCAGCGCCGTCCCCGGCATCACCAACTCGTCGCCCGTCGCCAAGAGCGCAACCTTCGGCCGCCGCGCGACCGTCACAGTCCCCGCATTGGCCGCCGCCGCCACAGCCAGCTGAAACGCCCCGAGCCGCGTGCCACGCTCCAAGATCGTCCGCCCAACGGCAAAATCATAACCCCGCGGCCGCACGCTATGCCCAAGCCGGGCAGGGGCCGTGAACCGCACGAGATCCCCGTTCCGCTCCGCCTCTTCCTGCATGATGACGGTATCGGCGCCCTCCGGCAGCGGCGCCCCGGTAAAAATCCGCACCGCCTCGCCTTGGCCCATGGACCCGGCAAATCCAGCCCCCGCCTGCGACATGCCGATCACCTTGAGCCAAACGCCCTCGGCCACATCGCCCGCCCGCATGGCATAGCCATCCATCGCACTGGCATTAAACGGCGGCTGGTCATGGCGCGCCACCACCGGCGCGGCGAGAACCCGCCCCGCCGCCTCACCCAGCGCAACACTCTCGCCAACCACCTCCGGCACGGCGGCCAGAATGCGATTCAACGCTTCATCAACCGGAAGCAGGCTCATGATTCTCTTCGATAATCGCCCGATTTGCCGCCGGATTTTTCCACGAGGCAAATGTCTGAAATCACCATGTCCCGGTCGAGCGCCTTGGCCATATCGTAAAGCGTCAGGGCTGCCGTCGTCGCCGCCGTCAGCGCCTCCATTTCGACGCCCGTCTGCCCCGTCGTTTCGGCCGTGGTCCGAATGAGAATGGTCGTCTCGTTCTCGCCCTCGATCTCGACGCTCACCTTGGTCAGCGGAATCGGATGGCACAGCGGAATGATGTCGCTGGTCTTCTTGGCGCCCATGATCCCGGCCACGCGCGCCACGGCCAGCGCATCACCCTTCTTGAGCCCGCCACCCAAAATGGTGGCAATGGTCTCCGCCTCGCCGCTCAAGCGCGCCTGGGCCACCGCCCGCCGCCGCGTGATCGCCTTCTCGCCGATATCGACGATATGCGCCTCGCCCTTGGCATCGAGATGGGTCAGGCGCCGCTCGCTCATCCGCGCACCGCTTCCGGCGCGCCCATCAGCAGTGCCCGCGTCGCCGCCACCACATCGTCCTGCCGCATCAGGCTTTCGCCCACAAGGAAGGTGCCGATACCGGCCTTTTCGTCGAGCATGCGCACATGCTCATGCGTCATGATTCCGCTCTCGCTCACCAGCAGCACATTGCCCGGCACCCCCGCCGCCAACTGCACAGAAGTTTCGAGCGTCGTCTCAAACGTCCTCAGGTTGCGGTTATTAATCCCGATGAACTTGCTATCCAGCGCCAGCGCCCGGTCCAGTTCAAGCTGGTCATGCACCTCGACCAGCGCATCCATGCCCCACTCTTCCGCCGCATCGAGCAGATAGCGCGCCACGTCGTCGCCCACAGCCGCCATGATGATCAGAATGCAGTCCGCCCCCCAGGAGCGCGCTTCCGCCACCTGATAGGTCTCGAACAAAAAATCCTTGCGCAGCGCCGGCAATTTCGTCGCCGCCCGCGCCTCGATCAGATAGCTCGGCGATCCCTGAAAGCTCGGCCGGTCCGTCAGCACCGACAGGCAAGCCGCCCCGGCAGTCTCATAATCCCGCGCAATCTGGGCCGGGTCGAAATCGGTGCGAATAAGACCCTTGGACGGGCTCGCCTTCTTCACCTCGGCGATCAGGCCATATTGCCCCTTGGCGCGCTTGTCCTTCAGCGCCTTCATAAATCCGCGCGGCGCCGGCTGGTCATGCGCCTGGGCAACAACCTCCGCCCATGGCCGCATCGATTTTGCCGCCGCGATTTCCTCGCGCTTATAGGCTTCGATCTGCTTCAAAATATCGGTCATTGCGCTCGTCCGTTCGAAACCGCCACGAGGCGGGCGAGTGTGTCTTTTGCCTTGCCGCTGTCTACAGTCGCGCGCGCCATGGCGATGCCGTCTTCAATTGATGTCACCTTATCGGCCACCAGCAGTGCGGCGCCGGCATTGAGTAGCACCGTATCACGATAGGCGCCCGGCGCGCCGTCAAACAGGGCAATCATCGCCGCTGCATTCTCCGCCGGCTCGCCGCCAAGCAACCCCTTGGGGTCGGTCACGCTCAGCCCCACCTGCTCAGGATGCAGCTCAAAACTGCGCAGGTCGCCATTGGCAATCTGCGCCACGAAATTCGGCCCCGAGGTGGACAGCTCATCGAGCCCCTCGCTCGAATGCACCACCCACGCCTTGATCGCCCGATTGGCCAACAGCGCCGCCGCCACCGGCTCCACCCATTGCTGCGAATAGACCCCGAGCAGATAGCGCCGCACCCCGGCCGGATTGGATTGCGGCCCAAGAAGGTTGAACAGCGTCCGCACCCCCATTTCGCCGCGCGCCGGCCCCACATGCCGCATCGCCGGATGATGGCTGGGCGCAAACATGAAGCCGATACCAGCCTGAGAAATCGTGCTGCCGATCTCGTCCGGCGTCAGGTCAAGCTTGACCCCCAATGCCTCAAGCACCTGCGAGGCCCCCGAGCGCGACGACAGCGCCTTGTTGCCATGCTTGGCCACCGGCACGCCCGCCGCCGCAACCACCAGCGCGGTCGTCGTCGATATATTGAGGCTTCCGACGCCATCGCCGCCGGTCCCCACAATATCGATCGCTCCTTCGGGCGCCGAAACCGGCACCATCTGCTCGCGCAGGATCGAAACCGCCGCGGCGATCTCGCCCACGGTCTCGCCCTTGACGCGCATGCCCATCAGGAAAGCGCCAATCTGCGCCTGGCTCGCTTCCCCCGCCATGATGATGCGCATCACCGCGCGCATTTCTTCGCCCGTCAGGTCGCGCCCTTCGGAAATTTTATGCAGAGCCTGCTTGATATCCATCATGCCGCCCTCTGCCCGTTGAAGTCGCGGGCGATATTCAAAAAATTCTGCAACAGCGCATGGCCATTTTCGCTGGCAATGCTCTCGGGATGAAACTGCACCCCATGCAGCGGCAGCGTCTTGTGCTGCATGCCCATGATCAGCCCATCATCCGTCGTCGCCGTCACTTCCAGCACCTCCGGCAGCGTCTCGGCCTTGACGATCAGCGAATGATACCGCGTCGCCTCGAACCCGGCATTCAACCCCCGGAAAATCCCCTTGCCGGTGTGGTTGATCTTGCTGGTCTTGCCATGCACCAGATGCGGCGCGCGAATGACATCGCCGCCTAGCGCCTGACCCATGGCCTGATGCCCCAGGCACACGCCCAGCATCGGGATCTGCCCCTTGAACCGGTCGATCACCGCAAGGCAAATCCCCGCCTCGGTCGGCGTACACGGCCCGGGCGACAGCACAATCGCCTCCGGTGCCATCGCGGCAATTTCTTCAAGCGTAATCTTGTCATTGCGGCGCACGGTAATTTTGGCGCCGAGCTCACCCAAAAAATGGACGAGATTGTAGGTAAAGCTGTCGTAATTATCGATGACGAGGGTCTTGGTCATTCTTTTGGGAGCCTATCCTGAACCACAGTGTCATTCCCGCGAAAGCGGGAATCTCAGTTTCAGAACCAGCCCCGCCATCGAAGAAAATTCACACGCACGTTCACTGTCCCACTCCCGCTTCGCCGGCATAGCGTAGCGCTTCTTCTGCCGCGCTGAAAAGGGCACGCGCCTTGTTCTCGCACTCAAGCTGCTCCAGCTCGGAAACGCTATCGGCGACGATTCCCGCCCCCGACTGCACATAGAGCTTGCCGTCCTTGACGATCCCGGTGCGCAAAACGATGCAGGTGTCCATGGTCCCGTCGGCCCCGAAATACCCGACACAACCGCCATAAATCCCGCGTCGCGATTTTTCCAGTTCGTCGATGATTTCCATCGCCCGCACCTTCGGCGCCCCCGAAACCGTCCCCGCCGGGAACCCCGCCGAAAGCGCATCGACAAAGTCATATTGCGGATCGAGTTTCCCGACCACATTCGAAACGATGTGCATGACGTGGCTATAATATTCGAGGAAGAACTTGTCGGTCACCTTCACCGAACCAGTCTCCGCCACGCGACCCACATCATTGCGCCCAAGGTCCAGTAGCATCAGGTGCTCGGCCAGTTCCTTGGGATCACTCAGCAGCTCTGCCGCCAGTTCCTGATCCCGCGTCGGCGTCGCCCCACGTTTCCGTGTTCCGGCAATGGGGCGGATTGTGACCTCCCCATTCTGCACTCGCACCAGAATTTCCGGGCTCGACCCAGCCACGGCAAAATCCCCGAAATCGAGGAAATACATGTAGGGGCTGGGATTGGTCCGGCGCAGCGCCCGATAAAGCGCCGTCGGCGGCAGCGTAAAATCAGCCGAAAACCGCTGGCTCAACACCACCTGAAAAATATCGCCCGCCGAAATGTACTCTTTCGCCCGGGCCACCATCTCGAAATATTCGTCGCGCGAGGTGTTGCTGGTGACCTCGATCGCCGCCAGATCGGGCAGGGCAGGGGTCGCCGGCAGCGCCCGCCCGAGCCGGGCAATCGCATCGTCGATCCGCGCTTCCGCCGCTTCCAGCGCCTGCCGTGCCGAAACCCCTGATTTCACATAGACCGGCGCCGTCAGATAAAGCTCGTCCTTGACGGTATCGAAAATCGCCAGCAGCGAGGGCCGCATCAGCACCGCTTCGGGCGTCTGCAAATCGTCCGGATTGGCGTTCGGCAGCACTTCCATGTACCGCACCATCTCATACCCGAGATAGCCATAGATGCCAGCCGATTGCGGCGGCAGCCCTTCCGGCACGACGATCTGGCTCTCCGCCACCAACCCACGCAACGCGTCGAGCGGCTTGGCGTCCATCACCTCGAAGGCATCGGGATCAAGCTGCGCCTGCCGGTTGACCCTCGCCGTGCCGTCCTCCACCCGCACGATCAGGTCCGGCAGGAGCCCGATGATCGAATAGCGGCCGCGCGTCGTCCCGTCCTGCACGCTTTCCAAGAGGAACGAATGCGTCCGTTCCTGCGCCAGCTTGAGATAGGTGCCGATAGGCGTTTCGAGATCGGCCACGATGCGACGCCAGACGATCTGCGATTTGCCGGCTTCATATTGCTCTGCAAAACGCGTGGAAAAATCGTCGCCCATCGTGGTCTCTACCGTTTGGAGGGAGATCGGCTCTATTGGCCGTAATTGAGAGTAAGCAGTTGCTGCAGCGCCTGCTGGTTGATCCGCAGCCCCGCATCGTCGCGCACCGCTGAAACGAAGTCGCCATAGACCCCGTTCTTGGCTTCGCTCTGCAGGTTGTCCGCCGCCGCCGTTTCCAGTGGTTCGGTCGGCACGGTGTTATCAACCACCTCGAAGACCAGGAAGTCGCCGGTGCTGCTGACCACCGAGCCCTTGTGCTCCGGTCCGCCGTTGAACGCGGCCTGCGCAATGGTGGCGTCGATGCTGCCATCGTCCGAGCCGAAGCGCGAGAAGGGCGGGGAAAGCTGCGGGAAGAGGTTCAGCGACAGCGCCAGGTCGGAGAGCGTTGCCCCACCCTTGAGCTGATCGACGATTTCCTTGCTCTTAGCGAGCAGCGCATTATTGGTCCGCTCGGCCGTCAGCGTCGCCGTCAGGTCAGTACGCACTTCGTCCAGAGTCTGGTCGCGCGCCGGCTGCACTTCGACGAGATCGAAGAACAGATGCGCATTGCCGGCCAGCGGGATCGACGGCGTCAATTGGCCGGCGGTCGCCTTGAAAATGGCCTGGCTCACCTTGGTGCGCTCGTCGGCCTGCAGGTTCGGCAGGATTTGCAGTTGCGTCCCACCCGATGTGACATCGGCCTCATAAAGGTCGAGCCCGAAACGCTCGGCGATTTCCGGCAGCGGCCGGAAGGCGGCGCGCAGTTCTTCGATCTGGTCGAGAATGTCGTTGATGTCCTCGCGCGCCGCAGCGGTCGAGAGCGAAGTGACGATCTGCGCTCGCGCTTCTTCCAGCGTCGGCTGGCCACTGGCTTCGATCGCCGAGACATGCACAGCGCGCTTGCCGGTAACCCCGTCGATAACAGTCACGCCGCCCTGTTCAAGCCCAAAGGCCGCAGTCGCGAGCGCCGTGTCGGTCACCTGCGCCTGCGTCAGCGTGCCAAGGCTCGTCGCTGTCAGGCCATTCTCGGTAAGAAGCGTCGGAAAATCCTTGCCCTCGGCGAGCCCGGCTTCAAACGCGGCCTGCTGTTCGGCGTTGAGCACCACCTGCTTGATAGTGCGCTTTTCCGGCACCGTCAGCGTGCCCTTGATGCGCTCATATTCGGCAGCGATCGCGCCTTCTTCGATGGTTTTGGTCTTGGCAACCGAAGCCAGCGACAGGTCCAGCATCTGCACCTTGCGCGTCTCCACGGTGCGATATTCCGCCTGGTGCTCGGTAAGGTAAGCCGCAAGCTCTTCCTCAGTCGGCGCTGCCGGCGTTTCGATATTGGCGTCGGTCAGCGTGATATAGTCGATCGTGCGCTGCGTGCCGGCATAGTCGTTGATCAGGCCCTGCGCCACATCGGGCAGGGTCTTGCCGGCAAAGAGCGCCCCGACCAGCTGCTCGCGCTTGGCCTCATTGCCGCGCGTTTCGAAATATTCGGATTCGGTCCAGCCGCTCGCCTGCAACACCTGAGTAAAGATCGACGGATCGAAATTGCCCAGCGTCCCCTGGAAAGACGGATCGGTGCGCAGCATCTGCCCCAGCTTGTCGTCGGAAACCCCAAGACCGAGCTGGTTGGCGAGCACATTCATCGCCTCGCCCTGCGAAATGTTCATCAGCACATAGGTCGGCAGACCCATGGCTTCGGCTTCAGCGACGGTCGGAATGCGGCCGATCTGGTTGGCGAGATTGTTCGCCTGGCTCTGATAGGCCCGCAAAAATTCGCGAGATGTAATTTCCTGGTCGCCCACGCGGGCCACGGTATTGCTGCCAAGATCGGTGATCACATTGTTGATACCGAAACCGGCTACGCCCACGAGCAGAAATGCCCCAAGGATTTTTCCCGGCCAGGATTTTGCAAAGCCACGCAAACCATCGAGCATTTCGAACGTTCCAGTTTTAGGGTCTGAGGCTTTACCGCAGGGGTCGCCTGAGACTAGTAAGACTTTCCGACAGCCGGGGTTAGGGCAAAGCCCACTTTGGCGCAAGAGGCAGGAGTATCTAGATTGACCACCATCTCACCGCTGATCGCCGGGAACTGGAAGATGAACGGGGTGTCCCAGTCGCTCGACGAGCTGACTGAACTGGCCCATTTGCTGACGACTGGCGAGGCTCCGCGCGCCGTTGTCGTCATCTGTCCTCCGGCAACGCTCATTGCCGCCGTTGCGGCGCAGGGCGCTTCGAGCGGCATCATGGCTGGTGGTCAGGATTGCCATGCCAACGCCTCTGGCGCCCACACGGGCGATGTTTCCGCCTATATGCTGGCTGATGCCGGCGCCCAGTTCGTCATCGTCGGCCATTCCGAGCGCCGCGCCGATCACAGCGAAACCGACGATCAGGTGCGCGCCAAGGCTGAAGCCGCCATCGGGGCAGGGCTCAAGCCCATCATCTGCGTGGGCGAAACCGAAGCCCAGCGCGATGCCGGCGAGGCCGAATCCGTCGTCTCCGCCCAGCTTGCCGCCTCCATTCCCGATGGCGCCGGCCAGCACGAAGTCATCATCGCCTATGAGCCCATCTGGGCCATCGGCACCGGCCGCACCCCCAGCAATGACGATATCGCCCAGATGCATGCCAGCATCCGCGCTCGCCTCGTCGATCGCTTCGGCCCGCGCGGCCAGGAGTTCCGCATTCTTTATGGTGGTTCGCTCAAGCCGGTGAATGCCCGCGAGATTCTCGCGGTAGAGAACGTCAATGGCGGCCTCGTCGGCGGCGCCAGCCTCTTGGCAAAAGACTTTTACACCATTATCTCCTCGGTATGACCGGACGGCATGGACGGTTGCCATGAAAAACATGGCAACGGTCTGGCCTTTGCCGTTTTAGGCGTGTATGACGCCGCATCCTTTCTGACTGACGCGAAGACCAAGACCTCATGGCGAACGTCCTTATTGTTGTCTATCTGCTGATCGTTGTGGCCCTTATCGGCGTCATCCTGATCCAGCGCTCCGAAGGCGGCGCGCTTGGCATCGGTGGTGGGGGCGGCGGCGGCCTGATGACGGCGCGTGGTTCGGCGAACCTCCTGACCCGCACCACGGCAATCCTGGCAACCCTGTTCTTCGCCACGGCCATTGGCCTCACCATCCTCAACGAATTCGATCGTGGCACCTCGAGCATTCTCGATCGCGCCACGACGACCAATGAAGATGGCACCGCGCCGTCCAACGTTCTCGATGCGCTGAACGCACTTCAGGGCGGCACGACCTCGGATCTTCCGGTTCCTGCCGACGCCCAGGCTCCTGCAACGGCGCCCGCTCCGGCGGCAACGACTGCACCAGCTGCGGCTCCTGCGCCGACCAGCGACCTGCCGGTCCCCGCCGCGACCCCTGAATCGACTCCGGAAGCCCCGGCTCCGGCGACGGGCACTCAGACGCCGGTTCCCGCAACCGGTAATTAAAACGCCGAAAGGCAAAGCCGAAAAAGGGGATGGAAACATCCCCTTCTTCTTTTTGTGTGGACCGATCTGATCGGCTCTGCGAATCGCTCATGATAGGCTTATGGTGATTGCCCATGGCTCGGTACGTTTTCATCACCGGAGGCGTGGTTTCCTCCCTTGGCAAAGGTTTGGCTTCAGCGGCGCTCGGCGCAGTGCTGCAGGCTCGCGGCTTTAAAGTCCGCCTGAGGAAGCTCGACCCTTATCTCAACATTGACCCCGGCACGATGTCGCCGACCCAGCACGGCGAGGTCTTCGTGACCGACGACGGCGCTGAGACAGACCTCGACCTCGGTCACTACGAACGCTTCACTGGCCGGGCGGCCAACAAGCGCGACAACATCACCTCGGGCCGCATCTATTCGGACCTGCTCAGCAAAGAGCGCAAGGGCGAATTCCTCGGCGCCACTGTGCAGGTCATTCCGCACGTCACCGACTCGATCAAGAATTTCGTCCTCGAAGGCAATGAGGACTATGATTTCGTCCTCGTCGAAATCGGCGGCACCGTCGGCGACATCGAAGGCCTGCCGTTCTTCGAGGCCATCCGCCAACTCGGCAACGACCTGCCGCGCAATCACACCTGCTATCTCCACCTCACCCTGATGCCGTACATTCCCTCGGCTGGTGAGCTCAAGACCAAGCCGACCCAGCACTCGGTGAAAGAGCTCCGCTCCATCGGCATCGCGCCCGACGTGCTGCTCGTGCGCTGCGATCGCCCGATTCCCGAAGGCGAAAAGAAGAAGCTCTCGCTCTTCTGCAACGTCCGCGAAAGCGCCGTTATTCAGGGCCTCGATGTAGGCTCGATCTACGATGTCCCGGTCGCCTATCACAACGAAGGCCTCGACCGCGAAATCCTCGCCGCCCTCGGCATCACCGATGCGCCCGAACCGGACATGTCGGCCTGGGACGAAGTCTCCCGCCGCTATCACAACCCCGAAGGCGAAGTGAACATCGCCATCGTCGGCAAATATACCGGCCTCAAGGACGCCTATAAGTCGCTCTCGGAAGCCCTGACCCATGGCGGCATCGCCAACAAGGTCAAGGTCAACCTGCAGTGGATCGATAGCGAAGTCTTCGAGCGCGATGACCCGGCACCATACCTCGAACACGTCCACGGCATTCTTGTGCCCGGCGGCTTCGGCGAGCGCGGTTCCGCCGGCAAAATCGAGGCGGCCCGCTTTGCCCGCGTCAAGGATGTGCCCTATTTCGGCATTTGCTTCGGCATGCAGATGGCCTGCATCGAGGCCGCCCGCAACACCGCCGGCATCAAGGCTGCTTCCTCCACCGAATTCGGCCCCACCAAGGAGCCGATCGTTGGCATGATGACCGAATGGGTCAAGGGCAACGAAACCGAAACCCGCGATACCTCCGGCAATCTCGGCGGCACCCTGCGCCTCGGCGCATACCCCGCCCAGCTCACCCGCGGCTCCCGCGTCGCCGACATCTACGGCTCGACCCGCATCTCCGAGCGCCATCGTCACCGCTACGAAGTGAACATGGACTACCGCAAACTCCTCGAAAAGAACGGTCTTTTGTTCTCAGGCGTCTCGCCTGATGGCAAGCTGCCCGAAATCGTCGAACGCACCGACCACCCATGGTTCATCGGCGTCCAGTTCCACCCCGAACTGAAGTCCAAACCCTTCGAACCCCACCCCCTGTTCACGAGTTTCATCTCCGCTGCGATGGAACAGAGCCGGTTGGTCTAGTGGCAGCAAACTTCCAGTAGCCCTCATGGTGAGGTGCTTTGCGATTAGCAAAGCCTCGAACCACGAGGGCGTGGCACAGAAACAAAAAAAGGGCTCCCAACCGGGAGCCCTTTTTTAATCACACCCCCAAACTCCCCCATCTCTCCCCGTCGTGCCGCGGCCACCTTTTGTGCTACACTCCTGCCACCATAGGAGCGCGTCTCATGGCCGAAATCATCTCCCTCTCCAAAGTCCGGAAAGCCAAAGCCCGCACCGAAAAGCTCGCGGCCGCCGAAGCCAACCGCCAAAAATTCGGCCGCACCAAGAGCGAAAAGCTCAAAGACACCACCGAAAAATCCCAATCCAAAAAACACCTCGACAGCCACAAACTCGAGGACTGAAGGGCAACACCCAAGCCCGCCCTCCCATCCTTCCCCATCAAGGGGGAGGTCCAGGTCAGTGACTTTGGCTAAATCTACCCCCAGACTCGATGCGCCACCTCCCCCTTGATGGGGAGGCCGGGAGGGGGTGGAGCCCCACGCACAGGCCCACAAATATAATACCCTTGCCCCAAACCGTACTCTGCGGTACTCCCCAACCCAATCGTTGGTTCTAGCGCGGACTATCGGGATGGAGGCGCGCTATTTCCGCGCCTGAATTGTAAAACCATCCCGGACGACCATGACCACCACAAGCATCTCGACCCCGGCGGCCGCGCCGAGGAATTCCGCCCGCCGCGTTCTCGCCGCGAGCATGATCGGCACCACGATCGAATTCTTCGACTTTTACATTTACGCCACCGCCGCGGTGATCGTTTTTCCGCACCTCTTCTTCCCCTCGACGGACGAAAACACCGCGCTGCTGTCTTCGCTCGCCACCTTCGCCATCGCCTTCCTCGCGCGCCCCATCGGCGCTGCCTTCTTCGGCCATTTCGGTGACAAGGTCGGCCGCAAGGCGACCCTCGTCGCCGCGCTCCTCACCATGGGCATTTCCACCGTCCTCATCGGCGCGCTGCCGACCTATGAACAGATCGGCATTGCCGCGCCGCTGCTCTTGGCGCTCTGCCGTCTGGGGCAGGGGCTTGGTCTTGGCGGCGAATGGGGCGGCGCTGTCCTCCTCGCCACTGAAAATGCGCCGGAAGGCAAGCGCGCCTGGTACGGCATGTTCCCCCAGCTCGGTGCTCCGGTCGGCTTCTTCTTCGCCACCACCATTTTTCTGGTCCTCGCCCATTTCCTTGGCGATGAAGCCTTCATGTCCTGGGGCTGGCGCGTGCCGTTCCTCGCCAGCGCCGTGCTGGTCATTTTCGGCCTCTTCATCCGCCTGAAAATCACCGAAACCCCGGAATTCGCCAAAGCCGTCGAAAAGTCCGAGCGCGTCGAAGTCCCGTTCCTCGACGTCTTCAAGAGCCACAAGCTGAGCCTCTTGCTCGGCACCATGGCTGCGCTCGCCACCTTCGTGCTGTTCTACATCATGACGGTGTTTTCGCTCAGCTACGGCACCAGCGCACTGGGCTATAGCCGCGAAGAATTCCTCATCCTGCAGATGGTCGGCGTCCTCTTCTTCGGCGCCTTCATCCCCATCTCCGCCGTCCTCGCCGATCGCTTCGGCATGCGCAAGGTCATGATTGGCGTGTCAATCTCGATCGGCATCTTCGGCCTGCTGTTGGCGCCGCTCCTTGGCTCGGGCAGCGTCTGGGGCGTCCTCGGCTTCCTCTGCATCGGCCTTGCCCTCATGGGCATGACCTATGGCCCCCTCGGCACCGCACTCGCCGCGCCGTTCCCCACCGCCGTGCGCTATACCGGCGCCTCGCTCACCTTCAACCTCGGCGGCATCTTCGGCGCCTCTTTCGCGCCCTACATCGCCACCTGGCTCGCCTCCACCTACGGCCTCCACACCGTGGGCTACTACATGATCCTCGCCGCAATCATCACCCTGATCGCCTTCGGCTTCATTCGGCAGACGTCGAAGTGAGCATCAGCCCGATTAAGTAGTCCTCATGGTGAGGTGCCCCGGGCTTGCCCGGGGCCTCGAACCACGAGGGCGTGGCACAGTGCCTTCTCCCCCTTGCGGGAGAAGGTTCCCCCCAAGGCAGATGTGGCGCTTACTCCGCCGCCACCTCCAAAAACCGCGCCCGATACTCACTCGGACTAATCCCCACCTTCTGCCGAAAATGATGCCGCAGCGTGTGCGCGCTTCCAAAGCCCACCGCGACAGCCACATCCTCCATCCCCGGATTGCCCTGAGTAAGAAGCCGCTTGGCCTCGCCAACCCGTTCGTCTGCCAGCCAATCCCCCGGCGATTGCCCGGTCGCCTCGGCAAACCGTCGCAGGAAAGTCCGCAGGCTCATCCTCATCTCGTCGGCCATTCGCGCCACCGTCCAATCGGCATCGAGACTCCTCCGAACCTCCTCCAAGAGCGGCCCGATCTCCGTGCCCTCCCGCACGCCCACCGGCCGCTCCAGAAACTGCGCCTGGCCACCAGCCCGATGCGCCGGCATCACCAGCCGCCGCGCCACCGAATTGGCCGCCGCCGCCCCAAAATCCTGCCGCACCATTTCAATCAGCAAATCGATCCCCGCCGCACTCCCGGCCGAAGTATGGATCCGATCGTGGATGCGATAGAGCGAAGCATCATCCACGGTGATATCCGGATGCCGCTCCCGCAACTTGTCCGCATAGCGCCAATGCGTCGTCGCCGTCCCGCCCGAGAGCAGCCCCGTCGCCGCCAGCACAAACGCCCCCGAACAGATCGAAGCCAACCGCGCGCCCCGCGCATGGGCCGCCCGCAACTGCTCCGCCAGCGCCTCGGGCACTGGCGCATCCGCACCCTTCCACCCCGGCACGACGATCACATCCGCCTCGGCCAAAATCTCCGGCCCATGATCGGCAATCACCGTCAGCCCGCCATGCGCCCGCATCGGCCCTTCATCGACCGCGCAAGAGGCAAACCGATACCAGCCGGTTCCCATTTCCGGCCGCGAGAGCCCAAAGACCTCGGTCACGATGCCGAATTCAAACGTGCAAAGCCCATCGTAGAGCAGGGCGACAACAAGCGGACCGGTCAAGTTTGGCATGATGTCTACGCATATTGTCATTCACGCCAATTTTCAATCGGGCAGGGCGCTCCTATCCAAGAGGCGAAGGAGAACCCAAATGCCCACATCCGTAGCCGCCACGCCCGCCGCCCCGAGCGTCCTCGCCCGCGAACATTTCGCCGCCCAGTTCGCTTTCGAGACCGATTGCTGGGACGTCCACGACGCCCTCGCCAAGGGTCCGGACTTCGTCCTCCTCGACGTCCGCAGCCCCGTCATGTTCGGCCGCGGCCACGTCCCCGGCGCCATCAACCTGCCGCACGGCAAGATCATCCGCTCCAGGATGGAAGACTACCCCGCCGACACGCTCTTCGTGACCTACTGCGCCGGCCCCCACTGCAACGGCGCCGCCCGCGGCGCCCTGCGCCTCGCCGAACTCGGCCGCCCCGTAAAGATCATGGCCGGCGGCATAACCGGCTGGATCGACGAGGGATTTGAATTGGAAAAGACCGAAGAGGTCGCCGCTTGATCCTCACCACATGGTTTGGCCACGCCTCGTCCTCATGCTAGGACGAGGCAAGCCAGCCGAGGGAGAGGAATTTCAATGGCACGCGTTGTCGTTATCGGGGCCACCGGCCATATCGGAACCTATCTCGTGCCGCGCCTCGTGCGCCTCGGCCACAATGTTGTCGCCGTCACCCGTGGCACCTCAAAACCCTATTTGCCCGACCCCGCCTGGTCCCAGGTCGAAAGCATCGCCCTCGATCGCGATGCGCTGGAGCGCCAGGGCAGTTTCGGCTCCACCATCGCCAATCTCCAGGGCGATGTGGTCATCGACAATATCTGCTTCACCCTCGATAGCGCCCGCCAGTTGGTCGAAGCCCTCAAGGGCAACGTGCAGCATTTCCTCCATATCGGCACCATCTGGACCCACGGCCTTTCCGAGGTCGTCCCGACACCGGAAGACGTCACCAAACGCCCCTTCGGCGAATACGGCATCGAGAAAGCCGCCATTGAAGCCTATCTGCTCGATCTCGCCCGCCGCGAAAATTTCCCCGCCACCATCATCCACCCCGGCCACATCGTCGGGGAAGGCTGGGCCCCGCTCAATCCCGCCGGCAATGGCGATCTCGCTGTGTTCGAAACCATCGCCCGCGGCGAGCGGCTCGAACTCCCCAATATCGGCATGGAAACCGTCCACCACATCCACGCCGACGACATCGCCGTCCTGCTTATTCAAGCTATGACCAATTGGCGCGCCGCCACCGGCGAAGCCTTTCACGCCGTCTCGCCCGGTGCCGTCACCCTTCGCCACTATGCCAGTTCCATCTTCCGCTATTTTGGCCACGAGCCAAATCTCGCCTTCGCCCCGTGGGAAGAATGGAAATCGCGCCAGACCGAAGAGAACGCCAACGCCACCTGGGACCACATCTCCCGCAGCCCCAATTGCTCCATCGAAAAAGGCCGCCGTCTCCTCGGCTACGCCCCGCGCTATTCATCCCTGGCCGCCGTGGAAGAATCCCTTGCCTGGCTCGTTGCCAATGGCCGTCTTCGCACCTGAGCGGCGAGTATTTTTGCGCGCCCCTCTTTCATCTGTCACACGGCCCGTCTAGACAGGCTCCACACCCAGAAAACTGCCCCGAAGGGAATTTCCATGTCGTCCATCATCCATGTCCAGGGTCGCCAGGTTTACGATAGCCGCGGCAATCCCACCGTCGAAGTCGATGTGGTCCTGGATGACGGCAGTTTTGGCCGCGCCGCCGTTCCCTCGGGCGCATCGACCGGCGCCCACGAAGCCGTCGAACTGCGCGATGGCGGCAAGAAGTACAATGGCAAGGGCGTCACCCAGGCCGTCGAAAACGTCAACACCGCCATCTTCGACGAAATTCAGGGCATGGATGCCCTCGATCAGCTCGGCGTTGATCAGGCCATGATCGATCTCGATGGCACCCCGAACAAGTCGCGCCTCGGCGCCAATGCCATCCTCGGCGTTTCCCTTGCCGTCGCCAAGGCTGCGGCCGAGTCGAGCGAACTGCCGCTCTATCGCTATGTCGGTGGCCCCAACGCCCACGTGCTGCCCGTCCCGATGATGAACATCATCAATGGCGGCGAGCATGCCGACAATCCGATCGACATGCAGGAATTCATGATCCTGCCCGCCGGCGCCGAAAGCCTTGCCGACGCCGTCCGCATCGGTTCGGAAATCTTCCATACCCTCAAAAAGGGTCTCTCCGCCGAAGGCCACAACACCAATGTGGGCGACGAAGGCGGTTTCGCGCCGAACCTCGGCTCGGCCGATGAAGCCCTCGGCTTCATCATGCGCTCCATCGAAAAGGCCGGTTACAAGCCCGGCGAGGACATCTTCCTCGGCCTCGATTGCGCCGCGACGGAATACTACAAGAACGGCAAGTACGAGATGGTCGGCGAGGGCAAGTCGCTCTCCTCCGAAGAAAACGTAAAATTCCTCGCCGATCTCGCCGCCCGCTACCCGATCATCACCATCGAAGACGGCATGGCCGAAGACGATTGGGATGGCTGGAAGGCTCTGACCGACGCCATCGGCAAGAACGTCCAGCTCGTGGGCGACGATCTTTTCGTCACCAACACCGCGCGCCTCGTCTCGGGCATCAAGATGGGCACCGCCAATTCGATCCTGGTGAAAGTCAACCAGATCGGCTCGCTCTCGGAAACCCTCAACGCCGTCGATACCGCCCACCGCGCCGGCTACACCTCGGTCATGTCGCACCGCTCGGGCGAAACCGAAGACTCCACCATTGCCGACCTCGCCGTCGCGCTCAATTGCGGCCAGATCAAAACCGGCTCGCTCTCGCGCTCCGATCGTCTGGCCAAGTACAACCAGCTGATCCGCATCGAAGAGCAGCTTGGTTCTTCGGCCAAGTACGCTGGCTACTCGGTCGTGAAGGGCCGGTAAACAAAATCGCAGATTGGGGAAGGGGCGGGCAATATGTCCGCCCTTTTCATTTGAGTTTACTGCCCAAAAACCAGGCATAAGATGCCAGATGTAGAATCATCTGCACTTGGGGAGTCTTTGGGTATGATAAAGCGTCTATCTGCCGAAGCATTTGGTACATTCTGGCTAGTATTCGGCGGCTGTGGCTCCGCCGTTCTTGCCGCCGGCATTCCTGAACTTGGCATCGGCTATGCCGGCGTCGCTCTGGCCTTCGGCCTCACGGTGCTGACCATGGCCTATGCCGTCGGCCACATTTCCGGCGGCCACTTCAATCCCGCCGTGTCTCTCGGCCTCGCCATTGCCGGCCGCTTTCAGTACAAGGACCTGCTGCCCTATTGGGTCGCCCAGCTCGTCGGCGGCGTCCTCGGCGCTGCAGTGCTCTTCGCCATCGCCTCGGGCACGGCCGGTTTCGTCGCCGGTGGCTTTGCCTCAAACGGCTACGATGCCCTCTCGCCCCATGGCTATAGCCTCGTCTCCGTGCTGATCGCCGAAGTCGTGCTCACCGCCTTCTTCCTGATCATCATCCTGGGCTCGACCCACGGCAATGCGCCCGTCGGTTTCGGCCCCATCGCCATCGGCCTCGGCCTGACCCTGATCCACCTGATTTCGATCCCGGTCAGCAACACCTCGGTCAATCCAGCCCGCTCCATCGCCGCCGCCATCTTCGCCCAAAACGGCGCCCTCGGTCAGGTCTGGCTCTTCATCCTCGCCCCGCTCGCCGGCGCCGCCCTCGGCGCCATAATCTGGAAAGCGCTACTCGAACGCGACTGAAACAGAAGAGGCCGGTCAAACGACCGGCCTCTTTCAATATACCAGTAGCCCTCATGGTGAGGTGCGAAGCGCAGCGTAGCCTCGAACCACGAGGGCGTGGCACGAAACATCCGGGCACGACCTCGCCCTTCGAGGCCCGCCTTTGGCGGGCGCCTCAGGATGAGGTCTACTTTTACTGAAACGCCGTCTCCGCAAAACTCCGCAACTTCCGCGAATGCAACCGCTCCGCCGGCTGATCCCTGAGAATCTCCATCGCCCTCAGTCCAATCTGCAAATGCCGATTGACCTGCGTGCGATAAAAGTCCGAAGCCATGCCCGGCAGCTTCAGTTCCCCATGCAGCGGCTTGTCCGAAACACACAGCAGCGTCCCATAAGGCACCCGGAACCTGAACCCGTTCGCCGCAATCGTCGCGCTCTCCATATCGAGCGCCACCGCCCTCGATTGGCTCAATTGCCTTACGATCTCCGTCTGATCCCGCAATTCCCAGTTGCGATTATCAAACGTCGCCACCGTCCCGGTGCGCATGATCTTCTTGGTTTCGATCCCCTCGGTCTGGGTGATTTCCTCCACCGCCTGCTCCAGCGCCACCTGCACCTCGGCCAGCGCCGGCACCGGCACGGTCAGCGGCAGGTCGGCATCGAGCACATGGTCCTCGCGCACATAGGCATGCGCCAGCACATAGTCGCCCAGCTCCTGGCTATTCCGTAAGCCGGCACAATGCCCCAGCATGATCCAGGCATGCGGCCGCAGCACCGCGATATGGTCGGTAATGGTCTTCGCATTGGCCGGCCCAACGCCGATATTGACCATGGTAATGCCGCGCCCGCGATCCCCCACCAGATGATAGGCCGGCATTTGCGGCGCCCGTGGCGGCGGCGATCCAGTCACCGCGCCCCCGGTGAGCGCATTGTCGGTGAACACATTCCCTGGCTCGATAAACCGCTGATAATGCGCGTGCCCGTCCGCCATCCACGCCTTCGCCACCCGGCAGAATTCGTCGATGTAAAACTGGTAATTGGTAAAAATCACAAAGTTCTGGAAATGCTCGGCCGCCGTGCCGGTATAATGCGCCAGCCGGAACAGCGAATAATCCACCCGCGGCGCCGTAAAGGCCGAAAGCGGATAAGGCCCACCCCGCGGCGGCACATAGGTGCCATTGGCAATTTCGTCGTCGGTATTGGCGAGATCAGGCGCGTCAAAAACGTCGCGCAGCGGAATACCAAGCGCATTCAGCGCGGCGCCATCCACATGCTCATGCGCCGGCAGCGCAAAGTGCAGCGGGATCGGGGTGTCCGATTCACCCACATCGATCGTGCCGCCATGATTGTGCAGCAGCACGGTGAACTGTTCCTGGAAATAGGTCTTGAACAGTTCCGGCGCCGTCACTGTCGTGCGGTAAATCCCCGGCGTATGCAGATACCCATAGGGCAGGGTGCTTTCATGCTTGGAATAGCTCGTCGAGCGCACTTCCACCTGCGGGTAGCAGGCCCGCACCCGCCCCTGCGGAATTTCCCCCCGCGTCAGGCGCGCCAGCTGGTCGCGAATGAAATCGCAGTTCCGATAGTAGATGTGGGCGATATGCTCCCAGGCGGCCTCGGGATCGGTAAAGCTCTGGGTTTCGAGGCGCGGCGGGCTAATCGTCGTCATGAACCATCCTCATCTGCCGGCCACTGGGCCGCGGGCGCTCATTGGAATCGCGCCGGTTTGACCGTTCACTATAGGGACGGGATGACACCTTCTCAACGGACCTGCGTGACACGCACGACCAGCTTCACACTTCGGTGAGCCGTACTTTTATTGCCGCAATTGCCCACCATCTTTCACTCAGTTCATCGGCACGGCAAACGACCCATGCAAACCGGTGAGCAGGATGTGGTTGGCCGCTTGTCCCCCAAGCCCTCAACAGCGCGGCGGATCATGTCCCCCAAGGCCGTCCGGCAGCGATGTCGGACGGTCTTTTCTTTTGCCCGACCGCCCATTAGACCTCACATGGTTCAGTAGCCCTCACAGTGAGGTGCGGCGCGCAGCGTCGCCTCGAACTGCGAGAGCGTGCCACCCCAGCATTGACGGAGTCCCCACAGCGTGAGCGTAGCCTTCACCAAAGAAGACAGTGCTGAAACCGCCTCGGAATCCGTCCTCCCCGATCGCCCCATTCCGCCCGGTCTCAATCTCGTCACCCAAGCGGGCCTCAAGGCACTCGAAGCCCAGGTGCAGGCCGCCCGCGCCGCCTTCGAAGCCGCACAGGCAAATGAAGACATCAACGAGCGCCGCCGCCTGTCCGCCGTCCCGCTCCGCGATCTGCGTTATTTCTCCGAACGCCTCCGCACGGCCCAATTGGTGCCCGTGCCCTCCAGCGCCGAAACCGTCGCCTTCGGCCTGACCGTCACCTTCACCCGCGACGATGGCCGCGTGCAGACCTACCGCATCGTCGGCGAAGACGAAGCCGACCCCAAATCCGGCACCATCTCCCACGCCTCCCCAATCGCCCAAGCCCTCCTCGGCAAAAGCCCCGGCGACATCGCCATGCTCGGTGACCAGGAACTTGAGATCATCAAGATCGGTTAGCGGACGCGTTCAACGCCACCCCAGTAGTCCTCATCCTGAGGCGCGAAGCGCAGCGTAGCCTCGAAGGACGAGGGCGTGCCCCCGATGCATGCAAACCATGCCCCAATCCCTCCACCAAACCAATGGACGGATCACGACACATCCCTTATGTCGAAGCCGAAACGCGGGAACACCCTCCTGCGCCTCTAAATCCCTATGAAAACGAGGCCACCATGACCGCAAAAATCATCGACGGAAAACTCTTTGCCGAGAATCTGCGCGGTCGTATCGCCGGTCATGTCGCCCGCCTAAAAGCCGAGCACGGCATCACCCCCGGCCTCGCCGTCGTCATCGTCGGTCACGACCCGGCCAGCCAGGTCTATGTGTCCAATAAGGCCAAGCAGACCGCCGAAGTCGGAATGAATTCGTTCAAGCACGAACTGCCCGAAGACGTATCGGAAGCCGACCTTCTGGCCCTGGTGCATCAGCTCAATGCCGATCCCGCCGTTCATGGCATTCTCGTGCAGTTGCCTGTTCCCAAGCACATCGACCCCAACAAGGTCATCGAAGCCATCGACCCCATGAAGGACGTCGATAGCTTCACTCCCGCCAATGTCGGCAAGGTCCAGATCGGTCTGCCCGGCCCGGTCTCCTGCACCCCGCTCGGCTCGCTCATGCTGCTGCGCGATCACCTCGGCAATCTCGAAGGCAAGAACGCCGTCATCATCGGCCGCTCCAACCTTGTCGGCAAGCCGATGATGCAGCTCCTGCTGCGGGACAATTGCACGGTCACCGTCGCCCATTCGAAGACCCAGAACCTCGCCGATGTCGTCCGTCAGGCCGATATCGTCGTCGCCGCCGTCGGCCGTCCCGAAATGGTCAAGGGGGATTGGCTAAAACCCGGTGCCGTGGTCATTGATGTGGGTATCAATCGCGTTCCTGCTCCCGAAAAGGGCGAAGGCAAAACCAAGCTCGTCGGTGACGTCCATTTCGCCTCCGCGGCCGAAGTCGCGGGCGCCATCACCCCGGTTCCCGGCGGCGTCGGCCCCATGACCATCGCCTGCCTCTTGGCAAACACCATCACCACCGCCTCGCTCATCAACGGCCTCGTGCCCCCGAGCGATCTCACCGCATGAGCCAGACGTCTCTGGACCTCGGCGACACCGGCCACGATCCCGGCGGCAAGGTGCGCCTGCGCCTCGGCGCCGGGGTTTCAGGCGATGCCGTCATGAGCCCCGACGGCCGCTACCGCCAGCTCATGCGCCGCTGGCTGGGCGACACTTTTCCGGAAAACTACATCCTCTTCATCGGCATGAACCCCTCCACCGCCGATGCCACGGTGGATGACCCCACCTGCGCTCGCGAATGGACTTTTGCCCGCCGCGAAGGTTTTTCCGCCATGGTCAAATGCAATGTCGGCGACTATCGCGCCACCGACCCCAAATCCCTGCTGCTCCCCGGCACGGTCGCCGTCTCCCCGGCCAACCTCCCGGCCATCCGCACCGCCGCCAACGGGGCAGGGCGCATCGTCCTCTGCCACGGCAAACTCAACAAAGCCCTCGCCCCTGCCGGCCGCGAACTCGTCGACACCCTCCGCGCCGACAAACTCGACCTCTGGTGCTTCGGCACCAATGCCGACGGCTCCCCCAAACACCCGCTCTATCTCAGGGCCGACACGCCGCTGGTGCCGTTCTTGTCCTGAACTCAAGACTGGGGGCGGCAAAACGCCGCCCCGCTCACCCCGCGTTCGCCACCTTCAGCGCCTCCACGCTATGCGCCGCGCCGCTCGCATCGACCCAGGCAATGATCTGCCCTGGCCGCAAGCCCAAAAGCGCCGCGCCATGTTTGGATGTCACCGACAGCCGATAGGTATCGCGCCCGGTGACATGCTCGGGCAATACCAGCTTGATCGTGTGCTCCTCGCCTGACGCCACGCGAAATCTCACCACGCTCCCGAGCCGCACAATGTCTGCCGGCAGCATGGTGTCCTCAACGACCACCGCCCGATCCAGCTCATAGAGCAAAAAGTCCACCTGATCGGAATCCTGTTCCACATCGATCAGCGCCGCGGTGGTCAGCCGCCGGTGCTCCCGCGCCCCGATCATGATCTCGGGCGATTGCGCCCAGTCTTTCAGCGAAAGCGTCGTCATCTCGCCTGGTCTCCTGTTTCCTTCCTGCCAAATCCGTTCCGGCCCCCCGGCGCATCGAAGAGATGCTCGGGCGGGGCGGTCGGGCCATCATAGTCCCGGTGACACCACGGACACCGCCGTGCCGCCCTCGGGCGCGGACCGGCACAAGACCGGCAAAATCTCAGCGCTGGCATCGTACTCCCTCACATCTGCGAGGATCGTGCGAAGGCCTGCAGCATCCGCTGCCGCTCTTCGAGCGAAGCGAGCCGCACGGTCATGGTTTCGGTCTTGATCGGCGTCTGTGGCGGCAGGCTGTAGCGCACATCGGGCACATGCTGGTCGGCCCAGTCCTTGAACCGGCTAAGCTTGTTGCCGCCGCTGATGGGGAGGGTGACGGAATACTTGAAGGTCATCGCAATTGTCTCGGGACAGGCATGCCAAAACGCACCCGCGATCCGCAGGCGCCGTCAGGCATGAAAAATGTGGGATTGGTTGGAGCCTCCTGGTGCCGCTCTTGCCTTTTAGGCAGGTAGCAACACCAGGCAATCAGCCTGCCAGGCGATGACCATCGCGTGTCTGGGGGGTGAAAATGAAATCCGTGCTCATGCCGCCCATGATGGCCATATTCCCCACAATGTCAAATTCGCGAGCGAAAACAGGCTTTACCCCGCGTTTACCTAAATCGGCGCAATGCGGCTTCAAATGCTAACACTCTGTCAGCATTAACGTCTCCTCAACCAGCTTGGCGACATTTTGCGGGGAATTGTCCGCGCGCGTCCAAAAATACGTGCGCCGTGAACCAAGCGTGTTGAGTAAAAAGTACCGTGACCACTTGGCGCAACCTCGTCCGCACCCTCGCCCTCTGTGCGTTGATCGCCCCGACCCTTGCTGCCTGCATGGGTGGAGCAGGGGGGCTCGGCGCCACCGTCAAGCGTGGCGCCTTCACCTCCAAGGAATATGGCGTTTCCGTCTCGCCCCGCGTCACCAATGACCCCAATCCGCCGCGCGGCGGTGGCCGCTATCAGGTCGGCCAGCCCTATACCGTGCGCGGCAAAACCTATGTGCCGAAGGACGATCCGAACTATCAGGCCTCCGGCACCGCCTCCTGGTATGGCTCCGATTTCCATGGCCGCCGCACCGCAAATGGCGAAATCTTCTCGGCCAACGCCATCACTGGCGCGCACCCGACCCTGCCGCTGCCGTCCTATGTCCGCGTTACCAACCAGGACAATGGCCGCTCCCTGATCGTCCGCATCAACGATCGCGGCCCCTATGTCGCCGGCCGCGTTGTCGACCTCTCGCACCAGGCCGCCGCCATGCTTGGCTATGTCAATAACGGCTCGGCCAATGTGCAGGTCCAATATGTCGGCGCCGCCCCGCTCGAAGGCGATGACACCCGCACCCTCATGGCCAGCTATTCCGGCCCCAACGATTTCGACACCGGCAATATTCGCGTCGCCTCGGCCGAGAGCAATCGCAGCCTCGTCGGCATGACGACGAATTTCTTCAATGGCTTGTTCTCCTATGCTGACGCAACGCCTCAAAGCGTTGATGCCGGCATCGGCTCGGCCTTTGCCGCCGTCAATTCCATGGCCGCCGGCACGCCGGATTTGCAGGCCTGGGCCAAGAGCGTCGATGCCGATAGCCGCGCCGTCAAGCTCGGCCTCGGCACTTTCGCCAATCAGCGCAATGCCATAGCGCTGGCCGAACGCTTCGCTATCCTCGGCGCGGTCGATGAAGAGCAGGTGCTGCTCAACGGCCATAACGCGACCCGTCTCACACTCAGCCATTTGAAGCCCGGCGCCACAAAAGACGACGCGCTCGCATTGGCGCGAGAACTTGGCCTTGGCGACATAATTCTCTATTAAGTTAGGGTCTTCAGCCGCGCCGAAACCGGCCATGACGGCCGCAACGCAAGGTATCGCCCGTGAGACTGCTTCTCGCCCTGCTCTTCGCTTTCGCCAGTGCCTTTCCCGCGCTGGCGCAGGCCAATTTCGAGACCAAGGCCCGCTTCGCGGTGCTGATGGACTATGAATCGGGCACGGTGATTTTTCAGAAGGACGCCGACGCGCGCCTGGAGCCGGCCAGCATGACCAAGCTCATGACCCTGGCCGTCGTCTTCCACGAGCTTCGCGCGGGCCGCATCAGTCTCAACGATCAGTTCTTCGTCTCCGAAAATGCCTGGCGCACCGGCGGCGCGGCTTCGGGTGGCTCCACCATGTTCGCCGCCCTCAATTCCCAGATCCGCGTCGAAGACCTCATTCGCTCGGTCATCATCCAGTCGGGCAACGATGCCGCCATCATTCTTGCCGAAGGCATCGCCGGCACCGAAGCCACCTTCGCCTCGATGATGAACGAACTGGCGCGCGACCTGGGCCTCGAGGATTCCCATTTCACCAATGCCACCGGCCTGCCTGATCCCGACGAATATTCCACCGCCCGCGATCTCGGCGACCTCGGCCGCTATCTGATCCGCGAATTCCCCGAATTCTACCACTACTTCTCCGAGCCCGAGATGGAGTGGAACGGCATCAAACAGGCCAATCGCAATTCCCTGATCGAAGTCGGCATCGGCGTCGATGGCCTCAAGACCGGCCACACCCAGGCGGCTGGTTATGGCGCCGTCATCTCCACCGCCCAGGGCGATCGCCGCCTCGTCGCCGTCGTCCACGGCCTCGGCTCCATGCGCGAACGCGCCGAGGAAGGCCGCAAGCTGCTCACCTGGGGCACGCGCGCCTTCGAGCGTTTCGAGGCCTATCCCGATGGTGCCGTGGTTGCCTATGCCGATGTCTATGGCGGCGCTATCGGCAGCGTCGGCCTCGTCGGCAAAGGCGAAATCGCGCTCTACCTGCCGCGCGGCTCCCGCGATTGCCTCTCGGCCAGCGTCCACTATGTCGGCCCGCTCCTGCCCCCGGTTGCCGCCGGCCAGCAAGTCGCCGAATTGCGCGTCCTCTGCAACGATCAGCTCGTCCAATCCGCCCCCCTCTACGCCGCCGAAGACGTGCCCCAAGGCGATCTCGTCCGCCGCGCGACGGACGCGCTGAAGCAGTTGGCGCTTGGCTGGCTTTGAACACCAGTAGACCTCATCCTGAGGCGCGGAGCGCAGCGGAGCCTCGAAGGACGAGGTCGTGGCACGATGCCTCCTGTACCCCCACCTACCCCCCCCTGGTAGGGGGAGGGACGCATCGAGTTAATCTCGTTGTCTGTGAGCCACCGGCAGATCCCTCCCCCTACCAGGGGGAGGTTAGGTGGGGGTACCGGCGGCCGTGAGCCAACCACCTAACCAGGTAAGCGGTATGTGGGAGTGCCCAAACCTTCCCCCACCTCCCGAGTTGACCTAAAAGAAACCGGACCAAGGAATCAGCCCACCCATGCTCGAAGCGCCAAATCGCAGACAGGCTCGCTTCATCACCTTTGAAGGTGGAGAAGGGGTGGGCAAATCCACCCAGGTCAAGCGCCTGCTCGCCAATCTGGCCAATGTTTCGGTCGAGGCAGTCCGCACTCGCGAGCCGGGCGGCACGCCCAAGGCCGAAGCCATCCGCTCCTTCATCCTGCAAGGCCGCAGCGAAGCCTGGGGTTCAGGCGCCGAAGCCGTGCTGTTCGCCGCCGCCCGCTACGATCACGTTACCCAATTGATCGCCCCCAATCTCGCCAAGGGCACCTGGGTCATCTCCGACCGCTTTTGCGATTCCACCCGCGCCTATCAGGGCCTGACAGGCGGCGTCGATACGAGGCTGATCGACGCCCTCGAAGACCTCGCGCTCGATGGCCACACGCCCGACCTGACCATTGTCCTCGACATGGACCCCGAAACCGCCTTCAAGCGCGTCGCCGAACGCGCCATCGAAGATGGCCTTGCCCTGACGGGCGACCGCTTCGAAAAGGAAGAGCTCGATTGGCATAAACGCCTGCGCGATGGTTTTCTCGATATCGCCCGTAACAATACCGAGCGCTGCGTGGTGCTCTCCGCCAATCAGGCCGAAGAAAGCCTCGAGCGCGAAATCTGGAACACCGTCCAGACCCGCTTCCCCGAGCTACAGAGCGGAATTCCGGCGTGACCGATCCCAACGCGCTTGCCGGCCTGCCGCTCCCCGAAGAGCGGCACGGCGCCATCGGCCATGACGCCGCCCGCAGCGCCATCCTGGCTCAACTCCACGACCGCCGCCTGCCGGGCGCCATTATGCTCCACGGCCCCCAAGGCATCGGCAAGGCCACCTTCGCCTTCGAACTCGCCGCCGCCATCCTTCTCGCCACCGGCGATGAGAGCCCCGAGCGCGTTCAGGAACAGGTGACGGCGCTCTCGCACCCAAACCTCTTCGTCCTCCGTCGCAGGCTAAAAGACTCCAAAGGCTATTACACCATCATCCGGGTCGAGGATGTGCGCGAACTCCGCGATGCGCTGCACCACACCCGCGGTCGCGCCGGCCATCGCATCGCCATTCTCGACTCCATCGACGATTGCAATCCCTCCGCCGCCAACGCGCTCCTCAAGACCCTCGAAGAGCCACCCGCCGATACGACCTTCCTGCTGATCTCGCACCGCCCCGGCCAATTGCTGCCGACCATCAAGTCGCGCTGCCATAACCTGGCTTTGCGTCCCCTTGCCGATAGTGATGTCGCCGAAATCGTCACCGCCAGCATGCCCGATATCGACGGCGAAACCCTGCAACGCGCCCTCGGCCTTGCCGGTGGCCGTCCTCGTCGTGCCTTCGAAACCCTGGCGCTGTCGCCAGAGTCCCCCGTCGGCGCGCTCATTGCCTGGCTGCAAGCGCCCCAAAGCCTGCCTTCCGGCACCGCCATCGCGCTTGCCGACGCCATTGGTTCCGATCCGCAGGGACCGGACATGTCCTTCGCCCGCGAAATCCTTCTCGATTGGCTTTCCGACGAGGCGCGCAATGCCGCAATGCAGCCGGGCGAGCGGTTGCGGCTTGCCTCGGCAACTGACCTATGGGACAAGGCAAATGCGCTTCTGAGCGAGGCCGACAGCGTCAATCTCGACATGAAACAGACGCTGTCCGTGCTGTTCGACGCCATCAGGAAGCACCGAAACACGACTGCCATCCCCACAGAGTCACAATGACCGCCAAGCCCTTTTACGTCACGACCGCGATTTCCTATCCCAATGGCGCCCCCCATATCGGCCACGCCTATGAGATGATCGCGACCGACGCCATCGCCCGCTGGAAGCGGCTCGAAGGCCGGGAAGTTTACTTCCTCACGGGGACCGACGAACACGGGATCAAGATGGTTCAGACCGCGGCCAAGGAAGGCATTCCGGTCCGCGAACTGGCAGATCGCAATTCGGCCGAGTTCAAAAAGCTCGCCGAAGCGCTGAACCTTTCCAACGACGATTTTATCCGCACCACCGAACAGCGCCACTATGACGCCTCGCAGGCCATCTGGAAAAAGATGGAAGCGAGCCACAACGGCGACATTTTCCAGTCCACCTACAAGGGCTGGTATTCGGTGCGCGACGAGGCCTATTTCGACGAGAGCGAGCTGACCGAAAAGAACGGCAAGCGCATCGCCCCGTCCGGCGCCGAAGTCGAATGGGTCGAAGAGCCGACCTATTTCTTCCGCCTCTCCGCCTATCAGGAAAAGCTCCTCGCGCTCTACGAAGCGAACCCCGATTTCATCGCGCCCAAAGAGCGTCGCAACGAAATCATCTCCTTCGTCAAAGGCGGCCTGCAGGACCTCTCGGTTTCCCGCACCACCTTCGATTGGGGCATTCCTGTTCCCGGCGCCGAAGGCCACGTCATGTATGTCTGGGTCGACGCCCTGACCAATTACATCACCGGCGTCGGTTACCCCGATGAACAGAGCGAACTGTTCAAAAAATTCTGGCCCGCTGACCTCCACGTCATCGGCAAGGACATCATCCGCTTCCACACCGTCTATTGGCCCGCTTTCCTCATGAGCGCCGGCATCGAAGTCCAGCACCGCGTCTTCGCACACGGCTTCCTCACCGTCGATGGCCAGAAAATGAGCAAGTCGCTCGGCAACGTCATCGACCCCTTCGAACTGGTCGAAACCTTCGGCCCCGACGCCGTGCGCTACTTCTTCCTCCGCGAAGTCTCCTTCGGCAACGACGGCGACTATTCCAACGAGAAGCTCGTCAACCGCGTCAACGCCGACCTCGCCAACAATCTCGGCAATCTCGCCCAGCGCTCGCTTTCGATGATCAGCAAGAACTGCGAAGGGAAGGTCCCCGCTCTCGGCGCCCTGACCGACGCCGACAACGCGATCATCAATGAGGTCACCGAGGCCCTCGCCGCCGCCCAAAAGGCCATGGACGAACAACTCGTCCACGAAGCCACTGGCGCCCTCATTTCGGCGCTCTCGTCGGCCAACAACTATTTCGCCGGCCAGGAACCCTGGGCGCTGAAAAAGACCGATCCGACCCGCATGGCGACCGTCCTCTACGTCACCGCCGACACCGTTCGCCGCATCGCCATCCCGATGCTCGCCTTCGTTCCAGCCTCGGCTGCCCGTCTTCTCGATCAGCTTGCCGTGCCTGATAACCAAAGGACGCTATCGGCTGCGCTCGATGCTAACAGTCTGCTAACCAATACTGACCTGCCAGTGCCGCAAGGCGTCTTCGCGCGCGTCGAAAAACCGGCCGAATAAGCATGCTGATCGATAGCCACTGCCATCTCGACTTCGAGGCGCTATCGGCCGATATCGACGGCGTGATGGCCCGCGCCGCCGCCGTCGGCGTCACCGGAATGGTGACGATATCAACACGTGTGGATAACTTTTCCACATACACCGCCATCGCAGAACGTTTCCCGAACGTCTGGTGCTCGGTCGGCACGCATCCGCACAATGCCGATCAGGAATTGCATATACAAACGGATGATCTTGTCCGGCTAAGTGCCCATCCCCGTTGCATTGCTATCGGCGAAGCGGGCCTCGATTACTTCTACGACAACGCCCCGCGCGAGGCTCAGGCAACCGGCCTTCGCCGCCACATCGCCGCGTCCCGGATCACCAGTCTTCCACTGGTTATCCACAGCCGCGCCGCCGACGATGACATGGCAAATATCCTCGAAGAAGAGAGCCGGGCAGGGGCCTTCCCCTTCGTCCTCCATTGCTTCACCGCTGGCCGCAACCTCGCCGAACGCGCCCTCGCTCTGGGCGGTTACATCTCCTTCTCCGGCATCGTCACCTTCAAAAATGCCCAGGAAATTCAAGACGTTGCGAAGTTCGTCCCGGCCGATCGCTACATCGTAGAAACCGACTCCCCCTACCTGGCCCCCATCCCCCATCGCGGCCAGTCGAACGAACCCAGCTTCGTCCGCCACACCGCCGAAAAAGTCGCAGAACTCCGGGGTATTTCGCTCGAACAACTGTCCGCCGAAACCACCGCCAACTTCGCGCGCCTGTTCTCCAAATCCGGCCTCTGACGATGGCCGCACCCGACCGGATCATCGCGACAATCCTCGGTTGTGGCTCCTCCGGCGGCGTCCCGCGCATCGGCAATGATTGGGGAATCTGCGATCCGCACAATCCCCGAAACCGCCGCCGCCGCTGCGCTCTCCTCATCGAAGGCTGGACGCAAGGCATTGAACAACCAACACGAATCCTGATCGACACCGGCGTCGATCTGCGCGAACAGCTCCTCGACGCAAGGGTCGATCGCGTCGATGCGGTGCTCTACACCCACGAGCACGCCGACCACACCCACGGCATCGACGACCTCCGCGTCCTCGCCCTCCACAATCGCCGCCGCGTCGATGTCTACTTCACAGCCGAATGCGGCGCGCGCCTCAACGAAGCCTTCGGCTACTGCTTCACGACGCCCCCCGGCAGTGCCTATCCGCCCATCCTCAACGCCCACATTATCGAAGCCGGCCAGCTACTTAAGGTAGATGGCCCCGGCGGCACGCTGGAAGTCCAGTCCTTCCTGCAAAACCACGGCGACATCGACTCCCTCGGCTTCAAGATCGCCCGCACCGCCTATTGCTGCGACCTCTCCGGCTTCCCCGCCAGCGCCGAACCCCACCTCGCCGATCTCGACATCTGGATCATCGACGCCCTCCGCCAGACCCCGCACCCTAGCCACCTCAGCCTGCCCGAAACTCTAGAGCTGATAGAGCGTTACCGTCCTCACCAGGCCGTGCTGACGGACATGCACATCGACCTCGACTACGCCCAGACAGACGCCAGCACCCCGGCGAATGTGACTCCGGCCTTCGATGGCATGCAGATCGATGTGTTGAACGGCCGGATTCTGAACCGGTAGGTTATTACCTGCCACCCCAGTAGCCCTCATGGTGAGGTGGGAGGCGTAGCCGACCCTCGAACCACGAGGGCGTGCTCCAATGCTTCAGTGCCACGCCCTCGTGGTTCGAGGCTTTGCCAAGGCAAAGCACCTCACCATGAGGACTACTGGGATGGCCGCGATTGACAGATCTCAGACGTCCAGATCCATCACAAACTCCGCATTTTCCTGAATAAATTCAAACCGCGCCTCGGGCTTGGTTCCCATCAGTCGATCAACCGTCGTCTTGGTCGCCTGATGGTCATCCAGAATTTTTACCTGCAACAGCGTGCGGCTCTTGGGCGACATCGTCGTCTCGCGCAGATGCGCATAGGGCATTTCGCCAAGGCCTTTGAAGCGGGTGATGTCGGCCTTGCTCTTGCCGGTGAATTCCGTCGCCATCAACTCGGTCTTGTGCGCGTCGTCGCGCGCATAAAGCGTCTTGCCGCCCTGGCTGATGCGATAGAGCGGGGGCAGGGCAAGGTAGAGGTGACCGTTCTCGATCAGCCGCGGCATTTCCTGGAAAAAGAAGGTGATCAAGAGCGAGGCAATATGCGCCCCGTCCACGTCGGCGTCGGTCATGACGATGATCTTGTCGTAACGCAGATCATCCTCGGTGTAGCGATCGCGCGTACCACATCCAAGCGCTTGAATAAGATCAGAAATCAGCTGGCTCGCCGCCATCTTCTCGCGGCTGGCCCCCGCCACATTGAGAATCTTGCCACGCAGTGGGAGCACCGCCTGGTTGGAGCGATTACGCGCTTGCTTGGCCGATCCACCTGCCGAGTCACCTTCGACGATGAACAGTTCCGCGCCCTGCGCTGCGTTCTGCGTACAGTCGGCGAGCTTGCCCGGCAGGCGCAGTTTTCGCGTCGCGCTGGCGCGATCGATCTCTTTTTCCTTGCGGCGGCGCAGCCGCTCTTCCGCGCGTTCCACGGCCCAATCGAGCAGCTTGCCCGCCTGCAGCGGCGAGGAGCCGAGCCAGTGATCGAACGCATCGCGCAATGCATTCTCGACGATGCGCGTCGCTTCACCGGAGGCCAGCTTGTCTTTGGTCTGCCCAACGAATTCCGGCTCGCGCACGAAAACCGACAGCATGGCATTGCAGTGCCCGAGCACATCCTCCGCCGTCAGGTTCGCCGCCGCCTTGTTCTTGGTCAGCTCGGCATAGTTCTTGAGCCCGCGCAGCAGCACCAGCCGCAGCCCGGCCTCGTGCGTACCGCCATCGGGCGTCGGCACGGTGTTGCAATAGGAGGAAACGCTGCCGTCCTCGATGGTCCAGGCCACAGCCCATTCCACCGATCCATGGCTGCCCGGCCGCCCGGTTTTGCCGGCAAAAATATCGTCGACAATGCGCGTTTCGCCCTCGATCCGCGCGGTCATGAAATCCTTCAAACCGTCGGGATAGTGGAACACCGCCTTGGCCGGAACCTCGTCGCTGGCAAGGCTCTCGTCGCAGCTCCAGCGCAGTTCGACGCCGCCAAACAGATAAGCCTTGGCCCGCGTCATCCGGAAAATGCGGCCCGGCGAAAAGTGCGCCGTCGGCCCAAAAATCTCCGGATCCGGGTGAAAACGTGTCGTCGTCCCGCGCCGGTTCTGCACCCGGCCAATATTCTCGACATCGGTGACAACCTTGCCGCGCGAAAACACGATTCGGTGCAACTGCTGGTCGCGCGCCACTTCCACGATCATGTCGTCGGAAAGCGCATTGACCACCGACACGCCAACGCCATGGAGACCACCTGAAGTCTCATAGGCCTTGGAATCGAACTTGCCGCCGGCGTGCAAAATCGTGTGCACGATTTCCAGCGTCGACCGCCCCGGAAATTTCGGATGCTTCTCGACCGGAATACCGCGGCCATTGTCGGTGACAGTCAGATAGCCGTCGGCGCCCAGATGCACTTCGATGCGCGTGGCGTGGCCGGCAATGGCCTCGTCCATGGAATTGTCGATCACCTCGGCGAAGAGGTGGTGATAGGCGTTCGAATCCGTGCCGCCGATATACATACCCGGCCGACGCCGAACCGGCTCAAGCCCCTCAAGCACCTCGATATCGGCTGCGCTATAGCTGCCCGCCGTCGCCGGCGCAGAGGCCTTGGCCGCGGTCTTTTCCTTTGCCGGCTTAGGGTCTTGCGGCTTGGGCTCGGCCCCGCCGCCAAAGAGATCGTCTGCTTGCATGCAACAGGATTTCCAACAGGTCGATTCGAATCAGGCTGGTAGACTATGTAGCATATCGTAGACCGCCATCCGGACGCCGGTTTGCCGCGGTTTTTCCCCCGAAACCGGCCGAAATGAACGGTAAATGAACACGCGATTGGTAAGGGGTTCAGGAGCCAAAGCGCACCATACCCGTTTGGTGGGCAAGATCGGTCGAAATGGAGCACTGTCATGGTCAAGAAAATTTTCGCTGCCGCGATGCTGTCGGCGCTGGCGCTTGCCCCGATGCCGGCCTCGGCGCAGGTCAACTTTGGTTTTCACTTCGGCGATGAGCCGCGCGATTTCTATCCCCAGCTGCCCATCTGCCTGACGGATCATCAGATCCGCGAAGCAATCGCCCGTCGCGGCTACACCAATATCTCGCTCAACGTCGCCAATGAAAAACGCATTCAGGTGCGCGCCACGCAGGATGGCTGGGTCTATCTCATAGACTTCGATTTCTGCGCCGATCGCATCCGTGGCCAGAAGGCTCTTCGTCCGGCCGGCTGATCGGCGCGCGATCGGTAAAACCGCGTTTCAACTTGAGGCGGTGCGTTTACTCCTCGTTTGCTTCTTGAAAGCACTTTCTTAAGTGCGCGCTGTTAGCGTTCGGGCATACGGTTTTGTATGGAGTTGCCGTATGCGAACCCGAAATGGGCCCAGTATTGCGTATTTAGTGCCCCATTTCGGTTCATCTGCTGCCGTTTGGCCAAGAGCCGGATTTTTGAGTATTGCGTACCGGCTGGCTCAACTGCACGTCCCGCGTTTGGGGGCGACCTTGCTTGCGAGCCTTGTTTTCTATCTCGCCTGACGCTTGCTTTCATGCGCCCGCTGAATTAGGTCTGTCTCGTCATCCAACACGAAACGGGGAGGGATGCATGACCGTTTTTATTCATCATCGCCAACGTGGCCCCGTTTACGCCCTGTGGCTCAAGCTGCAGGGCTGACCAGCGCGGTTCGGACGATATTTCTGTCATTGATCCTTCTGGTTTGCCCGTCACGGCATTCTGACTTCGGTTTGGAATGCATATTGATGGACTAGGCGCGCGTTAAGACGCAGCGCCATCCCCCAGAAAGACTACAAGATGGCAAATCTCAGCCTCCGCAATGCCGGCCTCCGTTCCGGCCAGGTCCTCTTCTCCAATCTTTCCCTCTCGCTTTCCGATGGCGACCGTGTCGGTCTCGTCGCCGCCAATGGCCGTGGCAAAACCACGCTGCTGCGCGCCTTCGTGGGCGAGGCCGAACTCAGCGAAGGCGAACTCTCCCGCTCCCGCGGCCTGACCATCGGCTATGTGCCGCAGGATGTGCCGGCAGCTTCCCTTGCCATCCCCCTGCGCGATTTCGTCGAAGAGGCTCTGCCTGTTGCCGACCGCGAAAGCGAAGGCTGGCGCGCCGACGTAGCGCTCGATGAACTCGGCTTTCCGCTCGATCTCATGCAAAAACCCATCGGTCAGTTGAGCGGCGGCTGGCAGCGCCTGGCGCTGATCGCCCGCGGCTGGGTCACCCAGCCCGATCTGCTGCTGCTCGACGAGCCCACCAATCACCTCGATCTCGGCCGCATTCTGGCGCTCGAAAACTGGATGGCGGCGCTGCCGCGCCAAACCATCGTCATCATGGCCAGCCACGATCGGCAATTCCTCGATAGCGTCACCAACCGCACGCTGTTCCTCCGCCCCGATCAGTCACATTTCTTCCCGATCGCCTATAGCACCGCCCGCAACGCCCTTGAAGAGGCCGACGAGGCGGCCGAGCAACAGCGCCACCGCGATCTCAAGGAAGTCGCGCAACTGCGTAAACAGGCGGCCAAACTCACCAATATCGGCATCAATTCGGGCAGCGATCTGCTCACCGTCAAATCCAAGCAGCTTCGCGAACGGGCCGAAAAGATCGAAAATCAGGTCGTTTCCGTCCATCGCGAAAAGACCGGCAAGGTCATGCTGGGCAATTCCGGTGCCGAAGCACGCGTCATGCTCGCCTTCGAAAATATGGCCGTGGCGACGCCCGATGGCCGTCCGCTCTTTTCCATCGATAAGCTGCATGTTTTCCAGGGCGATCGCGTCGTGCTGCTCGGGCGCAACGGCACCGGCAAATCCCAGCTTATGCGCAAAGTCGCTGCGGCGCTCGGAGGCGCGGCCGTAGATGGTTTGCGCCTCAGCCCGCAGATTGTCCCCGGCTATCTCGATCAGGCCCTCGATTGGCTACCGCTCAAGCAGACGCCACTCGACTTCATCGTTTCGCGCTACAACGAGGGCGACCGCCGCAGCATCAGTCTTCTGGCCGGCGCCGGCTTTGAGCCCGATCGGCAGGATAAGCCTATCCGCGCCCTTTCCCTCGGCCAACGGGCGCGCCTCGCCCTTTTGGCGCTGCGGCTACAGCGGCCGAATTTCTACCTTTTGGACGAGCCGACCAACCATCTCGATATTCCCGGTCAGGAACAGCTCGAGCTTGATATCGCCGAACACGGCGCGACCTGTCTCCTCGTCTCCCACGACCGCGCTTTCCTGCGCGGCGTCGGCACGCGCTTCCTCCAGATCATCGGCAAGCGGCTGCGCGAGGTCGAAGGGCCGGAATCTTTCTTCGCGGAGATGGCGGAAGCGCCTTAGTTCACCCCAGTAGCCCCCATGGTGAGGCGCTTTGCAGAGCAAAGCCTCGAACCACGGGGGCATGCCCCGACGCATTAGCGCCCCTCACCATGAGAACGACTGAACGGCCCCATTTCCAAAACGGGCGCCCACCGCGCCTCAAGCCTGATCCTGTGTTTGCAATCTGCTTCCCGCCGCGAGGTGCAGGCGAACAGGGGTCATCACCGCCTGATCCTTGCCCTCGCTCTTGGCCCGGTAAAGCGCCTGGTCTGCCAGTGTCATCATGTCGGACAGGCTCTCGTGGCTATAGCTCAGGTGAAGGCCGATGCTGAGCGTGACGGGGTAGTCGCTCGGCAGCCCCGTGATTGGCGTCTGCGCCAACGCGGCCCGAATCTTGCGGGCGATGCCCTGCAGCTCTACCCGGTCGATGTCGTTGTAATAGAGCGCAAATTCCTCGCCGCCCGTGCGCGCCGCCAAAACCGCCTCGCCATGCTTGGCCAATGTCCGCGCCACAGCCACGATCACCACATCGCCGACCTTGTGACCAAAGGTGTCGTTGACCTTCTTGAAGTCGTCGATATCGGCCACGAGCATGGCGGGCTGGCGGGAATTGGCGAAATCCCGGACCACTGCCTCGTCTCCCATGGTTTCGAAGCCACGCCGGTTGAGAAGGCCGGTCAGATAGTCGCGATCCGCCTGACCTTTCAGGTGGTCAACGATATCGAGGCCAATGGCGACGATGAAAAGCGTCGCGACGATAAGGGCCATGATGGGCGTAAACGCCCTGATCGATGTCCAATAGTCGGATGCTGTGAACCCGCCTGCGCTCTCGATATCGAGCAGCCCGGTCAGAACCAGTGTGGGACGAAGAATGGCAATGAAGAATGCCAGTGCAATGCCCGCGGCGAACAGATTGTCGGGGAGGGTCCTGTCCTTTTGGCGAACCAGGCCGACAAAGGTGATGCTGGTCACTCCCGCGAAAATCGCCGACGTGATCAGGATGCGCGCCAAGATGGAAGGCTCGACCAGCAAATACCAGGTAAAGGGCAGGGCGCCCGAAACGATGACCGCCAGAAAGAGCAGGGTGGGCGGCGACTGGTTCTTGCGCAAAAACGTGCTGCTGCACGCCAGGGTTATCGTGGCGACATAAAGAATGTTTGCGCCGACATTGATCCCCTCGGGCCAGACGAGGATATGGAAGTCGTAAAAGATAAATCCGAGACCAAGGCAGAGGAAACCCGCGGACAGCACCGGCAGGTGCTTATAGTCCCGCCATCGTAGCCAGATAAGCGCGAAGCCGAGCGAAAACAGCAGCGCGACGATCGGGTTGACGAGTGCAAAGAAGAACTGGCCGTGCACCATCGCCTAGGTTCCAAATGTGTTCTGCATCCCGTAGCGAAGTCTATTCGCCCCGATGCAATAACAGGTTAACCGTGCAGTGCCGCCGACTGGCCAAAAAGAAAGGGCCGCCCGAAGGCGGCCCTACTAAACCATGAGTCGCATCGCGCGACTTAGTGATGATGCTCGTCCGGCACGTCGTTCTCGTCGGCCTGAATGAGCTTGGCCAGCTCGTCGCGCGACATTTTCTTTTCGGTCAGTTCGGCCAGATCGGCGACATAGTCGACAACCTTGTTCTCGAAAACCGGAGCGCGGAGGCTGGCGAGGGCCTGAGCGTTCTTGCGGTAGTAGTCGTAGACCTGCTGTTCCTGGCCGGGGAAGCGGCGGATTTCAGCGAGCAGAGCCTGCTGGTGCTCGTCGTCGGTCACCTGGACTTCGTTCTGGTTGCCGATTTCGGCAACGACGAGACCCAGACGCACGCGGCGCTCGGCGATACGCTGATACTGATCCTTGGCTTCGGCTTCGGTCGTGCCTTCGTCTTCAAAGGAACGGCCGTGGCCTTCAACTTCATGCTGGACGCGCTGCCAGATGGTGTTGAATTCGGCTTCGACCAGCTGGGCCGGAACGTCGAACTTGTGGCCTTCGTCGAGCGCGTCGAGAATCTGGCGCTTGACGTGCTGCTTGCTCATGGAGGCGAGTGCCGCTTCCATCTGCTCTTTCACGGCCGTACGGAGGCCGGCGACGTCTTCAACGCCGAGGCGCTTGGCGAATTCGTCGTCGAGCTCGCCCTGGTTCGGGCCGTCGACATGCAGGATCGTGACGTCGAAGGTTGCTTCCTTGCCGGCGAGTTCGGCCTGGCCGTAGTCGGCGGGGAAGGTGACCTTGATGGTGCGGGTTTCGTCCTTCTTCTGGCCGACGAGCTGTTCTTCGAAGCCAGGAATAAACTCGCCCGAACCAACGGTCAGGTGAGCATGATCGGACTTGCCGCCGGGGAATTCAACGCCGTCGATCTTGCCCACGAAGGAAAGGCCGAGACGATCGCCCTGTTCGACAACGGCGCCGTCGCCCTTGTCGGTGAAGCCGCGGTTCTGCGCGAACACGCGGTTCACTTCAGCGTCGATTTCTTCTTCGGTGACTTCAACGACCGGCTTGTTCAGCTTGAGGCCCTTGAGCTCCATCAGCGCAACCGGCGGAAGAATCTCATATTCGACTTCGAATGCCAGGTCGGCCTTGCCGTCGAGCACTTCGTTGATCAGCGTCTGGTCCTGCGGCAGGTCAACCTTGGGCTGGGCTGCGGCGCGTTCCTTGCGCTCGTCGAGCGTGTCGGACACGGTCGAGTTGATCGCGTCGGTCATCACTTCGGACATGGCCGAGCGGCCATAGACCTTCTTGAGGTGGGCGGTCGGAACCTTGCCCGGGCGGAAGCCCTTGATGCTGGCCTGGCCCTTGAGTTCTGCGAGCTTGGCATCGAGGCGCGACGCGAGGTCAGCAGCCGGAATAGTGACGCTGAGCTTGCGCTTCAGGCCTTCGTTGAGGGTCTCAGTTACCTGCATTGGGGTTTATCCCGTATTGTTCATCACATTCGGCCGAGGCCGCTATGGTGCGGGTGAGAGGACTCGAACCTCCACGCCTTGCGGCGCTGGAACCTAAATCCAGTGCGTCTACCAATTCCGCCACACCCGCAAGGGTCCCCGTCGGCCGGGTTGGCGTTGCATCTATATGAAGTGTCGAGGGCAGTCAAAGCCTAACGCATGTCTCCCACGGGTCCGCCTGATGTGGAGCGAAGATCCGCGAAATCGGCGCTGGTCGACCGGCGCCCGCCTTAGTTGGCCGATTTTGCCGGCAGGAAGAACACCTGGGCGATAAGGCCGTCTTCGACGACGAAAATCACCGATGTTTCCACCGGCTCCGGCCCGAGGCCATGGATCAGTTCGTGGTCGATGACCTTGTTGCCGATCACCATGCGATTCAGCACCTTTGCGTGCAGTCCCTCATGCACGAAGCGGTTCGTGGCGTAGAACTCGCTCATTGCTGCCTTGCCATCGATGGTCAGGGCCATATCGGGCAGGCGATAGCAACGGACCGTCTCGGCAAAGGCCGTCAGGAAAAGGTCGAGATTTCTCTCATTGTAAGCGGCCAGTTGCAGCTCGACGCATTCCAGTGGTGTCATTTTGGTCAACATGCTCCTTCGCCGGAGCGCGATAGCAAATCCGGATCGGAAATGACAGGCAGGCATGCGTACCGGCGATATGCTCGCAGCGGGCTAAATGTCGCGCCGCCGCATCGGTCGCGCCTGACCGCGAGCATATGGTGAGATTTTGGTCAGCTATGGCGCAAGGAATGCCCGAAAGCAGCAATTGTCTGCATAAAAAATATGCAGCAAGCGCGAAAAACGATCAATCGTGCTATCGTGACCGCCCGACCATACCCCGCCCGGCTTTGCCAAGTCCATGCAACGGTTAATGTTTTCCATGCTTTGGCACGCTGGCATGGCCCGTGCATACAGGTTGGCGGTAACGGCCTAAGACGCTCAGTGGAGGCACAGTTGAAAAAAATCGAGGCTATCGTAAAGCCCTTTAAGCTCGACGAAGTCAAAGAGGCACTGCAGGAAGTTGGCCTGCAGGGCATCACCGTGACCGAGGCCAAAGGCTTTGGCCGCCAGAAGGGGCACACGGAGCTCTATCGTGGCGCGGAATATGTCGTCGATTTCCTTCCCAAGGTGAAGGTCGAGGTGGTTTGCCCCGACGAACTCGCCGAAAAGGCGATCGAGGCGATCCGCAATGCCGCGCAAACCGGCCGCATCGGCGATGGCAAGATTTTCGTTTATTCGATCGAACAAGCCATCCGTATCCGTACCGGCGAATTCGGCGACGACGCGCTCTAAGCGTCGCGCCATAAATCCAGCAACAAAGCAGTTCGTTTACAGGGGAAGACCTGATGACTACCGGAGCAGACATTATCCAGCGCATGAAAGACGAGAACATCAAGTATCTCGACGTGCGTTTCACCGACCTGCGCGGCAAGCTGCAGCACGTCACGATGGATGCGTCCGTCGTCGACGCCGATATGTTTGAAGATGGCGTGATGTTCGACGGTTCCTCGATTGCTGGCTGGAAGGCCATCAACGAGTCCGACATGGTGCTGATGCCCGATCCGAACTCGGCCTATATCGACCCGTTCTTCGCCGCCTCGACCCTCGCCATCAACTGCGACATTCTCGAGCCGGCAACCTACCAGCCCTACAACCGCGATCCCCGTTCGATCGCCAAGAAGGCTGAAGCGCTCGTCAAGTCGACCGGTGTCGGCGACACCGTCGTCTTCGGTCCCGAGCCCGAATTCTTCATTTTCGACGACGTGAAGTACTCGACCACCACCTACAAGGTCGGTTTCCAGGTCGATTCTTCCGAACTCCCGACCAACAACGATGCCGACTACGAATCCGGCAACAATGGTCACCACATCGGCATCAAGAAGGGCTACTTCCCGGTTCCTCCGCTTGATAGCGCGCAGGACATGCGCGGCGAAATGCTCGAAGCCATGGGCCAGATGGGCGTCATCATCGAGAAGCACCACCACGAAGTGGCTTCCGCCCAGCACGAGCTTGGCCTCAAGTACAAGCAGATGATCGCCTCGGCCGACGACGTGCTGATCTACAAGTATGCCGTCCAGCAGGTTGCCAATGCCTATGGCAAGACCGCAACCTTCCTGCCCAAGCCCGTCTATGGCGACAATGGCTCGGGCATGCACTGCCACATGTCGATCTGGAAGGACGGCAAGCCGCTCTTCGCTGGTGACCAGTATGCTGGCCTCTCGATGGAATGCCTCTGGTACATCGGCGGCGTCATCAAGCATGCCAAGGCGATCAACGCCTTCACCAACCCGACCACCAACTCCTACAAGCGTCTGGTGCCCGGTTTCGAAGCTCCGGTTCTCCTGGCCTATTCGGCCCGTAACCGTTCGGCTTCCTGCCGTATCCCCTTCGGCCAGTCCCCCAAGGCGAAGCGCGTCGAAGTTCGCTTCCCCGATCCGCTGGCCAACCCGTACCTGGCCTACACCGCGCTGCTGATGGCCGGCCTCGACGGCATCAAGAACAAGATCCACCCCGGCGAGCCGATGGACAAGGATCTCTATGAGCTGCCCAAGGACGAACTCAAGGAAATCCCGACCGTTTCCGGCTCGCTCCGCGAAGCGCTGGAAAACCTCGACAAGAACCGCGACTTCCTCAAGGTCGGCGGCGTCATGGACGACGATTTCATCGATGCCTACATCGAACTGAAGATGCAGGAAGTCCTCCGCGTCGAAATGACCCCGCATCCGGTCGAATACGAAATGTACTACTCGGCCTAAGCGCCTGAGGAGCGAAAAGAAAAGGGCCCTCCGGGGCCCTTTTTATTTGCGGTGCTGGTAACATCCGAAATGCGACGAGCCGGCTCCCGCGCGCCGCACCCTACGGCAACCTCGGCGTCCCGCAGGCGATAACGACTACCTTGCAGCTCATAGCTGTTACGGAGTCGGTCTGAAAAAGAGCCCTTCAACTTTGCCGTCAGCCCCTAGAAAGAAGCTCCACTCCATATTGGTGTTGGTGAAACAAACTTCATAGACGTCCCAACCGGCCTGTGAGACGCCCTTGAAGGATATGTCGATCAGGTCGCCCGCTCTTGCCAGTTCAGCCAGAACGATCTCGCTTTGTTGACGGGCAAGCGCGGCCAGGGCCGGGGCCATGCCGTCATAGTCCGGTTCACCTCGAACATGCTCGGCAACAATGCGCTGGATAATGGCCTTGCTGTTTGCAAAGGGAACCTTGTCATGGATGCGGGCAAGAAGTTCCTCTTCGGCTCCCCTGGCGGTTTGGGGATCAACCCGACCAGCTGGGATTTCTACGCCGTTTTGGTGGTGTGTGAGGCTATTGACCAAACCATCCGCGTCGCGAGCGAAGGTCACCTGTACAGGCAGCGCCTTCATGAAAAACTCAGTCTCGCTTTCTGGGAATATCTCGATGTCCGATTGACCCACCACCCTAGTAAAAAGTCGTCCATCTTTAGCGGTGACGATGTAATATGGGCCGTCCTTCAGCTGATAGCAGCCGGCGTAATCTTCGTAGACGGAGTGATCGACCGGCACTTCGGTGCGCGGTCGGTTCTGTTCATATCGCCGCCAAGCTACCGCGTCTTCGGTGGGTTCTACCATACTACTCTCCTTCGCCAGGTTCGTGAGATCTATGAGCGTGAGGGGCGCGCCCCCGGCAAGCTTGTCTTGAAGCGCTCCAATCATCGCGAGGCCGCGATGTGCCCGTTTAAGAACGCCTTCTAAAGCTTCCCGTTGAATGGCGAGCGTCCGTCCCAGGTCCGTTGACTTTCCATCTAGAAGGTCGGCGATACGCGACAGGCTGAGGCCAAGCGCTTTCAAAGCCAGTATTTCGTTGAGCCGTGCCAGCTCGTTAGCACCGTAGACACGCCAGTCCTTCCCGGTGCGGGGCGGACTGATCAGGCCATGTCGTTCGTAAATGCGCAGGGTCCGGACACTCAAGCCCGTGCGCCGAGCGCATTCAGATGCTGTCAGTCGAATTTCTGAACGACGCTCATCCATCTCAAACTCCCTTCCTGGTCGTTGTAAGGTATGACCTAAGGTTCGGCTCAAGGGTAATTTTGGCCTTAGCGTGAGATATAATTCTGAATGACGCCACGGCGGCTAATGGGGCGAAACATCAGAGCAGCGAAGCGACCGCAATGGGGTCGAGAACTGCCATAGTCATGCGTCCTCGCAGCAGCACTACGCCCGATGCGGTTGCTTGCCCCGGACTTGGGCCATCCCAAGAAGCAGTCATTGACTTGTCGGCGACCGCGATGCTGTTCTCGCCCGGCATACCAGCGGGGACAGTCATGACATTTGAAGCCGCACTCGCCAATCACGACCGCGAAGCTCTCATTGCGTGTCCCAAAAGCGAACTTCATACGCATGCAACCCTCGGTGGAAGCCGCAGCTTTGTCCGTGAGAGGACGGGCATCGACGTTGTTCCGCTCGATCGCGTTTTGGCCTCCATGGACGAGATGCACGAATGGGTAAGTGCCAATCGGATCGGCGAGGCCTTTCCTGGCGCCGCCGGACGAATGCTGGCCCTCGAAGCAACATTCGTGCAGGCCAAAGATGACGGCGTTACGCGCCTTGAAGCCGGGGAAGATGTTTGGGCACTGACCCTTTGGAATGGGGACGCCCTGGCACTCACGGAGGCCATGCGGGAAATCCACGAGCGCGTGGCACCTGAAATCGAATGGATCGCCCAACTGGGACTATCTCGGCATTGCCCGATCGACGCCCTCATAAGTTGGACTGAGCCGTTGCTGGAGGCAGGCTCCTATCGAAGTATCGACCTCTATGCAGACGAACTGGCTCAACCCATCGGTGTGTTCAAGCCCATCTATAGAGCGGCCCTCGCAAAAGGCCTTCGGCTCAAGGCTCATGTGGGAGAATGGGGAACCGCGGACGACGTTTGGCAGGCGGTCGAAGAATTGGGGCTCGATGAAGTGCAGCATGGCATTGCAGCAGCGGAATCGCCCGCGGTCATGCGCTTCCTCGCGGACCATCAAATTCGGCTCAACATCTGTCCGACGTCCAACGTCATGCTTGGCCGGGTCGATAGCATCGCGAACCATCCAATTAGGGCACTTTACGACGCCGGCGTCATCGTCACGGTCAACACCGATGACGTCCTCGTGTTTGGCTCCAGTGTGTCCGAGGAATACATCCGGCTCTACAAGGCCGGCGTCTTCTCCGTCGCCGAGTTGAACCAGATCAGGCTGAATGGCTTGACGGATCCGGTCGTCGCGCGATGAAGGCCTTGCGCCTCATTTCGGCCAACGGCCACACCAAATCTACACCGCTTATCCATCTTATCCCCGCCCCCAAGATCTCATGCGATTATCTCCCCATTCCGCCAGTCACGCGGCCCCTACGCAGGGCCGGGCGGTAGCGCCTGAACCGGACCCGCCACAAACTCCGGATCCGTGACGGGCGGCCTTTGGTTCGCTCTACAATAGTTCGGAAGAATCAATGGCCGCCCGTTACTCGTGTCTCCGTGAGGCCCAAAAGGCCGGGCGGCGTTTTTCGTCGTCTATTCGCGCGCCGCGCCGTTTCTTTGTCCAATTTTCGGTCCAACCGGCTAAAAGACAAAGAGCACTGACTCGCAGCGAGGCACTCATGGCCCATACCGATGCCCTTCTCACGCCTCAGGAAATGGCCCTGGCCGATCGTTTCGCCATTGAGGGCGGCGTCCGGTCCTTCCGCCTGATGGAGGCCGCCGGCAAAGCGGTGGCCGAGGCCATTATCGAGCGCTACTACCAGCGCTCCGTGCTCGTCCTTTGTGGTACGGGCAACAATGGTGGCGATGGATTCATCGTCGCCCGCCTGTTGCAGCAGCGCGGCTGGCCGGTGCAGGTGCGGCTTCTCGGCGAACGCGAGGCCCTCCGCGGTGATGCGCTCGTGGCCGCCGAACAATGGACCGGCCGCATCGATGCGCCGAACAAAAAGGACATCGAGGACGCCGATCTTGTCGTCGATGCCATTCTCGGCGCCGGGCTTGATCGTGATGTCGAGGGCGCCATCGCCGACATCATCACCACGGTCAACAATTCGACCCTTCCGGTCGTCAGCGTCGATGTGCCCAGCGGCATCGACGGCGCCAGCGGTGCCGTGCGTGGCATCGCCATGATCGCCGATATGACCATCACCTTTTTCCGGCTGAAACCCGGCCATGTACTGTTGCCCGGCCGCCAGCATTGCGGCGAAGTGGTTCTTGCCGATATCGGCATTCCGGACTCGGTTCTCGACCGCATCAGCCCAAAAGCCTGGCAGAACACGCGCGAGCTCTGGGCCATGCCCCAGTCCATGGCCGACGGCCACAAATATGATCGTGGCCACGTCATCGTCGTCTCCGGCAGCGAGTTTGAAACCGGCGGCGCCCGCCTCGCCGCACACGGCGCCTTTCGCGTCGGGGCAGGGGTCGTATCCCTCGCAGGCGAAACATCGGCGTTACGCGTTCACGCTGCTCACGTAACAGCCATCATGCTCAAGCCAGCCGAAAATGCCGGCGAACTCACCGATCTTCTCGGCGACAAGCGGGTGAATTCCGTCGTCCTCGGCCCCGCCGCCGGCATCGGCCAGGCGACGCGAGACAAGGTGCTGGCGACGCTTGCCTCCGGCGCTGCCACCGTGCTCGACGCCGACGGCATCACGAGTTTTGCCAGCGAGAGCGAAACCCTCTTCGCTGCCATCAAGGCCAATGCCGATCGGCCCGTCGTGCTCACCCCCCACGAGGGCGAATTCCTGCGCCTTTTCGGCAATGTGCCCGGCGGCAAGCTCGAACGCGCCCGCGCCGCCGCCCAGCATTCTGGTGCCATTATCCTGCTCAAGGGCAGCGACACCGTCATCGCCGCGCCTGATGGCCGCGCCGCGATCAATGCCAATGCCCCCAACTGGCTCGGCACTGCCGGATCCGGCGATGTGCTCGCCGGCATCATCGGGGGCCTCCTGGCCCAGGGCATGAGCGGCTTTGACGCCGCCTGTGCCGGCGCCTGGCTCCACGCCGAAGCCGCCAATCGCTTCGGCGGACCGGGCATGATCAGCGAAGATATTCCACCACTCCTGCCCGGCGTCTTGGCGGCGCTTTAGGACTGATCGCCATTCAGCTCAGGCTGAGGCGAAAATGGCGGTTCTCGAGAAGTGATGAGCGCCTTGGCAAAGGTCCAGTGGACCTTTGCCGCGAAGAACGCCCGGAGAGCTACGCTCGCAGGGCTATGGCGGAACGTACGTTTGGGTACGTGAGCACCGGGAGCGCAGAAAACTGCCATTTGCAGACCAGCATCAGCTGAATGTCGGTTGGTCCTAGTCCCAGCGTACCATGAGCTTTTCTAGCCCATGGAAGTGGAACACATCATTGTAAAGCGGCTGCTCGGCGAGGCGTAGCTTCGGCAGCCGCTGGAACAGCACCGACATGGCCTCCTGCAATTCGATCCGCGCCAGCGGCGCGCCGATGCAGAAATGAATGCCCGCGCCAAAGCTGACATTGGCGCTATCGGTCCTGAACGGATCAAACCGTCCGGCATCGGCAAATCGGCTGGGATCGCGATTGGCCGCCCCCAGCATCAAGCCGACGACATCGCCCTTGCGCAGCGAAATGCCCTCGACCTCCATATCCATCAGTGCATAGCGCGTAAAAAGATGCAGCGGCGCATCGAAGCGCAAACACTCTTCAACGGTCGCCGCAGCCTGTTCGGGCGTCGCAAACAGCGTTTGGGGATCGAGCCCGCTTTCGAGAATCGATTTCACCCCATTGCCGGTCGTATGCACCGTCGCCTCATGCCCGGCATTGAGCAGCAGGATCGCGGTGGACATGACCTCGTCGTCGCTCAGCTTTTCGCCGCCCTGTTCGGCCGTCAGCATATGGGTGAGCAGATCTTCGCGCGGCACCCGGCGGCGCTCGGCGATCACGTCGCGCAGATAAGTCATGAAATCGGCCGAAGCCTTGTTGGCGTCGAGCTCGGCCTCATAGGTCACGCCATACATGTACATGGTGACCATGCGGTTGGACCAATTGAGCAATTGCGGCGCCGCCTCGGCCGGCAGGCCGATCATTTCGGCAATGATCACAGCGGGTAGGGGCGCCGCGAACGCCTTGATCAGGTCAACGCTCTCCGCGCCCTCGAACCCGTCGATAATCTCGTTGGCCAATTGTCGAATCCGCGGCCGCAATTGCTCCACCTGCCGCGATACGAAAGCGCGATTGACCAGCATGCGCAGCCGCGTATGGCCCGGCGGCTCGAGGTTCAGCAGCGAGTGCTTTTCGGTCAGGTCAAAATCGGCCACATGCGGCTTTGGCTCGGGTAAGCCGATCTCCTCGCGCGTCGCCACATGCAGGATTTCGCGCCCAAAGCGCTTGTCGCGCAACAGCGCCGAAACCTCCTTGAAGCCGGCAAAACACCAATGCCCATATTGCTCCCAGAAAAAGGCCGGACCGTTCGCATGCCGCTCGGCATAAAAGGTGTAAGGGTTTTGAAAAAACCTCGGGTCGCGCGGTCCGGCGCTGGCGCGGCGAATGTCGGGAACGTCGGTGATCGGCTTGACTTGGATAATAGCGGCCATGGTCGTCCGTAGGGCTTCTTTTGTCCCACCTTAGGCGGTGTCACAGGCTCTGCAAATGCCTCTGGCGGGTCCACGAAAAAAAGCTCAGAAAAATAGTCGAGCCTGTGAACCTGCATTCGTCGCGTCCCTGTCCAACCACGGAGACCGAATATGAAATTCCTCTGTCTTTTCTATTTCGCCCCCGACGCTTTCGCCGGAGTCTCGCCCGAGGAAAAGCGCCGCCTCGACGACGCGACCATCGAGCATGATCAGAAACTACGCGCCGGCGGTCATCTGCTCATCGCCTCCCCTTTAGTCGATGTCGCCACCGAACAGGTGATCGATCGCCGCCCGGTCCGCCTTACCGAAACCGACGGCCCCTTTGCCGAAGCCAAGGAAGTTGTCGGCGGCGTGGTGCTGATCGAGGCAAGGGACATGGACGAAGCAAAAATGCTCTTTTCCGATGATCCCATCGCTGCCTATTGCCGCATCCAGATTCGGGCGCTCTACGAAAACGACCGCCACAGCAAAACCGGCGAGCCGCGTCCCGAATTCAGGCCTGGATGAGGTTTTGCACCACGGGCAGGGGTGGGCGCTGGGCTTCGCCTGTCCCTGCCACATCAAATTCGCGCCGAAAATGCTTGGCAAGATCGGCCCAATGATGTCTTGAGAGCGCCAAACGCGACGAAGGAAATCCGCACGTGAGCGATATCACCGTTTCCGCAGCGATCGACGCCATCTACGCCTCGATCAAGAACGACAATGAAGACATCGACCTGCACATTGCAGCGCTCAAGGCTGCCATGGCCAAGGAAGGCGCCAAGGAAGCGGTGTTCGAGACTGCCAAGCTCGCCCAGCCCAACCGTCAGGGCCGCAAGCTCATGCAGGCCTATTTCAAGAAGAAGGGCGTTACCGTCTCATTCGCGTGATTCCCGAACGCGGCATTCACCTTAGTGTCATTGCGTGGGGGGCGGTCTATTGAAGCTGGCCCCATTGCCGCCTATTTGTGCCTTTACCGCCCGTTAAGGCGGCATAGCTGCAATCGGCCAGTCGCGCCGATTCGAAATTCACCTGCGTTTCTGCCTTGCCATGTGCGCGTTCGGGGCAGGGGACGTAGGCCAACCAACTAAGCCTGCCGTCCGCGCGACGCCGACGGGGGCCAAGGGGCAAAATATGCGGGATCCGCACGATCTTTACATGAACACGCTCGTTCCCATGGTGGTCGAGCAGTCGAACCGAGGCGAACGCGCTTTCGACATCTATTCGCGCCTGCTGCGCGAGCGCATCATCTTCGTGACCGGTGTGGTCGAGGACAATATGGCCTCGCTCATCGTCGCTCAGCTTCTGTTTCTCGAATCAGAGAACCCGAAGAAGGAAATCGCCATGTACATCAACTCGCCCGGCGGCGTGGTGACGGCTGGCCTTTCCATTTACGACACTATGCAGTTCATCCGTCCGGCCGTGGCCACCATGGTCATGGGCCAGGCTGCATCCATGGGTTCGCTGCTTCTCGCAGCCGGCGAAAAGGGCATGCGCACCTCGCTGCCGAATTCGCGCGTCATGGTCCACCAGCCTTCCGGCGGCTTCCAGGGTCAGGTCACCGACATCCTGATTCATGCCAAGGAAGTCGAGGGTTTGAAGCGTCGTCTTAATCAGATTTATGAGAAGCACACGGGCCGTACCTACGAGGAAATCGAGAACGCTCTTGAGCGCGATCGCTTCCTCAGCCCCGAAGAAGCCAAGACCTTCGGTCTGATTGATACCATCCACGAAAAGCGCGCTATCCCTGAGGCGTCTGCCTGATTTGGTCAGCGTTAAGCACATTGCTGATGCGCCGTGGACTGTGATCCCCAGGCAATTGCACACAGCCGGAACGGCCTTTAAGGTCGTTTCGGCTTAGACTTTCTTTATGTCTTCGGCGTTACGGTTTCCGATAACGCTGATTTTGGGGGCCAAAAGTCCCCGGGAGTGACTAGATGTCCAAAGAGACAACGAACGGCGAAACCTCCAAGAACACGCTGTACTGCTCGTTCTGCGGCAAGTCGCAGCATGAGGTTCGCAAGCTGATCGCCGGGCCGACCGTGTTCATCTGCGATGAATGCGTCGAACTGTGCATGGACATCATCCGCGAAGAGAACAAGACCTCCATGGTCAAGTCCTCCGATGGCGTGCCAACACCTGCCGATATCTGCAAGGTGCTGGACGATTATGTCATCGGCCAGGGTCGCGCCAAGCGCGTCCTTTCCGTGGCTGTCCACAACCACTACAAGCGCCTGCACCACGCGACCAAGAATCAGGATGTGGAGCTTTCCAAGTCCAACATTCTGCTGATCGGCCCCACGGGCTCGGGCAAGACCCTGCTCGCGCAGACGCTCGCACGCATTCTCGACGTGCCCTTTACCATGGCTGACGCCACGACCCTGACCGAAGCCGGTTATGTCGGTGAAGACGTCGAAAACATCATCCTCAAGCTGCTGCAGTCTGCCGACTACAATGTCGAAAAGGCCCAGCGCGGCATCGTCTATATCGACGAAGTCGACAAGATTTCCCGCAAGTCGGACAATCCGTCCATAACCCGTGACGTGTCGGGCGAAGGCGTGCAGCAGGCCCTGCTCAAGATCATGGAAGGCACCGTTGCCTCCGTGCCTCCGCAGGGCGGCCGCAAGCATCCGCAGCAGGAATTCCTGCAGGTCGATACGACCAACATCCTCTTCATCTGCGGTGGCGCTTTCGCTGGCCTCGAGAAGATCATTTCGGCTCGCGGTGAAGGCTCCGGCATCGGCTTCTCGGCCACCGTCAAGGATCCGCAGGATCGTCGCGTCGGCGAACTGCTCAAGGACGTTGCCCCGGAGGATCTGGTGCGCTTCGGCCTGATCCCGGAATTCATCGGTCGTCTCCCGGTCCTCGCGACCCTCGAAGACCTCGACATTCCGGCTCTGATCGAAATTCTTACGGCCCCGAAGAACGCTCTCGTTCGTCAGTACCAGCGCCTCTTCCAGATGGAAGAAGTCGAACTGACCTTCCACGAAGACGCCCTCAAGGCGATCGCCGAGAAGGCCATCGAGCGCAAGACCGGCGCCCGCGGCCTCCGCTCGATCATGGAAGCGATCCTCCTCGACACCATGTACGACCTGCCCTCGCTCGAAGGCGTGGAAGAAGTTGTGATCTCGGAAGAAGTGGTGAAGGGCAAGGACGTCCGTCCGCTCTACATCTACGCCGAGCGCCAGAAAGACGAAGAACCCGCGTCCGCTTGATGCGACATTGAGCCGAAATCAAAACGCCGGGTCCCACGACCCGGCGTTTTTGTTTTGGGCGCTCTGAGGCTTGCTTTGGCTCACGTCCCGCTCGGCGTCATTCCCGCGAAAGCGGGAATCTCTGTTTCCGGCGAAGGGAGATTCCCGCTTTCGCGGGAATGACGCGGGAGAACATGTGAGGGGAGAAGAAGGCCGCCCCTAATCCTCGCCCGTCACAAACTCCACCGGCCCCGGCTCTTCCCCCATGATTGAGCACCCGAAGAGGCTCGCGACCAGGTCCACCAGCAGCGTCGCGCTCTTGCCCCCGTGATCCAGGAACGGATTGAGCTCCACAATATCCAGCGAGCCGACGACGCCGCTGTCATGCAGCATTTCCATGATCAGATGCGCCTCCCGATAGGTGAGCCCACCCGGCACCAGCGTGCCACCACCCGGCGCTATGGCGGGATCAACCACATCCACGTCAAAGCTCACGTGCAGATGGGCATTTGCCGCCTTCGCCCGCTCGATGATCGGCTGCATCAGCCCAACCACGCCCACCTGATCGATCTTGCGCATGTCGATCACATCGACGCCGCGCGCCTGCAGCAGCTTGCGTTCCTCGCGATCGACCGAGCGGGCGCCAAAGATCGTCACATTGCGCGGCTCGATATTGCCAAGCCAATCGGCCCTGAAACTATCGTCAAATCCCGGCTCACCGCAAAGGAGCGCCAGCGGCATGCCGTGGAGATTGCCCGATGGAGACGTATCGGGTGTGTTGTAGTCGGCATGCGCATCGACCCAAAGCACATGCACCGGCTTGCCCTTTGCCGCGCTGTAACGCGAAACCGCCGATAGCGTCCCGATGGCAATGGAATGATCCCCGCCGAGAAAAAGCGGAAAGTTCCCGTCAGCGAGAATGTCGCAGCCCGCCTGGCTTGTCCGCGCCGCCAGATCGAGCACGTCGGCCTTGCGCTCTTCGGGCAATCGCCAGCTCGAAGGATTGGTGCTGATTTGCGGATACACCCGTCGAAGGTCGCCATGGTCGGCGACTGCGTGCTCAAGATCGACCAGCGCCTCAAGCAGCCCCGCCACGCGCAACGCCTCCGGCCCCATGCCGCAGCCGCGAACGGACGCTCCAGAGGCCGTCGCCACACCCAGAATGTCGATCCGTTTGGGTTTCGTTACCATTTTTTCGGTCCTCTTTCGGGGCATAGACGGATGCCGAGCATGGCACAGCTTCCTGTCATACCCAATCTATAGGGTGCGACAGCGCTGCCGAATGAGCAAAAGACAGATTCCCCTTTGTATCCAAGGCACACGCCTGTTCCTGCCTTAAGGCGCATGCCTCCTGTGCGAAGTGGTGCAATAGGTCACAAAACCGCAATGATTGACTTGCGGCGGGGGCCGTCCACCCTATTTATTAACCTGAATCGCCCAGCCTTTCAGGATTGGGCAGTCGCAATACGGGCGCGCTACTCCAATTCCTCCCGGCGCGCCCCGGAAAGGAAATATGATGTCGGACGTCAATCCCACCGGCGAAGCAAGCCGGGACCGGGTTTACCCGGTTCTTCCCCTGCGCGACATCGTGGTCTTCCCCGGAATGATCGTGCCGCTGTTTGTCGGTCGCGAAAAGTCGGTCAAGGCTCTTGAAGAGGTCATGCGCGACGACAAGCACATTCTTGTCGTGACCCAGAAGAATGCGCAGGACGATGATCCCGCTCCGGACCAGATCTATGGCACCGGCACCATCGCGACTGTGCTCCAGCTTCTGAAACTCCCCGATGGCACCGTGAAGGTGCTGGTGGAAGGCCTCAGCCGCGCGACCATCGACAATTATCTGCAGACGGAAGAATATTTCGAAGCCGAAGCGAGCCCGCTCCCCGAGCCCGAAGAAGACGCGATCGAGCTTGAAGCTCTGGCGCGCTCCGCTCAGAGCGAATTCGAAAACTACGTCAAGCTGAACAAGAAGATCTCGGCAGAGGTCGTGGCTGCGGTCGGTCAGATCGAGAGCCCGTCCAAGCTCGCCGATACCATTGCCAGCCACCTCGTCATCAAGATCCCGGAAAAGGAAGACCTGCTGTCGACCATTTCGGTCATCGAGCGCTTCCAGAAGGTGATTGGCCTGATGGAAGGCGAGATCGGCGTGCTGCAGGTGGAAAAGCGCATCCGCTCGCGCGTCAAGCGCCAGATGGAGAAGACGCAACGCGAGTACTATCTCAACGAGCAGATGAAGGCGATCCAGAAGGAACTCGGCGACGGCGAAGACGGCGCCAACGAGATCACCGAACTGGAAGAGCGCATCGCCAAGACCAAGCTTTCCAAGGAAGCGCGGGCCAAGGCCGACGGCGAAGTCAAAAAGCTCAAGGGCATGAGCCCGATGTCGGCTGAAGCCACCGTCGTGCGTAACTACCTTGATACGCTTCTAGGCCTCCCATGGGGCAAGAAGACCAAGGTCAAGCGTGATCTGGCTCTGGCCGAAAAGGTGCTGGACGAAGACCACTATGGCCTCGAAAAGGTCAAGGAACGCATCCTTGAATACCTGGCTGTGCAGGCGCGTACCGGCACGCTCAAGGGCCCGATCCTCTGCCTCGTCGGCCCTCCGGGTGTCGGCAAGACCTCGCTCGGCAAGTCGATTGCCAAGGCGACCGGCCGCGAATTCGTGCGCATGGCGCTCGGTGGCGTCCGTGACGAAGCCGAAATCCGCGGTCACCGCCGCACCTATATCGGCTCCATGCCCGGCAAGATCATCCAGTCGCTGAAGAAGGTGGGTAAATCCAACCCGCTCTTCCTGCTCGATGAAATCGACAAGATGGGCCAGGACTTCCGCGGCGATCCGTCTTCGGCTCTGCTCGAAGTGCTCGATCCCGAACAGAACAATACGTTCGCAGATCACTACCTTGAGGTCGACTATGACCTTTCGGATGTGATGTTCGTGACCACGTCGAACACGCTGAACATCCCCGGCCCGCTGATGGACCGCATGGAGATCATTCGCCTCTCGGGTTACACCGAAGAGGAGAAGCACGCGATCGCCAAGCAGCACCTGATCCCGGAAGCCGCCAAGGAAAACGGCGTCGCCCATGGCGAGTTCGTGCTCAGCGACGAGATGCTGATGAAGGTCATTCGCGGCTATACCCGCGAAGCCGGCGTCCGCAACCTCAAGCGCGAAATCTCCAAGCTGATGCGCAAAGCCGTGACGGACATCGTCCGCACCAAGACCAAGTCGATCACCATCGACGAAGAACGTCTCGCCAAATATCTCGGCGCCTCGATCTTCACGCATGGCGAAATCGAAGCCGAATCGCAGGTTGGCCTGGTGACGGGTCTTGCCTGGACTTCGGTTGGTGGCGAACTGCTGACGATCGAAGGCGTGATGACGCCGGGCAAGGGTCGCATGACCGTTACCGGTAACATCAAGGAAGTGATGAAGGAATCGCTGACGGCGGCCACGGCCTATGTCCGCTCCCGCTCGATCGACTTCGGCATCAAGCCGCCGATGTTCGATACGCGAGACATTCACGTCCACCTGCCTGAAGGCGCAACGCCCAAGGATGGTCCGTCGGCCGGCATCGGTCTTGCGACTGCCATCGTCTCCGTGATGACCGGCATTCCGGTCCGCAATGATGTCGCCATGACCGGCGAAATCACGCTGCGGGGCAGGGTGCTTCCCATCGGTGGCCTCAAGGAGAAGCTGCTCGCAGCCCTCCGCGGCGGCATCAAGACCGTGCTGATCCCCGAAGAGAACGTGAGGGATCTCGCCGAGATCCCGGATATCGTCAAGGAAGGCATGGAAATCGTGCCCGTCAGCCGCATGGACCAAGTCATCGAACGTGCCCTGGTGCGCAAGCCCGAAGCCATCGAATGGAATTTCGATGAAGCCCCGGCTGTCGCCAAGACCGACCCGGCCACCGACGATTCCACCGCAAGCGTCACGCACTGATCGACCCAATGAACTGAAAACGGCGGCCCCCGGGCCGCCGTTTTTGTTTGGGCTCATGTTGAGTTCCGGCAACCCACTGTATGTCATCCCGGCGAAGGCCGGGACCCATCCTGAGATTTGGAGATGGGCCCCGGGTCAAGCCCGGGGTGACAATCGAGGTCTTACGCCGTCACTTGGCGGCCAGGCTCAACCGCATACCTTCCACCATATACCGCAACCCCCGCTCAAACGCCTGTTCGGTGTTGATCGATCCATCCTTCTCCAGCGAGCGAAACGCCTCGGCGAGAATCGGAAATGGCGCCAGTTCGGCGTCGAGATCGCCGTCCTGGCCAACCTCTTCCTCCATCCGCTCGCGCTCGCCTTGTTCCTCGAGCACATAGCCCACCACATAGCGTGCCATGGAAATCGAAATGTGCAGCGCCTCCTCAGGCGAAAACCCTGCATCGACATAAAATTTCAGCTGTAGCTCGGCATCCGCAAAATCGGTCGTCGATGGCCGCGTTCCCGCCGCGATCCGCGCCCCATCACGCACAGCCAGCAATGTTCTCCGCATGCTGCGCGAGGTCGCATAGGTGAAATCCACCCAATCCTCGCCGGGCGAGGGCAGGCGATGCGTGTGATAGCGCACCAGCATTTCGCTGTTCATCGCATCGAGCAAGGCCGACTTGTTCCGAAAGTGCCAGTAGAGCGCCGGCTGCTGCACCCCCAGCCGTTCCGCTAGCTTTCGCGTCGTCAGCTTGTCGATACCCACCTCATTCAGCAAGGCCATGGCCTCATCGACAATACGGCCACGATCAATCGCCATGCGCAAAACCCTCTTGACTTATCAATGATAAGGGAGCTTATCGCTGATAAATTAACTTATCATCGATAAAGTACCTCTGGAGGTCCTTATGAACAAGGCCTTGATCGTCATTCTCGCGACCGTCGCCATAGATGCGATTGGCGCCGGCCTGATTTTCCCCATCCTGCCCGAGCTGCTGACCCAACTCACCGAAGGCGGCGATATCGGCTTCCTCTATGGCGCTATGCTCGCCGTCTACGCCGTCATGCAGTTCATCTTCTCGCCCATACTTGGCGCGCTTAGCGATCGCTTCGGTCGCCGCCCGGTCCTGCTGCTGTCCCTCGCCGGAACGCTGATCGACTACCTCGTCATGGCATTGACCCCGCTCGGCTGGGTCCTCGTTGTCGGCCGCGCCATGGCTGGCATCACCAGCGCCAACATGGCGGTTGCATCCGCCTACATCACCGACATCACGCCGCCCGATCAGCGCGCCCAGCGCTTCGGTCTTATCGGCGCCGTCATGAGCATGGGTTTTATCATAGGTCCCGTGATCGGTGGCGTTATGGGGGCCTGGTGGCTCCGCTCGCCTTTTCTGATCGCCGCGCTGTTTAACGGCCTCAATCTCGCCGTTGCCCTCTTCGTGCTCCCCGAAAGCCGCAAGGCCGCCGACGGTATCTTCGACTGGAAACAGCTCAACCCACTCGCGCCACTGGTCTGGCTCTGGAACTTCAAACCCCTGCTGCCCATGGTCATTGTCTCCGTGGTCTTTGGCCTGATCGCCGCCGTTCCCGGCACAATCTGGGTGCTCTACGGCGCCGAGCGTTTCGGCTGGGATTCGGTCCATATGGGGATTTCGCTGTCCGTCTTCGGCGTCAGCGGCGCCCTTGCGCAAGCCTTCCTCGTAGGCCCACTGACGAAACGCTTTGGCGATCTCGGCACTCTGATGATCGGCGTCGCCTTCGATACCCTCGCCTACACCCTCATGGCCTTCGCCTATCAAAGCTGGATGGGCTACGCCGTCGCCCCGCTCTTCGCCCTCGGCGGTGTCGCCATGCCCGCACTTCAGTCGCTGCTCACCAGCCGCGTCAGCGATGAACAGCAAGGCCAGTTGCAAGGCGTTCTCGCCAGCCTCATGAGCCTCGCCGGCATTATCGGCCCGGTCCTGACCACCGCGATCTTCTTTTCCACCAGGAGCATCTGGATCGGCACCGTCTGGATTGTCGGCGCCGCGCTCTACCTCCTCGCAACGCCACTCTTTGCCACAGTAAGACAACCCAAGCTCGCGACCGCCTAAACCACCGGCCAGTCCCTCCCTCTGCCAGGGGGAGGTTAGGTGGGGATATCCCCCTCCTGTCGAATTCTGTCAGCACCGTCCTTCATAGGAAGCTGGGGTTGTAACGGCTCCGTGAACACCCTACCTCCCTTTACCGGCTGGTGAGCTAACAGGAGCATTCCCTTGAACAAGGCCCTCGTCGTCATCCTCGCCGCCGTCATGCTCGATGCCGTGGGCATCGGCTTGATCTTTCCGATTCTCCCCGCTCTTTTGCGCGACGTCGGGCATACCTCGGATATTTCGATTCTGCTCGGCATCATGCTGGCGCTCTATTCGGCCTGCCAGTTCCTGTTTTCGCCGATTCTCGGCGTCCTCAGCGATCGCTTCGGGCGGCGCCCGGTCCTGCTGGTATCACTTGCCGGCGCCGCCATCGACTACCTCATCATGGCCTTCGCCCCGCATCTGTGGATGCTGGTCATCGGCCGCGCCATCGCCGGCGTCACCAGCGCCAACATGGCGGTTGCGACGGCCTACATCACCGACATCACCGCCGAAGAAGAGCGCGCCCAGCGCTTCGGTCTGTTCCACGCCATGTTCGGCGTCGGCTTCATCATTGGCCCTGTCATCGGCGGCATCCTTGGCGATTGGTGGCTGCATGCCCCATTCCTCGCCGCGGCCGTGCTCAACGGTATCAATTTCGCCCTGGCGCTGTTCGTCCTCCCCGAATCGAGGCCCGGCAAAGCCGATGCGCGCTTCACCTGGGAAACCCTCAATCCCTTCAAGCCACTCGCCTGGGCCTTTAATTTCAAGGCCTTGGTGCCGCTGATGGCCATCTTCCTGATCATGAATTTTGTCGGCACGGTCTATGGCACGGCCTGGGCGCAGTTCAGCGAAGATCAGTTCGCCTTTTCAGGTTTCACCATCGGCCTGTCGCTCGGCGCTTTCGGCGTGTTCCATGCACTGGCACAGGCTTTTCTTACGGGCCCCGCCGTCGCCTGGCTCGGCGAGCGCTGGGCGCTGATTGTCGGCATGGCCTTTGAAGCCGGCGCCATGCTCACCCTCGCCTTTGCCGGCCACGGCTGGCTGCTTTTCGCCATGGCGCCGCTCTTTGCCCTGGGCGGCATTGGCATGCCCGCGCTGCAATCGCTGACCACCCAGCAAGTCGATTCCGACCGCCAGGGACAGCTTCAAGGCGTGCTCGCCAGCATCGTCAGCCTTGCCTCGGTTTTCGGTCCGCTGCTGTTCAGCGCCATCTACGCTTCGGTGCGCCACGACTGGCCCGGAATGATCTGGATTGTGGCCATTGGCATCTATTGTCTCGCCCTGCCGCTCATACTCGGCATCCGAAGGGGACCCGCCACTGCAAAAAACCCGGCGGAATGATGGTGGAAAGGCCGGAAAACCTGATACTTCGGCCTTGTCGGTCCCGAATTTCCGCGTCATTAACATTCCCGTACCGTTCGACCTCGCCAAAACGGCGGAAACTCTTGCGCTTCAGCTAGAATCGACCAAGGGTTGCCGCCACCAAGCTTCGCCAGCGAGGGCGGGCATTCACTGTGAGGATACGCAATGAACAAGAACGATCTGGTTGGCGTCGTTGCCGACAAGGCTACGATCACCAAGGCTCAGGCCGCTGAGGCGGTTGACGCAGTGTTCGAAGCAATCACCGCCGCCCTTAAGTCGGGCGACGAAGTTCGTCTCGTTGGTTTCGGCACGTTCGCCGTGTCGCAGCGCAAGGCATCGACTGGCCGTAACCCGGCCACCGGCGCAGAGATCCAGATTCCGGCCTCCAATCAGGCCAAGTTCAAGCCCGGCAAGGGCCTGAAGGACGCGATCAACTAAAAGCACCGCTTTTAGCGCTTTCAAACAAACGGCCCCGAGCACTCGCTGGGGCCGTTTTGTTTTGGCTGGGGCAGGGCAGCCGGAGCCGCGCGCACGCCACGCATCCCTCCCCATCGTCACCACCGGCCGTGTCCCGGTGGTCCATTTTATCCGCAGGATGGCAGGCCTCCGCGAGATGGATTGCCGGGACAGACGCAGCAATGAGCAAAATCGAGTGGTTTTGCCAGTATGCCCGATGCCGTCTTCAGTGTGCCGCAGCCCCCGCGGAACACAAATGCCCACCCGCTTCCCACAGTCCCGCGCGCCCATCGGCAAATTGCCTGTTGACGGGTGAGGGCAGGGGCCCTAATCAGAGCGCCGTTCCAGGCCATTGTGCCGGACGGGCGATTAGCTCAGTTGGTAGAGCGTCTCGTTTACACCGAGAATGTCGGCGGTTCGAGTCCGTCATCGCCCACCAGTTTCCGTTTCCGCGCTGTCTCCGCCCCGTCGGAGAGGACGAAACGGAAAGTCAGACGCCGCAGGCTCCCAATGCCACCGGCGAAAACCGCAACCTTCTTCCATCTCAGCCATAGACGCCCCGACCGATGCCCTTCGGGAGCGCGCATGCTCGTGTTTTTGTTGAGAGAACGCGGCTTGTGACTTGATGCATAATAGTTTTCCACAGCCTCGGACGCCTCTGTGAAGTTTTTATGCCGGATGCGGAAAGGGGCGCTTGACTTAAAGAGGGGCGCTGGGTACATCAGCGTCACGTTCAGCGGGCCAAGCGGTTCGCCGATGCGGGAGTAGCTCAGTTGGTTAGAGCGCCGGCCTGTCACGCCGGAGGTCGCGGGTTCGAGCCCCGTCTCTCGCGCCACCCTTTTTCTAGGGGTGGCCACCCAAGGCGCCCATCGGGCGCCTTTTTTGTTGCTCTCTTCTTTGTGTGTAACCGATTGGATGCGGCCGCCGTATCTGCTGGTAGAATGGCCAGCAGGAAGGTGCTCCAATGTTGCCACGTTTTCCCGATTTTGCGTTCTCGCGCCGCAGCCTGCTTGGCGGAATTGCTGCCTTGTCACTTCTCGGCTTTGCGGCAAGACCCGGCGTGGTCCTTGCCCAGGAAGAGCCGGTGGTCATCCCGCCGCCCGACAAGGACCTGGTTGATTCAGCCGCCTCCGCCGTCGCCGTATTCGCGGGCGGTTGCTTCTGGGGCGTGCAGGGCGTGTTCCAGCGCGTGAAGGGTGTCACTAATGCGGTGTCGGGCTATTCCGGCGGGGCCGCCGATACCGCTACCTATGACCGGACGACCAGGGGAGACACCGGTCACGCCGAGACGGTGCAGGTGACTTATGACCCGCGGATCGTCACCTTCGGCAAGCTGCTGCAGATTTTCTTTTCCGTTGCCCACAATCCGACCCAGCTCAATTTCCAGGGCCCGGACCGCGGCACGCAATATCGCTCGACGATTTTCCCCGTAAACGAGGATCAGGCTGCCGTCGCCAAGGCCTATATCGCCCAGCTGGACGCCGCCAAGCTTTTCGCGGGCCCGATCGTCACCACGCTTGAGCCCTTCGAAGCCTTCTACCCGGCCGAGCAGTACCATCAGGATTTCCTGACGCTCAACCCGACCTGGCCCTACATCGTGCGGAACGATCTTCCCAAGATCGCGGCCCTGGAGGAACTGTTCCCGGACGTCTATCGCACCGAGCCGGTACTGGTCGGAGAACTCCCCGCCGCCTGAGCCCGGTGTGGCCCTTGGGCAACGGCGGCCCGGTGCCTTGTTTTGGCCCCGCAATGGACGGGGTGTGGCCGGATTGGCTGGCAATCTTCGCCCTCGGCCGCAAATCTCTGGTGTTGCACATCTGCATCGCCCGGCGGTCATGAAGAGCAGCAGTGGAACGCTGGGATCATTCTCCCGTTTTCCGCTCACCTGCTGGTCGTAGTGCTAAGGAGAAACGCGATGCGCTCGTCTCACAAGATCGCCCTGGCAACGCTCGCCACAGCCCTGATGTCGGGCTCGGCGTTCGCTGCCGATTTGATTACCGTGCCCACGAGCACGCCGGCCGAATTGCCGGTCTATGAGCAAGCTGCCGGCTTTGACTGGAACGGCTTCTATACCGGTGTCTATGGCGGCATCCAGAATAGCGATGTCGGCGGCATGCAATATGGTGCCGGCGTCATGGCTGGCGTGAATGCCCAGTTCGACTTCTACCTCCTCGGTGCCGAAGTTGCGGTGCAGGGCATTACCGGCGGCAATAACAATACCAGCTATGGCCAGATCCTCGGCCGCGCGGGTCTCGTCGTTTCCGATAATGTCGTGGTCTACGCGGCTGGTGGTTACGGCATCGATCTCGGCGTGCCCGAGGAAGATGACGCCCTGCTTGGCGGCGGTGTCGAACTGGCCGTCACCGACAATGTCTCGGTTCGGGCACAATACCTTCACGGTTTCCCGCTCAATGGCGGCAATCCCAAAGATCAGTTCACGGTCGGCGCCGCTTTTCATTTTTGAAATAGCGCCGCTTTTCACTTCTGACCGCTTTCCAGACACGATTCGCCCACGAAATCGGCGAATCCGGCCGAATCTCCCGAAGATGGCCCCGCAATTGTTGCGGGGCCATTTGCATTTCGGGCAACAATGTGGCAGCTTGCCGTTCAACAGCCACATTTGGGCTGGTGTCCGATCACAATTTAGGACGCTGATCCAAGGCCGAATGCGTCAATTTGTATCAAAGTGGACCAATTCCGAGGCGTAAAGGCAACACTCGGTGGTTTTGGTCATTAAAACTTATCTGCACCGCCCAATATGTGTTGGCGCGGGGTTGCCTCTTTTTCTCCCTTGAGTCATTAGTCCGGTCGACTACGGTTAACTCTATGGGAGTGCAAGATATGTTTGTACGTTCTCTCTCGCTCGGCGTTGCTGCCGCTGCACTCATGGTTGGTGGCGCTCAGGCTGCCGATCTTATCATCCCGACCACTCCTCAGCCGATCTATGAATCTGCTGGCTTCGACTGGTCCGGCCTCTATGCTGGTGTCCGCGCTGGCGGCCAGTTCGTTGGTAACACTGCTGGTCAGCAGTATGCCAACCAGGCCAACAACACCACCTACGGTGTTGTCGGTGGCGTTGTCGGCGTGAACTTCCTGCCGGCCGACCCGTTCCTGCTCGGCGCTGAAGTCACTGCTGACTACCTCTGGGGCAACAACCAGACGTCTTCGGGTGAATTCTTCGCGAACCTCCGCGCTGGCGCTGTCGTGACCGACTCGGTTCTCGTCTATGCCCTCGGCGGTGTCGGCGTTTCGACCTCCAACAACGCGACCGAAAGCGTCTACCAGCTCGGTGGTGGTGTTGAATTCGCAGTGACCGATGCGATCACCGTTCGCGGTGAACTCGTTGGTCAGGGCGACTTCTCCAACAATGGCGCTGCTGATCCGTTCTTCGAAACGGCCAAGGCAACTGTTGGCGTTTTCTACCACTTCTAAGACGATTTTATTCGCGACGGCTCAGGCCGTTGCGGACTAATCTTGCAAACCCAGGCGGCGAACCGGTATCCGGTTCGCCGTTTGCGTTTATTACCAGCGTCTTAACGCGAGCGGCGACCGGTGTTGTGGATTGGCTACACTTGTCGAAAAGCCGACACGGTTTGGGCGATGTGATGGCCGCACCCATTGCGGGCCGTCTGTGCCTCTGTCAGGTTATCGTGAGTTACCAACGAAAATCTTCGAGGGCTTCAAATGACTCTTCGTTCTCTGCTTATCGGCGTGTCGATCGCCGCTCTCGGTACCGCCGCCGCCTCGGCAGCGGACCTGATCATCCCGACCACTCCCCAGCCGATCTATGAGGCTGCCGGTTTTGATTGGGAAGGCCTCTACATCGGTGCTCGCGCCGGTGGTCAGTGGACTGGCACCAATGACTATGCCAACCACACCGTTAGCTCCACCTACGGCGTCATCGGTGCTGCCGTCGGCGTGAACTTCATCCCCGTCGATCCGTTCCTGCTCGGCGTTGAAGTCACCGGCGACTACACCTGGAACAGCGTCAACTCCGGCGGCGAATTCTTCGCCAACGTGCGCGCTGGTGCTGTCGTGACCGACGCCGCTCTCGTCTACGCCATCGGTGGCGTTGGCGTTTCGACCGCTGGTGGCGGTTCCGAAGGCGTCTACCAGCTCGGTGGTGGCGTTGAATTCGCAGTGACCGATGCGATCACCGTCCGCGGTGAACTCGTTGGTCAGGGCGACTTCTCGGCTGTCGGCCCCGACTCGTTCTTCGAGTCGGCCAAGGCAACCGTCGGCGTGTTCTACCACTTCTAAGATTTGGCTGGCGGGTCAGCCCGTCATCCCTCAATCTTTGCGAGCGGCGAGTCGGTATCGACTCGCCGTTTTCGTTTATTCACGGCACATTGAGCGGCACTTGTGCTTGGCGCGCGTTTCAAAATTCGCATTGCGCACGCCAATATTTACGCCAAACTCATCTCTCTATAGCCATAAGCTTTCACAGCCATGCGGCTTAGATATATGATTTTTCAGGTCATATTTTCTTTCCCTTGAAACCATTTAGGGGAAGGTCTAAGCCCTAGCCATCAACTGACGCGGTGGTCGGCTCGCCCCAATTGCTTGCTCGCCTCGCGGATCGCCGGGACCCTCCGACCGGCTCGAACCTTAGGCTGCCGCATGACTGACTTGCTCAGCAATTACCTGCCAATCCTTCTCTTTATCGGACTTGCTGCCGTAATCGGCGGCGCGCTTCTGGTCGCGCCGTGGTTGGTGGCATATCGCCGGCCGGATCCGGAAAAGCTCTCGGCCTTCGAAGCCGGTTTCGATGCTTTCGACGATGCGCGCATGAAGGTCGATGTCCGATTCTATCTGGTGTCGATTCTCTTCATCATTTTCGATCTCGAAGTGGCGTTCCTCTTCCCCTGGGCCGTGGCGTTCCACGATATTGGCTGGTTCGGCTTCTGGTCGGTCATGGCCTTCCTCGGCGTGCTGACCGTCGGCTTTATTTATGAATGGCGCAAAGGAGCTCTGGAATGGGATTGAGCCCCTCCAACGCGACGCTGGTGACCTCCCGTCCCACCGGCGCTCTCGATCCGGCAACCGGCAAGCCCGTTGGCGCCGACGATCCGTTCTTTGTTGGTGTGAACAACGAGCTGGCCGACAAGGGCTTTCTCGTCACCACCGTGTCGCAGCTCATCACCTGGGCACGCACCGGCTCGCTGATGTGGATGCAGACCGGTTTGGCATGCTGCGCCGTTGAGATGATGCAGATGTCGATGCCGCGTTACGATATCGAGCGCTTCGGTACTGCGCCGCGCGCTTCGCCGCGCCAGTCCGACGTTCTGATCGTCGCTGGCACGCTGACCAACAAGATGGCGCCCGCTCTGCGCAAGGTCTATGACCAGATGCCCGAGCCGCGCTATGTCATCTCCATGGGCTCCTGCGCCAATGGGGGCGGCTATTATCACTATTCCTATTCGGTGGTGCGCGGCTGCGATCGCATCCTGCCGGTGGACGTCTACGTCCCCGGCTGCCCTCCGACCGCCGAGGCGCTTCTTTACGGCATTCTCTTGCTGCAAAAGAAAATCCGCCGCGACGGCACGATCGAGCGATAGGGCCCGGCCATGACCGACACTGTTGAAACCGTCGAGCCCGTTATCGAAGTCCACCCGCTGGTCGCCCTGGGCGAGCACATTGCTGCTTCCCTCGGCGAGGCCGTCACGGGCTTTGAAAACGCCTTCGGCGATCTGACCATCACCGCAGAGCGCGATTCCATCGTCGATATCGTCACCTTCCTCCGTGACGACGCGAAATGCCGTTTCATCTCCTTTGTGGATGTGTGCGGCGCCGACTATCCCTCGCGCGAATTCCGCTTCGACGTGGTCTATCACTTCCTCAGCCCCCACCTGAACCAGCGCATCCGCGTGAAAATTCAGGCCGACGAGGCAACGCCCGTTCCCTCGATCACTGGCGTTTTTGCCGGTGCCGACTGGTTCGAGCGCGAAGCCTACGATCTCTACGGCGTGCTGTTCTCTGGGCACCCAGATCTGCGCCGCATCCTCACGGACTATGGCTTCGATGGCCATCCGCTGCGCAAGGACTTCCCGCTCACCGGCTTTGTGGAAGTGCGCTACGACGAAGAGCGCCGCCGCGTGGTCTATGAGCCGGTCGCGCTCGCCCAGGAATTCCGCTCGTTCGATTATTTGTCACCCTGGGAAGGTACGGATTACGTGCTGCCCGGTGACGAGAAGGCGAAGAACTGATGTCAGAAGTCGACGTCCGCAATTTCACGATCAACTTCGGCCCGGTTCACCCCTCGGCCCACGGCGTGCTGCGCATGATTCTCGAGCTCGATGGCGAGCTCGTTGAACGTGTCGATCCGCACGTCGGCCTGCTGCATCGCGGCACCGAAAAGCTGATCGAATACAAGACCTACCTCCAGGCGATTCCCTATTTCGATCGCCTCGATTACGTGGCCCCGATGAACCAGGAGCATGCCTTTGCCCTGGCCGTCGAGCGCATGCTCGGCATCGAAGTGCCGCGCCGTGGCCAGCTCATCCGCGTGCTTTATGCCGAAATCGGCCGTCTCCTCGCCCACCTGATGAACGTGACTACGCAGGCCATGGACATCGGCGCGCTGACCCCGCCGCTCTGGGGTTTTGAGCAGCGCGAAAAGCTCATGGTGTTCTATGAGCGCGCTTCCGGCGCCCGCATGCACGCCGCCTATTTCCGTCCCGGTGGCGTCCATCAGGACCTGCCACAAGCGCTGGTCGATGATATCGGCACCTTCTGCGACGAATTCCCCAAGGCGCTGGCCGACATCGACACCCTTCTTACCGACAACCGCATCTTCAAGCAGCGCAACGTCGATATCGGCGTCGTCCCGCTCGAAGAGGCATGGGGCAGGGGTTTTTCCGGTGTCATGGTTCGCGGCTCCGGCGCCGCCTGGGACCTGCGCAAGGCCCAGCCCTATGACGCTTATGCTGAGATGGATTTCGATATCCCGACCGGCTCCAATGGCGACTGCTACGACCGCTATCTGATCCGCATGGAAGAAATGCGGCAGGCCAACAAGATCATGAAGCAGTGCGTCGAAAAGCTGAACGCGCCTGAAGGCAAGGGCCCTGTGGCCTCGGTCGATGGCAAGGTCGTTCCGCCCAAGCGCGGTGAGATGAAGCAGTCGATGGAAGCACTGATCCATCACTTCAAGCTCTACACCGAAGGCTACAAGGTGCCCGCCGGCGAGATTTACGCCGCCGTCGAAGCGCCCAAGGGCGAGTTCGGCGTCTATGTGGTGTCCGATGGCACCAACAAGCCCTATCGCTGTCATATCCGCGCTCCGGGCTTTGCCCATTTGAGCGCTATGGATTGGCTCTGCCGCGGCCACATGCTGGCAGACGTAACGGCGATCCTCGGGTCGATTGATATTGTGTTCGGAGAGGTTGATCGCTGATGTCCGTGCGACGCCTTGCAGACGAGTCGGTTCAGCCGGCAAGTTTCGCCTTTAGTGATGCTAACCAGGCCTGGGCGGAAAAGCGCATTGCGCTTTATCCGGCTGGCCGTCAGCAATCCGCTGTTATTCCGCTGCTCATGCGTGCGCAGGATCAGGACGGCTGGGTTTCCCGCGCGACCATCGAAAAGGTCGCCGAGATGCTCGGCATGGCCTATATCCGCGTGCTCGAAGTCGCGACGTTCTACACCCAGTTCCAGCTTCAGCCCGTCGGCACCCGTGCTCACGTCCAGGTCTGCGGCACCACCCCGTGCATGCTGCGTGGGGCAGGGGAGCTGATCGAGGTCTGCAAGAGCAAGATCCATCACGATCCTCACCATCTCAACGAAGATGGCACGCTCTCGTGGGAAGAAGTCGAATGCGCCGGCGCTTGCGTCAACGCGCCGATGGTCACCATCTATCACGACACCTACGAAGACCTGACGGCCACTCGCCTCGAAGAAATCATCGATGCCTTCCACGCGGGCAAGGGCGACACCATCAAGCCCGGCACCCAGATCGAACGCCTGAATGCCGCAGCCGAAGGCGGTCAGACGACCCTTCTCGAAACGCCGACCGCCAAGCGCGAAAAGTTCGTGCCGCCTCCGGCGCCGGAAGGCACCGCACCTGCTGCCGCTCCGGCTCCTGCCGCTGCGCCGGCTCCGGCCGCCAAGGCAGCCGCGCCGACCACGGCCGCCAAGGCAGCCGCGCCGACCACGGCCGCCAAGCCCAAGGACGTTTCGGAAGAATCCGCTCCGGCTCTCAAGGGCACGCCCAAGGAAGCCAAGGTTTCCCAGGCCAAGGCCGAGGGCGAGCGCAAGGCCGCCAATGCCTCTGCCAAGGCCAATGGCAAGCCCGCCAAGGAGATGCGCGAAGACGCCGTCGGTGCTGAATCCAAGGCCGCCAAGATCGATGCGGGCAAGGCTCCGGGCAAGAAATCGGCTGAAGCGCCCGCAGGGGATGCTGCTGCCACTTCTGTGAAGAAGTCGGCCAAGAAGGTCGTCGCCGCTCCCGCCGAAGGCCTGAGCCCGACGGCCGAGACCGGCGGCCCCACGCCGATCTTCCAGAAGCAGGAAGGTCCCGCCGACGATCTCAAGCTGATCTCGGGCGTCGGTCCGGTTCTCGAAGGCAAGCTCAACGCCGTTGGCATCACCAAGTGGAGCCAGGTTGCCGCGATGACGCCGGAACAGATCGCTGCTCTTGAATCGAGCCTCAACTTCAAGGGTCGCGTTACGCGTGACAACTGGCTGCAACAGGCCGAAGTCCTCGCCCGCGGCGGGGTTGAGGAATATCGCAAGGTGTTCGGGAAGGACCCGCGCTAATGCTCGCTGATAAAGACCGCATTTTTACCAATCTCTACGGCCAGCATGACTGGCGGCTTGAAGGCGCGCGGGCGCGCGGCTCCTGGGTTGGTACGAAGGAATTTCTCGATCAGGGCCGCGATTGGATCACCAACGAGGTCAAGGGTTCTGGTCTGCGCGGCCGAGGCGGCGCCGGCTTCCCCACGGGTCTCAAGTGGAGCTTCATGCCCAAGGTCAGCGATGGCCGTCCGCATTATCTGCTTGTGAATGCTGACGAATCCGAGCCCGGCACCTGCAAGGACCGTGAAATCCTGCGCCACGATCCGCATCACCTGATCGAGGGGTGCCTCATCGCATCCCGCGCCATGGATGCGCATCTGGCCTTCATCTATGTCCGCGGTGAATTCATCCGCGAGCGTCAGCGCCTCGAGGAAGCCGTTCAGGAAGCCTACGACGCCAAGCTGATCGGCAAGGACAATATCCACGGCTGGGATCTGGACATCATCGTCCATCACGGCGCCGGCGCCTATATCTGCGGCGAAGAAACCGCGCTGATGGAATCGCTCGAAGGCAAGAAGGGCCAGCCCCGTCTCAAGCCGCCATTCCCGGCCGGCATGGGCGTCTATGGCAACCCCACCACCGTCAACAATGTCGAGTCGATCGCCGTCGTCCCGGAAATCCTGCGCCGCTCCGGCGCCTGGTTCTCCTCGATCGGCCGTCCGAACAATGTCGGCACCAAGCTGTTCATGGTCTCTGGCCATGTGAACAAGCCCGCGACCTTCGAAGAAGCTCTTGGCGAAAGCTTCAAGGACATCATCGAAAAGCATTGCGGCGGCATCCGCGGCGGCTGGGACAATCTCCTTGCCGTCATTCCGGGTGGCGCTTCGTGCCCCGTCGTGCGCGGCGAAGACATGATGGACGCCGTCATGGACTTTGATGGCCTTCGCGAGAAGAAGTCGTCCTTCGGCACCGGCGGCATGATCATTATGGATAAGTCGACCGACATCATCCGTGCCATCTGGCGCATCGCTGCTTTCTTCAAGCACGAGAGCTGCGGCCAGTGCACGCCATGCCGGGAAGGCACCGGCTGGATGATGCGCGTCATGGAGCGCATGGTCGAAGGCCGTGCCCAGAAGCGCGAAATCGACATGCTGTTCTCGGTCACCAAGCAGATCGAAGGTCACACCATTTGCGCCCTCGGCGACGCGGCCGCTTGGCCCGTTCAGGGCCTGATCCGCAACTTCCGTGATGTCATCGAAGCGCGTATCGACCAGTACACGTATTCTTCCACCAGCGACGGCGCCGTTCCGTCCATCGCTGCGGAGTAGGGCAATGGCCACTATTAAGGTCGACGGCACGCTCGTCGAAGTTCCAGACTACTACACCCTGATGCAGGCTGCCGAAGCTGCGGGCGCGGAAATTCCGCGCTTCTGCTACCATGATCGTCTCTCGGTCGCGGGCAACTGCCGCATGTGCCTCGTCGAGGTCAAGGGTGGCCCGCCAAAGCCGCAGGCCTCGTGCGCCATGTCGGTCAAGGACCTGCGTCCTGGCCCGAATGGCGAACCGCCTGAAATGTTCACCAACACGCCCATGGTCAAAAAGGCCCGTGAAGGCGTGATGGAATTCCTCTTGGTCAACCACCCGCTCGATTGCCCGATCTGCGATCAGGGCGGCGAGTGCGACCTTCAGGACCAGGCCATGGCCTATGGCGTCGATAAATCGCGCTTCCATGAAAACAAGCGCGCTGTCGAAGACAAGTATATCGGGCCGCTGGTGAAAACCTCGATGAACCGTTGCATTCACTGCACGCGTTGCGTCCGCTTCACCACCGAAGTCGCCGGCATTGCCGAAATGGGTCTGCTTGGCCGCGGCGAAGACGCCGAGATCACCACCTATCTCGAAAAGGCGCTGTCGAGCGAGCTCCAGGGCAATGTCATCGACCTTTGCCCGGTTGGCGCTCTGACCTCCAAGCCCTATGCCTTCAACGCCCGTCCGTGGGAGCTGACCAAGACCGAATCCATCGACGTGATGGATGCCGTCGGTTCGGCCATCCGCGTCGATAGCCGTGGCCGCGAAGTCATGCGCATCATGCCGCGCGTCAACGAAGCCATCAACGAAGAGTGGATCTCGGACAAGACCCGCTTCGTCTGGGATGGCCTCAAGAACCAGCGCCTCGATCGCCCCTATGTCCGCAAGAACGGCAAGCTCCAGGCCACCACCTGGGAAGACGCTCTCTCGGCTGTTGCCACCCGTGTCAAGAAGGCCGGCAACAAGGTCGGCGCCATCGCTGGCGATCTCGCAGCCGTCGAAGAAATGTACGCCCTCAAGGGCCTGCTGGCCTCCATCGGCTCGGGCATGACCGACGTGCGTCCTGCCATGTCGGGTATCGATCCCTCGATGCCGCGCTCGGCTTACATCTTCAACCCGACCATTGCCGGTATCGAAGAAGCCGACGCCGTTCTCATCATCGGCGCTAATCCGCGCAAGGAAGCCTCGCTCATCAATGCGCGCATCCGCAAGACCTGGCGCGCCAAGAACATCCCCGTGGGCGTGATCGGCGAACGCGCCGACCTTACCTACACCTATGATTATCTCGGCGAAGGCTTTGAGACCCTCGTTGACGTGGCCGCCGGCAAGGGCTCCTTCGGCGAAATCCTCGCCAAGGCCCAGCGCCCGATCATTATCGTCGGCGAAGCCGCCGTCTCGCATGCCACTCTCGGCAAGCAGGTCGGCCGCGACGTTATCGCCCTCGCCGCCAAGCTCGCCACCGGCGCCAATGTCGCCAAAGGCTGGAACGGTTTTGCGCTGCTGCACAACGCGGCCAGTCGCGTTGGTGGCCTCGACATCGGCTTCGTGCCGCATGACGGCGGCGTGTGCTCGGCTGACCAGATCGCTCTGGCCGGCAAGGGCGAACTCGACGTCCTGTTCCTCCTCGGCGCCGACGAATACGACATGTCCGCCATGGGCAAGGCATTCGTCGTCTATGTCGGTTCGCACGGCGACAATGCGGCGCACCGCGCCGACGTCATCCTGCCGGCCGCGACCTATACCGAAAAGTCGGGCACCTATGTGAACACCGAAGGCCGCGTCCAGCAGACCGCCCGTTCCGTGTTTCCGCCCGGCGACGCCAAGGAAGACTGGGCCATTTTCCGTGCCCTGTCCGGCGCCATCGGCAAGCCGCTTCCGTACAACTCGCTCGTCCAGCTGCGTGCGGCCCTCTATGCCGAATTCCCGCATCTGGCACGCGTTGACGAGATCGAGGCAGGTGACTTTGCGGCGCTCAGCACCTATGCGAATGCGACGATCATGACGCGCTCGGCGCCGTTCGGTTCGGCCGTCGCTGATTTCTATCTCAGCAACCCGATTGCACGCGCCTCCGCCGTCATGGGTGAATGCGCTGCGCTCGCTGCCGGTCTCCGGCAGGCAGCGGAGTAGGGGACCACAATGGATTTCGTCAACTCGGCCCTCGACTATCTGCTCGGCATCCCCTTCCTCGGTTGGGGTGTGCAGATCGGCTTCATCTACAAGGCGCTGGCCCTGCTGGTTGCCCTGCTTGTCTTCACCGCCTTCATCCTTCTCGCCGACCGCAAGATCTGGGCTGCCGTCCAGATGCGCCGCGGTCCCAACGTCGTCGGCCCTTTCGGCCTTCTGCAGTCCTTCGCTGACTTGCTGAAGTTCGTCTTCAAAGAGCCGATCATTCCGGCCGGCGCCGACAAGGCCCTGTTCCTGCTCGCCCCGCTCCTGACTGCCACGCTGGCTCTCGCCGGCTGGGCCGTCGTGCCGGTCGACAATGGCTGGGCCATGGCCAATATCAACATTGGCATTCTGTATCTCCTCGGCATTTCTTCGCTCGGCGTCTATGGCGTCATCATCGGCGGCTGGGCCTCGAACTCGAAGTACCCCTTCTTCGGCTCGCTCCGCGCCGCCGCTCAGATGGTCAGCTACGAAGTCTCGATCGGCCTCGTCATCATCACTGTCCTGCTCTGCGTCGGGTCGCTGAACCTCAATGACATCGTCGTCGCCCAGCAGCAGATGGGCCTCGCCCACATGCTCGGCGTGCCGTGGCTCTCGTTCCTGAACTGGTTCTGGATTCCGCTCTTCCCGATGTTCGTGATTTTCTACATTTCGGCCCTCGCCGAAACCAACCGCCCGCCCTTCGATTTGGCGGAAGGTGAATCCGAACTCGTCGCCGGCTTCATGACCGAATATTCGGCATCGCCCTACATGCTCTTCATGCTTGGCGAATACATCTCGATCCTCCTGATGTGCGCCATGACCGTCATCCTCTTCATGGGTGGCTGGGCTGCGCCGATCGATCTGCCGCCCTTCACCTGGATTCCGGGTGTCATCTGGTTCTTCATCAAGCTGAGCCTGGTGTTCTTCATGTTCGCGATGGCCAAGTCCATCGTGCCCCGTTACCGCTATGACCAGCTCATGCGGATCGGCTGGAAGCTGTTCCTGCCGCTTTCGCTGATCATGGTCGTGATTGTTGCCTTCGTCCTCAAGCTCACGGGCTGGGGTTGGCACGGAGGAATCGTCTGATGCGCGCCGCCCAAGTCGTCAACACGCTGCTCCTGAAGGAGTTCGTATCGGCCTTCTTCCTGGCCATGCGCTACTTTTTCGCGCCGAAGCCAACCATCAACTATCCCTTCGAAAAGGGTCCGGTGTCGCCTCGTTTCCGCGGTGAGCATGCTCTCCGCCGTTATCCCAACGGCGAAGAGCGTTGCATCGCCTGCAAGCTCTGCGAAGCCATCTGCCCGGCCCAGGCCATCACCATCGAAGCCGGCCCGCGCCAGAACGACGGCACCCGCCGTACCGTGCGCTACGACATCGACATGGTGAAGTGCATCTATTGCGGCTTCTGCCAGGAAGCCTGCCCGGTGGATGCCATCGTCGAAGGCCCGAACTTCGAATTCGCAACCGAAACGCGCGAAGAGCTCTACTTCTCGAAGGAGAAGCTCCTTGCAAACGGCGATCGTTGGGAGCGTGAAATCGCCTCCAACCTTGCAGCCGACGCACCTTACCGCTGAGAGGGAAGAGGATGACCCTTCCACTATTCTTTTTCTACCTCTTCGCGGCGGTTGCTGTCGTCTCGGCCTTCATGGTCATTTCGGCGCGCAATCCCGTGCATGCGGTGCTGTTTCTCATTCTGACCTTCGTCAATGCGGCGGGTCTGTTCATGCTGGCCGGCGCCGAGTTTTTGGCGCTGATCCTGATCGTCGTCTATGTGGGCGCGGTCGCCGTGCTCTTCCTCTTCGTCGTCATGATGCTCGACATCGACTTCACTGAAATGCGCCAGGGCATGCTGCAATATGCGCCCATCGGCATTCTGGTCGGGTTGATCATGTTCCTCGAGCTGCTGCTCGTTGCGGGCAGCTTCTTCATCTCGCCAGAAGTCGCGAGTGGTTCGGGTCTGCCGATCGATGCGGCGATGGACAATACGCGCCAGCTCGGTCTGGTGCTCTACACGCGCTATTTCTTCCTGTTCCAGGGGGCAGGCGCAATTCTGCTGGTCGCCATGATTGGTGCCATCGTGCTCACGCTGCGTCACCGCGCGTCGGCGAAGCGCCAGGATCCGATCAAGCAGGTTGCTCGTCAGGCGAGCGAGACGCTGAAGGTCGTCAAGGTCAAAAGCGGTCAGGGGCTATAGGGGTTTATCATGGGCTTGGAAATCGGGCTCGGTCACTACCTGACCGTTGCAGCCATCCTGTTCACGCTCGGCGTGTTCGGCATCTTTCTCAACCGCAAGAACGTCATCGTCATTCTCATGTCGGTGGAATTGATCCTGCTTGCGGTCAATCTGAACTTCGTGGCCTTCAGCGCCCATCTGCAGGATTTGCAGGGCCAGGTCTTCGCGCTGATGATCCTCACCGTGGCTGCTGCTGAAGCGGCCATCGGTCTGGCCATTCTGGTCATTTTCTATCGCAACCGCGGCTCCATCGCGGTTGAAGACGCCAATATGATGAAGGGCTGAGGCTTAACGCTATGATTATTCAGGCGATTGTCTTCCTGCCCCTCATCGGGGCGCTTATTGCCGGCTTTTTGGGCCGGACCATCGGTCACAGGCCGAGCGAGTTCCTCACGTCCGGTCTGCTGATCATCGCAGCCGTACTGAGCTGGGTCGTGTTCATTCCCGTCGCCTTTGGTGATGGCCTTGCCGGCGCCGTGGGCGATGGCCATGCGGCCGTGCTCAAGGTCGAAGTCATGCGCTGGATCCAGGTCGGCGACATGGACCTGCGCTGGACCCTGCGTGTCGATACGCTCACCGCCATCATGCTGGTGGTCGTGAACACGGTTTCGGCCCTCGTTCACGTCTATTCGATCGGCTACATGAGCGACGATCCGCATCGTTCGCGCTTCTTCGCCTATCTCTCGCTCTTCACCTTCGCCATGCTCATGCTGGTGACGGCCGACAACTTCCTGCAGATGTTCTTCGGCTGGGAAGGCGTGGGCCTCGCGTCCTATCTGCTCATCGGCTTCTGGTACACAAAACCCTCGGCAACCGCTGCCGCCATGAAGGCCTTCATCGTCAATCGCGTCGGTGACTTCGGCTTCGCGCTCGGCATCTTTGGCGCCTTCCTCGTCCTCGGTCACATCGATTTCGACGGCGCCTTCCATGCTGCCGACGAATTCTCGACCACCGGCCTGCCGGTCATCCGGTTCCTTTCCTGGAACCTCGATGCAATGACCGTCATCTGCCTGTTGCTCTTCATGGGCGCCATGGGCAAGTCGGCGCAGTTCCTGCTGCACACCTGGCTTCCGGATGCCATGGAAGGTCCGACCCCGGTGTCGGCGCTTATCCATGCCGCAACCATGGTCACCGCCGGCGTCTTCATGGTCGCCCGCCTGTCGCCGCTGTTCGAACTCTCGCCCTTCGCTCTGAATGTCGTGATCGTCATCGGTGCTATCACCGCCTTCTTCGCGGCGACCGTCGGCCTCGTTCAAAACGACATCAAGCGCGTCATCGCTTATTCGACCTGTTCGCAGCTCGGCTACATGTTCGTCGCGCTTGGGGCAGGGGCCTATTCGGCCGGTGTCTTCCACCTCTTCACGCACGCCTTCTTCAAGGCTCTGCTGTTCCTGGGCGCCGGCGCTGTTATCCACGCCATGCACCATGAACAGGATATGCGGAACATGGGTGGCCTCCGGAAGAAGATCCCCATCACCTATGCAATGATGATGATCGGTACCCTCGCTCTCACCGGCGTCGGCATTCCGGGCACCAATTTCGGTTTCGCCGGCTTCTTCTCCAAGGACTCGATCATTGAATCGGCCTATGCGGTCGGTGGCAATATCGGCAGCTTCGCCTTCTGGCTCCTGGTGATCGCGGCTCTCTTCACGAGCTTCTATTCCTGGCGTCTGGTGCACCTGACCTTCCACGGCTCGCCGCGCGACGCGCAGCATGGCCATGGTCACCATGTCGACGCTCACGATGGCGATAGCCATGATGAGCCGCTCGCCGACGACCACGCCCATGATGTGCATGGCCATCACGGCTCGGCCTATGACAATGCCCATGAAGCGCCCAACGTCATGCTGGTGCCGCTCTATGTGCTGGCTGCGGGTGCGGTGCTCGCCGGTGTCGTGTTCTACGGCATGTTCTTCCACGAGGTCGAACACATCGAGCACTTCTTCGCTGGTTCGATCTTTGTCGACCACGAGATCATCGAAGCTGCGCACCATGTGCCGCTTTGGGTGAAGTGGAGCGCCACCGTGTCCATGATCATCGGCTTCGTCGCCGCCTGGTACATGTACATCAAGCGTCCGGATATCCCGGGCAAGCTCGCGGCCGCCAATCCGGGGCTTTACCAGTTCCTCTTGAACAAGTGGTACTTCGACGAGCTTTACAACACGATCTTCGTGCGCCCCGCGCTCTGGATCGGCCGCGCCATCTGGCATGGTTTCGATGACTGGCTGGTCGACGGCAAGATCGCCGAGGGCCTCGGCCGTCGCGTTCAGAACGTCACCTCCTGGGTCGTAAAACTCCAGTCCGGCTATCTCTATCACTATGCCTTCGCCATGCTGATCGGCATTGCGGCGCTGCTGACCTGGGCCATCGCGGCCGGGGGACTGATCTGATGACCTTCGAGAACTCTATCCTCACTATCGTGACCTTCCTGCCGCTCCTCGGCGCGGCACTGGTTCTCGTCACGCCAAAGACCGCGGTATCAGCGATCCGCTGGACGGCTCTGGTGACGACCCTCGTCACCTTCGCCCTCTCGCTCTGGATCTGGGCGGCGTTCGACCCCTCCAATCCGGGCTTCCAGTTCGTCGTCAACTATCCCTGGCTGGGCGACAGCATCGGCTATCGCGTCGGCGTCGACGGCATTTCCGTGCTCTTCGTGGTGCTCTCGGCTCTTCTGATGCCGTTCTGTATCCTCGCGAGCTGGGAAGCCATCGACAAGCGCGTCAAGGAATACATGCTGGTCTTCCTGATCCTGGAAGTCCTGATGATCGGCGTGTTCACCACGCTCGATCTCGCCATGTTCTATGTCTTCTTCGAAGGCACCCTGCTGCCGATGTTCCTCATCATCGGTATCTGGGGCGGCAAGCGCCGCATCCAGGCGAGCTACAAGTTTTTCTTCTACACCTTCATCGGCTCCGTCCTGATGCTCCTGGCCATCATGGCCATGTACTGGAATGCCGGCACCACCGACATTTCGCGCCTCCTGACCCACAAGTTCCCGGAAAGCATGCAGATATGGCTCTGGCTGGCCTTCTTCGCCTCGCTGGCCGTCAAGATGCCGATGTGGCCATTCCATCGCTGGCTGCCTGAAGCACACGTCGAAGCCCCGACTGCTGGTTCCGTCATTCTGGCGGCAATCCTCCTAAAGCTTGGCGGCTACGGCTTCCTGCGCTTCTCCCTACCCATGTTCCCCGATGCCTCGGCTCAGCTCTCGAACTTCGTGTTCGTGCTCTCGGTCGCTGCCATCATCATCACTTCGCTGGTCGCCCTCGTTCAGACCGACATCAAGAAGCTCATCGCTTACTCGTCGGTCGCCCACATGGGCTTCGTCACCATGGGTATCTTTGCGGGCAACGCCCTCGGCATCCAGGGCGCCATGTTCCAGATGATCTCGCATGGTCTGGTCTCCGGCGCGCTCTTCCTTGCTGTCGGCGTCATTTATGACCGCATGCACACCCGCGACATCACCGCCTATGGCGGCCTTGTCGAGCGCATGCCGCGCTATGCCTTCGCCTTCATGGTCTTCACCATGGCAAACGTCGGCCTTCCCGGCACGTCGGGCTTCGTCGGTGAATTCCTCACCATGCTCGGCGTTTTCCAGGTCAATACCTGGGTTGCGTTCGGTGCTGCCTTCGGCGTGATCTTCTCGGCCGGCTATGCGCTGTGGCTCTATCGCCGCATCATTTTCGGCGCGCTCACCAAGGAAAGCCTCAAGGGCATTCTCGACCTGAACCTGCGCGAAAAGATCATTCTCTACCCGTTGATCGTCATGATCATCGTGTTCGGCTTCTATCCCTCGCCGATCCTCGATACGACGGCCGCCTCGGTCAACAATCTGGTGTCGCATTACGCCACCTCGATTGGCCTCGACCCCGCCGTTTCCCTTGCCGACGCAAGGGCCCCCCTCGAATACGCCGCGCCCACGGGCGAGGCCGCGCCGGCCGCAGACCATGCGGCCGAGCCTGCTGCGCACTAGGAGAGCACCGTGAACTCTGACGTTATTGATTTCGCGAGCGTTGCGCCTGCCTATCCCGAACTGCTGATGGCAGTCGGCGCCCTGGTCCTTGTGATCCTGGGCGTCGCCATCAACAAGGAGAAGTCGGCCCTCATCTCCTGGCTCGCCGTCCTGCTCATGGCCGCCGCTGGCCTGATGATCCTCCTGAACCCCGCCGATGGCGTGCTGTTCAACGGCGTCTTCATCGCCGATGCCTTCGGCCGCTACATGAAGCTCTTGGTTCTCGGCGGCGCCGCGCTTTCGCTCATCCTCGCCATGCCCAATTCCGAGGCAAACGGCGTCCACAAGTTCGAATATTCCATCCTGGCTGTCCTCGCGACGCTGGGCATGATGATCATGGTGTCGGCCAACGACCTCATGAGCCTCTATATCGGTCTCGAACTGCAGTCCCTGGCGCTCTACGTCATGGCCGCCATCAAGCGCGACGACAAGCGCGCCTCGGAAGCGGGTCTGAAATACTTCGTCCTCGGCGCGCTCTCCTCGGGCATGCTGCTCTACGGCGCCTCGCTGGTCTATGGCTTCACCGGCCACACCAACCTCACCGAGATCGTCGGCGCCATCGCCATGGAAGGCCGCTCCATCGGCCTGATCTTCGGCATGGTCTTCCTCCTTGCCGGTGTCGCCTTCAAGATTTCGGCCGTGCCGTTCCACATGTGGACGCCGGACGTGTATGAAGGCGCCCCGACTCCCGTGACGGCCTTCTTCGCCATGGCGCCCAAGGTGGCCGCCATGTCGCTGATGATCCGTCTGGTCATGGATACGTTCCAGCCGATCTCGCACGATTGGCAGCAGGTCGTGATCTTCCTCTCGATCGCCTCCATGGTCCTCGCAGCCTTCGCTGCCATCGGCCAGCGCTCGCTCAAGCGCCTGATCGCCTATTCCTCGATCGGCCACGTCGGCTTCGCCCTCGTCGGTCTATCGTCAGGCACCCAGGTCGGCGTCGAAGGCGTCGCGATCTACATGGCCATCTACGTCACCATGACTGCCGGCCTCTTCGCCTGCATCCTGTCGCTGCGCACCGAAGATGGTTACGTCGAAAACGTCGAAGACCTCGCCGGCGCCGCCCAGACGCGTCCGTTCGTCGCTGCCATCATGGCGATCCTGATGTTCTCGCTGATCGGCATGCCGCCGCTCGCCGGGTTCTTTGCCAAGTGGCACGTCTTCCTCGCCGCCATCGAAGCCAACCTCTATGTCCTCTCGGTCATCGGTGTCCTGGCCTCGGCTGTGAGCGCGTACTACTATCTGCGCGTCGTCAAGACGATGTACTTCGACGAACCGAAGTCGGTCTTCATCGCGGTTCCGAATGAGCTCAACATCATTCTCGCAGTCAGTGCCTTTTTGGTCGTTACGTACTACTTCAGTGTTGGCAGTCTGCTAACCAATTGGGCACACATTGCCGCAGGAAGCCTCTTCTAGGTGGCCGAGTTTTCACTCGGCCCAAAGGCCCGGTCTGCCGGATATCGGCTGGCCGGGTTCGATGAAATAGGGTCCACCAATTCAGAAGCGCTCGCGGCCGCCGCCGCGGGTGATCAGGGCGGCATCTGGTTCGCTGCGCTCAAGCAGACCTCCGGTCGCGGCCGTCGCGGTCGCGCCTGGGAAAGCCCCTCCGGCAACCTGGCCGCCAGCCTCCTCATCATCCCCGATGCAGACCCTAACGTATTGGCAACGCTGGGCTTTGTCGCCGGCGTCGCGATGCAGAACGCGTTCGCGAAAATCCTGCCGCAAGGCGCCGTCCGCATCGGCATCGATGGCGCCGACGCCATGAACGGCTCCGGCCGCGTCGCGCTCAAATGGCCCAACGACGTTCTCGCCGATGGCGCAAAGATCGCCGGCATCCTCCTCGAAATGGGCAAAACCCCGGACGGGCGCCACGCAATCGTCATCGGCATCGGCGTCAATGTCATTGCCGCGCCCACCGGTTTGCCCTATCCGGCTAACAGCCTCAATGATCTTGGCTACGAACGCAGTGCCGAAGATGTCTTCGAAGCACTCTCGGAAGCCTGGGTCGATGCCTTCGCCCTCTGGAACGAAGGCGCTGGAATCACTGAGGTTTTAAACCAGTGGCGCGGTTCGGCCGCGGGCATTGGTGCCCCGGTCGCCGTCTCGCAGGACGGTGTTGTGCGGCGAGGAATTTTTGAAACCATCGATCAGTCCGGTCGGCTGGTCATGCGCGACGACGATGGCGCGCGGATCGTGATCACGGCCGGCGATGTGCATTTTGGGGCAACGGCCAGCGCCCGAAGCTGACCACAACATCTGCGCGACGACCAGCGACCAAAGATCGCCAGGCGCCGCGCGCAAAAAGGAAAAAGAAAACCCATGGCTAAGAACCAAAGGGATGAACTCGTTTTCGTACCCCTCGGGGGCGTCGGCGAGATCGGCATGAATATGGGTGCCTATGGCTTTGGCCCCGAAAAATCCCGCAAGTGGATCGTCGTCGATTGCGGCGTCAGCTTCGGCGGGCCGGACCTGCCGGGCATCGAACTCATCATGGCAAACCCCGAATTTCTCGAGGAAAATGCAGATGACGTGCTCGCCTTGATCCTCACCCACAGCCACGAAGACCACTACGGTGCGGTGCTCGATCTCTGGCCCGTCTTCGACAAGCCGGTCTATGCGACGCCCTTCACGGCCGCCATGCTGGCCGCCAAGCGGGCAGGGGATGGCATCGTCGAAAACGTCGACGTGCGCATCATGCGTCCCCGCAAGCCGTTTGAAATCGGCCCCTTCACCATCGAGGCGATTAACGTCGCCCACTCGATCCCCGAATCCAACAGCATTCTGATCACCACCCCGGTCGGCCGCGTGCTGCATACCGGCGACTGGAAGCTCGATCCGACCCCCGTCGTCAGCGCCCCGACCGATGTCGAGCGCTTCAAGGCCATCGGCGCCGAATCCGACCTGCCGCTGGCGCTGGTCTGCGATTCCACCAATGCCCTCAAGGACGGTGAAAGCCCGAGCGAAGCCGAAATCGGCGCTACGCTCGCCGCTCTCATCGCCGAGGCGCCTAATCGCGTCGCCGTCACCACCTTTGCCTCGAACGTCGGCCGCGTCGTCTCCATCGTCCGCGCCGCCCACCAAGCCGGCCGCCAGGTTGTTCTCTCCGGCCGCTCGCTGCACCGCATCATGGGCATCGCTAGGGAACTCGGCATGCTCGAAGGCTTGCCGACGCTCCATGATCAGGACGCCTACAAGACGATTCCGCGCAACAAATGCGTGCTGATCTGCACCGGCAGCCAGGGCGAAGCCCGCGCCGCCATTGCCCGCATCGCCCGCGGCGAACACCCCGTTATCGATCTCAATGCCGGCGACCGCATGATCTTCTCGTCCTGGGCCATTCCGGGCAATGAGCGCGAAGTCATCGACATCCAGAACCTTCTTATCGACAAGGGCATCGAGATCATCACCCAGAATGACGCGCTTGTTCACGTCACCGGCCACCCCCGCCGCGACGAACTGCGCCGTCTCTATTCCTGGGTAAAGCCGCAGGTTCTCGTGCCGGTCCACGGCGAAGCGACCCATCTCGCCGCCCACGCCAAGCTTGGCCGTGAAGAAGGCATCCCCAATGTCTGCGAAGCGCGCAACGGCGATATGGTCCGGCTTTTCCCAGAGCCCATGGCCTATCCGGCCGAAGTGCGCACCGGCGAACTCTATCTCGATGGCCTCGTGCTCTGCACGCCCGAGGAATCGGGCGTAAAGGGTCGCCGCCGTCTCTCCTTCGGCGGCATGATCATCGTCAGCCTTGCCGTCAATTCGAGTGGCCATGTCGTCTCCGGCCCCGACTATGTCGTCGAAGGCCTGCCGGAAACCGAAGACGAATCGCTGGTTGAGCTGGTGGAAGAAACCGTCACCAACCTCATCAAGAGCCTGCCGCCCAAGCGCCGCTCGGACCCTGATGTTTTCAGCTCGGCACTCTTCAAGTCCATCCGCAACGAAGTAAACGCGTTCTGGGGCCGCAAGCCCAACGTCAACGTCTTCGTGCACAGGGTCTGACGTCATGCAGTGGGGATCGATCGCTGCCGTCTTTTTCGTCGTCTGGTGGCTCTGCTTCGTCGCAGTGCTGCCCATCGGCGCGCGGAGCCATCACGAAACCGGCGAAGCGCTTGTGCGCGGCGCCGACCCCGGCTCGCCGGTCGCTCCACGAATGGGTCGAAAACTGCTGGTAGCCACCGGCCTCGCCATAGTCTTCACAGCCCTGCTGCTCTGGGCCCTCACCAACGAAACGCTGATGGCCTACTGGAATCGGTAGTCGTTTCACCTAAGAACTGAAACAAAAGTAGACCTCATCCTGAGGCGCGGAGCGCAGCGTAGCCTCGAAGGACGAGGGCGTGGCAGCTGGTCTCCACTCGCTCGACCTCGTGGTTCGAGGCTTTGCTGCGCAAAGCACCTCACCATGAGGCCTCTTGAACGGGCGTTGCAGAGCAAAAGAGAAATGATCTGGGGTAGGGAGGCCCATCACCTCGCCCTTGGAGGAGAGATTGTGATCACCCATGTCCGTCGCTCTCCCAACAAGCGGGAAAGCCACGAGGCGAGGGCGTCGGTCCGCAGCCCCTACCGCTTCTTCGCCACACCCACCGCGTGAACATGCGCCATGGCGAGCGCCGCCGCGACATCTTCATCCGTCGCCGCGCTCAGCCACATCGTCGTCCAGCCCTGCCGCCCCCAGCCATTGTCGATGGCTTTAAAGACTTCGGGAGCGAGCTGACATTTGAATTCCTGCTCGTCCGGCGTGAATTTCAGGTTTGCACTCAGTCCATTGGCCGCCAGTGTCGCAAAAGTGCGTTTCACCTTGAAAGCCGTGCGGTCAAAATGCGGCCCGCTCGTTGCGCCGGGCAGGGTTAGGGCAATTCGTGCGAAACTTTCAGAGTCAGCCATTACGTCTTGATTCCGAAATAAAAAAGCAGGGCACAAAGGCCCTGCTTTATAGTTGAATCGACAATACGTTGGTCTTAGGCTCGCTCTACAGCGTGCGGCCAACGCTCCTCCCTTGACGTTGTCGATCGTTAGCGGTTGAACCGCCGTGTCTTTATTGTGACGGGACCCTAACAACACATTTTCTTCCTGTCACGCAGATTCTGCATAGCTTGCATGCTTGAATCGTATGGACGGTTGGGCTCTGAGTGGGCATCAACAAAAGTCTGAGTCGAAGCCAAGAATTTCGGAGTTTCCCATGCGCCTGTCCCGCTATTTTCTGCCGGTTCTGCGCGACGTTCCAAAGGAAGCCGAGATCGTCTCGCATCGGCTTATGCTGCGCGCCGGCATGATCCGTCAGCAGGCCTCCGGCCTCTATTCCTGGTTGCCGCTCGGCTACAAGGTGCTGATGAAGGTCCAGAAGATCATTGAAGAGGAACAGAACCGCGCAGGCGCTGTCCAGCTTCTCATGCCGACCATTCAATCCGCCGATCTCTGGCGCGAATCGGGCCGCTACGATGCCTATGGCAAAGAAATGCTGCGCATCGAGGATCGCCACGAGCGCGAGTTCCTCTATGGCCCGACCAACGAGGAAATGGTCACCGACATTTTCCGCGCCTATGTGAAGTCCTATAAGGACCTGCCGCTGAACCTCTACCACATCCAGTGGAAGTTTCGCGACGAGGTGCGTCCTCGCTTCGGCACCATGCGCTCCCGCGAATTCCTGATGAAGGACGCCTATTCCTTCGATCTCGACAAGGATCGCGCCGTCGCCGCCTACGAGCGTATGTTCGTCGCGTATCTGCGCACCTATGCCCGCATGGGCCTCACCGCCATTCCGATGCGCGCCGATACCGGTCCCATCGGCGGCGACCTCAGCCACGAATGGATCATCCTGGCCGAAACCGGCGAAAGCCAGGTCTTCTGCCATCGTGACCTGCTCGATAAGCCAATTCCGGGCAAGGACGTCGATTTCCGCGGTGACCTCAAGCCGATCTTCAACGATTGGACCTCGCTCTACGCCGCGACCGAGGAAATGGTCGATCACGCCGAATACGAAGCCAGTGTGCCGGAAGACAAGCGCGTCTCCGCCAGGGGTATCGAAGTCGGCCACATCTTCTATTTCGGCACGAAATATTCCGAGCCGATGAAGGCATCGGTCACCGGCAATGACGGCAAGGAAACCATTGTCCATATGGGTTCCTACGGCGTCGGTCTGACCCGTGTCGTGCCCGCCATCATCGAAGCCAGCCATGACGAAAACGGCATCATCTGGCCGGTCTCCGTCGCGCCCTTCGAAGCGGTTCTGATCAATCTCAAGGCCGGCGATGCCGACACGGACGCCGCCTGCGACAAGCTCTATGGCGAGCTGACTGCGGCCGGCCTCGATATGCTCTATGACGATCGCGACCAGCCTGCCGGTTCGAAGTTCGCAACCGCCGATCTCGTCGGCATCCCGTACCAGATTATCCTTGGGCCACGCGGCCTTAAATCGGGCGAAGTTGAGATCAAACATCGCAAGACTGGCGAGCGCGAGACGCTGCCGCTCGCCAATCTGGTCGAGCGTGTGAAAAGCCTGATCGAACCTCAGCGGATGAACGACATTTGACCATCAGCAGCGCGCAGCAAGCCCCGGCCGGCCGATCCACTCGGCCCTTCGCCCGGTTTGAATGGATGATTGCTGGGCGCTATTTGCGCGCGAGGCGAAAGGAGGCGTTCATTTCGGTGATCGCCAGCCTCACCATGGTCGGCGTGGCGATCGGGGTCGCAACGCTGATCGTCGTCATGTCGGTCATGAACGGCTTTCGAGCCGAATTGCTCACCAAGATCCTGGGGCTCAACGGCCACTTCACGGCCTTCCCCATCGAGAGCAAATTCACCGACTACAAGGACGCCGTGGCAACCCTCGAGGAAGTCCAGGGCGTCAAATTCGCCGTCTACTATGTCGAAGGTCAGGTTCTCGCCTCCGGCCGCGGCGGCTCGACCGGCGTTTCCGTGCGCGGCATGGATGCGGAAAACCTCGAAAAGCTCGATCTGCTGTTCAATTCGGCAGAGCAGGGCGGTTTCGATAGCTGGGATGAAAACGACGGGGTCGCCATCGGTTACCGATTGGCCCAGACGCTTGGCGTCGGCCTGGGCGATCAGGTGCAGATCATCAATCCCGATAGCGGCGCCATGACGCCCTTCGGCTCGACCCCGCAAATCAAGTCCTACCCCGTCCGCACCATCTTCAATCTCGGCATGGTCGAGTTCGACAGCCTCTTCATGTATATGCCGCTGAAGACGGCGCAAGACTATTTCAAGCTCTACGAAGACGTGCTGAAGCCCGGCCAAGGCCCGCTCGATCCCATGGCGTCGGACGCAGAGATCGACGCCGCCTACGAGCGCATCTATCAGGCGACCGCCGCCGAAATCTTCATCGATAACCCCGACGCGATTCCCCTGATGCGCGAGCGTCTGGCTGCGGCCACCAATATCCGGCCGTTCATCCTCACCGATTGGCAGCAGCGCAACGAGACCTTCTTCTCCGCCCTGCAGGTGGAGCGCGTGGTGATGTTCACCATCCTCTCGATGATCGTCCTCGTCGCTGCCTTCAACATCATTTCGAGCCTCGTCATGCTGGTGAAGGACAAGAGCAAGGACATCGCCGTGCTCCGCACCATGGGCGCCACCCGCGGCGCCATCATGCGCATCTTCTCGATCACCGGCACGACCATCGGCGTCGTCGGCACGTTGAGCGGCCTCGTGCTCGGCCTTATCGTCGCCGCCAATGCCGAGGCCATCCGCTCGACCATTTCCAACACGCTGGGCGTTGCGCTCTTCCCGCCCGAGGTCTTCTTCCTCTCGGCCCTGCCGAGCAAGACTGACCCGACCGAAGTGACCGTGGTGGTCATCATGGCGCTTGGCCTGAGCTTCCTCGCCACGCTCTATCCCGCCTGGCGCGCGGCCCAATATGATCCCGTCGAGGCGCTGCGCTATGAGTGATCCGTTTCTGCGTCTCTCCGGCGTCCATCGCCACTACGGCGAAGGCGCGACCAAGGTGCGCGTGCTCGACCAAGCGGATCTCGTCGTCGAAAGCGGCGAACTGGTCGCCCTCGTCGCCCCCTCGGGCGCCGGCAAATCGACGCTCCTGCATCTCTGCGGCCTGCTCGAAAGCCCGCAGGAGGGCGAGGTCGAAATCGTCGGCCATAAGACCAGTCAGCTGAGCGATCGCGGCCGCACCCAATTGCGCCGCAATACGGTCGGCTATGTCTATCAGTTCCACCACCTGTTGCCTGAGTTCACAGCGCTCGAAAACGTAACCATGCCGCAACTGATCGCCGGAAAATCCCAGGCCGACGCTGACAAACGCGCCATGGAGCTTCTCGACATCCTCGGCGTCGCCCCCCGCGCCGCCCATCGCCCGGCCGAACTCTCCGGCGGCGAACAACAGCGCGTCGCCATCGCCCGCGCCGCCGCCAACCACCCCCGCGTCATCCTCGCCGACGAGCCCACCGGCAATCTCGATCCGAGCACCAGCGATCTCGTATTCCAGGCCCTGCAAAGCCTCATCCGCACCGAAGGCGCCGCCGCCCTCATCGCCACGCACAATCACGACCTCGCCAAACGCGCCGACCGCATCGTGACTATCAAGGACGGCAAGGTCGTTCCGCATAGTCTTTAGGTCGCTCGGTTAGCGATCTCTCGGCATTCGCCCCGCTTGCCGTCGGCACTCTTTCTTCACCTCTCCCTTTGGGGGAGAGGTCGCCGCGAAGCGGCGGGTGAGGGGGCCTACTTGGCCGGTGCTTGCCGCACCCCCATCCATCCCCCCGTGATCGTTTAACGTTTTATCGACGCACAAGTAGGCCTCATGGTGAGGTGCGAAGCGCAGCGTAGCCTCGAACCACGAGGACGTGCCCGGTGATGCAGTGCCACGCCCTCGTGCTTCGAGGCCACGGGCCAGGCCCGGGACACCTCACCATGAGGACTAATGGATATTCGGCACGCCAAAATCTATCCTACTTATCCCCGCCCCAAAAATCTCCTCTATCTTCCCTCCATCCAACCTCGCATGGACGGTCTGCAGACGACAGTAGCGAGGGGGCCCGGCAGGGGATCGTCTCCCATGCACGTTCGGGGCTGGCCTGCTTGCGACGAGCGATCAAAAGCCGCCGATAGTTCCGCCCGAAAAAAGGGCGCCTCGGAGCGGTATCCGCTTCACTAAACTAAAACACTTCGAGGCGAATGCCGCTCCGAGGTCCGTCCACCCCGAAAAGCCCGGAGGCCCCAGGCCGTCCGGCCCTTCTGCACGTCCCGAATCCCGCGCGTGCATCGCACGTCGCGACACGCCTTCTAACGAATCCCTAACGCGTTAACCCTGTCCCCGCTTTCCCCGATCATCCCACTAGACCGGAACAAAGAGAAAACATATAAGAACATTATAGCAACAAGGGAGCTAAAGATGATTGATTTCTTCAAGGACTTCGCCGCCTTCGTGACCCTCGGCGCCTTCACTATCGGCTCGCTGACCTGGATGGATTTGCTGACGAATTTGGCGGCTTGATCGCCTGTGGATTGGGTCGAGGGTGATTTGACCTCTGGCCCCGACAGGCTAAGACTCCTTTCAGGAGATTTTTATGCGCGGCCCCGGCTTCATCCACCTACACGTTCACTCGGCTTTCTCGCTCCTTGAAGGGGCTGTACAGCTTGAGGCGATTCTCAAACTTGCCGCCGCCGACGCTCAGCCGGCGCTTGGCCTGGCCGATACGGCCAATCTCTTCGGCGCCCTGGAATTTTCCGAAAAGGCGACGAAAAAGGGCATCCAGCCGCTGATCGGCGTCGAACTTGCTATCGATTTCGCCGCTGCCGAGGAGCGTGTCAGCGAGCGTGGCCACGTCGCCTGGACCGGAAAATCCAGCGTGGTCATGATGGCGCAGTCCGAAGAGGGCTTTGCCAATCTCTCGCGCCTTGTCTCCCGCGCCTATATGCAGGGCGAAAATGGCCTTGCCCGCGCCAAACTCGATTGGCTGACGCCTGACGCGCTGGCCGGCATGATTTGTCTCTCGGGTGGCCCGGAAGGCGCCATCGACATGCCCTTCGCCCATGGGCAGGATGCCAACGCTATCCGTCGCCTCGACCGTCTCGCGGACGTTTTTGGCGATCGCTTCTATATCGAATTGCAGCGCCATGGCCGCGGCCAGGAAGCATCAGTCGAACCACGCCTGATCGACTATGCCTATCGCAAGGGTATTCCGCTCGTCGCCACCAACGAGCCCTTTTTCAAGTCCGCCAAAGAATATGAAGCGCACGACGCGCTGCTCGCCATCGCCGGCAGTTCCGTCCTCGCTCAGACCGAGCGTCGAAAGCTCAACGACCAATATTACTTCAAAACCCGCGCGGAGATGATCGAGCTGTTCTCGGATCTCCCCGAAGCGCTCGATTCCACCATCGAGATTGCCCGCCGCATCGCCTATCGTCCGCGCACCCGCGGCCCGATCCTGCCCAAATTCGCCGCCGGTTCGCACGACACCGAAGAAGCCGTCGTTGCCGCCGAAGCCGCCGCCTTGCGTGAGATTTCGGTTACCGGTCTCGACAAGCGCCTGGCCGCCCATGGCCCGGGGCCCGGCAAGACCGAACAGGAATATCGCGAGCGCCTCGATTTCGAACTCAACGTCATCGAGAAGATGAAATTCCCCGGCTACTTCCTCATCGTGGCCGACTTTATCCAATGGGCCAAGGCGCAGGGTATTCCGGTTGGTCCCGGCCGCGGTTCCGGTGCCGGCTCGCTCGTGGCCTATGCCACGACGATTACCGACCTCGATCCGCTGCGCTACAATCTCCTATTCGAACGCTTCCTCAATCCTGAGCGCGTCTCGATGCCCGACTTCGATATCGACTTCTGCCAGGACCGGCGCGAAGAAGTTATCCAGTACGTTCAGAACAAATACGGCGTCGAGCAGGTCGCCCAGATCATCACCTTCGGTTCGCTGCAAGCGCGCGCCGTGCTGCGCGACGTCGGTCGCGTGCTGCAGATGCCCTATGGCCAGGTAGATCGCATCTGCAAGATGGTGCCAGCCAATCCGGCTGATCCCTGGACCGTCGAGCGCACCATGAACGAGGTGCCGCAGTTCAAGCAGATGGCCGAGGAGGACGAGGCTGTCGGTCAGCTCGTCGAAATCGCGAAATCGCTTGAGGGTCTTTATCGGCACGCCTCGACCCACGCCGCCGGCATCGTCATTGGCGATCGCCCGCTGCAGGACATCGTGCCGCTTTATCGTGATCCGCGTTCCGACATGCCGGTGACGCAATACAACATGAAGTGGGTTGAGCCAGCGGGCCTGGTCAAATTCGACTTCCTCGGTCTCAAAACCCTCACCACGATTCAATACGCCGTAGAAATGGTGCGCAAGCGCGGTATCGATCTCGATATCGACACCATCCCCATCGATGACGCGGCGACCTATAATCTCTACGCCCGTGGCGATACCTACGGCATCTTCCAGTTTGAAAGTGGCGGCATGCGGCGAGCTCTAATGGATCTCAAGCCCGACCGCATCGAAGATCTTATCGCTATGAACGCGCTCTATCGGCCTGGTCCGATGGACAATATCCCGAGCTTCATCGACCGTAAGCATGGCCGCGAAGAAGTGGCCTATCCCCACCCCAAGCTCAGCGAAGTGCTCGACGAAACTTATGGCATCATCGTCTATCAGGAGCAGGTGATGCAGATCGCCCAGCTTCTATCAGGCTATTCGCTCGGCGAAGCCGACATGCTCCGCCGCGCCATGGGTAAGAAGATCAAGGCGGAGATGGACAACCAGCGCGTCCGCTTCCGCGAGGGGTCCGGTCCTCAGGGCGTCAGCGAAGCGCTGGCCGACCAGATTTTCGACCTTCTGGCAAAATTCGCGAACTATGGCTTCAACAAGAGCCACGCCGCCGCTTACGCCTGGGTGTCCTACCAGACGGCCTATCTCAAGCAGCATTACCCGCACGAATTCTATGCGGCCTCGATGACGCTCGATATGGCCCAGACCGACAAACTCTCGGACTTCCGCCGCGAGGCTGGCAAGAAAAAGATCGAAGTCGTCCCGCCCTGCGTCAACGCCTCCGAAGTCGTGTTCTCGGTGAAAGAAGACCGCATCCATTACGGCCTTTCCGCCGTGAAGGGTGTCGGCCGCGCCGTCGCCGAGCACATCGTCGAGGTTCGCGGCGACAAGCCCTTCAAGGACCTGGGCGATTTCGCCCGTCGCGTCGATCCCAAGGCCATCAACAAGCGCACGCTCGAAACCCTGGTCAATGCCGGTGCTTTTGACGCTCTCGTTGAACGCCGCGAAATCGCCTTCGCCGCCATGGATCAGGTCGTTGGGACGGCCCAGGCCCTGACCACCGAGCGCAATGAAGGCCAATGGAACATGTTCGCCTCAAGCGAGCCCGAACCTTTCCGCCTGCCAACCAGCGTTCCCGCATGGAATTCGACCGAGCGTGCCGATCGCGAACTTTCTGCCATCGGCTTCCACCTTTCGGCCCATCCGCTCGACGCTTATTCCGATCTCTTCGAACGGCTACGCGTGCAGCGCTGGAGCGATTTCGAACGTGCCGTAAGGGACGGCGCCTCCGCTGGCCGCATGGCGGGGACCATCTCGTCGCGTAACGATAGGCGTACGAAAAAGGGCACGCCGATGATGATCCTCAGCCTCTCGGATCAGAGCGGCACCTTTGAGGTCGTCGCCTTTTCCGAGCAGATCAGCCAATTCGGAGCAATTCTTCAGCCGGGCAATTCAGTAATCCTCGAAGTTGCGGCGGAGGAACGGGCCGAAGGCATCAGCCTGCGGCTGAATGGCGCAAAGCCGATCGAAGGCCTGGCCGAAAGCATCGACCGTCGCCTGACCATTTTTACGGCCAATGAGAAAGCCCTCGGACCGGTAAGCGCGCAATTGAAGCGTGGCGGCAATAGCACTGTCAGTTTCGTGGTCATTCGCGATGCGGGTGCGCGTGAATATGAAATCGAACTGTCCGGCAAATACGCCGTCAATTCCGAAATCGCCGGGGGCATCAAGGCCCTGGACGGGATCACCGATGTCCGGTTCCACTAGAGCAAGGGGCAAAACAACGCGGAGGAGGTAAGCGCAAAGCTCTTCCTCCCCCGCTCAGGGGCTCTCACCCTGTAGCCCCACGTCTGGGCGCGGGTCCATGAAGAACCAACGACCAATCCACGGATCGGTTCGTTGACGATCCCGTGAGTGACCGTGGCGGGTTGCGCTCGGGGAATAGTTCGCTTATATCGCCCACGCGTCCAGCAGTTTGGCTGGCGCGATCTCACACACGAAGCAGGCTTTCCATTTTTGGATGGCCATCCGGTGGCGGACAACCGTCGCAAGGCTTCGTGGAGGCATCAACCGGTAAAGGAATACCAAATGGCTCTGCCAGAATTCTCCATGCGCCAGCTCCTCGAAGCAGGCGTGCACTTCGGCCACCAGAAGCACCGCTGGAACCCGAAGATGGAACGCTTCATTTTCGGCGTTCGCAACGACATTCACATTCTCGACCTGTCCCAGACCGTGCCGGCCCTCAGCCGCGCCCTGCAGCTCGTGTCCGACACCGTTGCCGATGGCGGCCGCGTGCTCTTCGTCGGCACCAAGCGCCAGGCGGCTCCGCTGGTTGCTGAAGCTGCCAAGCAGTCCGCTCAGTACTACGTCAACTCCCGCTGGCTCGGCGGCACGCTGACCAACTGGCAGACGATCTCGAACTCCATCTCGCGTCTGCGCGAACTGGAATCGATGAGCGAAGACGACCTGAACCTGCGCACGAAGAAAGAGCGCCTGATGATGTCCCGCGAGCAGGAGCGTCTTGAGCGCGACCTCGGCGGCATCAAGGACATGGGCAACGTTCCCTCGCTCCTCTTCGTGATCGACACGAACAAGGAAGCCAACGCCATCAAGGAAGCCCGTCGTCTGGGTATCCCGGTCGTTGCCATCGTCGATACCAATTGCGATCCCGACGTTGTCGACTACGCCATCCCCGGCAATGATGACGCCAGCCGCGCTCTCGAACTCTATGTTTCGCTGATCTCGCGCGCTGCGCTCGACGGCATCGGCCGTTCTTCGAGCTCCCTTGGTCAGGATCTCGGCGCTTCTTCGGAAGCTCCGGCTGAAGATCTTCCGTCCGAAGGCGCAGCTGTCAACTAAGTCCGGTATGTCCGGAATCGTTTGAACGAAACTATGCGGCCCCGATCTGGGGCCGCCGAAAGGTGAACCCATGGAAATCACTGCTGCACTGGTTAAGCAGCTCCGCGACTCGACCGGCGTCGGGATGATGGACTGCAAGAAGGCCCTGGCCGAAACCAATGGCGACATGGAAGCTGCCGTCGATTGGCTGCGCACCCGTGGCCTCGCCAAGGCCGCCAAGAAGGCCGATCGCGTCGCTGCTGAAGGTCTGGTTGGCGTTGCCACCAACGGCACCAAGGCCGCTGTTGTCGAAGTTAACTCCGAGACCGATTTCGTTGCCCGCAACGAACAGTTCCAGAACATCGTCGGCTCGGTGGCAAAGCTTGCCCTCGACGCTGATGGCGATGTCGCCAAGCTCGGCGAAATGCCGTTCCCCGGCGCTGGTCACTCGGTCAAGGCCGAACTGACCGAAGCCATCGCCAAGATCGGCGAAAACATGAACCTGCGCCGCACGCTGACCGTCTCGGTGTCCGATGGCGTGGTGGAAAGCTATGTGCACAACGCCGTCAAGGCGGGCCTCGGCAAGATCGGTATTCTGGTCGCGCTCGAGTCCACCGGCGACAAGGCCGCTCTGTCCGCTCTCGGCAAGCAGCTTGCAATGCACATCGCCGCCACCAATCCGCTGGCGATCGATGCCAGCGAGCTGGATCAGGACGTCGTGGCCCGTGAGCGCGCCATTATCCTCGAACAGGTGAAGGAATCGGGCAAGCCCGCCGACATCGCCGAGAAGATGGTCGAAGGCCGCCTGCGCAAGTACTACGAGGAAGTCACTCTCCTCGCTCAGACCTTCGTGATCGACGGTGAGACCAAGGTCGCCGACGCCATCAAGAAGGCCGAGAAGGACGTTGGCGCCCCGATCAAGCTGACCAAGTTCGTGCGCTACGCGCTCGGCGAAGGCATCGAAAAGGTCGAGACCGACTTCGCAGCCGAAGTCGCGGCGACTGCAGGCATCAAGGCCTGATATTTTTGGGCGGGCCGCAAGGCCCGTCCAACGCTCTCCAGTGCGGCTGGATCGAGCTTCGTAATTTTACATTTACTTCCTGCGTGGCGTAGCCTTCAGCTTGCGGCAGTTTTGCCCTAGTGTCCCGAAGGTCTTGCAGAGTCGCGAGCCCGCAGTCTCACATGAGGTCTTCCGATGGCGTCGAGCTACAAGCGCATCCTGCTCAAAGTGTCGGGCGAGGCGCTGGCGGGAGATAATTCCTTCGGCATCGAGCCGCCCTTTCTTCAGGCCGTGGCCAAGCAGATCGCCGACACCGCGCGCTCCGGCATTCAGGTTGCCATCGTCGTTGGTGGTGGCAACATCTTCCGCGGCATGGCCGGCGCTGCCGACGGCACCGATCGCGTCACTGCCGATCTGATGGGCATGCTGGGCACAATGATCAATGCTCTCGCCCTCTCCAACGCCATTACCCGCCAGGGCGTAAAGTCCAAGCCCTTCAGCGCCGCGACCATGCCGTCCGTGGCCGATACTTTTACCGCGCGCGATGCCAAGCAGGCGCTCGAAGAAGGCTTCGTCGTCGTCCTCGGCGGCGGCACCGGTAATCCGTTCTTCACCACCGATACCGCGGCCACCTTGCGCGCCATCGAGCTCGAATGCGACGTCGTGCTCAAGGGCACCAAGGTCGATGGCGTCTATTCCGACGACCCGAAGAAGAACCCCGATGCCGTCCGCTATTCGCAGATCGGCTATGATGAAGTCATCGCCCGCAATCTGAAGGTGATGGATACCGCTGCATTCGCCCTTGCTCGCGACAGCCACATGCCCATTATTGTATACGCGCTCGACGAGGCCGCTGGCCTTTCCGGCATTCTGGAAGGCAAGGGCCTGTCTACACGCGTTGGCGATCCGGCTTAGGGCAGGGCGGTTTTCGCCCATTGCACCTTTCCGGTGCGAGTTTAATAGAGAAGCGCGCCCCACGCTGGCAGCGCCAAGTGACTGGAAGGACCTCGGCAATGGCCTATGATCTCACCGACATCAAGAACCGCATGCAGAAGTCGATCGGCTCGCTCAAGGACGAACTGGTTGGTCTGCGCACCGGCCGCGCCAGTGCTAGCTTGCTCGAGCCCGTGACTGTGGAGGCTTACGGTTCGCGCACGCCGCTCAGCCAGCTCGCCACTGTGACCGTTCCCGAGCCGCGGATGCTCTCCGTCCAGGTCTGGGACCGCGGTTTGGCAAACGCTGTGGAAAAGGCCATTCGCGATAGCGGGCTGGGCCTCAATCCGATGGGCGAGGGTCAGGTCATCCGCGTTCCTCTGCCCGAGCTCAACGAGCAGCGCCGCAAGGAGCTTTCCAAGGTCGCTCATACCTATGCCGAGGCGGCCCGCGTCGCCGTGCGCCATATTCGTCGCGATGGCATGGACGCCTTGAAAAAGGCGGAGAAGGACGGCGACATGAGCCAGGATGACGCCAAGAAGCAGACTGAGCTCGTGCAGAAGGCGACCGATGACGCCGTCAAGGAGATCGACGCGATCGTGGCGGCCAAGGAACAGGAAATCATGCAGGTCTAAGGACCGGCATGGAACGCCGCCGGGAGGGGCGTTGATGGCAAGCGAGACCGCCGCAAAAATGAGCCCGGACCTTGGTTCGGGCCTGCGCATTCCGGTTCACCTGGGCGTGATCATGGATGGCAATGGCCGTTGGGCGAAAGCCCGGGGCAAGCGTCGCACGGAGGGCCACGTCGAGGGCGTGCATGCGCTCCGTAACCTCGTGCAGTCCTGCATCAAGCACGGCGTCGGCTATCTGACGGTCTTCAGCTTTTCATCCGAAAACTGGACGCGCCCGGCCGAAGAGGTCTCGTTCATTTTTGGATTGTTGCGGCGTTTTGTTGCCTCCGATTTGCAGCGGCTCATGCGCAATAATGTCCGTATCCGCATCATCGGCGCCCGGGTCGGACTGGAGCCGTCCCTCGTTCGTCTCATCGAGGACGTTGAAACCAAGACGGCATCCAATACCGGCCTCGTCCTCGTCGTCGCCTTCAACTATGGCGGCCGTGCCGAAATTGCCGACGCCGTGCGGCGCCTGGCAAAGGATGCAGCCGAAGGTCGCATTGATCCAGCCGATATCGACGAGGCGGCAATTTCCCGGGCGCTCTATACCGTGGATTTGCCGGATCCCGACATCATCATCCGCACGAGCGGCGAACAGCGCCTTTCCAATTTCCTGCTCTGGCAATCAGCCTATGCCGAACTGGTCTTCGTCCCCGAAAATTGGCCGGATTTTGACGAGGCCAGTTTCCTGCGCGTTCTCGAGGCTTACTCGCTGCGCGATCGGCGTTATGGTGGTCTGGGGGCGACCGGGAGTTGACGGAGCCAGGCGCACCTTCACCCAAGCCTCCTGAATCCCAACGTCGCAATTGGGCCGATGTCGGCCCACGTTTCGCGTCGGCCATGGTACTGATCGCCGTTACGGCGACGGCACTTTATCTCGGCAGCTATTTCTTCTCGGGCGTGGTGGGGGCGGTCTATGCCGGCGCCTATCGTGAATGGGAAACCATGGTTTTCCGCGCGCCTCTGACGGTTCCAGGCATGGCACTGATCGGTCTGGTCGCCCTCTCCGGCCTGGTCTTTCCTTTGCTGGGCATTTGGGGGCTGATCGGAACAATCGCGCTCGCTTGCGTCGTTGCCGCTTTCATGGGACGCGAATTGTTCGTCTGGCGCGCCGCCGGCCTGATGTTGTTCGGTCTGCTGATTCTGTCCGCAGTGCTGATGCGAGGCGAGGGGATCGCTGGCATTTGGGCCGGCATTTTCCTCGGCACTGTCGTCTGGATGACTGATTCCGCCGCCTTTTTTACCGGCCGCCAGATTGGCGGCGAAAAGCTGGCTCCCGGCATTTCCCCCTCAAAGACCTGGTCCGGTGCCCTCGGGGGCCTGGCCCTTGGTTCGGGCGCGGGCCTGCTGGTCTGGATCGTCCTGACCGATTCTCCATGGTGGATAGGCCTCCTGATCTCCTTGTCGATCAGTATCCTTGGTCAACTTGGCGATCTCTGCGAGAGCGCGGTGAAGCGGCATTTCCGGATCAAGGATAGCGGCGACATTATCCCCGGCCATGGCGGCTTGATGGATCGGCTCGATAGCCTCACATTCGGCATCATTCTGGTCTTGATCATTGGTGCATTGCACGGCGGCATTGGCTCGGTGGCCGAGGGACTGCTCTATTGGTGATCACCGACCAGACAATGCGTCTGCCTCACTCCCGGAATGACGATGTTTGATTTTGTGTACTGGCTCCTGTCCTACGCCGTTCCGTTTCTGGCGGTACTGACGGTCATCGTCTTTGTCCACGAGATGGGACACTATCTTGTTGCCCGTTGGAACGGGGTCGCCATTCAGGCCTTTTCCGTCGGCTTTGGCCGCGAACTCATTGGCTGGAACGACCGCCACGGCACGCGCTGGAAGATTTCGGCGATTCCCCTCGGGGGTTATGTCCGCTTCGCTGGGGATATGAACGCATCGAGCATTCCTGACCCCGATGCGCCGGAACTTCGTGATCCGGAACTGGCGCCCCGGCTATTCGTCCATAAATCCGTCTGGCAGCGCATTGCCATCGTCGCGGCCGGCCCGATCGCCAACGTGCTTTTGACGTTCCTGATTCTATATGCGCTGCTGCTCGGCTACGGGCGCCAGACCGTTCCCGCCGTCATCGGCGAGGTCATTGCCGGATCGGTTGCAGAGGCGGCCGGCTTCGAGCCTGGCGACAAAGTTCTGTCGGTGGACGGCTATGTGGTGCGCGGCTTTGAGGACTTTCAGCGCTACGTGGCGACCAGTCCTGCCCGCGAAGTCGTAATCGAAATCGAACGCAATGCGGGGAATCAGACCCTCAGCCTGGTGCCGGAACCCGTGGTGATTCAGGATCGCTTCGGCAATGACCAGCGCATCGGTCGGATCGGCGTGAGCCGCGATATCGAAGAGGCCGATGTCGAGCTCTATAGGCCGGGTCCGGTCGAGGCCATAGGCATGACGGTGGAGGAAATCCGCTTCATCGTGCAGCGCACTGGCGCGTTCCTGGGCGATTTTTTCGTCGGCAAAGGGGATGTTCAACAGCTGAGCGGGCCGGTGAAAGTTGCCAAGGTTTCGGGGGAAGTGGCGACGCTGGGCGTCATCGCGCTCATAAACCTGATGGCGCTTCTGTCTCTGAACATTGGGATATTCAATCTTTTACCCGTTCCCATGCTCGACGGCGGCCATCTCATGTACTATCTGATCGAAGCCGTTCGCGGACGACCCCTGAGCATGCGTGTTCAGGAGATCGGATTTCGCTTCGGCTTTGCGCTGGTGCTGGGGCTGATGGTTTTTACCCTGTTCAACGACACGGTTTTCGACCATTTTGGCATCTTGCGCTAAACCTTGGTTAACCTTGGTTCGCAAGGTGTTGCACGAATACACGCGTGCCAATGAATTGCTAACTGCGTCCGGGCTTACCGCTTGTCCGTGGTTAAAAAAACAGTAAAACACTCCAATGGAGTTAGCTTGGGGGAGCGGCGTATGACGATTCTCCGGGCAGGTCGCAGAAGGCAATAACAATATGATTAACCCCAAGCTGTTGCGTGGCGCTGTCTCGGTGATCGCGATTATGGGTGCGAGCCCAATGGTCGGTGCCGGGATCCCCGTGCTGGGCGTCGTCGCTGCGCAGGCTCAGGAGCAGTTGGTTGGCTCGGTTCTGTTCGAGGGTAACCGGCGCTTCTCCGATGCTCAGCTGTTGGCGATGGTCGATGTCTCTGCCTCCGGCATCTACACAAATCAGCGCGTTGCTTCTGACGTTGAAAGCATCCGTCAGGCCTATGATCGCGACGGCTTCCTTGGCGTGACGGTTACGTCGCGCACCGAGCCGACCGCCGATGGCCGTGTCCGCGTGGTTTTCCAGGTCAATGAAGGTGAGCGTGCGGGCATCGCAGCGATCAACTTCACCGGCAATAACGCGATCAGCGGCGGCAACCTCAAGGGTGCCATGCTGACCAAGGAGACTGGCCTCCTGAGCTGGCTCCTCCGCGACGATACCTATGACGAGCGGAAGCTGGCGGTCGATCGTGAGCGTCTGCGCCTCTACTATGCGAACCGCGGTTATCCCGATGCGCAGGTGACCTCGGTTGCCGAGTATGATGCTGCGCGCAACGCGTACTTCGTCAATTTCACGGTCAACGAAGGCCAGCGCTACCAGTTTGGTAATGTTGGTATCGAAACCAGCATCAATGGTCTCAATACCGATGTGCTGCGCTCGACCGTCCAGACCGGCAAGGGCGCCCAGTACTCCGTTTCGAACCTGCAGAAGACCATCGAGAACATGGCTTACGAGGCCACGACTCAGGGTTATTCCTTCGCAGACGTTCGTGCTCGCCTCGATCGCGATGTCGCTACGGGCACCTTCAACGTGACCTATCTGGTCGATGAAGGCGCGCGCATCTATGTCGAGCGCATCAACATCACCGGCAATACCAAGACCCGCGACTTCGTGGTTCGTCGCGAACTGGCCTTTGGTGAAGGCGATCCGTTCAACCGCTCCATGGTTGTCCGTGGCCGTCAGGCCATCCAGGATCTTGGCTTCTTCTCCAACGTCGAAGTGACGACGGCCCCCGGTTCCTCGCCGGACAAGGTTGTCCTCAACATCAACGTGACCGAAACCTCGACGGGTGAATACGGCGCCAGCGCCGGCTATTCGACCAGCGATGGTATCCTGGGTGAAGTCTCGCTGACCGAGCGCAACTTCCTTGGTCGTGGCCAGTACCTGCGCGCCGCCATCGGCGCGTCGCAGTCGGGCCGTACCTTCGACTTCTCCTTCACCGAGCCGCGTTTCATGGGGCTCAAGGTGTCGGCCGGCGTTGATGCCTATCACCGTATTTCGGACGAAACGACGTCGAGCTTCTACGGTTCGCAGTCGACGGGCGGCCAGCTCCGCTTCGGCGTGCCGATCACCAGTGCACTCAATGCCTCGTTCTTCGGCGGTTATGAGCGCAAGACTATCTCGGATGTGAAAGATAATCCGCAGTACAAGTCGGCTCTGGTCAATGACGGTCAGGAATTCAACAAGGCCTTTATCGGCTACACCTTGGCCTGGAACGGCCTCGACGATCTCAAGTCGCCGACTGAGGGTCTCTACGCAACCTTCACCCAGCAGTATATCGGCTGGGACCACAATCTGCTGAAGACCGAAGCGCGCGGCCGTTATTTCATGCCGGTGCTTGACGATAGCGGTATCGTTGCCAGTGTTCGTGGTCAGGCCGGCGTGGTCAACAGCCTCGATGGCGGCTCTGTGCACGCTGTCGAAGCCTTCATGCCGGGCGCTACCATTATTCGTGGTTTCGAAGGTCGCGGCGTGGGTCCGCGTCTGCAGAATGGCGAATTCCTGGGCGCCACCATGTACGCAGCCGTGTCGGCCGAGATCGAGTTCCCGATCCCGGCTCTTCCGGAAAGCTATGGTCTCAGCGGTGCTCTCTGGGCCGATGCTGCCTGGATTGATGGCCTGCCTGGTACCGGCACGAGCGCGCTCGATCCTGCAAGCCAGGATACGCCGTTGCGGACCTCCATCGGTGCGTCCCTTATCTGGGACTCGCCGTTCGGCCCTCTGCGCGGCGACGTCTCGCACGTGCTCAACAAATCGACGGCGGACCGCACTCAGGTCTTCCAGATCACGCTTCAGACCTTGCTCTAATACGGGCAACGTGAAAGAAGTCATCAGCCGCGGGGCGGTAGCTCCGCGGCTTTTCTTTTGAAGTGATCTCATGGTCGATACTCGATTTCACCGCTTTGCCGGACCGATTGCTGTTGGCGCGCTGCTGACCGAACTCGGACATGCCGACCTGGCCGCAGGGCTTGCAGGGGCTGACCGCATCATCGGTGGCGTTTCCGAGCTCGAACTCGCCGGTTCCGGCGATCTCGCTCTTGCCGCGCATATTTCATATGTCGATGAATTGCGCCGAACGGCAGCGGGCTTTGTAATTGTGCATCCGTCATTGCGGGACAGCGTCCCGGCGGGCGCCGTGGCCATAGTCGCGCCGCGGGCACACAATCTATTCACCGAAATTCTGGACCGCCTTTATCCGGATAGCACCAGGTCCGCCATTGCGGGTGGCCGGGAAGACCTCGGGGCGCCAATATTCGAACGTGACGTTACCATTGGTTCGAACGTCGTTATCGGCAATGGCGTCGAAATCGGGCGCGGCACGATCATCGGGGCCAATACGGTTATCGGCCCCGGCGTAACCATCGGTCGCAACAGTATCATTGCTGCAAATTGCACTGTGGATTGTGCGCATCTGGGCAATGACGTCGTCCTCCACTCCGGTGTCCGGATCGGCACTGAGGGCTTCGGATGGCTCGATCATGGCCAGACCAATCGCAAGATTCCTCAATTGGGCCGCGTCATTATCCAGGATCGCGTCGAGATCGGCGCAAACAGCACCGTAGATCGCGGTGCTCTCGGCGACACCGTTATCGGTGAAGGCACGAAGGTCGATAATCAGGTACAGATTGGGCACAATTGCCGCATTGGCCGCAATTGTCTGATCGCGGCTCAGAGCGGTCTCTCCGGCTCTACGATTGTGGAAGACAGCGTCCTGATGGGCGGCGGCGTGGGTACCTCCGGCCATTTGCGTATCGGCGCAGGGACGACTATTTTCGGCCGCGCCGCAGTGACCAAGGACTGGCCGGCCGGCTCCAAACTTGGCGGTGCGCCGGCACAGGAGCTTAAGGATTTTTGGCGGGAACTCGCCACATTGCGGAAATTGGCCAAGGGGGACAAGCGGGGATGACGGAAACGGTGAGCGCAGCGACCGAACTCGACGCAATGAGCATCATGGATATCCTCGCGGCTCTGCCGCATCGGTATCCCATGCTGATGATTGACCGTATCGTTGATATCAACGGCGACGAGTCGGCAGTCGGTATCAAGAATGTTACCTTCAATGAGCCGATTTTTCAGGGTCATTTCCCGAACAATCCGATCTTCCCCGGCGTGCTGATCCTTGAGGGCATGGCGCAGACGGCGGGTGCCATCGTCATCAAGTACGATGCGACCGAGAACGCCAGCAAGAGCATCGTCATGTTGCTCGGCATCGACAATGCGCGGTTCCGCAAGCCGGCAGGCCCTGGCGACACGATCGAATACCACATCTCCAAGCTGCATCGGCGCCGCACAGTGGGCCGCTACAAGGCAGAAGCCAAGGTGAACGGCGCTGTGATCGCCGAAGCCGAGCTCACTGCCATGATTGTCGAGGCGACCGAGTGAGCGGAATCCTCGTTCATCCGACAGCTGTTGTCGCCAGCGGTGCCCGGCTCGGGGCCGGTGTGAAGGTTGGTCCTTACTGCATCGTGGGCGAGCATGTGGTCCTCCACGACAATGTGGAGTTGATCTCCCACGTTGTCGTCGAAGGCCACACCACCGTCGGCGCCGGCACCAGGATTTTCCCCTTTGCGTCCGTCGGCCACCAGCCTCAGGATTTGAAATTCCACGGCGAGGCGTCACGCCTCGAGATTGGCGAGCGCTGCACGATCCGCGAATCGGTAACCATCAATCCGGGTACCGAAGGCGGCGGCATGTTGACCAAGATCGGCAATGACTGCCTGCTGATGGCTTGCAGCCATGTCGCGCATGACGCTCACGTCGGCAACAATGTCGTTCTGGCGAACTATGTTGGCGTAGCCGGCCATGCCGTGATTGGCGACTATGTTCGCTTTGGCGGCATGTGCGCTGTGCATCAGTTCGTGCGCATTGGCTCGCATGCCTTTATCGGTGCGCAGAGCATGATCGATGCCGATGTCATTCCCTATGGTATGGCTCTCGGCAACCGGGCACGCCTTGCCGGTCTCAATCTCGTCGGCCTAAAGCGTTCGGGCTTCGAGCGCGAATCCATCCATACGCTTCGTGCTGCCTATCGCATGATCTTTTCAAGCGAAGGCACCTTGCGCGAGCGCGTCGACGACGCAGCCGTGATGTTCAAGGATGCAAGCCTGGTGCAGGACGTGGTGTCATTCATCACCTCCGCCAAGGACCGGCCCATTTGCCTGCCGCGCGCTGGCTCGGAAGAAGAATAAGTGTCGTCCGAACTGCGTCTTTTCGTTCTGGCCGGCGAGGCTTCGGGAGATCGAATCGGCGCTGATCTGGTGAGCAGGCTGCGCGAACGGGTAGCCGTGACGGTCAGCGGCGTCGGTGGCGACGCGCTCGCTGCCGTTGGCATCAAATCGCTCTTCGACATGAACGAGCTGTCGGTCATGGGCTGGGCCGATGTGCTTCCGCGACTTCCCAAGCTTTTATGGCGTGCCCGGCAGGTAGCCAAAACCATCATCCGTACGCGGCCCGACGTGGTGGTCCTCGTCGATGCACAGGTCTTCTCCTCCATCGTCGCCAAGCAGGTCTATAAGGCTGCTCCGGGTATTCCGGTGCTGTTATGCGTGGCGCCGGCGGTCTGGGCCTGGAAACCGGAGCGGGCGCAACACCTGAAGCCGCACTTCCGCGAAGTGATGGCCGTTCTGCCTTTCGAGCCAGCGTTCATGCGCGGCGCCAATGGGCCAGAGACCCACTATATCGGCCATCCCGCCACCGACGCCCTGTCGTTCCGCTCCGCCATTCCGGAGCGCGGACCGATGCTGCTTTTGCCCGGTAGCCGGGACGGTGAATTGCGGCGCCACCTGCCAATGATGCGAGCGGTCGTTGAAAATCTTGCTTCTCATCCCCGGGTCAGCGGTTTCGTATTGCCCACGCCCCGCCGGCTCGAAGCCTCGGTGAAAGAGCGCGTCGCTGACTGGCCGGCCAAAATCGATGTCGTCACCGGCGAAGAGCGCAAGGCTGCGGCCATGGCGAGCGCTGTCGTTGCCGTCGCCGCCACCGGGACGGTAACGCTCGAACTGGCGCTCGCCGGGGTGCCCATGGTGACCACCTATGTCGCCGACAAGGGTCAGGCGCGCTTGTGGGTGAGGTACAAGGTCAAATACGCCTCGCTGCCCAATATTCTGCTGGATAAGCCGCTGGTGCCCGAAATTCTGCAGCTTGAGCCTGATGCCGACATATTGGTGGCCGCCGTTCGCAGCCATCTCGATGATGCTGCCGGCCCAATCCAGCTCGAGGGCTTTGCACGGATCCGGCAGTTGATGGAAAACGGCACCGATGAAGACCCACGCGTGAAAGCGGCGGAGCGGGTGCTGCATCACTGGCGCGACGCTCCCTAAACCGCCTCCATGGCCCCAAAAAGCAATGACCCCGCCGAGGCGGGGTCATTTTCATTTCAGCGACGGGATCAGCGAGCGCCGATCTCGGAATAGTCGCGCGCCACCGAGCCATTATAGAGCTGGCGCGGGCGGCCGATCTTCTTTTGCGGGTCCCCGATCATTTCCTTCCACTGGCTGATCCAGCCAACGGTGCGGGCGACAGCGAATAGTACGGTGAACATCGAGGTCGGGAAGCCAATGGCATCGAGAATGACGCCTGAATAGAAATCGACGTTTGGATAAAGCTTGCGGTCGACGAAGTACGGGTCCGAAAGCGCGATCCGTTCGAGTTCCTTTGCAACCTGAAGGGTCGGGTTGTTCGAGACGTCGAGGAGGTCGAGAACGCGGTTCGCGGTCTGCTGCATGACCTTGGCGCGCGGATCGTAGTTCTTGTAAACGCGGTGACCAAAGCCCATCAGGCGGAACGGATCGTTCTTGTCCTTGGCGCGGGCGATATATTCCGGGATACGATCGACCGTACCGATTTCGCGCAACATGTTGAGCGCGGCTTCGTTGGCGCCGCCATGAGCGGGACCCCAGAGGCAGGCGACGCCCGCAGCGATGCAGGCGAAGGGGTTGGCGTCGGACGAGCCGGAAAGGCGAACGGTCGAGGTGGACGCGTTCTGCTCGTGGTCGGCATGGAGGGTGAAGATCAGGTCCATCGCACGGGCGATTTCCGGGTTCACCTTGTATTCTTCCGCCGGCACCGAGAAGCACATGTGGAGGAAGTTCGAGGCGTAATCGAGATCGTTGCGCGGATACACGAAAGGCTGGCCGATCGAGTACTTGTAGGCCATCGCCGCAAGCGTCGGGATCTTGGCGATCATGCGGATCGAAGCGATCTCGCGCTGCTGCGGATCGTTGATATCGGTGGAGTCATGGTAGAACGCTGCCATGGCGCCGACGACGCCGGTCATCACCGCCATCGGGTGCGCGTCGCGGCGGAAGCCACGGTAGAAATAGTGCATCTGCTCGTGAACCATGGTGTGGTTCGTCACGAGTTGTTCGAATTCCTTGAACTGCGCGGCAGACGGCAATTCGCCGTAGAGCAGCAGGTAGCAGACTTCGAGATAGTTGGAACTCTCGGCAAGCTGTTCGATCGGGTAGCCTCGATAGAGCAGTTCGCCCTTGTCACCATCGATATAGGTGATGGCGCTGTCGCAGGCAGCCGTCGAGGTGAAGCCCGGATCGTAGGTGAACAGGCCCGTCTTGGCGTAGAGCGAACGAATGTCGACGACATCCGGACCCACCGTTCCGCTCAGGATTGGAAATTCGACGGTCTGGTCTCCGACGATGAGTTTGGCGACTTTTTCGGTCATTGAGCTCTCCTCGTTTTGCCCACGCTCCGAGGGAAGGGAGGTGAAGCGGGGCAGCACCTCCAGCGGTGCCGATTGATGACCGCAGAGGTATCAGTTTTTGCCCCGCCGAAGCAACCGATAGGTAAGTAGACGTTACCCTCTGCCGGCCCGTGGCTTAAGCAATTTGGTCACTTAAACGTGCCATCGATTCTTCACGGCCGATAAGCACCATGACCTCGAAGATTCCGGGCGAAACCGTGCGTCCCGTAAGGGCCGCGCGTAGTGGCTGGGCCAGCTTTCCAAGCTTGAGACCCTTGGCTTCGGCCAGTTCGCGCATGGCGGCGTCGATGGCCGGCACTGACCAATCGGCAAGGCCCCCTAACGTTTCGGCAATACCGGCAAGAACCACCTTGGCTTCCGGCGTCAGCAAGGCTGCGGCGGCAGCGTCGGGGGTGATGGGGCGCAGGGCGTAGATGAACTGCGCCAGGTCAATCAGCTCCAGCACCGTCTTGGCGCGCGGCTGCAATTCGGGCAGCGCGGCGAGGACCGTGTTGTGGTTCGCCATCAGGCCCTTGGCGTCCTCTTCGCGGCCCACTTCCTTGGCCGTCTCGATCATGACGTTGTAGAGATAGGTCGGATCGGCCTCGCGGATATAGTGGCCGTTGATGTTCTCAAGCTTGACGAAGTCGAAACGCGCCGCGCCCTTGTTGAGGGCTTCGAGGCTGAACCACTCCACCATCTGCTCGGTCGAGAAGATTTCCTCGTCGCCATGGCTCCAGCCGAGGCGGGCGAGATAGTTGCGCACTGCGGCGGGCAGATAGCCCATCTGGCGATAGGCTTCGACACCCAGCGCTCCGTGGCGCTTGGAGAGTTTTGCGCCATCCGGGCCGTGGATCAGCGGAATATGTGCCATCTCCGGCACGGTCCAGCCCATAGCGTTGTAGATGATGATCTGGCGGGCGGCATTGGTCAGATGGTCGTCGCCACGGATGATGTGGGTGACGCCCATGTCATGGTCGTCGACCACCACCGCGTGCATATAGGTCGGCGTGCCGTCAGAGCGCAGGATGATGAAATCGTCGAGGTTTTCGGTCTTGAACACGACCTTGCCCTGGACGTGATCGTTGACCACGATTTCGCCGGTCAGCGGCGCCTTGATGCGGATCACCGGGGAAATGCCGGCCGGTGCCTCGGCCTGATCGCGGTCGCGCCAATAGCCGTTGTAGCGCGGCGGCTTGCCGGCAGCGCGGGCTTCTTCGCGCATCTGGTCGAGCTCTTCGGGCGAGCAATAGCAATAATAGGCATGGCCCATCTTCACGAGCTCATGGGCAACCTCTGCGTGGCGCGAGGCGCGGGCGAACTGGCTGATTGGCTCGCCTTCCCAGTTAAGGCCAAGCCACTTGAGGCCATCGATCAGGGCGACGACAGCGGCCTCGGTCGAACGTTCGCGGTCCGTATCTTCAATGCGCAGCAGCATCTTGCCGCCCTTGTTCTGGGCATAGGCCCAACTGAACAGGGCCGTACGGGCGCCGCCGATATGCAGGTACCCGGTAGGGGAAGGAGCAAAGCGAGTAACAACCTGGGACATGATAACCGGAACGAATTGAGGGAATTTCGGGCCGTGTGTAGCATAGGCGGGCTTGAGCGCAAGGGTAGGGGCGCAGGGTGCAGGGGCAGGGGACGCGCGGAGGACAGATTGCATTGGCGGCAGCGGGCATTGCACGTCCGCGGCGCGGGCATCTGGCTGGCCGGCCCGCGCTTGTCTGGCAGTCCTTTTCAAAAACCGTAACCGAAGCTGCTGAGCAACGGCGCCTCTTCGTACTTTTGCCCTTCAGCCTCATCTTCGGCCTTGTCGCCTACGCGCTGCTTCCCGCGGAACCGCAGGCACTTCACTACTTGATCGGTTCGCTTTGCGTAACCGGATGTCTGGTTCTGGCGGGTCTGTCGCATTCGCTTGCTGGCCTGCGCGTGGCGACCCAATTGAGCGCGGCATGGCTCGGTTTTTGTCTTCTCGCGCTGCATGGTTTGGCCTTCGGCACCGTCATGCTGGCGGTACCTGCTTACGGGACCTATGAGGCAAGGGTCGATGAGGTCTTGTCATCCGATGCAAATGGCATCCGCGCCATCGTCTCTTCCATGCGTCCGATCGATGATTCCCGGGCGCTACCGATCCAGCGGGCGCGTATCCTCCTGCCGCCGGAGCCGAAGGTGGAGGTCGGCGACGTGATCGAGGCGCGGATACGGTTGGCGCCCGTGCCGGGGCCTATCCTGCCGAGCGCTTTTGATGGGCAGTTCCATGCCTATTTCTCCGGCATCGGCGCCTATGGCAACGCCATCGGCGCCGTCGAACTCATACAGCCGGGAGACGACGGTGATATCGCGCGCCGGGTGCAGGCGCTGCGCAATCACATCGGCGAGCGGATCGATCTGGCGCTGGAGGGGGCCAGCGCGGCGATTGGCCGTGCCATGATGATGGGCGACCAAAGCGCCATCAGCGATGAAACCCGCGATGTCATGGCAGCTTCCGGTCTCGCCCATGTCTATTCGATCTCAGGGCTCCACCTGTCCATCGTTGCGGGCGGTATCTTCTGGCTTTTGCGTCTGGCTCTGGCGAGCCTGCCCATGGCGCTGACCTGGCCCAACAAGCAGATCGCTGCGATCGCCGGCCTGTCTGCCGCCTTTGGCTATCTGCTTCTCGCCGGTGGCATGGACAATGTACCGGCCTTCCGCTCGACCCTGATGCTCGCTCTCATTTTTGGCGCAGTCCTCGCGGGGCGCCGTGCTCTGACCATGCGCAATGTCGCCATCGCGGCCCTGGTGATCATCCTCATTGATCCGGCCAGCGTCTTCCGGGCCAGTTTCCAGCTGTCCTTCGCCGCGGTCGTGGCGCTCATCGGCATCTACGAGCTGCCGCGCCTTTCACCTCCGGGAAACGGGGGAAGCGTCGAGCGGGCGTTACGCTTCATCTCTGCAACGGCATGGACCAGCTTTGTCGCCGGAGCCGCCACGCTGCTTTTCTCGGCCTATCATTTTCAGCAGACGGCACCGCTCGGCGTGCTCGGCAATGTGCTGGCGCTGCCTTTCGTCAGTCTCATCATGTGGTTCGGCGTGCTCGCCATTCTCGCCATGCCTTTTGGGCTGGATGGTCCGTTTCTAAAACTGATGGGCTGGAATATCGACCGCATGGTGGATGTCGCCGAACTTGTCGCAGGCTGGAGCACGGCGCTCACTGGAAACCCCATTCTCGCGGGATGGACGCTGTTGGCGGGCCTTGCCGCTTTGGGCTGGTTCGCCTTCATCGAAGGGCGCTGGCGCCTGTTGGCTCCGGCGATCCTGTTGCCCGTCATATTGCTACTGGGCTTTGCCCCCCGGCCCGATGTGTTGATTGCCGATACGACGCAAGCTGTCGCCGTCCGCGATGGGGCGGGCCTCGGTCTCGTCACCGGTCGCACCGGCAGTTTTGCCGTCGATGTCTGGAGCCAATACTATCAGACCGAGATCGCCCCGATCCATTCCGGGACCCGTTGCGACAGTCTTGGTTGTATCGTGAAGACGGAGAAATTCAGCATCGCCGTGATCCGCAACTCTGCTGCGTTCGCCGAGGATTGTTTCGGTCAGAGCCTGGTCATCGCCCGGATTTCAGCACCCAAGGGATGCGGGGCTTCCGGCCAGATCATCAGTGCGCGGGACCTGGCCCGTGGCGGCGTGCAATGGCTTCGCTGGGATGCAGCGGCCGGGCGGTTCGAGATCCGCCCGGCCATTGAAACGCTCAACCGGCCGTGGCGAGTTTTGCCACGGTAACGCCCGCGGCCGGCACTTCCATTTCGCCAATCACATAGCCGCTCTCGTCCGCTGCGGGGCTGAGCGTGGCGGTGCTGGCCGAATAGTTTACATAGATGCGGAAGCCGCCGCGGCTGCGGGCGCGAACACCGGCCGGCAGGCTGAGGATCGCCAGGTCGGCCTCGGCAATCAGATAATCGGCGATGCGCTGCATCAAGGCCCGATCGCCGCTGGCGGTGAGATAGAACAGCTTGCCCTGCGAGATCAGCACCGGCACGCCCTCATTGTCTTCCATCACCACTTCGCCGCGCGTCTCAACCTTTTCACGCCAGAGACGCGTCGAGCCGCCCCCCTTTACGGTGACCGAGACATGGGCCGGAATGCTGTCCACCCGCGTGACGCGGGCATCGAGCAGGTTGGGCGACAGGTCGGGGCCAAGGCGGGCTGGGATGGAGAAGTTGTTGGTCTTCGATCCCGAGCGCGGACCTATAAGAAGGTGGCCTTCAAAGCTGGCCACGGCCTCGCGCAGCTCGTCGGTCCAGGCGAATAGAGCCGGGATCGCGACGATATCGTAGCCGGCAAAGCTCCTGGCCTTGGGCGAGAGAATGTCGATATCGACGCCATGCTTGCGGAAGGCAGCGTAGATATCGCGCACATGGGCGCCGTGCTTGAAACCCTGAGATTGCGGCTGCACCTCCCAGGCCCATTCGCTGTCATAGTCAAAGACCAGCGCAACGCGGGCCTTGCCCACCGGGCCATCGAGACCGGTGAGCTTGAGTTCCTGCGCCACTTGGCTCGCTTCGCCATAGGCGGGAGCCGGTTCGCTGTCAGGCCGCAGGAGGCCTGCATGCATCTGCTCCTGCGCAAACGGCGCCTGACGCCAACGGAAATAGGAGACCACCTCAGCACCGTGCGCGAACGCTTCCCAGGCCCAGAGGCGGGCCATGCCTGGCAGCGGATCGGGATTGAATTTTGCCCAATTTACCGGGCCGGGCTGCTGCTCCATGACCCACCAGCGACCATGGCCGACGGTGCGATAGAGGTCGTGGTGGAAGGCCGCATTGTCCGGGTCGCCCTGGCGCATGTACTGGCGCTTCATCTCCTCGGTCTCGTCGCTGACGGCGAGGTGGCCGATGGGGTAGGAATCCCAGCTCGCGACATCGAGCGTTTCGGCCAGGTCGTAATGGTCGAACTCGGTATAGCGGCTCATGAAATTATGGATGACCGGCAGGTCTGACCGTTTGGCCTTGAGAATATCGTACTGCACCTTGTTGAAGGCGCTGACCTGATCGGACGAATAGCGGCGGAAATCGAGATCGTGGATCGGATTGGGGTCAGTGATCAGCAGGTTCGGCAGCTCGATCTGATCGAAGCGATTGTATTCCATCGACCAGAAGACATTGCCCCAGGCCTGGTTCAGCGCCTCGATCGATCCGTAACGGATAGCGAGCCATTTGCGGAAACCTTCGAGGGCGGCCGGCGAATAGGAATAGGTCGTGCCGTGGCAGCCATATTCGTTGTCGGTCTGCCAGCCGCCGAGCGCTGGATGATCGCTCAAGGCATCGGCAAGAATCTGCGTGATGCGCGCCGACTCGTCGCGATAGGGCAGGTGAGAAAAGTCGTAGTGGCGGCGCGAGCCAAAGCCCTTGCGCTGGCCGCGAGCATCGACGGCCAGCATGTCGGGGTGCTTGTCGACCATCCAGCGCGGTGGCGTGGCGGTCGGTGTGCCGACGATAACCTTGAGGCCATGCTTGCCCAGCACATCCATGGATCGGATCATCCAGTCGAGCTGCAGATTGCCCGGCGTGGGTTCGAGCCGCGACCAGGCGAATTCCCCGATGCGGACATATTTGATGCCGACTTCGGCCATGCGGGCCGCGTCCTTGTCCCACCACTCTTCGGGCCAGTGTTCGGGATAGTAGCAAACGCCGAGGGTGGGACTGATGGACATGGCTGAGGCTCAGAGCTTTATGGGAGTTTCGGGAAGGCCGGGAACGTCGACCTCGATGGCAAAAACGCCACCAGCCACTTTTTCGGCAGCAAGCTGCTCTTTGGTCAGCGTCTTGGCTGCGGTGGTGATGAACAACGTCTTGAGGTCCTTGCCGCCGAAAGCGGGGCAGGTGACCTGGCTGACCGGGACTTCCACGACGCGATCGATCGAGCCATCGGGCGCGAAACGAACCACGCAGCTCCCGCCCCAACGGGCATTCCAGAGATAGCCTTCGCTATCGACGACGGCGCCGTCTGGATAGCCGCGGTGGTCTGAAACATCAGCAAACAGTTCCCATTCGCCAGCCGGTAGGCCAGTCGCGGGATCGGTGGCGCATTTGAGGATTTTCTTGGTCGGCGTGTCGGTGAAATAGGCAATGCGGCCATCGGGCGAAAAACAGGTCGCGTTGGGAATGGCGACATTCTCGATGATCTTGGTCAACTGGCCCGCGCGATAGTGATAGACCGAGCCTTCCTTGGGGCCTTCTTCCTTGACCATCGTGCCGATCCAGAACGCGCCGGACGGATGGACGCGGCTGTCATTGGTGCGGTTGGCCGGCACGTCGCGCTCGATGTCGAGCAGACGGTTCATGCCGCCGACGCGGAGATCGAACTCGATCAGCCCGTTCTCACTGGCGACTGCCAGCCTGTCCCTGTCGATGATCGCCGCAGCGGCCACGGTTTCGTTGAAGAGCCAGCTTTCCTCGATTTCGCCTGCCGCATTGGCGGCGAAAAGCGACTGCTCGTTGATGTCGAACCAGAAGAGCTGCTGGCGTTCGCCATGCCAGAATGGACCTTCGCCCAATTCGCATTTGCTATCGATAAAAAGGCGTGCCGTATCGCTCATGCCTTGGCTCCCTTGTCATAGGCTGCGACGGCCGTGGCAGCGCGCGCGGAAACTTCAGTGACACTCATACCGGGCTTATAAATGTACGTGCCGAGGCCGAAGCCGGCGCAGCCTACGGCGAAGAACTCGTCGAAATTGTCGGGATTGGCGCCGCCGACTGCATAGAGGGGCAGATTAGGCGGGAGCACCGCCTTCATGGCCTTGATGCCCTTCGACCCCAGCACTTCAGCCGGGAAGAATTTTAGCCCGGTTGCGCCGGTCCGGATCGCCTTGAAGGCATCGCTCGGCGAGAACACGCCCGGATAGGATTTTAGGCCGAGCTTCACCGTCTCGGCGATGACGGCTTCATTGGTGTCAGGCGAGACGATGAAGGTGCCGCCGGCGGCAGCAACGGCGCGCACGTTTTCTTCGGTGAGCACCGTACCGGCGCCAATCTCGGCCCGGTCGGACAGCGCCTTGGCCGCCAGCGAAATGCTTTCGAGCGCATTGGGCGAATTCAGCGGCACTTCGATGAGCGTGATACCCGCCTCGACGAGAGCCGTGCAAACCGGCACGGCTTCTTCATTGGTGATGCCGCGGAGGATCGCGATGATGTGGCGATGGGACATGGTTTTTTTCCTTAGGCAGCGTCGCGGGCGGCTTTGAGACCTGCCAGCACGACAGCGGTAGCATCGACGGGGCGGCCGGTAGCGCCGGCCATTTCCAGAACCTGGCCATAGAGGGCACAGAGCACGTGCGAACCGATCAGCGGAACCGGTTCGTTACCGATCTGGTGGCGGTTGGCAGCGATTTCGGTGCCGATAAGAAGGCCGGAGAGATAGCCAGCGCACCAGGCGGGCTGGCGGCCCGAAACAAGGGCGCTGGCGCGGACGCGGAAAAGCTGACCAAGGAGATCTGCCGGGTGGTCGAGACCATCCTTGGCGCCGGCAGCGAAACCTTCGGCGCGTTCGGGTCTATCGAGGTCGCCGCCGAGCGAATGGCGCAGCACCGAATGCGTGGACAGGATTTCGAACATTTCGCCGGTCATGGCAGTGGTGAAATGCTCGATCCGGGTGCCATCGAGCAGCGCCCATTTCGAATGCGTGCCGGGCATGCAGACGAGACCGGCATAACCGGGCAGGGTACTGGCGAGCCCGAGAAGCTGGGTTTCTTCGCCGCGCATGACATTGTCGGCACCCTGCTTCTGGCAAACGCCGGGCAGGATCGAGACCTTCAGCTTGTCCGACCCGCTATCGGGGCGAACGGCACCCTTGAGGAGGCCGCGCAGGTCAGTCGGCGCTTCGAGATAGGGTGCTTCAAGCCATCCCTGGCGGGCGCCGGCCATGCCGCAGACCACCACGTCCGTAGGGCCGGTGAGATCGATGTCGGACAGCAGTTCGCCCAGCGCAGCAGGAAATTCCTCGCGGGTGAGCTTGCCCATTCCCTTGGGCGAACTGCGAGAGGCGAGGACGTTACCCTGCCCATCGATCGTCCAGCCCCTGAGATTGGATGTGCCCCAATCGACGGCAATCCACGCAATAGATTCGCTCAAGCCAAACTCTCCTCGACGGCGCTTTCAGAATGCGGCGCGACCCTAATGGGCTTCGTGCGCTCTGAACAGGGCGTTCCGCTGCACCGGCTACGCGAGCAAGAGGCGCCAATCTCCTCGATTGGTAAGATTTTCAGAGCGTTCCGGCACATGTGGGGTCTATTGCGCTTCCGCAATCAATTGTATGATTTTTTCGTTGAGGGCCGTTCACAGCGGCGTTGGCCGTGATAGAACGGGGTCAAGCAGGCCCCACGGTTCGCCCCGGCGGACGGAAAAGGATTTTGACGATGACGACTGACAATGGCGCCGGCGCGCCGCAGAAACTGCGCTCGCGGGCCTGGTTCGACAACCCGGACAATCCGGACATGACCGCGCTCTATCTTGAGCGCTACATGAATTTCGGCGTGTCGCGCGAAGAGCTGCAATCGGGCAAGCCGATTATCGGCATTGCGCAGACCGGTTCGGACCTGAGCCCCTGCAACCGTCATCATATCGTCTTGGCCGAGCGCGTGCGTGAGGGCATTCGTGAGGCGGGCGGTATCGCCATCGAATTCCCGGTTCACCCGATCCAGGAAACCGGCAAGCGTCCGACTGCGGGCCTTGACCGTAACCTTGCCTATCTGGGCCTCGTCGAAGTGCTCTATGGCTACCCGCTCGATGGCGTGGTGCTGACCATTGGCTGCGACAAGACCACACCGGCCATGCTTATGGGCGCGGCGACTGTCAACATTCCGGCCATCGCTCTCTCCGTCGGTCCGATGCTCAATGGCTGGCACAAGGGCGAGCGGACCGGTTCCGGTACGATCGTCTGGAAGGCGCGTCAGATGATGGCGGCTGGCGAAATCGACTATGCGCAGTTCATCGAACTGGTTGCGTCGTCGGCGCCGTCGACCGGCTATTGCAACACCATGGGCACGGCGACGACGATGAACTCGCTGGCCGAGTCGCTCGGCATGCAGCTGCCGGGTTCGGCCGCTATTCCGGCGCCTTATCGCGACCGCCAGGAAATGGCCTATCGCACCGGCAAGCGTATCGTCGACATGGTGCACGAGGATCTGAAACCCTCGGACATTCTGACCAAAGACAATTTCATCAACACTATCGTCGTCAATTCGGCGATCGGTGGCTCGACCAATGCGCCGATCCACATCCAGGCGATTGCCAAGCACATCGGCGTTGAGCTCGAATTGCAGGACTTCCAGACCTATGGCCACAAGGTGCCACTGCTGGTGAACCTGCAGCCGGCCGGTGAATATCTCGGCGAGGACTACTACCATGCCGGCGGCGTGCCGGCGGTGGTCAACGAACTGATGAAGCAGGGCCTGATCCGCGAGAACGCACCGACCGTCAACGGCAAGACCATTGGCGAGAACTGCCGCAACACGGTGATTCAGGACGACAAGGTCATCCGCCACTTCGATAATCCGCTCAAGACCGAAGCGGGCTTCCTCGTGCTGCGCGGCAACCTGTTCGACAGCGCCATCATGAAGACATCAGTGATCTCGTCCGAATTCCGCGATCGCTACCTCAACAATCCGGCGCATCCGGGCATGTTCGAGGGCAAGGCGGTGGTCTTCGACGGTCCTGAGGATTATCACCACCGCATCGACGACCCCTCGCTCGATATCGACGAAAACACGCTGCTGTTCATGCGCGGCGCGGGCCCGATCGGCTATCCCGGTGCGGCGGAAGTCGTCAACATGCGGCCGCCCGACTACCTGATCAAGAAGGGCATCCACTCGCTCGCCTGCATCGGCGACGGGCGCCAGTCGGGTACGTCGGGTTCGCCTTCGATCCTCAACGCCTCGCCGGAAGCGGCTGCGGGGGGCAATCTGGCCATTCTCAAGACCGGTGATCAGGTGCGCATCGACCTCAACAAGGGCGAGGCCGATATCCTGATCTCGGCCGAGGAAATCGCGACTCGTCGCGCCGCGCTCGAAGCGGCTGGTGGGTACAAGTTCCCCAAGCACCAGACGCCGTGGCAGGAAATCCAGCGCGGTATCGTCGGCCAGCTTGGCGACGGTGCGATTTTGAAGCCCGCCGAAAAGTATCAGCGGATCGCCCAGACAGAAGGCGTGCCGCGCGACAACCACTAGATCGGCGCAAGTCGGCCGAGGCTGGCCTGCAAATGCCAGCTTCCTGCGCTTCCGGTGCTCACGTACTGATGTACGCTCCGCGCCGGTTCTCGGAAGCCGACATTTTCGACTCAGCCTGGGCCGACTTGCGCTCGAGGCATCGATGAATAAATCAAAAAGGCCGGGCAGCACGAGGTGCCGCCCGGCCTTTTGGCGTCGCGGACGCACGGGTAACGGGCGGCCATTGGCTCGGTCTGTTTAATAAATGGGAGCCAAAGGCCGCCCGTCACGGTTCCGGATTTTGCCAGCGGGTCCGGTTCAGGCGTCACCCCTGATTGCAGGTGTGGCTGCCGCATTCATATCCCCGGCCGGAAAGGCGCCCCTCTCCTCCGGCCATTCCGCCCGGCCCTGCGTTGGGGCCGCGTGACTGGCGGAATGGGTGAATATTGGCATGGGACCCGGGGGGCGGGGATAAGTTTTGGTTCGAGCGCGGGAGGCGCCAGCCGCAAGGGGCAGCGGCGAGAGGAAGAGAGCGGGGAGAGATTTGGATTTTGGGTGGTGGAGGAGACCTCCATGCGCTTCGGCACGTCGTTGGTTCGTTCGGAGCGAAGCTATCAATATCGTGGTCTAGCCGTTGGCTGTTATGCGGACACTCTTCGTTTGGCCACCGTGGCCGCTGCTCCGGCCTTCTCGCAGCGGGAACCAATCCTGGGAGCTCGAGACAGGCCCCGGCCTAAAGCCGGGGCGACAATCGAGTTTGTGGGTGCATTGGACGAAAAGCGAAGTGATCTAGCCGTCGAGGCCCACAAACTTCCGCGCGGCGTTCATGATTTCGTCTGACAGCTCTTCCGGTTCGGCGAGGCGCGCCAGGACCATGGCGCCTATGAGGGTCGACCAGCGCCCGATGGCGTCGGCCCGGTTGGCGGCGTCATCGCCGAATGCCTGGATATGCTGCTTTACCTTCTCACCCAGCACCTGCTTCGTTTCGAGAGGGGCGCGCGAGATTTCGCCGCCGAGCGCTGCAAAGACACAACCGCGATCGGGGTGATCCCGATGCTGCGGCGTCAGGTACGACTGCGCAAACGTTTCAAAATCAAATGGTTGCGCCCCGCTGGCCTGCTGTTCCTCGGCCGCCGCCGCAAGAGCCGCGTTGACGAGCTCCTGCTTGTTGGCGAAGTGGCGGGGAAACCCTCCATGCGTCAGGCCCGCCGCCTCCATGATCTGGGCCACACTCACCGCTTCGATGCCGCGCTCCCTGAAAAGCTTTGACGCCGCCGCGACGATCGCCGCCCGGCTCTGGGTCTTTTGTTCCTGGCTGGTGCCCACAAGAAACTCCAATCTAGATGATTGTCATCATCTTGACTTCTGGATGATGGTCATCATCTATGTCGCATCGATCCGTTCCGTCTTCAACAGGGTTAGTCATGTCTACAGCACTCATCACCGGCGCATCGGCCGGCATTGGCGCCAGCTATGCGCGTCGCCTCGCAGCGCGCGGCTACGATCTCGTCCTTGTCGCGCGTTCGACCGGCAAGCTCGAGGCGCTGGCCGCAGACCTGCGGGCTTCCCATTCGGTCGCGGTGGAGGTACTGACCGCAGACCTCACCAATGCGACGGCACTCAAGGCGGTGGAAGACCGGCTCCGTTCGGGCGGCCCGGTCGATCTGCTCATCAACAATGCCGGCGACTCCCTGCCGGGGACATTTGCGACCGCCAAGCCGGACGATCTGGATTGGCTGATCCAGCTTAATGTCACGGTGCCGACCTTGCTCGCTTCGGCCGCACTGGCGGGAATGCTCGAACGGGGAGAGGGGAGCATCGTCAATATCGGCTCTGTCGTGGGACTGGTGCCGGAATATTTCCCCGGTATTTATGCGGCGACGAAATCCTATATCCTGAGCTTCTCGCAGGGTCTGGCCGCTGAAGTGGGTCCAAAGGGGATCTATGTTCAGGCGGTCCTTCCCGCAGCAACGCGGACGGCCATCTGGGACCGGTCCGGCGTCGATGTGGCCAGTCTCCAGAATGTCATGGAAGTGGATGATCTGGTCGATGCCGCCCTGGTGGGATTTGATCTGAAAGAAGGCGTGACCATTCCGCCGCTGGCCGACGCCGCCCTGTGGAACGCTTTTGAGACGGCCCGCCGCGCCTTGCCACCCAGTTTCGCCAATGCGGTCCCGGCCGAACGCTACCGCACCAAGGCCTGAAGAGGAGTACCAGCCGTGAAAGCATTCATCCTCGACCGGTACGGCAAGTCATCTGCGCTCCGCCTTGGCGAGGTCGCAGAGCCCGTCATGGGCGACACCGATGTTCTGGTGCAAATCCATGCGGCCGGGGTCAACACGCTCGACGTCAAGATCCGCGATGGCGAGTTCAAGGCTATCCTGCCCTATAAGCCGCCTTTGGTGCTCGGCCACGACATTGCCGGCACGGTGGTTCGTATCGGGGCAAAGGTGCAACGCTTCGGCATTGGTGATGCGGTCTATGCACGCCCACGCAACATGCGTATCGGCGCTTATGCCGAGCAGATCGCCGTCGACGAAGCCGATCTTGCGATCATGCCATCCTCGCTCAGCATGGAGGAAGCAGCGTCCATTCCACTGGTCGGGCTGACCGCGTGGCAGGCTTTGGTCGAAATCGGCAAGGTTCGCAAAGGCCAGAAAGTGTTCATCCAGGCCGGGTCTGGCGGCGTCGGCACATTCGCCATTCAACTCGCCAAGCATCTGGGCGCCTGGGTCGCCACCACGGCCAGCGCTGCCAATGCGGATCTCGTCAAAGGTCTCGGCGCCGACATCGTCATCGATTACAAAACGCAGGATTTCACCAAAATCCTGTCCGGCTATGATCTTGTGCTCAACAGCCAGGATACTGAAACGCTCGGCAAGTCGATCGGCATCCTCAAGCCGGGCGGCATCGCCATCTCCATTTCGGGGCCGCCCGATCCGGCATTTGCCCGCGAATATGGCCTCAACCCCTTTCTCGGGCTGGTCTTGCGCCTGATCAGCGCGGGCATTCGCCGGAAGGCGCGGCAGGCGGGCGTGCGCTACGCGTTCCTGTTCATGCGGGCCGACGGCGCTCAGCTTGCGCAGATTTCTGCCCTGCTCGATGCGGGCATTATCCGGCCGGTGGTCGATAGGGTTTTCCCCTTCGCGCAGACCAACGACGCCATCGATTACGTCGAAAAGGGGCGGGCCAAGGGCAAGGTCGTGATCAACATCCGCTAGCGGCCAGCGCCACATGCGGCGCCCAGTTCTTTTTATGCGAGACGCCTGTTTGCGCGGCCGGACCAGTCGCAAACAACGACATTTCTGCCGCTGGATTTGGCCTCTAGAAGTGCCGCATCGGCTCGTTGCATCAGGGTCGCTTTGGGGCGATTGTCCTCCGTCGTGGCGACGCCGATGGAAACCGTCACGGCTCCCAGAGGTTGCCCCTGATAGTCGATCGGCGCTGTTTCGATGGCGTGCCTGATCGCTTCCGCTTTCTGAAGGGCTGCGGTTCCGTCTTGCTCACGAAATATGACAGCGAATTCCTCGCCGCCATATCGATGCGTAATGCCGGCTTGTCCGGCGACATTGGTGATAATGGCGGCAACCTGACCCATGACATAATCGCCGGCGTCGTGTCCGAATTGATCGTTGAAGCGCTTGAAATGGTCGATATCGATCATCATCAGCGATGCCGGATCGTCTTTGTCTCCCTTCATGAGATCCGCCAGATTTTCGTCCAGCGACCGCCTATTGAGCAATCCGGTCAGCGGATCTCTCACCGCGAGATTGGCCAGTCGATCGCGCAATTGAAGATTGGCGATCGCCAGCGCCAAATTTTCGGCGATCAGTTCGACATATGTTCGTGCCTTGCCAAGGGCGGCGCTGCCGTCGGCTTCTTCAAAATAGAGGACGCCCACCGTATCTCCGCGCGCGGAGAGCGGGACACAGAGAGCCGAGCTTTCGTCGCGTTCCGCCAGGTGCAGGCATCTGACATCGCTATTTGCCCCGTCACTCAAATGTGCTCTGCCTCTTCGAATCCCCCAGCATTCGAGAGTTGAAAACTCCTCGCCGGATAGGGTGGGTGTGCCCCAGCTGCTTTTGGCACTCAGCGCCGTCCTTCCCGTGTTCATCACAAAGAGATGGCCCGACAGGTCCGGAAAGAGCTGCGAAGCAAACAAGGACACGACGGGCGCGAGCTCGCCTTCCTGGCGGCAGGCCTGAAGGCGGTGCATGAGTTGAAGGATCTGGTCCTTGGTCTGCTGATCCTGACGCCGCTCGGCATCCAGACGCTCGCGTTCCAAACCATTGTCGCGAAATACCTGAATCGCCTCGTTCATGTCGCCGATCTCGTCGCGACGGCCATGAGCCAGAAGCTGAACGTCGTAGTCCTGCCGAGCCAGGCGTCGAACGACGTCGCTCATGCGCAGCAAGGGCCGGGTGACGCGGCGCGTCAGGACGAAATAGAGCACGCAGAGGAAGACAAGCGCGGTCAAAGCGAGGGTGGATTTGGCGACCGTGCCCCAAAAACCTGCCTGCGTGCTCGCCTGTTCCACTTGCCCACGGGTTCGCGCTGAAACGAGATCGACAAATTGGCGAACGCTGCTCAAGAGGCCAAGCTGGGCTTCTTCGTGCTCGGGGGAGAAGAGGGCGGCTCGGGCCTGGTCTGCCGCTCCGTTGGTGAAGTCCGAGACTGCGGCCTCTTCGATTGCATCCAGAATTTCCGCGTCTGCCTCGATTGTGCGGAGCGCTGCCAATTCTTCGTCGGGCAGGCCCTTTTCTCGCAGCAGGCGAACGGCGCGTTCCCGCTCACGTTCTTCACTCAGAGCGGCCTGAAACCTGTCCAGGTAACGCGGCTCGCCGGTAAATACGTATAGCCGGGCATCCTCAGTTGTCAGTTCGGCGGCCCGGCCCAGCCCTTCGACGCTCTCATCGACCTTCCACGCCAGGTCGAGGGCGTCGCGCTCGCGATCAGCGTAGTGCGTTGCAATGATGAAGGAGCCGCCCGACAACAAGGTCAGGCCTACGGTCAAGACATAGGCCAAATTGGTGATCGTGCTGATGCGCATCGCGGTCCTCGCTCCAATTAGGCAGCCTGATATCAGGCTAAAGGATGCGCGACGGCGCTAAAAATCGGCTTAAATTTTGCCATTTTGTCCGCTTCGTGAAACCAGCCCGGTCGATGGGCGCGCCGCCAGGGAACGCTGGACCTTCCAAAGCTGGTCACTTTATTCCGGAAAAGCGCTGAGGTGCTCATGAACGATGCGCCAGCCGTTCTCGTCTCTGGCAAGAACCGTGGTGCCGCGCCCCATGCCTTCCGCGGCTTCGCCCTCGATGGTGGCGCGCCAGTGGAAGCGATAGATGCAGCTGGCGGCTTCCGCGCTTTTGGCGATCCAGGTGAGGTCTTCGAGCCAATAGGTTTCGTTGGCGAGACGCTGCCAGGTGCGTTCGAAGGCCTGGCGCGCTGCATCACGGCCCTGATAGGTGCCGGAGCTGAACCAGAAGCTGGCTTCCGGATCGATCAGGGGAACCAGCAGCGCAAAATCGTGCCGGTTGATCAGGTCGGCATAAGCCGCCATCACCGCTTCAGGTGTGGCGGCCACGCCCATCAATATTTCCGCAGGAGACCAACGAGCCGGCCCTGAACTTTTACGCGGTCAGGCGGGAAGATACGGGTTTCGTAGGCGGGATTGGCGGCTTCGAGGGCGACGGTATTACCCTTGCGGCGGAGGCGCTTGAGGGTGGCTTCCTCGTCATCGACCAGGGCGACGATGATCTCGCCCGTCGATGCAGTGTCCTGCTTCTTGATCAGCACCGTATCGCCATCGAAAATACCGGCCTCAATCATCGAGTCGCCACGCACTTCGAGCGCATAGTGTTCGCCGGCACCGAGCATTTCGGGGGGGACGGCGATGGTGTGGGAATGGCTCTGGATCGCCTCGATCGGCGTACCAGCGGCAATGCGGCCCATGACGGGGATCGAAATGGGGCGGGCATAATCGTCATTGCTGCGCGCTGGGGGCGAGGCGACCTTGCCCAGAGTGCCTTCGATCACGGAAGGCTCGAAACGAGCCTTGCGGCCGCCGAGCGAGGGGTTCATCGAATCGGGAAGCTTTACCACTTCCAGCGCACGGGCCCGGTTGGGCAGGCGGCGGATGAAGCCGCGCTCTTCAAGCGCGGTGATCAGCCGGTGAATGCCGGATTTGGAAGCAAGATCGAGCGCGTCCTTCATTTCATCGAAGGATGGCGGAATGCCGCTTTCCTTCATGCGTTCATGAATGAACATGAGAAGTTCGTGTTGTTTGCGCGTCAGCATCGCCCGGCCACCCCAGAATCGGAACATAGACGGAACGACTATATGTGTTCCACCTATGTTCCACAAGAGTCTTCAGACTTTTGGGATGATACCCGTTAGATAGACCCGCGCCCGAGCCATTGGAAAACCGGTCTAGTGCCGCCCGGGAGTGCCGACCCGGCGGGCGCACACCCCTCAAAAGTCGAGCGATTCCTATACTCGGAGCGATTTCGGGCTGGGCCCGGCCTTCCCCGGGGTGACATCTGTCGGAGCGGGCGGGTGCCGCGCGAGGGCGGCATTTTCGGTCGCTAGAGAGCGGCGGCGATCTCCTTGGCCAAGGCCGCCAGTTCGCCGTCGTCGGCGCGGGTGGCGGCGTGGGCGCCGAGGGCCACGCCTTCATAAGCGGGGATCAGGTGGAAATGCAGGTGAAAGACGGTCTGGCCGGCCGGGGCTTCGTTGAATTGTGCTAGGCGCAGGCCGTCAGCCTTGGTGGCGGTCTGGACTGCCCTTGCGACGCGCTGCACCAGCGGCATGACCTCGGCCAGGGCTGCGGGATCAGCATCAAGAAGGTTACGCGACGCGGCCTTGGGAATGACCAGCGTGTGGCCCCTCGATTGCGGGAAAATGTCCAGCATCACCAGGGCAGTGTCGTCCTCGTAGACCTTGTGGCAGGGCAGCTCGCCCTTGAGGATTTTGGCAAAGATATTGGTGGGATCGTAGGTCATGGGCCCCTCAGATTATTCCGCCGGCGAGAGCGTTTCGTCGCCGGCATTGTTGGCATAGCGGAAGCGGAAGAAGTTGAGAACGGCAAGGCCCGTCAATGTCACGGGAACATATTTTACGCCGCGCGTGATGAAAAACAGCGCGATGTTGACCGCCGTTTCCGCCGACATCGCGCCCTTACCCATGGCGGAGGTGAAGGAGGAGGGCACGATGTGGCGGTAGATAAGGTCGTCGGAGCGATAGTACTGACGGGCGCGTGCCGCGAAGGCGCGCTTCGAGCTTGAATAGTCGCGAAGCTCTTCGAGGCCCATATCGCCGTGGAACTCCACTTCCGAGCCGAGGGCCCAGACTTCGGGTGCCATGAGACGGTCTTTTCCGATGACGGTAAAACGATCGATCAGGTCGCGAAAAGTGACGTAGTTGGCGTTCCAGCAATCGTCGGTCTTGGCGCCGTGGGAGAGGACGAGGACATCGGCGCGGGTGAGCTTCTCGTCCATGCCGGCGTAGCTCCCAGCGGAAAAGTCGACGCCGGACTTGGCGATTTCGACGATAGCGCCGCGCTTTTCGAGCGCCTTGACCATGGCGGAACCGAAGGCGCCGCCTGTGCCGGTGACGAGGAAGCGGCGACCCTCGATCTGGCATGTGGTGCCGACGAGCAGGTCAAAAGTGTTGGCGAAGGAGGAGAAGAAATTGTGCGGATAGACGTGGTGCATGGCGTGGTAATTGTTGTTGACCCACAACAGCCCCTGTTTGCCGCCCACGCGATCCATCGACATGTGATTGTAATCGAGCCCTTCCTCGCGCAGCGACATGACGAACATGACGGTGCGAACGACTGCGACGACCGCGACTGGCTGCCACGGAATAGCGATGAGAAAGAGGGCGATGGCAACCATCGAGGTCAGATATTCCGGCAGTACGTGGAGCCAGATGTTCTGGCGCGCATAGGCCGGATTGATCTGCATATCGAGGCCGAGGAATTTATGGTGGACCCAGTGCCAGGACGAAAAAGTCCGCAGCAGCGGGATCTTCGAATTCTCCCAGCGGTGCAGGAGCCAATGCAGGGTGTCGAACAGCGTCGTTGCCACCACGAAGACGAGAAGGGCTTCGAGAAAAAAGGCTACGACGTCCCAAAAATCCATTGGTCCCGGGTCTCCTGCGCTATTGGACAGGCTTGCTTAACACACTCGATTGTCTGGGGCTAACGCTCCAGCCGTTCGCCGCGCCGGAATGGGCTAAACCCTTCCAGCGCCTCCTGTTCCCGCTCGACTGCGGGGCGCTCGGCGTCGAGATAGTCGGCAACGGCTTCGCGAAGCCCGGGATGGGCGATCCAGTGGGCGGAATGGGTGGCGACGGGGGTGTAGCCGCGCGCCAGCTTGTGTTCGCCCTGCGCGCCGGCTTCGACAACACTGAGGCCATGGGCGATGGCGTAGTCGATGGCCTGATAGTAGCAGACTTCAAAGTGGAGGAAGGGCACGTCGCGGGTGGCGCCCCAATTGCGGCCATAAAGCCGGTCCTTGCCGATGAAATTGATGGCGCCGGCAATGGGTTCGTCGCCTTCATAGGCTAGGACAAGAAGGACGCGATCGGCCATGTATTGGCCGAGCAGGGAGAAGAATTTGCGGTTGAGATAGGGCTGCCCCCATTTGCGCGCGCCGGTGTCCTCGTAGAAATCGAAGAAGGCGTCCCAGTGGTGCTCCTCGATATCCCTGCCGCTGAGCCAGCGGATGGTGATTCCGTCTGCCAGGGCGTCGCGGCGCTCGCGACGGATCACCTTGCGCTTTCGCGAGGAGAGGGTTTCGAGGAAGGCGTCAAAGCTCGGAAAGCCGTCATTGTGCCAGTGGAACTGGGTATCGACGCGTCTCAGCCAATCGGAGGCGGTGGCCGTGGCGGCATCGTCGTCAGGCAAGAAGGTGAGGTGAACCGACGAGGCATTGCGCTGGCGGGCGAGCTCTTCGGCGGTCGAGAGCAGGGCGGCGCGGATTTCGAGGCTCTCTGAGGGTACGAGCAGTTTTGGCGCAGTCACCGGGGTGAAAGGGACCGAGCCCTGTAGCTTTGGATAATAGTGGCCGCCGGCGCGTTCGAGCGCCTGGGCCCAGCCGTGGTCGAAGACATATTCGCCCATGGAATGCGTTTTGAGGAACAGCGGCAAGAGGCCAACGGCGGCGCCGGTTTCGTCCTTGATGAGGATATGCTGCGGCATCCAGCCGGTGCGGCCGGTGGCACAGCCTGATTCCTCTAACGCGAGGAAAAAAGCGTGATCGAGGAACGGGTTGTCGGGCACCCCATCGGTGCCCGGCACAAGAGAGTTCCACTGTTCGGCCGGAATGGAGGCCGTCGAGGGATGGATGGTGGCGGAGATTTCGTTAGGAGGCACTATCCGGGTTGAACCCTTCGAACACAATCTGGTCGATGTAGGGGGCCGCAGCCTCCGCTTCAACCTTAGACCGGATCGTCCAGGCGGTCACCGGCTTGCCAAGGGCGCGCCAGAATGTGATCGCGGGGAGCGTCAAAGCGCTCTTGTCGCAGGAAATGAAATCGAACTGCGTCTCGTGCCAGTGGAGGAGGTGACGCATGGTGTAGCGCTCGTCCTCGGTGATCCCCGGGGGATAGTCCTCGCCCTCGTAGTCATAAGTGATGATGCCGCGCGGGCCGGTAAAGCCGTATTCGCGAATGAGGGTGATGAGGCGCGGATCGAAGGATTCGACGGTGGTTGGGCCGGAATATTTGGCGATGGCCTCAGCCGCGACGGTGGCGAGGCGGCGGGTCGCTTCGAGGCTCGGCTGGTGCTTGAGTTCGACCTGGAGGAGCGCGCGGCCGGAGATTTGCTCGAGGAAGGCGTCGAAGGTCTGTGGGCGGTCGCCGGCGGCGCTGTCGAGTAGTTTCAGATCAGCCATTTCGGCGAGAGTGCGGTCGCTGACGAGACCGGTTTCGCCGGTCAGGCGCTCGAGGTCTTCATCGTGGAAGACAACCGCATGGCCGTCGCTCGTGAGTTGCAGGTCGCATTCGATAGCGAAATTGCCCGCGATGGCCGCAGCAAAGGCGCTGGCACTGTTTTCGATGACGCCATTGGCGCGGTCGTGCAGGCCGCGATGGGCCACGGGGCGGGGAAAGAGCGGTTCGGTCATGAGAAATCTGCCGTGAAATCGGAGGCGTGGAGTTCGCACGCCTCCGTGACAGTGCGATTACAGCTGGATCAGACTTCGACCACGGCGTCGATTTCAACGGCAGCGCCAAACGGCAGCGAGGTCACGCCAAAGGCGGCGCGGGCGTGCTTGCCCTTGTCGCCCAAAATGCCGACCAAGAGGTTCGATGCGCCATTGGCGACGAGGTGCTGCTCGGTGAATTCATTGTCGGAGCAGACGAGAACGGTCAGCTTGAGGACCTTCTTGATGTCCTGGAGCGGAATTCCGGCGGAATATACGATGTGTGAGAGGACATTGAGGATGGCGAGTTCGGCGGCATTGCCGCCTTGCTGGACGTTCATCGTGTCGCCCAGGCGGCCTTCCACCACGCCGTTCTCGCCTGCCGAAATCTGGCCCGAGACATAGAGGAGATTGCCGCTACGGGTGACGGGCACATAGCTTGCCACCGGCGCCTTGGGGGCGGGCAGCTCGTAGCCATATTCACGGAGCTTTTGGATCGGATCGGTCATCTGGTCTTGCCTTCCAGGTCTTCTGCTTCTTCTTCGGATGCCGGGGCCGAACTGGTTTCGGGCCGGCTGGTATAGAGTTTGCCGCGGACAACTGCGGTGCGGCCAAAGCGGGTGCGCACGCGGTCCATGGCCCGTTCCGCTGCCGCCTTGCGGGCAACCTGCGGTTCGAGAAGGTCCGAGGGATCGGACCCGTCGGCCGCTTCGATGCCCGAAATACCGATGCCGATCAAGCGGAACGGCGTGCCATCGGCCTCGCGCTGCAGGAGGTTCAAGCCTGCCTCATAGAGCACATTGGCGAGCTGTGTGGGCATCATCAGGTGTCGGGCGCGGGTGCGCAACTTAAATCCTGATGTCTTGAGCTTTAGCGTCACCGTGTCGCCCACGATGTTCTTGGCTTTGAGGCGCTCGGAGAGGCGTTCGCAGCACTGGAGGAGCGCGGTGGAGAGCTCTTCGAGGGTCGCGAGATCGTTGTTGAAGGTGGTTTCGGAGGAAACGGTCTTCATCTCGCCATCGATGGAAACGCGGCGGCTGTCCTGCCCGCGGGAGAGGCGCGCGAGGCGTGCCCCCGATTCGCCATAGAGGCGCATGAGCTGGATCGGGTCGGCCTCCTGCAACTGGCCGATCGTATGGTAGCCGTCTTTCTTCAGCGTCTCGGAGAAAACCTTGCCAACGCCAAAAATCAGGCTGATCGGCTTGGGGGCAAGGAAAGAAAGCGTTTCCTCGGCGCCGATGACGGCGAAGCCGCGGGGCTTGTCGAGATCGGAAGCGACCTTGGCGAGGAATTTATTGTGGCTGAGACCGACGGAAATGCTGACGCCGATTTCCTGTTCGATGGTGCGGGAGAAACGCGCCAGGGTTAGGGCAGGGGGCGATTTGTGAACCTTCTCGGTGCCGGTGAGATCGAGAAAAGCTTCGTCGATGGAGATGGGTTCGACGAGCGGGGTCAGTGCGTCCATATAGCGGCGAATCTGGCGGCTGACCTCGACATATTTGGCCATGTTGGGCTTGATGATCACGGCGTCGGGGCAGAGTTCGCGCGCTTTGAACATGGGCATGGCCGAGCGGACGCCGGACTGGCGGGCGATATAGCAGCAGGTGGAAACGACGCCGCGCACGCCGCCGCCGATGATCAGCGGACGATCGCGGAGGCTCGGGTCATCCCGCTTTTCGACCGAGGCATAGAAGGCGTCGCAATCGACATGGGCGATGGAGAGGCCAAAAAGCTCGGAATGGCTGCGGATTCGGGGCGAGCCGCATTGCGGGCAGCGGCGGGGTTCGGCCGCCGCCGTTCCGGAATTGAGGCAATCGCGGCACAGCCAGTCCATCGCCTCGGCTTATCCGTTGGGGTTGAGCTTGTGCCAAAGGTGCATGAACGATTCCGGGTTGATGCCGGCATTTGCGCAGAGAGCGAGCAGAATCGGTTCGTTTGCGGCAAAGTAGTCGATGAGCCCGGTTTGCAGCCGCTTCGTGCCGATCGCGGAACGAAGAGATTGCGGATCGAGCCCCGCATGCTGCATGAAAGCCAGCAGTTCATCGGGATTTTCGGCAAGGTAACCGAGGCAGGCCCCGGCGACTTCTTCGAGGTTCAACGATGACGGTTTCGCGAGTGGCAAGTATTGGCCTCATTTGAGGTTTTGTAACGGATTGAATGTTACCCCATAGCAATGGGGAAGCGAAGGGCCGTGGTGCTGGGACCGGGGAAATTACCGGTGCCACAGGCACGCAAGTGAGGACCAATGTCCAAGACAGTCATGATCGTGGAAGACAACGAGCTGAATATGAAGCTCTTCAACGATCTGCTCGAATCGCGTGGCTACCGGGTTATTCAGACCCGCAATGGCCTTGAGGCACTGGATCTGGCGCGGGCGCATATGCCCGACCTGATCCTGATGGATATCCAACTGCCCGAAGTGTCAGGCCTTGTTGTCACCAAATGGCTCAAGGACGACGAACAGCTCGCCCATATTCCCGTCATCGCCGTTACGGCATTTGCGATGAAGGGCGATGAAGAACGGATTTTACAAGGCGGCTGCGAGGGTTACATATCCAAACCTATCTCTGTGGCTCACTTTCTGGAAACCATTGCCGAATATATTGGGCCTGCCTGACGGCACCGGGACACGCAACGTTCCGGCTGACTTCTCCCGGTCGCCGGTTCGGCATCGGGATGATTTGGTTTGTTTGGGGGATATGCGGTGACGGCGCGCGTTCTGATTGTCGACGACATTCCGACGAATGTTCGGCTGCTCGAAGCGCGGCTCACCGCTGAATATTTCGAGGTGCTCTCCGCCAGCTCCGGGCCCGAAGCGATTGAAATTCTTGAAGGAACCGACGTCGATATCATCCTGCTCGATGTGATGATGCCGGTGATGGATGGCTTTGAAGTCTGCCGTCTGCTCAAATCCAATCCACGCACGCACCACGTGCCGGTGCTGATGATCACTGCCCTCGATCAGCCCTCTGACCGGGTGAAGGGGCTCGAGGCCGGGGCGGACGACTTTCTGACCAAGCCAGTCGACGACGTGCAGCTGATGGCGCGCGTCAAAAGCCTGGCGCGGCTTAAATCGCTGACGGATGAATTGCGTGCGCGTGCCCTGACTGGCCAGCAATTGGCCATAGAGGATGCACTGCGGGCGATGGACACGATTTCCGCGCAGGGCGGGCAGGTGTTGATCATCGACATCGACAGGCGCCACGCGGAGCGCGTCCAGAGCTATCTCTCGGAAGAACATAAGGTCGATATTCTGCTCGAACCGGCTGACGCCGTGTTCCAAGTGTCTGGCGCGCAATATGAATTGGCGCTGGTCAGCATGTCGCTCAACGATTTCGACCCGCTGCGCGTCGCATCGCAAATCCGCACCGTGGAGCATTCGCGCAACCTGCCGATCATTCTGATGGCCGACGACGGCGACAAGCCGCGCGTGGTGCGGGCGCTTGATCTGGGGGTCAACGATTTCATCAGCCGGCCGATCGAGCGGAACGAGTTGAAGGCGCGGGTGCGCACGCAGATCCGGCGGCATCGCTATGCGATGGAACTGCGCGCAAGCGTCAACAATTCTATCGCTATGGCGGTGACGGATGATCTGACCGGCCTCTACAATCGCCGCTATTTCGATAGACATCTCAATATCTTGCTGAACAAGGCACAGGAGCAGGACCGCAATCTGGCGGTGATGATCCTCGATATCGACCACTTCAAATCGGTCAATGACACCTATGGTCACGACGTGGGTGACCTGGTGCTCAAGGAATTCTCGGCGCGGATGAAACGCAATATCCGCGGGGTCGACCTGGCTTGCCGCTTCGGTGGCGAGGAATTCGTGGTGCTGATGCCCGATACCGATGTCAGCAATGCCGAGCTGGTGGCCGAGCGCGTGCGCCAGGCTGTCGGCGAAAAGACCTTTGAAATCAACGGTCAGAGGCCGTTGACGGTGACTGTCTCCGTCGGCGTTTCGTTCAACGAAAGTCTCGCCGATACCTCGGAAGGCTTGATCAAGCGGGCTGACCTGGCGCTCTATCGCGCCAAGCGCGAGGGCCGCAATCGGGTCATCCTCGACGCGGCTTGATAAAATGCCGCCTATTAGGGTTATCTGTTATAATTAACAAACGGTTATCAGTCGCCTTTGACTGGATTTTCTTGAGTTTCCGGTGGCCCAAGATAGGGTGAGTTCAGACAGGCGACGGCGCGTAAGCGACTGATGCCTCAGAGCTCCCTACGGCTTTTCTCAGGTCCGCCGCAACTCCTGAGTTCCGTAGGGCGGTTGGTCCGGACGCGGTGAGAGTGGCCTCTTCGACGTACCGCTCCGGACCAGCCACTCACTTTTCCAATACGTGATCAATACGTTACGCGATGCTAACAGACTGTTGGCGTCGAGCGTGCCCGTTGGGCGAATTGGTTACCGCAAATGCGAAAAGGCCCCGCACGATGTGCAGGGCCTTTCAAACGCATGGAAGTCGGACCAGATTACTTGATCTTGGCTTCCTTGAATTCGACATGCTTGCGGACGACCGGGTCGTACTTCTTGAACGCCAGCTTTTCAGTCTGGGTACGGGCATTCTTCTTGGTCACGTAGAAGTAGCCGGTATCGGCAGTCGACACGAGCTTGATCTTGATGGTGGCGGCTTTTGCCATTTTCGTAGTCCTTGTAAAAACGAAAAGGCGCCGCGAGCCAAGGCAGCGCCGGAATTTGGGCGCAACCTACGGATTTGCGGGAAGTTGTCAAGCATATAGAGGGGAATGGAGACAGCGAGATGACCGCACCGACCGAATTGCTGCGCCGGCTGCAGATCAAGGCCGGGACCAAGCTCTGGCTGATCAATGTACCACACGAAATCGCCGAGGAAATCACCGCCGGTGCCGAGGTGGAGCCGGTGCATGGTGATTCTTATTATGACGGGGTTTTGGCGTGTTTTGCCGGGCCCGCGGAGGTGGAGGCCATGGTGCCGCGGATTCTGGCCGAGCTGCCGCCGGATGGGCTGCTCTGGGTGGCTTACAGGAAGGGCGCGGCGGGCAAGGAGGCGGGCCTGACACGCGATGTTGGCTGGGGGCCGCTGGAGGTCGAGGGGCTGCGGCCGGTGCGCGCTGTGGCGCTCGATGAGGAGTGGTCGGCGCTGAGGTTCAGGCCGAGGGGCAAGGTGAAGGAGCAAGTGGGATGACGAGGGGCCGGTGATTGCCGCCACCCCCTCCCATCCTCCCCCATCAAGGGGGAGGTGTCGTATCGAGTTTTGAGCCAGTATTTTGCCAAACCCACGGTCCCCAACCGAATTCGCATAGCAAATTCGGTGACACCTCCTCATTGATGGGAGGGGGTGGGAGCCCCACTCAAAAATGTCGATTGGTCTTGTGGGCGCGTCTCAGGCCTCAGATTGATCCACCGGATCAATCTGCCCTGCTGGGCACCCCAAATCCATACATGCGGGTGGCCCATTGCAGGCCGACGATGGCTCCCTTGGTGGAGGGCAGAATCGCCAGCGGCAGGACGATGGCGAGGGGAATCATGGTGATGACATAGGTGATCGGCTGGACGTGATAGGTCATGTCCATGTGCAGCATCAGGAAGATGATGATGTGGCCGACGATGGTGATGGCGATATAGGGCGGGAAGTCGTCGGCGCGGTGGTGCTTGAGTTCTTCGCCGCAGACGTCGCACTGGTCGGCGACTTTGAGATAAGCGCGGAACAGCTTGCCCTGGCCGCAATGGGGGCAGCGGCAAAGCGTGCCGCGCCACATGGCCTGGCCGACGCTGCGCTGTTCGAGAGTTGTGGCGTTCTCGCTCATGGAACTACCTCTTTCTCCGGCCCTTGGGACCGAAGCTCTTAGATGGGCGCTTTTGTGGGCGCCTGCCAGATGGCGGATTGCCGCGGGTGCCTTCCGAGAGAAGTTCGAAGCGTAGCGAGCCCGCTACCGGTGCCGCTTCGAGAAGACGCACGGTGACGCGGTCGCCAAGCGTAAAAGTTTCGCCGCCGCGCTCGCCGATCATGGCTTGGCGCTCTTCGACATAGCGGTAGTAATCCTCGCCCAGAGTGGAGGCAGGAATAAAGCCGTCGGCGCCGGTTTCAAGGAGGCGGATAAAGAGGCCGGAGCGGGTGACGCCGGAAACGCGGCCTTCGAAACGCGCGCCGATTTTCTGGGCCAGAAACTGGGCGAGAAGACGATCCGAGGTTTCGCGTTCGGCCAGCATGGCGCGGCGCTCGGTGGCCGAGATGTGCTGGGCGATGCCCTGAAGTTTTGTTGCTTCCTGCTCGGTGAGGCCATCGTCGCCAAGGCCAAGAGCCTTTACCAGGGCACGGTGCACGATGAGATCGGCATAGCGGCGAATGGGCGAGGTGAAGTGGGCGTAGCGGTCGAGGTTGAGACCGAAATGGCCATAATTCTCGGCGGAGTATTCAGCCTGCGCCTGGCTGCGCAGCACCATTTCGCTGACCTGTTCGACATTGCCGGCCTTGCGGGCCTGGCCGAGGATGCCGTTGAAATCGGATGCGCGCACGCTGTCGGATTTTTTGACCGCGATATCGAGACTGCCCAGAAAGTCGCGCAGACTCTGCAGCTTTTCCGAACTCGGTTCGTCGTGGACGCGATAGAGCAGTTCGCTGCGCTTTTGTTCGAGCGTTTCGGCGGCGGCGACATTGGCCGCGATCATCATCTCTTCGATGAGGCGATGGGCTTCGAGGCGGTCGGGAATGCGGATGTCCGCGACCATGCCCTTGTCGTCGAGAATGATTTTCCGTTCAGGCAAGTCCAGGTCCAGCGGACCGCGCCTGTCGCGGGCACCGGCCATGGCGTCATAGGCGTCCCAGAGGGGGCGCAGGATGGGTTCGAGCAGCGGGCCGGTCTTGTCGTCAGCATTGCCGTCGATGGCAGCCTGGGCCTGTTGGTAGCTGAGTTTTGCCGCCGAGCGCATCAGGATGCGATGGAAGGTGTGGCTGATCTTGTGGCCGTCGGCATTGAGCACCATGCGCACGGCGAGGGCGGCGCGAGGCACGCCTTCCTTCAGCGAGCACAGCTCATTGGAAATGCGCTCGGGCAGCATGGGCACGACGCGATCGGGGAAATAGACGGAGTTGCCGCGCAGATACGCTTCGCGATCAAGCGATGTGCCGGGGCGAACATAGGCGGCGACATCGGCGATGGCCACGGTGACGACATGGCCGCCGGGGTTTTTCGGATCCTCGTCGGGCGCGGCGTGAACCGCGTCGTCATGGTCCTTGGCGTCGGGCGGATCGATGGTGATCAGCGGTAGGTCACGCCAGTCTTCGCGGCCTTTTAGCGTTGCTTCCTTGGCCTCTTCGGCCTCGCGGATGACGCTGGTCGGGAATTTGTAGGGGATTTCGAGATTGTGGATGGCGATCATCGACACCGCGCCTTCAGAGGCGGGGTTGCCGATGACGGAGGTGACGCGGGCGCGCGGGATCATCAGGCGGCCGGAAAGCTTGACTTCCACCTCCACCAGATCGCCGTCCTTGGCTTCGCCGAGATCGCCGAGGGGAACGCGCATTTCCTTCTGCTTGCGATCAATGGGGATGAGGCGGGCGCCTTCATCGTCCATGCGGATAATGCCGATCTGGCCGCGACGGGGCTTGCCGAGCACTTTCATCGGCTTGGCGGTATAGTGCGGGATTTCATCTTCGCCGGCATCGATGCGGGCGAGAATGCGATCGCCGGGGGCCGGGACGACGCGCGAGTCCTTGCCAACCAGCACTTCGACGCGCGGCTTTTCGCCTTCTTCATCGTTCCACTGGGCGGGGAAAGCGTGGAGCGCGTCTGGATCGGCGTCGGATGGAATATCGAGGACGGTCACATGGGGCAGGGCGGCGGTGCGGCGCAGCGCTTTTCGCGTGCGCGTGATGACGCCATCGCCTTCGAGTTCGGCCAGCATGGCCTTGAAGGGGCGGCGCATGTCGCCGCGAATGCCGAAGACTTTGGCGAGGTCGCGCTTGCCCTTGATATCGGCGTCCTGCGCCAGGGCTTCGAGCAATTGCTCGCGGGTGGGCAGTTCCCCGGCGCGCGGCTGTGCGCTGCGCTTGGGGCCCGAGGTGTTTTTTGGTTTTGGTTTTTTGGTGGTCATGTTGAGGGATATGTAGGGGATTGGTGACGGTTTGCCAATTTCTCACCTCAAATCACTCCACCGGAGTGATTTGAGGTGAGAAAGCCATGAGAGCTGTGCTCGAATGGATGGGAGCTACCCCCACCTAGCCTCCCCCTGGTAGGGAGGGATCTGCCGGTGGCTCACTTACTTTGCGACAAGCCCGATCTTGTCCCTCCCCCTACCAGGGGGAGGCTAGGTGGGGGTGCTTGCCCAAGCCTCGCAAACTCCATTGAATAGTCGCCAAAACCCAAGGCGATTCCATGACCATTCCATTTTTCGACGGGCACAACGATACGCTATTGCGGCTGCTGGATGACCCGCGGCCGAATAAGGTGGAGCTGTTTACGAACGGCATGCCCGAGGCGAATATCGATCTGCCGCGGGCGCGGGAGGCGGGGATGGCGGGCGGGTTCTTTGCCATGTTCCCGCCGCCGCTGAAGACGAATTTGACTGCTGTGGCGGCGAGCCCGACGACTTCGGGCGGGAAATTGCCGCCTGAGCTGGATATCGCCGAGGCGCAGCGCTCGACCAATGCCATGGCGGCGCTGATGTTCCGGCTGGAAAAAGCGGGATCGCTGGCGGTGTGCCGGAGCGCGGCGGAATTGCGGGCGGCGATTGCGGCGGGAAAGCTGGCGGCGATCTATCACCACGAGGGCGCCGAGGCGATCGACACCGATTTCAATGCGCTCGAAGTGCTTTATGCGGCGGGGTTCCGGTCGCTGGGGATCACCTGGAGCCGGGCCAATGCGTTCGGGACGGGCGTGCCGTTCAAGCACAATGCCGATCCCGATATCGGGCCGGGACTGAGCGATGCCGGCAAGGAACTGGTGCGGGTCTGCGACCAGATGGGGGTGATGATCGATCTTTCGCATTTGAATGCCGCCGGTTTCCGGGATGTGGCGGCGATCTCGACCAAGCCGCTGGTGGCGACGCATTCCAATGTGCACGCGATCTGTCCTTCGACGCGCAACCTGATGGACTGGCAGCTGGCGGCGATCCGCGAGAGTGGCGGTGTCGTTGGGCTCAATTATGCGACCGGGTTTTTGCGGCCGGATGGCAAGATGGAGCCGGATATGGAGATCGACCTGATGGTTCGCCATGTCGATGCGCTGGTCGAGGCGCTGGGCGAGGATGGCGTGGCGCTGGGGAGCGATTTTGACGGTGCGGTGATACCCGCGCCGATCAAGGATGTCACGGGCGTGCCAAAGCTGCTGCAGGCGTTGCTGGACAAGGGCTATGGCGAGGCGCTGGTGAACAAGATTGCGCTGGAGAATTGGCTGGGGCTGGTGGGGAGGACGATGGGGTAGGGCTGGGTTTAGCGTGTTGGGCTCCACCCCCTCCCAACCTCCCCCATCAAGGGGGAGGCTGGGAGGGGGTGTTCCTCGATGCCTTAGAACGGCACGTCTTCGTCGGTTACCGTGCTTTTCTTCGCCGGGGCTTTTTTCGCAGCGGGCTTCTTGGCCGGTGCCTTCTTTGCCGCTGGCTTATCATCCGCCGCTGCTTTCTTCGCCGCCGGCTTTTTCGCGGCGGTTTTCTTCGCCGGAGCCTTTTTTACCTTGGTGCCGGTGGCCGCGGCGCGGGCGGTGATCCATTCGACGGCTTGATCAAGAGTGACCGCTTCGGGCGCTACGTCCTTGGGGATGGTGGCGTTGACCTTGCCCTGATTGACATAGGGGCCGTAGCGGCCGGCGCGGACGGTGATGGGGCCGTTGTCGTGCTCGAACGTCTGGATGGCCGCGACCGCCGCGCCGCCGCCGCGCTTGAAGCCGCCAGCGGCTTTCTGGGCGAGGAGATCGACGGCGCGGTTGAGGCCGACGGTGAAGACTTCTTCCACGTCAGGCAGGTTGGCATATTTGCCATCGTGGAGGATGAAGGGACCGTAGCGGCCGAGGCCGGCGACGATGGGCAGGCCCGATTCAGGGTGGAGGCCGATTTCGCGCGGAAGTGCGAGAAGCTGCAGGGCTTTTTCGAGCGTCAGCGCGCCCGGCTCCCAGCCCTTGGGGAGGGAGGAGCGCTTGGGCTCCTTGCCTTCGCCGAGCTGGACGTAGGGGCCGAAACGGCCCGATTTCAGATGCACTTCCTCGCCCGATTCAGGATCGGTGCCGAGAACGCCTTCGCCGGCGGCGGCTTCCGAAGACTGGCCATTGGCCGCGTCGGACAGCTGCATGGTGTGCTTGCACTCGGGATAGTTCGAGCAGCCGATGAAGGCGCCGAATTTGCCCAGTTTCAGCGAGAGCTTGCCGGTGCCGCAGGTGGGGCAGAGGCGCGGGTCGGACCCGTCTTCCTTGGGCGGGAAAATGCGGCTGGCGAGGAGATCGTTGAGCGCATCCAAAACTTCGGAAACGCGGAGATCCTTGATCTCTTCCACATTGCCGTTGAAGTCCTTCCAGAAGTCGCGGAGGACCTGCTTGTAATCGAGCTTGCCGTCGGAAATCTCGTCGAGCTGCTCCTCGAGGCCGGCGGTAAAGCCGTATTCGACATAGCGGCTGAAAAAGCTTTCGAGGAAGGCGGTGACGATGCGGCCGCGATCTTCGGGGTGCAGGGCCTTGCCCTCGAGGCGGACATAGTCGCGATCCTTGAGGGTGGTCAGCGTCGCGGCATAGGTGGAAGGACGGCCGATGCCGAGTTCTTCCATCTTCTTGATCAGGCTCGCTTCGGTATAACGGCTCGGCGGCTGGGTGAAATGCTGCTCGATCTCTACCTTTTCAAGGCTGGGCTTGTCGCCGACCTTGAGCGGGGGCAATTCGCGGCTGTCTTCGTCCTCGGTCTCTTCGTCGGATTTGACCTCGACGCCATAGAGTTTCAAGAAGCCGGGGAAAGTGACGACGGAGCCGACGGCGCGCAGTTCGACCTTGCGGCCGGGCACGTTGACGGCGATGTCGACGGTGGTGCGGTCGATCTCGGCCGATTTCATCTGGCTGGCGAGGGTGCGGCGCCAGATGAGGCCGTAGAGTTTTGCCTGATCGGCATCGAGCGAGAGCTGCTCGGGGCGCTTGAACATATCCGTCGGGCGGATGGCCTCGTGCGCTTCCTGGGCGTTCTTGGCCTTGGACTGATAGATGCGCGCTTTTTCCGGCAGATATTCGTCGCCGTAATATTTGCCGATCACCGAACGGGCCATGGCAATGCCCTCTGGGGCCATCTGCACGGCGTCGGTACGCATATAGGTGATGAGGCCATCTTCGTAGAGGCGCTGGGCGATCTGCATGGTGCGGCTGGGCGAAAGTCCCAAGCGCGAGGAGGCGTCCTGCTGCAGCGAAGAGGTGGTGAAGGGCGCATAGGGATTGCGCTTGGTCGGCTTCTTTTCAACGTTGGAAACGTTGAACTGCCCAGCCTCGATGAGCTTTTTCAGCGCCGCGGCATCGTCGCCGGTCTTGATGTCGAGCTTGTCGGTCTTCTTGCCATCGACGGAAAAGAGGCGGGCGACAAAGCCCTTGCCGCCCTGGGAAAGCGAGGCCTCGACGGACCAATATTCGTCGGCCTTGAACTTTTCGATTTCGGCTTCGCGATCCGAGACGAGGCGCAGGGCCACGGACTGCACGCGGCCGGCCGAGCGGGAGCCCGGCAGCTTGCGCCAGAGGATCGGGGAGAGGGTGAAGCCGACGAGATAATCGAGGGCACGGCGGGCGAGATAGGCGTCGACCAGCGGCATATCGACATCGCGCGGATTCGCCATGGCCGTAGTGACGGCATCCTTGGTGATGGCGTTGAAGACGACGCGCTGGACCGGCGTGTCTTTCTTGAGCGCCTTCTTTTGCCTGAGGACGTCGAGAATGTGCCAGGAAATGGCCTCGCCTTCGCGATCAGGGTCGGTTGCGAGGATCAGGCCATCGGCGCCCTTGAGGGCATTGGCAATGTCGGAAACGCGCTTCTTGGAGGCGGTATCGACCTCCCACGACATGGCGAAATCTTCGTCCGGACGCACCGAACCGTCCTTGGCAGGCAGATCGCGGATATGGCCGAAGCTGGCCAGGACTTCATAGCCCGAGCCCAAATACTTGTTGATTGTCTTGGCTTTAGCCGGACTTTCAACGACGACGACCTTCATGGATGACCCGTTCCGCAACGCTGTAACTGAGAGCGCGCAACATGGTGAAGCGGAACGGCGGTGTCAACGGGGGGGCAATTGTGTTCAAGCGCCGCGGAGCGCGACAAGCTGTCCTGAGGACCATTCGATCTGCCCGGCCAGATCCAGTTCGAGGAGGAGAATTTGCATGGCCTGGGGCGCGATCGCGGTTTGAGCCAGCAGTTCTTCGACATCTGTCGGTGTGGTCGAGAGGGCCGTAAGAAGTTGAGAGCGCTCGTCGGCGCCGGGTGCGGCGTCGGCCATGGGGCTGAGATCGGGTTGCCACTCGGCCTCGAACAGCATGGTGCGACGGGGATCGGCGCTGCCGATGCTCTCGATGATGTCGGCGGCTGAAGTAATGAGCTTGGCGCCCTGCTGAATGAGGGCATTGCCGCCCTCGGCGCGGGGATCGAGCGGGGAACCGGGAACGGCGAAGACGTCGCGGTTTTGCTCGAGGGCGAGGCGGGCAGTGATGAGCGAACCGGAACGCTTGGCGGCTTCGACGACGACGGTGCCGAGCGACAGACCGGAAACGAGACGGTTACGCCTTGGAAAATCGCGGGCGCGCGGCTCCCAGCCGAGCGGCATTTCGGTGACGAGGGCGCCGCCATATCCGAGGATTTCGCTGGCGAGGGGAATGTTCTCGTCGGGATAGATGCAATCGAGACCACCGGCGAGGACGGCAATGGTGCCGGTGGTGAGGCTGGCGCGGTGGGCTGATGTGTCGATGCCGCGGGCAAGGCCCGAAACCACGACATAGCCCGCTTCGCCGAGATCGGTGGTCAGAAGGCGCGTCATCTTGGCCCCGGCGGCAGAGGCATTGCGGGCGCCGACGATGGCGACGGTGCGGCGCCAGTCGAGATTCCGCCCCCCGGCAATGGTCAGGATTGGCGGGGCGGCGGGGATATGGGTCAGGTGATCGGGATAATCGGCTTCGCCCATGGCGACGATCCGGGCGCCAAGACGGTCAAGCGCGGCGATCTCATCTTCGGCCTGGGCCTGGGTGGTCATGCGCAGGGGGCGGCCGGCGCCGCGCATGAGCGCGGGCAGGGCGTCGAGCGCCGCTTCCACCGAGCCGAAGCGATTGACCAACTGGCGGAAGGTGACGGGGCCGACATTGTCGCTGCGCACGAGGCGCAGCCACGCGATGCGTTGGGCCTGCGTGAGCGTGGGCGTCACGCGGGCCCCCATTTTCAGCTCGCCTTCTTGTCGCCGCCGATGGTCGACTCGGTGCCGTTGAGCAGCCGCGCGATGTTTTCGCGGTGCTGGAAGAAGAGAAGGAGCGCGAGGCCGAGGACGGTTAGGGCCAGGCGATCGCCAACGATGACATAGGCGAAGATCGGTGCGGTGGCCGCGGCGGTGAGCGCGGCCAACGACGACATCTTTCGCGTGTAGGCAATCAGTAGCCAGACGGCGCAGAAGATCAGGCCGACGGGCCAGGCGAGGGAGAGGAGCGAACCGATCATCACGGCGACGCCCTTGCCGCCCTTAAAACCGAGCCAGACGGGGAAGCAATGGCCGAGGAAAGCGCCCACGGCAGCGAGCATGGCGGCATCTTCGCCCCAAAAATGGCGGGCGACGAGAATGGGAATGGCGGCCTTGAGGGCATCGAGCACGAGCGTGGCGGCGGCAACGGGACGATTGCCGGTGCGCAGCACATTGGTCGCGCCGATATTGCCCGAGCCGATCTTGCGGATATCCCCGAGGCCGGCGGCCTGGGTGAGGATCAGGCCGAAGGGAATGGACCCGCAGAGATAGCCAAGGACGAGCGCCAAAATGAGCGGCAGGATATCGATCGGCATGGTTTCTCCCCTATTACTGGAAGAAGTAGCGCTGGGGCCGGGAAGGGGCAAGAGCCCGATGATGGGGAGTTGAGGAAAGTCTATCCCTAGCTCGGTGTCATCCCCGCGAAAGCGGGGATCTCCGTTGGCTCTGAAACAGAGATTCCCGCTTTCGCGGGAATGACACCGTGGATAGGCGGAGCGTGCTTAGCCCAGATAATCGCGCTTGCCGATCGGCACGCCCTTGTGGCGGAGGATGTCGTAGGCGGTGGTGACGTGGAAATAGAAATTCGGCAGGCCGCGGTTGAGGAGGTAGGTCTCGCCGGTGAGTTCGGTGTCTTGGCCGCCGATCTTGATGGTCACGGTGCGGTCGTCGGAGCCGATAAAATCTTCAGGCGAAAAGGTCGCGAGATAGTCGATGCCTTTTTGGAGGCGCGCCTTGAGGTCGGCGAAGGTCACTTCGTCGTCGGCCCAGCTTGGGATCGGCTTTTGGGCGAGGCGCGAGGAGACGCCCTTGGCGCCGTCGGTCGCGATCTGCACCTGGCCGCTCAATGGGATCATGTCGGGGGCAAGGCGGGTTTCGACCAGGCTTTGGAGGTCGATGTTCTGCTCGGCGGCAAAAGCCTCGGCTTTTTCGAAAACGGCCAGCAGGTTCTTGAGCATGCGCGAGAAGACCGGCACTGAAGCCGAATACATGGAGAGGGTCATTTTTGTACCGTTTGGGTGGGGTAGGACGAATAGTCTGTGGTGAGCCCAGGCCTTCTTTCCTTCTCCCCTGGTGGGAGGAGTAGCTCGAAGGGCCACCGAATTCGCGTTTGCGAATTCGGTTGGGATGAGGGGTATTCCTTCCGCGTCCCATACTTGGAGCTTTTTGCGGAGGAGAGAATACCCCTCACCCTGAATAATTCCGCTGAACGCGGATTTATTCGGTCCCTCTCCCGCAAGGGGCGAGGGGAGGTTCGGTGGCTCTCAATCCTGATGCAAAAACACGGTTTCGCCGCCGACCAAGGTGCGCATGACCTTGCCGGCGAGGCGGGCGTTTTCGAAGCTGGTGTTTCTTGAGCGGGAGTGGAGCTCGTTCTCGTTGACCTGCCAGGGATAGTCGAGATCGACGAGGATCAGATCGGCTGGGGCGCCCTTGGCGATGCGGCCCGCTTCGAGGCCGAGGATTTCGGCCGGGCGGCTGGTCATGGCTTTCAGGACCGTGAGCAGCGGGACTTCGTCGGAATGGACGAGGCGGAGTGCGGCGGCAAGGAGGGTTTCAAGGCCGATGGCGCCATTGGAAGCCTCCGCAAAGGGCTGGCGCTTGACTTCGCTGTCCTGCGGATCGTGATCGGAATGGATCGTGTCGATGACGCCGGAGCGGAGGCCCTCGATGACGGCCCGGCGGTCGTCTTCGCTGCGGAGCGGCGTGCCGAGCTTGAAGTAGGTGCGGTAGCGGCCGATGTCGTTTTCATTCAGGCAGAGATTGTTGATCGAAACGCCGGCGGTAATGCGGGCGTTACGCGATTTGGCCGCCTTGACGATTTCGACCGAGCCTTCGGTGGAGATTTGCGCGGCGTGGTAGCGGACGCCGGTCAGGGCGGCGAGTTGCAGATCGCGCGACAGCGGAATGGTTTCGGCTTCGCGCGGAAGGCCTTTCAAGCCAAGCACGGTGGCGAAGAGGCCATCGTTCATGACGCCTTCGCCGGCAAGGCTCAAGTCCACCGTGTGGTGGACGATCGTCATGTCGAAATTGGCGGCATAGGACATGGCGGTGCGCAGCAGCGCGGTGGACTGGATGGAATTGCGGCCGTCGGTGAGGCAGACGGCGCCGGCTTCGCGCATCAGGCCGAATTCGGTGAGGTCCTTGCCGGCGAGACCTTTGGTGATCCCTGCGGCTGGGAGGATGTTGACCTTCGAGGTGGCCTTGGCGCGGCGAACGAGGAAATCGACCACGGCGCCGTCGTCAACGGCGGGCATAGTGTCGGGCATCATGACGAAAGAGGTGACGCCACCCGCGGCAGCGGCTTCGCCGGCCGAGGCGAGGGTTTCGCGATATTCCCAGCCGGGCTCACCGGTGAAGACGCGCATATCGATGAGGCCGGGGGCTAGGACGAGGCCATTGGCATTGATGACCTCGGCGCCATCGGGTACGCCAACGGGGCCATCGAGGGCGAGATCGGTGATGCGGCCATCTTCGATAAGCACGGCGCCGCGCTGGTCGGTGCCGGAGGCGGGATCGACGATGCGGGCATTTTCGATAAGAACGGGTTTTGTCATGCCTGGTCTCCCGAGAGCAGAGCGTCGAGGACGGCCATGCGGACGGCGACGCCCATCTCCACTTGGTCGGTGATGACCGAGCGGGCGCCATCGGCGATGGCCGGATCGATCTCGACGCCGCGGTTCATTGGGCCGGGATGCATGACGATGGCGTCGGGATTGGCCCAGCCGAGCTTTTCGGCGTCGAGGCCATAGAAGCGATAATATTCGCGCACCGAGGGGATCATCTTGCCGCTGGCGCGCTCATGCTGGAGGCGCAGCATCATGATGACATCGACACCCTGCAAACCCTGCTCCATGTCGGTGAAGACTTCGGTGGCGAGGTGTTCGATGCCGGGGGGCAGCAGGTTGCGCGGGGCGATGACGCGGGTGCGCACGTTTAGCGCGCCGAGCAGCAGCAGATTGGAGCGGGCGACGCGGGAATTGGCGATGTCGCCGCAAATGGCGACAGTGAGACCGGAAATGCGGCCCTTGTGGCGGCGGATGGTCAGCGCGTCGAGGAGGGCCTGGGTCGGATGCTCATGGGCGCCGTCGCCGGCATTGATGACGGAGCAGCCGACTTTTTGGGAGAGGAGTTCCACCGCGCCGGCTGCGCCGTGACGCACCACCAGCACATCGGGGCGCATGGCGTTGAGCGTGGCGGCGGTATCGACGAGGGTTTCGCCCTTGGAGACCGAGGAGGTTTTGACCGACATGTTGACGACGAGGGCGCCGAGGCGTTTGCCGGCGATCTCGAAGGAGGACTGGGTCCGCGTCGAGGCTTCAAAGAAGAGATTGATCTGGGTTTTGCCCGACAAAGTGGGGAGCGATTTGCGCTCCTGCCGGCTGACCGGGACCATGCGCTCGGCGCGGTCCAGCAGGTCGATTATTTCGTGCTGTTTGAGATCAGCAATGGAAATGAGGTGTCGTTGGCGGAACGGGGGGAAGTCGCCGGAGGTGCTGGCGGGCGTGTCGGCCATGCTCGGATCCCTTCAGATTTGCTGCGGTCTATCCGAGGGGGGCGACACGTTCAACCCATGATTGAATTTTCAACGTTTTGTTGGGTGGCGCCGGCCGGTGGGGCCGGCGCCGGAGTTTCAGGCTGCGACGGCGCGGCGCTGGGTGAAAAGGAGCATCACGCGGCCTTGCGCCAGGCGCCGCGAGCGGCGGCGGCTTTCACATAGTCGGAGAAATCACGCGGGGGACGGCCGAGGGCGCACTGCACGCCATCGCCGAGGTGTTCGTTGCGGCCGTCGAAAACTTCGGCACAGAGATTGGTCATCAGATCGGCGATCTCGGGACCGACGGCGGGCAGGAGGGCGGCGTGGAAGGTGGCGCCGTCGATGGGGACGTAGCTGACCGGGAGGCCGCTGGCCGCGGCGATTTCGGCAGCGGCGTCGGCAAAGGTCATCAGGCGCGGGCCGGTGAGTTCATAGGTTTCGCCATTGTGCTTGTTATCGAGGAGCGCGGCTACGGCGACGTTGGCAATATCGTCGAGATCGATAAAAGGTTCGAGGCGCATGGCGGCGGGCAGGGCGATGACGCCTTCGAGGACGGAGGAATGGAAAAAGCCCTCGTCGAAATTCTGGTTGAACCAGCTGGCGCGGACGATGGTGAAATCGAGGCCGCTTTGGCGAATGCGATCTTCGGAGAGTTCGGCGCCGTGTTCGCCGCGGCCGGAGAGGAGGACGAGTTTTTTGAGGCCTGCCGTTTTGGCGAGGTCGGCGAAGCGGCGGATGTTTTCATGGGCTTCGGGGGCGGCGAGATCGGGCACGTAGGTGATGTAGGCGCTCTTCATGCCTTCGAGGGCGGGAGCCCAGGTTTCGGGCTTTTCCCAATCGAAGGCTGGTTCGGAACGGCGCGAGACGCCGCGGTGGGGATGGCCAAGGGCGGCGAGACGGGCGGCGACGCGGGCGCCGGTCTTGCCGGTAGCGCCGATGACGAGAACGGGGGTGTCGGTTGTCATGGTGAAAAAGCTCCTCTTGATGACAGGGGAGATTTTGGGGCGGTGTTTGGGACTATCAATCACGTTAAGTCCGCACTATTTTGCAGATCGTCCAAACTGACGGTATTACCATGGATTGTTTTCAGCCGGCCCCGCTTTCCGATCCGCTTGGCGAGGTGCTGCACATGCTGCGCCTCACCGGGACGCTTTATTGCCGGGCCACAATGACGGCGCCCTGGGGCATGGATATGCCGCGGCTTATCGAGTCGATGATGTTCGTCATCGTTACCGAGGGGCAGGGCGTGGCCGAGGTGGATGGCGAGGAAATCGTGCTCAAGGCGGGGAGCATGCTGGTGCTGCCGCATGGGCAGGAATTTCGGCTGCTGAGCGGATCGGGCGTGGCGAGCGTGCCGCTGTTTGACCTGCCCGTGGACAAGATCAGCGAGCGCTATGAGATCATGACGCTGGGTGGCGGTGGCGAACTGGTGCGGGCCATGGCGGGGGTGGTGCAATTTGACCATGTGGCGGGGAAGCGGCTGCTGGATCTCTTGCCGCGAAAAATTCTCATTCAGGCCTGGGACGAGGCGCTGGATGCCTGGGTGCAGAGCACGCTGGGGCTGATTGCGCGCGAGGCAACGTCGCTGCGGCCGGGCGGAGAAACGGTGATGACGCGGTTGGCGGATATTCTGGTGATCCAGGCGATCCGCGAATGGCTCGATATGGCGCCCGAAGCGCGGCAGGGTTGGCTAGCGGCGCTTCGCGATCCGCAGATTGGACGGGCGCTGGCGCTGATCCATCGGCGGCCGGAGGCGGATTGGTCATTGGCGGGACTGGCACGGGAAGCGGGCATGTCGCGCTCGGGCTTTGCGGCGCGGTTTACCGAGCTCGTCGGGCAGCCGGCGATGACCTATCTCGCACAATGGCGGCTGCATCTGGCGCGGCTAAAGCTGGTCGATACGGGGGAACCGGTGTCGCGCATTGCGAAAGCCAGCGGTTACCAATCCGAGGCGGCGTTCTCGCGGGCGTTTCGAAAACTGTTTGGCGAGGCGCCGGTGACGGTGCGGCGGCTAGCGGCGTAGCCGGTCGAGCGCGCCCTGCAGGATGTAGCTGGCGGCGAGCTTGTCGACGACCTCGGCGCGGCGGTCGCGGCGAAGATCGGCATCGATCATCATGCGAGTGACTGCCGCGGTCGAGAGGCGCTCGTCCCAGAAGGCGATCGGCAGGGCAAGTTTTTGAGCGAGATTGCGGGCGAAGGCGCGGGTCGACTGGACGCGCGGGCCCTCGGTGCCATCCATATTGAGCGGCAGGCCGAGGATCAGGGCCACGGCATTGTTCTCGGCGACGAGCGCGATGATGCGCTCGGCATCCTGGGTGAATTTCGTGCGCTTGATGGTTTCGAGCGGGGTGGCCGAATAGCGCATGCCGTCCGATACCGCGACGCCGATGGTCTTGGTGCCAAGATCGAGGCCGAGGATTTTTCCCGTGGGCGGGATGGCGTCTAGCGGTTCGGTCTCGGTCACATGGGGCTCGCGGTTGTGGATCGGTCTGTCCTATAGGCTCATGGGCAGACTTTGGCGATGGGACTACCAAATGAAACTTACCTGGTTCGGAGACGACACGTTTCGCATTCATGCGGCGGGGGCGATTGCGGTCGTGGAGGGCGAGGGCGCTTTGCCCGGCGTGGATCGGGCGGAGCTGGTGAGCGGGGCGGATATCGTCGTGAGGTTTGCCGAGGTGGTGGGCGGCGTGAATGCCGAATGGAAGCCGCGGGCGCCATTGCGGATGCTTGAAGTGGATGAGGCCATGCGGCAGCCGGCGGTGGTCGGGCTGGGGCAGGGTGCGCTGGTGGTCGATGCCGATGGGGAGGCGCCGTTGGTGTTGGCAAAGGGCGCCTTCGCGGCGAGCGGGCGCTGGCTGGGGCAGGCGGTGGTGGTGCTGATCGGCGAGGGGCTGGCGGAACGCGGTGGGAGGCTTTTGGATCGTGCTGCGCCGCGGCTGATTGCGCTGGCCGGAGCCGAACTGGAGGTGGATGCGGCCTTCGACGCGCTGCGCGATCGGCTCGATGGGACGGGCCTTATTGCGCTGGAGCGTGGAATGGCTATGGAAGTCTGATCTCACACATAAGGCATTTTCATTGTCTTTTGGGCCGCCGCATTGCTAATGAAGCGGCAAAGAAGGCCAATATTCGCTGGAGTTTGCCATGTCTGTCGACGCTGCCACCGTCAAGCGCATCGGGCGCCTTGCCCGTATTCGTATCGAAGAGGAGGAAGTCGCCAGCTATCAGGACGAGCTCAACGCCATTCTGGGCTTTGTCGAACAACTCGGCGAAGTGAACGTTGATGGCGTCGAGCCGATGACGTCGGTGACCCCGATGCAGCTGCGCCGCCGCGATGACGTGGTGACCGATGGCGGTTATCCCGAGAGAATCGTTCAGAACGCGCCGCTGACGGAGGACAATTTCTTCATGGTGCCCAAGGTGGTCGAATAGAAATGGCGATTTCGATCGCCGTCGAATCCCCGCTTCAGGACGATGTGCGGGCGCTGGTTGCGCGCCTTAATGATCATCTTCTGCCGCTCTCGCCGCTTGAGTTTCAATTCAAGATGACGGTCGAGCAGATGGCCGACAGCGACACGACGTTATTTGTGGCGCGGGACGAAGCTGGTGCCGCGGTGGGTATGGGGGCGCTCAAGACGCATGGGCCCGAGCTCGGCGAGGTCAAGCGCATGTTCACCGTGCCCGAAGTGCGGGGGCAGCGCGTTGGCCGGCAATTGCTGGAGCGGATCGTTGCGCTGGCGCGGGAACGGGGGATGCCGGTCGTGATGCTGGAAACCGGCACCGGCGACGGCATGCTCGAAGCCCATCGGCTCTATGAGCGTTACGGATTCGTGACGCGTGGACCGTTCCTTGATTACCCCGATAGCGAGTGGTCGGCGTTTTTCGAGCTGCGACTCGACGAGGAGAAGGCGGCATGATCCGCCTCGCCCTTGTTTCCTTCTTGGCCCTGACAGTGCCTGCCTTGGCGCAGGAAGACCTCAGGATCGACCAGACCAAAATCTATGTCAGCGACGCCAAGGCGTGTGGCATGATCGAGGACAAGGGCATCGAGGCGTTCATGGACCTCGATTTTCTGGCCCTGGATTTTTCCAAGGGCATCCAGTCGATGGAATTCCAATGCAATTTCTTCGACGTCAAAAGCCGCGAGGGCTCGTCGCATCTGTTTATTGATGCGATCTGCGAGCTGCCGGGCGAAATTTATCCTGACATCCTGGCCGTAACGCCGTATTCGGAAACCGAGATACAGGTGGCGTCTTCCGCCGACATCACATGGGCCATGAATTTTGAGCCCGAAGATGCGGAATCGGCCGACGTCACGGTGCCGTCAGGCACAACCATCTATACGCGCTGCGACAATCTGAGCGAGATTACCGTTGACTGAACTGACCAAGCTGAGCCTCGCCGATGCCCGCAAGGGCCTCAAGACCAAGAGTTTTTCCGCTCTGGAGCTGACCGAGGCCTATATCGGTGCCATCGACGCGGCCAATGACCAGCTCAATGCCTATGTGGCGACGACGCCCGATCAGGCGCGCGACATGGCTCGGGCTAGCGACGCGAAACTTGCCAAAGGCGAGGCCGGGCTGCTCGAAGGCATTCCGCTCGGGGTGAAGGACCTTTTTGCGACCAAGGGCGTGCACACCCAGGCTGCGAGCCACATTCTCGATGGTTTCAAGCCCGAATACGAATCGACCGTGACGGCCAATCTCTGGCGCGATGGCGCCGTGATGCTTGGAAAACTCAACATGGACGAATTCGCCATGGGATCGTCCAACGAGACCAGTTATTATGGTTCGGTGGTCAATCCCTATCGCGCCGCAGGCAGCAATGCCAATCTGGTGCCGGGCGGCTCTTCGGGCGGTTCGGCTTCGGCTGTTGCGGCCTGGCTTTGCGCCGGCGCGACTGCGACCGATACCGGCGGTTCGATCCGCCAGCCGGCCGCCTTCACCGGCACTGTGGGCATTAAGCCGACCTATGGCCGCTGCTCGCGCTGGGGCACGGTGGCTTTCGCCTCCTCGCTCGATCAGGCTGGCCCCATCGCTCGCACCGTGGAAGACGCGGCGCTGATGCTCCAGTCCATGTCCGGTTTTGACGTCAAGGATTCGACCAGCGTCGATCTGGCGGTTCCCGATTTTGCCGCTGCCGTCGAGCGTGGCGTCAAGGGTCTCGTCATTGGCGTGCCGCGCGAATATCGCATGGACGGCATGCCGGCCGAGATCGAGGCGCTGTGGAACCAGGGCCTCGAATGGCTCAAGGCCGAAGGCGCGACGGTGAAGGACATTTCGCTGCCGCACACCAAATATGCCCTACCGGCCTACTATATCGTGGCGCCGGCCGAAGCCTCGTCCAACCTCGCCCGCTATGATGGCGTAAAATATGGCCTGCGCGTTTCCGGCAAGGACATCACCGATCTTTATGAACTCACCCGCGCCGCCGGCTTCGGCCGCGAGGTGAAACGCCGCATCATGATCGGCACCTATGTGCTCTCCGCGGGTTACTTTGACGCTTACTACGTCAAGGCGCAGAAACTGCGCACGCTGATCAAGAAGGATTTTGAAGACGCGTTCAATGCCGGCGTCGACACGATTCTTACTCCGGCGACGCCGTCGGCCGCCTTTGCCATCGGCGACGAGGCTTTGGCGGCGGATCCCGTGGCCATGTATCTCAACGACGTCTTCACCGTGACGGTGAACATGGCCGGGCTGCCGGGCATCGCCGTGCCGGCGGGCAAGGATGGCAAGGGCCTGCCGCTGGGGCTGCAGTTGATCGGCAAGCCGTTCGACGAAGAGACGCTGTTTGCAGCGGCGCGCGTCATCGAAAAGAGCACCGGCACCGACTTCGCGCCCACGCGTTGGTGGTGAGCAGAACAGACCTTGGGCAATGGTGGCGCTTGATTGCGCCGCCGTTCCGCACTATTTGCGCCCCATGTACAAGTTGAAACTGGTAGTGACGCGCCCTGCGGCAGCGTCCGGGCCGACAGGAACTTTGCCGATGGCCATAGATATTTTCACGACGCTCGACTGGTCGGAACCGCCCAAGGAAATGGGCATGCCCCTGCAGGCACTTTGGTGGCTGAAGAAGGGCGAGCTGCGCGTCGGTCCCGAATGGGAAAAAGCACACAACATCGTCCAGGCGATGGAAGGCGTGCCGGCCTTTGATTGGGTGCATGCGCTGATGCACTGGATCGAGGCCGATATGGGCAATGCCGACTACTGGTATCGCCGCGCCGGCAAGCGCCGGGCGACGGCAAGCGTCAGCGCCGAATGGGAACACATCGCCGCGGCGCTGAGCGAAGTGACCAAGCACTGAATCTTTCGAATGCGGGAATGAGAAAGGCCGGGACATTGTCTCGGCCTTTCGTTTTCGGATCCACGGTGCTCGTGCGGATCATGTTGCGCGAAATGGCGCCCGGCAGCTCATCATCGGGGTGTGGCACTTGGGTATCGGGGCACGCCCTCGTGGTTCGAGGCTTTGCTCTGCAAAGCGCCTCACCATGAGGACTACTGGTCAGAGTGGGACGAAGGGCAGGCTTTCCTTCCTACCGGTTATCCAGCTGGCTTCTCACCAGTTCCAACCCCCGTTTGGTGATGCGATAGGGCTTGCCGCCTTGCGATTTGATGGCCTTCTTCGCCTTGAGTTTGGAGAAGAGGAGGGGCGTGAAGCCGCCGATGGGCCAACCTTCGCGGTTGATGAATTCGAATGCGGCGATCTTGCCGCGTTCATCTTTGATGGCGGTGATATAGCCGCCCTGTGCGAGTGCATGGAGCACGCGCTGTTCGTCTCGGGAAATATCCATTGATAGTCTGAAGCCTGAGCAGGCGCGCTGAGCTTTGCTCGCGCGCGAACAAACAAAGCCATCCGCCGGCATCACGCTCGGCGGCTGGTCGGTTCATTCAGCCCCGTCGCGATTGGACGGGGACTTAGGCAATCTCAAACTGGCTAGACATGACCCATTGTTTATCGCCGCCGCGACGCGGCGTCCAGAATCTCCGAAAGGAGCGGTTGAAATCGTGGCCATGGCGGTGCAAACCAGCAACAGACGCCAGACTTTGAGGATAGACCGTGACCGCTGCCGCCAAACTGCCCGCCCAATGTGAAAGCAAGGATGACGTGCGGGCCGAGATCGACCGTATCGACCAGGCCCTGCTGACCCTGCTTGCTGAGCGTCATCGCTATGTGACAAGAATGGCCGAGATCAAAACCGATCCGCACGAGGCCTATGATCCCCAGCGGATCGAGTCGATCATTTCCAAGGTTCGCACGCGCAGCGGCGATCTTGAATTGGATGAAGATCAGGCCGAACTCTTGTGGCGAACCCTGATCGACTGGAATGTGAACTACGAAAAGGGCATTATCGCCGCGCGTCGCCGGGCGCGATAATATTGGGCGTAACTGAAGCGTAACGGGAGTTGGGCGTGGCGGTGATCGAAATTCGGAAGGCCGAAATCTCGGACGCCCCACGCATGGCCGACATTGCCTTTGCCGCCTGGGACACCGGTATTCGTCCGCTTTTGGACGAACGGCCCGGACAGCGCGAAAGCGAGCGGGCCCGGCTTTCCCAGGCCTCCGGGACGAATTGGCAGAACACGATTGTGGCCACCATCGATGGCATCGTGGTCGGCTGGTGTTCCCGCTCCGCGCGGCGGAGCTATATACCCTATCTTTTCGTGATGCCCGACATGCAGGGCCACGGCATCGGCGCGAGCCTGCTCAACCGCATGGAAACCATGCTGGAGCTGCAAGGGGCCAGCATGGTGCATCTCGAAACCCCGGCCGACAACGTGCGGGCCGTGCGCTTTTATGAGCGGCAGGGCTATCATATCCTGGCTCTGCGCGGCGAGCCGCGCGGCGGGCATGATCCGTTCACCAGCGTGCACCTCGAAAAGCAGCTTCGACCTTTTGCCGGAGATATTGATTGATCATCCGGGCGGCCAAAGCAGAAGAAGCCAAGACGCTCGGTAAAATAGGTTTTTCTTCCTGGCGCAATAGCGAGTTTGCCGTCCACGACGCCGGGCGTACCGATCCTGCAATACTGCAACGCGATTTCGAGGAATTCTGCGCCGGTTATTGGGGAACAATTCTCGTGGCGACCGATTTTGCGCGCCCACTCGGATGGGGCGCTCGCGAATTCGGCGACGAGATCATTTCCGATCTGTGGGTGGCGCATGGAGCACAGGGCCAGGGGATCGGTGCGGCCTTGCTTGCAGCGCTTGAAGCGGCTATCGCCTTAGATGGTCTTGATTATGCTGAACTTGAGACCTATGCCGGCAATGCCGGGGCAGTGCGATTTTACCAACGCCAGGGATATGATCCGGTCTGGCGCGGTATGAAGTTCTCTGCCAGCCTGAACTATGAACTCGATAAAATACGCTTTCGGAAGCCTCTTCTGAAAGCGGCATAGGACCCGCCCAAGTATGACCCTCGTCGACACCCGCACCCCTGACAAGAAGCGCCTGATTTCCGGTTCGACCGGGGATTGGGAAGTGATCATCGGCATGGAAGTGCACGCGCAAGTCACGAGTGAGAGCAAGCTCTTTTCGGGCTCTTCGACGGCCTTCGGCAATCCGCCCAATGCCAATGTGAGCTTTGTGGATGCGGCCATGCCGGGCATGCTGCCCACGATCAACGAGGAATGCGTGCGTCAGGCCGTGCGCACCGGCCTTGGGCTCAAGGCCAAGATCAACAAGCGCTCGGTGTTCGACCGGAAGAACTATTTCTATCCGGACTTGCCGCAGGGCTACCAGATTTCCCAGTTCAAGGACCCGATCGTCGGCGAGGGCCAGGTTCTACTCGACGTCGATGGCGAGCAGATCGAGATCGGCATCGAGCGCCTGCATCTCGAGCAGGACGCGGGCAAGTCGATCCACGATCAGCACCCCAACATGAGCTTTGTCGACCTCAACCGCTCGGGCGTGGCACTGATGGAAATCGTGTCCAAGCCCGATCTGCGCTCGTCCGAAGAGGCCAAGGCGTATCTGGGCAAGCTGCGCACGATCCTGCGCTATCTCGGCACCTGCGATGGCAATATGGAGCAGGGCTCCATGCGCGCCGACGTGAACGTCTCGGTGCGCCGCCCCGGCGGCGAATTCGGTACGCGCTGCGAAATCAAGAACGTCAATTCCATCCGCTTTGCCGGTCAGGCGATCGAATATGAAGCGCGTCGCCAGATCGATATTCTGGAAGACGGCGGCTCGATCGATCAGGAAACGCGGCTGTTCGACCCGAAACTGGGCGAAACGCGCTCGATGCGTTCGAAGGAAGAAGCGCACGACTATCGCTATTTCCCCGACCCGGACCTGCTGCCGCTCGAATTCGACGATGCTTTCATCGCCGAGCTCGGCAAGCACTTGCCCGAATTGCCGGACGAGAAGCAGGCGCGCTTCATCGCCGACTATGGCGTGACCGCCTATGACGCCATGGTGCTGACGCTCGACCGCGAAACGGCTGACTATTTTGAGGCCTGCGTCGCCTTTGGCGGCAGCAAGCGCGATGGCAAGGCCGTTGCCAATATCCTCAATGCCGATGTGGCGGCCTTTGCCAATAGCCAGGGCCTCGCCGTGTGGGAAACGCACCTACAGCCGGCCCAGATCGCTGGTCTCGTTGACCTGATTGCCGGCGGTACGATTTCCTCCAAGGGCGGCAAGGACGTGCTGCAGATTCTCATCGCCGAGGAGCCCGAGGGCGTTCCGGCCGAAATCGTCGAGCGTCGCGGCCTCAAGCAGGTGACCGATCTCGGTGCGATCGAAAAGATCGTTGATGAAATCATTGCAGCCAATCCCGATCAGGTGGCCAAGGTTCTGGCCAAGCCGACCATGATCGGCTGGTTCGTTGGTCAGGCGATGAAGGCTTCGGGCGGCAAAGCCAATCCGCAGGCGCTGAACGATCTGATGAAGAAGAAACTCGGCATCGAATAGAGGTCAGTCAGGAGGGGATATGGCAAAGGGTTATTGGGTGGTTCGGGTTGATGTGATCGATCCCGAACAGTTCAAAACCTATCAAGCTTTTGTCGGCCCCTTTCTCGCCGGCCATGATGGGCGTTTCCTCGTACGCGGGGGACGCCACGCCATTCCCGAGGGCACGGCGCGTCAGCGCACCGTTGTCGTGGAATTTCCGAGCTACGAGGCCGCGCTCAAGGCCTATGATTCGGCGGAATATCAGGGCGGGATCGCGATGCGCGAAAATGCGGCCGTGCTCGATTTCGTCGTCGTGGAAGGCTACGAAGGCTAACTCCCAAAGATTATCCGGCCTTTAGCATGCGCGGTTCGTATCCCGGTTCGGGCGGAATCTCTGGCGCAGGGGAAGGCACAGGCTCTTCGATCGGCTGGTCCGGCGGGGGAATTTCCTCTGGCCCCGGTGGATAGGGGTTTATCGGCTGCGGTTGCGGCGGCTCGGGCTGGGGGATGATCTCGGGGATCGGGCGCGGGTCGATGTCTGGTCTGGGGTCTGGCATGGCACTCCTCCATCTGGGCCAACGGCGGCCAGGCGGAGGAGTTCCACGCCGACACTCAGACGGTCGCGCGGCGCCAGATCTGCCGGATGCGGCCATCGATGAACAGAAGGCCGAAGAAGATCACCAGCATGCCCAGGATCTGGACCGGCAGGATCGTCTCGCCCAGCACCGTCACCCCGATCAGCAGCGCGGAAATGGGGGCGACGAAGGTCGTCGTGGCGAAATTGGTGGCGCCGACGCGGGGCAGGATCCGGTACATGATCTGGAAGGTGAAGGCGGTCGACAGGAGTCCGATGGCCAAGGCTGCCGCCCAGGTTTCCGCTTTTGTAATCACCGGAACGCCTTCGGCGAAGAAGGCCACGGGGGTGGCGACAATGGCGGCGCCGGTCAGCGCGATGGCGGCGAAGGCCGTCGGCTCCACATGCTTGTAGCTGCGCGTGATGTTGAGCGAGAGGCCGTAACAAAGGGTGGCGCCAAGGCAGGCGCCCACCGCCCAGAGTTGGGACGAGCCACCGGCTGCAAGGGCCGGTGAAACCAGAATTGCGGCACCCACAAAGCCGATGGCGACGCCGGTAAACTTGGTCGGGGTCGCTTTTTCGCCGCCGATCCAGAAATGCGACAGCACGGCTGTGACCATAGGCGTCAGGGCATTGATGATGGCGGCAACGCCGCTGGCGAGATGGGCCTGGGCCAGCGGAAACAGCGCGAAGGGAATGGCATAGGCAAGGAGCCCCAGGGCGCCCAGCTGCAGCCAGAGCTTGGGATCGCGAGGCACCGGCTTGCGGCGCGCGAAAAGAAATAGCCAGCAGCCGAGAGCGCCAATGGCGACGCGCAGGGACGTCACCCAAAGGGGGCCGATTTCACGGATCAGCACAGCGTTGAAAACAAAGGAGCAGCCCCAAATGGCGCCTAGTAGAATGATCAGGAGCCAGTCACGCAGACTCATCGCAGGGCCTCATTAAGTTGACGGCCGGCACGCTACGCCTCAGGGGAACAAAGGTCGAACCGATTTTGACGATGAAAGGCATCAATTGCGGTGATGGGCCTGCCGCCCTTGCTGCAAGAAGCATGAGCTTGCTGACAGGCGCTGTCAGCAGGTTCCAGCAGCTTCAGTTGGGGCGGGGGAGTGCATGGTGGATCATCTGAAATATGCAGGAGCGGATGCGGCGACGCAGCGTCGGGTACTGGTCGAACTGATTGAAGGCGATGCGACGCTGATGGCGTTTTTGACCGGGTTGAACGAGCTTGGTCTGCCCGACCCGCTGCTTGGCTCCGGCGCAATTTACAACATGGTCTGGAACGCCCTGACTGGCCGCCCGCGTCACCGGGGCATCAAGGACGCCGATCTGGTGTATTTCGACCCCTCGGATCGAAGTTACGAGGCGGAAGACCGGGTCATTCGCCGGGCGCAGGCCTATTTTTCGGAGAGCCCGATTCCGGTCGAGGTGCGCAACCAGGCGCGGGTGCATCTGTGGTTTCCCGAAAAATTCGGGCTGGTCTATCCCATGCTCAATTGCAGCGCTGACATGCTGCTCTATTTTGCGACCAAAACCCACGCGGTTGCGGCGCGGATCGAGAGGGGGGAAATCGTCATTTTCGCGCCCTTCGGGCTCGATGACCTGTTCTCGTTCCGGCTGACGCCCAATCCTGTGCTGCGCAATCGGGCGACGCATGAAGGCAAGGCGGCGCGCTCGATGGCGCTTTGGCCGGAACTACGCCTGGAACCCTGGCCGGATTAGGGGATTGACGATATACCTACTAGAAGGTAGGTAAACGGCATGACCGATCTTTCCAACACTGCCGAAGAAATCCTCCGCCATACGCGCCCGCTCATTCTGTCGGGCGGCTATGACGGGTTCAGCTACGCGGATATTTCCAGCATTGTCGGCATTCGCAAGGCCAGCATTCACCACCATTTTCCGACTAAGGCACAATTGGTTCGGGTTCTGGTGGAACGTTACCGGCGGGAGGCCCTGGACGGGCTCGGGCACCTGGACAAGGCCATTGCCGACCCGGCCGAAAAACTGCGGGCTTATACGGGCTATTGGCAGTCTTGCATTGCCTCGGGCTCGGAGCCGTTCTGTGTCTGCGCGTTGCTGGCCAGCCAGATGCCGGCTCTGCCCGAAGAGGTGGCGGCCGAGGTGCGGGCACATTTCCGGGCGCTGGCCGCGTGGCTGACGAATGTGTTCCGGGATGGTCTGGAGCAGGGGAGCCTGCGCATGGTGCATGAGCCCGAGATAGAAGCGGAAGTTTTCGTCGCAACGGTGCACGGGGCCATGCTGTCCAGCCGGGCCCATGGCAATGCGGCGGTATTCGAGATGATCGTCGGTCCGCTTGTGGAGCGCTTCATCAAGTAGGCCGCGAGGCTCACATTTCACAATATTACCTACCAACTAGTAGATACATCGGCGCTTCGGCGTCTCCCTGCGACACAAGGACCAAAAATGTTCGGCATTTCTCCCATCGGTTGGTTTCATACGCTCGGCAGCCTGCCGGCGCTCGCCATGGCCATCTATATGCTGGCGCGGCATGGACGCATCGTGCCGCGCTCGGTGCCGGGTGCGATCTATTTTGCGTCGATGGTTTTGGGCGGCGCCACGGCATTTCTGGTGGCAAAACAGCCGGTGAGCTACGCCATCGGCGGCCTGACACTGTTGGTGATTGCGCTGGGCTATGGCGTTCATCGGCTGGCATTTTTGGGACGCGCGCGGCGCTACATCGAAACCGTCAGCCTCAGCTTCAGCGTCTTGCTGCTGCTGGTGCCGACAGTGACGGAAACGCTGACCCGCGTGCCTGATGGCGCCCCGATTGCCGCCAGCGTGAGTTCGCCCATCGTGCTGGGGGCGCATGGTGCGCTACTGCTGGCCTTCGTCGTCGGGTTGATCGCGCAGGTCGTCGTTTTGCGGCGTGAGGGCCGGGCCCTGTCTGCGGCTTAGAGCGAAACCTCGCCGCGGGCGAGCATGGCCAGGGCCTGAGGATAGATCTTGTGCTCTTCGACGAGCACGCGGGCGGTCAGCGTCTCGGGCGTATCGCCCGGGAGGACCGGGACGCGGGCTTGCAGGATGGCTGGGCCTTCATCGAGGCCCGGCGTGACGAAATGGACCGTGCAGCCATGCTCGGCGTCCCCAGCGGCCAGCACGCGGGCATGGGTGTCGAGGCCTTTATAGAGGGGCAGGAGGGAGGGGTGGATGTTGACCATCCGGCCCTGCCAGCGGAGCACGAAATCTTCGCCGAGGATACGCATGAAGCCGGCGAGACAGACGTAATCGACCTCCCAGCCTTCAAGGATCTGGGTCATCATGTCCTCGAACATTTCCCGGCTCAAGAACTTGCTCTGTGCCAGCGAAGCCGTGGCGATGCCGTGCTGCTGGGCGGTTGCGAGGCCTGGTGCTGCAGCTCTATTGGAGAGCACGCCGACGATCTCGGCGGGGTAATCCGGCGCTTTCGACGCCTCGATCAGCGCGGACATGTTCGAGCCGCGGCCGGAGATGAGGACGCCGACTTTTTTACGGGTCATGAAAGCGGCTCCGATGGTGCGTCGTAGAGGGCGAGTTCTTCGCGCGTAGGCCGTTCGATCGCGGCGGAATAGGCCTGAAGCTGTTCCAGTGTCATGGGCGGATTTTCGCGACCACGTGCTGTCATGCGCTCGTGAAGAACGGTGGGATGGAGATCGAGGAAGTGTAGTTCTGCTTTGGCACCGAGGGCGTGGGCGGCGTTTCGCAACGCGTCACGTTCGGAACGGGCCCAGGTTCCCCACTCGATGATTGCGGTGCCGCCGAGACGCAGGATGTGTTGCGCCTGTTGCCATTGCAGGCGTTCGACGGCATCGCGGATGGCACTGTCCCAGAGATTGATGCCGAGCGCATCCATCCAATCGTCGGGGGAATAGATGACCGCCTGGAAGCGGGCGCTAAGTTCTTGGGCGAGAGTCGATTTTCCGGTCCCGGGCAGTCCCGCGATGATGATCAGACGGCCCGGGTTCAACATGGTCAGAGCGCGAGCTTCCCGCGGAAGGTGACGGGTTCGTCCGTGCGCGGGGTCAACTGGCCGACGATGGCTGCGGTTTCACCGGAGGCGGTCAGGTGCTCGACGAGCTTTTCGGCGTCTTCGGGCGTGACGGCGACGAGCATGCCGACGCCGCAATTGAAGGTGCGGAGCATTTCGCGTTCGCTCATGCCGCCAACCCTGGCGAGCCAGCCGAAGACGGCCGGCACGGTGACGGCATCGAGGTCGACGTCGGCTGCGAGGTCATCAGGCAGGACGCGCGGAATATTGTCGATGAAGCCGCCGCCGGTAATGTGGGCCAGCGCCTTGATGCCGAGACCGGCCTTGAGGGCGGCGAGGAGCGGTTTGACGTAGATGCGGGTGGGTTCGAGGAGCGCCTCGGCCAGCGTCTTACCGGTTTCGAAAGGCGCGTCGGCGGTCCAGGCGAGGCCGGAGAGATCGACGATTTTGCGGACCAGCGAATAGCCGTTGGAGTGAACGCCGGAGGAAGCGATGGCAACGAGCGTGTCCCCGGCGGCAATATCCTTGCGCGGCAAGAGGGCGTTGCGCTCGGCGGCGCCGACGGCAAAGCCGGCGAGGTCATAGTCATTGCCGTGGTACATGCCCGGCATTTCGGCGGTTTCCCCGCCGATCAGCGCGCAGCCGGCGAGGCGGCAGCCATGGGCTATGCCCTCGACAATGGCAGTGCCCTGCGCAACATCGAGCTTACCGGTCGCGAAATAATCGAGGAAGAACAGCGGCTCGGCGCCCTGAACGACGAGATCGTTGACGCACATGGCGACAAGGTCCTGGCCGATGGTGTCGTGCTTGCCGGTATCGATGGCGATCTTGAGCTTGGTGCCGACACCGTCATTGGCGGCGACGAGCACAGGATCCGTGAAGCCAGCGGCCTTGAGGTCGAAAAGACCGCCGAAACCGCCGATTTCGCCATCGGCGCCGGGGCGGCGGGTAGAACGCACGGCGGGCTTGATGGCCTCGACCAGCGCGTTACCCGCGTCGATATCGACACCCGCCTGCTTGTATGACAGGCCGTTTGATGGCAGGTTTTGCGCGTCGGACATGAGCCTAAAGCCATTGCTGGGGATATCGGGAACGCTTTGGCTACCGAGACCCGGTCTGGTTGAACTTAACGGTGCTGGCCGCTAGAGCTTTTCATGCGATAATCGAATCGCTGAATGCTCCAGGTCTTTGTTTTTCGTGGCGGTTTCGTAAGCCGAAAGTGATATTCGCTTTCTGCTCATTTTGCCTGAAGGCCTGATAGCTTCTTGAATAGTCAGACGCAAGGGCCGCCCGGCACCATGAACCTTAGAAATCAAGTGCTGATCTGGATCGGCTTCTTCGTCTTCCTGATCCTGGCTCTCTGGATCTTCCGCGGCATCCTGCTGCCATTCGTGGTTGGCGCGGCGCTGGCCTATCTGCTCAATCCGTTGGTGACCCAGCTTCAGAAGTGGCGTTTCAACCGCGGCTGGGCTACGGCGGTCGTGCTGCTGTGCGTCATCGCCATTATCTCGGGCATCTTCGTCATGATCGTTCCGATGGTCGCAACGCAGATTGTCGGGCTGGTGCAGCGCCTGCCGGGCTATGCGGTCGATCTCGAGGCCATGGTGCGTAAATGGGCGCCGGAGCTAAACCAGTGGCTTGGGCCGGAGCGAGCCGCGCAGGTGGAGCGCACGGTTTCGGATATGCTGGGTCAGGTTGTGGGATTTGCCGGTGTCGTCACCTCGGAAATCCTCGCTTCGGGCATGACGCTGATCAGTGTGATCGGCTTTGCCATCTTTACCCCGGTCGTTGCCTTTTATCTGCTGCTCGATTGGGACAGCATGGTGCGCGGGCTGCATGACCTGCTGCCGCGAAAGCAGCGCCCGGAGATTCTGGGCATTCTGCGCGATATCGACAGCTCCATGGCCGGCGTGATCCGCGGGCAGGGCGGTGTGCTGGTGATCGACGCGGTATTTTACGCGGGCGCGCTCTCCCTTGTTGGCCTCAACTATGGCTTGGCCGTCGGCCTCATTGCCGGGCTCCTGAGCTTTATTCCCTATGTCGGGTTCGGCGTTGGCTTTGCCCTCTCCATGGGTATCGCCACCGTGCAGTTCTGGCCCAACTGGTGGATGGTGGCGCTGGTCTTTGCCATTTTCATGGGCTGGCAGTTCGTCGAAGGCAATGTGCTCTATCCCAAGCTCGTGGGCGGCTCGATCAACATCAACCCGGTCTGGCTGATGTTTGCGCTGCTGGCATTCGGCGCCTTGTTCGGCTTTGTCGGGCTATTGCTCGCCGTGCCGCTGGCGGCGATCGGCGGGGTGCTCGTGCGCTACGGCATTCGCAAGTATAAGGGGAGCAGCCTCTATCTCGGATCAACCCACGGTGGCCAGGGTGGTAACCCCTCTGCGTAACGACAGGTTGCGGCAACTGCCGCTCGAGTTCGAGCATACGCCATCCCATGCCGCGGACGATTTTCTGGTGGGGGAAGGCAATGCCCTGGCCCACGGACGAATCGGCGCCTGGCCGCATTGGCCCGATGCCGTCACGCTGCTGATCGGTCCGCCCGCCTCCGGGAAATCGCATCTGGCGCGGATTTTTGCCGATCGCAGCCATGCGCCCATGGTGACGCCGGAAACGATCACCGCCATCGCGGAAGCGGATGGGCGCGGGCCGCTGGTGATCGAGGATGTGGATCGGCAGGGCTATGACGAGCCGAGCCTCTTTCATCTGCTCAACCAGGCCATGCGCGGCAACCGGACGCTGCTGCTGACGGCGCGCGATGACATTGCCAAGTGGCCGCTCAAGACGGACGATGTGCGGTCGCGTGTAAGAAGGGCTCCGGCCTTTCGGCTTGAGGTCAGCGACGACATAGAACTGTCACACATGTTCGCCAAACTTTTCGGCGATCGTCAGATCAAGGTCGACCCCAAAATCATCCACTATCTCGTGGCGCGGATGGAACGCAGCCCCGAGGAAGTGGCTGTTTTGGCCGACCGCATGGACCGGCTTGCCCTTGCGAGAGGAACGGCCATTACCCGAACGATTGCAACAGAAGCCCTGGCGCTCCGGGAGGCGGAGCGCGAGGGTGGCGGCCAACAGGACTGGGACCCTTCAAGCGATGAATGACATGAGCGAGATCACCGAGGCAGAAGGCGCTGGGCCGGATGTCGAGGCGTTGCGAACCAGCCCGGCGCGGTTCGTCAACCGTGAGGTGAGCTGGCTACAGTTCAACATGCGCGTGCTCGAAGAGGCCGGCAACGAAGCGCACCCGCTGCTCGAGCGCCTGCGCTTCGTGTCGATCTCGGCCAACAATCTCGACGAATTCTACATGGTGCGCGTCGCCGGCCTAAAAGGGCAAATCCGCGCGGGCCTGACCAAGCAGAGCGCGGACGGGCTGACGCCTGCCGAGCAGCTCGAGGAAATTGCGACGCTGGCGCAGCATCTGCAGCGCGACCAGCAGGATCACTGGGAAACGCTGCGCGAGGAATTGTTCGCGCAGAACGTCGTCATCCACGAATCCAACGATCTCAGCGAAGAGCAAGTCGCTTATCTTCAAAAGCTGTTCCGCGAAGAAATTTTCCCGGTGCTGACCCCGATTGCGGTCGATCCGGCGCATCCATTCCCCTTCATTCCCAATCTGGGGCTGGCGCTCGCCTTTGAACTGAAGCGTCCGGACAGCGATCAGCCGCTGACGGCGCTGGTGCGCATTCCGGGCAATCTCGACCGCTTCATCGCCCTGCCGTCCGAACTGGTTTCGGAAGGGCGGACGGAGGTCGTGACCATCGATACGCTGGTCAAGCTCTTCTTCCACAAGATGTTTCCGGGCCATCAGGTCGTCGGCTCGGGTGCGTTCCGCATCATCCGCGACAGCGAAATCGAAATCGATGACGAAGCGGCCGATCTCGTGGTGGAGTTCGAAAGCGCGCTGCGGCAGCGCCGGCGCGGGCAGGTGATCCGGCTCGAAATCGAACGCTCGATGCCGCGTGCGCTACAGCGCCAGATCGGCGAGCAGCTAAGCATTAGGGATGCGGACGTCTTTGAGGTGAACGGCTTCCTGGGCCTCGCTGACGCGCGCAAGGTTTGCGATGTCGAGCGGCCGGACCTCAAATTCCCCCCCTATATCGCGCGCTTTCCCGAGCGCATTCGCGACTATAATGGCGACAATTTTGCCGCGATCCGGGCCAAGGACATTCTCGTCCACCATCCGTTCGAGAGCTTTGACGTCGTCGCGCAATTCCTGATGCAGGCGGCGCGCGATCCGGACGTGGTGGCGATCAAGCAGACGCTCTATCGCACCTCCTCGGACAGCCCGATCGTCAAGGCGCTGGTGATGGCAGCCGAGGCCGGCAAGTCGGTGACTTGTCTGGTCGAATTGAAGGCGCGGTTCGACGAGGAAGCCAATATCCGCTGGGCTCGTGACCTCGAGCGCGCCGGCGCGCAGGTGGTTTTCGGGTTCATTGAGCTCAAGACCCACGCCAAATTGAGCCAGGTGGTGCGGCGCGAAAAGGGCAAGCTCGTCAGCTATTGCCATATCGGCACGGGCAATTATCACCCGATCACGGCCAAGATTTACACCGACCTCAGCTATTTCACGATCGATCCGGCGATCACGCGCGATGTAGCGCGCGTTTTCAACTTCATCACCGGCTATGCGCGGCCGACCGAACTCGAAACCATTGCGGTTTCGCCGGTCAACCTGCGTGAGACGCTGGTCAACAATATCGCCCGCGAAATCGAATTCGCCCGCTCCGGCCAGCCCGCTTCCATCCTTTTGAAGATGAATTCCCTTGTCGATCCGCAGGTGATCGATGCGCTTTACGACGCGAGCCAGGCCGGCGTGAAGGTCGATCTGATCGTGCGCGGCATCTGTTGTCTCAGGCCCGGCATTCCGGGGTTCTCTGACAATATCAGGGTGAAATCGGTGGTCGGGCGATTCCTCGAACACAGCCGCATCTATTGCTTTGGCAGTGGCGAAACCATGCCCTCGCCGCGGGCGCTGGTCTATATTTCTTCGGCGGATCTGATGGGACGGAACCTCGACGGGCGCGTCGAGGTGATGGTGCCGATTCTCAACAGAACCGTGCACAAGCAAATTCTTGACAGAACGCTAGTTGCCTATTTGAAGGACAATCAGCAAAGTTGGGAAGTCTTGCCAGATGGCAGTTCCCATCGCTTGCGCGTTGCCGAGGGTGCGGAGCCCTTCAATGCGCACGACTATTTCATGACCAATCCGTCACTGTCCGGACGCGGCAGCGCCGGTATTGGAGACGACGAGGGCTGAGTTTGACACAATTCTGGGGCGTAGACGCCGATCCTACGGCCCAGGGCCGTCTCAAGGGCGCCCAGCCGGTCGCTGTCCTTGATATCGGGTCAAACTCCGTTCGCCTTGTCGTCTATGAGCGTCATGCCCGCTCGCTGACACCGCTCTACAACGAAAAATCGGCCTGCGCGCTCGGAAGGGGCATTGCCCAGAGCGGGCGGCTCGCCGACGCCAATGTCGAAAAAGCGCTCGACGCCATCAAGCGCTTCGCGCTGGTGGCGCGGATGATGCGCGTCGGCCAGGTCCATGTGCTGGCCACTTCGGCGGTGCGTGATGCCGCCAATCGGCAGGAATTCGTCTCGGCCGTGGAGGCGATCATGGAAGCGCCCGTTCGGGTGCTTTCGGGCGAGGAGGAGGCGCACTTTGCCGCGCTTGGCGTGGTCGCCGGTATCCCGGGATTTGCCGGTGTCGTTGGCGATCTCGGCGGCGGCAGCCTTGAGCTGTCAGTCATCACCAGTGGTCGCGATGCTGACGGGCAATCGCATGAGCTTGGCGTCATTCGCTTGCAGGACGATGCCGATGGGTCGCCCAAGAAGGCGGCGGCGCTGGTGCGCGAAAAACTCAAGAAGTCGCTGCTCGCGGACATAGAGCCCGGTGGACAGTTCGCAGCCATAGGCGGCACCTGGCGCTCGCTCGCAAAACTCCATCTCGAATTGCGCGACTACCCGCTGCACATGGTGCAGGACTATGTGGTGCCCGCGGCCGAGATGATTGTGGTCTGCGAGGAGATCATCGCGGCCGAGTCGCTAAAAACCTATCCCGGTTCCGGAAGTGTCAGCAATTCGCGCCGCGAACTGGTGCCATTCGGCGCGGCAGTGCTGGCCGAAGTGCTGCAAGCCGGCAAGTTCGACAGCGTCGTCTTCTCAGCGCTGGGTGTGCGCGAAGGCTATCTCCATGGGCTACTTTCCGAGGCGGAGCAGGCAGTCGATCCGCTGATCCAGGGCGCCGAGGAACTGTCGGTGCTGCGCTCGCGGTCCCCGGCGCATGCCTCCGACCTGGTCGAATTCAGCGCCCAGTATTTCGTGGCGGCCGGCATTGTCGAAACGGCCGAGGAAAGCCGGCTGCGGCAGGTGGCTTGCCTTTTGGCCGATATCGGCTGGCGCGCGCATCCCGACTACCGCGGACCGCAAAGCGTCGATTCGGTCGCTTATGGTTCGCTGACTGGCGTCGATCACCCCGGCCGCGCCGTGCTCGCTCACGCCATTTCGGTGCGTTATGACGGGCTCAAGAGCAAATCGGCCAATATGCTGATCCCGCTGGCTTCGCCCGAGATGATCAAGCGCGGCCGGTTGATCGGCACGCTGTTCCGCGTCGCCTATCCGATGACGGCGGCCATGCCCGGCATCCTGCCGCGTATTCGCTTCCGGCTCGATGGCGATGTTCTGGTGCTGCAACTGCCGGAAGACTTTGCCTTCCTCAACGGCGAGCACCTGCGCAACCGGCTGAGCCAGTTCGCCAGCTTCGCCGATCACGCCGAGGCGCGGGTCGAGGTCGGCTGAGGATTACTCAGCCGCTTCCGTCTGAGTGACCGCGAATTCGATGACGCCTTTGCGGGTGGCGGCGAGACCGATGCGGCCGTGCTTGATCGCCAGGGCTTTTTCGCCGAAGAGCTTGCGGCGCCAGCCCTTGAGGGCAGGGACGTCGGCCTCGTCATCGAGCACGAGGGCGTCGATGTCATCGGAGGTCGCGAGGATACGCGCGGCGACGCCGTGCTGTTCGGCGACGGACTTCAGCAACACGCGAATGAGATCGCCGACCGCGCCCTTGGGTGAGGGGCCGCGATAGCGTTCGGGCAGGACGGGGAGGTCCGCCTTTTGCAGGGCCTCGACGCCCTTGAGGAGTTCGATGATTTCGGCCGCGGCGGAACTGCGGCCAAAGCCGCGGGGCACGGCGCGCAGCTTGTCGAATGCATCGGCCGTCACGGGACGCTGCACGGCGAGATCGAATAGCGCATCATCCTTGAAGACACGGCTGCGCGGCTGATCCGTGGTCTGCGCTTTGCGCTCGCGCCATTCTGCAAGCACCTTGAGGGCGGCGAGATCGCGCGGGCGGTTGATCTTCATCTTGAGCCGTTCCCACGCCTCTTCGGGCTGGACGACATAGGTCTCGATGCTGCGGAGGACTGTGAGCTCGTCTTCGACCCAATCCCAACGGCGAGTCTGTTCGACCTGCTTGCGCAACTCGCGATAGATGTCGCGCAGATAGGTGACATCGGCCAGAGCATAGAGACGCTGCTTTTCCGACAGCGGGCGGGCCGACCAGTCGGTGAAGCGCGAGGACTTGTCGAGTTCGACCTTGCAGATGGCGCGCACGAGGCTGTCATAGGACGCGCTATCGCCAAAGCCGCAAACGCTGGCGGCGATTTGCGTGTCGAAGATATTGTGCGGCACGGCACCAGTCAGTTTTACAAAGATTTCAATGTCCTGCCTTGCGGCATGGAACACCTTGGTGACCGATGGATTGGCGAGGAGCGCAAAGAACGGCTTGAGATCGAGGTGATCGGCCAGGGGATCGATGAGGACGGCTTCGTCATCGGTCGCTACCTGAATGAGACAGAGACGCGGCCAATAGGTGGTTTCGCGGAGGAATTCGGTGTCCACCGTCACGAAATCAAACTGGGCTGCACGCTCGCAAAATGCCGAGAGCGCCTCTGTGGAAACAATCAGGTCCATATGAATACCGTCTCAAAATAGTCAATATCGTTCCTAGCAGGTGCTGAAGGATTGCTCCACCTCGGATTTCCGCCACGTGGCTGGAAAGGCCCGGCGCTTGACATTCGGGGTGCTCCATGCGCTTTTCCCGCCCAAGAATCCGGCCCTTTTTTGCATTTTTTCGAGTTTGAAAATGACGACACATCGCTACCGCACCCACACCTGTGGCGCTCTGACGGCGGACGATGCCGGCAAGAATGTGCGCCTGAGCGGTTGGGTCCATCGCATCCGCGACCATGGCGGCCTGCTGTTCATCGACCTTCGCGACAACTATGGCATTACGCAGTGCGTGATCGACCCTGATTCCGCCGCTTTCGCCGACGCTGAAAAAGTGCGCTCCGAATGGGTGCTGCGCATCGATGGCGAAGTGAAGCTGCGCGATGCCGCGGCGCAGAACACCAACATCGCGACCGGCGCCATCGAGATATTCATCCGCGAAATCGAAGTTCTGTCGGTGGCCAAGGAACTGCCGCTGCCGGTCTTTGGCGACGCCGAATATCCCGAAGATATTCGCCTGCGTTACCGCTTCCTCGATCTGCGCCGCGAAAAGCTGCACGCCAACATTCTCAAGCGCACCAAGGTCATCTCGGCCATGCGCAACGGCATGGGTGAGGCTGGCTTTACCGAGTTTTCGACCCCGATCCTGACGGCTTCCTCGCCGGAAGGCGCGCGCGACTTCCTCGTGCCGAGCCGCATTCACCCCGGCAAATTCTTTGCGCTGCCGCAGGCGCCGCAGCAGTATAAGCAGCTGCTGATGGTTGCCGGGTTCGACCGCTATTTCCAGGTTGCGCCGTGCTTCCGCGATGAAGATCCGCGCGCCGACCGTCTGCCGGGCGAATTCTATCAGCTCGATCTCGAAATGAGCTTTGTGACGCAGGAAGACGTGTGGAACACCGTCGAGCCGGTGATCACCAACGTGTTCGAGAAATTCGCCGACGGCAAGCGCGTGACCAAAAGCTGGCCGCGCATTCCCTATGACACGGCGATCCGCAAATACGGCTCGGACAAGCCCGATCTGCGTAACCCGATCGAAATAGAGGCTGTGACCCAGCATTTTGCCGGTTCGGGCTTTAAGGTTTTCGCCAACCAGATCGAAGCCGACTCCAAGGTGGAAGTCTGGGCGGTTCCGGCCAAGAACAAGGCGGGCGCCGAGCCGATCGGCCGCGCCTTCTGCGATCGCATGAACGCCTGGGCACAGGGTGAAGGTCAGCCGGGCCTTGGCTATATCTTCTTTAAGGACGGCGCTGGATCCGGCCCGATCGCCAAAAACATTGGCGAAGAGCGCACCGCGGCGATCAGGGCCCAGTTCGGCCTTGAGGACGGCGATGCCGTGTTCTTCGTCGCTGGTCGCCCTGAAAAATTCTACAAGTTCGCCGGCGAAGCCCGCACGAAGGTCGGTACCGATCTCGGCGTGGTCGACACCGAGCAGTTCGCGCTGTGCTGGATCGTCGATTTCCCGTTCTACGAATGGAGCGAGGAAGAAAAGCGCATCGACTTCGCGCACAACCCGTTCTCGATGCCGCAGGGGGGCCTCGAAGGGCTGAACTCGGCCGAGCCGCTCTCGCTCAAGGCCTATCAGTATGACGCGGTTTGCAATGGTTTTGAAATCGCCTCCGGGTCGATTCGTAACCAGGAGCCCGAGACCATGGTCAAGGCGTTCGAACTGACCGGCAAGTCGCGCGAGGAAGTCGAAGAGCAGTTCGGCGGCCTTTACCGCGCCTTCCAGTATGGCGCGCCGCCGCATGGTGGCGCGGCTTTCGGTATCGACCGTATCGTGATGCTGCTCTGCGGTGTTGCGAACCTGCGTGAAATCACGGCATTCCCGATGAATCAGCAGGCCGAAGACCTGCTGATGGGCGCGCCGAGCCCGGCTTCGGCTAAGCAGATGCGCGAACTGAGCATCCGCCTCAACGTCCAGAGCTGATTTGTCAGCGAGAATTTTCTTTAAAAGGCAGGCTGCAAGGCCTGCCTTTTTCGTTTCCACCGGCGGCTAAAATCCTGGTTAACGGGTCTTTAAGATCGCAACGTTAACAATGGGATAGAGCTGACAGAAGTGGATATGGCCGGTGAAGGCGAAGTTCTCGCACGTTCTTATGTTGCTGGGCGCCTTACTGGCCTTTGTCCCCATAGTCTCGGTCGACTATCTGCTCGACGCCTATGTCCGGAACAAGGAAGTCGCGGCGCTGCAGGCGCGGATCGATGCGCTCAGCTCCGAGATCAATTATAACGCCGCCAATGCCGTAACGGCCCTGCGGCAGGTGATTTCCGATAGTCCGTCTTTCTGCACGCCGACATTTAGCGGCTTTGCCCAGACGGCAATCGACAACAGTTTCAACGTGAAGCAGATCCTCGTCGAGAACATGGATGGGGTACAATATTGCGACGCCTATGGTCGCAACGTCGCCTATTCGCCGCTCTCGGAATCTCTGCCGGTGCCGGGGCTCACCGAGACGATCACCGTCGTCAAATTTGCCGAAATGGTGATGCCGGCCCTCAAGGTCACGCAGACCCTCGGCGGGGTGCGCCGCGTTTCGGCTTTTACGCCGCTGATGGCCACGACGCAAGAATCGCTGACTGACAACCTGCCTGACGGCGCCATGCTGGATATTGCTCTGACGAGCGGCCTGCCGGTTCTTTCGCTGGGCGCTTCTGTCGATTTCGACCGTCAGGCGGCGCGCGGGGATTATCTGGCGGTGCAGAGCTTTGCCGGCGAACTGCCGATCAAGATTCGCTATCTGCTGCCTTTCGCCGAAGCGCGGGCAGGCTATGCCGATCTCGACGTGCTCTTCACCGTTCTCGGTTGCCTCGTCAGTGGAGGCCTGCTGCTGCTGACGCTGCGCTATGCCCGTCGCTCGCGGACACCCTCGTTCGATCTCGAACGCGCTATCGGCCGTAACGAAATCAAGCCCTATTACCAGCCGGTCATCAACCTGCGCACGGGCGGGCTCATGGGGTGTGAAGTGCTGTGCCGCTGGGAAAAGCCGAGTGGCGAAGTGGTGCCGCCGGGTGTCTTCATCGACTATGCCGAAGCATCGGGCATGGCTATTCCGATGACGCTCTCGCTGATGCAGCAGGTGCGTTACGACCTCAGCGATCTCTCGCAGAAGATTCCGGGCCTGAAGATTTCCATCAATCTCTTCGAGGGCCACTTCCGCGATGTCGGCATCGTCGATGACGTGCAGGCGATCTTCGGCAATTCGCCAATCTCCTACGACCAGTTGGTCTTTGAAATCACCGAGCGCCGCCCGCTCGAAAACTCGCTGGCCGTGAACAGCGTTATCTCCGGCCTCCATGCGCTCGGTTCGCGCATCGCTATGGACGATGCCGGCACGGGCCATTCGAACCTTGCCTATATCGCGACGCTCGGCGTTGATGTGATCAAGATCGATCGCATCTTCGTCGACATGATCAAGCCGGGCACGACGCAGGTGCCGGTGCTCGATGGGCTGATCGCCATGTCCAAGGATCTCGATTGCGAGATCGTGGCCGAGGGTGTCGAAACCGAAGCGCAGGCGATCTATCTGCGCTCGCGCGGGGTCATTCAGGCGCAGGGCTACATCTTCGCGCCGGCCCTCAAAGTCGGGGCGTTCAAGGAACTGGCGCTGGCGCTGGCTTCGACCCCGGCGAGCTATTCGGACCTTAACGATCCCTCGGAAATCGTTACCGACGCAGCTTGATCGCGAGTCGGGCAATTTGGGGGCGGGGAGGCGGCATTTCTTGGCCCCACAAGAGCCTGCGCCTCTTTCCTTCGGCGCTGATTGGTGGCACGTACGGCCCGGTATAAGCTCTCGCCGGAGGAAAGTGTGTCGACTGATCCAAATGAGCAACGCAAGGTTCTGCGCGATGCTGCTTTGCACTTCCATGAATTTCCGAAACCCGGCAAGCTTGAAATCCAACCGCTGAAGCCGCTCGGCAATCAGCGCGACCTCGCGCTCGCCTATTCGCCCGGCGTGGCGGCCCCCTGCGAGGAAATCGCAGCGAATCCCGAGACCGTTGCGCGCTATACGTCGCGGCAAAATCTTGTGGCGGTGATCTCTAACGGCACGGCCGTGCTGGGCCTTGGCAATATCGGCGCGCTGGCCTCCAAGCCTGTGATGGAGGGCAAGGCTGTCCTCTTCAAGAAGTTCGCCGGTATCGACGTGTTCGACCTCGAAATCGATGAGATCGACCCGAAAAAATTCATCGACGCCGTGGCGCCGCTGTGGCCGACATTTGGCGGCATCAATCTCGAAGATATTCGCGCACCGGATTGCTTCGAGATCGAAGAGACACTGCGCGAGCGCATGCCGATCCCGGTTTTCCATGACGACCAGCACGGCACGGCGATCATCGTCGGTGCGGCCGTGCTCAATGGGCTCGAACTAACCGGCAAGAAGATCGAAGACGTAAAGATCTGCACCTCGGGGGCAGGGGCCGCGGCTATTGCCTGCCTCAACGTGTTGGTGGCGCTCGGCGCCAAGCACGAAAATATCTGGGTTGCCGACAAAGACGGCCTCGTTACGCACAAGCGCAACGACGTCAATGACAAGTGGCGCGGCCAGTTCCGCCGCCAGAGCGATGCAACGACGCTGGCCGAAGTGATCGAGGGCGCCGACGTGTTCCTGGGCCTCTCGGCCGCCGGCGCGCTGAAGCCGGAAATGCTGGCAAAGATGGCGCCGAAGCCGCTGATCCTGGCGCTGGCCAATCCCAACCCCGAAATCATGCCCGAGCTGGCCAAGGCGACACGGCCCGATGCCATGGTCTGCACCGGGCGTTCGGACTATCCCAACCAGGTCAACAACGTCCTCTGCTTCCCCTTCATTTTCCGTGGCGCGCTCGATGTGCATGCGACGACGATCAATGAAGAAATGAAGCTGGCGGCGGTTCGCGCCATTGCCAAGCTGGCGCATGAGCCGGGTCTTGAAGTCTCGCCCTCGGGCGCGCCGGCCGTGTTCGGACCGGACCACATCATTCCTAACCCCTTCGACCAGCGCCTGATCCTGCGGATTGCGCCGGCCGTGGCGCGGGCGGCGATGGAATCGGGTGTCGCCAAGCGCCCGATCGCCGATTGGGATGCCTATCAGGACCAGCTCAACCGCTTCGTGTTCCGCTCGGGCCTCGTGATGAAACCGATCATCGATCGGGCACAGGGCCAGAACAAGCGCATCGCCTTTGCCGATGGCGAAGACGAGCGGGTGCTGCGCGCGACACAGGTGCTGCTGGAAGAGCGGATTGCCCGCCCGATCCTGATCGGCCGTCCGGCCGTGATCGAGGCGCGCATCGAGCGCTTCGGTTTGGGTATCCAGCCTGGCCGCGATTTCGAGGTGATCAATCCCGAAGACGATCCGCGCTATCGCGACTATGTGAGCCACTTCCATTCGCTGGTGGGCCGCAATGGCGTCACGCCGGACACCGCCCGCACCATCGTGCGCACCAATACCACGGTGATCGGCGCGCTGGCGGTGAAGCGTGGCGAAGCCGACGCGCTGATCTGTGGTTTGCAGGGTCGCTACATCAAGCACGTCCGTGATATCCGCTCGATCATCGGGCTGCAGGACGGCGTCAGCGATGTTTCAGCGCTCTCCATGCTGATCATGCCGCGCGGGGCGTTTTTCCTTGCCGATACCTATGTGAACCAGAACCCGTCGGCCGATGAACTGGTCAGCATTTCGCTGCAGGCGCGGGAGCATCTCAAGCGCTTCAACATCGAGGCGCGTATGGCGCTCTTGAGCTATTCGAACTTCGGTTCGCGCGATGGCGACAGCGCGTTCAAGATGCGCGAGGTCTATGAAAAGCTCAAGGCCGCGGCTCCGGACCTGATCGTCGAGGGCGAAATGCAGGGCGACCTGGCGCTCAACCAGGAACTGCGCGAACGCTATGTGCCGGAAACGGTGCTGAAGGGCGAAGCCAACCTCCTGATCTTCCCCGATCTCGATGCGGCGAACCTCTCGATGACATTGCTCAAGGAAATGAACAACGCTCTGGCGGTCGGTCCGATCCTGATGGGTACGCGCGCGCCGGCGCATATTCTTGCTCCGTCGGTGACCAGCCGCGGCATCGTCAACATGGCAGCGATCGCTGCCAATGAAGCCGTTGGAGCCGAGTGATGATCCGTCACACCGTTGTCTTTAGCCTAAAGCATGCGGCGGGCTCGGAGGCCGAGGCGGCGTTTCTCCGCGACGCCCTGGTGCTGGAAGCCATTCCCGGCGTCAAAAAATTCGAGCGCCTGAAGCAGGTCAGCCCCAAGGCTGACTATGCCTATGGCTTCTCGATGGAGTTCGCGGACCAGGCCGCCTATGACGGCTACAACGTGCACCCCGATCACGTCGCCTTCGTGCGGGATCGCTGGGTGCCCGAAGTCGCAAAGTTCCAGGAGATCGACTACGTTGCGCTCTGAGGCTGCGTAGTTTAAGACCGCCGCATAATCCTGCTCGCCAAAGGCCGAGGACGTCGCATGAACCAGATTGCTGTGTTCAGTGGTAGCGCGCACCCCGAACTGGCGAGGGAGATATGCGCTGATCTCTGCGTGCCGCTGCTGCCGACGCAGGTGAAGCGCTTTTCCAACGACTGTATCGAAGTGCAATTGCAGGCCAATTGCCGCGAACAGGATGTATTTCTGGTCCAGACGCTGAGCGCGCCGGTTCAGGAGCACCTGATGGAACTGCTGCTGATGCTCGACGCGGCGCGCGGCGCTTCGGCGGCGCGGATCACGGCGGTCATTCCGCACTATTCCTACGCGCGCTCCGACAAGAAGGATGCGCCGCGCATTTCGATCGGTGGCCGTTTGGTTGCCGATCTGCTCAAGACCGCAGGCGCCGATCGCGTTCTGACCATGACGCTGCATTCCCCGCAGGTGCATGGGTTCTTTAGTGTGCCGGTGGACCACCTCCATGCGCTGCACGAAATGGCCGCGCATTTCCGGCGCTTTGATCTGAGCAACACGGTTGTCGTCTCTCCCGACCTTGGTAATGCCAAGACGGCCGCTGCCTTTGCGCGTGGCCTCGGCACGCCGGTGGCGGCGGGCGCCAAGGAGCGGATCAACGATACCCAGGTGCACATCTCGGCGATTATCGGCGAGGTGCGGGGCAAGGATGTCATCATCCTCGATGATGAAATCGCCAGCGGCGGCTCGATCCTCGAATTGCTGAAACACCTGCGCGCCAACGGAGCGCGCTCGGCGCGGGTCGCTTGCACGCATGGGATTTTCGGCGGCGATGCGGTTGCGCGACTGGCAGCCGAGCCCGATGTGATCGAGATTGTCTGCACCAATACGCTGCCCAATGCGGCGCGGCAGTCCCATGGCAAACTGACCGTTTTGTCGGTGGCGCCGGCCCTGGCTGAGGCCATGCGGCGCATCAACAATGGGGAATCGGTCAGCGCGCTGTTCGAGGAAGGCAGCCTGCCGGCGCGGGTCGCGGCGGAATAGCTAAACCGCGTATTAATTCCTCGTGCGGCATAGTGAAGACCCCTAGACCGGTCCGTACATGCCCACCAGACTTAAACGCCCACCATTCTGGCGTCCTTTGGCCCTAGCCGTGGCGCTCCTGGCTTTTCAGGGCTATCTCGGCTATTCGGCTATCAGCGGCCAATTCGGCATCGAAGGCCGCGACGAAATTCACGCCGATATTCAGGTGCTCAAGGATCGTTCTTCGGCCCTGCAGGCTGAGATCGACAGCTTCCGCCACCGCAATTCGCTGATGAATCCGCGCCATCTCGATCCTGATATCGTGACGGAGCGGGCAAGGGCGCTGCTCAATATGGCCAATGCGGATGACATCCTGATCATGGTCGATCCGGCGACGGGTAAACCTATTTCTGGTAAATTCCAAGAATTAATCGATGATCAGTTAATCAAGATTATACAAGCAGATTCAACGCTCTAACCCACATGCCGTTACCCTTTCCGGGCAATTTTATCTGTCATTCGCTTGCGCTATAGTGCGAGAAGTGGCCTGATCGGGCCAAGCGGCAAATTCCATTCTATACGGGAGCCCCACCCATGGCGCGCAAGGCGACGGCCACTTCGGCCAAGACGCAGCCCAATGCCCCTCAGTTCACCAGTGAACAGGACCTCGACGCCTTCCGCGAAATGCTGCTGATCCGGCGTTTTGAGGAAAAGGCCGGCCAGATGTATGGCATGGGCCTGATCGGCGGCTTCTGCCACCTCTATATCGGCCAGGAAGCTGTCGTCACCGGCATCACCATGGCCTCGGAAAAGGGCAAGGACGCCCAGATCACCGGTTATCGCGACCACGGCCATATGCTGGTCATGGGCCTCGACCCCAAGGGTGTGATGGCAGAATTGACCGGACGCCAGGGCGGCCTGTCGAAAGGCAAGGGCGGCTCGATGCACATGTTCTCCAACGAGCACCGCTTCTATGGCGGCAACGGCATCGTTGGCGCGCAGGTGTCGCTCGGGACGGGTCTTGCCTTCGCTTCGAAGTACAAGGGCGATGGTTCGGTGAGCCTTGCCTACTTTGGTGACGGCGCGGCCAACCAGGGCCAGGTCTACGAAAGCTTCAACATGGCCAAGCTCTGGAAGCTGCCTGTTGTCTTCGTGATCGAAAACAACAAATACGCCATGGGCACCTCGATCGAGCGCGCCGCGGCAACCACCGACTTCTCCATGCGCGGCGCGTCGTTCGACATTCCGGGCGAGCAGGTCGATGGTATGGACGTTCGCATGGTCTATGACGCCGCCAAGCGCGCCATCGAACATGCGCGTTCGGGCAATGGCCCTTACATCCTCGAAATGCTGACCTACCGCTATCGCGGCCACTCCATGTCCGACCCGGCGAAATATCGCTCCAAGGATGAAGTGACCAAATACCGCCAGGAACGCGATCCGATCGAACAGGTCCGGGCGCGTCTGCTTGAGGCCGGTGTCATCACGGAAGACGATCTCAAGAAGATCGAGACCGACATTCGTGCCGTGGTCACGGAAGCGGCGGATTTTGCCACCAATGATCCGGAGCCCGATGCCTCGGAGCTGTGGACTGACATCACGATCAAGGCCTAACGCACGATGAGCATCCTGCTCGGCGTCATCATGCTGTTCGCTGTTCTGTCCGGTCTGCTTGCAGCCGGGCAGGCGGTTTCTATCAGCCGAATCCCCACCGCGACCGGCCCCGGCTGGCGCGACTGGGTTTTCAGCTGGTGGCGGTTTGATCGCATTGCCGGTTGGGCCGGGCTCAGCGGCGAAGTGCAGGCGGCGATCTACAAGCGCGCAGTTATTGCGTGCCTGGTTTTCATGATCCTTGGCCTGATCCTCAGTGGCTGGGCGGTCAACCAGCGCCAGGCTGTGGCGCCGGTCGCCGACGCTGCCTCCCTCAACGATTGGCGCGTGCTGCCCGCCGCGCAATTTGCCGAACAATTCGAACTTCGCCGCGTGGCCCCCATGCCCGGCAATACCATTCTGGAGAGCTGATATGCCTCAAATCCTCATGCCCGCCCTGTCGCCAACGATGGAAGAGGGCAAGCTCGCCAAGTGGCTGGTCAAGGTCGGCGATAGCGTCAAGTCCGGCGACGTGCTGGCCGAAATCGAAACCGACAAGGCGACGATGGAAGTCGAATCCGTCGACGAAGGCGTGGTTCGCGAAATCCTCGTGGCCGAAGGCACCGAGGGCGTGAAGGTGAACACCCCGATCGCGCTCGTTCTGGCCGAAGGCGAAAGTGCTGGCGCTGCGCCGGTCAAGGAAACCGCGCCCGAGCCGGCTGAGGCCCCGGTCGTTGCTGCCGAGAAGGCCAATGACGCGGCTCCCGCTGCTGCCGTTCCGGCCGCGCCCAAGTTTGAAGCCCAGGCTGATCCGGACCTGCCGGAAGGCGTGGAAATGGTCGAGCTGACCGTTCGCCAGGCGCTGAACGAAGCCATGGCCGAAGAAATGCGTGCCAACCCTGACGTTTTCGTCATGGGTGAAGAAGTCGCCGAATATCAGGGTGCCTATAAGGTGACCCAGGGCCTGCTGCAGGAATTCGGTCCGCAGCGCGTCATCGACACCCCGATCACCGAGCACGGCTTTGCCGGTCTCGCCGTCGGTGCGGCTTTTGCCGGTTTGAAGCCGATCGTCGAATTCATGACCTGGAACTTTGCCATGCAGGCAATCGACCAGATCATCAACTCGGCTGCCAAGCAGCTCTATATGTCCGGTGGGCAGGTCAAGGCGCCGATGGTGTTCCGCGGCCCGAACGGCGTCGCGTCGCGCGTTGGCGCCCAGCACAGCCAGGACTATTCGGCATGGTATAGCCACGTTCCGGGCCTTACGGTGATCGCGCCCTATAGCGCGGCTGACGCCAAGGGCCTCCTCAAAGCCGCCATTCGTTCGCCGAACCCGGTTGTCTTCCTCGAAAACGAAATTTTGTACGGTTCCACCGGCCTCGTGCCCAAGATGGACGATTTTGTGTTGCCGATCGGCAAGGCACGCATCGCCCGCAAGGGTGCGGATGTGACGATCGTCTCCTTCTCCATGGGCATGCGCTACGCGACCCAGGCGACGGAAAAGCTGGTTGCCGCCGGCGTCGATGTCGAACTCATCGATTTGCGCACGCTGCGCCCGATGGACAGCGATACGGTGATTGAATCGGTCAAGAAGACCGGTCGTCTCGTGACCGTCGAAGAAGGCTGGCCGCAGGGTGGCATCGGCGCCGAACTGGCCGCCCGTGTCATGGAGCAGGCTTTCGACTATCTTGATGCGCCCGTGCTGCGCGTGACCGGCAAGGACGTTCCGATGCCCTATGCCGCGAACCTTGAAAAGCTGGCACTGCCCCATGTTGACGAAGTGATCGCGGCTGTGAATGCCGTGACCTATCGCTCGTAAGGAGACCCGGTATGCCTATCGATATCACCATGCCGGCGCTCTCTCCCACGATGGAAGAGGGCAAGCTCGCCAAATGGCACGTCAAGGAAGGCGACTCGGTCTCCTCTGGTGACGTGATTGCCGAAATCGAAACAGACAAGGCCACGATGGAAGTCGAGGCCGTGGACGAGGGCAAGATCGGTAAGATTCTTGTTGCCGAAGGCAGCGAGGGTGTGAAGGTCAACGCCGTCATCGCCGTGCTGCTGCAGGAAGGCGAAGACGCCAGCGCCGTCGCTGCCGCCGCGCCGAAGGCGGAAGCGCCCAAGGCTGCACCGGCTGCCGCTCCTGAAGCGCCGAAGGCCGCTGCGCCTGCACCGGCCGCGCCGAATGCCAATAGCGGCTCCAGCGCTCCGGCGGCTGCCGCAAAAACTCCGGCGAAATCGGAAAGCGGACGCGTGTTCGCCTCGCCATTGGCAAAACGCCTCGCCAAGGATGCTGGTATCGATCTGTCCAGCATCGCCGGCTCGGGCCCGAAGGGCCGCGTCGTCAAGTCGGACGTGGAAGCGGCCAAGTCCGGCAAGGGCGCAAGCAAGCCTGCTGCTGGTGCTCCGGCGGCCGCTCCTGCCACCGGCATGAGCAAGAACCAGGTCATGGCGCTTTACGAGGAAGGCTCCTACGAAGTCGTCCCCAATGACGGCATGCGCAAGGTCGTGGCCGCGCGCCTGACTGAATCCAAGCAGACCGTTCCGCACTTCTATCTGACGCTCGATTGCAAGATCGATGCCCTGATGGCGGCGCGCGAGCAGATTAATGCGTCGGCCCCCAAGGGCAAGGACGGCAAGCCGGGCTATAAGCTCTCGGTCAATGACTTCGTTATGAAGGCATGGGCTGTTGCATTGCAGCGCGTACCGGCCGCCAATGCGACCTGGGCCGGGGACTCGATTCTTTATCACAAGCGTTCGGACGTTGCGGTTGCGGTCTCCGTGCCGGGCGGTCTTTTCACCCCGGTGGTGAAGTCTTGCGACACCAAGACCCTGCGCGAAATCTCGGAAGAGGTGAAGGATCTGGCGACGCGCGCCAAGTCCAAGAAGCTGGCGCCGCATGAATATCAAGGTGGCGCGTCTTCCGTGTCCAATCTCGGCATGTTCGGCATCAAGCACTTTGCCGCCGTGATCAACCCGCCGCATGGCACGATCCTGGCGGTCGGCGCCGGCGAAGAGCGCGTCTATCCCGAGAACGGACAGATCAAGATCGGGCAGTTCATGACGGTAACGCTCTCCTGCGATCACCGTGCCGTCGATGGCGCGCTGGGTGCGGAACTGCTCGGCGTCTTTAAGGGCCTGATCGAAAACCCGGTGATGATGCTGGCTTAGGGCAGGGCGCATGAAAACCATCCTTGCCTATGGCGACAGCCTGACCTATGGCGCAAATCCGCGGCCCGATGGGCTGCGGCATGCCTATGAGAACCGCTGGCCGACTGTGTTGGAACAGGGGCTTGGGGGCAATGTTCGCGTTATTGCCGAGGGTCTTGGTGGTCGCACCACCTCGTTCGATGATGGCTCGGCTTCATCCGACCGCAATGGTGCGCGCATCCTTCCGGTCTTGCTTGATACGCATAAGCCGCTCGACATCGTCATCATCATGCTGGGGTCCAATGACCTCAAGCCTGCGATCCATGGACGGGCGATCACCGCTTCCTATGGCATTCGCAAGTTGATGCAGGTGGTGCGGGGCCATTTCGTGCAGCCCGGCGATATCATGCCAAAACTGCTGATCGTCAGCCCGCCGCATCTGGTGCCGACAAAGCATGCCGAAATGGGCGTGCATTTTGGCGGAGACGCTGCCATTGCCGAGTCAAAGCTGATGGCCGGCTATTACCGAACGCGCGCCGCCGAATATGGCGCTGAATTCTTCGACGCCGCCGAAGTGGCCCATGCCGATCCGCTCGACGGGGTTCATCTCGATCCTGCCAATACCCGCGCCATCGGCACAGGGCTGGTTCCGGTCGTTAAATCAATGCTGGGTCTCTGACCCGCCCTAAATATCTCGGAGGCCCTTATGGCTGACCAATACGATCTTCTCGTCATCGGCGCCGGTCCCGGCGGTTACGTTGCTGCCATCCGTGGCGCGCAGCTTGGCATGAAGGTGGCCATTGTCGAGCGTGAGCACATGGCCGGCATCTGCTCCAACTGGGGCTGTATCCCGACCAAGGCGCTGCTGCGCTCTGCCGAAATCTACGGCCATATGGGCCATGCCAAGGACTATGGCCTGAGCGCCGAAAAGTTCGGCTTCGATATCGACGGCATCGTCAAACGTTCGCGCGCTATTGCAGCGCAGATGAACAATGGCGTGCAGTTCCTGATGAAGAAGAACAAGATCGACATCATCTGGGGCGAGGCGACGATCACCAAGCCAGGTGAGATCAAGGTTGCGCCATCCAAGAAGCCGATCGTGCAGCCGCAGGGTCCCGTGCCGAAGAATGCGCTCGGCGAGGGCACTTACAAGGCCAAGAACATCATCGTCGCGACCGGCGCGCGTCCGCGCGTGCTGCCCGGCATCGAGCCTGATGGCGACAAGATCTGGACCTATTTCGAGGCGCTGAAGCCGGCCGAAATGCCGAAATCGCTGGTGGTCATGGGCTCGGGTGCCATCGGTATCGAATTCGCCTCGTTCTACCGCTCGTTCGGCGCTGAGGTGACCGTGATCGAGCTGCTGCCGCAGATCCTGCCGGTGGAAGATGCCGAGATTTCGGCTCTGGCCCGCAAGCGCTTGGAAAAGCGCGGCATCAAGATTCTCACCGAAGCCAAGGTCGCCAAGGTCGAGAAGACCAAGGACGGCGTCGTCGCTCACGTCGAAACCAAAGATGGAAAAACCCAGCAGATCGCCGGCGACAAGCTGATCTCGGCTGTTGGCGTCATGTGCAATATCGAAGGCCTGGGCCTCGAAACGGTCGGCGTGAAGACCGAGCGCGGCGCCATCGTCATCGACGCCTATGGCAAGACCAATGTGGACGGCATCTGGGCCATCGGCGACGTCGCCGGCCCGCCGATGCTGGCGCACAAGGCCGAGCATGAAGCCGTCATCACGGTCGAGAAAATCGCCGGGATGAAGGTGCATGGGCTTGAAAAGCTGAAGGTGCCGGGTTGCACCTATTGCGAGCCGCAGGTGGCGAGCGTGGGCTTGACCGAAGCCAAGGCCAAGGAAGCCGGCCGCGAGATCAAGGTTGGCCGTTTCCCCTTCGTGGGCAATGGCAAGGCGATCGCGCTGGGCGAGCCCGATGGCCTCGTTAAGACCATTTTCGATGCGAAAACTGGGGAACTCCTTGGCGCCCACATGATTGGTGCTGAGGTGACCGAACTCATCCAGGGTTTCGTCATCGCGATGAACCTTGAAACCACCGAAGAAGACCTCATCCACACCATCTTTCCCCATCCCACGCTGAGCGAAACGATGAAGGAAAGCGTGCTCGACGCTTACGGGCGCGCGCTGAACATCTGATTGTTCGCTTCCTTCACGGTGTCATTCCCGCGAAAGCGGGAATCTCCGCGGAGAGCCACAAGAGGGATTCCCGCTTTCGCGGGAATGACCCGGTGATAGGACGGCGGGTTCGAAAAACCAGAGGAGTTATCCACATGGTGAAAGCAATTCAGATCGGCCTCGGACACTGGGGTTTTAGCTGGACCAAGGAAGTTATCCCCAAAGTTCCCACTATTGAGATGGTGGGCTATGTGGACACCAGCCTCGATGCCACGGCCCGGGTACAGACCGAGCTGGGGATCGACCCGAAACTGTGTTTCTCGAGCCTTGATGAGGCTGCCAAGCGCACGGACGCGGTGCTGGCGATCTGTACGCTGCGCACCGAGGCGCATTATCCGGTGGTCAAGCGCTGTCTTGAACTCGGCTATAACGTCATCGTCGAAAAGCCCTTCACCACCACGATTGCCCAGGGCAAGGAACTGGTGGCTCTCGCCAAGGCTCAGGACAGGGTGCTGATGGTCAGCCAGAACTATCGCCATCAGCCGGCACCGATTGCGGCCGCAGAGCTGATTGCCAGGAACACCTTTGGCGCCATGAACATGGTGTCGCTCGATTTCCGCCGGCACGGGCCGAGCCAGGGCTATCGTTATTGGGACATGCCCGACCCGCTGCTTGCGGACATGTCGATCCACCACTTCGACCTGATGCGCTATGTGCTCAACGACGAACCGGTCCGGCTCTCCTGCCGCACCTGGAACCCGCCGGGCAGCCCGTTCCATTTCCATCCGAGCGGCGTCGCGCTGATCGAATTCTCCAGGGGTACGATGGTTTCCTATCGCGCCAGCTGGATGAATTCAGGCCCGGTGACGCCTTGGGCCGGCGAATGGGTGATGGACGCGGCGGAGGGACAGATCCGTTGGAGCTCGCGCGATCATTTCCGCAATGTGGCTGGGCCTGATGTCGTCACGCTGCAAAAGCTCGACGAGAAGCCCGCGCCGATACCGCTCGACGCGGTGAAATTTCCTGATCGCACCGGCACGCTCAATGCCATTGCCTCGGTGATCGAGAGTGGCATTGTGCCGGTCGGTTTCAGCTCCGGCCAGGACAATCTCGGCTCGCTGGCGCTGGTGCAAACCAGCATTCTCTCGGCGTCGCGTGGGGGCGACTGGACCGAGATTTCAGAGGTCTTAGGCTAGCTTTCGTGCAAGCCTGCTTATCACTAAGGCCGGGTTGAACCGGCCGCTCTTGGGAGCGATATAGGGGAAAGCCCCAGACAGGACTATCATGGTCACGCTCATCGACAATTCGGTCGCCAAACCGCGCCACCCGGAAAAGGCCAATCGGCCCGACAGCATCGTGCTGCGCAAGCCCGACTGGATCAGGGTGAAGGCGCCCGGCTCGCCGATCTACAAGGAAACCCAGCAGATCGTGCGCGAGAACAATCTCGTCACGGTGTGCGAGGAAGCCGGCTGCCCCAATATCGGCGAGTGCTGGAGCAAGAAGCACGCGACCATGATGATCATGGGCGAGATTTGCACCCGCGCCTGCGCCTTCTGCAATGTGCGCACCGGCATGCCGACCGCGCTCGATCCCCATGAGCCGGAAAACGTCGCCAAGGCCGTGGCCAAGCTCGGGCTTGAGCACGTCGTGATCACCTCGGTGGACCGCGACGACCTCGCCGATGGCGGTGCACAGCACTTTGCCGACGTCATCCGCGCCATTCGTGCAGCGACGCCAAAAACCACGATCGAAATCCTGACGCCGGACTTTTTGCGCAAGGATGGCGCGCTGGAGATCGTCGTCGCGGCCAGGCCCGACGTCTTCAACCACAATCTCGAAACCGTGCCGTCGAAGTATCTCAAGGTGCGTCCCGGCGCCCGCTACTTCCATTCGATCCGCCTGCTGCAGCGGGTGAAGGAACTCGATCCGTCGATCTTCACCAAATCCGGCATCATGGTCGGCCTTGGCGAAGAGCGGAACGAAGTTTTGCAGCTTATGGACGACCTGCGCTCGGCCGAAGTCGATTTCCTGACCATCGGCCAATACCTGCAGCCGACCAAGAAGCACTATCCGTTGCAGCGCTTCGTGACGCCGGAAGAATTCAAATCCTACGCCACCGTCGCCAATGCCAAGGGTTTCCTGCTCGTGTCGTCGAGCCCACTGACGCGTTCGTCGCACCACGCCGGCGAAGACTTCGCTGAACTGAAGGCCGCACGTCTGGCCAAGCTGGGGCATTGATGAAGCGCTTCTTCGAGCGGCACGTGCCGCATTTGCCGCGCGCGATGTTTGACATCGTGGCCGACCTGGCGCGCTACCCGGAGTTCATCGCGAATTGCAAGGCGATGGACGTGCGTCCTGACCCGGCGGCGCGGGGACGGGATGTGCGCCTGGCCCGGATGACGCTGAGTTTTGGGCCGATTACGCAAGCTTATACGAGCCGTGTGACGGTCGATCCTGAGGCGCTGACTATCGCGGCCAAGGCAGTCGATGGTCCCTTCGCCTATCTCGACAGCATCTGGAGCTTCGAGCCTGAAGGGCAGGGCACGCGCGTGCGCTTCGAGATCGACTTCAAGATCTCCAACCCGCTGATCGCGGCTGTTGCCGAGCCGGCTTTTGCGGCAAAGCAGGACGAGATCATGCAGGCCTTTGTCGATGAGGCCGATCAGCGCTACGGCGCCTAAGCGCCGGGCGCATTTTCCCAAAAGTTTCCCAGCCGCTGGCTCTTGCACTTAACGCGAGCCGGCGGCATCGTACTGGAATTGAGAAAACCTTTTCGCAATTTCGGGGGAAAGATATGCGAATGGAGTTGTGTGCCCCTTTTGCGGCGCTGCTGGCCTTTGCCGTGCCGGCGAATGCTGCCGGAATTGTTGAATATGATTTGGAGGCGCCGAGCCCGACTTTGGGACGGACGATACCCTACGCGCTCTACAAGCCCTTTCCGTTTCCGGCGGAAGGCGAGCGCTGGCCGGTGGTCTATCTCCTGCATGGCCTGACCGGCGCGGATGGAGATTGGTTTACCTGGGGCAATCTCGGGCCGATTCTCGATCGGGCGATCGCCGATGGACACATTCCGCCGATGGTGGTCGTGGCGCCGGGCGCGGGCGACAGCTGGTATGTCGATAATCCCGACCCCGGCGGGCTCGGCCTGATCGATACCGCTTTTGCCACCGATCTGGTCGCGGCAATCGATGCGAGTGTGCCGACGGCGGCTTGTCGCGAGGGCAGGGCGATCGGTGGTGTATCCATGGGCGGCGCGGGCGCGCTGCTGCAGGCGATCAACCATCCGCAGACCTATGTGGCGGCAATGAGCTTTTCGGGAGCACTGCACCGGCCCATGCAGACCAACGATCCGCGCCGCTGGATTCCTGATCTCTATGGAAATGTGTTCGGGACGCCGTTCGACACAGCGCGGTTCAATGCCGCCAATGTGTTCACGCGAGCGAACAGCGTGAGGTCCATGGCGGAGAAACCAGATTTTTATCTCGCTATAGGGGACAATGATTTCCCCGATCTCATCGAAGCCAATGCGGCTTTCCACAATCTGCTCGTGACCACCAAGGCAGATAGCAGCCTGCGGGTCGGACCCGGGCGCCACTATTGGGATAGTTGGCAACAAGCCATCGTGCCGGCCCTGGAATGGCTGGTGCCACGTCTCGACAGCACCTGCGGCCGCTAGTCTTCGTCGCTCGTGAGCACCTGCAATACCAGGTCCAGCGCCGCTGCAACCGTTGCCTTGCGCACCTCGTCGCGGCCGATATCGCCGAAACGATGCTCGATGACGACGGTGGCGAGATCGGTCGAAACGGCCACATAGACAAGGCCAATCGGTTTTTTCTCGCTGCCGCCGTCGGGGCCGGCAATGCCGGTGGCCGACACGGCGACATCGACACGAGCGGTGTTGCGGGCGCCATCGGCCATGGCGCGGGCGACCTGATTGCTCACGGCGCCGTAGTCATGGATCAGGCGCTGCGGCACCTGGATCATGCGGGACTTGGCAGAGTTGGAATAGGTGATGAAACCGCCATAAAGCGCCGCAGAAGCGCCGGGGACATCGGTGAGAGCGGCGGCGATGAGGCCGCCGGTGCAGCTCTCGGCCGTGACGATGGTCTTGTCGCTGTCACGCAGCAGGTCGATGATGCGTTTGCCTATGCTGGGTTCGGGGGATTTTGCCATTTATGCATCCCTCGGCACTTCGACGCTTGCACTTGCCATGGCCACGATACCTTCCTCCCGCCCGGTAAAGCCGAGCCGCTCACTCGTTGTCGCCTTGATCGCCACCCGATCCGGAGTAATCCCCAGAGTCTGGGCAATGACAGTGCACATCGCCGGAACGTGTTTGGCAATCCTCGGTGCCTCGCAAACGATCGTCACATCGAGATTGACAATTCGTCCGCCGCGCTTTGCGACGAGGTCGCCGGCATGTTTGAGGAAAACCGTAGACGCGGCACCGCGCCATTGCATGTCGGTGGGCGGGAAGTGCACGCCGATATCGCCTTCCCCGATCGAGCCCAGAATGGCATCGGTAAGGGCGTGAAGGGCAACGTCGGCATCTGAGTGACCAACCAGCTTGGCCGTATGCTCGATCCGCACACCGCCGAGCCAGACGGCATCGCCGGGCTCGAATGGATGAACGTCAAAGCCGGTGCCGACGCGGGTTTCCATGGCCTTGTCTCCTGAAATATGCCGCTCTGCCCGACGAAAGTCTTCCGGATGCGTGATCTTGAAATTGTTGCGGTCGCCCGTGGTCATGGCGACGCGAAGGCCGGCCCATTCGGCGATCTCGGCGTCATCGGTGAAATCGCGGCGCACACTGGCGGCGCGCATATGGGCGGAGAACATCTGCCCAAAGCGGAACCCCTGCGGGGTCTGGGCGGCAAAGAGCGTGCGGCGGTCTTCGGTAGTCAGTACCAATTGGCCGTCTGGAGCGCGCTTGATCGTGTCCGTCAGCGGCAGCGTCGGCAGAGCGCCGTCATGAGAGGCGAGGGCCGATATCACGGCGTCGATCTGTTCGACGGTGACGAAAGGCCGAGCCGCATCCTGAATCAACACGAGATCGGGCCGGGCCGCGGCAATAGACTTGAGCCCTTCGAGAACCGACGCCTGGCGGCTGGCCCCGCCCGGAACAGGCTCGCGCAACCGCTCGTTTTCGAGCCCCAGAGCCTCATAGAGGGCCGTGTGGTCGGGATGAATGACCGGAACCACAGCCGAAATGCCAGGGTGTGCGAGGAAAGCGTCGATGGTACGCGCCAGAACCGGGCGTCCGCCGAGGCGGCGATATTGCTTGGGTTCGGAAAAATCCCCTGTTTGCGCACGCTCGCCTTTTCCGGCGGCAACAATAATGGCGGCTATGAATTTTGGGCGTGTAGACATATAGGCAGGGGAACTCGGACCGTCATGTGTCTGATTGGTCTAGCCTCCGCCTTGGCATGCGGCAAGAGCAGCGCTGGTTCCCACCCCATGAAGGGGCCTTAACAGTTGCGCACGGCCGCAAAATGATTATTGTGCGGGCACCTTCCCTAAATTGACCATTTCTGGGGCAATCATTGTCGGGTAATGCCTTTACATTGAGCATTGGCGGGCATGCTGTCCGAAACCGCGCCTTCCTTGCCCCGATGGCCGGAATCACCGACCGTCCCTTCCGCGAAATTGCGGAGCGGCATGGGGCGGGCATGGTCGTGTCCGAAATGATCGCCAGTGCCGCGCTGGGCACCGGCCATGCCGATATGGTGCGAAAGCTCCGCCGCGCCGGCGACCTGCCGCACATGGTACAACTGGCCGGCTGCGAGGCCGGCTGGATGGCCGAGGGTGCCCGCATCGCCGAAGGAGCGGGGGCGGATATCGTCGATATCAATTTCGGCTGCCCCGCCAAGCGCGTGACCAATGGTTATGCCGGTTCGGCGCTGATGCGGGTGCCGGACCAGGCGCTGGCCATCGTCGAGGCGGTTGCGGGGGCCACCAGTCTGCCGGTCACGGTGAAAATGCGCCTTGGCTGGGACGACGAGAGCCTCAACGCGCCGCAGATCGCGCGCATGGCCGTCGATGCAGGCGCGCAGATGATAACCGTCCATGGCCGGACCCGGCAGCAGTTCTACAAGGGCACGGCTCGCTGGGAATTGGTGCGGGCCGTTGTTGAAGCGATTCCCGTGCCTGTCATCGTCAATGGCGACATCGTCGATGCAGAAAGCGCGGCGATTGCTTTGGAGCAGTCCGGCGCGGCAGCGGTGATGCTTGGGCGCGGGGCGCAGGGACAGCCCTGGCGCGTCGGCCAGATTGGCGCCGTCCTTGCCGGCGAGACGCCACAGGAGGCGCCGCAGGGCGCGGCGCTGATCGCCCTGATCCAGTCTCACTATGAAGACATGCTGGTCGAATACGGCACCGAAGTCGGCTCGCGCGCCGCGCGAAAACATCTCGACTGGTATGCCGAGGCGGCCAATCTCGAACTCGACAAACCAACCCGCAATGCCCTTTTGAACAATGATCAACCCGCCGCGGTCCTCGACCTTATCGGCCGGGTCTTTTCGCCTGAATGGAGAGTGGCCGCATGAGTGCTGCCATATCGGCCCCCGATACGCTTCCGTCCCGCGCGGTCCTGCAGGCCCTGCCGCAGCCGATCATCGTTCTCGATGAGCAGCACCAGATCCAGTTCGTGAACTATGCAGCGGAGGCCTTCTTTGGCGCCTCGCTGAGCGTGCTGACGCGGCAGAAGCTCGATGACCTTATCGCCTTCGGCTCGCCGATCATTTCGCTGGTCGAAACGGTCGTGCAGCGCCGCGCGCCCATGACGGAATATCGTGTGCGCATCGGCTCTTCCCGTTTCGGGGACGAGCGTGTCGCCGATGTCTTCGCCAGTCCCCTCTCGGATGTGGACGGCCGCGTGGCCCTTCTGATCCAGGAACGGACCATGGCGGACAAGATCGACCGGCAGATGGTGTCGCGCGGCGCGGCGCGTTCGGTGACCGGCCTTGCGGCCATGTTGGCGCATGAGATCAAGAATCCGCTGTCGGGCATCCGCGGCGCTGCTCAGCTGCTGGAGCAGACGGTTTCGAGCGACGAGGTACCGCTTGCTCGCCTGATCCGCGAAGAGACGGACCGCATTGTCGGTCTGATCGACCGCGTGGAAGTGTTCGGCGACGAGCGCCCGATGGAGCGTGAGCCGATCAATATTCACGTCGTGCTCGACCGGGTGAAACTGCTGGCGCGCAATGGCGTGGCGCGGGGCATTACCTTTTACGAAGAGTATGATCCGTCACTGCCGCCCGTGTTCGGCAATCGCGACCAGCTTATCCAGGTCTTCCTGAACCTCGTTAAGAACGCTTCGGAAGCGCTTGAAAGAACACAGAAACCGGAAATTCGACTATCGACCGCTTTTCGGCCTGGCATCCGTATCAGCGTGGCTGGCGTGGCGGAGCGCATTTCGCTGCCGCTCGAAATCGTCATCGAGGACAATGGGCCAGGCGTGTCGCCCGATACGCTGCCATTCCTCTTCGACCCCTTCGTGACCACCAAGACCAACGGTTCGGGCCTGGGCCTCGCGCTCGTAGCAAAAATCGTGGGCGACCATGGCGGGGTGATCGATTGCGATAGCCGTCCGGGCCGGACGCGTTTTCGCATTTTGCTGCCCGTTGCCAGCGGCGCCTTCCAACAAAGTTCGTATGAGGTATCGACGAAATGAGCCATGTCGTTTTGCTCGCTGACGACGATGCCGCCATCCGCATGGTGCTCAACCAGGCGCTGACTCGCGCCGGCTACGAAGTGCGCCCGACCGGCAATATTTCCACTATGTGGAACTGGGTGAGCCGCGGCGAGGGCGATGTCCTCATCACCGACGTCGCCATGCCCGACGGCAATGCCTTCGAGGTGATGCCAAAGATCAAGAAGCTGCGCCCCGATCTGCCGATGATCGTGATGTCCGCCCAAAACACCTTCATGACGGCGATCCGGGCGTCGGAAGTCGGCGCCTATGAGTACCTGCCGAAACCCTTCGATATTACCGAAGTGCTATCGGTCGTGTCGCGGGCACTGGCCGATGCCAAAAAGCCGGTCAATGCCGAGCGCAAGGTCGAGGAAGCCGGCGATACGATGCCACTCGTCGGCCGTTCGCCCGCGATGCAGGACATCTATCGCGCCCTCGCGCGGCTGATGCAGACCGACCTTACGGTGATGATCACCGGCGAAAGCGGCACGGGCAAGGAATTGGTGGCGCGGGCGCTCCACGACTTCGGCAAGCGCCGCAACGGGCCGTTCGTTGCCATCAACATGGCGGCTATTCCCCGCGACCTGATCGAGGCCGAACTGTTCGGTCACGAGAAGGGCGCGTTTACCGGCGCCAATACGCGCTCATCCGGCCGCTTCGAGCAGGCCGAGGGTGGCACGCTGTTTCTCGACGAAATCGGCGATATGCCGATGGACGCCCAGACGCGTCTGCTGCGTGTGTTGCAAGAGGGCGAATACACCATGGTCGGTGGCCGCAACGCCATCAAGACCAATGTGCGCATCGTCGCGGCGACGCACCGCGACCTCAGCCAGATGATCCGGCAGGGCCTGTTCCGCGAAGATCTTTACTATCGCCTCAATGTCGTGCCGATCCGCCTGCCGCCGCTGCGCGAGCGCATCGACGACATTTCCGACCTCGTGCAGCACTTCCTGCGCGCCGCGGAACGCGAGGGCGAGGCGCCCAAGACGCTGTCGTCCGAAGCCATTCGGCTGATGCAGAACTATTCCTGGCCCGGAAACATTCGCGAACTCGAAAACCTCGTGCGTCGCCTGTCGGCCCTATATGCCGACGAGAGCATTTCGGCTGAGATCGTGCAGAACGAACTCAATATCGCCGATCGCCCGAGCGTCACGGCCGCTTCGGGGCCGGTGGATGTCTCAACGGCTGTGGAAAGCCATGTCGGGCAGTTGCTGCGCGAATATGAGCCGAACCTGCCGCCGGCCGGGCTCTATCAGCGCGTGATTGACCGGGTGGAAGCCCCGCTCATCGCCATGGCGCTCAATGCCTGTGGCGGCAACCAGATCAAGGCGGCGGACCTTTTGGGCCTCAACCGCAATACGCTGCGCAAGAAAATCCGCACGCACTCGATCGAAATCGTCAAGCATAGCCGGCGCAATTAAAACTAGCGCCGCATCTGCTCGCGGCGGGTGCGATGCTCGGTCCAGGCGAGCACGAACCCAGCCGCGATGACCAGAGCCGCGCCGGCATAGACTGAGGGCAGGGGCGTTTCGCCCCAGAAGAGATAGCCGAACACGAAAGCCCAGATCAGCGCGCCATATTCCACCGTGCCGAGAACGCTGGCGGGGACGAGTTTGGCGGATTCGACGAGGATGAACTGAGCCGCGCCGCCGATCAGGCCCGCCGCGAGAACGAAAAGAAACTCCGAAGGTGCCATACCCTGCCAGAAGGGGATGCTGACGATCCCCATGACGACGGCATGGATGAGGTTTTGCGCAAAAACCTGCACCAGCGCGCTGTCGGACTTCGAAATCGTCCGCATCAGGATCATAGCGATAGACCAGCTCAGCGCCGCAAGCAGCACCATGACAACCGGCAAGCTCAGGGTAAAGCCGCCGGGATTGGCCGCCACGATAACGCCGAAAAAGCCGATCGACGCAGCGCCGACACGGGCCAGCGTCAGCCGCTCCTTGAGGAAAATGGCGGCCAGAACGGTGGTGAGCACGGGCGCGAAATAGTAAAGCGTCGTCATCTCGGCGAGTTGGAGATCGCGGCCGGCGCTGTAATACATGACCCAGGCGGCAAGCGTGAGAAGACCACGGCCCAGGATCATGCCGCGATTGGCCGATGCCCAGAGCCTTCCGAACATGAAGCTGCGCCCGATGACCATGCACAGGATGACGATGATCACGCCGCGCACGAAGAGAATCTGGACAGCCGGCAGCGCGTGGATGATGCCCTTGATAAAGGCGTCATGCACGGCGAACAGCGTATAGGCAAAAATGCCCATGGCCATGCCCTTGAGGCTGGCCGTATCGGTACTGGTGAAGGAAGGGGCGGTCACGATTGGCTCGCGGGGGATTTCGCCCTCTTTGCCCTTGCCCGATACCGTTGTCCAGTGGCGAACTTCTGCCCATCCTGAGGCGCACTGTCACATTTCGGCAACAATTATCTTGAAGGGTCCGCCGAATTGGGTCAGGCTTTGCGGCCTAAAGCAGCATTCACGCTCATTTTGCGTTGCGCCGTGGTGTCTTTGCTGGAACAGGAAAGCCGGAGAACTCTGAGTATTGCATGACTGAGGCGGTTAGCCGAGACATCGACGCCCCCGCCAAATCCGCGGCGAGGACGACCCTGGGACGTTCAATGTTCTCCGCCGAGGGGAATGGTCCCTTGCGCGTGCTTGGCTTTGTTGTCGTGTCCGCCTCGGTGCTCCTGTCCTCCGTGTCGTTCCTCATCCTCTCCGGCACGACCAATATCGAGCCTTCGGCCGAAATCTGGACGGTGATCTGGGTGGTCACCGGCATTCTGGTCTTGCTGGTTCTGGCGCTGGTGGTGACGGAGGCAGTCCTGCTCGTGCAGGCAAGATTGCAGCGCGTGCCGGGCTCGGCCTTGCAGATGCGCATGGTCGCCATGTTTGCGCTGGTCGCCGGCATTCCCGCTATTCTGGTGGCTATCGTTGCGACAATCGCCCTCAACCAGGGCCTCGACCAATGGTTCTCCGAACGCACCCGCTCCATGGTGGAAAGCAGCCGGCTCGTGGCTCGCTCCTATATGCTCGAGCATGCTCAGGTGCTGCGCGACGACATCATCTGGGTCGCGACGGAGCTGGAGCAATCCCACGAGACCTTCGTGGCCGATCCTTCCCGGTTTGAGCGCATCCTGAGAGCTTTGGCCGTAACCAGATCGCTGCCCTTCACCTCGTTGATAGACGGGGAGGGTAACACGATCTTGCGTGCGCAGATCAATGTCTCTGGAGGCTATCCCCGACTGCCGGCGGACATCGCCCATGGCGTCGTCGAAGGCATACCCACGGAGGTTTCGCCGGGCAGCACCAACCTTGTCGGTTCGGTCATCAAGCTGCGCGGCTATGACGACGTTTTCCTCTTCGTGGCGCGCCCGGTGGATGCGGAAGTACTTCAATATATGCGTCTAACTGACGATAATATCACGGAATATCGTCAGTACGCATCCAATCGCCTCGTCTTCCAGATCACCTTTACCATCATGTATGTGGGCCTGGTCGTGGTGCTGCTTCTGGCGGCGCTCTGGATCGGTATCGCGCTCGCCAATCGCTTCGTCGATCCGATCCGGAACCTCATGATTGCGTCGCGGCGGGTCAGCGGCGGCGACCTCGATGTGCGTGTGCCGGTTCAACAGGGCCGGGGCGATCTGCGCGACCTCTCCAACGGCTTCAACCGCATGACGGAGCAGCTCAAGACGCAGCGTGAAGAGCTGCTGATGGCCAACGAGGTCAACGAGAAGCGCCGTCAGTTTACCGAGGCTGTGGTGGAAGGCGTGTCGGCCGGCATCGTCGGTCTCGATCCCTTTGGCGCGGTGACGCTCGTCAATGCGCGGGCCTGCCAGATGCTCGACAAGACCGAAATCGAGATGATGGGCGAGAAGATGGAAGACATCCTGCCCGAAATCGCCCCGACTATCGAAAAAGCGCGTTCCGCCCGGCGCGGGCAGGTCCGCGATCAGATCCAGCTCGGCAATGAGACCAACCGGCGCATCTATCAGATCCAGCTCACCCGCGAGGGCTCGATAACCGAGTCAAAGGGCTATGTGCTGACCTTCGACGATATTACCGACCTCGAATCGGCGCAGCGCACCAGCGCCTGGGCCGATGTGGCGCGTCGTATTGCCCACGAAATCAAAAACCCGCTGACCCCGATTCAGCTATCGGCCGAGCGCCTGCGCCGCCGCTATGGCTCCAAGCTTGAGGATGACCGGGAAGTCTTCGATAAATGCATCAATACGATCGTCCGTCAGGTGGGCGATATTGGCCGCATGGTGGATGAATTTTCTGCCTTTGCCCGCATGCCGGAGGCGGCGCCGGAGCGCGCGGACCTGTCCGACACGATCCGCCAAGCTGTTTTTCTCGAGAGCGTACGCTTGCCCGAAGTTGCCATTGCCACAGAATTGCCCGATGAAGCGATCTATGCCTGGTTCGACACGCGGCTGGTATCGCAGTCGCTGACCAACCTGATCAAGAATGCCGTAGAGGCATTCGAGGGGCTGGACGTGGGCTCGGGTTGGCAGCCGGGTATCAGGGTCGAAGCGCATTACGAGGGCAATCATGCCCGCGTGTCGGTTTCCGACAACGGCAAGGGTTGGCCCAAGGAAAACCGGCAACGGTTGCTTGAGCCCTATATGACGACACGGGAAAAGGGAACCGGACTGGGTCTCGCCATCGTTGCAAGGATCATCGAGCAACATGGCGGGATCGTGGAACTGATCGACGCCGAACCCGACGAACAGGGCAGGGTGGGTGCCTGCGTGACCTTCACGCTACCCCTGCGCGCCCCGCAAAAGACAAATGAAAAGGACGATTCGGTCCAAGTCGAGCCCGAATTGACCCAAGAGGAGGAGTCGCTGGTGCCAGCGATTGTCCAGAAGTAGATGGCTCTAGATATTCTCATCATCGACGACGAAGACGATATCCGCGAACTTATTGCCGGCATTCTCGAAGACGAAGGTTTCGAGGCGCGCCAGGCGCATGACGCGGATAGCGGCCTCAACGAGATCGCCCGCCGGCGGCCGAGCCTGATTTTCCTCGATATCTGGATGCAGGGTTCGCGGCTCGACGGGTTGCAGCTTCTGGACGTTTTCCAGAGCCAGCACCCCGACATGCCCGTGGTAATGATCTCCGGTCACGGCAATGTCGAAACCGCTGTTTCGGCCATCCGCCGCGGCGCTTACGATTATATCGAGAAGCCCTTCAAGATCGACCGGCTGCTGCATGTGACCCAGCGGGCCATGGAAGCAACGCGCCTGCGCAGCGAAGTGGCCGAACTCAAGGAACGCTCGGCGTCCAAGAGCGCCGACATGGTCGGCGGCTCGCCCTCGCTGCAGCACGTGCGCGGTCTTATCGACAAGTCGGCGCCGACCAATTCGCGTATCTTCATTGCTGGCCCTTCAGGCGCAGGCAAGGGGCTCGTGGCGCGCCTGATCCATCAGCGCAGTCCGCGGAATGACGCGCCCTTTGTCGAGATCAACGCCTCTCTCTATGCGCCCGATGAAGTGTCGGTGGTCCTCTTCGGTCGCGAGGCTCGTGACAAGTCCGGCCTGTTGCAGGTCGAAGTCGGTGCGCTCGAACGTGCCCATGGCGGCACGCTCTATCTCTCGGAAGTCACGACGCTGCCGGCCCAGGTGCAGACGGCTCTCCTTCGGACGCTGGTCGAGAATCGCTTCAACCGCGTCGGCGGGGCCCAGGCCGTGCCTATCGATGTGCGGATCATCTCTTCGAGCTCGCAGAACGTCTCGGCGCTGACCGAAAGTGGCGAATTCCGTTCGGACCTCTTCCATCGCCTCGCAATCGTGCCGGTGCAATTGGTGCCGCTGAAAGAGCGCCGCGAAGACATTCCGCCACTGGTCAGCGTTTTCATCGAGCAGATCTGCCGTATGCACAATCTGCAGCGCATGACCATCGGCGAGGATGCCATTGCCGTCTTGCAGGCGCAGGATTGGCCGGGCAATGCGCGGCAATTGCGCAATTCCATCGAGCGCCTGCTCATCCTGATGAAGGATCAGCAGCCCGAGGATGGCGTGATCACGGCCAGCATGCTGCCTTCGGATATCGGTGAGGTTCTGCCGACCGTTGGCGACACCGATGCTTCGGCGCACCTGATGAGCTTGCCACTGCGCGATGCTCGCGAAGTCTTTGAACGGCAATATCTTTTGGCTCAGATCGAGCGATTCGGCGGCAATATTTCAAAGACCGCCGAATTTGTCGGCATGGAACGCAGCGCCCTGCATCGCAAGATCAAATCGCTGGGGCTTTGACACTGATATGAAAATGGCGGTGTGCCATGCACTTGCCGCGGGTAGGCAGGACAACCGATTTGTGGCATAGTTAGAAATGTATGATAATTCCGGGGGATGGAGACTGGGCGGCAGTCTTCAGAGGCCCGGGCGCAAGCGATTGCGAAACAACAGCGACAATAAATGCCGCGGTAAGAGGCCTAAAATGGCTAGTGAAAAGCAGCAAAACCTGCAGGATTCCTTTCTCAATCACGTTCGCAAGCAAAAGGTGCCGGTCACGATATTTCTCGTGAATGGCGTCAAGCTGCAGGGCGTGATCACCTGGTTCGACAATTTCTGCCTGTTGCTGCGTCGTGACGCACAGTCGCAACTGGTCTATAAGCACGCCATCTCGACGATCATGCCGGGCGCGCCGATCCAGCTGTTCGATCCCGAGCAGAACAACGACCACGACTGACGGACCATATGGACGATTTTGACGACGAGGATGGCCGCCTTCCGGGCGGCCCGAAGCCCTATATCGACCGGCAGGAACAGCCGACACGAGTGGGGCTAGTCTGTCCCGATGTGCGTGGAAAGTCGTCCTATCATAGCCTTGAAGCGCGCCAGGCCGAGTTCGAGGGCCTGGCTGGGGCGATCCGGCTCGACGTCATTTTCTCAGATGTCGTGAAAGTCCGCGAAATTCGTCCGGCCACCTATCTGGGGGCCGGGCACGTCGAATCCATTGCCGCCAAGGTGAAGGCCGAAGACATCGAACTCCTGCTGGTTGACGCGGCTTTGTCGCCCATCCAGCAGCGCAATCTCGAGCGCGAGACCCATACCAAGGTCCTCGACCGCACCGCGCTGATCCTCGAAATTTTCGGCGAACGTGCCGCGACCCGCGAAGGTGTGTTGCAGGTCGAGCTTGCCCATCTCAATTACCAGAAGGGGCGCCTCGTGCGCTCCTGGACCCACCTTGAACGCCAGCGCGGCAGCGGCGGTACGGGCTTTATGGGCGGCCCCGGCGAAACCCAGATCGAAAGCGATCGCCGGCAGATCACCGACCGTATCGTGCTTCTGGAAGATCGCCTCGACAAGGTGAAGAAGACGCGCACCCAACAGCGTCAACAGCGTCTTCGTGCCGCCATTCCCGTCGTTGCACTGGTAGGCTACACCAATGCGGGCAAGTCGACGCTGTTCAACCGGTTAACCGGGGCAGGGGTGTTTGCGGAAGACCTGCTCTTTGCGACCCTCGATACGACAGTCCGAAAAATCGAACTGCCACACGGTCGCGAAGTCATGCTCAGCGATACCGTTGGTTTCGTCGCCGACCTGCCGCACGATCTCGTCGCCGCCTTCCGGGCGACGCTCGAAGAAGTGGTTGATGCCGACATTATTCTCCATGTGCGCGATATCGCCAATCCCGATCACTCGGGCCAGGCGCAGGATGTTCTAACCGTCCTTGACGAGCTCGGCGTTTCCTCGGAATCAACGCCGATCATCGAGGTCTGGAACAAGATCGATTTGCTCGAAGAACCCGCGCTGGCTCTAGCGGCCGCTGCGCCCGCGGGCAAGGTGCTGACCAGCATGCCGGTGTCGGCCCATACCGGGCAGGGCATCGAGGAACTGCTCAAGCTGATCGAGCGCTCGCTGGGCGAGCAGAGCCGCACCTATCACGTCCACATACCCCATAGCGCCGGCAGCGATATCGGCTGGCTCCACTCGCATGTGGAAGTCGTTTCGCGCGACGAACCGACCGAAAAGGGCATGGACTACGTCGTCCGCGTCGATCCGCGGCACAAGACGGCGTTTCTTGAGCGCTTCAACGGCCGGATCGCACTGTCGGACCTCTAAGAGCTACTTAGCTTTGTCGGCGGCGCGGACTTCGTTCCAGTAGCCGTCGAGACGATCGAGTCCGGCAGCGCCGGGCTCGATGTCATCTTCGCGGCAGCGCGCTTCGACATAGTGAAACCGGCGCGTGAACTTGGCATTGGCGTCTCGAAGCGCCGCTTCAGCATCGACGCCAGCATGGCGCGCCAGATTGGCGACGGCAAAGAGCAGGTCGCCGATCTCCTCATGCACGGCTGCATTGTCGTCCGCCTGCTGCGCCTCGGCCACCTCGGCGACTTCCTCCTCGACCTTGGCCATGACAGAAGCAAAATCCGGCCAATCGAAGCCAACCTTGGCGGCCTTCTTGGTCAGCTTTTCGGCGCGGGCCAGGGCAGGGAGCACCTGCGGCACATCATCGAGCACCGAGGTAACCTCATCGCCGCGCCGGGCAGCTTTGGCGGCGCGTTCCTGCGTCTTGATCGCCTCCCAATTGACCTGGGCGCCGGCGGCACTGTCCGCGATGATATCGCCAAAGACATGCGGATGCCGGCGGATCAGCTTTTCGGTGATGGCGTAGACGACATCGCCAATATCGAAATGTCCGGCTTCCTTGGCCATCTGCGCATGGAAAACGGGCTGTAGCAGCAGATCGCCAAGCTCTTCCTTGAGATCATGAAAATCCTGCCGCTCGATGGCATCAGCCACCTCGTAGGCTTCCTCGATCGTATAGTGGCGGATCGTGGAAAAATCCTGTTCGAGATCCCACGGGCAACCACTCTCGGGATCGCGCAGCGCGGCCATGATTTCGATGAGGCGGGAAATGTCGCGAGAGGGCTGCATGGGCGAATATCCGGAGAATCGTTTCGGCCATCATAGAGGGCGGCGCGCGACAAGGGCTCCTGTGGAAAGCGCCAGCAATGCAGATTCCCACTGACAGGTTCTGGCCGGCGTTGCGCCATGTCTGAGCACCACAGAAAGGACCAACCATGCGCGCCAGCCTCAGGCAAAAAGCCATTGCCGTTTGCACCGACAAGATCGCCAGGAAGGGCGAGGGCGTCGGACTGTCTTTCTACGCCTTCTTCGCGAACCGGAATGACGATCCCGATCTGCTCATGGAAGCCGCCGAGTGGTGGATCAAGACCCACGAACTGGACCACTTCGAGAAAGCAGCCAAAATCCGCGACATGATCCAGTCAGGGCTGTAGATCACTTGGGCAACCAGGTGATCCGATTGCTCAGGGATCACAGTTTTCCGGCGCCGAAATCAACGATGTAAGCTCATTCGTGTCGCCTGCCATGAACCCGACACGTTGATGCAGGTGTTGCGGGGTCAGCTGCAAGGTATCGCCGGCAGCGCCTCCGGCACTCTCGATGATCAAGGCGATGGGGTTGCATTCGTAAAGCAGCCGCAGCTTGCCATTGGGGCGGTCTGACTGCTCGGGATAGAGAAACATCCCGCCCTGATGCAGGACGCGGTGAATATCGGCGACCATCGAGCCGACCCAGCGCATGTTATAGTCGCCGCTGTCGAGGCGCTTGGTAAGCGCTTTGGCAAGCGCGGGTGACCAGCGCGACAAATTCGAGACATTGGCGCCGATCGTCCGGTTGCCGGGCGGGATTTTGAGGCTTTCGTGGGTGAGGACGAACGCGCCGCTCTCGGCGTCCGCGGTGAACTGAACGGCCCTTCCAGCCAGCGCGAGCACCAGCACGACCTGTGGTCCATAGGCGATATATCCAGCCGCGAGCTGCCGTGTTCCCGGCTGCAGGAAGGTGGCGTCGCCTGAGGCTGATGGTGACGCTGGCAGAATGGAAAAGATCGTTCCGACGGTCACATTGACGTCGATATTGCTCGATCCGTCGAGGGGGTCGAAGGCGACCAGAAAGCCCGCATCGGGATGCTCGAAAACCACGGCGTGGTCTTCCTCCTCCGAGGCGATGGCGGCAACCGGTGCATTGGCCGCAAGGTGCGCCTTGCAGATGTCGTTGGCGAGCACGTCCAGGCGCTTCTGCGTTTCGCCCTGAACGTTGACGGCACCTGCGCTGCCCAGGGCGCCGGTCAATGCGCCCCCACGGATCAGCGTGGCAATCTCCGCGCCTGCCCTGGCAATAGTGGCGATGACGGAGGCAAGGCGTTCCTCGGAATGCTGGGCCAACCAGACCTCGAGAGTGGTGGTGTATTGGGTCATGCGATGCTTTCGATGGCGAGGCGGCCGCTGGTTCGAGCCGAGCGGATAGCGGAGAGAGCCGCGGATAGGGCTATGGCGCCGTCGCGGCCTGAGGCCGCAGGGGGAGTGCCTGCCGCAATGGCGCGATGCAGGTCGCGGATCACTTCGGCATAGGGGTTTTCGTGATCGACAGGCAGTGGCCGCGTGCCGTTGGCGTCCGAAATGCCGAGCGTGCCGGCTGGCCGGCCCGAGAGGCAGTCCTCGGCAATGAGACGCCCTCGGTCGCCGATGACCTCGATGCGCGTCTGGCCATGAGGGGCGTTGAAGTCGTCATAGAACTGCGCCAGGACACCACCGTCAAATTCCAGCACGCCCATGATGGCTTGTGCCGGCTGGTCTGGCGGACCGCTGGTCGAGGCATTGACGGCTATCGGCTCGGTGCCCAGCAGGAAGCGCAATAAGTCGACGTCGTGCACGGTCTTGTCGAGCGCTATGCCCGACCCTTCGCCACTCAACCGCCAGCGGCGCAGCTCTTCGGGCAGCCAGCCGCCATTGCTGACGATGATGGCGCGAACCTGGCCGACCGCGCCCGCGCGCATTTGTTCGCGTATGGCCCGGTTTACCCCATTGTGCCGCAGGTGGTGGTTGACCGCCAGCACCCGCCGCGCTGTCTCGGCTGCCGCTACCATGGCGCGTGCATCCTCGATACTGGTGGCGACCGGCTTTTCACAAAGCACATGGCAGCCGGCAGCCAGCGCCGTCAGAGCCTGAGTACAATGGCGGTCATTGGTGCTGGAAATATAAACGGCATCGGCGCCCGACAGCGCGTGCCTGATGTCGGTCACGGCCAGTGGCAGGGCGAAGTCGGCGGCAAAAGCGCTGGCGCGGTCAAGGTCGCCCGACTGCACCGCAACGATCGTGCCTCCGACAGCGCGAATGGCCGAAACCATGCGCTGCCGGGCAATTGTCGAGGCGCCGAGCAGCGCCCAGCGGAGGCTCATAGCGCGACCGTTGAAAAGGCAATGTCCATGCGGTGCTCATAGATTTCGCCGGGGCGCAGCACAGAGGAGGGGAAGGCCGGCACGTTTGGGGCATTAGGGAAGTTCTGCGTCTCCAGCGCAAAGCCTGCATAGCGTTGATAGAGCGCGCCGCCCTTGCCCGGCGTGGGCGCATCGGCAAAGTGATTGGCCGTATAGAGCTGCACGCCCGGCTGGTTCGAGCGGATGCTCAGGGCGCGGCCACTCGCGGGGTCATGGGCTTCGGCCGAAAGCCGCATCGTGCCATCGAAATCGGTATGGCATAGATTGTGGTCATAGCCGCCGCCTGGCCAGGCCGCGGCGATATCGCGGCCGATCGGCTTTGCCGTGGTGAAGTCGAAAGGCGTGCCGGCGACCGCGACAATTTCTCCGGTCGGAATCTTGTCCGGCGTGACCGGCGTATAGCGATCCGCGGCGATCCGCAGCATCTGTCCCTCGACGCTGCCGCTTCGATGCCCGCCCAGATTCCAATAGCCGTGATAGATCAGGTTGACCACGGTGGTGCGATCGCTTGTCGCGCGCATTGTTATCGAAAGCGTGCCCTCTTCTGAGAGGCGATAGGTGGTGCTGGCATCCAGCGCGCCGGGATAGCCCTGGTCGCCGTCCGGACTGTGGAGCCGGAATTCGACGCTGTTGTTCTCGGGATGAGGGTGGGCACTCCAGAAGCGCTTGCCAAAGCCGGGCATGCCGCCATGCAGGTGGTGGGCGCCGTTGTTGCGGGGCAAGTCATAGGGTCTGCCATCGAGCACAAAGCGGCCGTCTGCCATTCGGTTGGAATGGCGGCCGCAAATGGCGCCGGAATTGCCCGGCTTGGTCACATAGTCGGCCGGATCGTCATAGCCGAGCACGATATCGTCGATTTTGCCGGTGCGGTCGGGCCGGGTCAGCCGGGTCAGGATGGCCCCGAAGGTCATGACCTCGATGCTGGTACCGCCCGCCGACAGGCGATAGGCCTCGACGGCCTGGCCGTCGATATTGCCCAGAACGATCTTCAGGATGGTGCTATGCGACAATGCTGGCTCCTGTCTCAGCGCCGCTGGCCATGCCGCGCAGCTTGGTGAAAAGTTCGCGGCCGGCACCTCGCTGGTTGCGATAGGGCGGCGGCGGTGTGGTGCGGCTGGCGAACTCCGCCGGATCGACCAGCACGTCGAGACGCCCACTGGTGGCGTCGAGGCGCAGCATGTCGCCGTCGCGCAAAAGCGCGATAGGGCCCCCGTCGGCCGCTTCGGGGGTGACGTGAATGGCGGCGGGAACCTTGCCCGAAGCGCCGGACATTCGCCCATCGGTAACGAGGGCGACCTTGAGGCCGCGGTCCTGCAACACGCCAAGGGCCGGCGTCAGCTTGTGCAATTCGGGCATGCCGCAGGCCTTGGGCCCCTGATAGGGCAGGACGGCAATGAAATCTTCGGTCAACTCACCGGCCTTGAAGGCGTCGAGCAGGGCGGCCTGAGAATGGAAGACGCGGGCAGGGGCCTCGACGCGCTGATGCTCTGGCGCGACGGCCGACACCTTGATGACGGCGCGGCCCAGCGCCCCGTCGAGCAGCTTCAATCCGCCGCTCGGATCGAACGGATTGACGGCCGGGCGCAGCACGCCGTCGTCGCCGCTTTCGGTGGCGGCGTCGCGCCAGACCAGTTCGCCGTCTTCGAGGAAAGGCTCCTGCGTATAGGCCGCCAGTCCCTCACCCAGTATCGTGGTGACATCGTCATGCAACAAGCCCGCATCGCGCAGTGTTCGCATCAGGAAGCCCATGCCACCGGCGGCGTGGAAATGGTTGATATCGGCCGAGCCATTGGGATAGGCGCGCACCAGCAATGGCACGATGTCTGAAAGATCAGAGAAATCGTCCCAGGTCAGGATGATGCCGGCCGCGCGCGCCATGGCGATCAGGTGCATGGTATGATTGGTCGATCCGCCGGTGGCCAGCAACCCGACAATGCCGTTGACGAAGGCTGGTATGTCGAGGATTTGCGCGATCGGGGTGTGCCCATGCCCGGGTTCGGCCAGGGTCACTGCGCGCAGCGCGGCGGCCTTGGTCAGCGCATCGCGCAAAGGGGTGTTGGGATTGACGAAGCTTGAGCCGGGCAGGTGCATACCCATGATTTCCATCAGCATTTGATTGGAATTGGCAGTGCCGTAAAAGGTGCAGGTGCCCGCCGAATGGTAGGACTTCGCCTCGGCCTCAAGCAGGTCCGCGCGGCCGACCTTGCCTTCGGCATAAAGCTGGCGCACCCGCACCTTTTCCTTGTTGGGCAGGCCGGACGGCATAGGCCCTGCGGGCACGAATACAGCCGGCAGATGCCCGAAGGTGAGGGCGCCGATGACGAGGCCCGGCACGATCTTGTCGCAGACCCCAAGATAGAGCGCGGCGTCGAAGGCGTCGTGGCTCAGGGCAATGGCCGTCGACATGGCAATGACATCGCGTGAGAACAGCGAAAGCTCCATGCCGTCCTGCCCCTGGGTGATGCCGTCGCACATGGCCGGGACGCCGCCCGCCACTTGCGCCACTGCACCAACCTCGCGCACGGCACTTTTGATCAGCGCGGGATAGGCCTCGAAGGGCTGATGGGCCGAAACCATATCATTGTAAGACGTGACGATGCCCACATTGATGGCCTTCGGCGCGAGCAGTGCACGCTTCTCACCCGGAACGCAGGCGGCTGCTATATGAGCGATGTTGCCGCAACTCAGGTGATTGCGTCGCGGTCCGTTCTCAAGGCTCACCGCGACCTGATCGAGGTAGGCGCCCCGCGACTCGGCGGACCGCTCCTCGATGCGCCTCGTCACCCGCGCAATGGCCCGGTTCAGCGTTGTCATGCATAGGCTCCTGCTGAGAAAAATGAGCCTGATTGCGGCTCTTTCGATAGCTTGTAAATTTTATTGACTACATGTCAAGCGACGTCTAAGGTCCGGACAAATAGCGAGCGGGCCACAAGGAGCCTGCTGAGGATTGCACAAAGCCAGCCCTGCTCAAGTCGCGCCATCGCCTGGCGCGGAAGCGCTTTCGGCTTGCCCAATTGTGAAATGACCGCAGGGTCATGGAGACGTGATTATGTCGAGCCGTCGTATCGTGACATTGGGTAATGCCTTCCTCGACACGATTGTGTACCTGCCCGTCTTGCCGACCGCGCCAACCAAAATCCGCGCCACCGATGTGCGTCGCACTGGTGGTGGTATCGCGGCAACCGCCGCCTATACAACAGCCGTTCTTGGTGCCGAAACCATCTATTGGGGCCGTCTGGGCCAGGATGAAACGGGCGACCAGATATTGACGCGTCTCAACGCTGTCGGCGTCCAGACGGAAGCGGTGCGTCGCGTCGAAGGCGGCGTCAGCCCGATCGGTACCGTTCTTGTATCGCCCGGCGGGGACCGCATGGCCTTTGGCTTTATCGGCCGCGATCTTGGCGACGAGGCCGATTGGCTTCCCTTGGAGCAGCTCGAGGGCGTGCACGGCGTCCTTGCCGACTATAGCTGGTGGGAGGGTGCCGCAGCGGTGTTCGAGGCGGCGCGGGCGCGTGGCATTGTCAGTGTGCTCGATGCCGATGTTGGCGACATGGACGCGGTGCGGCGCTTGCTCAATCTGCCTGACCACGTTGTCTTTTCGTCCGCCTGTCTGGCCCGGCTGGCCGATACCGCCGATATCGAGGCTGGCCTGCGTTACGCCAGTGCTCATTGCCGCGGCGTTGTGGCCGTGACCGATGGTGAACACGGATTTTTCTGGCTCGACGGCGATGTGGTGCGCAACGTCCCGGCCTTTCCGGTCGTCGCTATTGATACCAATGGCGCAGGCGATATTTTCCACGGCGCCTATACTCTCGGCCTTGCCGAGGGACTCGATGTCGAACGCGCCGCGCGCTTCGCCGGCGCCACTGCAGCCCTAAAATGCGCACGCGGCAGCGGCTGGGAAAGCATCCCGGATCGCGCCGCCGTCAACGCCCTGCTGAACGGGAGCAATTCATGAATATCACGCCCGGCAAGCTCTGGGGTCTGCGTCGGCTGGCCGATGACCAAGGCCGTTTCAAGATGCTGGCGATGGACCAGACCGGCCCCATCGTCAATCCGATCAAGGCTGCGCTCGGTCTCGATCACGCCCCCTATGCCGATGTGTCCGCGGTCAAGCGCCTGCTGGGCAAACATCTGGCTCCCAAGGCTTCGGCCGTTCTGATCGATCCGCCGCTCGGCTATGCCGCCGCGGTCGATGGTCTTTCGCCGCGTAAGGGTCTCCTCGTAGCCACCGAATGGGCAACCTGGGAAGTGACCGAAACTGGCCGCAAATCCTCCAATATTCCCTTCTGGGATCCATCGGTCATCCGCCGCATCGGCGGCGATGCCGTAAAGGTCAACCTCTGGTATCGCTCCGATGTCAGCGATGACGTCAAGGCGCACCAGCTAGACTATCTCGATAGCGTCAAGCAGGCCTGCCGCGACAACGACATTCCCTTCGTGTTGGAATTTTTAGTCTATCCCTTTCCTTCGGAAACACCTGAGGCTTTTGCCGCCCGTCGCGTTGCGCTGGTGCTGCAAGCCCTGGGCGATGCCGATGTGATGAATCCCGATGGTGTCGAGCTTTATAAGCTCGAGCCGCCCACCGAGGTCGTGAATGTGCCTGATCCCCATGGTCCGGGCGCAGCGGCGGTGCAGGCACGGTTCGACAGCATGGCGGCGGGTATTCATCGCCCCTGGGTGCTGCTCAGCGCCGGCGCGACGCCGCGCGACTTCATCCATCTGCTGACCTATGCCTTCCGGTCCGGCGCCAGCGGTTATCTTGCCGGCCGCGCCATCTGGGCCGCAGCTTTCTCGCGCTTCCCCGATCTCGATGCCATGGAGGCCGCGCTCGTCAACGAGGCCCCGGCACTGATGGACGAACTCAATGCCCTCACGGATGCCCACGCGACGGCCTGGACCGGGCATGCGGCTTGGCAGGATGGCGTCACCATGATGCCGGCCGGCGAACAGTTCGCGCCCGCTTATGGGCGCTTTGCCCAGACAGGGTCATTGGTGGCATTGTGAACGCTCTCGATTTCAGTGGCGTCATTGCCCGCAGCGATCTGCTGATCAAAGGCGTATGGCTGACCGCGCAGATTTCGCTGGCGGCCATGGTCTTCGCACTGATCATCGGCGTTCTGGCCGCGGTGCTGACCTTAGCCGGCAACAAGTTTTTGCGCTGGCCCGTGCTGGCCTATGTCGAAGTCATCCGCAACACGCCCTTCATCGTTCAGGTCTTCCTGATCTATTTCGGTCTGCCGGCGCTGGGCCTGCGACTCGAACCCATCAGCGCGGCAATCCTCGCCATGTCGATCTATGGCGGCGCCTATACCAGCGAGATCATCCGGGCCGGCATCCAGTCGATCGGCAAGGGTCAGATCGAAGCGGGCAGGGCGCTTGGCATGTCCCCGCTCACCATCTTCCGTTACGTCGTGCTCAAGCCAGCTTTGTCCTCGGTGTTCCCCTCGCTGGTGGCCCAGTTCATCCTACTGTTGCTGTCATCGAGCGTGGTTTCGGCCATTTCGGTGCCTGAACTGACCGGCACCGGCAATGACATCCAGGGCCTCACCCTGCGCAACATGGAAATCTACCTCGTTATCGCGGTGATCTATGTCGGCCTCGTCGCCGCACTCAAGGGCGGCATGACGGTGCTGGAACGTGTCCTCTTTCCCTTCAAGTTCCTGAGGCGCTGAGCCATGTTTCAACAGTTCAGCTTCAACCACGTCCTGTTCATGCTCACCGGCCTCGGCTGGACCATCGGATTGGCTGCCATTGCCCTGGTGGGCGGCTCGATCGCGGGCTCGGTGCTGACCCTGATGCGGGTGTCGAGCAATCCGGTGCTGAGCCGCATCGCGCAGTTCTATATTTTTGTCGTCCAGGGCACACCGCTGCTGGTCACTCTGTTCATCGCCTATTTCGGAACGACCTATCTCGGCTTTTCGATTGCGCCGCTGACCGCCATTGCCGTGGCCTTCTCGTTCTACGCGGCGGCATTTCTGGGCGATATCTGGCGCGGCGCCATTCAGTCCGTGCCGGTCGGCCAGCGCGAGGGCGCCCACGCCCTGGGCCTCAGCCGGGCCCATGCCATGCGCTACATCATCGTGCCGCAGGCCATTCGCATCGCCACGCCGCCGACGGTCGGCTTCTTCGTGCAGCTCATCAAGAACACCTCGCTGGCCTCGGTGGTCGGCATTGTGGAACTGACGCGCACCTCGCAGATCGTCAGCAATGCCACCTTCAAGCCGCTCGAGGTCTATCTGACGGCCGCGCTGTTCTACTTCCTCGTCTGCTTCCCCATCACGCTCTTCAGCCGCAGTCTCGAAAGACGGCTGAGCGCTTGAACCATCATCACCGGAGGAGAAACCTGATGATCCGCATAGCTCGTAACCTTGCCTTAGCTGCCGCCGCAACCATGGTCATGTCGAGCGCCGTCATGGCGCAGGCCACCAATACGCTCGATGAGATCGTGGCGCGTGGCAAGATCGTGGTCGGCATTTCGCTGTCGACCCCGCCCTATGGCATGACCGATGCCGACCTCAAGCCGGCTGGCTTCGACGTCGCCATCGCCAACCTGATCGCCCGCGATCTGGGCGTCGAACTGGAAATCCTCGATCAGGTGTCCCAGTCGCGCATTCCGAACCTGACCAGCAACAAGGTTGATATCGTTGTATCCTCGCTGGGGATCACCGCCGAGCGCGCCAAGGCGATCATGTATACCAATGCCATCTATGTCGATGAGCAGATGGTGATCGCGCCGACCTCTGCAGAAATTGCCACGCTGAACGATCTCGTAGGCAAGCGCGTCGGCGTAACCCGCTCGACCACCAATGACACGATCATCACCGAAAAGGCCGTGGAAGGCACCAATATCCAGCGCTTCGACGATGACGCCGCCACCAACCAGGCGCTGTTTGCCGGTCAGGTCGATGCCATCGTTTCCGGTGTCGCCGCTGCCAATGCCATCAACGCCGAGACTGACCAGTTCCAGCGCAAGTTCGCAGTGCGCCAGTCGCCAATGGGTATCGGCGTACGCCGTGGCGATGCCGACCTGCACCAGTGGCTGAATACCGAGATCATGCTGCTGTGGAACTCGGGCGAAATCCAGGCTGCCCAGCAGCAATGGCTCGGCATCACCAATGACGAACTGCCCCGCTTCTAATCCCTTTCGGTCCCGCGTCGCTGATGCGGGGCCACAATCCCAACAAGGCTGAAATCATGTCCCGCATCACTCTTCGCCAGCTTCTCGATCATGCCGCTGAACACCTGTATGGCGTTCCCGCATTCAGCGTCACCAGCATGGAGCAGATGCTGGCCGTTTTGGCTGCCGCCGATGCGGTCGACGCGCCGGTTATCTTGCAGGTCGGCACCAAGGCGCGTGCCTATGCTGGCGACGTCATGATCGAGCATCTGTTCGCCGCGCTTGAAAAGCTCTACCCCCATATTCCGATGGTCGTGCATCAGGATCACGGCAATAGCGAAGCCACTTGTGCCACCGCTTTGCAGCACAAGTTCAGCTCGGTCATGATGGATGGCTCGCTCCTGGCCGACGCCAAGACCCCGTCGGACTACGACTACAACGTCCGTGTCACGGCCTCGGTATCCAATATGGCCCATTTCATGGGTGCGTCGGTCGAAGGCGAAATTGGCGTCTTGGGCAAGCTGGAGAGCCGCAATGACGAGCGCCTGCTGACCGATCCGGATCAGGCCGTTGCCTTCGTCAAGGCCACCAAGGTCGATGCGCTGGCCATCGCCATGGGCACCTCCCATGGCGCCTACAAGTTCAGCCGCAAACCCGACGGCGATGTGTTGGCCATGGACCGGCTGGAGGAAATCCACCGGCGCCTGCCGGACACCCATTTGGTGATGCATGGCTCGTCCTCGGTTCCCCAGGAGCTGCAGGACATCATGAACAAGTACGGTGCCGACATCAAACAGACCTGGGGCGTGCCGATCGAGGAAATCCAGCGCGGCATCAAGCATGGTGTGCGCAAGGTCAATATCGACACCGACAACCGCATGGCGCTTGTTGGCCAGATCCGCAGGGTTTTGCATGAAGACCCCAAGGAATTCGACATCCGCAACATGATGAAGCCCGGCATGGACGCTATTACCGCGCTCTGCCGCCAGCGCCTCGAAGAGTTCGGCACGGCCGGTCACGCCAGCAAGATCAAGGTCATCACCATGGCCGATATGGCGCAGCGCTACGCGTCGGGCCAGCTTGATCCCAAAATCCAGTAACGACTGCGACAGGTTGGAATTTTACGATGAGTGCAAGCGATAGCGTGGTCAGCGCCCGGAAAGTCAGCAAGTTCTTTGCCGGCTTCCAGGCGCTCAGGGATATCGACCTTGATGTCGTCAAGGGCGAAACCATTGTGGTGTGCGGACCCTCGGGCTCGGGCAAATCGACGCTGATCCGGTGCCTCAACGCACTGGAACAGCATCAGTCCGGCGAACTGGTGGTCTGCGGCATCGAACTGACCGCCGCGCGTCAGTCCATCGACGCCGTGCGGCGGCGGACCGGCATGGTGTTCCAGAATTTCAACCTGTTCCCGCATATGACAGTCATCGAGAATTGCATGATCGCCCCGATGAAGGTCAAAGGCATGTCGCGCGACGAAGCGCGGGCGACGGCCGAACGCTTCCTCAAGCGTGTGCATATCCCCGAACAGGCGGACAAATATCCCGCCCAGCTTTCTGGTGGCCAGCAGCAGCGCGTCGCCATTGCCCGCGCCCTGTCGATGAACCCAGATGTCATGCTGTTCGACGAACCGACCTCGGCGCTCGATCCCGAAATGGTGCGCGAAGTGCTTGATACTATGGTAGAATTGGCGAGGGAAGGCGCCACCATGATCTGCGTCACCCATGAAATGAACTTCGCCCGTCAGGTCGCCGATCGGGTCATCTTCATGGATAAAGGCAACATCATCGAGTCAGGGGCCCCCGAAACCTTCTTTGCCAAGCCCGAAACGGACCGCGCCCGCGAGTTTTTGGCGCAAATCCTGCACTGACTTCTCAGCCTTGGGCGTTGTCCAGCGCCTGGCTGTTTTCCAGATGCCGTGCATCTAGCACCGCCGCCCGAGCCTGCATGAGATGATATTTCATGTAGCTTCCGGCGGCGTCGCTGTCTTCGGCGGCAATCGCGTCGAGAATGCGGGTATGTTCTTCGATAATGCGCAGCCGCCGCCCGGCCGAGCGCTCGCGCGCCAGTTCCAGCCCGATATTCATCGTCTCGGTCACCGGCTGGCGCAGATCATTCAACAGGTCACAGAAATAGTCATTGCCAGCCGCACGCGCCACGGCATCGTGAAACTCGATGTCCTGCTCTTGCCCCAGCTTTCCGGCGGCAATGGCATCGCGCAAGGCCTCGATGGCCTGGCGGCCGCGATCAAGGTCGGCACGCGTGCGCCGCTGCGCGGCAAGGCGCGCGGCTTCGACTTCGAGCACGATGCGCGGCTCGAACGAGCGCAGAAAACTTGAAATCTCGGTTGTGTTGGCCAGCTCGGTCAAGCGCGTCGAGGGCTGCGTCGATACAAAGGTGCCGACCCCGCGGCGCGACTGAATGAGGCCATCAGTTGTCAGCCGCAGCAGCGCCTCGCGCACGACCGGGCGGGACACCGCAAAGCTGAACGACAGCTCCGCCTCGGAGGGCAGCTTGTCACCCGAAGCAAATCTGCCCGAGGTAATCTCGGCCAAAATCTGGCCGTAGACAGTATCGGCGAGACGTTCCTTACGGGCAGGCTTGAGCGCGAAATTGGTCATGCCAGAAGCTACCTAATATGAACAATGACGGCAATCGAAGCGGCAAAGAAATAGCGAGGCTAGCAATGCAAGCGTCGTCACAGGTGTTGTCGCGCCAATGGTCCATGTGGAAGTCGCTGGGGCAGGGGCCAGCCAACAGCGTCTGGTGCCGTGACGAACAAGGCGCCGGCAGACTGCTGCAGGAGTGTCTCCAGTTTTGTCCCAACGATCGAGCACGTCTCGAGACGCGACGTACCAGGTCGAACGCCACCAATCTCAAGCCCCACCGATTCATCTGCGGCGGCCCGCGCAATTTGCCAAAGATCGCGAGCGTAGCATTCACGCCTCGCTACAGACTGGCATGAGAGCGCGGCGGCGGCATCGGTGAATTAGCAACAAGCCGTCGTCCCGTAGGCTCCAAGGCCAAATGAGCTTTTGCTGCGTTCTCATCAAATAGACACAAGTGGAAACGGACAGGGGTATGTCCATAGTTCGCATAATATATATTATGGAACTTATTTGTATACGCAAGCGCGAGAAACCGGGCTTTTTTGAGCTGCCACAATACCAGCTGCGACGACGGCGTGGATAAGTCTGGGCGCTGATCGCGGCTCATTCCTGCGATTTTTCCTTGTGCGTGTTGAAATCTCGGCGCCTCATTCGTCGCGAAGGCATATTCCTTGTGGAGGACCTTCGGAATGGAACGGAACTATGGTTGGGTCATCGTCGCCGCCGGCGCGGTGATCACTTGTCTGGCGATGGGCGCCATGTTCGCCCTGCCTGTCTATTTGCAGCCAATCGCGGAAGAAACCGGCTGGACCCGAGCGGGCATTTCCGGCGCCATGACGGTGGGTTTCATCGTCATGGGCGTTGCCGGCTTTCTGTGGGGCACGCTGACCGACCGGATCGGTGCGCGTCCCGTGGTCCTGGTCGCGGCAGTCCTCTTGGGACTCGGTCTCTTTATTGCCAGTCGTGCCAATGATCTTCTGGTGTTTCAGTTTGCCTATGGCGGGCTGGTCGGCGCGTCCGGCGGCGCCTTCTTTGCGCCCTTGATCGCGACGACGCTCGGCTGGTTCGATAAGCATCGCAGCCTGGCGGTCTCACTTGTCTCGCTCGGCGGCGGTATTGCACCGATGACCATTACGCCGCTGGCGACTGTGTTGATCGCCAATTACGGCTGGCGCAATGCCATGATGATGACGGCGGTTGCCGCAGCGGCACTCATTATTCCGGCCGCTTTCCTGATCCGCCGTGCACCCGCGGTGATGGCCGAGGCGCCGTCGCCGGGCAGTGACATTGCACCGGCCGAACCTCAGCCGACCAATATGGCCGCCATTTTCCGCACGCCGCAATTCTTCATCCTGGCCGGCGTGTTTTTTCTCTGCTGTGCCGCCCATTCGGGCCCGATCTTTCACACGGTAAGCTATGCCATGCTCTGCGGCGCCTCGGCGCTGGCGGCGGCCAGCATCTATAGCGTGGAAGGTTTCGCGGGACTTTTTGGCCGCCTCATTTTCGGTGTCCTGGCTGACAGGATTGGCGTCAAGCGGGTTATCGTCGCTGGCCTGGCGCTGCAAGCCATTGGAATTTATAGCTATATCTATGTCAGCGAGTTGCCGCATTTTTATATGCTGGCCGTGGTGCTGGGGCTGGTCTATGGCGGCGTGATGCCGCTTTATTCGGTGCTGGCGCGCGACTATTTCGGTCCCAATGTCATGGGCACGGTGCTCGGCGGTATCACCATGACCTCGTCGATCGGCATGGCTTTTGGGCCCCTCGGCGGCGGCTGGCTGTTCGATACTTTTGGTGATTACCACTGGCTCTATGTGGCTTCGGCCGCTGTCGGGCTCGCCGCGGCCGCCTTGGCTTTGGCCTTCCCGCCGAAGACCACGAAGGAAACGCCGGCAGACGCGCTGCCGGCGTAAACGCGACGATCAGGCGGGGTTGGCGACGGCCGCTCCGCCATTGTCGTCATCGTCCTTGTTATTGGCATAGGCCGCGGACAATTGTCGATAATATCGCGAATTGAAGGCGAGGATGGTGACGGCGAGGCCGATAAACCCGGCGACGGTGAACACCAGGGCAATGCCGCGGGCCGGGCCGGTGCCGAACCAGGAACCGATGGACTGGGCCCCTGCCCCATCCGTCATGAATGGAATAACCACGAACTGCGTCAGCGGTCCGATGAGAAATGCCGTCAGCGGCGAGGCTGCCTGTTCGACCGATTGCGCAAAGCCGAAAACGCGGCCCTGGCGTTCGAGCGGCACCACCTTTTGGAGGGTCGTGTGCTCGGCAGCTTCGGCATAGGGGCCCAGCAGCATCCAGACGAAACACCCGACCGCCAGGAGCCAGATGGACGATTGCAGCGTGAAAACGCAGCACACGGACCAGGTGATGACATTGACCATCAGCAGCGTGCGCAGCGGATTTTTGCCGAGCCCGGTTTTGGCAATGATGATGCCGCTGGCGATGAACGCGGTCGAAAGAACGCCGAACAACAGGCCCCAGACTTCCACCGAGACCAGCGACAATCCATAGGCATCGAGCAGCGCCATGAAGATGCCGCCGAGGAAATTGTTGAACGTAGCGAAGAAGATAAGGGCAAAAAGGCCGGGAACGGCGGCGATGACGGCAATGGTGCCGGCGATGTCAACGCGCTTGGGTTCGGCGGGCACATCCGGATCGACGGGCGCCCTGCCCTCGTCCACCTTGACGAAGGATAGGTGCACGAAAGCGAGGACGGTCGCAGCCAGCGCGAGGATCATCACGCCCAGCATGCCGGTGAAGGCAACAAGGAAACCGGAGATGACAGAAGTGGTGAGGAAACCGATGCCACCCACCATGCCTACGAGGCCATTGGCCTTGTCGCGGCTGTCTTCGGGGATGAGGATGGTGACGAGCGTCGGCAGCGCTATGGAGCGGATATTGCCGGCAATGACCCCGAGCATCACGGTGAGGATGAAGAGCCAGAGATAGGGTCCGTATGGGTTTTCGAAAGCCCCGGCCGGTGCGGCCAGTACCATTGCGAGCCCGGCGACATAGCAAAGGCCCGAGGCCACGCTCGAGCCCAGCATGGCGAGCCTTTTCGAATTGTGATCGACGATCGAGCCGAACCAGAAGCCGAAGGCGGCGGTGAAGACGAGATAGATGCCGGCGATCATGCCGGTGGCGAAGACCGACTGGGTTTCGATGAAAACCCAAAAGGTTACGGCGAACCAGACGGTGTAATTCGTGACATTGGCCACGAGGTTATTCGCCAGAAGATGATGAAAGGGACGCATTGCTTAGTCCTCTGAAATTTCAGGTCATTTCGGCCGGGCGGAGCACTTTCCTCCCTAGGGGCCGTGGCGGCAAGTGGGAACGATCTAGCCTCATTCCGTGACAGGATGTGTCAGCGGATCGTTGCGCTAACAGACTGACGACGTTTGATGTTTCGCGATTTCGACAGGCCAATGCAAAAAGGGCCCCGGCATTGCCGGAGCCCTTTTGAGAAGGTAAGTGGTTGAATTGTTTAGGCGATCGGCGCCAGCAGCGCCTTGCCGTCCTTGTCGAAGAGAATTGCCTTGGCTGGCTCTGCGGCGAGGGCGAGACTTTCGCCGACGCGGAGGGCCTGATCGCCATCGAGGACGGCGAGCCAGGGGGCGCCGGAGGCCAGTTCAATATTGACAATCGTCTCATTGCCGAGCCGTTCGACAAGGCTGACGCGGCCGACAATGGCACCACTATTGGCGGGCAATAGGTCGTGCGGACGGATACCTAATGTTAGCAGACTGTTAACATCGACACCCTCCGTTCGCGCCGGAACGCGAAGACTTGCGACATCCTTGCTGGTGACCGTGATGCTGTCCGCATCGACGGCCTCAACGGTGACTTCAACGAAGTTCATTTTCGGCGAGCCGATGAAGCCGGCGACGAAGAGATTGGTCGGGCGCTGGTAGAGTTCGATCGGGCTGCCGACCTGCTGGACGACGCCGGCATCGAGCACGACGATCTTGTCGGCGAGGGTCATGGCTTCCACCTGATCGTGGGTGACGTAGACCATGGTGGCGCCGAGATCGGCGTGGAGCTTTGCGATCTCCATGCGGGTATCGACGCGGAGCGCGGCGTCGAGATTGGAGAGCGGTTCGTCGAAGAGGAAGACTTCGGGCTTGCGGACGATGGCGCGGCCGATGGCGACGCGCTGGCGCTGACCGCCGGAGAGCTGGCCGGGCTTGCGATCAAGCAGGTGTTCCATTTTGAGGATGCGCGCGGCTTCGCGGATTTTCTGATCGCGGACGTCTTTCGGCGTCTTGGCGAGTTTGAGGCCGAAGCCGACATTGTCGTAGACGGTCATATGCGGATAGAGCGCATAGGACTGGAAGACCATGGCGATGGAACGGTCGCGCGGCTCGACATCATTGCAGAGCTTGTCACCGATATAGAGTTCACCACCGGTGATGTCTTCAAGGCCCGCGATCATGCGCAGCAAGGTGGACTTGCCGCAGCCCGAGGGGCCGACGAAGACGACGAATTCGCCGTCTTTGATGGTCAGGTCCACACCCTTGATGACCTCGACCTTGCCGTAGGTCTTCTGGATATTCTTGAGTTCCAAACCGGCCATGGTCAGATCTCCCCGTTGAGAATTGTCATCGCCCTACCCCTTGACCGCGCCGGCCGTCATGCCGGCGACGATCTGCCGGTTGAAGAACATGAAGACGATGAGCGGCGGAATGGTGATGAGCAGGATATTGGTGAAAAGCAGGTTGTAGGCCGTGCTGAACTGGCTCTGGAAATTATAGAGCGTCAGCTGCACGGTCGCGTTCTGGTTGCCCGGCAGGTAGTAGAGCGGGTTGGTGAAGTCGTTAAAAATGCCGACCGACTGCACCACGATATTGGTCACCGTCACCGGCCAGAGGAGCGGCAGGATGATGCGGAAGAACACGTCCAAGGGCCGTGCCCCGTCGATCACGGCGGCCTCGTCCAGCTCACGCGGAATGGTGGCGATGAAGGCGCGGTACAAAATGATCGAGAACGGCAGATTATAGGCTACCTGGATCAGGATCATGCCGTGCAGCGTGCCGAAGAGTTTTAGACCTTGCAGCAGCCAGATCGTCGGCACCACAGCCGGGGGGATCATCAGTCCGGCGAGAATAAGAAACTCGATCAACCCGTTCCACTTCGTCTTGCGGCGGGCCAGGACGAAGCCAACCATGGCCGCGAGGACAATAAGAAGGGTGACGCTGACGACGGTGATCAGCGAGGAGTTGATGAAGGCCGTAATCATCATCCAGTTGCGGGTCTTGATCACCTCATAGAGGTTTTCAAAGAGATGGAACCCGTTGGGCCAGGAGAAGTCGCGCAGCGCGGACTGCTGCTTGTCCTTGAAGGCCATCAGGATGATGAACAGGAACGGGATCACGAAGACCACGAACGTTGCGGCGATGGCGGCAATGCCGCCGAAGAGGGAAGCGCGCGATCTCATTCGAAGCCCTGCTTGCGATTGAGGAACATGGTCAGCGGTACGACGAGTACGGCGATGAGGATGAAGAGCACCACATTGCCTGCCGTCGAGAGGCCATAAAAGCCCGCCTGATACTGCTTGTAGATCACCGAAGCGACGGTATCGGAGGCAAAGCCCGGCCCGCCCTTGGTCATGGCCCAGATCAGGTCGAAGGTGCGGAGACCGCCGATAAAGGAGAGAGTGATCACCGTGGCGGTCGCCGGACGGCTGAGCGGCAGGGTCACATAGAAGAAGTTCTGCAGCTTGGTCGCGCCATCGATGCGGGCGGCTTCGTAGTAATCCTTGGGGATGGCGACGAGACCGGCGATATAGATGACGGTGGCAAGGCCGACGCCCTTCCAGACGTCAACCAGAGCAACCGAGAACAGCGCCAGCTTGGGATCGACGAGCCAGCCCGGCCCCTTGATGCCGATCAACGCCAGTGACTGGTTGATCATGCCCAGGGTCGGATGCATCAGCACCGTAAAGGTCATGCCGACGCCGATGGTGGACACCAGCACGGGAAAGAAGATCACCGAGCGCAGATAGCCGCGCGCCATGATCTGGCTCGTCAGCATCACGGCCAGCATCATGCCGACCACAACCTTGAGGCCCGATGTGATCACGGCGTAGATCACCGTGTTGACGAGACCCTGGATAAGGAACGGCTCGCGGAAGAACTGCGCGAAATTGTCGAAGCCGATGAAGGTGGCATCGAACAGCGTCCAGCGCGTCAGGCTGAAATAGAGCGACGCAAGGGTCGGCGCCAGGAACAGCACGGAATAGACTACCGCAGCCGGTGCATAGAACCAGCCGGGGTAAAGGGACCTACGCTGTATTTTCAGCGCAGGAACAGCTGATGCTGTCATGGAGGAACCTCGCAATGCGCCGAGGCTCCGGAGGGGAAACCCTTCCGGAGCCTGAGCAGGGTCAGAGACGATTACCAGCCGGCAAGGCCGAGCTGCTGTGCCTGCTTGCGCACGTCTTCGTCGTAGAGCGCAGCGCCGTCAGCGGCCTGGCGGATGCCCGAGCCGACTTCGACGGTGATCTGCTCGAGCGCCGGGCCCTTGATGGGCGAGAGGAACTCGAGAGCCGGACCGTTATGGCCGCCTTCCTGGAAGTAGGGCAGCATGTCGGACACGGCAGGCGGCACGTCGGCAGGCAGGGTGCAGCCGTCGATCATGTATGGACCGGTGGCGCCGACAGCTTCGTTGCGGATATCGCAGCCTTCAGGCGAAGCGACGAAAGCAACGAATGCCTTGGCCAGATCCGGGCTGGTGGTCGACTTGGCAACGTAGATCGAGTCCGGCATCCAGGTGGTCAGGCCGTTGGTTTCGGCATTGTCGCCCGGCTGGGCGAAGAAGCCGACGTCAGCCAAGTGATCCGGCACGGTTTCGGCGATCGCGCCAATGCCGAAGGTCAGCATCGGATAGTGAGCGCCCTCGCCCGTGGCAACCATGCGCAGGCCATCGGGATAGGTGGCAGCGCCGAAGTCGGCGTTGAGATAGCCGCCGTCATAGACGGCCTGCAGCTTTTCAAAGCCACGGACTGCTGCCGGAGTGGTGGCGAACTTGGCTTCGCCCGCAGTGAACTTTTCGGCAAAGTCAGGCACTTCGGTGAGGACGTTGTAGAAGTCGGCCAGAACGAAGAGCTGGGAGGTCCAGGTTTCGCCATAGGTCTGGATGACGGCAGTCTTGCCGGCAGCCTTGATCTTTTCGTTGTTGGCCATGAACTCGTCCCAGGTCTTGGGAATTTCGAGGCCAAGCTCTTCATAGATCGGCTTGTTGTAGAAGATGCCGCCGCCCATGGCGGGAGCGAAAGGCGCGCCGTAGACTTCGCCGCCAGCGGAAACCACGGACTTGAAGCTGTCCTGGATCGCGGCCTGGAAGGGCTCGTTGGTCAGCGGCAGGAGGTTCTGCACCGGGTTGATCGCCTGGAAAAGCGAACCCGAATTGTAGAAGAACACATCGGCCATGGCGCCGGTCGCGAGGCGGGTCTTGACGATGTTGTCGCCTTCGCCGCCACCGGGGCGCACTTCGATGTCGATGGTGACATCGGGGTTCTGCTCGGTAAAGGCAGCCACCCATGCTTCAGCGACCGCAACCGACTGCGGGCCGTTATCGATGAGGAACGACAGATAGCCGGACTGCTGAGCGTTGACGGCATTTGCCGTCATCATCAGGCCGAGCAGGCTGGCGCCGGTCAGGGCGAAAAGTTTGGTCTTGGTCATAGTCTACCTCCCAAAGGCCCACACTTTGTGGGCATTAGTTAACTCAGAGACGCGCCTTACGGCGTGTTGGCGTTGACCAGCGACTTCTGGCGCTCCTCGCGCTTCGGTGCTGCATAGTTGAAGGTCACGACGTGCTTGCCGGACGAAAGAGCAGCGTCCTGGCCCGTGGCGATGGCCTGGCCATCGAGCGTCGCATCGCGATAGGCGGCCGCAAGACGAAGCACGCCGCGGCTCGCCGCCGGCACTTCGATCTCGTAGCGAACCGCTTCGCCGCTGATGGTCCAGGCGGCGCGGATCGTGCCGGCGGGGCTATCGTGCTCGGCATTGACCGGCGACAATTCGGGCAGGATCCGCGGTTCGAACACCACGGTCTTGAACGCCGGATCCTTCTCGTCGGGACGGAAGCCCGCAACACCTTCCAGCAGCCACTGGCAGACGGCGCCATAGGCATAGTGATTGTAGGAATTCATCTGCGGATTGTAGATCGAGCCATCTTCCTGGATCGCATCCCAGCGTTCCCAGATCGTCGTCGCGCCCATCTTCACCTGGTAGAGCCAGCCGGGAACTTCTTCCTGGAGGAAGACTTCGCTGGCGAGGGCCCATTCGCCGATCTTGATCAGCGCCGGCAGCAGCGCCGGGGTGCCGATAAAACCGGTACCGATGCGGCGATCGGCGCGGTCGATGGTGTTCTTGAAATAGCCCTTGGCCGCTTCGTATTTGTCGGCCGGGATCAGGTCGTGGACGATGGCCAGAGCGTAGGAGGTCTGGTCGTCATAAGCGAGACGGCCGGAAACCGTGATGAACTCGCTGGCAAAGGCGGTCTTTACCGCATCGGCCATCTTGCCGAGGCGCGCAGCACTCGCGGTGTCGCCGACAATAGTGGCGATCTCGGCAACCTGCTTGGCGGCGATGTGGAGATAGATCGTTGCGGCGGCATCGTCGCCGATGGTCGGCAGCGGCTTGGCGCTCGGGCCCTTGGGCTGCAGCCAATCGCCGAACGAGAAGCCACGGGCGCCCCATTCGCGCGGCGGCGACACGATCGGGCCATCGCTGATCGACCAGACGAAATCCACCCACTTGATCATGGACGGCAGCGTTTCCTTGAGGAACGCGGTGTCGCCATAGTGGAGATAAAGCTGCCACGGCACCTGATAAATGGCGTCGCCCCAGCCGGTCGAACCGTAGAAGCCGGGATAGAATTCGGGCTGCATGCGGGTCGGATCGGGGCAGACGTGCGGAACGGCGCCGTCTTCGCGCTGATCGACCATCAGGTCGCGCACCCACTTGTGGAAGAAGGTCTGCACATCGCCGAGATAGGCGGCCGTGCCGGCAAAAACCTGCGCATCGCCGGTCCAGCCCAGACGCTCGTCGCGCTGGGGGCAGTCGGTCGGCACTTCGATGAAGTTGCCGCGCTGGCTCCAGAGCGTGTTGAGGAAGAGGCGGTTCACCAGCTTATTGCCGGAGGTGAAGGTCGCCTTCTGCTCGGTCACCGAGCTGATCGGGAGCGACTTGATGTCGACGAGCTTTGCATCGCCGGTGATGGCGACGCGGGCGTAACGGAAACCCTGGAAGGTGAAGTGCGGACGATAGGTTTCGGTCCCCTGCCCCTTGAGGACATAGGTGATCGTTGCTTCCGCGGTGCGGTAATTGACGTTGTAGAAATTGCCGTCCTTATCGAGCACTTCGGCGTGCTCGATGACGACCGTGGCGCCGGCAGCGCCAGCAACCGAGATGGCGACATAGCCGCCAACGTTCTGGGCGAAGTCGAAAACAATACGGCCTTCGGCATCGGTCCAGGTCTTGACCGCGGTCAGCGCGTCGAGTTCGCGCACTGGGGTGGTTTCATGGGCGACGAGGCGCGCATGGTCGAAATCGATCGCGGCGGTCGCGCCAGACACAGTCGGGGCAATACGGGCGTCAAACGTCTCGCCGAAATAGATGCCGGACTTGCGGATCGGCAATTCGCCGCTTTCCCAGGAGGCGTCGGTGACGAGGATCGGATCGGCATCCCCTGCCCGGCCGCGCAGCTCAACCAGAGCGGCAATCTCGCTGCCCCAGGTGTTGTAGATCGGGTGCTTGCCCCACATCAGCTGCGAACGCAGCCAGCCATCGCCGAGCCAGATCTCGATACGGTTTTCACCGGCAACGAGCAGCGAGCCGACATCGTAGGTCTGGTAGCTCAAACGCGCGTCATAGGCCGTCCAGCCCGGCGTCAGCACATCGTTGCCGACACGCTTGCCATTGAGGAAGGCGACGTAGAGGCCGAGCGCGGTGATATCGAGGATTTCAGCGCCGGAGACTGTGTCGAGCGTGAAGGTCTTGGCAACGAAGCTCGCCGGGGTGCCGACACCTTTGTCAACGAGCGGACGGACCATCTTTGCAGTCCATGCGCGTGTGGAAGCTCGTGAGCTGGAAGCCAGCTCTGCCGTGGTTTCATTCAGCACGTGGTCGTCTCCTCAAGCCGCTTGGCGCGACTGTAAACTGTTCTACGTGTAGCGTTCTACATTTTTGCGAACTTCGCAATAGGCTTTTTTTGGATTAGGTGCGAAGAGTGAGGCGGAGGACGTCATGACCAATAAGAGCCCGGCGAGAACGCCGCGCATTACCATTCGCGAAGTTGCCAGCGATGCCGGGGTATCGGTGGCCGCAGTGTCGAAGGTTCTGCGCGATGCCTATGGCGTCAGCGACGCCCTGCGCGCCAAGGTGCAGGCGTCGATGGACAAGCTCAATTATCGCCCGCTGGCTTCAGCGCGTGGTTTGCGCGGGCGCACCTACACGCTGGGCCTCGTCTTTCCCGATCTGCGCAACCCGTTTTTCGCCGACATTTTTGCGGGCGTGAATTCGGCGCTGGAGCGCACGCGATATCAGGCCATGCAAGGGGTTAGCGTCTCGGCTTCATCTCTGGTTGAAGCAATGATCGACCGCCAGATGGATGGCCTGGTTCTGATTGGGCCCAATGAGACGAATGAGCGGCTGAACGACATTGCCGACCGCGTTCCACTGGTCGCCATCGGGCACCATGACCTTGAGGATGCCCGCTTCGACACGGTCAATAACGACGATCAGCTCGGGGGGCGGCTGGCCGTTCGGCACCTCTGCCAGAATGGCCACAAGAAGATCGCCATGCTCAGCCTCGCGGCGCCCGTTTCGACGGTGATCAATCAGCGCGAACTGGGCTATCGGCTGGAGCTGACCGAGCAGGGCCTGGGCGGCTCCATCAATATCGTCCGCGCGCCGCAGGTGCTGCGCGAGGTGCAGTTGATCCTCCGCCGCCTGCTCGAAGGCAAGGACCGGCCAGATGCCATCTTCTGCTGGACCGACCTCATGGCATTCGAAGCGATCAGCGTCGCGACCGAACTCGGCCTGTCGATCCCCGAGGACATTGCCATCGTTGGCTACGACAACACGGTCTTTTGTGAATTTTCGCAAAACCGGCTCACCAGCATTGATCAGTCCGGCGAAGTGCTAGGTTTGCAAGCAACGCGCCTGCTCATCGAGCGTATTGATGGCCGTTCTCATTCCGAACACTTCGTGGTTACACCGCGTGTAGTGGCGCGGGCCAGCTCGGCAAAGGTGAGCTAAGCGTCCGCGCTTAGCCGAAAACCGGCCAACACCGTTGACACGCAAGGGCTTTGCGCTATGGTCCGCGCCGCAAGGTTTGCCGGATTGCCTGTTTTTTCTTTTTTGCATCTTCTCTGCCCGGCAACGGGCCCGCGCAGAAAAACAAGTATCTGACGCTCCATTCGACATTGGGTCTAGGGCCACAGAACCAACGCACGGGCCTTGCATATGATTTCCGCGGTGCGCCGTACCGAACATTTCGGTTCGCACGGCCACCCGGACGACCCGCGAGTGGAATCTCTGACGTTGACCGACGATTTTTCTGGCCTTGGCCTTTCGAGCAAAGTTACCGACGCTGTTGCAGCGGCCGGCTATACGCGACCCACTGAAATCCAGTCGCAAGCCATTCCGCACCTTCTCCAGAAGAAGGACCTGATCGGCATCGCTCAGACCGGCACCGGCAAGACGGCATCCTTCGTGCTGCCCATGCTCACGCTACTTGAAGCCGGACGCGCCCGCGCCCGCATGCCCCGCACGCTCATTCTCGAACCGACGCGCGAACTCGCGGCGCAGGTTTCCGAGAATTTTGAAAAGTACGGCAAGAACCATCGCCTCTCGATGGCGCTGATCATCGGCGGCGTGTCCTTCGAAGATCAGAACAAGAAGCTCGATCGCGGCGTGGACGTGCTGATCGCCACCCCCGGCCGCCTGCTCGATCAATTCGATCGCGGCAAGATCCTGCTTACCGGCGTCGAAATCCTCGTCATCGACGAAGCCGACCGCATGCTCGACATGGGCTTTATCGACGACATCGAAAAAATCTGTTCGCGCCTGCCGCCGCGTCGCCAGACCATGCTGTTCTCGGCGACCATGGACCCGCAGATCGAGCGGCTGACCAAGCGTTTCCTCAAGGACCCGGTGCATGTGCAGGTCTCCCGCACGGCGTCTACGGCCGACACCATCGACCAGAAGCTGGTGAAAGTGTCCTCGCGCCCCGACCAGAAGCGCGCCATGCTGCGCGCCCGTGTCGATGCTGCCGAAGGCCTGACCAACGCGATTATCTTCTGCAATCGCAAGCGCGACGTGGCGACCCTCGCCCGCTCGCTGGAGCGCCATGGTTATAGCGCCGGGGGTCTGCATGGCGACATGGACCAGAAGAGCCGTACCGAAACGCTCGACGCTTTCAAGGGCGGCAATCTGAAATTGCTGGTCGCCAGCGACGTTGCCGCACGCGGTCTCGATATTCCCGCGGTGAGCCATGTGTTCAATTTTGACGTGCCGGTGCACGCCGAGGACTATGTGCACCGCATCGGCCGCACTGGCCGCGCCGGCCGCGCGGGTACCGCCTATACTTTCGTCGGCCCGGGCGACGAGAAGCATCTCGATGCTATTCTCAAGTTGATTCAAAAGCCGATCGAATGGCTCGACGTAGCGCCTGTTGCATCGAGCCAGAACGAAGAAGAAGAAGCGCCGGCGCGTTCGGCTCGTCCATCCCGTCGCAAGGCGGCGACCCGCACCAGCCAGACGGAAGTCTCCGATCCAGCGCCAGCGCCAGCGCCCGCGACGGTGCCCGAAAAGGCGCCGGCACGGAACTCCCGTCGGCGTCCGAAAGACGTTCCCGCTCCCGTTTCCAATGCCTTGACCGATTCGCCCTTTGGCGATGCGGGTCCTATTCCGGCCTTCTTGCTTCGGCCAACGCGCACTGCCGAACAGGAATCTGAGTAAAATACTGTCAGTTTTCGAAAAATTGTTGGTCGACACGGTGTGTTACCAGCCGTTATGACTTGTGGATGACTTTAAGGTAGAGTTCAGGGCCGGTGGTCGGCGTAACGGGGCGCGGGGTAGTCTGTGTCGGATCACGAATTTAAGCGAGCGCTGGGCTATGCCAATTCAGCGCTCGATCTTCTCAAGAAGAGCAGTATCCCGCCCTACCCGCAGTTCTATGAGCTGCTTTATACCTATGCGACCGGCGTCAACCCCACGTTGAACCACCGGATCAACGCCATTTTCGCGTCCGGTGAATCCCCTTCGGCAAGCCTTGCCGAAACGCTCTACAACGAATTCCTGAAGTCCGACGTGAACGACCGCATGTCGACCGTGTCCGAGCGCATGCAGGTGCGCATCGAGGCGGTCCATGTGGCCATCGACCACGCCATGACGACGGCCAATGCCTATTCGGGTTCGCTACAGTCGGCCCAAGGCGATCTTGAACGGGACATCGAACCGCAGGATCTCAAAGCTCTGGCGGCGCGCCTGTTGACCGAAACCCGTCGCATGCAGGATACGAACCGCCTGCTGGAGCAAAAGCTCGAGGCATCGCGCGACGACATTGCCGCCTTGCAGCGCGATCTCGACGACGTGCGCCGCGAGTCCCTGCTCGATCCGCTGACCAAGATTGCCAACCGCAAGAGCTTTGACGAGGGTCTGCGCACCGCCATTGCCGAAGCGCGGCAGACCGGCAATCCACTCTGCCTGATCCTGATGGATATCGACCATTTTAAGAGCTTTAACGACACCTATGGCCACCAGACCGGCGACCAGGTGCTGCGGCTTGTGGCCATGACCATCAAGTCCAATATCAAGGGCCGCGATCTGGCTGCGCGCTATGGCGGCGAGGAATTCGTCGCCATCCTGCCCAATACCGATCTCAAGGGCGCGACCATCGTTGCCGAGAACGTGCGCCAGGCCATTCATGGCAAGGAATTGCTCAAGCGTTCGACCAATGAGAAGCTGGGCCGCATCACCGCGTCCTTTGGCATCGCGGCCTTCCACGCTTCGGATACGGCTGGTTCGCTCATCGAGCGCGCGGATCGCTGCCTCTATGCGGCCAAGCATGCCGGCCGCAATCGCGTCCTGACCGAAGAGAGCCTTGCTGAAATCAACGGCGAAAACCGGGGCGGCGTCACCGCCGCCTAAGCGGCGCATCCCCCGCACCATCGCCCACCCACGATGTCATTCGCGCGAAAGCGGGAATAACGCTGTGGGTGACGTTGACTGCGGTCAGGCGGTTGGAACCAGTTCGACGCCGAGCGAAGCCAGCATTTCCCAATAGTCCGGATAGGTTTTGCCGGTGCAGGCCGGATCCAAAATGGTCACGCCGCCGATGCGCAGCGCCGCGAGCGCAAAACTCATGGCGATGCGGTGATCGTGATAGGTCTCGATGCGCGAGGTGACGTTGCGTTGGGACGCTTCCAGCAGAGCCGGATCGGAGGCAACGAGCAGATCGTCGCCTTCTTCTTTGGCGAGACCGGGCCGGATGCGGTTGAGTTCGTTGGCAACGGCGCGAATGCGGTCGGTTTCCTTGACGCGCAGATTGGCGATACCGACGAAGCGGACGGGCTGATTGTTGAAAGCGGCAACGACCGCCATGGTGGGCACCGCGTCCTGCATCTGCGAGCCATCGATGACAGCGGGCATATTCGGGAACTGGGCGATGACAGCCTGCGCGGCGGCATCGGGCTGGGTGAAGGCATCGGCGACAACGCCGAGATCGATCTTGCCGCCAGTCAGCGCTTCGATGCCCCAGAGATAGGTGGCGGCCGAAGCGTCGGGCTCGACGTGGAAATCGGTCGCGGCATAGCCGGTCGGCTCGACCTGCCAGGTGCCCGGCGAAGTCTCCTCGACCCTGGCGCCGAAAGCGCGCATGGCCGCGAGCGTCAAATCCACATAGCCACGGGCGCCGATATCCTGTCCGGCCAGGGCGACTTCGATAGGCCCATCGCCAAAGGGTGCGGCCATCAAGAGCGCCGAAACGTATTGGCTGGAGAGCGAAGCATCGATCTCCACTCTACCTTTGCCGAAACTGCCTGTGCCACGAATGGTCACCGGCGGGCAGCCGGTCGGCGCTTCGGCATCGATACCGAGCGAGCGCAGCGCATCGACCAGCGGTTTGATCGGGCGGAGGCGCATGTCCTCGTCGCCATCGACGACAACGGTGCCGTCAATGGTCGCGACAGCGGCGGTAAGAAAGCGCGTCGCCGTGCCGGCATTACCGAGAAAAAGTGGGGCGCCCGGCGCCGTCAGCGTGCCGCTGCTCGTCACCAAAAAGCTTGTGGCATCAGGCTCTTCGACCCCAACGCCCATCTGGCGCAGGGCCTCGGCCATCAGCACCGTGTCCTTGCTTTTCAGCGCGCCCGTCAGCCGGCTCGTGCCCTTGGCGAGAGCCGCCAGCAGCAAGGCGCGATTGGTGATGGACTTGCTGCCCGGAGGCGAAACGCGCCCCGAAAGCGGGCGGCCGGGAGGGATGATGGTGTAAGCAGATGGGAGCGTTTTGGGCATGATGCCGTGGTGTTAGGACAAACGCTCGATCTAGGCAATCGCCGATGCTCAAGTCGTCCTCATGGTGAGGTCTACTGCTGCAATATGCGACTGCGGCGTTAGGCCGTAGCGCGCGCGTCGGCGATGGCCTTCAGGTCCGCAGCCTTGAGCGTGACGCTCTCGCCGCAGCCGCAGGCGCCGGTCTGGTTGGGGTTCTTGAAGGTGAAGCCAGAAGACATCTTGCTCTCTTCAAAATCCATCACCGTGCCAAGGAGGTACATGGTCGCCTTGGGATCGACCCAGACATCGACGCCGCGATCGGTGACGTGATCGTCACCCTTCAGCGGCTCGCTGACATAGTCCATCGTATAGGCCACGCCAGCACAGCCCGCATTCTTGATGCCAACACGCAGGCCGATAACCGGCTTGTCGGAATCTTCCATGATTTCCTTGATGCGCTCGGCTGCCGCATCGGACAGCGACATGATCTTGAAGGCCATGGTTGGTTCCTAAAAATTCTTCCAGACGCCGCGGGTGACAAGTTCGACCACGAGACGATCCGGATCACGGAAGTAAAGGCTGCGCCCGCCATTGGGCCAGGCAACCTCGCTCTCTAACTCTATATGTAAGCCTTGAAGGAAGGTTTTCCAATCGTCATAGGCTTCCAACTCAATGCCGAAGGCGAAATGCTGTTCCCCGCCGCCGTCGTGAGGCGGAATGAAACCGCCGCCGATAGGAATCGGCTTCAGCGTCGCGCCCTGCTTGAAGAGAAGCAGCACCTGCCCCTCCTTCACCACCAGCGGCTGGATGCGCTCGTCGCCACCCATGGGCTCGAAACCAAAAATCCGGACATAGAAGTCGCGGCTGCGCTGCACGTCGGTGACGTAAAGCGCTGTCTCGACCAGCCCCTCTAGCGGCGGCCGGTCCATCTCACCACCAGTTCAACGCAACTTGCGCTTCTTCGCTCATGCGGCTCGCGTCCCACGGGGGATCGAAGACCATGTTGACCTTGACGTCCTGAATGCCTTCGACGCCGCGGGCGGCGTTTTCGACCCAGGCGGGCATTTCGCCCGCGACCGGGCAGCCCGGCGCCGTCAGCGTCATGTCGATGGTCAGGTTGCGGTCGTCGTCGAGATCGACCTTGTAGATCAGGCCCAGCTCATAGATATCCACGGGGATTTCCGGATCATAGACGGTCTTCAGCGCGCCGATGAGATCGGTGGTGATGCGCGTCACTTCCGAGTCGCCGAGGTTTTCCGGCATGGTCGGCTGGACCCGCGTGTCGATTTCAGTCGTTGTGTCTTCGCTCATTTCGGTCTCGCTCAGGCGAAAAATTTACGGGCGCGCTCAATGCCATCGACCAGCGCGTCAACATCGTCCTTGCCGTTATATAGGGCGAGGGAGGCCCGGCAGGTAGAGGTGACGCCAAATCGTTTCAGCAGCGGCTGCGCGCAATGGGTGCCGGCACGGACGGCGATGCCGTAACGGTCGAGAATGGTGGCGACATCGTGGGCATGGGCGCCCGCGATCTCGAAGGAGAAAATGCCGCCCTTGCCCGGCGCCGTGCCGATAAGGCGCAGCGAATTGATGCGGCTGAGTTTTTCGTGGGCGTATTCCGCCACGTCATGCTCATGCGCGGCGATGTTCTCGCGGCCGAGCGTTTCCATATAGGTCAGCGCCGCGCCAAGGCCGATCGCCTGAACGATGGGCGGCGTGCCGGCCTCGAAGCGGTGGGGGGGCTCGTTATAGGTGACGGTGTCGAGGGTCACCGTATCGATCATCTCGCCGCCGCCCTGATAGGGCTGCATTTCGGCGAGGAGGTCGTATTTGCCATAGAGAACGCCGATGCCGGTCGGGCCGTAGAGCTTGTGGCCGGTCATGATGTAGAAATCGGCGTCGAGATCGCGCACGTCTACCTTGGTGTGCACCGCGCCCTGCGAGCCATCGACCAGCACGGGAATGCCGCGAGCGTGAGCGATTTCAACGATCGTCTTAATGGGCGTCACCGTGCCCAGGACGTTGGACATGTGCGTAACGGCGACGATACGCGTTTTGTCGGACAGCGCGGCTTCGAAGGCGTCGATATCGAAACTGCCGTCGTCGCGAACGTCGACCCACTTGATGACGGCGCCCTTGCGCTCGCGGTGAAAATGCCAGGGCACGATATTGGAGTGGTGCTCCATGATCGTGGTGACGATCTCGTCCCCTGCCCCGATGCGCGGCCCGGCAAAGGACTGCGCGACAAGGTTGATCGCCTCGGTCGCCGAACGGGTAAAGATGATCTCTTCGACGCGGCCGGCATTGAGGAAGCGCCTGACGCTCTCGCGGCCAGCTTCATAGGCGTCGGTAGCGCGATTGGCGAGCGTGTGCAAGCCACGGTGAACATTGGCATATTCGTGCCGGAAGGCATAATCCATCCGGTCGAGCACCTGCACCGGCTTCTGCGCCGAAGCGCCGCTGTCGAGATAGACCAGGCGATGGCCGTGGATCACTTCCGACAGGATCGGAAAATCGGCGCGCACTTTTTCGAGGTCGAGGGTCATCTTATTGGTCCTAGTGAACCGCGGTGTTTCAGCCGTCACCCTCCCCCTTGTGGGGAGGGATCAAGGGTGGGGGTATGAAGCCCCGATATCGTGGCTCTCGCCACCCCCTCCCAACCTCCTCACCTAAAACTGCTCCACTGGAGCAGTTTTCCCTTCGGGACGGATCGGAGCCCATCAAGGGGGAGGTGCTGTGCTGTGGTCGTGGCGCAATCGAGCGCCACCAATGTCTATTTTTCGCCCAGCAGCCAGCCGTCGACGATGCCCTGCAAGGCCTCGTTCAGCGCTTCGTCTTCAACCGGATCAATGAGTTCGGCGATGAAACCGCGGACCAGCATGGTCTCTGCCTCGGCCTTGGGAATACCGCGGCTGAGGAGGTAGAACAGGCTATCTTCATCGAGCTTGCCGCAGGTCGAACCATGGCCGCAGACGACGTCGTCGGCATAGATTTCGAGTTCGGGCTTGGAGAGGATTTCCGCATCGTCCGAGAGCATCAGGCCCTGATGCATGAACTTTGCGTCGGTCTTCTGCGCGTCGCGGGCGACGATCAGCTTGCCCTGCACCACGGACTTGGAGCGGCCGCGGGTGATGGACTTGAACAGTGGCTGGGAGGACGTGTGCGGCACGGCGTGCAGCGTTTCCATCGTGATATCAGAGTGTTGACCGTCCGACACGAGGTTGAGCCCGGTCACGTCGGCATGCGCGCCCTCGCCTTCCATCTTCGGGAAGAGGTGGGTGCGGGCAAGGCCCGAACCGGCATGGATGATCAGCGTGCGCAGCTGCGCGCCATCGGCGAGATGATACTCATTGGTCGCGAAATGCGAGGTGGCGCGGCCACTGAGGTCGATGGTGACGTGGGTGACGACGGCATTCTTGCCGAGCGCGAGGTAGGTCGCGTGGTTGCCTACGTGGGCGGCATCGGAGCCCGAAAAAGTTTCGAGGATGACGGCAGAGGAGTCGTCGGCAACGAAAATCTTCGTGGCGTCGGCGACATGGCCGGCTTCGCCTTCGATGCGATGGTCGATCTGGACCACCTGTTCGATGGCGCCCTTGAGGTCGAGGCTGAGCGTGTCTTTTGTCAGCGCATTGCTGACGCTGACAATGACGTCATCGCGGTTGGTGAGAACGCCGCCGTGGGTCTTGCCCACTTTGACGCCTTCCGGCGCCGTAGCAGCGTGCTGGACCGCGCCGTTGACGATCGAGAGGGCATAGGCGCCCGGAACGCGCAGAGCGGTCCCCGTGGCCTCGTTGGCCGCCTGTGCCAGCGGCGGGATGGCCCGCAGCAGGGTTTTGAGATCGGTATAGTGATAGCTCTCGACGCGACGGGTCGGCAGACCAGCCACGGTGACGCGCTCGGCGGCCTGATCGGCTCCGGCAGCCTTGAGCTGGGCGATCAGGGATTCCTCGGCAGCGCCGAGGCGGACAGGAAAGGTCTGACGCATGGTGTGTTACGCCGCCTGACCGTCATAGTCGGCATAGCCCTTGGCTTCGAGCTGCAGCGCCAGGTCCTTATCGCCGCTTTCGACGATCTTGCCATCCGCGAACACATGCACCACGTCGGGCACGATGTGGTTCAGGAGGCGCTGGTAGTGGGTGATGACGAGCATGGAACGCTTGCCGTCGCGGAGCGCGTTGACGCCCTTGGACACGACCTGCAGCGCGTCGATGTCGAGGCCGGAATCGGTTTCGTCGAGCACGGCTAGCGATGGCTTGAGGAGTGCCATCTGCATGATCTCGGCGCGCTTCTTTTCGCCGCCCGAGAAACCGACATTGAGCGGGCGCTTGAGCATGTCGCTATCGACGTTGAGCTGGGCGCCGGCCTCCTTGACGGCGCGCATGAATTCCGGCGTCGTCAGTTCACCTTCGCCGCGCGCCTTGCGCTGGGCATTGATGGCGGCCTTGAGGAAGGTCATGGTCGCAACACCCGGGATTTCGATCGGGTATTGGAAGGCGAGGAACAGGCCTGCTGCGGCGCGCTCATGCGGTTCCATCTCGAGGATATTTTCACCGTTGAGCAGAATCTCGCCCTCGGTGACCTCATAGTCTTCCTTGCCGGCGAGCACATAGCTCAGCGTCGACTTGCCCGAGCCGTTGCGGCCCATGATGGCATGGACCTGACCCTGCGGGATGACGAGGTTCACACCCTTGAGGATTTCGCGTTCCTCGATACGAGCGTGCAGGTTGCGGATTTCAAGAACGGGAGTGGTCATATTTCTTCTCCAATTGCGGAAGGGATTGCTGGCAGCGCCTCAGGCGCCCGGCTCGCCATCCCAATAATCAAGGTGATGCTGGCCTTCGCGGCCGCAGTGGCGCAGGCGACGATCGGCCGAAGAGCGGCTCGTCACCTGGAATTTCCCCGAGTCAGGGTATTCGCAGACTTCGGTATCGGCATTGTTGGCCACGCCCAGATATTTCAGCGTCACCGATCCGGTATTGAGGATCTGGTGTGCCGTGTCCGGGCCGCCGGTCGGCGCGCCAAGCACGTCGCCAGCTTTAAACGAATAGCGCTCGGTGCCGAAGCGATAGGTCCCCTCGCCTTCCAGCACGATGAAGAGCTCTTCTTCGACGTGGTGGTTGTGGAAGGGGCAGCTCGACTTGCCGGGCGGAATCTCGTTGTACCGTGCGCCCAGTGCCTTCAGCCCCAGTTGCTGCGCAACAGAGGCGTCGGCGCCTTTATATAGAGTTCCCTGCTCGAACGGTTCGAGAGAGAGCTCCGAAAGGCTTACAACTGGACGGGTGGCCTGGCTCATCCAACACTGCCTTCGAGGCTGATCGAAATCAGCTTCTGCGTTTCGACCATGAACTCCATCGGTAGGTGCTGAAGCACATCGCGGACGAAGCCATTGACGATCAGCGCCACAGCTTCTTCCTCGTTGAGGCCGCGCTGCAGGCAATAGAACATCTGGTCGTCGGAAATTTTCGACGTCGTCGCTTCGTGCTCGAAGACGGCGGTGCCGTTGCGGCTCTCGATATAGGGAACCGTGTGGGCGCCGCACTTGTCGCCGATGAGCAGCGAGTCGCACTGGGTGAAGTTGCGGGCGTTTTTCGCCTTGGCGTGGGCCGAGACCTGGCCGCGATAGGTATTGTCCGAGAAGCCGGCGGCGATACCCTTGGAGATGATGCGGCTCGACGTGTTCTTGCCCAGATGGATCATCTTGGTGCCGCTATCGACCTGCTGGTAGCCGTTCGAAATGGCGATGGAATAGAATTCGCCGCGCGAACCGTCGCCGCGCAGAATGCAGCTCGGATATTTCCAGGTGATGGCCGAACCGGTTTCGACCTGCGTCCAGGAAATGTGCGAATTGACGCCACGGCAATCGCCACGCTTGGTGACGAAATTGTAGATGCCGCCCTTGCCGTCCTTGTCGCCCGGATACCAGTTCTGGACGGTGGAGTATTTGATTTCGGCATTGTCGAGGGCGACCAGCTCGACGACGGCAGCATGGAGCTGGTTTTCGTCGCGCGAGGGTGCGGTGCAGCCTTCGAGATAGGAGACGTAGCTGTCATCGTCGGCGATGATCAGCGTGCGCTCGAACTGGCCGGTATTCCTTTCGTTGATGCGGAAATAGGTCGACAGCTCCATCGGGCAGCGAACGCCCTTGGGGATGTAGACGAAGGACCCATCGGTAAAGACGGCGGAATTCAGCGTCGCATAGTAGTTGTCCGAAACCGGGACCACCGAGCCGAGGTACTGCTTGACGAGCTCGGGGTGCTCGCGCACGGCCTCCGAGATCGAACAGAAGATGATGCCGACCTTGGCCAGCTCTTCGCGGAACGTGGTGACGACCGAAACGGAGTCGAACACGGCATCGACGGCCACATTGGCGCCAAAGGGCGTGCCGACGGATTCAGCGGCGCCTTCGACGCCGGCGAGAATCGCCTGTTCCTTCAGTGGAATACCGAGCTTGGCATAGGTCTTGAGGAGTTCGGGATCGACTTCATCAAGGCTTTTGGGGCCCTTGAAGGACTTTGGAGCCGCATAGAAGCTGATCGCCTGAAGGTCGATCTTGGGATAGTGCAGTTTGGCCCAGGTCGGCTCTTCGAGGGTCTGGAAACGCCGGAACGCGTCTAGACGCCATTCGAGCATCCATTCCGGCTCGTCCTTCTTGGCAGAGATAAAGCGGACCGTTTCCTCGGTGAGGCCGGGCGGCAACACGTCGGATTCGATATCGGTTTCGAAGCCGTACTTGTATTTGTCGACGTCGAGCGCCAGCACCTGTTCGACCGTTTCCCGATCGATCTCTTCCTTCAACGTTGGAATACCGTAGTCCGCCATCAGGCTCTCCTTTTCGTCCCTCGGCGGTTCAAGGCCGCCGCGAACATTTTTATTCCCAGCAGCCTAAGCCGCTTGTCCCGTCCGCTTGTGGCGGGCAAGGATCGTTTCAAAACCGGCCAGGAACGCCTCGGCATCTTCTGCCTTGGAGTTCCAGCCGAAACTCACGCGCAAGGCGCAATCGGCAAGGTCGCGCTCGACGCCCATGGCCAGAAGCACATGGCTTGCGCCGACCTTGCCCGACGAACAGGCCGAGCCGGCGGAAACCGACAGGCCAGCCAAGTCCAGCGCCATCATCGCCGTGGCATTCCGGATGCCCGGGACGGCGAAATTGACGACATTGCCAACGCGTTCGGCGCTTTCGCCGAAGATCACCACATCGGGCGCCAAAGCCTTCAACCCGTCTTCAACACACCCGGTCAGCGCGGAGACAGCTTCCATATTCAAACGTTCGGCCGCAGCCGCAGCACCGAAAGCGCTGATCAGTGCCGCCGATTCCGTGCCGCCACGGCGCCCCTGCTCTTGCCCGCCACCGGGAATGAGCCGCACCGTATCGGCGTGACCTTTTACCAACAGCGCGCCGATGCCGGCCGGCGCACCGATCTTGTGGCCGCTGATTGCCATCATATCGGCAGCGGAAGCCGCAAAATCCAGATCGAGCTTGCCCAGAGCCTGCACCGCATCAATGACGAGGGTATGGCGGGTGGGACCGACGAGAGCGGAAATCGGGCCGATCGGCTGGATGACGCCGGTTTCGTTGTTCACCCAATGGACCGCGACGAGGAGCGTGATGCCCTCGTCGTCCGCGCGCTGCAAAGCGGCGCGAAGTTGATCGAGATCAATACGCCCATCGGCCAGAAGCGGGATTGTCCACACCGGCAGGCCCGTGGCGTCGGCCGCCTTGGCGACCGCAGCATGCTCCCCCGCACTGATCGCCACGGCGCCTGCTGAGAAGGTGCGCGCGCCGCCGACGATGGCTTGCGTGAGGGCTTCGGTGGCCGAGCCGGTAAAGACGACCTGACGGGTTTCGGCGCCGGCAAGGCGCGCGACCTGCTGGCGACCGGTCTCGATGAGATCGCGCAGCTTGCGGCCATGGGCGTGAACGGAGGACGGATTGCCCGTCAAATCGAGCGCAGCAAGGAGCGCCGCGCGCGCTTCCAGACGAAGCGGAGCGGTGGCATTGTGATCGAGATAGATGCTCTCTTTCGCCATTTGCCTTCTTGGGGTTGCGCCCCCAACATGCCTTCCATGCCCGGAACGGGACGCCGAAGCATCCCGCAAACCAAACACTTCTTGAAATTTGCCGCCCAACTTCATTACAAGGGGCGCTCAACACGGCCGCTTGCGGCCAAAAACCGAATTTCGAACCATTCTAAACTGGTTTTTTCGACCCATGTTTTAGGGAGGCTCCCGCGCTTAGTCAAGCCGCGCGGGAAGTAATCCTGAACACTCGGATCAACTTAGTGACAGAGCCGAAAAAGGCCGGAAAAGACACCATGCCTGAAGTTATCTTCAATGGCCCCGAGGGCCGCCTCGAAGGCCGCTACCAGCCGGGCAAGGAACCGAACGCGCCCATAGCGATCGTTTTGCATCCGCATCCGCAGTTCGGCGGGACGATGAACAATCAGATCGTCTATAACCTGTTCTACATGTTCGCCGAACGCGGCTTTTCGGTCCTGCGCTTCAACTCGCGTGGCGTCGGCCGCTCGCAGGGCGTGTTCGACCACGGCATCGGCGAACTCTCGGACGCCGCCGCAGCGCTCGACTGGCTGCAGATCATCAACCGCGAATCGCGCGGCTGCTGGATCGCCGGCTTCTCGTTCGGCGCCTGGATCGGCATGCAGCTTCTTATGCGCCGTCCGGAAGTCGAAGGCTTCATCTCGGTGTCGCCGCCGGAAAACCTCTACGATTTCTCGTTCCTGGCCCCCTGCCCGTCTTCTGGCCTGATCATTCATGGCGACAAGGACCGCGTGGCGCCGCCCACCTCGGTCCAAAAGCTCGTGGACAAGCTCAAGACCCAGAAGGGCATCACCATCGATCAACAGATCGTCGAGGGTGCCAACCACTTCTACGAAGGCAAAATCGACGAACTGACGACACGGTGTGCGCAATATCTCGACCGTCGCCGTCAGGAGATCGCGGACGGCGGCGGGCGCTAGAGCCCGTTTGGGAACTCTACTGGGTCGGCCATCTGACGCGATTTTCTCCGCTTCCGGTGCTCACGTACCATATGTACGCTGCGCTCCGGTTCTCGAAAACCACGCCACCTGACTCGCCCCAGCGAGTTCTCAAACAAACTCTTCAGGGCGCATTCTACCTGCGGTCATTCCCAGCACCGCGACATTTGCATTCACGACGTCATTCCCGCGCAAGCGGGAATCCCCCTTTCGGCATATGCCGGAGATCCCCGCTAGTTTACCCCGGACTTGATCCGGGGCGGGGATGACGCGGGGAAGGATGGAATGACGCGGCGAAGAAGAAGACATTTCTGGATCGCAAAATGACCAAGTACAAATCCGATTTCCTCCGCGTCCTCGACGAGCGCGGCTTCATCCACCAGATTTCCGATCCCGAGGGTCTCGACAAGCTTGCGCTGACCTCCAAGATCACCGGCTATGTCGGCTATGACGCGACGGCGACGTCGATCCATATCGGCAATCTGATCACCGTCACCATGCTCTACTGGCTGCAGGAAACCGGTCACCAGGCGATCAGCCTGATGGGCGGCGGCACCTCCATGGTGGGCGATCCGTCCTTCCGCGATGATCAGCGCAAGCTGCTCACCGTCGAGCAGATCGCCGAGAACATCGAGAGCATCAAGCGCGTCTACGGCAATATTCTCAACTATGGCGGTTCTAACCCCGCCATGATGGTGAACAATGCCGATTGGCTCTTGAAGCTGAACTACATCGAATTCCTGCGCGACGTTGGCCGCCACTTCTCGGTCAACCGCATGCTCTCGTTCGATTCAGTAAAGCTGCGCCTCGACCGCGAGCAGTCGCTGAGCTTCCTCGAATTCAACTACATGATCATGCAAGGTTATGACTTCACAGAACTCAACCGGCGCTATGGTACCGTGTTGCAGATGGGTGGGTCGGACCAGTGGGGCAACATTATCAATGGTGTGGACCTCAGCCATCGCATGGGCGGGCCGCAGCTTTATGCATTGACCACCCCACTGCTCACTAAGTCATCTGGTGAGAAAATGGGAAAATCGGCTTCTGGCGCCGTCTGGCTCAATGGCGACCTGTTCTCGCCCTATGATTTCTGGCAGTATTTCAGGAACACCGAAGACGCCGACGTCGTAAAATTCCTGAAAATTTTCACGCGTCTGCCGATTTCGGAAATCGAACGCATCGGCGCGCTCGGTGGCAACGAGATCAACGAAGCCAAGAAGATCTTGGCGACGGAAGTGACGGCGATCGTCCACGGCCGCGATGCGGCCATTCAGGCGGCGGCAACGGCCCTGGCGACCTTCGAATCCGGCGCCATCGACCTGTCGCTGCCGACGGCGGAAGTGACGCATGCCGAACTGAATTCGGGGATCGGCATTCTCAATGCGCTGGTGACGGCCGGTCTGGCCGCTTCGAACGGCGAAGCGCGCCGCCACATCGCTTCGGGGGCCGTGAAGGTCAACGATGCGAGCGTTGACGATGACAAGCTGAATTTGGGCGAAAACGCGCTGCTGCCCGAGGGGGTGATAAAACTCTCGGTCGGCAAGAAGCGCCATGCGCTGATCAAGCCGATCTGATCTCCACTCTCAGCTATTGCCGCTACCCCCACCTAGCCTCCCCCTGACAAGGGGGAGGAACGCAGCGGTTTTTGCCTCAATATCGGAGCGCCACCGGCAGATCCCTCCCCCTATGAGGGGGGAGGTTAGGTGGGGGTGCGCCATGCGCACCGGAGCGATTCATTCCGGGGGCAATTCCCGTGCGCGGAACTCGAACAGCTCGCGGAACGCGCCCGGCACCAGCAGGGACAGCGGGTTGATCTGGAACTGCGGATTATCGAGCGGCCCACGCACCGCGAAGGTGACGCCGACCAGGCCCTCGCCGTCGCGACCACCCAGCAATGGCCCGAGAAGCGGGATTTGCTGGAAGGCGTTGTTGAGGCCGAAGAGCGGCACATAGGTGCCGGTCAGGTCGTATTGGCGATTGTTGGTGTAGATGAAGCCGCGCATCGTGCCGCCGACCGTGCTGCCTGAAAGCACGCCGCGCGTGACCTCAACGCGATCGCTGCGGCGGATGAAATCGGCCTCGGCGGCGTCGAAATCGAGGCGATTACTACGGGCGATGGCGGCGCGCGAATCCGAATGATTGCCCAGGATCTGCGCGACATTGGCTTCATCGACGATAGCGAAATTGTGCATCAACAAGCGCCCGCCTTCCGCATTCGCCTCGCGGTCGGTGGTCAGCACCAGACTGCCGCTACCCCCGGCCAGCTGGGAATAAACACCAACGAAACGCAGGACCGTGCCGGCATCGTTGAAGGCGACCGAGAGGGTTCTGCCGTTGGGCGCGGGATTGGTCGTAACCGATAGCCCATTGCCCTCGCCGAACTGCGCCGAAACCGTCGCGCGCCGCAGGTCGGAACCGCGGAGGCTCAGGTCGAGATCGACGTTGAAGGCGGTGGTCGCATAAAAGCCGATGGCGCGGTCGAGCTGTACGTCGAGGTTGATCGCCTGGTTGATCTGCGTCGTCTGCACCCCGCCACTGCCTTCCCCGAGGCTGAAGAAGCGGCTGAGCAAGGGTTTGAGGTCCAGCTGCGCCCCGCGGATTTGCACGTCAAAGCCGCTGCCATTGGGTTTTAAGATTAGCTGCGCGCTATCACCGGCGCTAAGGGCCACCTTGTCGAATTCTGCCATCACCAGACCATCGGTCGCGTGATAATCGAGCTTGCCCGATAGCTGCACCGCGCCAAAACCGAGGCTGATATCGGTGAGATGGGTCACCTCGCCGTCCATTTTCACGGTGGCCGTGAGGCTGCCCGGCGTGCCCGCCGCCTTGCGGAGCCCGAGATCCTTGATCGTGAGGCCAGCATCCACGAGGTCCACGGACATTTTCATCGTGCCGTTTGCCGCCGGCTCGGCCACGAAACGCACCTTGCCCGAGAGGAACTGGGAGGCATCGAAGCCGAGCTTGGCGAGATCGGCAACCTCAACGGTCGAACCCAGTTGGAATAGCGGTGCGGTCGTCGGCGTGCCGGTGACGGCAAGGTCGGCGGCCATGCCGTCGATCTCGGCGGTGCCGCCGAGCTGATAGCTGTCCTGCGTCGCCGAAAAGGTCAGCTGCCCATTGCCGATCGTGCGCTCCTGGATCGGTGCGCTGCTGGCGAAATTGCTGATGGTTCCGTTGGCCGCATAGTCGATGTCCATCTCCTTGCCCGTTTCTTCAGCGGGCAGGCCGATGGTCGCAACGAGGCCAAAGTCGATATTGCCGGTAATGGCGGCGAGGTCGATTGGTAGGCCCAGCTGGGCGAGCGCTCCCGGCTGAAGCTGGGTGCCCAGCGAGAGCAAAGCCGGAATCGGCGCGCCGAGACTGCCGGACACCTCGAAAATGCTCTCCTCGGGATCCGAACTGTCAAAGATCATGGCCGGGCGCCGGACGGCGATGGTGCCTTGATCGGTGTCGATATTGCCGCCATCGGCAGAGATCGTGGTCTTGGTGCCGTTGACCTGCAAGCGCGTCAGGCCATCGAGCGCGATCGGATCCATCGCCTCGGTCGCCCGGACGACGACACCTTCGCCGACGATGTTGATATCCATCGCGTCTTTCGGCATCGCTTTGGCAGTGCCGTCGGCCGACAGCGTGCCGACAGGGAAATCGAACTCCAGCCGCCCCTCGACCACATGCCCGCCGGTGACATTGGCCACGAACCAGTCGCGGCTCTCCCCGCCCATGAAATAGGGCCAGATGCGCTTGATATCGTCGGCCGTTACACCCTTGCCGGCCACGGTCATATCGACGCCGAAGCCGGACTGCAGCATATCCATGCGCCCGGCGGTTTCGATGACGGCATCGCCCTTTTTGGCGACGAACCGGTCTATGCCGACCGCGCCATAGAGCGGTGCGGACCAGCCGGAAAAATCCATGGTGTCGAACGGCTGCTCGGGCGCTGCCATGTCATTGGGTTGCAGCGCCACATCGGTGGCGTGCACCGATATGCCGATGGTCGGCCCATATTTCTGATCGAGCCCCATGGCGAAAATGCCGGAAATGCGGGCTTTGCTCTGCCCGATCTGGATGGCGGAATCGGCAAGCCGGAACTGCCCAAGATCGGGATTCCAGTCGATTTCCATGATCGAACCGACAACCGGGAAATAGTCCTTGCCGATGCGCAGATCGATGCCGGTCAAATCGATGCGGAAAGTGCCATCGACCAGTTTGCCGCCGGCCGGATCGAAGCCGATATCGATGGAAAGCGCACCGGTGCCGCGCATCGCGGCCATGCTGGTCGCATCGTCGATGAAGGGCAGCATGGCGGCAAAGTCGATATTGGTGGCATCGACCTTGAGCCGCGAGGTGCCGTCTTCCTCCACCAGGCGATCGATCGTGCCGGTGACAGTCCGCCCACCGATCCGCGCCGAAAATTCGCCCGTCGTCTGCCGTCCATCGGGGGAAGGTCCGACTTCGAGTTCGACATCGTCAAACCGGCGATAAAGGCCATAGACGGAATCGGTCATGTCTATGGTGGCGTCGCGCACGATGAGCTTGGAAAAACGCCCCTGCTCGGTCAGTTCGACGAAATCGTCGATCGCCACTTCCATGGCTTCGAGATTGTAGACGAGCCAGTCATTGTCCGAGCGCAGCTTGGTGCCGTCTGCACCCAGGTGCAGTCCCTCGGTGCCGATACCAACCGGGGAATAGGCCTGATCGCCCTCGAGCACCCGCAGCGTCGGTACGCCGCCTTCCGGATCTTCGACGATCTCCATGCGCGCGAGGCGCGGGCCATGCAAATCCTGCACAACCTGCAGATGCGGCCCCACCACCGTGATCGAGGCGCCCGGCTGCCCCATCAGCGCGCGCAGGGGCGAAAAGCCGACCTCCAGCGCTTCCATGGCGATCCGCGAGCCCGACAGCGTATCGGTGAGCACGACGGGCGAAAATCGCACGACGGGCCAGACGCCATTTTCAACGGCAATGGCCAGATCGCCCATTTCAAGCGTGGAGGTGGCCGGCAGCATGGACTGCACGAATCCCCGCGTCGCATCGCCGGAAAACGGCAGGCGGATTGGGGTTATGAGCAGAACGAGATAAAGCACCAGCAGAATGGCAGCGGGAACGCCGAGGACCCAGCCGAGGATTCGCCGTTTCCGGCGCCGCGGTGCAACGGGAGGAGCAGGCGGCGGCGATGGCGCGGGCTGATCTGCCGAAATTGTCACTCGCTCACGTCTATCCAGATCAGGGTCACCCAAAGGTGCATTGAGATGCAAAAGAAGACGGCCTGCGCATCGCGGTTTATTCGGCTCGTTCAGATATGTACCTCAACACATCTTAAACAGTGCTAATTCATCCAAGAATCATCCGCCCGCCGGCTGCAATGCCCAATGATACCGGCTGGATTGTGGCGCTGACACCCTCTATTGGTCGGCTTCCAAAGGCGAGTGGATCATGGCGCATTTGAAACAGGGCGACCCTGCCCCCGACTTCACCCTCTCCCGCGACGATGGCAGCAGCTTCACCCTGTCCGCCCAGCGTGGCCAGCGGGTCGTACTCTACTTCTATCCGGAAGACGATTCGGGCGGCTGCACCGACGAAAACATCGAGTTTTCCGACCTCTCGCCGGAATTCGCGGCCCATGGCGCCGTGCTCGTCGGCATTTCGCCCGATGAGATACCGAGCCACCAGAAATTCCGCGCCAAATATGGGCTCAAAGTGCCGCTCGCTGCCGATCCCGATCATCTGGCGATCGAGGGCTTTGGGCTCTGGCAGCTCAAAAAGCTCTATGGCCGCGAATTCATGGGGCTGATCCGCACCAGTTTCATCATCGGCGCCGATGGCAAGGTCGAGCGCATCATCCGGGCAACGCGCATCAAGGGCCACGCCGCCAAGATGCTCGCGGCGCTCGCGGAACTGGAAGCCACCTGAAACCTCTGCGGGCTTTCGGTTTTTCTTAACCATGCTCGCTCATAGTCTGCTTACCATAAGTGTTCGCAGCGTGAGGAAAGCAAGGTGGTCACCACGGCTGGGGTCAGAGACCGGAAGCGCCAGGGCAAGCCGCCGATGCGGGGCATTCACCCCGGCATTTTCTACGGCATGTTCGCCCTCCTCTTTGCCGGCAATGTCTTTACCGGCACGGCACTCTATCTCTCACCCGACATTGCCCGCCTGCTCAACGGCCGCACCGACGAAGTCATTGGCGCCTACGAGGATCGGATCGCGCAGATGCGGGTCGAAATCGACCGGCTGCATTCGCGCAGTTTTGCTCAGACGGGCGACATCAACCTGCAATTGCAGGAATTGTCCCAGCAGCAGGAAATGCTGTTCGAACAGCACCAGCTGGTAAAAGTCCTGGTCGACAAGGCCGATTCCCTGGGGATCGCCGCCGCCGACCTGCCCACAGCCGAAATCACCGGTACGACGCCTCTTGCCAGCATGACGGGCAATCCCGATGTCGATGCCACGGCCCTCAGCCTTGAGCGCATGATGGGCGAGACGCAGATGGCCATGCACGGCATTGCCGCGGTCGCCTCGACCCGCGCCGACGAAATCGCTACGGAAATGCGCGGGCTGGGTATTCCCTTCGCCCTCCCCGACCCTGACGCTGACGCCATGGGCGGCCCGTTATTGCCGGCGACCGACGAACTCAACGGCACGCCCATGCTCGACGATGCCAACGCCGTCATGTCGGCGCTGCTGCGCTACAAGGCAGCGCGCGAAAGTCTCGACACCGCGCCGGTCCATATGCCGATATCGGGCAATTTCCGTCAGAGCTCCAATTTCGGCAATCGCAAGGACCCGTTCACCGGCTCCCGCGCCTTCCACTCGGGCATGGACTTTGCCGCGCCGAGCGGCACGACCGTGATGAGCGCGGCGGCTGGTATCGTCACCTATGTCGGCACCAGATCGGGCTATGGCATGGTGGTGGAAGTCACCCACGACAATGGACTCGTCACCCGCTACGCGCATTTGAGCGGCTATCTGACCCGCGAGGGTCAGGCGGTGAACACCGGCACGCCGATCGCCAAGGTCGGCTCGACCGGCCGCTCGACCGGGCCGCATCTGCACTTTGAAATCCGCAAGGCCGACGAGGCGATCAATCCCAAGGCGTTTCTGGATGCTGGGAAGAGATTGGTGGCGGTGCTGGGGTAATTTCGTATTTCGAGTTTGCCGCTCCACCCCCTCCCAGCCTCCCCCATCAAGGGGGAGGTGAAGGGATTGAGTGTCTGGCAGATAGTTTACCCAAACTCGATATGGCACCTCCCCCTTGATGGGCTCCGACCCGTCCCGCAGGGCAAATCGCTCCAGTGGAGCGATTTGAGGGAGGAGGTTGGGAGGGGGTGTTAGCGAGCGCGGTGGGGAGACGCTTAGTCGCCCGCCACGTCCGTAGCCACGCCGACGCGCTGCGCCAGGGCGGCTTCCATGAACTCGTCGAGATCGCCATCGAGCACGACCGAAGGCTGGCCGCTTTCGACGCCGGTCCGCAGGTCCTTCACCATCTGATAGGGTTGCAGCACGTAGGAGCGGATCTGGTGGCCCCAGCCGATATCGGTCTTGCTGGCCGACTGGGCGTTGGCCGCCTCTTCGCGCTTCTGCAATTCCATCTCGTAGAGACGCGATTTCAGCATGGCCATGGCCGTCGCACGGTTCTTATGCTGGCTGCGTTCCTGCTGGCACGCCACGATGATGCCCGAGGGCACGTGGGTGATGCGGATGGCCGAGTCCGTGGTGTTGACGTGCTGGCCGCCAGCGCCCGAGGCGCGATAGGTGTCGACCTTGAGGTCGGCTTCGCGAATTTCGATTTCGATGGAATCATCGACCACCGGATAAACCCAGCAGCTCGAAAAGCTGGTGTGCCGGCGCGCGGCCGAGTCATAGGGGCTGATGCGAACGAGGCGATGCACGCCGCTTTCGGTCTTGAGCCAGCCATAGGCATTGTGGCCCTTGATCTGGATGGTCGCGGACTTGATGCCGGCTTCTTCGCCGTCGTGCATTTCCAGCACATCGACCTTGAACTTCCGGCGCTCGGCCCAGCGGGTATACATGCGCAACAGCATGTTGGCCCAATCCTGGCTCTCGGTGCCACCGGCGCCGGAGTGGATTTCGACATAGCAGTCGTTGGAATCGACTTCGCCCGAAAGCAGCGTTTCGATCTGCTGGCGGCGCGCTGACTGCTTGAGCTCAAGCAGCGCGTTTTCCGCGTCGCGCACGATATCGGCGTCGCCCTCGGCTTCACCGAGTTCGATCAGTTCGACATTGTCGGCAATACCGGTTTCGAATTCGCGCACGGCTTTCACCGCGACATCGAGTTCGTCGCGCTCGCGCATGGTCACGCGGGCTTTTTCCGGATCGTTCCAGAAGTCGGGGGATTCAGTCTGCGCGGTTAGCGCGTCGAGGCGAAGTTGTGCAGTATCCCAGTCAAAGATGCCTCCTCAGCAGGGTCAGAACCTGCTCGATTTCGGCAACGGCTTTTTCAATTTCCGCGCGCATGTCTGTTCCTTGGTTTGTGCGCTCCGTTTAGCGGAGCCACGATCAGGGATCAACCTTTGCGATGGGATTGATCTTCAGCGGCGGCCAAGCTTGGCAAACCGCCGAATGGCTGCCTCGCGCTTCAGCCGCGAGATCTTTATGAGAAAGAACACGCCATTCACCTGGTCGATCTCGTGCTGCGCCACGCGGGCAGCAAAGCCCGACAAGGCCAGTTCCTGCCCCTGCCCCGCTGCATCGTCAAAAGCGATCACCGCCCATTGGGCGCGCAACACCTCGACCTCGATACCGGGCATGGACACCGAGCCTTCCGGGCCAGTCTCCTCTGGGCCAGCAATCGAAAGAACCCGCGGATTGTAGAGCAGGCGATAGTCCCGCACCGCAGGATTGCCGAGGCTGATCACCGCAACCGGCGCCACCACCCCGATATGGGCCGCCGCAAGCCCATAGGCCCGCGCCTCCGCCGCCGCGGCCAGCAGGCGCCGCCCGATATCGAGCAGAGCCGCATCGCCCGGCCGGGCGACCGCTGCCTCGTTGAACCGCGCGTCTGGATAGAAAATAAAGGGGTCGATCTTGGTCACGTCAGCGTCCTCGCGGGGCCCCATCTTGCATGTTGCGGCCTCCGCTGGTAGGTCCAATCCCGGCTGGTCTCGTAGCTCAGCAGGATAGAGCACCGGATTCCTAATCCGGGGGTCATGGGTTCGAATCCCGTCGAGATCACCAGTTTTCCGGCGCCAGGCGCGAGCGCGATTCCTCTCGATTGCCGGATAGTCCTCTAGCCGCCTCAGGTGCTTAGGACCCGTAACAGGGAATTAACCCTATCGCGTCACGCTCGCTTCTGGTTACGCTTGAAGTGGAGAGCACCATGCAGGACGACATCCAGAACCGCGCCTATCAGTTGTGGGAGGCCGATGGGCGTCCCGAGGGGCAGGATCAGAGCTATTGGTTCAAGGCTGTGGCCGAAATTGCCGCCGATGCAGCCAAAACCATCAAGCCTGCGCGCAAACGCGCCGCGCCACGCGCCAAAAAGATCGCTGCTTGAGCGCCGTCAGGTTTTTGGGATGAGAATAGTCGCAGGAGTGGCCATCCGCCGCTCCTGCTTTGTCTGCTACCAGACGCGCGGCCAATAGACGTCGTCGGCATAATCGGCCGGGATCGGCGAAAGCCGGCCGATGGCCTGGGCGGCATATTCGATCTGCATGGCGACGTGCCGGATATTGTCGGGCACCGGCGTTCCAGTGACGAATTCCCGGACGCGCCATTCTTCGATCTTCAGCGCCCTGAGACGGCGGCGCGCTTCGTATTGCACGTCTTCGATTTCCACGGCCCGCTGCGGCATGGCCCGTTCAGGCGCCGCTTCTGTCCACTCTCTCGACCCACTGATGACTGCGAAACGCACGATACGCCTGCCTTCCCGCTCCCCAAAACACCGGGAGCATGGTTCAATATGTCATCATTCCGTTACATAACCGGTAACGACCAGCGCTTGAGCGGCATGGCAGCCATGTTAGGGTGAGACATGACTATTCTGTACCTGATGGCCGCCAAGGCCGAATTCGGCCCGCATCTGGCCGCGCGCATCCAGCCCGTCATGATCGGCATCGGCCCGGTCGAAGCGGCCGTTTCAACGACGAGAGCCCTGATGGAACGGCGCGACGACCTGCCAGGACTGGTCGTCTGCCTCGGCTCGGCCGGGTCCAACCGGCTTGAACAACTCGGCGTCTATCAGGCGATTTCCGTCGCCTATCGCGACATGGACGCCTCGGCCCTCGGTTTTCCGCGCGGCGTGACACCGCTGACGGACCTGCCGCCAACGCTCGATCTGGTGCCGCCCATCGCCGGCCTCGCCCCGGCGACCCTATCGACCGGCGGCAATGTCGTGACTGGCAAGGCCTATGCTGCGATCGCCGAGGATATGGTCGATATGGAAACCCATGCGGTCAAGCGCGCCTGCCAGATGTTCGGCGTGCCGCTCCTCGGCCTTCGCGGCATTTCCGATGGCGCAGAAGCCGTCAGCCGCATCGAGGACTGGACGCAATATCTGCACATCATCGACGAGCGGCTGGCCGAAGCCGTGGATCGTGTCGAGGCGGCCTATGCCGCAGGCGAAATCGACCTCACGCCTTAGGCGTGTTCTTGCGATCGCGGCGCTTGCGCTGCCAGGTGGTCCATTTGCGGCTGCCGCGCAGGATCGCCTGGTTCACCGGGCTCTGCAGGAAGATCAGATCGACCGCGAGCAGGAGCAATCCGAGCGGCAGCATCCAGATGCCCAGAACCGGCAAAAAGCTGAAAATGCCCCCGAGCACCAGAAGGATGCCGAGCGGGATGCGAATCCAGCGCGCTTCCGGCCGGCGCAGGCGGGCCAGCCAGCTGCCTGCCATGCTTGGAATCTTGCGCTCGAGCTTGTCGAACAGCCGATTGAGACGTTGTGCGTGCTTGCTCATGTCGAAACCATACGGCTCCCTAGCTCTCGGCCCCTGACTGTGAGGTCGAAGTCATTGATTGTGTACGGAACTTGTGTCCGGCCAATGGCGTTGCGCCCATAACCAGGGAGTATCCCATGCGTCTTGAAGATCTGTTCACATCCCGCCGCCGTCAACATGACCCCCTTGAGGCCCTTGCCGCCCAGATCGGTGAATTGCGCCGCCAGACAAGGCACATCAGCCGCGCGCTGTCGCATAATGCCGGTGATGTTGCCGGTGATTTCGGCGATACCATTTCCGATTGGAGCCACGATGCGGCCCGGCAGGGCGCCTGGCTTGCCGGCATTGCCAGCCGCAAGGCGGTTCAGGGCGCCCGCGCCGTCCAGCGCGATCCCGTTCCCGTAATCGCTGTGATCGGCACGGTGGCGCTGCTGGCCAGTCTCCTTGCTCGTCGGCGCTAGCAATCTCTTAACCCTCCTTCTGAGGCTTTCTTTAAGGCTGTCGGCGCATTTTCGGACCAAGCCGCAACTCGGCAACACTCCGGAGATGCACCGTGGCCCCCTTTGCCCGCCTCGCCCTTCAAATTTCGGCTCTCGCCGTTGTCGCCACCAGCCTTGCCGGCTGCAGTTTTCTTGGCATCAATTTCGGCATGGCCCAGATGAGCGAGAAGGAATGCCTGATGCGGGCCATGTATTTCGAATCCAATCGGTCCAGTCCTGACGGCATGCTCGCGGTTGGCACCGTCGTGATGAACCGGCTCTATGATGGGCGCTACCCCAAGTCGGTCTGCGGCGTCGTCGGCCAGAAAAACCAGTTTGCCCAGGGTGTTCTCACCAAGCCGATGACCGATAGCGGTGCCGTTCTCGCCGCGCAGGTCGCCGATCAGGTGTTGCGCGGTGCCCGCCATCCGGGTGTTCAAAATGCCCAGCATTTCCATACGGCCGGCCTGCGCTTCCCCTATGACAACATGTTTTACGTGCTCGAAGCCGGCGGCAACGAATTTTACGAGAAGCGAACCCGCTAAAAATCGCCGCCGATATCGAAGTCACCACCACCACCCCAATCCCCGCCATCATCGATGCCGGGGTCTTCGGGTGCCGGCTCAGGCGGCGCCTCGGCCTCCGCTGCTTGCGCATCGCCGGTAAAGAGGCCAGCCAGAGCACTGCCGAGCAGTAATCCGCCGGTTACGCCAAGCGCCGTCTGCGCTGCGCCGGCAAGAAAACCACCGCCCCCGGCTGACCGGCGGCGATCGTATTGATCGCTTTCTTCGGCACGCTCACCCCACGGGCCGCGCTGCGGCGCACGTTGCGGCGCCGGGCGCTCATTGCCAAAAATACCGCCCAGAAAGCCGCCCTGCCCCTGTCGGGCCTCGAGCGCCTCGATCCGCTGCTGCGCTTCGCGAAGCGCGGCTTCCTGCACGATGATGGTTTGGGCCATATAATAGGCCGCAGCGGGGTTTTCGGCGAGGCGCTGGCGAATGAGGCGCTCAGCCTCGACATCACGCGGAGCGCTGTTGCGCTCGACATTGTGCAGCCGCTCGAACAGATCATCGATGGCGCGTTCGTCTTCGGGTCTGATCATCATGGTCTCCCTCGTCTGAGATTGGACATGGGGAGGCTTTGGCGGCGATGCAATGGCGCGGCGCCGCGGTCACATGGTTTCATTGTGGCTCGGGCTCGTCCGGTTTCCAGCCACTAACCTCGCTTTGCCGCAGCACAAAGCCGATCACCGCCGCGACGGCCTCATACAGTTCCACCGGAATAGTGTCGTCCACCTCCACATGGCTCAGCGCCTCGGCGAGGATCGGATTGGCCTCGATAACGATGCCGTTTTCGCTCGCAATGGCAAGGATTTGCTCGGCAATCAGGCCTCTGCCCTTGGCGACGATGCGCGGCGCTTGATCGCTTTGCTTGTCATATTGCAGTGCCACGGCCAGCGGCGTCACCTTCGGTTCATCCATCATCGCGTCGCATCCACGAAGTGGCCGGTGGCAGTGGGGGCAGCTGTTTCCCCCGGTGCTCCGTGGCGAACGACCAGCGCACCGGGCTTCAGACCCACAGCTTCAAGGCTGGCGCGCAATTCCTCGATATTGTCCGAAAATGCCTTGGCCGTGTCGTCACGATCGGCCCAGAGCATGATCCCGGTCGTCTGTCCGCGCAGCGAAACCTGCGCGCCGACCTCGCCCAGGTCCGGCAAATTGGTTGCAAACCGCACCTGCCAGCCCCGGTCCTCGGGGCCATTGGCCTCGCCCCCGCCATCATGATGGATTTGCAGGTGCAGCACGGCCTGATGCAGCCCCACGGCAATGGGCAGATCCATGTTCCATTGGCTTTCATTGCCCCGCTGCGCCTCGGGCAATGAAGCATGCTGATGCAACCGCAGCCGCGACAGCGCGCTTTCCGTGCGTTCGAGCAATAGCCGCCCGACGTCCTCCGCCTCCTCGGGAAAGTCCAGCTGCGGCACATCGGGCAATTTTGCCCGCGGCAGCACGTGGCGCAGCGGCGGCGGAATTTGTGCGATCTGGGCAATCTGCGGCTGGCTGCCAAGCCATTGGGCCAGCCCCTGCCGCATGGCCAGAAGTCCCGATTTGGTATCGGCACCCGCGGCGGCCGGCGAGCCTTGCGCCAACATCGCCTCCTGAAAAATACCGGAGCCGCGCAGCGCCGATTTCAGCGCCCCCGCATCGACCTTGCCGTTTGGGGCAGTCAATTGGTTGTCGAGAATCTGCCGCGCCGCCTTCAGCACCGGCTCTGGCAGACCGGCCCGGCCCACGGCCGCGGCGAGCATGCTGGTGAGGGCGCCGATACTGCCCTGGCCCGGCAGCGCCTGCTGCACCATTTGCGCCAAAGCTGCCGCCTGTGGCCCCGGCAACGCGGGCTGCACCGGCGCTGCGACTGGCGACGAGCCTGTCGGGTTGGAGCCCAGCCCGGTCATGCCATAAGGCGCCCCGCCCTGACGCTGGATGGCGGGTCCGGACGGCGCCACCGCTGCGCTGGGGGGCGCGATGATCGGAGGGCTGGCCTGGCTAGAAGGCGCGCGTGCCGCAGTTGACGCGGCAACCGGGGCCGCAATGCCCGCGGCTAGCCCCGTCGCGGCCACCGGCGGCGCAGCGGCTCCAGCCACCCCTGCGGGCGGACCATATGTGAGTGGACCCTGTGGCATTGCAGGGCGCTGCGAAATCTCGACGCTGGTTGCCGGCAATTGCTGTGGTGCAACCGAGGCCGGCGGACGGCTATCGATCAGCGCCAGCCGCAGATGCCCATCGCCCTGCTGCACGCCAAGGGTAAGTAGCGTGCCGATTGGGGTGGTATTGGGCAAAGACAGCGACATGGCCTGCCGGCCAACCTGCACCAGCGTTGCGCCGTCCGGAGCGGGTCCCAGCACGCGCCCCTCGACGATCTGCCCCGGCGCCAAAGCAAGCGCCCGCAGCATCGAACGGGCCTCGGCCGGTGATACAACGGGAAAATGCGAGGCAATCGTCATCCACAGCCAATCCCGGCCGCATCATGCGGCCAGAATCGATCCTATGGGTGATTCTTCAAAATGTAGAGAACTACCGGAAAACCGGGCGATCAATCCTTGCGAACGTCCTTGTAGTCCATCGTCGCCGGCTTGCCGCGGAAGGTGACCCAGAAGAAGTTGAGCGTATAGGTCGCCGCGGTCTTGAACACGCCTTCCTTTTCGAGCCGGCGGCCCGAGGTCTTCATCTTGAGCGCATAGGTCCATTTGACCCCGCCGACGCGCGACAGGCGTACGGCGACATCGGTGTCTTCGCCGAAGAATTCGATGGTTCGGTCATAGCCGCCCACCTTGACCCAGGCATCGCGCTTGAAGACGAAATTGCCGCCCTGCACTACCGAGCCGACGCGCAGCACGAAGCGGTTGAGCAGGTAAATGAGATAGGTCAGCCCGTAAAAACCCGAGATCATCAGGCGATTATGGGGCGCCATATCATAGTAGATATAGGGGCCGCTGAGGCAGACGAGCTTGGAGTCCTTGTTGAACTCCTTCATCACCGTCGTCAGCCAGCCTTCCGGCACCAGGGTGTCGCTGTCGATATTGGCGATCAGGTCAAAGCCTTCGCTTGCGGCAAAGCCGGCATCGCGCGCGTTGACCAGCCCCTTCTTGGGCTCATCCACCACGCGCACCCCGGCAAAGCTGCGGGCGATTTCGCCGGTGCGATCGGTCGAAGCATTGTTGACCAGGATCACGTCGGCCGGCACGCCGGACCGCTGGATTTCGGCGAGCACCGATTCCAGGCACTTTCCGACCAGCGCCTCTTCGTTATAGGCGGGGATGACGAATGCCAGCTTCATTGTTTTCCTTCTGCCGGTCGGCCGACGCTTGGGTGGCGCTGCTCATAGCGCGACATCTTCCTGGCGGCAACCTTCAGGCCCGGTTCAGGCGGGATGGTCAAGTTTCCATCTTGTGCGCCGCTTGCTATAGGTTGCCTATAGCGGGAGATCCCGGCGTAGTTGAAAGTTGTTCCAGCGCGGAGAACGTCATGCGTCGACTTGCCTTGAATGCTGCCGTTCTTTTTTGCGCCAGCCTGTTGTTCGCCGGTTCGGCTCAGGCGGCCGAGGGCCGCGCGGTTGGTGTCGATCCCGATGCGCTGGTGCGCTTCTCCGGAACCGACCGCATTCTGGCCGTCGGCGCCGATATTTCGCTGGGCGAACAGGTCGTTACCGGCCCTTCCGGCCAGGTGCAGATCGTCTTTTCCGATCAGACGCGGCTGGTCGTGGGGCCCGGCAGCGCCCTCGTCATTGAAGCCTATCTCTTCAACGGCCAGACCGCCGACAAATTCGCCATCAATGCGCTGGCCGGAAGCTTCCGCTTCATTTCGGGCCATAGTCCGAAATCGGCCTATTCGATCACGACACCCACTGCTTCCATTGCCGTGCGCGGCACCAAGTTCGATTTCAACGTCAGCCGCCCGCGCACCGACCTGATGCTTTACGAAGGCGCGGTGCGCCTCTGCTCCACCTCCGGCCAATGTCAGGAACTGATTTCGCGCTGCGATCTCGGCACGGTCGACGCCAGCGTGTCCCAATTGATCAACCACCGCGACCCCCTCCACCCGCAACTGAGCGGCGCCTTCCGCTATGCCCGCTTCCAGACCCCGCTCCTCGGCGAATTCCGCGTCAGCGGCGCCGGCAAGTGCACGGAACCGCGGCAGGAGCAGGGTGTTCCTGAAACATTGACCACGCCGGGCGGCGGCGACCCGTCAACGCCGACCACGACGACGACGACCACGACGCGTGTCACGCCGGGAAAGAACTAGCCAGGGCATGAAGCGCACAACGCGAGGTAACGGGCTCTGACTTCAACAGAACCGGAAGTGAACGAAAAGGCCGACGGACCCCTATGGTTGGCGCGGCTACGCAAGCGGCTGCGCATTCTCTACCACTCCCAGGCGCCCTTCGCCCTCCGCTTCCAGGCCGCGGTGCTGATCGTTGACCTGTCGATCATCGCCTTTTTCATCGCCAGTCCGCTGCTCAAGGGGCGCGAATATTTTCTCTGGATCGACTATTCGATCGCCGCCTTGCTGTTTATCGAGCTCGTCGCGCGCGCCCTGGCCTCCACCGACATCGTGCGCTGGTTGCGGCAGCTTCCCGTTGTCATCGACATCTTCATCCTGATCACGCTGTTGGCGCCAACCTGGCTGTTTAACCTCGGCTTCCTGCGCATTCTGCGCCTCTGGACGATCAGCAAATCCACCATCATCTGGCGGCCGCTGATCAAGCACCGGCTCGGCGCCTACAAGGAAACCATTCAGGCGGTGCTCAATCTCCTGGTATTCGTCTTCGTGGTCACGGGCTTTGTCTACACCGCCTTCGCCGATAGCGAGGGCGGGATCGGCGGCTATGTCGATGCGCTCTATTTCACCGTCGCCACCATGACCACGACCGGTTTTGGTGACATCACCCTGCCCGGCACTTTCGGCAAGCTCGTTTCCATAGCGGTCATGCTGATGGGCATTTCACTCTTCGTGCGCCTGGCGCAACTGATCTTCCGGCCCGCCAAGGTACACTTCCCCTGCCCCCAATGCGGCCTTGCCAAGCACGAACCCGACGCCGTCCACTGCAAGGCCTGCGGCCATATTCTGAACATCCCGGACGAGGGTGAAGGGTAAGGCGTCCCTCCGTTGCCTTCCAAAATTCGATGTCACCCCGGGCTCGACCCGGGGCCCATCCTGAGATCTCGAGATGGGTCCCGGCCTGCGCCGGGATGACAGTCGTCGGGTGCCAGGACGCCCAAAAAGTATCGACCAACAGAACGCTTCAACCCCGAATAACCGGCAATCGCAGCCTGAAGCAGGCGCCCGGCAAGGGGCTCGGCGCAAGGTCCAGCGTACCCTTCATGCGCTTGACGATCTGGCGGCTGATGGCCAGTCCCAGCCCGGCGCCGGTCTGATCGATGGCGCCCGTTCGCCCCCGCGAGAATTTTTCAAAGATCAGCTGGCGCTCGCCCTTACCAATGCCGGGACCATTATCGGCCACTTCCACGACGAAATTGCCCGATTTCAGCGCCGAGGTGATCCGCACCACCGGCTCGGCGGCGTCATTGTATTTCACCGCGTTGGAAATGAGATTGATGAACACCTGGCACAACCTGTCCGGATCGCCCTCGACCATGGTGCGCCCGGCGCGTTCGCCGTGATCGACGCGCATACCCTTCTGCCGCAGAAGTGCGTCGCAGACCGAAAGCGCCCGGTCGAGCGCCGCATCGGCATCGACAGGTCCGCTCTGCCAATTACGCTCGCCCCGCTCCAGCGCCGAGAGGTCGAGGATTTCGTCGAGCAGCTTGGTCAGCCGCAAGCTTTCCTGATGAATGGTCGATACGAAACGCTGGCGCTGCGTGTCATCAAGCGCGTGGCCATCGAGCAGGATTTCAGAGAATGAGCGGATGGAGGTCATCGGCGTGCGCACTTCGTGGCTCACCTGGCTCAGGAATTCGTCCTTCTGGCTATCGAGTTCGCGCAGCTGAACATTGGCGTCTTCGAGCTTTTGCGCGGTAAGCCGCAGTTCTGCCGAGGTTTTCTCCAGCTCCTGGGAATAGACGATGACCTGCTGGGTCTCGTCAGCCATCTGCATCATCTCTTCGAGCGACACATCGCTGCCGGCCACCACTTTCGAGAGCATGACATGGGCCGAAGCCGCGCCGATCGAGCCCGCCAATTCGCGCTCCAGCCGCCCGACGAATTCCGGCGTCGGCTCGAACCCGATGGGATCAACCCCGCTATCGCGCGCCGCCGATTCAAACAACGCCGCCGCTCGCTGCTCGCCTAGCACGCGCTCGGCAACGAAATATAGATCGTTGGCGGTGGCCGACCCCGGCGCAAAATTGCGCTGAGGCAGGTTCGAGCGGCGGAACACATCGACAAAGGCCGTCGCCTGAATGCGCTCCAGCGCCGATGGCGTCGTCACCAGTGAACCCAGCGTCAGCGTGAGAATATTGACCGAAAGGCTCCAGAACGCGGCATGGGCCAGCGGATCCCAGCCTTCGAGCCCGAACATGGCCTCTGGCCGCAGCCAGGAAATGCCCCAGGGCCCCTCCTGCAACAGCAGCGAAACCGCCGGCGACACGGAATCGAACGAGGGCAGGAAACAGCACCAGGCCCAAAAGACAAAGCCCAGAAATATGGCCATCGACACGGCCTTAAGCGAAGCGTCCTTCCAGAAAATCGCCGCCAGCAAGGCCGGAAAAAACTGCGCGATGGCGGTGAAGGAAATCAGCCCGATCGGCGCCAGCGCGTCGGAGTCTCGCGTGAAGAAAAAGTAGAAAAAACCGAGCGACAGGATGAGCATGATCGAAAACCGCCGCGCCACCAGTAGCACCCGGCTCACCCCCTGCCCGTCCCCATATTGCGGCGGGCTGAAACGCAGCACTAGCGGCATGATGATGTGGTTCGACACCATGATCGAGAGCGCGATGGATTCAAGAATGATCATCGACGTCGCCGACGAAAAGCCCCCGATGAACGCAAAAAGCGCCAGCCCGTTTTGTCCCGCCGCCAAAGGCAGGGTCAGCGCGAACATGTCGGGATTAGAGCCCTCCGGCATCACCGTCAGCCCATAAATGGCGATGGGCAGGATGAAGATGCTCATCAGGAGCATATAGGCCGGGAATGCCCAACCGGCGATGCGCAGGTGGTTCTCGTCGGAATTCTCGACCACCGTCACCTGAAACTGCCGCGGCAGGCAGACGATGGCGGCAATCGACAGCGCCAGCGTCGTCAGCCAGCGGCTATCAAAGCTTACGGCGGTATCCATGACGATACCCTTAGCCGCCGCCTGGCTGAAAATCCCTTCGAACCCGCCCCCGATGAAGACGACGAAGACGCCCACGGCCACCAGAGCCGTCAGCTTTACGACGGCTTCAAAGGCGATGGCCGCGACGACGCCGTGATGCTGCTCCTTGGCATCCACATGCCGCGTGCCGAAAAGGATGGTGAACAGCGCCATGCCGGCAGCGACGCCCAGCGCCAGCCCGACATCGTCAATGCCCTTGAGGCTTCCCTGCCCGAATTCCGACGATCCGGCGACGGCCTGGATCGACGAGGTGACCGCCTTCAATTGCAGCGCGATATAGGGCGCAATGCCGATCACGGCGATGCAGGTGACGAGCACACCCAGCCGGCTCGACTTGCCGAAACGGGAGGACAAAAGGTCCGCCACGGACGTGATGCGATAGAGATGGCTGATCCGCACAAGGCGGCGCAGCAGGAAATACCAGCCCACAAAAACGATTGTCGGACCAAGGTAAATCGTAAGGAATTCCAATCCACTACGGGCAGCATTTCCCACGGCACCGTAAAAGGTCCAACTGGTGCAATAGACCGAGATCGACAGGGTGTAGACCGCGGGAGAGTTGAGCCATGATTTCGGCTTCGCCCGCGCCCGCCGGTCGCCAAAATAGGCCAGCACGAAGAGCAGGCCGACATAGGCCACGGCGGTCGCGATAACGAAATCGGCCGACAGCATCTAGCTCTCGCCCTCCTCGCCATTGGCTGGCCGCTCGGGAGGCAGCCGGCTCGTTAGCACGGCGGTCCCCACAATCAGCGCCAGCCACACGCCGAACAGATAAAAGACGATCTGCGGCACGCCGAAGACGGTGAAATCGTGATTGAAGATGTGCACCAGCGGCGGCACCAGCAGCAACAGGCCGGCCGTCGTCAGCAGGAACATGCCGCCGACAATCTTACGCCGCTCCGGCATCTTCGCCCAACAGGTGCCGCACCGCGCCCACCACCTCGGCATTCGAATAGGGTTTTGTGACAAACCCATTGGCGCCAAGCTCTTCGGCGATGCGCCGATCCTGCTGCTGGCCTTTGGCCGTCAGGATCAGGACGGGCAGGTTCACCGTCTCCGCATCGGCCCGCAGGTGCTTCAGAATATCGAACCCGCTGCGCTTGGGCAGCATGACGTCGAGCACCAGCATCCGCGGCTTGAGACGCCGCACGCCCTCCAGCACGGCATCGCCATCAGTCACCGAGCTAATAGTCCAGCCGGCACGCCGAAGGATAAAATCCAGCGATTCCAGAATAGACGGCTCGTCCTCGGCAATCAGGATATCAATAGCCAAATCTCCCCCCAGTGCCCGCGGTCTCCCCTCCGCAGACGCGCACACTAAAACCCAATCAGCCGGAATCGCCAAGGCCGAATTCTTGCGGGATCAACGGCAGGCGCGTTACCGAACGCGGACCATCAGGGGTGAGCATCTCCTCCTGCCGCGCCGGACAGTCCCGCCGCGTACAGAGCCGGCAGGTCGGCCCGACCGGCACATCGGCCTCGCGATCGTCGAGATCGAGCCCCGAAGCATAGACCGTCCGGTCGGCATGGAGCACATCGCAGGCCAGCATGATCGAAATATGCGTCGCCGGTTCACGATAGGACCCCGGCCGCCTTTGCAGCGACCGCGCGAGGAACAGATAGCGCGACCCATCGGAAAACCGCACCACCTGCCGCAACAGCGTTTCCGGCTGCCGGAATGCGCCATAGATCGACCAGAGCGGACAGGCATGTCCCGAATTGGGCAGCAGCAGCCCCGGCAGCGGAAAGTGCTTGGTCAGTCGCCCCGCGGGGTCCGAGCGCAGAAACCCGAAGGGAATCCCCTCCTCGCCCGGCCGCCGCAGCGACACCAGCCGGTGCGCCACCTGCTCGAAACTGCCGTTAAAAATCTGCCGGAGCTGATCGATGTCATAGGCGAGCCCCTCGGCCTCGGCGAGAAAGCGCGAATAGGGAAAGACAATCGCCCCGGCGAGGTACGACCCCATGGCCCGCGCCGCCAACCGCCGCGTCGTCGGGCTGGTCAGCGTAGCCGCGTCGAGCGTCTCGCGCATCACATCGGCGGCGGTCAGTTCGCCGAGGAGCCGGGCGAGCTGGAACTGCCGCGTGGCGAGCGTCGTCGAACCCTGCAGCCACATGACCCGCTCGCCGGCATCAAACCGATACTGCCCCGGAAAGTCCTCTATCCCCGACGATCCGCCAATCTGCGTCCGCACCCCAAAGCGCCGTTCCAACTCCTCGACCAGCAGCGCCGGCCCGAAAGTGCCCCGCGTATCCAACTCCCTCCGCAAATCCTCGGCCACCCGCTCGAATTGCGGAAAATAGTTCTGCTGTTCGATGATGAGATCATCGATTTCGCGCATCGCCGAAACATTGCCTGCCACCCGGCTGCTGCTGTCGAACTGTCCGATCAGGCTGCGCGCCACATCGCTCAGCGCCCGCGCCTCCCGCCCAATGGCCCCGAGAAACTGCTTGCGTTCCGCCTCATCAAGATCAGGCACGTCTTCCAGAATTTCTGCGCTCGAGCGCACGGCGGTGATCCCCGAAAGGATCTGGTGCAGCAATTGGCTCAGTAGCGGATCTGACCGCAGCCGGTCGGCATAGTTGTCGGCGCTCGCCACCGCATTGGCATAGGCCCGGTGCAGCCGCGCAATGGCCCCCGCACTGGCCGGATATTGCGCTACCAATTGCCGTCTTTCATCGGGCTGAAAATCGAGCGACTCGACCACCGGATCGGCATAGGCCTCCTCAAGATCCTGCAGCAGCTTCTGCTCGTCATCCCCTGTCAGGTCCGCCGTCTCGATCTGCAGATGATGCGCCACGCGCTGCAGCAAGGCCCCGCCGATGTCGCGTTTGTTGTTTTCGATCAGATTGAGATAGCTCGGCGAAATGCCGATCAGCCGCGCCAGTGCGGCCTGCGAAATCTTCAGCGATTTCCGGCGGTTGGAGATGCGAAACCCGATGGGCGCCCGCATTGCCGTTTCCTCCCCGAAACCACGATTGCAAACGAATTTACTAGATCGCGCTCGATCAAGAACAATAATTTACAGAATTATCGTTGAATTACAATGGGATATTGCCGTCGTTTTCAAATCCGGCAAATATTAGGCAGCGTCGAGGCTCCGGCAATGTACCGGCTGCCCGCGCATAGGAGGAGATCAATGACTATTTTGAAGCGTGGCTTGTCGAGGCGCCGTGTCTTGCAGACCGGCATGGCCGGCATCATCGGTTCCGGCGTCGCCCCTCTCGTATTCACCAAGGGCGCCTGGGCCCAGGAATTCTGCAACAATCCGACGGGCGACACCGTCGTCTTCGGCCTCAACCTGCCGCTGACCGGCACCTATGCCGAAGAAGGCGCCGACGAACAGAAGGCCTATGAACTGGCCATCGCCCATATCAATGGCGAAGGCGACGGCGGGCTCGTCAACGTCCTTACCCCGACCGCCCTCAAGGGCAACGGCATCCTGGGCAAGAAGGTCACGTATGTGTCCTCCGACAGCCAGACCAAGTCCGATGTGGCCCGCGCCGGCGCCACCCGCATGATCGAGCGCGATGGCGCCATCATGATCACCGGCGGTTCGTCCTCGGGCGAAGCCATCGCCGTGCAGGGTCTTTGCCAGGAAATGGGCGTCATCTTCATGGCGGGCCTCACCCATTCCAACGATACGACCGGCAAGGACAAGCGCCGCTACGGCTTCCGCCACTTCTTCAACGCCTATCAGTCCGGCATCGGCCTCGCCCCGGTTCTCGGCCAGTCCTATGGCAATGATCGCCAGGCCTATCACCTGACGGCTGACTACACCTGGGGCTGGACCCAGGAAGAATCGATCAAGGCCGCAACCGAAGCCCTCGGCTGGAAGACGACCGCAGCCGTGCGCACGCCGCTCGGCGCCACCGACTATTCGCAGTACCTGACGCCGATCCTCAATTCCGGCGCCGACGTGCTGATCCTCAACCACTACGGCCTCGACATGGTGAATTCGCTCACCCAGGCCGTGCAGTTCGGCATGCGCGACCGCCAGGCCAATGGCAAGGATTTCCAGATCGTCACCCCGCTCATCTCCGAGCTGATGGCCAAGGGCGCCGGCGAAAGCGTCAAGGGCATCTTTGGGACATCCAACTGGCACTGGAACCTGCAGGACCCCGGCTCCATCGCCTTCACCAAGTCGTTCGGCGCCGCCTATGGCTCCCCGCCGTCCCAGGCTGCACACACCGCCTATGTTCAGGCGCTGCTCTATGCGGACGCCGTGGAACGCGCCGGCACCTTCTATCCGCCCGAAGTCATCAAGGCACTGGAAGGTCACGAATTCGACGGCATGGGCAATGGCAAGACGCTCTATCGCGCCGAAGACCACCAGTGCATCAAGTCGGTTCTCGTGGTGCAGGGCAATGAAAGCCCGACCAGCGAATTCGACGTCTTGAACGTGGTGCAGGAAATCGACCGCGATACCGTGGCCTATGATCCGGCCATCTTCGGTGGCGACCTCGGGCCGGCAGAACCGGTCCCGATGTGCGCGTAAGACGTCACGCACGCTGAGCCGCCCCCTCTCCCTCTTGGGGGAGAGGGTTACACCGAATTCGCATTGGCGAGTTGCGGTTGGGGTGAGGGGGCCTTTCTCCGCCGGGAAGGCCCCCTCACCCGGCGCTTTCGCGCCGACCTCTCCCCCGAGGGAGAGGTGAAGAACGGAGCATCCGATGTTCGAAGTCATCTTTCTGCAATTTCTCAACGGCCTCGATAAAGGCGCTGCTTATGCGCTGATCGCCCTTGGTCTCACCCTGGTGTTCGGCACTTTGGGCGTCGTCAATTTCGCCCATGGCGCGCTGTTCATGCTCGGCGCCTTCTGCGCCGTCACCGTGCGCATGTTTCTCACCATGGAAACCGTGACCCTCGACCCCGAAAAGCTCTCGCCCTGGGGCGCGCCGCTCGAAGTGCGCGAGCCTCTGGTTCAGGCCTGGCTCGGCGATTTTGGCGCGGTGCTGGTCAATTATTCCGTACCGGTCTCGATCATCATCACCATCCCGATCATGCTCCTGGTCGGCATCGCGCTCGAGCGCGGCATCATCAAGCACTTCTACAAGCGCACCCACGCCGAACAGATCCTCGTGACCTTCGGCCTTGCTATCGTCGCGCAGGAAGTCATCAAGTCCGTTTTCGGACCCAATCCCATTCCCCAGCCCATGCCGACCGATCTGCGCGGCGCCGCCGATATCGGCGCCTTTCTCGGCATGCAGGCCAATGTCATCACCTATCCGGTCTGGCGCCTGATCTATTTCGTCTTTGCCGGTGTCGTCATCGGTGGCGTCTTCGCCTTCCTGCAATTCACCACTTTCGGCATGGTCGTCCGCGCCGGCATGGCGGATCGTGAAACCGTCGGGCTCCTCGGCATCAATATCGATCGCCGCTTCACCATCATGTTCGGCCTCGCCGCCGTCGTCGCCGGCATGGCGGGCGTCATGTACACGCCCCTCCTGCCGCCAAATTACCACCTCGGCATGGACTTCCTCGTCCTCTCCTTCGTGGTCGTCGTGGTCGGCGGCATGGGCTCGCTGCCGGGCGCCGTCGCCGCGGGCTTCCTCCTCGGCATTTTGCAGTCCTTCGCCTCGATGAACCAGGTGAAAGCCATCTTCCCCGGCATCGACCAGATCATCATCTATCTCGTCGCCGTCATCATTCTTCTGGTTCGTCCCCGTGGCCTGATGGGCCGGCGCGGCGTGATGGAGGCCTGACATGACCACTTTCATGTCCCGCAAAGACCTGTTCCTGCTCCTCGGCTTCACAATTGTGGTGCTCGCCATGCCGATCTGGCTGGCGCCCTTCGGCGCCGGTTACCCAGATCTCCTGCAGCGCTTCATGATTTTCGGCATCTTCGCCGTCGGCTTCAACATCCTCTTTGGCCTCACCGGCTATCTCAGCTTCGGCCACGCCGCCTTCTTCGGCGTCGGCTCCTACGCCGCCGTCTGGTCCTTCAAGCTGCTCACCCTCGATGCCATCCCGGCGATGATCTTCGCCGTGGTGATCTCGGGCCTCTTCGCCCTCGTCATCGGCTTCCTCTGCCTTCGCCGCTCGGGCATCTATTTCTCGATCCTGACGCTCGCCTTCGCGCAGATGAGCTACAATCTCGCCTATTCGGTGCTGACGCCCATCACCAATGGCGAAACCGGCCTGCAATTGACGCTGGCCGATCCGCGCGTGCTCGACGCCGCCATGGGCCAGACCTTTGTCGGCCAGCCAGTGCCGACCCTCTTCGGCCAACAGCTCGGCGGCTATGCCGGCTTCTATTTCTGCGCCGGCTTCCTGATCCTTGCTTTCTTCATCGCCCAGCGCATTGCCGGTTCGCCCTTCGGCATGATGCTCAAGGCCATCAAATCCAACCAGACGCGCATGCAGTTCACCGGCTTCAACACCCGCCCCTACGCGCTCTCGGCCTTCGTCATCTCGGGCATGTATGCCGGCCTTGCCGGTGCCCTCCTCGCCGTCACCGATCCCTTGGCCGGCGCCGAGCGCATGCAGTGGACCGCCTCGGGCGAAGTCGTCCTGATGACCATTCTCGGCGGCGTCGGCACGCTGGTCGGCCCGGTCATCGGCGCCTGGATCATCAAATACTTTGAAAACATCCTCTCCGCGCTCAACGACAATATCCTTGCCCGCTTCTGGAGCTTCCTGCCCGATGGCGTGTCCGATGTCGTGGTCAAGATCACCAGCAAGTTCGTGGGCGATGGCTGGCACCTGACCCTTGGCCTTGCCTTCGTTATCGTCGTGATCTTCCTGCCCGGCGGCATCATGGAAGGCGTCCGGCGGCTCGCCGCGCTCTTCCGCCGCTCCGGCTCCTCCAGCCCCAAGACCAGCGCTCGCACGCAACCCGCAGAGTAGGACGAGAAGAAAATGGAAAAATCCAACGTCGTCCTGCATGTCGCAGACGTTCACAAGCGCTTCGGTGGCCTGCACGCCCTCGCCGACATCGATCTGCAAGTCGAAGAGGGCAAGACCCACGCCATCATCGGCCCCAATGGCGCCGGCAAATCGACCCTGCTCAATGTCATCATCGGCAAACTGGCACCGACGAGTGGTCAGGTGGTCTTTGATGGCACCGTGCTGACCGGCCGCAAACCGTACCAGATCAACCAGCTCGGCATTGCCCGCGTCTTTCAGACGCCGGAAATCTTTGCCGACCTGTCGGTCCTCCACAATGTCATGATCCCCGCCCTCGCCAAGCGCGACGGCATGTTCACTCTCAACATGCTGCGCGCGCTCGACAGCGAAACCGGCATTCGCGCTGAAGCCGAACACATGCTTGAAGACGTCGGCATGCTCGGCCGCCGCGAAATGCTCGCCGGCAGCCTCAGCCGTGGCGACAAGCGCCGCATGGAACTGGCCATGTGCCTCATTCAGCATCCGCGCCTGCTGCTGCTCGACGAGCCCACCGCCGGCATGAGCCGCCACGACACCAACACCACCATCGAGCTTCTCAAGAAGATCAAAAGCCGCGGCATGACCAAGGTGATCATCGAGCACGACATGCACGTCGTTTTCTCGCTGGCCGACAAGATTTCCGTGCTCGCCCAGGGCCGCATCATCGCCGATGGCTCGCCCGACGAAGTGCGCGGCAATCCCAAAGTGCAGGAAGCCTATCTCGGAGGAGCCCATTGATGAGTTCCATCGCCATGACAACCGAAACCACCGTCAGCCACGCCGCCAATATCGAAACCACCCGCCCCTTCTTCTCGGTGCGCGACATGCACGCCTATTATGGCGAGAGCTATATCGTGCAGGGCGTCTCGCTCGACGTGCGCCAGGGTGAAATCCTCGCCCTCCTCGGCCGCAATGGCGCGGGCAAAACCTCGACCCTGCGCACCATCGCCCGCACCGATAATCCGCAGATGCGGCAGGGCGAAATCTGGCTCGATGGAATGCCCATCCACCAGATGAAAAGCTTTGAGGCCGCCCGCTCCGGCATCCAGCTCGTGCCCGAAGACCGCCGCATCATCCAGGGATTGACCGTCGAGGAAAACATCGCCCTCGCCAAGGTCGCTCCCGGCAATGGCTGGAGCCTCGAACAGATCTACGAGAGCTTTCCCCGCCTCGCCGAACGCCGCACTCAGGACGGCGTCACCCTTTCCGGCGGCGAACAGCAGATGCTCGCCATCGCCCGCGCCCTCGCCCGCGACTTGAAGCTCCTGCTGCTCGATGAACCCTATGAGGGCCTCGCGCCGGTCATCGTGCACGAAATCGAGCGCATCCTGCACTCTATCAAGCCGCTCGGGATCACCACCATCATCGTCGAGCAAAACGCGGTCGCCGCGCTGAAACTGGCCGACCGCGCCGTCATCCTCGACACCGGCGAAGTCGTCTTCGCCGGCACCGCCAAGGAGGTGCTCGACAATACGGAGCTACGCCACGAATACTTGGCGATCTAACAAGCAAAAACCACCAGTAGCCCTCATGGTGAGGTGCTTTGCAGAGCAAAGCCTCGAACCACGGGGACGTGCCCCGATATTTCAACGCCACGTCCCCGTGGTTCGAGGCTCCGCTGCGCTGCACTGCGCACCTCACCGAGGACTACTTGATCAATTACGGCGGCACGAACGCGCCCCGTCCCGAGCTACCCTGGGTCTTTCAAACCCAAAGGCATTTCGCCGATTTCACCCTCTCCCCCTTGAGAGGCCCAGGGTAAATCCCCCTCAGGCGGTTCCGCCGCTATGACGATCCCCTCGCCTTCCAGCGCATCGCGCAATTCCCGCGCCAGATCGACCGCGCCCGGTGTGTCGCCATGGAGGCAAATCGACCGCGCGCCCGATTTCAGCACCGTCCCGTCGATCGCCACGATCTCCCCCTTCTGCGCCAGCCGCAGACATCGTTCGATCACCGTATCCGTATCGTGAATGACCGCGCCCTCCGCGGCCCGTGGCACCAGCAGTCCCTCGGCCGTATAGGCCCTGTCGGCATAGGCCTCGCGGATCAGCGGCACGCCCACAGCCTTGGCCGCCCGCACCTGTTCGCTATTGTCGAGCGCCAGCACCGCCATTTTCCGGTCCACCGCCTGAACGGCGGCAAAAACGGCGACCGCCATGGCCAGTTCCTCCGCCGTCTGGTTGGCCAGTGCCCCGTGCAATTTCACATATGACAGCGGCACGCCCACTTCGCTTGCGATGTGCCGAATGAGAAACATCTGGTCGCGCACCTGCCCGATCAACTGATCGAGCGGCATCACCAGCCGAAACCGCCCAAACCGCGGTTTGTCCGCATAGCCCGGATGCGCGCCGGCGCGAATGCCCCGCGCCTTGCACAGTTTCAGGATATGCCGGATCGTCTGCGCATCTCCCGCATGCCCGCCGCAGGCGATCGACGCGCTCGACACAATATCAAGCAGATCGTCGTCCGTGCCCATGCCTTCGCCAAGATCGGCGTTGAGATCTATGCTGGTCATGCAATTTCGCTCCGCAACAAAGCCTGCGCATGATCCGTTCCCACCGGCGCGAACACAAGCTCCGCATTGGGCCGCAACTGGAAAAAGCGATCGAGATCGGCCGAAATGATCGTGCCGATGCGCGGATAGCCGCCCGTCGGCTGATGATCGCGTCCCAAGACGATCGGCGTTCCATCCCCCAGAATCTGGATATCGCCGGCAACCACCGGGTCCGACACCAGCGACAAGATCCGCGCCTCGGCAAAGACCCGCGCCTCGTCGCGCAGCCGTACGCCCATTCGATCCATCATCGAAGAAATACGAAATGCGCTGGTTACGAATTTCTCCCGCAACCCCGCCTCAAAAACCTCCGCGTGCAGCCCCCAGACGAAGCGGATCGGCCCGTCAGCCCTCCGGCGCGGCGCAACCGCTGCCGGCGCCTCTCCATCCCCAATGATCGCCAATCTGTCGCCTGCCCGCAGCGCCCTTCCATCCAGCCCGCCAATCCGCGCCCGCAAACTGGTCGCCCGGCTTCCCATCACAAGCGGAACGTCGATCTCGCCGCCAAAGCGCAGATAGCCGTAATTGCCACCGGTACCGGCCAAAATGCTCAGGCGATCCCCCGCACCCAGTCGCGCAGAGCCCGGCCACTCCCGCCGCTGCCCATTGACCAAAACCTCGAACACGCCCCCGTCCCAGCCAGCCATGACCTCGCCTTCAGCGATAACCAGATCGAGCCCCAGCATGGAAAACTCGATCCCCGCCCCCGCCCCCGCGCCGCTCCCGGCTAACCGCCCCGCCCGCCGAAACGCGGATTCATCCATTGGCCCCGACGCGCTGATGCCATGGGCGAGGAAACCAAACCGCCCCGCGTCCTGAATGCTTGTCAGCGGCCCCGCCCGCTCGATCACAAATGTCGCCACCATTCAGGCCACCTCGAACGCAACGCTATCGCCCGCCCGCAACCGGGTCGGCGGCGTCGCTTCGGGCGCAAAATTGGAAAAATCGGTATGCCCGATCACATGCCATCCGGTCGGAATATCAGTGGCCGCAATCGCCGTCTGCCCCGCGGCAAACAGCACGCTCCCCGCCGCAACCCGCGGCCGCACCTTGTCCCGCCGCGGCAAGGTCAGCGTTTCCCGATGAAACCCGCAATAAACAAAGCCCGGCGCAAACCCGGTCGCCAGCACGCGCAACGGCGCCGCATTGTGCTGCCTGATGAACGCGTCCGGCGAAAGCTTCAGCAGCCCCGCCACCTCTTCAAGGTCCGGCCCCGCCTCGCCCCCAAAGCGCACCCCAACCCGATGCACGGCCCCCGTCCGCTCCGTCTGCGTCCCATGCAGCCGCAGCCGGATTTCGCCCTCGATATCCTGATGTCGTGAAGCGAGTGGATCATACCGCAGCAGCACCGAAACAAGGCTCGGCACGATCTCGATAATACCAGCGATTGGCTCGCTTTCGAGCGCTGCCGCAAAGCCGATGGCCCGGCGATTGGCTTTTTCGTCGAGACGGCTGCCGAAGCGCACGAGAATGGCGCTGTCGCCCAGCGTCTGCACCATGGGCCGTTCCGGCAGGATTTGCATTTGGCCCATTGTATCCCCCAAAAAAATTGCCCTGGCGAAGCCAAGTCCTCGCGGACCCAAAATGCTTCGTCAAGGCAGAATGCGGGTTCGGCAATCAGCGCCGGATGGCGGACAGCGTCTCAGCACTGCCCACAGAATAATGGAATAAAAGCTCTAATTGGGATCGCGACCCTCCTGCTCAACGACCGCATCGAACAATTCGCGCACATTGGCCGCGCCAATGGTTTCGATTGCCACGGCCGCGATGGCCGCAAACAATTCTGCGATTTCCTGGGGATCGGTGATTTCGGCGTCGTCTTCGTCGGCGTCTGCGTTGATCAAGGTAAACACTGTGCGCGCCTCCAATAGAGCGTTTCGAGGCAAAGTGGCGAACCACTTGAGAATCGAAAACGCGATCCAAGAACCTAGAGACCGTTCAGCGCTTCAGAGACGACGAACTTCTCTAGGGAGCTTACGAGACCAGTGTGAGCCGATTCCTGTTACGGAATAAATAACGGAATGTACCAGCACGGGTCATTCGCAAGGTTGCCAGAAAGGTCAGCCTCGCTTACGCTTCCCCCGCCTCAAGCTTTTCGAGATATTTCTCGATATCGTCGAGCGACGCGGAAAATGGTTTGGGCACATCACCATAGACGATCTTGAAGGTCTTATCGTGCCGCAGGGCGTGGCCGCCCGGCTGTCCCAAAACCTTCAGTTTCTCTGCGGTCAGAATGGTCAGGTCATAACGCGCTGCCGTGCGTTTCATGCGCCGCATGCGCGATGCGTCAAATTCCTTGCGGCTCATGCGTGCTTTCCTTGGGCTGACGAAACGTTGTCAGCCGCCTCATAGCCTGATCGCGCCTGCCCGCTCAAGAGCCGAGTTCCTGCGCAAGCCCGATCAGCAGCCCACCAGGCCCGCGGATGTAGCAGAGCCGATAGACGTTCATGTAGTCAACGACCTCGCCAACCAGTTGCGCCTGGCGCTGACGCAGCCTTGCCAGCGTCTCGTCGATATCGTCCACGGCAAACATGACCCGAAGATAGCCCAGCGCGTTGACCGGGGCATTCCGATGGTCCTCAACGACTTCAGGCATGATGAAGCGGGACAGTTCGAGCCGGCTGTGGCCGTCCGGCGTGCGCATCATGGCAATTTCGACGGTCTGATCGCCGAGGCCCGTGACGCGTCCCGCCCACTCACCCTCGACCATCGCCCGCCCCTCAAGCTCAAGTCCGATCTCGCCAAAGAACGCGATCGCCTCCTCGAGATCATCGACGACGATCCCGACATTATCCATCCGTTTGACAGCCATAGGTCCAATCTCCGAGCGCCCTACCGTTCCTCAATTCATAAAGAACCACGCGAGTTGGGCCACCTTATGTTGGCCGCTTGAGAAGCCGCGCCAGTAGTGTAACGATCGGGTCGAGGGATGGGGGACAAATTCATGGTGCAGGTTCGGCCTATAACCGAGAACGATATCGGCGGCTTTCATGCCGCTCTCGATTCCGTCGCTCGCGAGTCGAGCTTCCTGCGAAGCGACGCCGCCCCTCCTATCGACGCCGTGGCGAGTTTCGTGCGTCAAAACATCGAGAGTCAAAACCCGCAGCTTGTGGCGATCAGCGAACAAGACGGTGTTGTCGGATGGTGCGACATCGTCCGCGCCAGCGGGCGGCACGAAAGCCATGTGGGCGAACTCGGCATGGGTGTCGTCGCAGAGTGGCGCGGCCGCGGCATTGGCAAGCAGCTTTTGGTGGACACGATCGCGGCCGCCGATGCCTGCAACGTCCTGCGTATCGAACTGAGCGTCCACTCGGACAATCACAAGGCCATAGCGCTTTACCGACGCTTCGGCTTTGTGGATGAAGGACGAAAGCTCCGCGCCCGCATGAGGAACTCCGGCGCGGTAGACATATTTCTGATGGCGCGCCTGCGCCCAGAGCAATTCTGGCCCGGCAATACATGAAGCCAGCCGGGCCGTGCCGCCCGCCCTCCAAATTGACGAAAGAGCTTGCGGCTTGCTTGGGGTGGGGAACAGACCGGCGGCTTTACAACTCGACCGTTGAAAAGCTGCCAGCTTGGAAGGGTTTCAAGCTCCAGAGCATATTCCGGCCCTCGCCCCACCCCTGAGCGAACCTTCAGGAGACAATTGGCACCCATATCTCTACGACTCCGCGCCCGGTTTCTCCGTCAAACCGGTTGTCGTATCGTTCAAAGTCTGGTGCCTTGGCGGGTTCCATTCCCGCTTCGGGCAAAAACTTGTTCCAGATCGTATAAGCTGTCTTGGGCAGGTCGGAGATATGACCGCTATGCGTGAACACCGCATAGAGCTGCGAAGGCAGGTCAACCGCTTCCATGCCGGCCGTCGGTCCCGTGGCCTCCACGCCTGCAATGTAGCGGAAGTTACCGGCCTGATCGGCCAGGCAGCACACGCCATAGGCCGCACCAGTGACAGCGCCCTTGACGTCGCCGGCCCGGGGATTGAATGACTGCCAGAGAGTGGGAATGGCGCCGGTCTGCGCAAACGAACAATCGGCGCCGAAGCCGACAACACGGAATGCAGAGCGGTGCTCTTTGCGGGGTGCACTGACCGGCACGATCATTTCTTTATTCATTTCGTACGGCTCCATAAGGCTAAGGGTTACAGTTGGTTGTTCCTTGCGAAGCTGACGTGGCGTGATGCCGAAATAGCTTGCAAAGGCACGTGTGAACGCCTCGTGAGACCCATAGCCAGCGTCCAACGCCACATTGAGTATGCTTTGGTTGCTGCTGGTGATCGCGCGCGCTGCATTGGAGAGCCTGCGCGCTCGAACGTAGGACATGATCGTCATGGATGTAGCGAGCTGAAAAACCCGGCACATGTGGTGGATATTGACGGCGCACCGCTCTGAAAGCGACTGAAGCGTCACTTCTGAAGTTAGGTCCACTTCGATCTGCCAGATCACCCGATCCAAAACCGGCATGAATGCTCCTTCTCGTTCACGCCGTCCAAATGCCTGCCCGGATGGAGACGCGCTTGATCGCATTTGACTTTATTGGATCTGCCGGGGTGCGGCGTGAGATTAGGTCCGCTTCCGGGACAGCGAACTAAGGGACGGCATGGCCGAAGTGGGGTCGGTTCCAGCCATCTCTATCGGGCTATGGCGTAGAATCGGCGCTGGGCCGTGCCGCTTGGTGAACGTGCGGCTTTCATGCCGCTCTGGATTTGCGCCGCAGCATGATCAGATCACTGCCCGTCACTTCGCCGCTTGCTACACGAAACTCGCGTTTGCCGATGGGACAGAAGCCGAAACGGCGATAGAACCTTTGCGCTGCCACGTTCTCTTCCCAAACGTCGAGGTAAATGTCTTCTGCTTTGGACAGCTCAGGACGACGAAGCGCCTGCTCCATCAGTCGCTGACCGATTCCCGCATTTTGCGATCTCGATTGCACGTAGACCCGCCGGATCTCCCAGGCTTTACCGCCTTCATAGTGTCCGAACTGAAGGAAGCCTACAAACGCGTCGTCCTGTACGGCAACCAGCACAACGTCCCGGTGAAGGATATTCTCGAAACACGGAACGGACAGGTTGTTGGCAAGGTGCGCAGCCAGATTTGATGGCTCAAACGAGTGCCCGAAAGCGGTCACGTACGTTTCGGTGGCTAAGTCACGGAGCCGTGCCACATCATGCTGTTCTGCTTGTCGAAAGACAATCATGGGCCATTCTCCGCAGTTGGTCCAAGATTAGCACAGGCCCAACAAAGCGGTCAGCTTTGAAAATCCGCATGTCATGCCTAGGGCGGCGTGCCGCCCGGTAATCGGCGGCAAAAACGAGCCATAGAGGCCGATCAGCGGAGATGGCGGGCTGACACCGACGAAACGCAGAACTACGCCTACGCTATAGCCCTCTAAAATTTAGGCATGAGCAAAGAGCCGAAGGGCGTGAGAAGCTGACCAACAGCGCTGTCGAAAGACGAGAGCGGGACGACATCCGCGCATCTTGAGGTTATGGTTTGCCGCGCGGGATGTTGAGCCGTGATAGCGTTTGAGGACACATTGGCCGAGTGGATAGACATACGGGCCATCAGAGGCCCTGAAAGCCCTGAGGGCTTCACGGAAATTGTTTCTCAGAAGTCTCTCGCGGGGGATCTTCATCGCTACATCGTTCGGCGGTGGTGGCACCCGGCTGAAATAGAAGAAGGCCTGTATGACGAGGGGTACTGGTCAATCACCGAAGTATCCGGCCTCTTCAGCACGCTGGACGATTGCGAGCGGGAGGCTGACGCCGTGATCCCATGGCTACGACAACGCAAGACAAACACTTGAGATATGGCCACCCAGGCAGCCCCCAACCAAATCGGTGTACGGCCGCTTTTGAATTGTGCCTTATGGATCAACTACAACCGCATTGGGCTGGATGCCGCCGTCGCTGCTCTCAAGATTATATCGGGCTATAGCGTAGAACCGGCAGTTTGCTCTCTCACCCCGCGGAATGCGGTGATCGGCAGCAATACAGTGCCATAGCGTGCAATCAGCGGAGATGGCGGGTAGGGAGGGATTCGAACCCCCGGAAGGCTTTCACCTTCGCCGGTTTTCAAGACCGGAGCAATCAACCGCTCTGCCACCTACCCGTGGCACTGCCTTTAGCGTCGGCTTTTAGCGCTGTCCAGTGGCGACGCGCCGACGTTGCTTGTTGCTCCCCGTTCATCCCCACCGTCAGTACTGAAATGAAGCATGTTTCCCCCGCAACCTTCGCTACGGCGTCAGCACCACCGAGCCGGTCGTCTCGCGTCCCTCAAGGGCCCGATGCGCCTTTTCGGCCTCTTCCAGCTTGAACCGAGCGCCGATCCCGACCTTTATCGCCCCCGATTTGATCGCGCCGAACAGCGCCTCGGCGCCCTCCAGCAGATCCTCGCGCTTGGTGAAATAGTGGCCACCGGTCGGTCGCGTCACATAGAGTGAGCCTTTTCGTGACAGCACGGTCAGGTCGGGAATCGAAACCACGCCCGAGGCATTACCGAAACTGGCGAGCAGCCCACGCGGCCGCAGGCAGTCGAGCGAGCCCTCAAACGTTGACTTGCCGACGCCGTCATAGACGACATCGACGCCCTTGCCCCCGGTGATCTCGCGCACCCGCGCCGGAAAATCCTCGGCGCGGTAATCGATCACATGATCGCAGCCATGCGCCTTGGCGAGCGCGACCTTTGCCGCCCCGCCCGCCGTGCCGATCACCGTCGCGCCCAGCGCCTTGGCCCATTGCGTCGCAATGAGGCCGGTTCCGCCCGCCGCAGCGTGCCAAAGAATGGTCTGCCCGGCCTCAACCGGCCATGTCTTGAACAGCAGGAAGTAGGCAGTCAGCCCCTTGAGCACGACCGCCGCCGCCGTTTCGTCATCGACCCCGTCGGGAATGGGAATGAGCTTTTCGACCGCCGCCAGACGCTCAGCGGCATAGGCACCCACCTGCCCCTGATAGCAAACCCGATCGCCAACCTTGACCGCGGTTACGCCGGGTCCAACAGCACGAACGACGCCGGCCCCTTCATTGCCGCCCACGAAGGGCAGCGGCTGCGGGTAAAGCCCCGAGCGCTGATAGGTGTCGATGAAATTGAGGCCGATCGCCTTTTGCTCGATCAGCGCTTGCCCCGGACCCGGCTCCTTCACCGGCCAGTCCTCGACCGACAGCACTTCCGGGCCGCCGGTCTGGTTGATGGCAACGACGCGGGTCATTTGGGCGCCCTCGGCTTGCGCGGCGCCGATTTGGGCCGCGACTGCGCTTGCCTTGCCGCCGGTGTCTTGGGGCGGGGTTTTGCGCCACTCACAGCGGCAACGCCTGCCGCTGCCGACACCGAGCCCGTATCGCCGGTAAAGGGCGTCATCTGATTCTTGCCCGTGCCCCCGCCCGAAGCGCGCAGCTTGCGGCCCTTGGCAAGGATGTTGACCGCCTCCACCAGCACCGAGAAGGCCATGGCCGAATAGATATAGCCCTTGGGAATGTGCAGACCGAGCCCGTCGGCCACCAGCGTCACGCCGATCAGCAACAGGAAGGCCAGCGCCAGCATCTTCGTGGTCGGGTGATCGGCCACGAATTTGGCAATCGGGCCGGAGGCGAAGAACATCACGGCAACGGCGACAATCACGGCGGCGATCATCACCCCGACCTGATCCGCCGGCACCATGCCCACGGCGGTAATGATCGAGTCGATGGAAAATACCGCGTCGATGACGACGATCTGCAACAGGATAGCCTGGAGGCTCGCCTTGGCAGCCTCCTTGAGGCCAGCCTCGTGCGGCTCTTCGATGGCCGCATGCATTTCATGGGTCGCCTTGTAGATCAGGAAGGCGCCACCGGCGATGAGAATGATGTCCTTCCACGAGAAGGCATGGTCGAAAGCGGTAAACACCGGCTCCTTGAGCTGCACGATCACGCTGATCAGCAGCAGGAGAATGATGCGGAACACCAGCGCCAGGCCGATACCGAGTTTTCTTGCAAATTCCGCCTGCTCGCGCGGCAGGCGCGACACCAGCACCGAAATGAACACGATATTGTCGATGCCCAGCACGATCTCCATGATCGTCAGGGTGAGGAAGGCGACCCAGACATTGGGATCGTAGAGAAGCTCAAGCATGGTGGATTCCGTAATGGAAATTCTCGTTGCGCGCGAGTCTATTGTCTTTTTTGCGATTGTGGAGGGGGCCTGATCGCAAAGACAAGCGCCCTGCCCCCTTCCATTTCGGCTTTCGCACTCCTATGGCAGCTTTTTCTTTCCCTGCGGCAAGGCGTGAAATGGTTCTCCGGATCGGAGGCTGGTATGCCGTGAATGGCCAGTGCTAGGCTCTGGTTCCGTTTTCTTGGCCGGAGTCCCTTGATGGAATCCTTCACGCCTCTTTCCGCCGCGCTTGGCGGCAGCCTGATCGGCCTCGCCGCGGCCGTGCTCTGGCTCGGCAATGGCCGCCTCGCCGGTATCTCCGGCATCTTCGGGCAATTGCTGCCGCCCGCGCAGACCGTCGTCTGGCGGCTGGTGTTTCTGGTTGCGCTGGTGGCCGGCGCCTGGGCGGCGTCCCGGCTTTTCCCCGCGCTCGGTGTCGGCGGCGTCGAACCGGCCGCGCTTGTGCCCCCGCCTGCCGCCTGGGGCGTGCCGCCACCCGTCTGGCTGATCGTCGCCGGCCTCCTTATCGGCTTTGGCACCAAGATCGGCAATGGCTGCACCTCGGGCCATGGCGTCTGCGGCCTCGCGCGCCTCTCGCGGCGCTCTGCGGTTGCCGTTGCGGTATTCTTCGGCGTCGCCATCCTCACCGTAACCGTGACGGGGATCGTCTGATGGCCAACCTGCGTCCGCCCTATCTCGCGACATCAGCCCTCAGCGGCCTCCTCTTCGGCGCCGGCCTCTATGTGTCGCAAATGGTCGATCCCCTAAAAGTCCTGCGCTTCCTCGATTTCACCGCCATTCCCACCGGCGGCTGGGACCCGAGCCTGGCTTTCGTCATCGTCCCGGCCATTCTCGTCATGTTCATCGCCGTGCGCATCGGCCGCCGCCGCCCGGCGCCGCTTTTCGACACCGAATTCCACGAGCCCGAATATAAGCGCATCGATGCCCGCCTCGTCGGTGGCGCCGCGCTCTTCGGCGTCGGTTGGGGCATGTCCGGCATTTGCCCCGGCCCGGCCATCGCGCTCCTGGCCTTCCCGCCGGACGGGATCTGGCTTTTCCTTGCCGCCCTCGTCGCCGGCTCCTATGCCGGTAGCCTCATCGTGCCCAGCGGCCATTCCAAACGCCTTGCGGATGCCAAATGACTGAGAACACCGATATCATCGTCGTGGGTGGTGGCCTCGCCGGCCTCGCCGCCGCCGTGAGCCTCGCCCGCGCCGGCTACGAAACCCTGCACCTCGCGCCCACGGCCCCGCCCGATCGCCGCACGTCGGCCCTGATGATGCCCAGCGTCGATTTCCTGCTGTCCTCCGGACTCATCGACAGCCCGGAAAGCACCGGCCACCCGTTGACCGCCATCCGCATCATCGACGCCACGCCCCGCCTCATCCGCGCGCCCGAAACCCTCTTCGACGCCAAGGAAGCCGGCCTCGACGCCTTCGGCTGGAATTTTGCCAATGCGACGCTCCTCGAGCGTTTCCAGTCCGCCGCGCCCACAACCGGTCTCACCACCCGCAACGCCGCCGTTACCGCATATGTCAGAGAAAACAACCTCGGCATATTGACGCTAAGCGACGGCGCCACCGTCGCCGCGCCCCTCATCGTCGGCGCCGACGGCAAAAAGTCCCTGATCCGTACCGAAGCGGGCCTCCCCGCCCGCGAGCACAAATTCGAGGAATCCGCCCTCGTCTGCGATCTCGAACTCGGCCGCTCCATCGGCGGCACCTCCATCGAGTTTCACTATCCCCACGGTCCCTTCACCCTGGTTCCGGCCGGTGGTAACCGCGCCAATCTCGTCTGGATCGACGAGGAATCGGTGCTCCGCCAAACCCAGGCCGGCGGCCCCGAAGCCCTCCTCGCCGCTTTCCGCACCCGCTCGCAAAACCTCTTCGGCAGCATCAAGCTCGCTTCTCCCAGCTTCATCTTCCCATTGAGCGTGCTCACGGTCACCGAAGCCGGCCACGATGGCACGGTGCTGGTGGGCGAATCCGCCCATGCCTTCCCGCCCATCGGCGCCCAGGGCCTCAATCTCGGCCTCCGCGACGTTGCCGACCTCGTCGCCGTTCTCGCCGAAGCCGACCGCACCGCCCCCGATTGGGCCGCTAGCGCCAGCAAAGCCTATGCCGACCGCCGCGCCGCCGACCTCTCGCGCACCGGCACCATGGTCGACACGCTCTTCCGCTCGCTCCTCGGCGAAATGCTCCCGACCCAAGCCCTCCGCGCCGGCGGCCTCTGGGCCCTCAAACTGATGCCATCGCTGCGCCGTCAGGCCTTCTCCATCGGCATGGGCCAGCGGTCGGCCTAGGTTTACCCTGTACCCGCCCAGTAGACCTCATCCTGAGGCGCGAAGCGCAGCGTAGCCTCGAAGGGCGAGGTCGTGGCACAAGGCCTCCACTCGCCCGCCCTCGTGGTTCGAGGCTTTGCTTTGCAAAGCACCTCACCATGAGGGCTACTCGGCAAAAAAAAAGGCGCAGCCTCAGCCGCGCCCTTTTCAATTCAAACCTGCGAAAACCTTACTGCGCGGCAGGGGCCGGCGTGGCGCCGTCCGCAGCCGGAGCATCGGCCGCCGGAGCGCCGGTCTGCTCGGTCAGGTCCTTGCGGAGCTGTTCGGCGCGATCCTGCAGAACCTGCTCAAGGGCGTTCTCGCCCGAGGTTTCCTGCTGGAATTGCTCGAAAGTCATCGCCGTGTCGCTGTCATAGGCGGCAGTGAAACCGGACAGGTTGATCTCGATGGTCAGATCCTGGTTCTGGCGGTTCTTCGCGGTCAGGGTCAGCTTGTTGCCGCCCTTGAGCGAGTTCACATACTGCTCGTTGATCACCAGCTGGGTGGCGCACGAGGTCGGGTCACAGATCATATAGGGCACGCGCACGGGCTTGGCGCCGTCGATCTGCCAGGTCAGGCCGAAAGGCAGCAAAACCCCAAGCGGCACGGCAGCAACGGCGAGCAGGCGCGATTCCTGGCCTGGATCGTCGCGCAGCAGGAAGGAACCGAGGAACTGGCCATTGGCCAAAACCACCTGGCGCATGATGCAAGCCTTCTGCCCATCGGGCAGCGGATCGCAGACCTTCAGCCAGTTCTGCGCAGGGTTGGCAGCGGCCGGGGTCGCAGCGGCGCCGGCAGCAGGCGCTTCGGCAGCGGGAGCCTCAGCGGCCGGTGCAGGGGTCTCTTGAGCAAAGGCCGAGAGCGGCGAGAGCAGCAGAGCAGCTGCTGTCAAACCAGCAACGAGGGGTTTCCTGAATTTCATAGAGTGTCCTTGCCTTCCTTGGCGGTCTCGGCGGCACTCCGCCACCTAGAAACTTACCCGCCCTTCAAGGGCGCAATTCGGGCAATAACATGACCGGAAGCCCTTGCCAAAATATTATGAGGCCCCTGCGCAACATAGAGCACGTCTTGAGAAACCCGGTCCCGATTTCTCCATCAAAGCCCCAAACTATTGTGCGCAGCGCAAATCCGTTAGTGCGCGGCGCCCTTTAGCCTTTTTCAAGCGCCCGCCTCGGCCAATTTCGCCAGTTTCGAAAGGATCGCGGCCGCGCCCTTGAGCCTCGTTTCCGGCGTCGGCCAATTGCGCGCGAACACGAGTTTCTGATCGGGCTTGATGCGAACCTGGTTGGCCGGATCGCTCACGAGCTTCACCAGACCCACCGGATTGGGGAATTCGCTGTTGCGCAGCGTCAGCACCGCGCCCTTCGGTCCAGCATCGACCTTTTCGACATTTGCCTGACGGCACAAGGACTTGACGAGGATCACCTTGAGCAGTGCCTCGACCTCCTCGGGCAAAGGCCCGAATCGATCGATCAATTCCGCGCCCGCCGCATCGATGTCGCGGATATCGGTGAGATCGCCGAGCTTGCGATAAAGCTGCATGCGCAGCGTCAGATCGGGCACATAGTTTTCGGGGATCATCACCGGCATGCCCAGCGAAATGCTCGGGCTCCACTCGTTGCGATCCTCGTATTCGGCCTCCCCGTTCCGTAGCGCCGCCACGGCCTCTTCGAGCATGGCCTGATAAAGTTCGTAGCCCACTTCGCGAATATGGCCCGATTGCTCGTCGCCAAGGAGGTTCCCCGCCCCGCGAATATCAAGATCGTGGCTCGCCAACTGGAAACCGGCCCCCAGACTTTCGAGCGATTGCAGCACGCCCAGCCGCCGCTCCGCCGTATCGGTCAATTTCTTGTCAGCCGGCACCGTGAACAGGGCATAGGCGCGCTGCTTAGCCCGCCCGATGCGCCCACGGATCTGATAAAGCTGCGCCAGGCCGAAATTATCGGCCCGATGCACGATCAGCGTATTGGCATTGGGAATATCGAGCCCGGATTCGACGATCGTCGTTGCCAGCAACACGTCGAATTTGCCGTCATAAAAGGCGTTCATGATGTCGTCGAGTTCCCCCGGCGGCATCTGCCCATTGGCAACGACATAGGAAACTTCCGGCACCTGCTGGCGCAGGAATTCGGCAATGTCAGGCTGATCCTTGATTTTCGGCACGACGTAAAAACTCTGCCCGCCGCGATACTTTTCGCGCAGCAGCGCCTCGCGGATCGAGAGCGGATCGAAGGGCGAAATGAACGTGCGGATGGCGAGGCGATCGACCGGCGGCGTCGCCAGCAGTGAAAGATCGCGCACCCCGGTCAGCGCCAGTTGCAGCGTGCGCGGAATCGGCGTCGCCGTCAGCGTCAGCACATGCACATTGGCCTTGAGTTCCTTCAGTCGCTCCTTGTGGCCCACGCCAAAGTGCTGCTCTTCGTCGATGATAAGCAGTCCCAAGTCATGGAACTTGATGGTCTTCGACAGCAGCGCATGCGTGCCGACAACGATATCGACCTGCCCATCGGCCAGTCCATCCTTGGTCGCCTTCAATTCATTGGCGCTGACCATGCGCGAGGCGTGACGCACACGCACCGGCAGGCCCTTGAAGCGCTCCGAGAACGTCTTGAAATGCTGCCGCGCCAGCAGCGTCGTCGGCACCACCACAGCAACCTGCTTGCCGCTCAGCGACACGGCAAAGGCCGCGCGCAGCGCCACTTCGGTCTTGCCGAAGCCCACGTCGCCACACACCAGCCGGTCCATGACCTTGCCCGAGGTAACGTCGTCGAACACCGCTTCGATGGCCGTAAGCTGGTCCTCGGTTTCCTCATAGGGGAAGCGCGCTGCGAATTCGTCATAGGCCCCGGCATTGATGTCGATGACATCGGCCTTGACCAGCAAGCGCTGCGCCGCGAGCTTGATAAGCTGCTCCGCCATCTCGCGGATGCGCTTCTTGAGTTTTCCTTTTTTCGCCTGCCAGGCGACACCACCCAGCTTGTCGAGCATGACAGACGAGTCATCCGACCCGTAACGGGTCAGCAGTTCGATATTCTCGACCGGCAGATAGAGCTTGGTATCGCCGGCATATTGCAGCTCGACGCATTCGTGCGGCGCGCCACCGGCCTCGATCACTTTGAGGCCCACGAACCGGCCGATACCATGATCGACGTGCACCACGAGATCGCCGGCCGACAGCGAAGCCGCCTCGGTCAGCGCGTCCGAAGCCTTTTTCTTCCGCTGCGGCCGCAGAATGCGTTCGCCCAAAATGTCCTGCTCGGAGAGGACCATCAGGTCCTTAGTCTCAAAGCCGGTTTCGAGCGGCAGCACCACCAGCGAGGTCGTTGCCGCGCTCGTCGTTTCGGCATCCCGCCAGTTTTCCGCCATACGCGGATTGGTCAGCCCATGGTCCTTCAACACCTGGGCCATGCGGTCGCGCGTGCCCGCGCTCCAGCAGGCGACAATCACCCGCCGCCCCTCGCGCCGCTCCGCCAGGAGACGATCGACAACCGCCTGGAACAGATTGACGTCCGAAGCCAACCGCTCCGCCGCAAAGCTCGGCGCAATATGCCCGCCCCAATCGTCGCCCTTCTTGGCGCTCGGCGAAAGGAACTGAGAAAGCTGGATCACCGAAGCCCCGGCCAGCGTCTGCGGCTGCACATCGAGATCGTAGAGCAGCTCCGGCTTGATCGGCTTATAGGGCGCCCCTGCCCCAGCCACCGGCTTTGCCTGCCGCGCCGTTTCGCGCGCTTCATAATAGTCCGCGATCTGCTCGGCGCGTTCGGCAAAAGCCTCCGCGGCCTGATCGTCGAACACAAATGGCGCGTCGCCGGCATAATCAGAAAGCCGGTCCATATGGTCGTAGAAGAACGGCAGCCAATGCTCCGTCCCCGAATAGCGCGACCCGCCGCTCACCGAGGCATAAAGCGTGTCGTCGACCGTATTGCCACCAAACGCCGCCGTGTAATTCTGCCGGAAGCGCCGAATGGTCTCTTCGTTGAGCACGACTTCGCTCATCGGCGTCAGCGCAATGCGCTTCAGCGTCCCCGTGGTCCGCTGGCTGTCGGGATCGAACGTCCGGATCGATTCAAGCTGGCTACCGAAAAAGTCGAAGCGCAGCGGCACCTCCGCGCTTGCCGGATAGAGGTCCACCAGCCCGCCGCGCACCGCATATTCGCCGCTTTCCCTCACGGTCGGCACGCGCAGATAGCCATTGTTGGAAGCCCAGACGATCAGCTTTTCGCTATCGACCACCCGGCCAATCGCCGCCGAAAACGACATGGTTTCAACCATATCGCGCGGCGGCAACTTCTGGATCAGCGCATTGACCGCCGTCAGCACAATGGCGCCCTTGGCCCCGCTGGTCAACGCCGCCAGCGTGTTCATCCGTGCTGCAATGGTGACGTTATTGGGCGAAACGCGGTCATAGGGCAGGCAGTCCCAGGCCGGCAGCGTCAGGATCGTGTGCCCCGGCAGCATGGCGCCGAGCACCTCGGCCATGCGCTGCATCCGCCGCCCGTCGCGCGCGACGAACACCAGGCTCGCCGCGTCATCCGGCGCATCCTTCAAACGCTGCTCGATCAGCCGCGCCAGCGCCATGGGCTGCATGCCGTCGGGCACATTGGAAATCGTCCGGATCGCCGGCAGCCCGGTCATTTCATTCATTTTTCGATCCGCGCCTGATGATCGGCGACGACCAGATCGAGAAAAGCCCGATCGACATGGACCGGCGGCTCTTCCTGCCGCATCACCCATTTGAGCAGCGGCGGATCTTCCTCGTTCATCAGCGCTTCGAGCCGGTCGAGTTCGGCAACGCCATACCCCTCGATATTGGCATCACAAAACGGCCCCAGCACCAGGTCCATCTCCTTGGTCCCCCGGTGCCAAGCGCGATACCGCAACCGCTTGCGCCGAATAGCAATGTCCTCACCGGCCGTCATTTCGACATCCATGATTCAAGTTTGTTCCCGATTTGGACATGTCTTACGCGGGTTGAATATCGTTGTCACCCCACTCACCACCCCTTCCCTCGCCCCTTGAGGGAGAGGGACAGATTTTCTGCGTTCAGCAGAAAATCAGGGTGAGGGGTATTCTCTCCTCCGCAGAGGAGCGAGTGACTATACGGCAAGAGTACCCCTTATCCCGACCAAAATTCGCAAATGCGAATTCGGTGACCCTTCGGGCACCTTCTCCCTCAAGGGGAGAAGGGGGCGCCTGTGGTTGTTGAGAAGAATGCGCCCAACTAATCTCGCGCGCAGGAGAATCACCCTTGTCGCGTCCCGAAACCCTCCAGCCCCTGTTCCGCTCGCTCCACTCCATCAAAGGCGTGGGCGACAAGCTCGCCGCGCTGCTGACGCGCTTCTTCGGCGCGCCCGAGGGGCAGGAAGCCATCGTCCTCGACATCCTGATGCACATGCCCTCCGGCACGGTGGATCGTCGCCGTCAGGTCGGCATCGCCGAAGCCTATCTCAACCAGATCGTCACGCTCAAACTCCACATCGACCGCCACCAGCCCCCGCCGCGTGGCCGCGAGCACATTCCGCACCGCGTCTTCGCCCATGACGAAACCGGCGACATCAGCCTTGTCTTTTTCCGCGCCCAAGGCGGCTGGGTCGAAAAGGCGCTCCCCGTCGGCGAAGAGCGCTACGTCTCGGGCAAGATCGACTTCTTCAACGGCGAAAAGCAGATCACGCACCCCGACTACATCGTAGAGCCAGACAAATTCGCCACCCTGCCGCTGGTCGAGCCGGTCTACCCGCTGACCAACGGCCTCAGCTCAAAAGCTCTCGCCAAACTCGTCCGCCAAGCCGTCGAGTCCATCCCCGTTCTCCCCGAATGGATCGACGCCGAAACGATGTCCCAGCGCAAATGGCCGACCTTCACCGAGGCCATGCGAAAAGTTCATCTGCCCGAAAATCCGGACGAAGCCGAACTCTGGGGTCCCTCCCGCCAGCGCCTCGCTTATGATGAATACCTCGCCGGTCAGATCACGCTGCAGCTGCTCCGCTCGTCCATGATTTCCGAGCGCGGCATTGCACGCACTTTCACCGGTTCGGTCACGTCAAAGGTTAGCAGTGTGCTACCCTTTAGCCTCACCGAGGGGCAAACGGTTGCACTCGGTGAAATCATGGCCGACCTCGCCGCGCCCGAGCGCATGTCCCGCCTTTTGCAGGGCGATGTCGGCTCCGGAAAAACCGTCGTCGCCCTCATGGCCATGGCCGCCATGGCCGAAAGCGGCGCTCAATCCGCCCTGATGGCGCCGACAGAACTCCTTGCCTCACAACACTTTAAGACCATCAAGCCGATCTGCGACGCCGCCGGCCTCGGCTGCGCCCTCCTCACCGGCAAGATGCCCGCCGCCGAACGCCGCGCCATTCTCGCCGGCCTCGCAGACGGCACCACGACCATAGCCGTCGGCACCCATGCCCTGTTCCAATCCGGCATTGAATTCAACAACTTGGGCCTCACCGTCGTCGACGAACAGCACCGCTTTGGCGTCCACCAGCGCCTCGCCCTCTCCGAAAAAGGCCGCCACACCGACCTCCTCGTCATGACCGCAACGCCGATCCCCAGAACGCTGGTCCTCACCCACTTCGGCGACATGGCCGTCAGCACCCTCCGCGAAAAGCCAAAAGGCCGTCAACCCATTGATACGGCTGTACTTTCCATAGGCGACTACGATCGCGTGATTGCCCGCCTGCACTCAAGGTTAGCCGAAGGCGCGCAAGCCTATTGGGTCTGCCCGCTGGTCGAAGAAAGCGAGCATCTGGAAGTCGTTAGCGCCGAAGATCGTTTCGCCGAACTCCAAAAAATCTTCGGCCTCGAAGTCGCCCTCGTCCACGGCCGCATGTCCGCCGCCGCCAAACAGGACGTCATGGCGCGCTTCAAAGCCAATGAAATCAAGCTTCTAGTGGCCACCACCGTCATCGAAGTCGGCGTCGACGTCCCCAACGCCACCATCATGATCATCGAACACGCCGAACGCTTCGGCCTCGCCCAGCTCCACCAGCTCCGCGGCCGCGTCGGTCGCGGCTCCCAGCGCTCGGCCTGCCTCTTGCTCTACAAGGATCCCCTCAGCGAAACCGCAAAGGCCCGTCTCGAAACGATAAAATCCACCGAAGACGGTTTCGAAATCGCCGAGCGCGACCTCGAACTCCGCGGCCAGGGCGACATTCTGGGCACACGCCAATCCGGCATGCCCGGCTACCGCCTCGCCGTCCCCGACGTGCACCGGCACCTCCTCGAATTCGCCCACGACGACGCCAAGGCGCTGATGCAGCGCAATCCCGGCCTCACCGGCGACGAAGGCGAAGCCGCCCGTACGCTGTTGTATTTGTTCAGAAAAGACCTGGCGATTCCGCTGATCCGGGCGGGTTAGCGCCACGCCCTCGTGGTTCGAGGCGCCAAGGGGCGTACCTCACCATGAGGCCTACTGGCACATCGGCCCAAAGCCCTCATGGTGAGGTGGGAGCGCAGCGACCCTCGAACCACGAGGGCGTGCGCACCAGCCCTATTCCACCGTCACCGACTTCGCCAAATTCCGCGGCTGATCCACGTCCGTGCCCATGAACACCGCCGTGTGATAGGCCAGCAACTGCACCGGGATCGTCGCCAAGATCGGCGCGACAAACGGATGCACATGCGGAATTTCGATGATGTCGGCCACCCCATGCCCCACAGTCTTCGCGCCCTCGGGATCGGTAATCAGAATGATTTTCCCGCCCCGCGCCGCAACTTCCTGCATATTGCTCAGCGTCTTGTCCACGAGCTCGTCAGACGGCGCCACGACGATCACCGGCATGGCCTCGTCCACCAGCGCGATCGGCCCATGCTTCAGCTCACCTGCCGCATAACCTTCGGCGTGGATATAGCTGATTTCCTTGAGCTTTAGCGCGCCCTCCATGGCGATCGGGAACATCGGCCCGCGCCCGAGATAGAGTACATCCTTGGCCTTGGACAACCGCTTGGAAATATCAACGATCTGCCCTTCCGCGCCCAGCGCCCCGGACACAGCCGATGGCAGCGCCACCAGCGCCCGCACCAGTTCCGCTTCCTGCTCGGCGCTCACCACGCCGCGCGCCCGGCCTGCCGCCAGCGCCAGGCTCGCCAGCGCCGTCAACTGTGCCGTCAGCGCCTTGGTCGAAGCAACGCCGATTTCCGGACCGCAAAGGATCGGAAACACCACGCCGGATTCGCGCGCAATGGTCGATTCAACCGTGTTGACCAAACTGGCCACATGCTGCCCCTGCCCCGCGCAATAGCGCAAAGCTGCCAGCGTATCGGCCGTCTCGCCCGACTGCGAAATGAACAGCGACAGCCCGTTCTTTTCCAGCGGCGGCTCTCGATAGCGGAATTCGCTCGCTACATCGATATCCACGGGCAGCCGCGCATAGCGCTCGAACCAGTACTTTGCCACCGCGCCGGCATAATAAGCCGTGCCGCAGGCGCTCATGGTCAGCCGCGAAAGATCAGCAAAATCAAACGGCAAGCTCTCGCGGATCGCCACCTTTTCCGCGCCCATGTCCACATAATGGCTGAGCGTGTGGGAAATCGTTTCGGGCTGCTCGTAGATTTCCTTGGCCATGAAATGGCGATGGTTGCCCTTGTCCACCATCAGCGCCGAAGCCTGCGACAGCAGCTGTTCGCGCTGCACGATCGCGTCCTTGCCATCGCGAATGGTCACCCCGGCCGGCGTAATGACAGCCCAGTCGCCATCCTCGAGATAGGTCAGGCGCGAGGTAAACGGCGCCAGCGCCATGGCGTCGGACCCGAGATACATTTCCGTCGTGCCATAACCCACGGCCAGCGGCGCACCATGGCGTGCCGCGATGAGCAAGCCATTCTCGCCCTTGAACAAAAACGCCAGCGCAAAGGCGCCCTTGAGCTTCTTCAGCGTCCGGGCCACGGCCAGTTCCGGATCGGCGCCATTGGCCAGTTCCCGGCTCACCCACAGCGCCACGGATTCGGTATCCGTCTGCGTCTGCGGCAAATATCCGTCCTGAGCGAGATCGGCCAGCAACTCGCGGAAATTCTCGATAATGCCGTTATGCACCACGGCAACGCGCTCGGTCGCATGCGGGTGCGCATTCTGCTCGGTCGGCGCGCCATGCGTCGCCCAGCGGGTATGCCCGATGCCGATATTGCCCCCAAGCGGCTCCATCCCGAGCCGCGTCGCGAGGTTCCCGAGCTTCCCCTCGGCCCGTCGCCGCGCAATGGCGCCACTTTCGAGGGTCGCCACCCCGGCGCTGTCATAACCGCGATATTCGAGCCGCTTCAGCGCATCGACCAGGCGACCGGCAACCGGTTCGTTACCGACAATTCCAACAATGCCGCACATCTTATTTCCCCTTGGCCGCGAGCTTGGCGGCCTTTTTGGCCAGCGCCAGTTCGCGCAGTTTGGGCGCATAGCCCGCCTTGTTTTCCTGCCGCGCCCGGCCAAAGGCCAGCGCGTCGTCCGGCACGTCCTGGGTAATCACGCTACCCGAGGCTGTATAGGCGCCGTTGCCGATCGTTACCGGCGCCACCAGCGAGGCGTGCGACCCGATAAAGGCATTGTCGCCGATAACAGTCTTATCCTTGTTAACGCCGTCATAGTTGCAGGTGATCGTGCCCGCGCCGATATTGGTTTTTGAGCCAATCTCGGCGTCGCCAAGATAGCTCAAATGCCCCGCCTTCGTCCCGGCCCCGATCTTCGACTTTTTCACCTCGACGAAATTGCCCAGGTGCACATCCGGCCCCAGCTCCGCCCCGCCGCGAATACGCGCAAACGGCCCGATGCTCGAACCCTCGCCGATCACGGCGTCTTCGATGTCGCAAAAGGCGCGAATTTCGACATTGTCGGCGATTCTGACGCCCGGCCCGAAAACCACATTGGGGAAAATCGTCACATCGCGCCCAATTTCCGTATCCCACGAAAACCAGACGCTCTTGGGATCGCGCAGCGTCACGCCAGCTTCCATGGCCTCAATGCGTTTGAATTCCTGGAACGTCGCCTCGGCCTCGGCCAATTTGACGCGATTATCGACCCCGACCAGTTCCCCGGCGTCGGCCTCGATGAAATCGACGCGCCGGTCATCGCCCGCCGCAATCTCAACCGCATCGGTCAGATAATACTCGCCCTTGGCATTCTCGTTGCCGATCCGGTCGATCACGGAACGAAGCGTCTCGCCCCGGAAACCCATGATTCCCGAATTGCAGAGGCCGATCTTGCGCTCTTCCTCGGTCGCGTCCTTGTGCTCGCGGATCGCCAGCACACGCCCACCTTCGGTCAATAGCCGTCCATAGCCCGTGGGATTGTCGGGCCTGAACCCGACCACGACAATATCGGCGCCGCTATCGAGCCTCTCGACGATTTCCGCTATCGTCTCGGCCGTCACGAGGGGGGTATCCGCGAAGAGCACCAGCACATGGCCCGTGGCCGCCTCGAAGGCCGCGCGTGCCTGCTGCACTGCGTGAGCCGTGCCCTTGCGCTCCACCTGCTGAGAAATATGCGCATCGGCCTCAAACCGGGCCACGGCCTCTTCCACGGCCTCGTGGTTCGGCCCGACCACCACGGCAATGGTCGAACCCGCCGCCTTGGCCGTCCGCAGCACATGGCTGACGACAGGCAGGCCGCCGACGTGATGCAAAACCTTGGGCAAGGATGACTTCATCCGCGTGCCCTCGCCGGCCGCAAGAATGATGGAAAGCAGTTCTGTCATCGCGGTTACTCCAGCTTGCCAGGTTCTTCTTCGCCCAATGCCACAAATTTATGGCCGATGTCATTGGTGAATAGATAACCAATGACACATTCTAATAGAGCGTAGTGCCCTTGATTCGTTGGGCAATCGAGGATGGACAATTGGTGCAGAATTCAGAACAGTTTCGGCAGTCGGACGTCAAAGTCTGGGGAATAGCCGCACTTGTCTGCGCCGGCATCGCTGTCCTCGCGGCCAATGTGAGTGGTCTCATCCCCTCTTCGGCCCTCAATACGCTGCATTCGCCGCGAAGCGACGCGGCATCGCTCTCCCAATTGCGCCAGCAGGTTGCCGAGCTGCTCACCGAAACGGCGCAGTTGCGCCGCCAGAATGAGATTCTGACGACCCGCTTCTCTTTGCAGGAACAGTCCGGCAATGAAGTGGTGCGGCGCGTCGGCGCACTGGAAGTCTCCATGCCGAACCTTGCCGAAATGCGCCCCGTCACCGGCTCGGTCGATCGTTCCGTCACCACGGCTTCGATCACTAGCAATGCCGGCCAGCAGTTTGCAGCCGATGGCGGTACGGTCGTCGTGCATCAGTCGCCGCTGCAGCAACCCTTGCCCGCGCCTATCGCCGTGCCCAGCGCCTCGTCCGGCGCCAAGGTGGGCTACGCAGTCGCCGTCGGCTCGAACTTTGCATCCGGCCAGGCGGCCGCCCAGTGGCGCAATCTCGAGGTTCGCCTGGGTTCGCTCGTCATCGACATGTCGCCGCTGGTGACTGAAGGCACAGGCGCCAATCAGCAGCGCCTCGTCATCGGCCCTATCGCGCAAATGTCCGAAGCGCGCGATTTCTGCCAGCGCCTCGAACAGATGGAAATCGCCTGCTCGCCAACGAGCTTTGCAGGTGCGCCCATTAATTAGCACGGGTCCTTCCCCAGCCTTGGACGGCCCCGGCGCAATATCGGTTGACTCCGGGACTATCCTGACTATTTTCCGCGCCAACGCCGCAGGGTGTTAGACAAAAAGTATGCGCCGGTAGCTCAGTGGTAGAGCATTCGACTTTTAATCGAATGGTCGCGGGTTCGACCCCCGCCCGGCGTACCACTTTTCTCTTTCATCATCCGACAAGACCGGGCAGCTGCGCCGAATGCAGACCTGTGCAGGGCCGCTGTCTTGACCTTGCCACACGACTTGGGCATGACCCCGGCAACCCATTTTCCGTTTCTGGCACCATGTCACCCTGTTCCACCGACATCGATCCCTATGCCGAGCTCGACAATCGGGCCGATGCGGCAGAGCTGTCGGATGAGTATCGGATGCCCGTCGCCGTTCGCCGGCGCCGCCCGGTCACGAGAATTCTCGCCCAGCCCGGCCGCCGCCGCGTCTGACTGCTGTCAGAATCAACCCGGCGAACTAATATCCAACCCAACAGCATTGTGAGGAGGCGACGTGTCTCAGGATACTATGGACCTGCTCAAGGTCCTCGCAGCGGTCGCGCTTGTCTTCGCCGCATCGACTCTCGTCATGCTCTACGTCATTTTTCTGATGGCGCAGTACGGAGCCAACCTGCCCATGGTCGGCGCCGTGCCACTCTTCGCGCCGCCCGAATTGATTCCCCTCTTGGCGCAAAGTCAGGTTTTCGCCACCCTGGCCGCCGTCCATGTAACAGCCACCGGCCTTGCCCTGGCGCTCACCAGCAACACCATCGACATGGCCCTGCTGATCACCGCCAAGGCCGTGACCGTGGTCATCACCTCGCTGATCGGCTTTGCCGGCGGCCACATGATCTATCTGCAACTCAACGAAAACACGCCGCTCACCGCCAGCGGCATAGCCCCGGCGCTCATCGCGCTCGTCGGCTACTTCCTGCTCTCAACCGCCCTCAGCGTCCCCGCACTGCGCCAATTGGGCAACCTGCGCTTCATCATCGCCATCGGCCTCGTGCTCATCGGCCCGATGCTGCTGGTGTGGTTGTAGCGGGGTCATTGTCCCAGTAGACCTCACCTGCTCAGTAGGCCTCATGTACTCAGTAGACCTCATGGTGAGGTGCGCAACGCAGTGAAGCCTCGAACCCCGAGGTCGTGCCCCGACGCCTCAGCGCCACGCCCCCGTAGTTCGAGGCTTTGCAAGGGCAAAGCACCTCACCATGAGGGCTACTGAGGAAACTGCACCGAACGAACCTAAGCCGCCAGCGTCACCACAACAGCCCCACGCGGCGTCGCCACCACCGTGTGCTCATATTGCACGCACGGCGCCAGCGGCTCGGCGATCAGTGTCCACTCGTCATCTTCGCTTTTCTGCGCCGCCATCTGCCCGCCCAGCGACAGGAACGGCTCGATGGTGAACACCAGCCCATTCCCGATCCGCCGCCGCTCCGAACGATCCGGCCAGGTCGGAATTTCCCCCGGCTCGTCATGGAGGCTATCGCCCACCCCGTGGCTCGCAAGGTTCCGGATCAGCGTGTAGCCGCCCTTTTTGGCCACCTTGCCGATGGCGGTGCCGATATCGGCCAGCGGCACGCCCGCCTTGACCACATTGATCCCCGCCCACATCGCCTTCTTGCCATCGCGGCAGAGCGCATCGAGCCGCTTGTCGCCCTTGCCCAACACATAGCTCGCGCCGCAATCGGCAAAAACGCCGTTCAGCTCAGCCGAAACGTCGATATTGACGAGATCGCCCTCGCGCAAAACCCGGTCGCCGGGAATGCCGTGGGCAATCTCCTCATTCACCGAAATGCAGGTCGTCCCCGGAAAGTCATAGGTCACGATCGGTGCCGACAGTGCCCCATGCTCGGCGAGGATTTTCGCGCCGATCTCGTCGAGTTCCAGCGTCGTCATGCCCGGCCGCATGGCCGCCGCCATGGCGTCGCGCGCCACGGCACAGATGCGGCCAATCGCCTTGAGTTTTTCCAGTTGCTCGTCGGTGGTGATGGTCAATTCTCAGGCCTTGTTGGCGAGGTAGAATTTGAGGAGACCCTGCGTGGAGCTATCATGCCCCTCCCCGCTCTGATCTCCCTGAACCTTCGGCAGCAGCGCCTTCGCCAACTGCTTGCCCAGCTCCACGCCCCACTGGTCATAGGAATTGACGTTCCAGATCACGCCCTGCACAAAAACCTTGTGCTCATAGAGCGCCACCAGCGACCCCAGCAATTCCGGCGTCAGCTGCTTGTAGAACAGCGTATTGCTCGGACGATTGCCCGGAAACACCTTGTGCGGCGTCAGCTCCTTGATCTTGTCCTTGTCGAGCCCCTGCGCCTTGAGTTCGGCAACGACCTCTTCCTCGGTCTTCCCCAGCATCAGCGCTTCGGACTGCGCCAGGACGTTGGCCACGAGCTTGTCGTGATGCGGCGGCAGGCTTTCATGCGGCTGCGCGGCAATCAGGAAATCCGCCGGGATGACGTCGGTGCCCTGATGGATCAGCTGATAGAACGCGTGCTGCCCATTGGTGCCCGGCTCGCCCCAGACAATCGGCCCTGTCGACCAGCCGACCGGCTTGCCGTTGAGCGTAACGGACTTGCCGTTCGATTCCATATCCTGCTGCTGCAGATAGGCCGGAAAACGGCTCAACCGCTGGTCATAGGGCAGCACCGCATGGGTCGAAAAACCCCAGACATTGCGGTACCAGACGCCCAGGAGGCCCATGATGACAGGCAGGTTCTGTTCCAGCGGCGTTTCAAGGAAATGCCGGTCCATCGCATCGGCGCCAGCCAAAAACTTCGCGAAATTCTCGTAGCCCACGGCCAAAGCCACCGGCAGGCCAATCGCCGACCAGACCGAATAGCGTCCGCCAACCCAGTCCCAGAACCCAAAGATCCGGTCTTCCTGAATGCCAAACTTGGCGCAGGCCGGGATATTGGTCGAAACCGCCGCAAAGTGGCTCGGCACGGCCTCTTCGCCCAGCGCACCGGCCAGCCATTTGCGGGCCGAATTGGCATTGGTCATCGTCTCGTCGGTCGTAAACGTCTTCGAGGCGACGATGAACAGCGTCTTCTTGGGATCGAGGCGCTTCAAAATGTCATGGATATGCGCGCCATCGACATTGGACACATAATGCGCCCGCAGGTCGGCCCGCGTGTATGGCTCGAGCGCCAGCGTCACCATCACCGGGCCGAGATCGGACCCGCCAATGCCGATATTGACCACATCGGTAAACTGCTCGCCGCCAAAGCCGCGAATTTCGCCTGATCGCACGGCATTGGTATAGGCCTCGATGGCCCCAAGCACCGCCCGCACATCAGGCATCACATCCTTGCCATCGACCTCAACCGGCTTGTCGCCCTGATAGCGCAGCGCCATGTGCATGACGGCGCGGTCTTCGGTGATGTTGATATGCTCGCCTTCGCACATCTGCGCGCGGCGCTCTTCGACCCCGGCAGCGCGCGCCAGGTCGAACAGCGCAGCCATCACCTCTTCGTCGATCCGGTTCTTGGAATAGTCGAGGAGAATATCGGCGCCAGAGGCCGAAAAACGCTGGAAGCGGTTGGGGTCCTCGGCAAACAGCAGCCGCATCGGCGCGCCTTCGATTGCCTTCTTGAGCTTGCCCAGCGCTTCGAAACCGGCCTTACGCCCCGACTTAGCCATCAGCGTCTTCTCCAAGTGAATTTACAGTATGGGCAGGTCGCCGGCCGCCCAGGCAGCCCGCGTTTCCGCCGCAAAATCGGTCATGCGACCGGCTTCGATAGCCTGCCGCGTACCCGCCGTTAGCTCTTGATAATAGGCAAGGTTGATCTGGGAAAGCACCATTGCGCCCAAAATCTCTTCCGTCCTTACCAGATGGTGGAGATAGGCCCGGCTCCAGCGCCGGCAATTAGGGTTGGGCGATTGCTCGTCGAGCGGCCGGGGATCATCCTTATGCCGCGCATTCTTCAGGTTGATGACGCCAAAGCGCGTATAGGCATGGCCATGGCGGCCAGCGCGCGTCGGGTGCACACAGTCGAACATATCGACGCCGCGCTCGATCCCGCCCAGAATATCGTCCGGCTTGCCCACGCCCATCAGATAGCGCGGCCGATCCGTCGGCAACTCCGGCGTAATGTCCGAAAGCACGCGGAACATCACGTCCTGCGGCTCCCCCACGGCCAGCCCGCCAATCGAATAGCCATCGAACCCGATCGACTTCAGCCCCGCCGCCGAGCGCGCCCGCAGTTCCGGATCGTCGCCACCCTGCACGATCCCGAACAGCGCCCGGTTCTGCTGATTGTTGAATGCAGTCTTCGAGCGATCCGCCCAGCGCAGCGACAATTCCATCGCCCGCTCGATTTCCTTGCGCTCCGCCGGCAGCGCAATGCACTCGTCGAGCTGCATGATGATATCGCTATCGAGCAGCGTCTGGATCTCGATCGACCGCTCTGGCGTCAGCTCATAGGACGAGCCATCGATATGCGATTTGAAGGTCACGCCCTTCTCGGTGAGTTTCCGCAGCTTGGCCAATGACATGACCTGAAACCCGCCGCTATCGGTCAGGATCGGCCGCTGCCAGTCCATGAAATCATGGAGCCCGCCGAGCGAAGCCACCCGCTCCGCCCCTGGCCGCAGCATCAGGTGATAGGTGTTCCCGAGGAGAATATCGGCGCCGGTCTCGCGCACCTGCTCGGGATACATGGCTTTCACCGTGCCGGCCGTGCCGACAGGCATGAAAGCGGGCGTGTTGATTTCGCCCCTTGGCGTGTCGATACGGCCGCGCCGCGCCGCGCCGTCGGTTGCGAGAAGGGAGAAGGTAACCTGTTTCGTCGTCGTGCTCATGGGGCGGGTTTCTAGCCGGTTGCCCGGCCGGAAGAAAGGCCCCAGCGGGTCCGCAGCCCACCAATGCCAAAAATCCTGCGCATTGAGCGGCTTGCAGTGGTAAAAGTCCGATTTTCGCCACGCTCGCCTGCCCCTATCGGCAAATCACTTTCCGTTGTTGAGGCCGCTTATGTTCCGCACCGCATTTCTCGTCGCCGCAATTTCCCTCGCTGCCCTTCCCGCCTTTGCTGAGGACGTGAACACGATCGAAGGCCAGTATACCGGCAGCGGCGAAGGCGATTTGACGCTCGACCTCACCCATATCGAAGATGATCGCTATTCCATTTCGATCAACACGGTCGTGCCCATAGAGGAAGAATTCATGGGCTGCGCCGGCGGCATCGATGGCGAAGTTCTGCTCGACAAGAAGGGCGGCAATTTCTTCGTCGAAAACGAAATGTACGATCCCGAAGACGACTCGCCGCTCAACCAGCGCTATTGCGAAATCGGCCTCATCTTTGACGGCGCAGGCGGCGTAACGCTCGAAGAGCGCGACGGCTGCCTCGAATACCACGGCGCCTCCTGCGGTTTTTCCGGCACGCTACTCCACGACGCAGCGGGGATTTAGGCATCTCTCTTTTGCTCCGCTGCCCACTCCAAGAGACCTCATGGTGAGGTGCGGAGCGCAGCGGAGCCTCGAACCACGAGGTCGCGCGAGTGGAGGTGAGGTCTAGGGCCTAAAACACCGCCTCGACCGCATGCATCCCCAGATTGACCGCCCCGAAAATCAGCGCGATCTCAATCCCCAACCCCACAAGGCAAATCACCGTCCCGATCACCGCCCCTACCCCATCCCGGTTCAGCATCGAAAACGCCAGCACGCACAGCCCGGCATTGGGCACCGCGTTGATAAACGGGATCGGCACCGTCATCGCCACGCTGAGCACCATGGTGAAAATGCCGTAGGGAACCGTCGCCGCTGCGCCCGTCAGCCATCGCATCCGCGGCCGCGAAAACCGCGCGATAATCCCCGTTACCCGCACCACCTGCTCGCTCGCCTTGAGGAGCGGCGTCACCGGCAGCTTGCGATTGCCGATGATGCCGGGCAGCCGAATAGGTTTTCCGAGCACCATGGCCAGCGCCACGGCAAACGTCGTCCAGGCAATCGTTCCGCCAAATCCCGGTGGCCCAGGGATCATGTTGAGCAGCGTCAGCATCAGGATCAGCAGGCGATGTGCGCCCGGTCCCATCGCCTCGATCAGCCGCCGAAACGTCAGCTTTTCATCGCCGCTGGCAGCAACAGTCCTTAGTCCCAGGACGATCCGATTGGTGTAGCGAACGATGGGCGGTGTGCCCCGGCTCACGCCGCGTCGTCCTCGTTTCCGCCCGCGCGGAACAGCAGCGAAGAATCGCCATAGGAATAAAACCGGTAACCACTCGATATCGCGTGATGATAGGCGGCCTTCATCTGCTCGAGCCCCGAAAAGGCGCTGACCAGCATGAAAAGCGTCGATTTCGGTAAATGAAAATTGGTCATCAGCACATCGACCGTCCGGAACTTGAACCCCGGCGTGATGAAGATATCCGTGTCGCCGCTGAAAGGCTGCAGCCGTCCACTTGCCCGCGACGCCGTTTCCAATAGCCGCAAACTCGTCGTCCCGACCGCAATCACTCGCCCGCCCAGCGCCCGCTTGGCATTGATCCGCTCGACGGTCGCCTGGTCGATATCGCCCCATTCCGAATGCATGACATGGTCTTCCGTGTCATCCACCTTCATCGGCAGAAACGTTCCGGCACCCACATGAAGCGTCACGCGCTCCATGGTCACGCCACGATCGCTCAATTGCTGCAGCAGTTTTTCGGTGAAATGCAGCCCCGCAGTGGGCGCCGCCACGGCGCCATCCTCGGCGGCATAAACCGTCTGATAATCCACCTTGTCGCGCTCTTCGACCGCCCGCTTGGCTCCGATATAGGGCGGCAGCGGCATGGCGCCATGCGATTTGATCGCCTCATCGAGTCGCGCGCCGCCGAGGGCGAATTCCAGCGTCACTTCGCCCGTATCGCCCTTGCCGGCCACCCGCGCCTTCAGCGCATCGGCCTCTCCATTGCCCAGTTCCAGCTCGTCGAGCAGCGCCAGCTTCTTCGCCGGCCGCGCAAAGGCGCGCCAGGTATGGGCATCGACCCGCTTGTGGAGGTTGAACGACACATTGGCCCGCGTCTCGCCCCGAACCCGCGTTCCTCGCAGTTCCGCCGGCAAAACCCGCGTATCGTTGACGACAAGCACATCGCCCGGCTGCAGGATTTCCAACAAGTCCGGAATATGCCGGTCTTCCAGCGCTTCGCCCGGACGCACCAGCAATAGGCGCGCCGAGTCGCGTGGCTCGGCCGGATGCAGGGCGATCAGGTTTTCGGGCAGTTCAAAGTCGAATTCGGAAACACGCATGGAAGGCTCGTTAGCATGAGTTCTGCGGAATGCGTAGATTGCAGGCCCAGCGGAAACGGAGAAAAGGCAGCAAAGTTGCCCTAAAGCACCCGGATCATCACCGCACCAACAATCAGCAACAGCGCTCCAACGACGCGGCCCATGGTGATCTCGCGCACCGCCATGCCCATGAAGCCAACCTTGTCGAGCACCAGCCCCGCCATAAGTTGCCCCGCCACCGAAAGCGCCATCACCGCCGCCGCGCCCACCATCGGCGTCAGCGTAATATTGGAGAACACATAAAACGCCCCCAGCAGCCCGCCGGCCACCAGCGTCCATTGCGCGGGCGCCGCAAAATTGATCGGCGTCGCGCTAAGATGGCTGAAGAGAAACGCCAGCGCCCAGAGCACCACGCCGCCGGCGAGAAACGACACAGCCGCCGCCGCAATCGGCACTTCGAGCGCCCGGCCAAGGCTGGCATTGATCGGCGCCTGCACGGCAATGCAAGCGCCCGCGAAGACGCCCATCAGCGCCCAGAGCAGAGTATCCATTTTCAAAATCTTGGTCCTGAATGCGAAGGCACGGAATCAGCCGTCTCGGCGGGTCAGGATCACCCGGATGGACCGCTCAGGTCCAGCACTCGCAGCGCGGCGAGCAAAAGGCTGGCGGCCGTAGCCGCCAGCAAAGACTTAGACGATATCCGCAGCCACTTTGACTGAAACCATCTTGTCGGGATCGGTGACGGGCTCGCCGCGCTTGATCTGGTCGACAAATTCCATGCCCTCGATGACCTTGCCCCAGACCGTATACTGGCGGTCGAGGAAGCGCGCATCGCCAAAGCAGATGAAGAACTGCGAGTTGGCGCTGTTGGGATCCTGCGAACGGGCCATCGACGCGGTGCCGCGAACGTGCGGCTCGGCCGAGAATTCCTGCTTGATGTTTGGATACTGCGAACCACCCGTGCCGGTGCGCGAGGGGTTGAAGTCGGGCGTCGTGGAATTGCCGAACTTGACGTCGCCGGTCTGGGCCATAAAGCCGTCGATCACGCGGTGAAACACCACGCCATCATATGCGCCTTCGCGGGCCAGCTTCTTGATGTGGTCGACATGGCCGGGAGCCAAGTCGGGACGCATCGCGATGACGACATTGCCCTTGGTGGTTTCGATGACGAGGGTGTTTTCGGGATCGGCGTAATCGGCCATGATTTTCGCTTTCTTGAGAATGAAGTGGCCCGGATTTAGGGCTAATGAGCGGGGAGTGCAAGGTTGGAGGATCGAGCACGTGGCTCCACCCCCTCCCAGCCTCCCCCATCAAGGGGGAGGTGCTGTATCGAGTTTGGGGCAGGTTGCTTGCCCAATACACCGGCCCGACACCTCCCCATAGATGGGGGAGGCCGGGAGGGGGTGACCCGGCAAACGCCAGCGCGCCCCTACTTATATTCGATCGCCGCATCCACGATCTTGTCGGGATTGGCCACCGCGCCATTGGCGCTCTGCGGACCCTTTTCGAGCGCATCGACGGCTTCCATGCCCGACACGACCTTGCCGAACACGGTATATTGGCCATCAAGGAAGCTGGCATCGCCCGTGGTGATGAAGAACTGCGAATTGAACGAGTTCGGGTCCTGCGAACGGGCCGCGCCGACCACGCCGCGCTGGAAGCTTTCCGAATTGAACTCGGCCTGGACATCAGGCTGGTCCGAACCGCCCATGCCGGCCTGCGCCAGGTTGAAACCAGGCGAATCCGACTTTCCGTACTGCACATCGCCCGTCTGGGCCATAAAACCGTCGATCACGCGGTGAAACACCACGCCGTCATAGGAGCCCGCTTCGGTCAGCGCGATGACGCGCTCGACATGCTTGGGCGCGAGTTCGGGCAGCAGTTCGATATCGACCGTGCCGTCTTCGAGCGTCAGGATCAGATGCGGCTTGCCGGTCTGCGCCATCGCCGGCACGGCGGAGAGGGCAAGGGCGGCAATGGCGAGGCCGGAGAACAGGCGGCGGGAAAAGGTCATCATGATGCTTTCAAGGCCTTGAGGACGATTGGCGGAACGAAGGCGGAAATATCACCACCCATCTCGGCGATCTGACGCACCAATGTGGCCGAGATATGCCGCACGGGCGGGCTCGATGGCAGGAAAACCGTCTGCAGGTCGGGCGCCATCTGCGCATTCATCCCCACCATCTGCATTTCGTAATTGTAGTCGGTCGTGTCGCGGAGGCCCCGAATGATCAGCTTGGCGCCATGCTCGCGCGCCGCATTGACCATTAGCCCCGAGAAATCGACAATTCTGAATTCGGTATTGGTCCGAATGCCAACCGGCCCCAACACCTGCTGCAAAATCGCGTGCCGGTCGGCATGCGAAAACATTGGATTTTTCTTGGTGGCGCTGACGCCGACCCCAACCACCAGAACATCCACCAGCTTGCAGGCCCGCTCGATCACGTCGAGATGCCCATTGGTCAGCGGATCGAACGAACCGGGATAAAACCCAACCAGACCGTTCATCGGCCCCTCCCTCTTGTATTTATTTGGTTTTTGTCACGGGCCGCGATGTGAGGCAAGCGTAACGGCCCCGAGCAGCACCAGCACGGCCCCGCCGGCAAGAAAAGCCACTGGCGTGCCCCACTGGCTGGCAATGAAGCTGCCGATCAGCGGCGCGGACAGCATGGTCATGGTGATCACCGCTTCGCCCGCGGCAAATACCCGCGCGATCCGATCGGGCGGCGCATCGGCCTGCACGATGGTGCGATAGGGCACCTGCATGAAGGCGGTCGCCCCGCCCATGAAACACAGTACCAGGAGGAATGCCGGCAATTGAACGGACCAGCCCATGACCGCCGCAAGAGCGACGGCACAGGTCGTTACGCCCGAAATCACCGCCGCCAGCGACATGGTCAACATCGGCCGCTTGCCCGCCATGCTCCCGGCCACCAGTGCCCCGACAAGGCCACCCAGCCCCGATGCCGAAATGGAGAGGCCAAACGCTGTGGCACCAAAGCCAAATCCCTCCGCCAACAGCGCAATCAGCGCGTCATAGAGAAAGAACGCAAAATAGGCGCAGGCCGAAAAGATCAGCGCCACCATCAACCGCCGGCTGCGCCTGAATTCACCGATCCCCTTGAGCGACTCGGTAAAAAATTTGCCCCTCTCCTCGCTCGGGGTCGGCCGCGGCGGCAATATCACGCTCACCGCAATCAGCGCCGCCACCAGCGACAGCCCGGCATTGAGCATGAAAATATTCTGCGCCGGCCAGAAGGCCAGCAACAATCCGCCCAAAGCCGGTCCTGCAATCTTGGAGGTCTGGTTGATCGCCTGATGCAGCCCGTTCGCCACGCCGCGCAACTCTTCGGGCGTACTCGCCTGGATCGCCGCCTGCCGCGCCGGCGTGAATGCGGAATCAATGCAACCCCGCAGGAAAACCAGCGCCAGCAGCACGCTCGTATCGCCGGCAAAGGCAAAGCCCAGCGTCGCCAGCCCCCGCCCCAGATTGCTGACCACCAGCACGGCACGGATCGGCACCCGATCGACCACCACGGCCACGAATGGGCCAACCAGAATGTAAGGCAAACTCAGCGCCAGCGCGAACATCGCCAGCGCAAAAGGCCCCTGGCCCCAGGCAAAAACCACCAGCGCCACGACCGCCGCATAGTCGAGCCAATCGGCAAAATCCGCCGGAATGCTGGCAGCGGCGAGCCGACGCGGTATCGGCAGACGCAACAGCGCGGCGTAGTTTGCCTTGCTCATTCTCAATCCCGGTCTCTGTCAGTTGCTAAAGCTTTGCCACGGCTCGTAAATCAAGTCAAAGCGCGCACAAAGACGTCCTGCTTGTCCCCATCGATATTGCTCTCAACCAGTGTCCAGTCGTTCTTTTCATAAAAGCCCCGCAAATGCGGCTTTGCCGAAAGGTACACTTGTCGACACCCTTGGATCGACAACAGCTCCAAAACCGCGGAAATCAGCATTCCCGCCACCCCGTGGCCGCGCGCCTCCGGCTCGACCCACAGGGCCGCGAGGCATGGGCCGAGGCCGGGCCGGGCATCGATATCCGCCATGATGCTTGTGGCCGTCCCGGCAAACGCGCCACCCCGGATCGCGACCAGCGTAAATGGAAATTTCGTTGCGGACAGCACGGTATCGAGCGCAGCGTCCACGTCCGAAAGTGGCTCGCCATAAGGCTCCCACCATGCGCGCCAGATGCGATCGGCCACGACGGACCGATGCGTCATGGCCGCGCGCAGATCATGGATTTCGACGGCGGCCCCGCGATCGTCCCCTGTCGCTTGCCCCATCAGGCCCGCTTCTGCAGTGCCAGCCAGACCCCGCCGGCCATCAGAATGACGCCGGAAACCCGGTTGACCATCCGCACACGGGCCGCGGTCAGCAGGTGCCGCGCCCGCCCCGCCGCCACAGCATAGATGCAGTCGCTGGCGGTCGCGACGGCCATGACGATAAGGCCAAGGATCAGGATCTGGCCGAAGGCGGGCCGGCTCACGTCGACAAACTGCGGCAGGAAGGCGCTAAGGAACAGCAGCGTCTTGGGATTGGCCCAATTGGTCAGCGCCCCCTGCCAGAGATAGCGGCCGATCGGCAGGCGCACGCCATTGGCGAAATTGAGCTGACCGGAGGATCGGAACATTTTCCAGCCGATCCAGATCAGGTAGGTGGCGCCCACCAGCTTGATGATTTCGAAGGCGCCCGAAACGACATTCATCACCGCCTCAAGGCCCACGGCAACAATGAGCACCATGCTGAGCATGCCCAATTCAGTGCCCAGAATAGTGAAGAGCCCTGCCCTCGTTCCGCCCGCCAGCGAATTGGCGATGACGATGGAGACCGACGGCCCCGGGATGATGGAAAACAGCAGGCAGGCCAGAACGTAAGGCAAAATGATTGCGGGGTCGATCATGACAGCTCCTCACAGGAGCCGGCGATGGACTCCTACCGGCAGCAAGCAAGCCATCGCGCGGAAGAAAGTGCAAGGGGTTGTATGGTCAGCAACCCACCCAAAAACAAGAAGGGCGCCGAGGCGCCCTTCTATTTATTATTCGCTGGAAGGTGTTTCCGGAGCCTCAGGCGCATCACCCTCGCCCTCTTCGCCTTCAGGTTCACTGATGCGCTCCACCGACACGACCTTCTCGTCCTCGGCCGTATCGAACACGATAACACCCTGAGAGCCGCGGCTGACGATGCGGATCGGCTTGTCGCCGCCCACCGGCAGGCGAATGGTCTGGCCGCCATCGCTGATCAGCATGATCTGGTCTTCGTCTTCCACCGGGAAGCTCGCGACCAGATTGCCGTTGCGCTTGTTGACCGCCATGGCGACGATGCCCTTACCGCCGCGCCCGGTGATCCGGTATTCGTGGCTGGAGGTCCGCTTGCCATAGCCATTCTCGGAAATGGCGAGAATGAACTGTTCGGTCGCGCTCATAGAGGCATAGAGTTCCGGGCTCAGCGCGCCCGCCACCACATCGGCCTCGTCCGTGCTCGGCTCTTCGCTCTCGGCTTCCCCGCGCACCGCACGGCTCATCTTGAGATAAGCAGCGCGTTGTTCGGCGTCGGCGTCGGAATGGTTGATCACGGCCATGGAAATGACCTTGTCGCCATCGGCCAGCTGAATGCCGCGCACACCCATGGAGTCGCGGCCCTTGAACAGGCGCACATCATCCACCTTGAAGCGGATCGCCTGACCCAAAGCCGTGGTGAGAAGCAGGTCATTGTTGACCGTACACGTCTCGACCCCGACGATCTCGTCGCCTTCATCGAGCTTCATGGCGATCTTGCCGTTCTGGCGCACTTCGACAAAGTCGGCCAGCGAGTTGCGGCGCACGGTGCCGCGCGTCGTTGAGAACATGATGTCGAGATTGCCCCACGAGGTTTCATCCTCTGGCAGCGGCATGATCGAGGTGACGCGTTCACCCTGCTCGAGCGGCAGGATATTGATGATCGCCTTGCCCTTGGCATTGGCCGCCGATAGCGGCAGGCGCCAAACCTTGAGCTTGTAGGCAATGCCGCGGCTGGTGAAGAACAGCACCGGCGTATGCGTATTGGCGACGAATAGCCGCGCCACGAAATCTTCCTCGCGCGTCGACATGCCCGAACGGCCCTTGCCGCCGCGGTTCTGCGCCCGATAGGTCGAAAGCGGCACGCGCTTGATATAGCCGGCATGGCTGACGGTCACGACCATGTCTTCGCGGGCGATCAGGTCTTCGTCGTCGAAATCGGCGACGTGATCGGAGATCTCGGTCCGGCGCTTCGAGCCAAACTCCTCGCGCACCGCTTCGAGTTCTTCGCGAATGATCTGCCGCACGCGGTCGATCGAGCGCAGGATATCCAGATAATCCTCGATCTCGGCCCCGAGCCCATTGAGCTCTTCGCCGATTTCATCACGGCCAAGCGCGGTCAGACGCGCCAGACGCAGTTCGAGAATGGCGCGGGCCTGCTCTTCCGAAAGGTTGAACGTGCCGTCCTCATTGATGCGGTGACGCGGATCATCGATCAGCGCAATCAGCGGCGCCACATCAGCAGCCGGCCAACGGCGTGTCATCAATTGCTCGCGCGCCGTCGCCGGATCGGGCGCGGTGCGAATGAGCGCGATAACTTCGTCGATATTGGCCACCGCAACAGCCAGACCAACCAGGATATGGGCGCGATCTCTGGCCTTGTTCAGAAGGAACCGGGCGCGACGCGTCACCACTTCCTTGCGGAAGGCGATGAAGGCATCGAGAATCTGCTTGAGATTCATCAGCTCCGGCTTGCCGCCATTGAGCGCCACGAAGTTGCAACCGAACGAGGACTGCAGCGCCGTGAACCGGTAGAGCTGGTTCAGCACCACTTCGGGCAGCGCATCGCGCTTGACCTCGACAACGACGCGCATGCCTTCGCGGCTCGATTCATCGCGCAGATCCGCGACGCCCTCGATCCGCTTTTCGCGCACCAATTCGGCGATGCGTTCCACCATGGAAGCCTTGTTCACCTGATAGGGAATCTCGGTGATGACGATGGCTTCGCGTTCCTTGCGCACCTCTTCGACAGTGGAACGCCCGCGCACGATGATCGAACCGCGACCGGTCTCATAGGCCTGCCGGATGCCGGCACGGCCCAGAATAATGCCGCCGGTCGGAAAATCCGGACCCGGCAGGTGCTCGAGCAGCTCTTCGGTCGTGACACTGGGATTGTCCAACACCGCCAGCGCCGCATTGATCGTCTCGGCGAGGTTATGCGTCGGAATATTGGTCGCCATGCCCACGGCGATGCCGCCGCCGCCATTGACCAGCATGTTCGGAAAGCGCGCCGGCAAGACGGTCGGCTCGTGTTCCGAACCGTCATAGTTGTCGCGGAAATCAACCGTGTCCTTGTCGAGATCATCGAGCATGAAGTTCGTGATCTTCTGCATGCGCACTTCGGTATAACGCATGGCCGCCGGCATATCGCCGTCGACCGAACCGAAGTTGCCCTGGCCCTGCACCAGCATCTCGCCCATGGAAAATTCCTGGGCCATGCGGACGAGCGCCATATAGACGGCGCTGTCGCCATGCGGGTGATATTTACCGATCACATCGCCGACGACACGCGCCGACTTGCGGAAGGGCTTGTTGTACTCGTAGCCGTTCTCGCTCATCGAGAACAGAATGCGGCGGTGCACGGGCTTCAAACCGTCGCGAACATCGGGAAGCGCGCGGCTGACGATCACGCTCATGGCGTAATCGAGGTAGCTCTTGCGCATTTCGTCGGTGATATAGATCGGAGCGATGTCGCCGCCTGGCATCGAGCCGGCTGCACCTTCTGGCGTATCTGTCACGTTGTGATTCTACGTTGGTTATTCTTGCCCAACATGTAGTCTATTTCGGCTCAAAAGGCCAATTTCCACCCCAATAGGCTGTGGAGAGCGCCGTGGCGTCATCCCGCGCAATCCGGTTCGCTCGCCTCCCCGGCAAAGCGGGCCCGCGTCCAGTCGATGAGGCCCCCGGTCAGAAGCGAATCCGGCGCCACCAGCGAGACGTGCTCAAGCCCCTCATAGCGCCGGTAAATCAGGTTCGTACCATCCGCACAAAGCCGCGCCGCGAAGGCCGTCTGCACCGGCTCCAATACGATCTCGTCTGCCATCCCCTGCGCAATGAAAACCGGCATATCGAACGGCCCCACCGGAATATTCTCCTCAAGCCGCCTGCCGAGCGGCGTCCCCTCCGGCATTGTCGAAAACAGATCGCCCGGCATCAGCGCCAGTTCCGCCATCGAAAACAGCGCCCGCGCGTCCACGGCGCAGCGCCCGGCAATGTCCCGCAACAGCGGCCCGCGATAGCCGCTCACATAGTCTTCGACATGCACATCGTCATAGGTCTGCGCATAGGCATAGAGCAGGAAGCTCGAAACGATCTTCCCGAACAACCCATCCTGCGCCCCCTCGACCAGGGCCGGCAAATCACTCGCCGGCGCCTGCGCCGCAATCCCGAGCACCGCGACATCGGGCGCATAGCGTTCCGCAATCATCCCGGTCCATAGCGCCGAATGACCACCCTGCGAATGCCCCCAGACGACCGTCCGTGGCGAAATATCCGCCTCCACCATCTGCGCCGCCGCCCGCACAGAATCGAGCACCGCCCGCGCCGCATCCTCCCCCACGAGATAGGCATGCCCGCCCTCGGTGCCGAGCCCGACATAGTCGGTCCCCACATAGGCCCAGCCCTCCGCCAATAGCGCGGCAACCGCCGGCACATTGTTGAACGGCCCCACAACCGAAGGCGCACAACCCGGCGCCGTACCATTGGTCCCATGCGCCCAGGCAACCGGCAGCAGCGGCCCATTCGCCGCCTCCGGCACCATCACCACGGCGCTGGCCACCGCCGGTGTCCCATCGATCCGCGTCGTCATATAAAGGATGCGCCATGCCCGCGCGCCCTCCGGCACATCGAGATCATAGGGCTCGACCGCCAGCAAAGTCCCCGGCGCCCCCTCGGCCACAGCCGAGCGATAAAACGCCGCCGGCTGATCCGGCCGCGCCCAAAGCCAGCCCCCGCCAATCAGCCCGGCCACTACGACCAGCAGGCCGACGCCCACAATCAAAAATCGACGCATATCGCCCCCTGTCGCCAGGAGCCTAGCAGCCCGCCCCCGCCCGCGCCACTTGACTCCCCCACCCCAGAGGCGCATCTTATTTGCATGATTAGCTAAATACAAAAATGCAAGATCACCTGACCCAAACATTCGCCGCCCTCGCTGACCCCACCCGCCGCGCCATGCTGGCCCGCCTGGCGGCCGGCCCCGCCACGGTCACCGAACTGGCCGAGCCCTTCGCGCTCGCGCTGCCCACGGTCTCCCGCCATCTGAAAGTGCTCGAGGCTGCCGGCCTCATCACGCGCGAAAAGTCGGCGCAGTTCCGCCCGTGCCGGCTCAATGCAGCCCCGCTCGAACAGGCCGACATCTGGCTCGCCACCTATCGCGAATTTTTCTCCGAGCGCTTCGACGCGCTCGATGCGCAGCTCAAAACCATGATGGCCGCCAAGGCCAAAGAGGAGAACCAGCCATGACCGCCCCCACCTTTTCCCTCGGCCGGGGTTTCACCCTCACACGCACCTTCGAAGCGCCACCGTCCATGGTCTTTTCGGCCTGGACCACGCCTGAAAACCTCGGCTGGTTCATGAATCCGGGCTTTACCAGCGACCTCCCCATCACGGTCGATCTCCGCGTCGGTGGTGCGTGGCGGCTGGAAATGATCGTCAATACCGAAACCCGCTACATGACCGGCGGCATTTTTCGCGAGATCGAGCCGGACAAAAAGCTCGTCTACGCCTGGGGTGCCGTCGATGGCTGGCCCAAGATCGACCCCGACAATCTCGCCCTGGGCCCTCAGGTCAGCATCCTCTTTCACGAGATCGGCGAAGGCACCCAGATGATTTTCCGCGTCGAACTCCCCGACCAACTCACCGAGCCGCAAACCGCCGAATGGATGTCCTCCGGCATGCTCGCCGGCTGGACCATGACCATCGACCGCCTGAAATTCTGATCGCCTCAATCCCGCGTGTCGTAAGCGACCCGCGCGGCATCGATCTTGTCAAAGCTGCGATTGGCCCATTCGATCAACTGCCCAAACGGCACGATCAGCGAATGCCCCAATGGCGTCAGCCGATATTCGACGGACGGCGGCTTGGTGTCGAAAACCTGCCGTCCCACCAGCCCATCGCGCTGCAGATCGCGCAGCGTCTGCGTCAGCATCTTCTGGGAAATATCAGGCACTTCGCGATGCAGTTCGTTGAACCGCCGCGGTCCGCCTGCGAGAGTCATGACCAGCAGCATGCTCCACTTGTCGCCGATCTTGTCGAGTACATTGCGCACCGGGCACGGTTCGTCCGGCCCCGCGCCTGCCGCGGCGTTCCAGCGTTCGACATAAACGGCGGCCATATCCTGTCCGTCCAGCATGCACTTACCTCAAGGTAATCTTCACCCGAAAAAGTGCCTCCTTTTCAACCGCCGCGGGGGCGCCTAGATGGCACTCTCCTTTCGATACTTACTCTCTGCCGATGGGGCGGACAAGTCGGTTCGAACTGCGACGCCATGGAATGGAGAGTACAATGAGCAAATTCATCAATTCGACCCTGCTGGTATCGGGCGCTTCCGGCAATTTTGGCCGCATCGCGGCCGAAGAGCTGCTGGCCCGCGGCGCCACCAAGGTTATCGCTGGCACGCGTGACCCCTCCAAGCTCCAGGATCTGGCCGCCAAGGGCGCCGAAGTCCGCAAGCTCGACTTTGACGATGCCGCGACCCTGCCCGCCGCCCTTGCCGGCGTCGACCGTCTCCTCATCATCAGCACCGATGCCGTCGGCCGTCGCGCCACCCAGCAGCAGGCCATCGTCGATGCCGCCAAGACTGCCGGCGTAAAGCACATCGTCTATACCTCGGCCCCCGCCGCCCGCCCCAATGCCGATGCGGGCCTCGCGCCTGAGCACTTCTGGACCGAAGTCGCCATCGCCGCCAGCGGTCTCGATTTCACCATCCTGCGCAATCATATGTATGCCGAAAACGTCCTGATGGACGGCGCCCACGTCGTCTCCTCGGGCCAGCTCTTCGGCCTGATCGGGGATCGCGGCACCGCCTATGTCACCCGCGCCGACACCGCCCGCACCGCCGCCGGCGCCCTGCTCTCGGCCGAAGGCAAGACCATCGAAGACGTCACCGGCCCGGCTCCCGTAACCAATGTCGAACGCGCCGCACTCTTCAGCCAGCTCAGCGGCAAGAAGATCGACGTCATCTCCCTGACGCCCGCCGACCTCACCAAGGGCATCGCCGCCGCCGGCATTCCCGAAGGCTTCGCCGCCGCCCTCGTCGCCTTTCAGCGCGACGCCGTCACCGGCTTCCACGGCGTCGTCACCGACGTCGTCGAACGCTATTCCGGCCGCAAACCCACCACGTTCGCCGACTTCCTGTCAGCCAACAAGGCAGCGCTTGGCCTCTAACTGTTCGTTTAGTCTCTGAAGTCTCCCCAACCTCGATTGTCACCCCGGCGAAGGCCGGGGCCCATCCTGAGATATCAAGATGGATCCCGGCCTTCGCCGGGATGACAGCCGGAGGGGGATGACGCACTCGGGGCAAGCCACACAAATGGCACCCAACAGCCCCGCGCTCCATACACATCGCCCCCTGCGACCGCTGGACGCACCCGGGCGAAACACATAGAGATTCCACCTGATTGTCGCCTCATTTGCGGAGTCGGGGTTCCCGTGTCTTCTCCTTCCTGGTTCAAGCGTGTCCTCGCCCGCCTCACCTATGATCGCTCCATCGGCTTCGGGCTTGAGCATCTGGGTCTAACCACGGTCCGCTATCCGCGCCTCATGGCGCTCGGCGTCCTGCTCTTTTCGGTCCTCTGCTTCACCCAGATTCCCAAGGCCAATGTCGACGGCGACCTGTTGCGCGTCTACGCCCATTCCGGCCACTACTACGATGCCTACGAGCACCTTTCCGAAACCTTCGGCACCTTCGAAAACGACCTCTACGTCCTCGTAAATTCGGAAAAACTCGCCGAGCCCGAAATCATCGAGCAGGTCCGCAGCCTCGCCTTCGAGCTTGAACTCAACGACTTCGCCGTCGGCACCATGTCGCCGTTCACCCTGAGAAAACCCTCGCTCAATGGCGGCTCCGAGCCCGCCGTGCCCGAGGGCCTCAAAACCGCCGACGAAGTCGCCTTCGCCTTGATGGATCTGCAGCAAAACGATCCCATGATGCGCAATCTGATCACGCCCGATCTCAATGGCGTGGTGCTCATCATGTTCCCCAATCAGGACGTGGTGAAAGAGCGCGGCGCCAAGGCCATGATCGCGAACCTCCGCGAAACCATCGCCCCCTTCCAGTCCGATGATATCTCCATCGAGATCACCGGCCCGCCGGTCTGGACCACAGAAATGCTCAATGCCGCCGTGGACGATCAGGTGAAATTCACCGTCTACGGCTTCGCCCTCGGCTCCCTGATCGCCCTCCTCGCCCTCCGCTCCATCGCCGGCGCGCTGATCGTCGCGGCCACCCCGTTCCTTGCGGTCATGTGGTCCATGGGCATCATCCTCCTATTCTTCGGCTCGTTCTCCTTCCTCACCATCATCGTCACGACGCTGGTGCTGGTGATCTCCTTTGCCGAGTCGATGTTTTTCACCTTCAATTGGCTCGCCTATTGGCGCGACGGCATGGAGCCTAACAAGGCGGTCGATGCGACCATAAAACTCGTCGGCCCGGCGACGGCGCTCACCATGCTCATTTCCATGGTCAGCTTCGCCTCGCTCTCGCTGACCCCCGGCCAGGGCGTGCGCGAATTCTCCATGGCCGGCGCCATGGGCTCGTTCCTGCTCTTTGCCTGCACCATGACCTTCCAGCCGCTGCTGCTGAAACTGGCCGTGCGCCTCGGCTTCAAGGCCCCGCCCAAGTCGAGCATGATCCTTACCGCACCCTTGCCCCTCAGCTGGTTCCTCGCCAGCCGCTTCGGCCGCCCCATCGCCATTGCCGGCATCGTCACCACGCTCCTGCTGCTGATCCCCTATTTCCTCATCCAGCCACGCTTCTCCTTCGAAGATTTCGTCGCCACGGAGTCGACCGCCCTCACCGCCGCCGAAAACATCGATGAAGGCGTCGGCGGCGTCGCCCCGCTCTACATTCGCGTCCCCCTCATCGAGCACAATCCCGATGTCGGCGAGGTCGATTTCCAGCGCATCAAGCTCGTGCACGAACTGCTCGAAAAGGAGCTGGGCGAGAACAAGGTCATCTCCGCCGCGAGCATGACCAATTACACCGATACCGGCTTCACCCGCGGCGAGGTGCTCGACGCTGTCGGTCCCTTCATGCGCCGCCGTTTCGTTACCGATGACGGCTCGCAAGCCCTCGTCACCGGCTTCATGCCCACCATTATCGATAGCGATGTCCTCAAAGACCTCGTCCATCGCGTCGAAAACGAACTGACCGCCGCCGGCATTCCCGATGCCGAAGTCGGCGGTTTCCGCGTCCTGACAACCTTCGCCACCGACGACATCGTGCGCGGCCTGCAACTCGACCTGACCCTCAGTGTCATCGTCAATCTCGGGCTGATCGGCTTTGCCTTCCAGTCCTTCCGCGTCGCTCTCGCCTCAGCCATCCCCAATCTCTTCCCCATCCTCGGCACCGAGGCCTGGCTCTGGTATTCCGGCGCCGGCCTCCAATTGACCACGGTGATCGCGCTCACCATCGCCTTCGGCATCGCCGTCGACGACACCGTGCATTTCCTCTCGCACTACCTACACGGCCGACGCGAGGAAGGCCGAACCCATGAAGACGCGGTAAAACACACGCTCCTCCGCATCGGCGGAGCCATCGTCGCCACCACCATCATTCTGTGCGCCGGCACGGCCATCATCATGTTCTCCGAACTGCCGCAGGTGGCCCTCTTCGGCTCGCTCTTCGTCATCACCCTGGCGCTGGCCATCCTCGGCGATCTCTTCATCCTGCCTGCCCTGCTCATGGCCGGCGGCAAATTCTTCCACAAACTCGGCAATATCCGCGTCCGCACCGCCGACCACGACGCCACCCCCGACGACCCCATGGGCGACACCATCACCCGCGAAGGCGGCACCGAAGGCGAGGCGCCCGACCCCAAAACTGCGTGAGACTTCTTCCCTTCGTCTCCCCAAGCTCGATTGTCACCCCGGCGAAGGCCGGGGCCCATCTTGAGATATCAAGGCAGAGTTGGGGACGACAAGCAGCAGGTAGTTGGTGTAATGCGAAACTTCAGATGGCAACGCGCGCAACTTCAGATGGCAGCAGAAATAGCATTGCAATTGGAAGAAAGCGGCAGCTCGCTAGCGACAAAAAGAGGCTGGCGACCCCGGTTTTCGGCCTAAGCCGGCCAGCTGAGACCCCGCCGGGCATATTTCCCGGTCAGTGAGCCCAACTCGGCTGGCTGGCTCATGATTACGCAAGAAAAATCAATGCGTTGGATGATATTCTACACCTCTGGCGCCTAGTTTTGGTTCTGGGAAGACAATTCCCAGAACAAGGGCCGAAGTCACAACGCTTGACCAGCTAGATGAGCTTTATCCCTTTGATTTTATGCGCATTTAGAAGATGGTGCAAGGTGAGCCTTCGACAGCCGCCAACCACTCCGGGAGGGCGTGGTATGGCACACGATGCCATTTGAAGTTGCGCGCTGCTTATTCCCGATGTCGCTGCCAAAACTAACAAAAACTTTAAACATCAAACACTTATGCGAACAGGCCCGGGCCAGTTCCGCAAGGTTCCGATTGCCATCTGAACCTGCGCACTACAGTTGGGCCGTCCAGTCGGAGGACATCACAACTCCGCGCCGAAAAACTACACCTCACTGCCTGAGCCCAGGTTTCCGGACCAAGCGTGGATGGCATAACGAAAACACGACGCCGAATCTGGCGAGATTTGATATTCAACGTCGATAACCAGCCGGGGGCTTGGTGTGACATTCGGAGGCTTTGCACTATGACCTTTCTCGGACCCCTGACCCGTGCCGCAGCACTGGCAGGTCTCCTTCTCTCGGCCGGCTTCACCGCGGCGCCTGCTTTCGCCGGCCCCGCCGAGGTTACCCTTCTCAAATCCTATATCGGTGAATGGCGGGGCCGCGGCACGCTGGTCGGCGCCTCGACCGAATCCGTCGTCTGCCGCCTGTCGCTGACCCAGGGCAATTCCGACAAGGTCAATTACTCCGGCCGCTGCACCCTCGCGGGCACCAATCTGTCCGTCGCCGGCACCATCGCCTATGTCGACGCCGCCAGGCGCTACGAAGCGGCCATGACCTCCAACGCCACTTTTAGCGGCATCGCCGTCGGCCAGAAGCGCGGTGGCGGCCTTGTCTTCAATCTCAAGGACCGCACCCCCGACGAAGAGGGCAAGGAGATGAACATCTCCGCCCAGATCGCCCTCAACGGCGACGCCATCAGCGTGGCCTTCGAAGTCGTCTACGTCGAATCCGGCGACAGCCTCCGCGCCGACGTCCCGTTCGCACGCTAAGTCGCGCAGACTACCTCTCAAAAGGCGGCCCCTGGCCGCCTTTTTCGCTTCGGCAGACCCTTGTCGCTCAAACCTCCGCGCGCCCAGCACCCCGGCTCACCCCAAGAGCCCTGCCATCATTTTATGACTACAAAACTCAATGATTGACCGCTAAAGGAGAGCCATGCGAGCCCTCGTCCAGCGCGTTCAATCCGCCTCCGTCACCGTCGATAGCGCGATCACCGGCCAGATCGGCTCCGGTCTTCTCGTGCTCGTCTGCGCCATGGAGGGCGACACCGACGACCTCGCCCCGTGGCTGGCCCAGAAAATCGCAAAACTGCGCATTTTCAACGACGCAGACGGCAGGATGAACCGTTCCGTCCTCGACATCGGCGGCTCGGCCCTCGTCGTCAGCCAGTTCACTCTCGCCGCCGATACCAAGGGCAATCGCCCCGGCTTTTCCCGCGCGGCGCCGCCCGAACGTGGCCGCGATCTCTACGAAAAATTCTCCGCCGCCCTCGCCGCCACTGGCCTGCCCGTCGCCAATGGCATCTTCGGCGCCGACATGAAGGTTGCGCTCGTCAATGACGGGCCGGTCACCATCTGGCTGGATACCGACCAATGAGCGAGCCGCAATCGCCCCTCGCCCGCAACCGGCTGGTTCGCTTTCTCTATCTTGTCCTCGGCCTCCTCCTGCTGATCACCGGCATTATCGGCATCTTCGTGCCGCTGATGCCGACGACGATCTTCCTCATTCTCGCCGCCTGGTGCTTTTCGAAATCCTCACGGCGCCTCGAAAGCTGGCTGCTCGGCCATGCCACGCTCGGCCCGACCATCGTCAATTGGCGCCGGCACGGCGTCATTTCCCCGCGCGCCAAACTCATGGCCTGCACCGGCATGGCCGCCGGTTTTCTTATTTTCCTGTTCGCCGTCCACCCCGCCTGGTGGCTCTTCCTCCTCGTCGCCGCCATCATGGGCGGCTGCGCCTGGTATGTCCTCTCCCGCCCCTCGGCCCCCCGCAGCCAAGAGACCGCCTGAAAAAGAAAAGGGCCGCAGCAGCGGCCCTCGGTAACTCAAAAAACTCAGAACGGAATGTCGTCGTCGAGCCCGCCGGATTCGAACGCCGGCGCATTGGATGAAGGACGGCGCGCCCCGCCACCCCCGCCTGCATTATTGCTGACGCCGCGGAAACCGCCCTCGTCATTGCCCCGGAAGCCGCCGCCCGCGCTGTCGCCGCCGCCTTCGCCGCGGCCATCGAGCAGCACCATCGAGGCATTAAAACCCTGCAGCACGATTTCGGTCGAATATTTGTCCGCGCCGGACTGGTCCTGCCATTTGCGGGTCTGCAACTGGCCTTCGATATAGACCTTGCTGCCCTTGCGCAGATATTGCTCGGCAACCTTGGCGAGACCTTCCGAGAAGATCACCACGCGGTGCCATTCGGTCTTTTCGCGCTGTTCACCGGTATTGCGATCGCGCCAGCGTTCCGATGTCGCCACCGAAAGGTTCACCACCTTGCCGCCGCTGGGGAGGTTGCGCACCTCGGGCTCATTGCCCAGATTGCCAACCAGAATGACCTTGTTCACGCTGCCTGCCATGGCGCCTGTCCTTTAAAAAAATTCAGTCCCGGTCTGTTGCGGTCGCGGGACGCTCTCGTGTGTGGCTCAGGCTTTGCCGCCCGAAACGCGGCGCCCCTCCACAGTGACGCGCAGCATAAAGCGAGCCTGTTCCGAATTGTAAACACTTCCTTACATGTTCTCTTTATGTTCTTGTGAGCCCAGTGTCAAGAACCCATCCGAGAGGTGAACCCGCTCCCTGCCCGCCCCGATCACAAATAGCCAAGCCGGCCTCGCTTCCGGCGCTCCCCAGGCGTAAGCTCCGCCCATAAATCAAGGAGGTGCCGCTATGCCCGCCAATGTCAAAGACATGCTCGCCGCAGCCAATGGTGAAGTGCCCAGGATTTCCGCCGACGAAGCCAAGCGCATGGTCCGCGAACAAAACGCCGTCATCGTCGATGTGCGCGATTCCGCCGAATTGGCCGCCCAGGGCAAGATCCCCGGCTCGGTCAACATCCCCCGCGGCATGCTCGAATTCCGCGCCGATCCCACTTCGCAATATCACGACGCCAATCTCAGCGCCGATCGCCCGGTGATCCTCCACTGCGCCTCCGGCGGCCGCTCCGCCCTCAGCGGCGTAACCCTGCATCAGATGGGCTATAAAAACGTCTACAATCTCGGCGGCTTCAAAGATTGGGTCGACGCCGGCGGCGACGTCGAAAAAGTCTAGGGCCCCTCTACGCCCACCCCAGCGCAACTTACCCCCTCTGCCGCCACCCTCGATTGTCACCCCGGCGAAGGCCGGGGCCCATCCTGAGATCCCAAGATGGCCCCCGGGTCAGGCCCGGGGTGACAGCCGGTGGAAGGGCGAACACCCCACGTCCGCCGTTCTAATTTCCCGGCTCCCCGGCCGCCCCCACCATCACTCCTGACTCCCCCTGTCAGCAGCCCTCGTCCATTGCCATTCCCACACTCGGGAACCACCATGGATTACGCACAGGCGCTCTGGCTCTATACGCTCCTCGTCTTCGGCATCATCGTCGTGCCGGGCATGGACATGTTTTATATCCTCGCCAATGCCCTGACCGGCGGCCGGCGCCTGGGCTTTGCCGCCTTGGGCGGCGTCATGCTCGGCGGCGCCGTCCACACCCTCTTCGGCACAGTGGCCGTCGGCGTCCTCTCCCAGCTGCCGACCATGCTGTTTCAGGCCATGGTGCTGGCCGGCGCGGCCTATATGGCCTGGATCGGCTACACGCTTCTGCGCAGTTCGATCACCGTCTCCGGCATCGGCCGCGCCACCACGCGCACCGAATGGGCCGCCTTCCGCCAGGGCACCATCACGTGCCTCCTCAATCCAAAAGCCTATCTTTTCGTCCTCGCCGTCTTCCCCCAGTTCGTGCGCCCCGAATTCGGCCCGGCCTGGAGCCAGGCCCTGGCCCTCGGCGTCATCACCGTACTCATGCAAGGCGTCGTCTATGGCGCGCTCGCCCTCGCCGCGGGCCGTGGCCGCGATGCGCTTGTCGGCAACCCGTCCGCCACCATCTGGATCGGCCGCAGCGCCGGCGCGCTCTTCGTCATCGTCGCCCTTTTCACCGCCTGGCATGGTCTGACCATGTCATCAGCCACTTGACTGAATTTAAAATGTTCTGCAAATGTTCATGAGCAACAAAGGTGTTTTTGAAAGCCCTTCCGGACACGCTAAGGTTACAATGACGCTGGTGAGCCATGCATGGCCGGCGCTTGCGGTTGGGCCGAGCAACGCCTATCTCATGGGCTCTTCAGCCCCCCTTGACCCCATTGCTGCTGTGCCTTTCATCGGCGCGACAAGCCACGGACGTGAACAATGAAGCCTACGCCCAGCCAAAACCGCGAAATCATCGTCCGCGGTGCCCGCGAGCACAATTTGAAGGGCATCGACGTCAAGCTGCCGCGCGACAGCCTCATCGTCATGACCGGGCTCTCGGGTTCGGGCAAATCGTCCCTGGCGTTCGACACCATCTATGCCGAAGGTCAGCGCCGCTATGTGGAGTCGCTCTCGGCTTACGCGCGCCAGTTCCTCGAAATGATGCAGAAGCCCGATGTCGAACACATCGAAGGCCTCTCGCCCGCCATTTCCATTGAGCAGAAAACCACCTCGCGTAACCCGCGCTCTACGGTTGGCACGGTCACCGAGATTTACGATTACCTGCGCCTACTGTTCGCGCGCGTCGGCATTCCCTATTCCCCGGCCACGGGTCTGCCCATCGAGAGCCAGACCGTCAGCCAGATGGTCGATCGCACTCTGGAACTGCCCGAAGGCACCCGCCTCTATCTGCTGGCCCCCATCGCGCGCGGCCGCAAGGGCGAGTACAAGAAGGAACTCGGCGATCTGATGCGCAAAGGCTTTCAGCGCGTGAAGATCGACGGCGAATATCACGAAATCGAAGACGCTCCGGCGCTCGACAAAAAGTTCAAGCACGACATCGAAGTCGTGGTCGATCGCGTCGTCGTGTCGAAGGATATTGCCGGCCGCCTCGCCGAAAGTTTTGAAACAGCGCTAAAGCTGGCCGAAGGTATCGCCCTCGTCGAATTTGCCGACGAAAAGAACGAAGACGGCACCGCCCGCCAGATCACCTTCTCGGAAAAATTCGCCTGCCCGGTTTCCGGCTTCACCATTGCCGAAATCGAGCCGCGCCTTTTCTCGTTCAACAATCCCTTCGGCGCCTGTCCGGTCTGCGATGGCCTCGGCACCGAACAGAAGATCGATCCCGATCAGATCGTCCCCGACGCGAGCCTGTCGCTGCGCGACGGCGCCATCTTGCCCTGGTCGAAAACGTCAGCGCCTTATTACCAGCAGACCCTGCAAGCCGTCGTAAAACATTACGGCGCCTCTACCGGCACCGCCTGGAACGAGCTGCCTTTCGACGTGCAGCACGCCGTTCTCTATGGCACCGACAAGACCAAGATCGATTTCGTCTATGACGATGGCCTGCGCCAGTACAAGACCTCAAAGGTTTTCGAAGGCGTCATCGGCAACCTTGAGCGCCGCTACAAGGAAACCGAAAGCGCCGGCATGCGCGAAGAGATCGAAAAGTACATGTCGGCCAAGCCGTGCGTGGCCTGCGGCGGTTATCGCTTGAAGCCCGAAACGCTGGCGGTGAAGATCGATGGCCTCCACATCGGCAAGGTCAGCGAAATGTCGATCAAGGTCGCCTCGCAGTGGTTTGTCGATCTGTCCGACAAGCTCTCGCCGACCCAGAGCCAGATCGGCGAGCGCATCCTCAAGGAAATCCGCGAGCGCCTGAACTTCCTCAACGATGTGGGCCTTGAATATCTCTCCATGTCGCGCAATTCCGGCACCCTGTCGGGCGGTGAAAGCCAGCGCATTCGCCTCGCCAGCCAGATCGGCTCGGGCCTCACCGGCGTGCTCTATGTGCTCGACGAGCCCTCCATCGGCCTTCACCAGCGCGATAATGCGCGCCTCCTCGATACCCTGCGTCGCCTCCGCGACCTCGGCAATACCGTCATCGTCGTTGAACACGACGAAGACGCGATCCTGACCGCCGACTATGTCCTCGACATCGGCCCCGGTGCCGGCATCCACGGCGGCAATATCGTCGCCGAAGGCTCACCCGAGGACATTCTCAATCACCCCGATTCCCTCACCGGCAAATATCTCTCGGGCCGCATGGGCATTCCCATTCCGGCCGAGCGCCGCCAGGGCAAGAAGGGCAAGGCTCTCTCGATCAAAGGCGCGACCGGCAACAATCTCAAGAACGTTTCGGTCGATGTGCCGCTCGGTCTCTTCGTCGCCATCACCGGCGTTTCCGGCGGCGGCAAGTCGACCCTGATGATCGACACCATGTACCAGGCCATCGCCCGCCGCCTGAACGGCGCCCGCGTGGTCCCTGCCCCGCATGAATCGCTCACCGGCCTCGAATTCCTCGACAAGGTCATCGACATCGACCAGTCGCCCATTGGCCGTACCCCGCGATCCAATCCGGCCACCTATACCGGCGCCTTCACGCCCCTGCGCGAATGGTTCTCGGGCCTCCCCGAAGCGAAAGCGCGCGGTTATGGGCCGGGCCGTTTCTCCTTCAACGTCAAGGGTGGTCGCTGCGAGAAGTGCGAGGGCGATGGCGTCCTCAAGATCGAAATGCACTTCCTGCCCGATGTCTACGTCACCTGCGACGTCTGCAAGGGCAAGCGCTACAATCGCGAAACGCTGGAAGTCCAGTTCAAGGGCAAGTCGATCTCGGACGTCCTCGACATGACCATCGATGAAGGCGTCGAGTTCTTCTCGGCCGTTCCGGTCATCCGCGACAAGTTCGCCACCCTCCAGCGCGTCGGCCTCGGATATGTCAAAGTCGGCCAGCCGGCGACCACGTTGTCAGGCGGCGAGGCCCAGCGCGTAAAACTCTCCAAGGAGCTTTCCAAGCGCGCCACCGGCCGCACGCTCTACATGCTCGACGAGCCAACCACCGGTCTTCACTTCCACGATGTGGCGAAACTTCTCGAAGTGCTCCACGAACTCGTCGAAGGCGGCAACTCCGTCATCGTCATCGAGCACAATCTCGAAGTCATCAAGACCGCCGACTGGATCATCGACATGGGCCCCGAAGGCGGCGACGGCGGCGGCGAAGTGGTCGCCATTGGCACCCCCGAAGAAGTCGCCTCCAACACCCGCTCCCACACCGGCCACTTCCTCAAGGAAGTCATGGACCGCAGACCGCACTACACGACGAGAGCGGCGGAGTAGGCCACCCGCTCTCGGTTGGCCCCAAAGCCTCTCACAAACCCGGTGCAACACCTCCCCCTTGATGGGGGAGGATGGGTGGGGGTGTTCCCACGCCCCCGGATAACGCATTCCCCTAAGCGGGACACTCAACGGTAACAGTCTGCTACCCGACCCACACCCTATTCCCCCACGCCACAGATCCCGCCGATTTGTCCGGAACGTCCAACCAATTCGCCTCAACGCGACACTCGATGCTAACAGTCTGCTAACCCGAAAATGCCCGTTCGGCGCAGACTGTTACCCCGTCACATCACTGTCACGCGTCAGATCGATGAAATTACCATGCGCCGCACGCATGCCGCGCCTGCTATTTGCCCCATGGCGCGCGCCCGCAAATCAGCCGATCTTCAATGTGCAGCCACCAGACATACTGGAATAGACCCATGTTTGTACGTGCCGTCTGGCGCATCAAGCGCCTGGTCGACATCAAGCAGACGTTGCGGGAGATGGACGTTCCCTCGACGCGAGATGCCGACTTACTGGGCATTTCCGGCCCAGACTTTTCCAAGATGACGCGATCGCTCTTCGATCGCTGATCTCTTTCCAGCCTCAATAGTACAAGTGGCCGCCGGATTGCCGTCCGGCGGCCATGCTTTTGGCACTCACCTTAACCGAGCCTTAACGACACCCCGCCGCGCCCTGCGCAAATTGCATGGCTTCTTTGACTAATCTCTATCTGCTCGCTGGGGTTGGTCTCGACTATATCTCTCCTTGCAAACGACAGGAGAACTCAAATGGACATTCGTAAAACCTTCAAGAAGTGGGCCGCTTACCAGCAGACGGTTCGTGAACTTGCTGCTCTCGACAATCGCCAGCTGAACGATCTCGGCATCAACCGTACCGAAATCAATCGCATTGCTCGCGATCATGCCAATTCGCTCTAAGTCTTACAGCGCGAATACTTCCGAAGTAAAAGACCGAACGCCCGCATCTCTCTGAGACGCGGGTGTTTTCGTTTCCGGGCGCCTCGCATTGGCAAACTTATCCCCGCCCGCCCAATCTAAGCTATTCTTTGTCCCGTGATGGGCTTCCAGTTGCGTGGCCGCATGGCGCTTGGTATTTGCCAGCCATGTCAAACGAACCCATTCATATCATCGGCGGGGGCCTCGCAGGCTCCGAAGCCGCCTGGCAGGCCGCCGAAGCAGGCGCAACCGTCATCGTGCACGAAATGCGCGGCGTCAGAGGCACAGACGCGCACTCGACCGAGGACTTCGCCGAGCTCGTCTGTTCCAACAGTTTCCGCTCCGACGATCACGAGCAGAACGCCGTTGGCCTTCTTCACGAAGAGATGCGCCGCTGCGGCTCGATCATCATGCGCATGGCCGACGAGCACAAGCTGCCGGCAGGTGGCGCGCTCGCCGTCGATCGCCACGGATTCTCTGCCGGTGTCACGCAAGCCATTGAAAATCATCCACGAATCACGATCGTGCGCGAAGAGCTGAATGGCTGGCCGCCGGAAGATTGGCGCCATGTCATCATCGCCACCGGCCCTCTCACCTCGCCCGCGCTGACCGAGGCGATCCTCGCCAAGACCGGCGAAGACTCCCTCGCCTTCTTCGACGCCATCGCGCCGATCGTGCATTACGACAGCGTCGACCACGACATCGCCTGGAAGCAGTCGCGCTACGACAAGGTCGGCCCCGGTGGCACCGGCGCGGACTATCTCAACCTGCCGATGGACCGCGATCAGTACTATGCCTTTGTAGAAGCACTCAAAACCGCGCCGCTGCACGAGTTCAAGGACTGGGAAAAGGTCCCCTATTTCGACGGTTGCCTGCCCATCGAAGTCATGGCCGAGCGCGGCCCGGAAACCCTGCGCCACGGCCCGATGAAACCGGTCGGCCTCACCAATCCGCGCAATCCGACCGTGAAACCCTATGCCATCGTCCAGCTCCGCCAGGACAATGCCCTGGGTTCGCTCTGGAACATGGTCGGCTTCCAGACCAAGATGCGCTACGGCATCCAGGCCGAAATCTTCCGCATGATCCCCGGCTTGGCCAACGCCCAGTTCGCGCGCCTCGGCGGGTTGCACCGCAACACTTTCATCAATTCCCCCAAGGTCTTGGGCCCCGACATGCGCCTCAAGGCCGACCCGCGCATCCGCTTCGCCGGCCAGGTTACGGGCGTTGAAGGCTATGTCGAAAGTGCCGCTGTCGGCCTCATCACTGGTCGCCTGACCGCCGCCGAAGCCCGCGGTGAAACCATGCCCCTGCCGCCAATCACCACGGCGCTCGGTGCCCTGATCGGCCACGTCACCGGCGGTCACATCGAAGCCGAAAGCTATAGCGGCGCCCGCAGCTTCCAGCCGATGAACGTCAATTTCGGCCTCTTCCCGGAAGTGACCATCACCAAGCCCGACGATGTAAAGCGCTGGCGCGGCCCAGAAAAGACCATGGCCAAGCGTCGGGCCATCACCAGCCGCGCGCTGGAAGACCTGAAAGTCTGGCAGTGACTCCCGAGGCACTGCGCTCCTATCTCCACGACCATATCCCGCTTTCCCGGGCCATGGCCGTGGAGGTCCTGGAAGCCAGCGCCGAACACGTTCTCCTCCAAGCGCCCCTCGCGCCAAACATCAACATGCACGGCACCATGTTCGGCGGCAGCGCGGCCACGCTCGCTCTCCTCGCCGCCTGGTCGGTCATGCATCTCAAACTTGAAGCGGAAGGCATCGCCAGCCAATTGGTGATCCATCGAACCGCGACCGAATATCTCCTGCCGATATCTGGCCTTGCTCAAGCCTCGGCCAGCCTTGATGATTCTGGTTGGCCGACCTTCCTCCAGACCTACCAAAGGCGCGGCCGGGCGCGGCTCACGGTCACCGCAGAGCTCCTGTACGAAGGCAAGCTCGCGGGCCGCCTTACCGGCGAATTCGTCGCGATTTCCGAAGCTTAGCGGTTCCCAAGCGCCCACCAGCCGATCCGGCCGATCTTGCGCCAATCAGCCTCATCCGCCGGTGCCGCAAAGGGCGAACCGCGATGCCGGTTCCAAAGGCGCAACTGCGCTTCGACCACCGGGAGAATGGCAAAGGCCGGCCGCAATCCGCTCGGCAGCGCTGCAATGGCTTCACGAGCCTTCCTGAGGTGCCCCTCGGCCAGCTCGGCAATCTGTCCAAGCGCCTCGTGCAATCCCTCGCTGTCGGTACCTGCGAAGATTTCTCCTTCGCGGACGCCATTCGCCTGAAAAATCGACCATGGCAACACGATGCGCCCTTGCGACGCGACATGGCCGAACGCCCGCAAATGCCCCACCATCGCCTGGGCAACGCCAAGATGGCCCGCGGCATCGCCCGGCTCCACCGGCAGTCCCTCGTTGAGAATCATAGCCGAAAGCTGCAGCAGCGTAGACGCCGTCTCGCCGGCATAGCCTTCGAACGTCTCGAGATCAGGCATGGGATCGTCATAAAGATCAAAGCGCCGCGCCCCGATGAGCCGCTGCAAAGTGCCCGACGGCAAGGCATAGCGATCGAGCGTCGTCAGCAATGCGTCAGCCAGCGGGTTTTGCCGAACCGCACCATGGCCATCGCCCGTCAACGCATCGTTCCACCATTGCAGGCGAATTTCGCCCGGAGCCGGTCCAGAAACGCGCTCGCGAATGCCGGCGACATCGGCATTGAAGGCCAGAATCGCCGTGACGCCATCCCGCGCCGTCGCTGGCAAAGCAAGCGTCGACAGGTAGCGATCCCTATCGCTCTCGCGCAGTGTCTGAGCGGCGTGAGCAAAACTATCGGCAGACATCAGCGGGCATTCTCGACAGCGATGAAAGCGCCCGCGATGGCCCTTTCTTCGGCAAGCAACACATTATAGGTGCGCACCGCTCCGCCTGTGCCTACGGCCTCGATGATCACCTTGTGGTCACGAAAGGCCTGCCGAATGGCAGGATCGATCAACGCGATGTCCATGCCAAGACCGATCAACAGCACATCGAGCTGATCGGCCAGCTCCAGCACCGGCTGCAGGCTCTTAAGCGTCAGCTCTGCAGGCGAAGCAACATCCCAGCCCAGCATGCCCGATGGCAGGCACAGCAGCGAGCCGCGATGGGACATATCTGCAAAGCGAAAGCCGCCATTGCCATAGGCATCGATGCCGACCTGGCGCGGGAAACGGCCCGCGCCAGTCGAAATGGGGTCAGACGGAAGCGCCATCCGACGATTTTTCCTTTTTGGCCGCGAGCTCTTCGTCGGTCTTCTGCTTGAGGCCGAAATTGATCAGGATCGGGCCGTTGACGATCACCGACGAATACATGCCGACGAGCGAGCCGAAGGTCATGGCGATGGTGAAGCTGCGCAGGGCTTCGCCGCCGAACAGCACCAGCGGCACGAGGGCCAGAAGCACGGTGAACTGGGTGAGCGAGGTACGCACGATGGTCTGGTTGATCGATAGATCGATCAGCTCAGGCAGTGGCATCTTCCTGTATTTCAACAAGTTTTCGCGGATACGGTCGGAAACGACCACGGTTTCGTTGAGCGATAGACCGACAAGCGTCAGCACCGCCGCAATGGAACTGAGATTGAACTCCAGCCCGGTGATCGAGAACAGACCAATGGTCATGATGATATCGTGCGACGTCGTCGTCACGGCCGCGAGAGCGAACTGCCACTCGAAACGGAACCAGATATAGATCAGGATACAGATGAGGGCGATGATGACGGCCATGGTGCCGGTCCAGGCCAGTTCGCCCGACACCGTACCACTAACGGCCTCAGTGCGCCTGACCGAGTAATTGTCCCCGGCAAGAGCGTCCTGAACCTTCTGCACCGCAACCTGGTCGGCCGCCTGTCCACCTTCCTGTGCCTGCACGCGAACCAGCAGATCCTCGGGCGTACCGAAGCCCTGAACCTGAATTTCGCCGAGGTTGAGACCATCCAGCAATTCGCGAACCTGGCCAGCGTCGGCAGGGCCGCCCGTATGCTGCACTTCGATCGCGGTGCCGCCGACAAAGTCGATGCCGAGGTTGAAGCCCTTGAAATAGGCTGCGCCGATCGAGATGACGGACATGACGATCGAAAGCGCAATCACATAGCGCGAGATCTTCATGAACGGGATCTTGGTGCCGTCCGGAATGAAGCGGAAATGCTGGATTTTCAGCTCTTTGGGACGAACGCGCTTGTACCACAGGTTCACTTGATAGGAGGTGACCGTGTAGGACGTGAAGAGCGAAGTCAGGATGCCGAGGCCAAGAGTAACGGCAAAGCCCTGCACCGGGCCCGAGCCCATGAAGTAGAGCACCACGGCAGCCACGAGCTGGGTCAGATGCGAGTCGACGATCGTGCCCCAGGCGCGCTCGAAGCCGGCATTGATGGCCTGTAAGGGCGTACGCCCTGCTCGCTGCTCTTCTCGCATTCGCTCGTAGATCAGCACGTTGGCGTCCACGGCCATACCGATGGTCAGGACGATACCGGCAATACCGGGCAGTGTCAGTGTCGATCCCAGCGTCGAGAGCGCGGCAAAGATCAGGACAACGTTAAGCACCAGCGAGACGTTGGCGAAGATGCCCCAAACGCCATAGGCGATAACCATGAAGGTCACGACCAGAACCGACGCCACGATACCAGCGGTGAGGCCGGCCTGAATGGAGTCGGCACCAAGGCTGGCGTCGACCGTACGCTCTTCGATGACGTTGAGGCTCGCCGGTAGCGCGCCGGCACGCAGCAGCACCGCAAGGTCATTGGCCGAAGCGGTCGTAAAGCTGCCACTGATCTGACCCGAGCCGCCGGTGATTGGCTGCTGGATGACCGGAGCGGTGATGACGGTATTGTCGAGTACGATCGCAAAGCGCTGACCGACATTGGCCGAGGTCAGTTCGCTGAAAGTGACGGCGCCGCGTGTGTCGAACTTGAAGCTGACGACCGGAATGCCGCGCTGGGAATCGTAAGACGGCTGCGCATCAACGAGAGATTCGCCGCCCAGGGCGACATCTTCATAGAGCAGCTCGCGTCCGCCGTCCTGGCTCGGCAGAATCATTGTGCCGGCCGGCAGGCCCTGCGCCTCGGCCTGGTTCGCGGTCAGGCCGGGATAGACCAAGTGGAACGTCAGGCGAGCGGTCTGCGAGATGATGTTCTTGAGACGGGTAGAATCGCCAAAGCCCGGCACCTGCACCATGACGCGGGTATCACCCTGGCGTTGGATGGTCGGTTCGGTCGTACCGAGTTCGTCGATACGGCTACGAATGACTTCGATGGACTGCGCGACGAGCGAGCTCATGCGCTGCGTAATGCCCTCGGGCGTCAAAGAAATAGAAATCCGGCCGTCCGGCCGCTCGCCGAATGCCAGTTCCTGAATACCGGTGCCGCCGGAGAACAGCGAATTATTGACGGTGTTCTGAATCCCCTGAAGGGCAGTCAGTGCCTGCTCTTTCTGGGTCGGATCGGTCAGCTCGATATAGATTGCGTTATTGGCTTCATCCGTCGTGATGATGTTGCCGATGCCGTTCTGATTGGCCAGCACGTTGCGTGCGTCGCGGCGCACATCGCTGAGGCGCTGCGCGACAATGCCCGCCCGATCGACTTCGAGCAGCAGGTGCGAACCGCCCTGCAAGTCGAGACCAAGAACCAGGCCCGGCTGGGGCAGCCATCCAGGGAGCGCATCCCGCACTTGCTGAGGCAAGAAATTGGGGGCTGCAAACAGAATACCCGCGATCGCGACGAACAGAATGATTGCTACGCGGAACGGCGACTGGTTCATGAAACGGCGTCCTAGAGCATGTCTGGCGAAGGTAGGTACCGGTTTCGGGACCAAGACATGCGGCTTCAAAGAGTCAGAAAGCCGGAGCCTTTCGGGCTCCGGCTGAAATGGTCCGGCTTAGGCCGGCTTGTTGTCGTTGACCGGCTCGGCCTTGGAGCGCACATCGGCAATCATGCCGCGCACGAGCTTGACCTTAACGCCCTGGGAGATTTCCACTTCCAGATCTTCGCCATCAACGGCCTTGGTCACCTTGCCGACGATGCCGCCGGTGGTCACCACAGTATCGCCACGGCGAATAGCCGAGAGCATAGCCTGTTGTGCTTTGAGGCGCTTCTGCTGCGGACGGAAGATCAGGAGCCAGAAAATCAGAACCAGCAGAACGATCGGCATCAACTGGATCAGAATATCGGAAAAACCTCCTCCCGTGGCGGGTGCGGCTGCATCCTGCGCAAAAGCGGGCGTTACAAACATCAGGCGAACTCCTATGATTCTTCTTGTTTGGGGGAGAAGAGCGCCACACAGCCAAGGCTGCAGACTGGACGCGAATGGGGTCCTGTGCACTTGCACCCCGGCCAAAATCGCGCGGACTATACATTTGGCCCCTTGTGATTGCAAAGCCATTCACGGAACACAATGCCGCGCTTGAATTGAAGGACTGAACCGGTGAAAACCAAAGACTATCTTGGCCGTATTGCTACGGCTCTCGAGGCAATTGCCGAGGCGCTGGAAACAACCACCGGTGAAATGGCCACTTTCGAGCTTGGTGCAGCCGACGCCTACCATTGGCAGGGCGAGTCCGAGGCCTTGCTGCCGGTACCAAAGGTCAGTCGCGTGCCGCTCGATATGCTGCGTGGCATCGATCACGTCCGTGATGTTCTTCTTAGGAATACCGAGCAATTTGCCCGTGGCCATGGTGCCAATAACGCCCTGCTCTGGGGCGCCCGCGGCATGGGCAAGAGCTCACTGGTCAAGGCCATTCACGCCGATATCGGCGCGCGGGACGGTTTCGAGCCGTTGGTTCTGATCGAAATCGCACGCGAAGACCTCGATACCCTGCCCCAGCTCATGCGGGCCATTTCGGGCCATCCGGCGCGCTTCATCATCTTCTGCGACGACCTCAGCTTCGATAGCGGCGAGACGAGCTACAAATCGCTCAAGACCATTCTCGACGGCGGCCTCGAAGGGCGTCCGGACAATGTGCTCTTCTATGCCACCTCGAACCGCCGCCACCTTATGCCGCGCGACATGATCGAGAATGAACGCTCCACGGCGATCAATCCGAGCGAAGCTGTGGAAGAAAAAGTGTCGCTATCAGACCGCTTCGGGCTCTGGCTTGGGTTCCACAATTCCGATCAAGACACCTACCTCGCCATGGTTCGCGGCTATGCCGATTATTATGGGCTGGCGCTCGAAGACGAGACGCTGCGCGCTCGCGCCATCGAATGGGCCGCCACCCGTGGCTCCCGATCTGGCCGCGTCGCGATCCAATTGATCCGCAGCTTAGCCGGCGAACAGGGCAAGGTGGTCTAATACCGATTGCAAGTTGGACGAACGAAGAGGGCCGGCGCATTGCACCGGCCCTTTCAATTTCCTTGCGGATCTCAGCTTGCCAGCAGCGGCACTGGATCGACCGGCGTTGCGCCCTTGCGCAGTTCGAAATGCAGCTGGGGCTTCGAAACCGAACCGCTCATGCCGACTGTGCCGATGGCGTCGCCACGATTGACCGCTGCACCCTTGGCAACGTTCATGCCGTTGAGATGCGCATAGGCAGACACGTAGCCATTGGCGTGGCGAATGAGGATCAGGTTGCCATACCCTTCGACGCCGGAGCCGACATAGATGACGGTGCCATTTTCAGCGGCCTTGACCGTCGAGCCTTCGGGCACGTCGATATTTATGCCCGTGCCACGCGAGGCGGCAAAGTCGGTGATGACGCGACCGCTAACCGGCCAGCGGAACTTGTCATTGCCGGAGGCGACAGGCTCGGCAGCGGGGGCCGTTGCGACCTGAGTTGGCGCGGGAGTGGCGACAGGAGCAGCAACCGGCGCCGGAGTTGCCGCAGGGGCGACAGCGACCGGCTGGGGCGTAGCCTGAGGGCGACCCAGAGGCGCAGGAGCGGCGCCGAGGACCGGTGTGGCGCTGGCCAACTGAACCGGCGCCTGCGCTGGTGTCTGCGGCGTACGAACCAGATCCGGGCGACCCGGAATGATCAGCGCCTGCCCGACGACGATCTTGTCGGGCGAGGAGAGGCCGTTCGCCTGCACCAGCGCCTGGGTGGTCACCTCATAGCGGCGGGCGATCGTATAGAGCGACTCGCCACCAGCGATGGTGTGCGTATAGGCGCCGCCCGTTGCCGGCACCGCGGCGGGCGCAGCGCTCGGCACGCTGTTGTTGACAGGCAATGCAGCGTTGGAGCTCGGAAGCGAACCGAGGGCAACGGCAGGTGGCATAGACGGCACGGAGGCCGAAGTCTGCATGGCGGGCATGGCTTGCGGGGTTCCCATGGAAGCGGATGAACTCAGTACAGGAAGATCCTGGGATCGAACCGAGGGCGCACTCGCCCCCATACCAATCGGCGAAACCGCGCCGGCTGGCTGCGTGAAGCCCGGCTGAACGGGCGACGCGGATTGAACGGGAGAGGCGCCCCAGGCAGAACCAATCGGCGCCGGCGGCAGAAACCGCTGCTCGGCGACCTGCACGGTGGCAGGCGCTCCAAGCGAGGCTGGCATGGGCTGGTTCAGCGTGGCAGGTGCGGATGACTGGGCGACTGAGCCGGTCGTCGTAGAATCGCCAAACGCTCGCGATCCAAGACTTGAACAACCGGACAAGCCGACGGCTGCTACTAACAGACCAGCCACGGCGACCGCACCTTTAGGCACCCTGACAGACAGGTTTTTACGCATCGGCTAACTCGTACGCAGGTACTTTACACTGGAATCGAGATTAGGCCGGTAAGGTAAAAGGGGCCTTAAAGCCGATGCGATTTGAGTGAAATCGAACGGGCCATGTTGTCGAATGGGTAAGGTTAAGATTACGCCTCGGGGGACAAGCGCAGATTTGACAGCCGTTCCAGCGCCATCTTTTCGGTTTGCTGCAGCGCGAAAGGGGTCACCGTAATCGTGTTCCTGCGACGCAAAACCTCGAAATCCGCATTTGGATCCAAGGGCATAGGTGTTTCAGGAATGGAGATAAAAAACTCACCTTCCCTGTCGCTGGGATAGTAGCGGAAGGCCGAGCGTGAAAAGCGCTGGTGCGGCACGGCTGTAATTCCAGCGACCTCACCCGGCGGACAAACTGGGAAGTTCACGTTGTAAAAAACGTCATCCTGCCCCCGCGCCGAAAGAATCGCCCGGACGACATCTGTCCCGAAACGAATCGAATTGGACCAATCGACCGTGCGGCTTCTCTCGTAGTCGATCGCTTGACTCATCGCGATTCCGACTGCGCCTTGCAGCGCGCCTTCGCGCGCTCCGGCGGCGGTACCCGAGCAATTGACGATGTCGCCAAGATTCTGCCCGGCATTAACGCCGGAGAGAACGAGGTCGGCCGGCTTGTCGGCCAGCAGATGGGTCATTCCTGCCACGACGCAATCGGCGGGTGACCCGCCGGTCACGCTAAAGCGCCGGGGACCGCGCTGTTCGAGGGATAGTTCGCGGCCCAGCGTGAAGCGGTGCCCTGCCCCGGACTGGTTTCCATCGGGCGCCACGATCCAGACATCGTCCGAAAGCGCGGCGGCGATATCGGCCATGATGGCGATCCCTGGCGCATCCACACCATCGTCATTGGTGATGAGGATGCGCATGGATCACTTACCTCCGATGGAGATGAGGCCGCCCATATAAGGCTGCAAGGCCTCCGGAATCAGCACCGAGCCGTCTTCCTGCTGATAGTTTTCCAGCACCGCGATGAGACAACGGCCAACGGCGGTGCCGGAACCATTGAGCGTGTGCACATAGCGCGGCGCCTGCTTTTCGCCGGAAGGGCGATAGCGCGCTTCCATGCGGCGGGCCTGGAAATCGCCGCAGACGGACACGGACGAAATCTCGCGATAGGTATCCTGCCCCGGCAGCCAGACTTCGAGGTCATAGGTCTTGCGGGCGCCGAACCCGGTATCTCCGGTGCATAGCATCATGACGCGATAGTGGAGGCCGAGGCGCTGCAGCACCGTTTCGGCGCAGGACAGCATGCGCTCGTGCTCGTTGACCGATTCTTCCGGGGTCGTGATCGACACCATTTCGACCTTGTCGAACTGATGCTGGCGCAGCATGCCGCGGGTATCGCGGCCAGCCGAGCCTGCTTCAGAGCGGAAACAGGGCGTCAGCGCCGCGAAACGCAGCGGCAGTTCTTCTTCGGAAAGAATGGAGTCGCGCACCATATTGGTGAGCGGCACTTCCGCCGTCGGGATCAGCGCCAGGCGCGAGTCGCCATGGGGGGTGAAGAACAGGTCTTCCTCGAATTTCGGCAACTGGTTGGTGCCAAACAGCGCTTCGTCGCGCACCAGCAGCGGCGGCTGCACTTCGAGATAGCCGTGCTCGGTCGTATGCACGTCGAGCATGAACTGGCCGAGGGCGCGTTCGAGGCGTGCAATCTGACCCTTCAGCACCACGAAGCGGCTGCCGGAAAGCTTGGCGGCCACTTCGAAGTCCATGTCTTTTTCGGCTACGCCGATTTCGTAGTGCTCTTTGGGCGCAAAGCTGAAGGACGGCTTGGCCGGCCGCTGCCTTGCGGCGATTTCTGCCGTGCCGTTGGCGCCGAAATATTCGACATTGTCGCTTTCGTCGTCACCCAGCGGCACATCGTCGAACATCAGATTGGGAATGACCGACAGCGCGGCGCGCAGTTCGGTTTCAACGGCGCGTTCCTCGGCTTCGCCAGTGGGGATGAAATCCTTGAGGCGCGCGACTTCGGCCATCAGCTCCTGGGCCTTGGCTTCGTCCTTCTGCGCCTTGGCCTGGCCGATCTGCTTGGAAAGCGCGTTGCGCTTTTCCTGCGCTTCATTGAGGCGGACGATGATCTCGCGGCGCCGATCATCGATCGCCAGAAGATCGGAGGAGCGCACGGAAACGTTCTTGCGCCGGGAAACGGCGGCGTCGAAAGCTTCGGCGTTGGCTCTGATCCACTTGATATCGAACATCGGTTCTTACGGGCCCTTGCCCGCCTCTGGTTTGACGCAGGCCCTGGGTCGATGCCCCTGGGCGCGCCTGCCAGCGCCGCGGGGCAGAACTAAGCTGCACCCGCGAGAGAACGCGGAGCAGCTATTCGCTAGATGAACCGGAAAGCTCGGCGTTCTCGGCAGCCAATTTGGCCTCGCGCCGCTTCTGCACCACCCGAACCGACAGGATCGCCAGTTCGTAAAGCGCGTACATCGGCAGGGCAAGCCCGATCTGGGAGATCGGGTCCGGCGGCGTGATCAAGGCGGCAACGATCAGGATGCCGACAACGGCATAGCGACGGCCCTTCTTGAGCATCTCGACATTGACGAGATCGATCTGCGCGAGAAGCGTGAGCACGACCGGCAACTGGAAGCAGATGCCGAACGCCAAAATCAGCGTCATGGCGAAGCCGAGATATTCGGACACGCGCGGCACGAGCTTGATTTCCTCGGTTTCCATGCCCGCAAAGAAATGCAGCGCCATGGGCAGCACGGTGAAATAGACCATCAACGCGCCCAGCACGAAGAACACGGGCGTCGCAATGAGATAGGGGACCAGCGCCTTGCGTTCGTGCTTGTAGAGCCCCGGCGCCATGAAGAGATAAATCTGCGAGGCAAGGAACGGAAAGCCGAGGAAGATGGCGCCGAAAAACGCCAGGTTGAGTTCGGTAAAGAACAGTTCCTGGGGCGCGGTATAGATAAGCTCGATCGTGTGCGTGGGATCGCTGGCGTAAACGCCGCGATATGGCCCGAGGAGAATATCGAAAATATTCTTGGAGACGAGGAAACACCCGACCATCAGAACGACGATGGCAATGGCGCAATTTATGAGGCGCTTGCGCAGCTCGATAAGGTGTTCGAGAAGCGGCGCTTCGCTGCCAGCGAGTTCGTCTTCGACCTCGGGCTTGTTCTTGTCTTCCAGTTGCGGCTGCTTTGCGTCGGCCATCGTTATTTCGTTTCTGCCGAGTCAGTCGGCTTCTTGCGAGGCGCACGCGGTTTCTTGACGGGAGCGACCGGCTCGGCAACCACCTCCGCGACAGCGGCCTTGGTTCGCGGCTTCCGCACGGGCTTTGCGGGCGCAACGACTTCCGTCGTGGCCACTACCTTGGGGGCAGCAGGCTTCTTGGTCGCAGCAGTCTTGGCCGAAGCAGCTTTGGTCGCGGGTGCTGTCTTTTTCGCAGTCGAAGGCTTGGCTTTCGCCGGCTCGATCGGGGCAAGATCGCTCGTCGTGACGGGTGAAGTCGGCGCCGCCGCAACGGATTTCGCACGCACAACCTTAGCGGCTTTCACCGGCTCGCTGGCCTTGAAGCCATAGTCGGCTGCCAATTCGTCGCTCGACTTCTTTTCCGCCGGAGGCATTCCCGCGGCGCTGCGAAGCTCGTCGACGACGCTTTCCACCTTGGGATCTGCCGGCTTGATGGCACCGCTCGGCTGGGGGCCGCTCGGGGTCATCGTGTTGAATTCCTTGCGGATCTCTTCGGCGGTTTTCTTGAGCGGCGAGGTGATGGAATTGCGCAGATTGCGCACCTCATCAAGTCCGGTCGTCCGATTGATTTCCCGCTGGAACTCATTGCCCATACGGCGGATTTGACCCACGAACTTGCCGATGCGTCCCATGACGACGGGCATGTCCTTGGGGCCAATGACGATCAGCGCAACGACGCCGATCACCAGCATCTCTGTCCAGCCTAGACCGAGCATAAAGATAGTCTCCGAGCGCGGCCCATGGCCGCTAAGTCAGGCCGAGAAGGATCAGACGTCCTTGCGCTCGGTCTCGCGTGCATCGACTTCAGCAGTCGTGGTGACACGTTCGGCCGGCTTGTCGTCGTCCTTCATGCCCTTCTGGAAGGCTTTGATGCCCGAGGCAACTTCACCCATCATGCCGGAAATCTTCCCGCGGCCGAAAAGTAGAATAACGACGACGGCAACAACGAGAATGCCCCAAATGGAAGGCGCGTGCATGGTGATCTCCCTAGACTTTCAGAACGCGTTACACGCGATAGATGTGCGAGAAATAGGTTCAATCGCGGGCAAACACAAGAACGTGTTGATTTTGCGCACTCACGAAAGCGGCAACCTCGCGTCCTGACTACTCCTCGTCGGCAACCGCATCGCCCTGATCGTCGGGTTCAAGCGGGTCTTCGTCCTCCCGCAGGGCACCATCGAACGGCAGCGGAATTTGCTGCGATGGCGGGAGCCTGGAGGACAGGAGCCCTGCCCCCTTGAGTTCATCGAGCCCCGGCAGATCGGACAGGTGCTCGAGGCCAAAATGGTCGAGAAAGGCATCCGTCGTGCCATAGGTAACGGGCCTGCCCGGCGTGCGCCGCCTGCCCCGCATGCGCACCCAGCCGGCTTCCATCAGGATATCCATCGTGCCCTTGCCGACCGTGACACCGCGCACTTCCTCGATTTCGGCCCGCGTGCTTGGCTGATGATAGGCAATTATGGCGAGGGTTTCGAGCGCGGCACGGGAAAGCGGCCGCGTTTCCTCTTCCTCGCGGCGCAGCAGGAAACCGAGGTCTTCGGCCGTGCGAAATGCCCAGCGCTCGCCGCGGCGCACCAGATTGACGCCGCGATTGGCATAGAGCACGCGCAGCTCTTCGATCAGCGCCGGCAGGTTCGCGCCGTCACCTACATAGGGCGACATTTCGGCCAGCGATAGCGGCTCGGCCGAGGCGAACAGCAATGCTTCGAGAATGCGCAGCTGCCGCTGCCGCACGTCTGCGTATCCGTCCTCTTCGCTCATAACTGTTCACGCTTCCGGCGCCGTAACAGGATCGGGCCAAATGTCTCGCTCTGCCGCACCTCGATTTCGCCCTGGCGAACCAGTTCCAGGCTCGAGGCAAAGGTCGAGGCCCGGACGGTCGTTCGCTCATCGGATCGGGCGAGATATTGTTCGAGATAGGTATCCATTGCCACCCACTCAGCGCTTTCCCCGATCAGCCGCTGCAAAATGTCTCGCGCCTCCTGTAGCGACCAAACGGTGCGCGTAAGCGGGCGATATTCGGTAACTGCACCACGCTCGCGCTGGGCGGAATAGACCTTGAGCAGTTCGTAATAGCTCGCCTCCCAGATGGATTTTCGCGCGATTTCCAGCGGTTCGGGAGCGCCGCGCGAATAGATCTGCAGCCCAAGCCTCGGGCGGCCCAACAGGCGGCTCGCAGCAAGGCGCATGGCCTCCAGCCGCTTGAGACGGAACTGCAACATGGCGGCCAGCATTTCGCCGGACGGTTCATCGTCATCCGGCGCCTGCGGCACCATGAGGCGGCTCTTGAGATAGGCCAGCCACGCGGCCATCACCAGATAGTCCGCCGCCACTTCGATGCGCCGCTCGCGCACCCGATCGATAAAGGCGAGATATTGCTCGGCCAGCGCGAGGATGGAAATCGCCGCCAGATCGACCTTCTGCCGCCGCGCCAGGTCCAGCAGCAGGTCAAGCGGCCCTTCATAGCCGTCCACATCGACATGCAGGACCTCACCCGCCGGCGGCGCGTCAGTGTCGAGCCAATCGGTCGGCGAACCATTCATGAGGAAAACCGCAGCGCAGAAATCATGCCGCATCCTTGGCGGCGCGAAGCCGCAGCGTCAAGCGAGCCGGTTGCGGCGCTAGAAGCTGAACACACCTTCGACCGGAACGTGGTCACTCGGCTTGTCCCAGCCGCGAACATCCTTATGCACCGTGACATCGTCAAGCCGGTCCGCCGCCTGCGGCGAAAGCATCAGGTGGTCGATGCGTATCCCGGCATTCCGGCGCCATGCACCGGCCTGGAAATCCCAGAAGGTGAACACCTGCTCGGCGGTGATGGAACGCAGGGCATCGGTCATGCCGAGGTTACGCAAGATGCGGAACTTTTCGAGGCTTTCCGGACGATAGAGCGCGTCGCCCCACCATGCGTCGGGGTCATGCGCATCGATCGGCGCGGGAATGAGATTGAAGTCCCCCATCAGGACGAATGGCTCTTCGAGCGCCAGCCGGCCGGCGACGAAGGTGTTGAGCCGATCCATCCAGCGCAGTTTGTAAGGAAACTTCTCCGTATCGACCGGATTGCCGTTCGGCAGATAGATATTGCAGATGCGGACCACGCCGCCTTCGACCGAAAAAACACCCTCGATCAACCGCGATTGTTCATCGGCATCGTCGCCCGGCAGGCCACGATGCACCTCGTCAAACGGCAGCTTGGACAGGAGCGCAACGCCGTTCCAACTCTTCTGGCCGTGCGTCACCACATTGTAGCCAAGCGCCTCGATCTCGGCGACCGGAAAGCCCTCGTCGACCGTCTTGATCTCCTGAAGGCCCACGACGTCGGGCTTTTCCTCTTCGAGCCAGCGAACCAGCAGCTCAAGCCGGGCCTTGATGCCGTTGATGTTCCAGGTGGCGATACGCAAGGCCATGGCTCTCTCCGGCTCTAGTTGAGGTCAGCATAAACGGCGCGAATGAGGTCCTTCGGGTAGCGTCCCGTGCACCCTTCGAGCGCCGTATTGCTCATCGACACTATCGTAATACCGTTGGCAGGATCGACAAGCCAGGAATGACCATAAACCCCGCCCCAATTGACGGTGCCCTTGGCAGAGGCCGAATTGGCCGCAACAGGATCGTCGATGACAGCGCCAAAATAGCCAAAACGCTGGCCCTGATCGTCACGGGGAAGGCTGCCGATCCGGTTGGAAAAGGCCACTGCAACAGTCTCAGGTTTCAGAATTGCTCCGCCGCCCTGCCGCAGGGTTTCCAAGAACGTCGCAATGTCTTCCGGCGTGCCAGCCATGCCGGCGCCCCCGGATTGGAAGGCCTTGTCGCTAAAGATGCGAGAGGGAGAAAAGGTCGTCGGCCCGCCATTTTCGTTCGAAATAGTCTGCGGGTCAGTCATAGGCGTGGGTATGGGATTTCCGTCGGCGTAAGGCGGAGCCAGGCGGGACGCTTGTGCGACAAAGAAACCGGTCTCGTTCATACCGAGCGGGCCTGTCACGTGGGTTCGGACAGCATCTTCGAGTGTGCCCCCGTGAACCTGCGCCAGAACTGCTCCCAACACATCGATCGCGACCGAATAGTTCCATCCCTGCCCCGGCGCGAAAAGCAGCGGCTGGGCGGCGACGCGGGAGAAATTCTCCCTGAAATTCTTGTCGGTCGGCCCAAGCCCCGTCGAAATACCTGCGTCCGCATAGCCATAGGCGAGGCCCGCCGTGTGGGTCAGCAGGTGGTGAATGGTGATCGGGGCCTGTGAGCCGTCATCGAGCTTGGGCGCAAAATAGTCGAGGCGTTCGGACACGAGGTCGTCGAGCGCAAGCAGACCCTTGTCGATCATCGCAAGCGCGGTTGCGGCAACGATCGGCTTGGTGACGGAGGCTAACCGGTAGATGGCATTCTCGATCATCGGCACGCCTGCCTCGCGATCAAAGTGGCCGGCAGTTCGCCGCAGGGCAATTTTGCCGTGGCGATAAACGACGAGTTCGGCCCCGACAATCTTGTTGCCAGAGACAGCATTATCCATGACCGCGTTGACGCTCGCGCCCATATTCCCCTCCCAGAGATCTACTAGATTGTGTAATTAGACCGCGAAACTCGTTCCGCAGCCGCAGGATGCAACCGCGTTCGGGTTCTTGATCTGAAAGGCCTGGCCGATCAGGTCGTCCACATAGTCGATTTCCGCGCCGCCCATGAATTCGAGGCTCAGCGAATCGATCAGCACTGTGGCATCACCCTTTTGAAGCACGAGGTCATCCTCGTTCGCAGTCTCCTGCACGAGATTGTATTCGTACTGAAAACCGGAACAACCGCCACCGGCGACCGAAATTCGCAGCACGGTTCCCGTCTGCTCTTTCGATAGGATGCGAGACACGCGCTTTGCAGCGCGATCCGACAATGTCACGGCAGGGGTTTCGGCGAGGGCGGCAGCGGTCATTTGAAGTGTCCGTACGGTCGTAATGTCATAACACTGACCCTAAGATAGGCGCATGACGCGCCATTGCAAAGGCCTGGAACGATAAGATGAGCGAAACAGCGCCCTATGCGAGCAAGCCCGAAGATTCCCTGGGGCGTCTCTACGGCACCGGGCCCAGCCCAACGCGGTCGGAATTTCAACGCGACCGCGACCGGATCATCCATTCGACCGCCTTCCGCCGGCTCCAGCACAAGACGCAGGTTTTTCTGCATCACGAAGGCCGGCATTTTCGCAATCGCCTGACGCACACGCTCGAAGTCAGCCAAATCGCGCGCTCGGTCGCACGAGCCATCAGGCTCAACGAGGATCTGGCGGAGGCCGTGGCACTGAGCCACGATCTCGGCCACACCCCATTTGGCCACGCGGGCGAACGCGCCTTGCATCGAGCGATGGCGCCCTATGGCGGGTTCGATCACAACGTTCAGGCGCTGCGCGTCGTTACCCAGCTTGAAAATCGCTATGCCGAGCATGACGGGCTTAACCTAACCTGGGAAACGCTCGAAGGCATTTTGAAGCACAATGGCCCATTGATTCACACCGATGGCCGCCCTTACGGCCGTTATGCCGAGGAAGGCCTGCCGTCGGGTGTCGCCGATATTCCAGCGGTCGCCGACCTTCGGCTTGCAAGCCATGCCAGCCTTGAAGCCCAGGTGGCCGCCATTGCCGACGACATCGCCTACAATGCGCACGACATCGATGACGCGCTCCGCGCCGGTCTCGTTCAACTCGCCGATTTCGAGAATGCCCCTATGGCTGGCCCGATCGTGCGGGAAGTCGAGGGCCTCTATCCCGATGTCGCGGCAAAACGGCAGACGCACGAAGTTCAGCGGCGCATGATTACGCGCGCCATTGAAGATGTCATCGCTCAGAGCGCTGCCAACATAATCGAGTTGGGCGCCGCCAGCGCCGAAGATGTCCGGACCGCGGGCAAAACCCTGATCGCCTTCTCCCCGGCCATGGCAGAGGCGGAGAAGGGTTTGAAAGAGGTGCTCTACGAGCGCGTCTATCGCAACGAGACTGTCATGCGGCCAGTCCGCGAAAGCGAAACCGTCGTCGAGCGGCTGTTTGCCGCCTATATGGAGAGCGCGGACATGCCCGGGCGCTGGGGCGATGCCGCGCGCGCCGCTGACGACAGTAACGCCCGCGCGCGCATCATTGCGGACTTCATCGCGGGCATGACCGACCCATATGCGCTTGACGAACATCAGCGCTTGTTTGACGCTCGCCCGGAATTCCGCTAACCGCCTCACAGCATTTCCAGCGGGTTTGTCATGGATATCTTCGCACTTTTCACCACTCGGGTTACCGAGGCTCTGCTTGCCGATCACCCCGAACTGGGCGCCGATCTGCTGTCGCGCGTTGTGGTGGAACCCCCGCGAGACCCCGCCCATGGTGATCTTTCGACCAATGCCGCCATGGTCGTCGCCAAGCCGCTCGGCAAAAATCCACGCGAAGTCGCTGCGGCTTTGGTCGAACGCTTCAAGGCTGATACCGACGTAACCTCCATCGAGATCGCAGGTCCGGGCTTCATCAATTTCCGCCTTGCCGCGCCCATTCTGCACAAAGTGCTGAAGGCAATCGGCGAGCAGAAAGACGCCTATGGCAAGTCGAACCTCGGCAAGGGCGAGCGGGTCAATGTCGAGTATGTCTCGGCCAATCCGACTGGCCCAATGCATGTCGGCCACACGCGCGGCGCCGTTTTCGGCGACGCCCTCGCTTTGCTCATGGCCTATTCCGGCTATGACGTGACGCGTGAATTTTACATCAACGACACTGGCGGCCAGACCATCATTCTCGGCCAGTCCACGCTGCTCCGTTACCGCGAAGCGCTCGGCGAAACCATCGAGATTCCCTCGGGCTTCTATCCGGGCGACTACCTCATTCCCGTCGGCAAGGCACTTGCCACGAAGTATGGCGCCTCGCTCCTCGACAAGCCCGAGCAGGAAGCCGTCCTCATTGCCCGCGAGGCCGCGCTGGCCGAGATGATGGAACTGATCAAGGCCGACCTGGCCCAACTCAATATCCACCACGACGTATTCTTTTCCGAGCGCACCCTGCACGGTCAGGGCGGCGACATCCAGACGACCCTCGATTGGCTGCGCGAAGAAGGCATGGTCTATCAGGGCCGCCTCGAAGCCCCCAAGGGCAAGGCCCCTGAAGAATGGGAAGAGCGCGAGCAGACCCTGTTCCGCGCCAAGGATTTTGGGGACGATACCGACCGCGCACTGGTCAAGTCCGACGGCTCATATACCTATTTTGCCGCCGATATCGCCTATCATCGCAACAAATATCTCCGCGGCTTCAAGCACATGGTCAATGTGCTCGGCGCCGATCACTCGGGCTATGTAAAGCGCTTGCAGGCCGCGGTGAAAGCCGTGTCGCATGGCGAAGCCGACATCGACGTCCGCATCTGTCAGCTGGTGCGGCTGCTGAAGAACGGCGAACCGTTCAAGATGTCGAAGCGCTCCGGCGATCTCGTTCTGCTCTCCGATGTCGTCGAAGAAGTGGGCGTGGACGCCACACGTTTCATGCTGCTCTTCCGGCGCAATGACGCCTCGATGGACTTTGATTTCGCCGTCGTCAAAGAGCAGACGCGGGACAATCCGGTCTTTTATGTGCAGTATGCCCACGCGCGCGCTTGTTCCATCTTCCGCACGGCCGAACGCGATGTGCCGGGGCTCGATTTCAGCGCATCCGCCTTGGCGAATGCTGAGATCGAGCTGCTGACCTCGCCTGCCGATCTCGAGCTAATCCGGCTGCTTGCCGCATGGCCGCGGACGGTGTCGGCGGCGGCCATTGCGCACGAGCCTCATCGTATAGCATTCTATGTTCACGACTTGGCGGCCGCCTTCCACGGCTTCTGGGCGAAGGGCAAGGATGATCATTCGTTACGATTTGTTAACGCTGCCGATCCAAAGCTCACTTTGGCGCGACTCGCACTTGTGGATGCCGTACGGCAAGTCATCCGCAATGGCCTTGGAATTCTGGGTGTTTCGGCTCCCGAAGAGCTTTCATAATTCGGGCGCATTAGTGTGAAAACTCGCGGCAAACTCCCTAAGGGAGCGCTTGCAGCAATCTAGGGGCGCTGGCCGATGACGACAGCGAAACCGAAACATATGGCAGGACAGACCGATAGCGCGGACGACCTGATCGCAGAACTCGCTCGCCTCATGGCCGAGGATGCTCAGGGCGACAAGCCCAAGAGCGAACCGGCCGTGTCGGTCCGGATACCGGGCGGCGATAGTCCTGCAGCGGCCGCTCCCCAAAAAGAAGTCGAGGCACCGAGCCGCCCGGTACGCATTCCGGGCGACAATGCTTCTGCGCCTGAGCCCTTTGTCTTCGATTTCGATCGTAAGCCACAGGTGGCGCAGCCCAAGATGGAATCGCCGCAGCGCGTGGAACCTGCGGCGTTTGCCCCAGCCTTCGGCGCCCTCAGGCCCAACGTAAATGAAACCCCGGCCGCGGAGCCCCGCTCCGCCCATCAGCCAGCGCCGACGACGCCGGTCGAGCCCATCGCCATAGCGCCGCAGGAGGTTACTCCGCCGGCTCCCGTGTTTGCGCGCGCAGAACCCGCCGCGCCGCCGGCCGAAGATATGCCTGCACTGGACCAGGACAGCCTTGCCAGCCTGATCGCGGCCGAGTTGGCCGTTGGCGACGAACCCGAAGTCCATGCCCAAAGGCAGGACGATCCGATCGACGAGCTGGACGTGACCGATGCGGTCCGCGGCCAGACCTTTCCGCGCGAAGCCGACGCCTTCGGTATTCCGCCGGTTTTCGGGCTCGGTTCGGGCGCAGTGCACAAGCCTGAAGCTCGTCCCGAACCGGAAGAGCTTGTCGTCCCCGAGCTCAAACCGGCCGAGATCAATATCGGTCACAGCCCCGTCGTGTCTCCGCAACAGCCCAAGCCGCAAGCTTTGCCCGACCCGCTCGACGAGATCGAGCGCTTGATCGGTCCTGCGGCGCGGACGCAGCAGGCGCCTGCCCCGAGCCCGGCCTTGCGTAGTCTTGCAACGCCCACCTTGCCGCCGCGCGAGCCTCAACCGGCCGCCGTCGCAACGCCAGCGCCGAACAAAACGCGCGTCTCTTCGGTAGAAGAGGCCATTCTGGCCGCAGCCGAGACCAGCGGGGCCCGAGTGGAATGGGTAGAGCCGGCCATCGAGGCCAGACTGCCGCCCGAAGAGCCCATAAAATCTCCCAGAGCGCCGCGCGGCCGAGCGCTTGGTCTGACGCGTTCGCTCGCCGGTCCCGTTGTTGCCACGCTGTTGCTGGCTGTTGCCGCCGTCGGGCTTTATACGGTCCTCGGCCTTGGCAGTGGCACGCCGGAAGGCCCTGCCCCGCTTGTCGCCGCCGATACGACGCCGACCAAGGAAGTCCCCGCACCCTCGCCGGAAACGGCAAGTCAGTCTGTGGTCTTCAACGAAATTTCTGGCGCAAATACCGGCGCCGATGAACAAATCGTCTCGCGTGACCAATCCGACGTGGAAGCCGTGACCCAGGTCGCGTCCGCCGACGTCAGTGAAGAAGGTCTGGTCAACCGCAAGGTTCGTACGGTCACCGTGCGGCCGGATGGCACCATAGTGAGCGGCGGCGACAGTCTTGCCGGTTCCGCGATGCTGCCTGTCGATCGTCCCTCCGTACCGGAAGTGCCCGGCGCCGATTTCTCGACGCCCGATCTCATTGCCAATGCCATTGCAAATGCGCCGGCAGCGACACCTGCGCCGGCTCAGACAGCTCCCGCCGTCGTTCCCGTGCAGCCCGGCTCGACGGTTCCGGTTGTCGATCTGACCGGCGCGCCGGTTGGCGGCAAGATGGCGCCTGTGCCGCTCGTCCGTCCGGCAAATTTTGCGCCGCAAGCGGTTCTGACGGCTCCGGTCGCGGCAACGCCGGCTCCGTCGGTGGCGACTGCGCCGGCGCAAAGCTTGCCGGCAGCAGCGCCTGCCGTGGAACAGCCCCAGCCGGTTGCTGCGGCCCCAACCGGCAACTCTGCGCCCGCCTATGTGCAATTGTCGTCCCAGCGGACGGAGGAAGCCGCGCGCCAGACAGCGCAGCAAATCGCCACCCGTTTCGGTTCGCTCTTTGGCGGTGCCAGCCTCGAAGTCCAGCGCGTTGATCTTGGTGATCGCGGGATTTTCTATCGGGTCCGCGTACCGGCGAACTCGCTGCAGGACGCCAATACGATCTGTTCGAACGTCAAGTCGAACGGTGGCGACTGCTTCACCCTTTAAGGGTTTGATGCCGCAGCGTTAAGCCGCTGCGGCAAAGCTTTTCAGAAATCAGCAAACTGCGGAGCGATGGACTCGGCCAGCGCCGCTGCATTGGCACGATCCTCTGGCCGGGCCATTGAGGATGCCCGATTGAGCAGTTCGTCGACCTGCGCCTGATCGGCCGTGCCACTGCACCGGTCGTGGGACAGGTTCAACCACATCAAGCCTTCGATCGGCTGGGCCTCGATGCCATCCATGCCATTGAAGAGCAGGTCGCCGAGACGAGCCTGTGCCAGGCAGTGGCCCTTGCGGGCGGCAAGGGAGAACCAGCGGGCGCTCTGCAAGGGATTTACGCCCAGACCTTCATTCTGCAGATAAAGTAGGCCAACGCGGTATTGCGCATCGGCATCACCGAAATAGGTGGCGGCGTGGAGAAGCAGCGCATGCGAGCGCTCGATATCGGCCGGAATGCCGGCGTCGGGCACACCCTGCCGATAGTAGTCACCCATCTTCACGAAAGACTGCGCCACGATATCAGATTCGACGCCACGCGGCGCCGCGTCGGCATGCTGATTGGCGATCTGGGCAAAGTATCCAAAGGCCTTTGCAGGGTCCTTGGCGACGCCCTCGCCATTTTCATACATGGTCCCGAGCTGCCACATGGCCATTGGCTGGCCAGCCGCAGCGGCATTTTCAAGCGCGGAAAGATAGGCGTCGCCAGACACGCCGCCGCCTGCGCCATCCAGCATATTGGCTAGATCGAGCGCCGCTTCGGCCGCTGTCTGTGCCTGTGCGGGGATCGCTGCTGTCAGAACCGACAGCGCAAGTCCGGTTACCGCGGATGCCAGATAAAAAGCCGGCGATTTCCGCATCTTACTCCTTTTGCCCATAACGGCCTGGGCGGGTGCTACAAATATCTGCTGTGCGATCGACATGCGGGGCCAATTTGATCCCGATGCCGCTCGAGGAAAAGCGAAGTGTGAAGTTTTGGTAAACTCCCATTGCGGCAGGATTTGAGCCGGGGACATCACATCCCCGAGGGCAATAGCGGCGGCCATTGGGCTACTCAAATAGCTCGAACTCGTCGTATCCTGTTTGTGCACGTGCTCACCAAGAACCGGCGGATTCCCGCCTATTTTCAAGCAGTCTGGCGCGCCACAGACAGGCCCAGGACGAAACCTCGCGTTTCCTCCCTGAACTGCCGACACCCGCCCCCGAATGCCTAGCCATCTCGTTTAAGATCAGATTGTGGCGGGAAACATCGCCAAACTCTTTATGCCGGACGACGCCGCGGTGAATCCCACATGCTGTTGCCAATTCGTCACAGACGTCACCCGCGAAGCAAAATAGCGCGAACACGGCGTTGTGAAGGAGGCGCGAAGCACCCATACTTCGCCTGCTTTTTGCGGCGCATGCAAAGGAGTTCGACATGAAAGCGATCCTGTTCCCGATCAACCACACGGAAATCCATCAGGACATGATCGTTCATGCATTCGAAAAATCCTTCGGACGAGGCACGCCAGGACAGCACTAGCCGCTCTCTTCGCAACACTCTTTCCAACTTCTTTGCGCGACCCGGATTTGAGCGGGCTCGTAAATTCGTCTCCTACTATCGGCCCTACCGGCACCTGCTGGTCATGGACCTGGCTTCCGCAGCGTTGATCGCGGCCACGGCCATCGCCTTGCCGCTCTGCGCCAATTATGTGACCACGCGCCTGCTGATCCTCGGCGATCATGCCGAGGCCATCTCGCAGATATTCGCCATGGGTGGCGTCATGGTGCTGGTGCTCATTGCCCAGGCCGGAGCGACGTTCTTTGTCGATTATCAGGGCCACGCCATGGGCGCCCGCATCGAAGCCGATGTGCGGCGCGAGCTTTTTGAGCACTGCCAAAAGCTGTCCTTCGGTTTTTATGATCGTAGCCGCGTGGGGCAACTCATGAGCCGCATCACCAATGACACCTTTGCCCTTGGGGAGATGTTCCACCATGGGCCCGAGGATATCGCCATTGGCCTCCTGAAGTTCGCCGGAGCCCTCGCCGTGCTGTTCTTCATTGATCCGACCTTGACGGGTTATATCGCCATTCTTCTCCCGTTTGCGGTAGTTTATGCACTCTACTTCAACCGGCGCATGAACAAGGCCATGGCACGAAGCCGGGAGAAAATCGCCGCGGTCAATGAGCGGGTCGAGGATGCGCTGGGCGGCATTCGCGTGGTGCAATCCTTTGCCAATGAGGGTTTTGAACTGGCCCGGTTCGAAGCGGAAAACCGCACCTTTGTCGAAAGCCGCAAGGATGGCTACCGGAGCGAGGCCTGGTTCTTCGTGGGCATGGAAGTCTTCGTCTATCTGGTGACGATCATCGTAATCACCGCCGGCGCCCTGCGTATCCTCGCCGCAGACCTGTCGGTGCCCGACCTGCTGACGTTTCTGCTCTGCGTCGGTGTGCTGGTCGATCCTGTAAACCGTCTCGCCAATATCGTGCGTCTCTGGCAGGAGGGCTCAACTGGATTCACCCGCGTGATGGAAATCCTCGAGCAGGTTCCTGACATCAGGGACGCACCTCACGCCCGCCCTGCCCCGCATTTCCGCGGCAATATCCGCTTCAACGGCGTCACTTTCGGCTATGGCGATGGCCGGACGGTCTTCTCGAACCTGACCATGGATATTGCGCCGGGCGAGTTCGTGGCGCTGGTTGGTCCCTCTGGTGTCGGCAAGAGCACGCTCTGTGCCCTTATCCCGCGCTTTTACGAGATCGAAAGCGGTGAAATCACCGTGGATGGCGAGGATATCCGGGATTTCGAACTGGCCTCTCTTCGCCGCCAGATCGGGGTCGTGCAGCAGGACACCTATCTGTTCTCGGGCACCGTCGCCGAAAACCTGCGCTATGGCCGCCCAGAGGCCAGCCAGGACGAGGTCATAGCGGCGGCGAAAGCAGCCAATGCCCACGACTTCATCATGGCACTTCCTGGGGGCTACGACACCGACGTGGGGCAGCGCGGCGTCAAACTATCCGGCGGGCAGAAGCAACGCCTGACCATCGCCCGGGCTTTCCTCAAGGACCCGGCCATTCTCATTTTCGATGAAGCAACCAGCGCCCTCGACAATGAAAGCGAACGCGCCGTGCAAATGGCGCTGCAATCCCTCGCCCGGGGCCGCACTACCCTCGTGATCGCGCACCGGCTAACGACCGTTCGCAATGCCGATCGCATCCTCGTCCTCACTGAGGACGGGATCGTGGAAGAAGGCCGGCATGATGAACTGATAGCGGCGAACGGCTACTATGCTCGCCTCCAGGCGGTGCAGGCCAGCATCTAGGATCTTCACAAACGTCCCTCCCCGCTGGGGAGGGGCGGCCGCCTAAAACAGATGGCTTTTGCGCATCCACCAGACCAGTCCGCTGGCCAGCACGACCAGAATGCCGCAAACGATCCAGAACGCGCCGCCGGAGTCGGCCAGGGGGATGCCCGAGACATTCATGCCGAGCATGCCGCTGATGAGGGTCAACGGCGAGAACACCACGGTCACCGCCGCCAGCAGCAGCATGGTCCGGTTCATCTGTTCGGCCCGGTCATCGACGATCTCTTCATGGACCAGCACTGCCCGCTCGGACAGGGCCTGCAATTCATCGCCGATGCGGGCCGTGCGCATTGCCGCATCGCGCAGACGCAATCGATCCCGGTCCGAAAAGAAGGACAGATCCTCGATTTCGAGCGTGGTCAGCGCGTCCCGCTGTGGCCAGACGAGGCGGCGGAAGTTGATAAGGGTTCGGCGCAGATGCTCGAGATTGTCTTGCGCCTTTTCCGTGCGATGGGTGATGAGCGTTTCTTCGACCTCATCGAGCCGGTCGCCCAACATTTCGATCAGCGGCTCCAGCCGGTCGGTCGCCCTGAGTGCGAGGCGCGCAATCAGATCGGCCGGAGAAACGGGAGCATGGACGGGTTGCTCCCACTTCGACATGCCCAAAAAATCCAGAATGTTGAGCTCTGACGCGATGATGACGCGGCCTTGTTCGATCCACAATGTCAGGAACTGACGACCAACATCATGCGGCGCAGCGCCCGGGCGAACCACACGCAACATCACCAATGCCCGATCGTCCATGACGGTGCATCGCGCTCGCGAAGTTGGGGACGTAAGAAGCCCTGAATTGAACTCGCCCAGCTCGCCGCGCAGCCACAGCTTGAACTCTGGTGCCTTGGAATTGCCCACGACCAGCTTGAAGCCGCGAGGCGGTACGACCGGCAGGCTTTCGCTCGGTTCGTACCGCTTCATGCCGCCATCGCCATCAAACACAAGGACGGCGCCGACGCCTATGAGACCGTTATGCTGAGCGCGGTCACTTGGCTGCTTCGGCGTGCCGTCCATGTTGTCAGCTCAAACGTTTCAGGGCTTCGAGGATCTTCTGACGCCGATCGATGGCAGCTTCACGACGGGCCTTCTGTTCTTCGATCACCTCTTCCGGCGCTTTCGAAACGAACTGCTCGTTGCCAAGCTTCTTGTCGATCCCGACTATTTCACCGTCGAGCTTGCCCACTTCCTTTTCAAGGCGCGCCTTTTCGACAGCAATGTCGATCACGCCAGCCAGTGGCAAGGCATAGGTCGCATCACCGACGACGAACTGGGCCGATTCGCCCGGCACCTGGTTTTGCGGCGATATCTGCTCAAGCCGTGCCAGCCGGCTGATCAGCGACGTACCCGCCACGAGGCGGGCCAAAGTCTGCTCACCCGCGCCGGTCACGACCAGCTGGAGTTTGGCTCCGGCCGGCACGTTCATTTCAGCGCGCACGGACCGAACGTTGGAAATGACGTCGATCAGCCAAGCCAATTCCGCATCAGCATCCGCATCTTCAAAGCCCTGATAGGTCGGCCACTCGGTGAGGATAAGCAGGTCATCGCGCTTCGGGCCGGCCTTGCCGGTTTCCGCCCACAGCTCTTCGGTGACGAAGGGCATCATCGGGTGAAGCATGATCAGGATCTGATCGAGAGCCCAGGCCGCCGTTGCCCGCGTCTCGGCCTTTGCCGCTTCATCCTCGCCGTTGAACACGGGCTTGGCAAATTCCACATACCAATCGCAGAACGTGCCCCAGACGAAATCATAGGAACTGTTGGCAGCTTCGTTGAACTTGTAATCCTCGATACCCTGGCGAACGGTCGCGAGCGCGCGCGCCGTGGACCCGACGATCCAGCGATTGAGCGGCAGCTTGTTGGCTTTGGGATCAAAACCCTCGACGCGGCGGCATTCGTTCATCTCGAGGAAGCGCGCTGCATTCCAGATCTTCGTGACGAAGTTGCGATAGCCTTCGACGCGCGAAATCGCGAGCTTCAGGTCACGGCCCTGCGCCGCCATGGCCGCCAGCGTAAAGCGGGTAGCATCGGCACCATATTCATCGACGAGCTTGAGGGGGTCGATGACATTGCCCTTGGTCTTGCTCATCTTCTGGCCCTTTTCGTCGCGGACCAGGGCATGCATGTAGACGGTATGGAACGGCTCCTCGTCGAGGAATTCCAGACCCATCATCATCATGCGGGCAACCCAGAAGAAGATGATGTCGAAGCCTGTGACCAGCACGTCGGTTGGATAGTAGCGCTTGAGGTCGGCCGTTTCGTCTGGCCAGCCAAGCGTCGAGAACGGCCAGAGGGCAGAAGAGAACCAGGTGTCGAGCACGTCGGGATCGCGCCAAATCGGCATGAATGGCATTGTCGTCCCCGCGTCCAACGCTTCCTGCCAGAGACGCACGGCGGCGGCAAAATCATCGACCACCTGGACACGATGCCCATAGAAATTACCGGCGGCCGCAATTGCCTCGTCTGCGTCATAGGCAACGAAAGCCGCAGGGTCCACGTCTTCGCGATAGTCCCCGTTTTCACTCCGTCCGAAACCGTACCAAGCCGGAATCTGATGGCCCCACCAGAGCTGACGCGAAATGCACCACGGCTTGATGTTTTCGAGCCAGGCGAAATAGGTGTTTTCGTATTGCTGCGGCACGAACTTGGTACGGCCTTCGCGCACCGAAGCGAGTGCCGGCTGGGCCAGCACGTCGGCCTTGACCCACCACTGGTCGGTCAGGAACGGCTCGATGACGACGAGTTTTGATTTCTCGTCATGCGGCACCATGATCTTCTTGTCTTCGATATGATCAAGGCCGCGTGTCGCGTTTTCTTCGGCGAGTGCCGTCAGATCCGCAACGATAGCCTTGCGCGCTTCGAACCGGTCGAGGCCACGATATTGCGCCGGAATGAACTCGGCATCGATGATGGCACCGCGGGTCGTGAACACGTTGATCGGGTCAAGACCAGCGCGCGCGCCGACTTCGAAGTCGTTGAAATCGTGCGCAGGCGTGATTTTCACCGCGCCGGTGCCAAGCGTCGGATCGGCATATTCATCGGCCACGACCGGAATGCGGCGGCCGACGAGCGGCAGTTCGATGAACTTGCCGACCAGCGACTGATAGCGCTCGTCTTCTGGATGCACGGCAACGGCGACGTCGCCCAGCATGGTCTCCGGCCGGGTCGTCGCGACGATGATGTAGTCGCGCGTCTCGGACCCGATGACATTGCCGTCTTCGTCCTTGACCGGGAACTGATAGGTGACACCATCAGCCAGCGGATAGCGCAGGTGCCACATATGGCCCTTGATCTCGATATTCTCGACTTCGAGATCGGAAATGGCGGTTTCAAGGCCCGGATGCCAGTTCACCAACCGCTTGGCGCGATAGATCAAATCGCGCTTGTGCATCTCCACAAACACCTTGGTCACGGCGCGCACCATCTGGTCGTCCGCCGCCCCGCGCTCGCCCATGGTAAAGCGTTCACGCGAGAAATCAGCCGAAGCGCCGAGGCGCTTGAGCTGGTTCATGATGGTGCCGCCGCTTTCGGACTTCCATTCCCAAACACGGTCGATAAAGGCTTCGCGGCCCATCGACCGGCGGTCCATCTGCTTTTCGGCAAGCTGACGCTCGACGATCATCTGGGTGGCGATACCGGCATGGTCGGTGCCCGGCTGCCAGAGCACGTCCTTCTTCAACATGCGGTTGAAGCGGATGAGAATGTCCTGGATGGTGTTGTTGAGCGCGTGCCCGATATGCAGCGAGCCCGTAACGTTGGGCGGCGGAATGACGATGGTAAAAGTCTCCGCGCCCGGCTTTGCTCCCTTACCCGCGGCAAACGCCTCATTGTCGGTCCAGACCGTATAGATGCGGTCTTCGACTTCAGCGGGTTCGTAGGTCTTTTCAAGCATAGGTCACTCGCAACAACATTGACCCGCCAAGCAGAACATGGCGGGCCCAAACAGGGTTGGCAACTTCAAGCAAAAGCGCGCCGCAGGGTCAACTGCGGCGGGGCAGGAAAAGCACCCTGCCCCTCAGCTTGGGATCAATCTCCGCGCGCAACGCGCGAGATTTCCTTTTCCACCATGCGCTCGACGACGGAAGGCAGATTTTCATCCAGCCATTCCTTCAGAATCGGGCGAAGCATCTCGCGAACCATGGTTTCGATGGTCAGATTGGCATTGCCCAGCGCCGGCGACGGCACAATGCCAATGCCGGCAGCGCCCAGCTTGTCGATGGAGCTGCGGATAGCTGCCTTGGTCGTTGTCTCCAACAGACCCTCGGCAATGTCGGCGCTCAGCGTTGCATCAGGCATGGGCGAAGCAGCGGCGACGGACGGGCGGGAAAACGGCGTCGGTTCCGGCGCAAACTCGGCCACGGAGCGGTCTTCATCGATACTGACAGCAGAAAGCACGGGGGCAGCCTCAACTTCTGGTTCGGGCGAAAATTCGGGTTCGGCTTCTGCCTCGGTCTCTTCGGCAGCGCTCGGCGCAGGATTGAAGCTCGGCAATTCGGCAATGCCGACATCGGGCTCCGCCGGAGAGAAGCTGATGTCATCGGGCACCACCAAGGCGGGAGCTTCTTTCGGCTCTGCGGTTTCAGCCTGAGCGTCGGCAAGCAGCGCATCAAAGCCCATATCCGCGGCGGCTTCGTTTTCCGGCACGATCTGCGCGGACGAGAGCTCCAGCGGTTCATTGTCCTGATCCGCACCAAAGCTCACGGCTTCCATGGGGTCAGGCGAAACCTGCAGCGAAGGACGGCGCGGCGCAGCACTCTCGTCGTCATCGGCAATGATCTGCCTAATGGAAGACAGTATCTCGTCCATGGACGGTTCTTTGGCGGCCGGCTTGTTCATAAGTGCCTCTTAAACTCATGCGCGACGCTCGAGAGGGCTTCCGCATGCCACCCAACCCGATTCGTTACCGACAGCTTAACCGGTTCTGTCGAGTATAGGAATCCACAGGACGACTTGACGGACGACTTCCACAAAAACTTGTGGCCGGGACATGCCCGGCCACAAGACTTGGATTAATTGCAAAAGTTACTCGGCGACGGAACGCAGTTCCTGCCAGACGTCCTCGACGGCCTGTGTATAGTTGACCGCGGATTTCACCGTGACCGGCAAGCCAAGGCTCGACGCCGTCAACCGGCCCATGGCGGAGAGCAGCGAGAAGGTCGCGACCACTTTCGAGGTTTGCGCGTTGATCAGCCCTTCCTTGGCGCTGGTCAATTCCGCCTGCGAATTCAGCACATCCAGCGTGGTGCTGGTGCCGAGGTCGCGCTCCTGGATCGTGCCATCGAGCACGGTGGTGCCCGCCTGCACGGCAGCCTGGGCGGCCTGGATTTGCGCATCTGCGCTCTGGATGCCTGCCCATGCCGAAATGACGGCCTCGCGGACCTGGTCATAGGTAGACATGGCTTCTACCTCGGACTTGATCTGGCCGAGATTGGCCTTGCGAACGCTGGCGCCCATCGCGCCGCCGGCATAGATCGGCACGGTAACCTGGAAACCGACCGAACCGCTGAGGCCATCGGTCATCCCGCCATTGGTCCAGCGGCTGCCAACCTGCCCCGTTACGGAAGCCGTCGGCCCGAAGGAAGCTTCCGCGGCGTCTGTGCCCGCCTGAGCGGCACGGATCGCCGCCTTGGACATCATGATCGCCGGGTGGCCGACTTCGGCTTCGGCCAGAGCCGAATCCAGCGAGTTCGGAATGAGGCGCGCATAATTATGCGCCGAATTCAGCTGCTGCGGCCGCACGCCGACCAGACGCTGGAACGTCGCCTGGCTGACTTCGAGCGTGCTGAGCGCGGCGCGGTAAGCGGCTTCGCCCTGTGCAAGGCGGGCCTGGGCCTGGGCCACATCGATGCGCGTGCCCTCGCCCACATCCAGACGGTCCTGCGCCGACTGGAACTGCGCCTGGAAGAAGCGAATGTTCTCTTCACGCAAAGCGACGAGCTGGCGGCCGCTCAGGACGTTCATATAGGCCTGAACGACCGAGAGCAGCACGTTCTGCTCGGAATTGCGGATTTGATATTCGGACAACTCAGCCGCAGCGCGTGCGGACTCGACCTGCGCTTCGGTCTTGAAGTTGTCGAATATGGTCTGGTTGTAGGAGACGCCAGTGGTGATCGTCGGACCACCGGAAAACTGGCCACCGACGAGGCTCCAGCTTTCGGAGCCACCAATCGAGGCTCCGATCGTCGGCAATTTGGCCGATTTTGCCAGCGCGATGTTCTCGGCAGACGCCTTTGCTTCAAGCAAAGCCGCTTGCAGGTCCGGCGCGTGATCATAGGCAGCGGTCAACGCCTGGGTGATCGACTGGGCATGTGCCCCGCCTGCCGCCCCCAGCGCCAAAAGAATGGCGACCGCGCTCGCCGTCACGAACTTATTTACCATAGGTACCCCGCATTCCGACCCTATTACCAATACGCCCGGCATATGGGGTCTACAACCAGCCATACCCATGCCTACCAAATTTTCACGTACGCTTCGTTTCGACTCGTGGCCGTTTGGCAACAAATCGATCGCTAGAACACAAAATCGTCCTTCTGCGCCCAGCTCCACAAGCGTGGCATGGTTGCATCGAACGCTGACGTGAACATTACGCCATCCGGGTTCCTACGGAAAACATGGATGACCGCAACACCACGCCGCAGAATAGGAACAACCAGCCGCCCGCCGGGTGCCAAAAGTTCTACCAAGTCGTCGGGCTGCGAATCGACCGCGCCCTCAACAACGATGGCATCAAATAACTGGCCTGCCGCAGCCTCGACGCCTCCAGCGAGCACCCGAGCATTCTCGATTCCGAGCTGAGCCAGACGATCATTGGCCCGGGAGGCGAGGCCCGCATCGATCTCTATGCCAACGACCTGTTGCCCAACGCCGGCCAGCACAGCAGTCGAATAGCCGCTTGCCGCCCCGACATCGAGGACCCTCTCACTGCCGGTGATCTCAGCCAATTGCGCCATGCGTCCAAAATGGGCCGGGGACAGAATGAATCGCTTTCCGCCGGCCAGTGGCTGCAAATCATCGACATGGGCAACAGACCGGCGGCCCTCGGCGACAAAAATCTCGCGCGGCACCTCGAGTACAGCGGCAAGCAGCCGCCGCTCCGTCACTCCGCTGCTGCGCAACTGGCTATCGATCATAGCCATTCTTGCGCTTCGAAAATCGTCCATCAGCCAGCGGCCCGAAGCTCATTGATATGCTGGACGTGAATATAGATGGACCGATCAACTGGCAAGCCATGCCGGACAGCGATTGTCCCGACGCGGCCGAAATCATGACCCCAAGACAATGGACCAACAGGCAAAATACAAGATGTAAGGAAATTGGAGGCCGCGTCCGGAATCGAACCGGAGTGCACGGATTTGCAATCCGCTGCGTAACCACTCCGCCACGCGGCCTCTGCGTCTGTACCTATTTGACCTCTTGGGGCGATGCAACAGGATTGTCGAGGCCCGATGAATTTCCCCAAGCTTTGGAAAACGCTTCGTTCAATTCTCAGGCGCCAACGGGATTATGCGACGTTCGAGGCCCCTTACCCCTGCCCGGCGCCAAGCAGCACATTGACTGCGGCGGCGAGGAGGATCGTGTTGTAAAAGTGCGAAAAGATCAGATGCACCATGACCTGACGGCGCATGACGTTGCTCGAAACCTTGGTGTCCGAGGTCGCAACCGACGTGCCGACCGTGAAGGAAAAATAGAGAAAAGCCGTGCCATCAGGCGCTTCATCGCCCGGAAAGTCGAGTCCTCCCTCGACCTTCTTGCTGCGCGGACGGTCCGGCACCTGGTAATATTCATAGGCGTAGTGCAGTGCGCCCATGACTTGCACCGTGAACCACCCCAGAATGACCGAGGCAATGCTGGCGACGATCTCGCCCAGATCCGTGCCCCCGTCCTGATTGAGCGCTAGGAACAGCGAAACCACCGAAGCGGCGACGACAATGAGAACAATGAGCAGGATGCCCTTGCCGGGCGTATCCTCTTCGCGGGCGTGTTCGTGCAGGTAGTCCGCCGTCAGATAGGGCAGTTTGAGCGAAGTCAGGACGAGATAGGCGGCGAAAAGGCAATTGGCACCGACGCTGACCGCGTATTTCGGCACGATCAGCAATGACACGACCAATCCGATCATGCCGAGCAGAAGACCGAAATAGAATGGAGCGTGCCGGGGCATGACATGCCCCACTGCCGCCGCGCGCAGATTCCGTTTGGCCTTCTCCGGCATTTGACTATTTCCTCCGCCAACTGACGCGGAGGAAACGCCTTCAGCCGTTGATGGCTCCCGGCCCCGGCTGTGCCCCTGGCGGCACCTTGCCCATAATGATCATGCCCAGGACCTCGTCCTTGGTGACATCGCTGGTGCGCGCTTCGCCCACAACTTGGCCGTTCTTCATCACCACGAGCCTGTCCGCGAGATCAAACACGTCGTGGATATCGTGACTGATGAGGAAGATGCCGATGCCTTCGGATTTGAGCTGCTTGATCAGCTCCCCGACCTGCGCGGTTTCCTGCGGACCCAATGCGGCGGTTGGCTCGTCCATGACGAGGATGCGCGCATTGAAAAGGATGGCCCGGGCAATGGCCACCGATTGGCGCTGCCCGCCGGAAAGAGCCTTCACAGGCTCCTTGAAGCGGCGGAAATTGGGGTTGAGACGCCCCATCACTTCGCGAGCGCGCGATTCCATGGCCGCATCGTCCAGCGTGCCGATCGGCGTTACCAGTTCTCGGCCGAGAAAGAGATTGGCGGCGGCATCGACATTGTCGGCCACTGCAAGCTGCTGGTAGATCGTCTCGATCCCATAGGCCTTGGCATCGCGCGGATTGCTGATGGAGGCAGGTTCGCCGTTGATCCTGATATCGCCGGCATCGCGCTTGTAGGCGCCCGACAATATCTTGATCAGTGTCGATTTTCCCGCACCATTGTGGCCGAGGAGACCAACAACTTCACCGCGGTGAAGGTTGATCGAGGCATGATCGACGGCCTTGATACCACCGAAAGCGATGGAGATATCGGTCATTTCGACCAGGGGTGTGCTGGCATCCAGCATGACGGGCACTCCTAGTGCTTATTCCGGCGGTAAAGCGTGTCGAGCCACACCGCGAAAACCAGAACAATACCGACAACGATGGACTGAAGCGGGCTGTCGAGCCCCATCAGCACCATGCCGGATTGCAGCGATTGCATGACCACGGCGCCGAGCAGTGCGCCGGCAATCGTGCCAACGCCGCCAGCCAAAGACGTGCCGCCGATAACGGCCGCCGCGATCACATAAAGTTCGTCTAGCGTGCCGAGAGCATTGGTCGCTGCATTGAGACGCGCGCTCGAAATGGCGGCTGCGACGGCACAAAGACCGCCCATCAGCATGAATATCTTGACGGTCACCCAGCGCGTATTGATACCCGCCAGCTCAGCCGCCTCCGGATTGCCGCCCATGGCATAGACGTAACGGCCGAAACGCGTTCGCGTGGTGAGGAAGGTCATCAATACCCCGACCCCAAGGGCAATCAGCACCGGCACTGCAATACCATGCGAGATGAATAGCCCAGTCTCCGGCACGGCGATGCCGTTGGCCTTGGCATAATTCTCGGCAATACGCACCGGCCAGGGATAGGCATTCGCCACCCAGATCGCGCCAATGGTGGTACCACAGCCAAGAACGGCGAGCGAGGCTTCGGCCCAGAGCGGGCGCTGGGGGAAATTGAAGCGATGACGCTGTCGCCGCCCGAAATAAAGCCCGGCAATGATGGCCGCACATGCGACAGCGCCAACGATCCAGCTCCAGGTGAAGCCAATGGAACCGGCTGGTCCGCCGCCAATCAACTGGAAAGTCGGGTCCATCGGCGCAACGGTGCGGCCCATGGTTACCCACCAGGCAGCACCGCGCCAGACGAGATAGCCGCCAAGCGTAACAATGAAGGCCGGCACGCGCAGATAGGCGATGATTGTGCCCTGCAGCGCGCCGATCCCGACGCCGACGACAAGACCGGCCAGCAGCGACAGGCTCCAGATCAGCGGATGACCGAGGCCGAGGCCCAGCTGTACCGGCAGGATCTGCGTTTGCATAACGCCCATGACCATGCCGACGACACCCAGAATCGATCCCACCGACAGGTCGATATTGCGGGTGACGATAACCAGCACCATGCCCGTGACCATCACAGCCACGGAAGCCGTCTGTACCGACAGGTTCCAGAGGTTGCGCGGGGTCAGGAACAGGCCGCCGGAAAAGATATTGAAGCCGATCCAGATGACCGCCAATGCGCCAATCATGCCCAGGAGGCGAGTATCCACCTCAGTCGCTATGAGGAAGCGCTGAATGGGATTCTGCGTGAATGTGCTCGGATGGGCCGGCGTGGAAATGGCAGGCTGATCAGCCATTCAGGTCTCCCGTGGAAACGGCGCCCCAGCACGAGGCCGGGGCGCAGTCCGGTTGCGATTAGGCAACCAGTTTAGCCTTTAATGGGCTCAGTTACAGGCGGCAACCGTACCAGCGGCAACGCCCTGGCACACGACATCCTTGGTCACCCAACCAGCGTCGATCACGACGTCGAGGTTTTCCTGGGTGATCGGGATCGGCGGGAGCAGCACAGCGTTCATTTCGACGCCCTTCGGGCCATCGGAGAACTTGGTCGCCCCGGTGACGCCGTCGAGAGCCGTACCGCCCGAAAGTTCAACGGCGATCTCAGCAGCCCTTTTGCCCAGTTCGCGAGCGTCCTTCCAAACCGAAACGGTCTGGGTGCCGAGCGCAATGCGGTTGAGAGCTGCATGGTCGCCGTCCTGGCCCGAAACCGGCACAGAACCGGCAAGACCCTGAGCGGCAAGCGCAGCGATGGCGCCGCCTGCCGTGCCATCGTTGGACGCAACGACAGCATCGACTTCGTTGTTATTCGCCGTCAGGAACTGTTCCATGTTCGCCTGGGCGACTTCAGGGTTCCAGTTGTCGGTATAGGCTTCGCCGACATTCTTGATGGTGCCAGCATCGATGGCGGCTTTCAGGACTTCCATCTGGCCGGCGAACAGGAAGTCGGCGTTCGGATCGGCCGAGTTGCCCTTGATGAAGACATAGTTGCCTTCAGGCTTCACGGCGAACACGCCCTGTGCCTGCATGCGCCCGACTTCCTTGTTGTCGAAGGTCAGGTAGAAAGCATCGGGGTTTTCGATCAGGCGGTCATAACCGACCACCGGAATGCCTTCGGCTACGGCAGCGGCGACGGCAGGCCCGATGGCTTCACTATCCTGAGCCAGAACGATCAGTGCAGTTGCACCCTGGCTGATCAGGCTCTCGATATCGGTGAGCTGCTTGGAGGCGGACGACTGAGCGTCAGCCGAAATATACTGCGCACCAGCTGCTTCCAGAGCGGCCTTGATCGCGCCCTCATCGGTTTTCCAGCGTTCTTCCTGGAAATTGTTCCAGGAAACGCCCACGACGATGGGGTCCTGTGCCATGGCGGCACCAGTCAACACGGTCGAGGCAAGCAAGACCGTTGCAAAGAGCTTATTCATCAATGTCCTCCCAATGGGCCATTTGAGCCCAAATGCCATCCGCAGCCTTCACATCCCTAGGCCAGCGGCACGCACTAGAGCATTATTTTCAATGCTCGAAAAAAGAAGTCGCATGTCGGATCGCGACGTGTCAACGTCAATTTCGAGCTCCGAATAAATTCCTTGTTGCGTCGGGACAGCAGCTTTGATGTCTTGGGGGCGGAGTGAGGGAGTTGAGTGCTTGACGCGAACCGTCAGCGATAGCGACAGCGTCCGGCGACAAAACCGCGGACTGGTGCTGAGTGCGTTGCGTATGCAGGGCGCTCAGTCGCGCACGGCTCTCGCAAGCCTCACCGGCCTCAGCCACGCCAGCATGACCGCCATCATGTCGGACCTGCTCACGCAGGGCCTCGTGGCCGAGCTGATAGCCGACCGGCCTGATGGCCGCACGCGTGGACGTCCGGCGACCTTCGTCAATTTTGCACGCAACGCCGCCCATGCCGCGCTTTTCGAGCTGGACGTCAACCGGGCGCGGCTTTCGCTCATCGACTATGGTGGCGTGCTGGTGGACCGCATCGAAACCGATTTGAGCCCGACCACCTTTGCAGGCCTAGCGCCATGCCAGTTTCTGTCTGACCGCCTCGATGCTTTGCTGGCGCGCACGCCTGCGGCCAAAAAGACGCTGCGACGCGTCGCCATTTCAGTTCAGGGCATTCTGGAACGCGACGGACGTGGCCTGCGCTGGTCGCCGATCCAGCATCTCGCGGGTGCCCCCTTCGCCTCCGAGCTTTCAGATGCGCGCGACCTGCCGGTGACGCTGCACAAGCGCGGACGCCTCCTCGCGGAAGGCGCCCGCTGGCTCGATCCAGCACTCCACGAAGCCAGTGTCGCGACCGTTTTCGTTGGCTCGACCGTGGCCATGGGCGTCACATTCCGCGGGCAGATCATGGGCCGGGGCGACGAGGGCGCCACCGAGTTCGGGCATATGAACCATGTCCCCAATGGCGCGCTTTGCCGCTGCGGCATGCGCGGTTGCATCGAGGCCTACGCAGCCGACTACGCGGTGCTCCGCAATGCCTATTCGGTGCCGGAGACGGCGCCCCCTGCCCCGGCGGTGCCGGCCCAGCAATATGAAATGCTGATGCAGCGCGCCGAAGCCGGCGATCGCAGCGCCACCCACGCCTTCAATCTTGCCGGCCGCGCCATCGGTTTTGGCCTCAGCCGCATGCTGGCAATTTATGACCCCTCGCACATCCTGATCGTGGGACCGGGCGCGCGCGCCATTGAACTCATGCGCCCGGAAGTGGATCAGGCCATCAAGGCATCGCTTGTCGGCAGCATAAACGGCGCGCCCCATATCATCGCGCATCGCGACGAAACGGAGCCCATCTTCAAGGGCCTGCTTATGAAGACCCTGAACGATATCGACCAGGTCGATTTCGCGCCGCTGCCCAGCTCCGAACGAGCCGGGTAAACGGCGTCAGATTTTGAGCCAGTCGTGCAGCTTGTCGGCCATGGCCGCAGGCTCTTCCTGACCGCCATGCAGCGTCAGATCAGGCGCGGTCGGTACCTCGAAGGGGCTGTCGATGCCGGTGAAATTCTTGATCTCGCCGCGGCGCGCCTTGGCATAGAGGCCCTTGGGGTCACGCTGTTCGGCCACCGCGAGGGAAGTATCGACATAGACTTCCGTAAAGCGGATATCGCCGGCGATTTCGCGCGCCAGTTGGCGTTCTTTCTCGAAGGGCGAGATGAAGGATACCAGGACGATCAGCCCGGCGTCGGCCATGAGCCTGGCGACCTCAGCCACGCGGCGAATGTTTTCGACGCGGGCGGCTTCGGTAAAGCCCAGATCCTTGTTGAGCCCGTGGCGCACATTGTCGCCATCGAGGATGTAGCAGTGCCGCCCCTCCGCCGTCAGGCGCTTTTCCAGGAGGTTGGCGATGGTGGACTTGCCCGAGCCCGAAAGGCCGGTGAACCAGACGATCTGCGCTTCCTGCCCCTTCTGCTCGGCGCGCACCTGGCGGTTCACGTCGAAGGACTGGTAGGTCAGGTTCTGCGCGCGGCGGAGGCCGAACGAAATCGTCCCGGCCGCCAGCGTCGCATTGGACAGCCGATCGATGAGAATAAAACCGCCGGTCAGCGGATTGTCGGCATAGGGATCAAAGGCAATGGCGCGATCGGTCGCGATCGTAACGGTGCCGACCTCGTTGAGATCGAGCTTGTTCGCCGCCACGTGTTCGAGCGTGTTCACATTGGTGCGGAATTTTATGTCGGTGATCGTCGCCGGAACGGTCTGCGAGCCAACCTTGAGGAGATATGACCGCCCCTGATAGGCCGGCTCGTCATTCATCCAGACCAAACGCGCCTGGAACTGGTTGGAAAATTCCGGAACCGCGCCAGGATGGGCCAGCACATCGCCACGTGACACGTCGATCTCGCGATCAAGAACCAGCGTCACTGCCTGCCCGGCAATGGCACTATCGAGGTCGCCATCCATGGTGACGACCCGTGCAACCCTTGCCGGCTTTCGCGACGCGGCGACCAGAACCTCGTCCCCAACCGCCACCTGGCCAGCGGCCACGGTGCCAGAAAAGCCGCGGAAATCGAGATTGGGACGGTTGACCCATTGCACCGGAAAGCGGAACGGCTGCGCCGCCTTGTCCTGTGCCACTTCAATGGTTTCGAGATAGGGGACGAGCGGCGTGCCTGTGAACCACGGCATGCGTTCGCTATTGACGAGGATATTGTCGCCGCGCAGGGCCGAAACCGGAACGGCGGCAAGGCTCTGGAAACCCAAATCCCTAGCGAACTCGCGATAGTCCGCTTCGATCTTGTCAAAGATGGCCTGGTCATAGTCCACAAGGTCAATCTTGTTGACCACGAGAACCACGTGCTTCACGCCGACAAGCGACAGAATGAAACTGTGCCGGCGGGTTTGTGTAAGGAGGCCCTTCCGCGCATCGACCAGCAAGAGCGCGAGGTCGGCATTGGAGGCCCCAGTCGCCATGTTGCGGGTATATTGCTCATGGCCGGGGGTGTCGGCGACGATGAACTTGCGCTTGTCGGTCGAGAAAAACCGGTAAGCCACATCGATGGTAATCCCCTGCTCGCGTTCGGCCGCGAGACCATCGACGAGGAGCGAGAAGTCGATGCCTTCGTCGCCAACCGTGCGGTTGTGGCTTTCCTTCTTCAGGCTCGCCAATTGGTCATCGAGAATAAGCTGGCTGTCATAGAGCAACCGGCCGATCAGGGTCGATTTGCCGTCATCGACGCTGCCGCAGGTCAGAAAGCGCAGGAGCGACTTGTCCGTCTGCTGGGCGAGCCAGAGGTCGAGATTGGTATCGGGCGTGGCCATGGCGAGGGTCATACTCAGAAATAGCCTTCCTGCTTCTTCTTTTCCATCGAGCCAACGGAATCGCTGTCGATTAGCCGGCCCTCGCGCTCGGAGGTGCGGCTTGCCTGCATTTCCATGATGATCGACGGCAGGTCGGCCGCGTCGGAACGAATGGCGCCGGTCAGCGGATAGCAACCAAGGGTGCGGAAGCGCACGGTCTCGAGGCGCGGCGCCTCGCCAGCCTCGAGCGGCAAACGCTCGTCGTCCACCATGATCAATGTGCCCGAGCGCTCCACCACGGGTCGAGGCTTGGCAAAATAGAGCGGCACGATGGGAATGTTCTGGTCGTAGATATAGGTCCAGACGTCCAATTCGGTCCAATTGGAGATCGGGAAGACGCGCATGCTCTCGCCCGGATTGAGGCGCGTATTGAACGTCCGCCACAGTTCCGGCCGCTGATTCTTCGGGTCCCAGGCGTGGCTGGCATTGCGATGGGAGAAAACGCGTTCCTTGGCCCGCGACTTTTCCTCGTCGCGCCGCGCGCCACCGATCGCCGCATCATAGCGCCCGGCATTGAGTGCCTGACGCAAAGCCGCAGTTTTCATGATGTCGGTATAGCGCGAGGAGCCATGGTCGAAGGGATTGATGCCATCTCGGACGCCATCCGCATTGGTGTGAGTAATGAGATCAAACCCATATTCTTCGGCCGTCCTGTCGCGAAACGCGATCATTTCCTTGAACTTGAACGTCGTATCGACGTGCAGCAGCGGAAACGGAATCTTGCTCGGGAAAAACGCCTTGCGCGCCAGATGCAGCAGCACGCTCGAGTCCTTGCCGATGGAATACATCATTACCGGCCGCTCAAAGCTCGCCGCAACCTCCCGCAAAATCTCAATGCTCTCCGCTTCCAGAGATTGAAGATGGGTGAGACGAGTTGGGGTCACGTTGGTCCAGCCTGTTGAGATGGCGATCCGGCCTATTCAGCTTGTACCTACTTGTGTAGCCCCCTTCCCAGCAAGGTAGAAAATGCCCGAAACGCTGGGGTTTCAGGGGCTTGGGGCAAAATAGTGCGGCGCTGCTTCGCGCACTGACAAACCTCTCCACCACAACGCCCGCCACGCCCCCGCGCCGCTCGCGACGGGCCTCCCACGCGCAAAAATAATTCTGCGCCCCGTTTTTCAAGGGCGGATCATGCGCGGTGATGGGGAGATGTGGTGCCGGCAACAGGGTTCGAACCCGTGACCCCCTGATTACAAATCAGGTGCTCTACCAACTGAGCTATACCGGCACATCGAGCGCCGTTTAGCATTGGGGATCGGCACCTGCAAGGCACTTAAATCGCTGTCAGTGCCGTTCGCCGTCGGGCGCCTTTTTCTTGGGATCGACTGGCTGTTCCAGTTTTTCCTTGTCACCCTTGTGCCCGAGATCATCGACATTGTCGTCCATCTGGTGGCCGGGCCGGGTTTCAACCGGAGCAGGCGGAGACTTTTGCTTTTCCATGGCGGGACACCTCCATCTTGTGGAGAGCAACCCGCAAGCGTCGTTGAGGTTCCGCCTCGACCGTAGCACAAGCAGCCCAAAGTTTTGCGTCCGCAAGCTATCGCTCGCCTTTCAGTCTTGCCTTTGCTACTAGCGGCCCCATATTCCAGCGGCTTCTCGCACCTGGTGGCAACGATGCGCCAAGGACGAAAAGCCGTGATAAAGATGTGCCGGTTGGCACTGCCTGCATTCGATTGGGGAGCAATGTGAGCGGTTCGGCACTTCCTCGCGTATCCGTCGTGACCAATGAAACGCCCGGCTCCGAAATCGCTGCGGCGAGCCTCCGTCGCGTCTTGGGCGATGTTTCCATCGATGATGCGGACTACGTCATTGCCCTTGGGGGCGATGGCCTGATGCTGCAGACGCTTCACCGCGTCATGCCGCATGGCACGCCGGTCTACGGCATGAACTTCGGCTCGGTCGGCTTCATGATGAACGACTTCTCCGAGACCGATATCGTCCAGCGCCTGCAATCGGCGCAGCGCACGAAGATATATCCGCTGTCTATGGAAGTACTCGATGCATCCGGCAAGCGCCGCATCGCCTTGGCCCTCAACGAAGTTTCGCTCTTCCGCTCGACCCATCAGGCGGCCAAGATCCAGATCGCCGTGGACAATGAAATCCGCCTCGATGAACTGATCTGCGACGGCATTCTCTTGTCTACACCCGCGGGCTCGACCGCCTACAATCTCTCCGCCCACGGCCCGATTCTGCCGATCGAGGCACCACTGCTGGCGCTGACCCCGATCTCGCCCTTCCGGCCCCGCCGCTGGCGCGGCGCGATACTCAGCAATCGGGCAGAAGTCCGTTTCGTGCTGAACGAGGCCGAAAAACGGCCTGTCAGTGCCGTGGCGGACAATATCGAAATTCAGAATGTGCGCGAGGTTACGGTGCGCGAGGATCGCTCGAATGGCGTTACGCTGCTCTTCGACCCCGGCAAGAGCCTCGAAGAGCGTGTGCTGAGCGAACAGTTCAAGTTCTAGGCAGCCGGCAGTGCCAGCAACTCCTCGGCAGGCGGAAGCGCCATCGCGAGGTGGGTTGTTTCGGCAAAGGCCCGCATGACGCCCCGCGCAGCCTTTCGCGCCAGCGCAATATTCTGCTCGCTAAGATAGGCAAAGGTCTCTTCGAGAGCCGGCGGAATCACGCCGTCATGGCTGGTGATGAGCTCTTCGGTAAGCGCTGTAACGACGTAGTGCCGGGCCGTAATATCGTCGGCCAGATCAGCAGTCCGCGCATAAAGCACCAATTGAACCAGCACCTTGCCGAGTTCTGACGGCAGGCCTGCCCTCATGAAAAGCGCCGATAGCGAAGCGCGGCTGCCGCTTTCGAGGAGGGTAAAAACCTTCTCGCGCGAAACCTCGGCCAATTCTGCCACACAGGCGGCGAAGAACATGACGTGGCCGGTGACGACAGCATGGATCAGGATGCGCGAATTGAGTTGGCTTGAGCCGACAAGGCCCTGTACGAAATCACGTTTTTGCTGACACGCCTCGTTTTCGCCGATCGAGGACAGAGCCGTATCCGAGCCATCGCGGAGCAGACGGGCCAAACGATCCGGCGCCAGGGCGCCGCGGACGAGGCGCAATTCCCTGAGAGCTTCCGTGACGCGCTGAACGAGGATCAGACGCGCCGGCGCCGGCAGGTCCGGCCGGGACAGCAAGGCGCCCCGCATTTGTGCATCCTGGCCGTCGCTGCGAGCGAGTTCGACCAGAAGGCCGGCATCGATCGCAATGTCTGCACGGCGCAGCACGTGCTGGGTAATATTGCGATCCCCGCGAGCGATCAGTTCAGCTGCGATACGCGGCGAGAGGGTTGCGCGCTGGGCTATCGCCAGCCAGATGGACTGATCGCCGTTGCGGACGCATCCGAGCAGGTCGGCATCGATAAGTATCGGAGAATACTGCAGAATCGCGCGCGAAATGATCGGACTGTCCTGCAGCAGGGCAATCATGATCGGACGAGGCGCATCCAAGGAATGGAGCAGCCCATAGGCGAGCGAGGCGCGTACTTTTACCGACGGATCGTCAAGAAAATTGATCAGGGCTGCATAGAGGGCCGCATGTTCGTCGGCGGGACCTTGATGGTCGAGAAAGGCCAAGGCAGCGAGGTGGGCCGCGTGGCCGCGCTCATCGCTATCATTGGACCGGGACAGCCGGACGAACTCGCTATACTCGATCATTACTCTCTCCACACCCGAGCGAAGACAGCCTAGCGAAGACTATTTAAGGAACCGTTCACCATAGAATTTAACGCTTTTCAGCGAGCGTAAAGCTGGGTGAAGAAAGCGGAACCGCCGGCTGGCGGAGCTTCGGACTCTTCGGGAACGGTCTTGAAAAGGCCGGTGAAGGACATGTTGTCCTGTGAGAATCGCGACGGAACGACGGGTAATGGCGCGGGTTGGCTGGCGCCCTGCCCGGCCATCTGCTGGGTAGAAAACGCAGCATTTCCAACACCTTCGTGCTTGGCGACGAGGGTGCGATAGACGTCACGGATGGTGCGCGGCTGGCCGTTGCTGTAGAAAATTGCCTGGTTGGCGTCGGCCTGGCGCGGGAAGAGGTTGACCGCGAGTTGGTCGGGATCTTCGAGGCCGGCCTTGAACATGCGCTCGGCCCCTTCTGCCCCAAGGAAATGTGCGATGTAGAGTTCGCCGGCGCTCGGCTTGCGGCCGAATCGGGATTTCAAATACTCGCCATTCGAGCGGGTGAAGGCGGCGGCGAGGTCGGCGGCGATCTGTGGATCTTCGCGGAGTTTAAGAATTTCGGCTTTGCGCGCGGGGTCAGCAACGGTGTAGCTGCCATCGCTACGCTGTTGAATTTCATTGGCAATATTGCCGTAGCCAAGCCGCGGCCCCTGCTGCTTCATCACTTGCAGCCAGGTGCCTTCGAGGAACTGGAAGAGGCCAACGGCCGACGAAGTGCTGGCTTTTGCAGACGGATTGAGGCTGCTTTCGCGCATCGCAGTCTGCAGCAGGTAGGAGAAATCCACGCCGCTGCGATTGCCCGCCGCGGTCAATGCGGTGGCCAGATTCTGCGGTACGGAGATGGACTGGACGCCCATTAGCAGCCTGAGGTTAGCGCGATGATTGCGTTAACCTCTGCATTATTATGGCTAACAGACTGTTAACATCGAGATTGTCACGGACGCCAATCTGTTACGATTTCGGCCAAATCTGGACGCGGACGGTCTTCGATCGATGTCGTGGGGGTTCCGATATGGACGAAACCGACAAATCTCTCGCCCTCTTTGGCGCCGAGAACGGCCGCGGCCTCGGAGTCAAAAGTGTACCAGCGGGTGATCCAGGTTGCGGCATAGCCTAGTGCATAAGCGCCGTGGACGAGGTTGAACGCGACATTACCGGCCGAAAGCAATTGCTCGAATTCTGGGATTTTCACATGCGGCTTGGCAGTCGAGATGACGCCGATGACCAAGGGCGCGGGCAGGAACTGGCGGCGTTCGATTTCGAGACCGGCTTCGTCGAGTTCCGGGCGCTTGCGCTTGGCGATTTCGGCGAGCTTTTCACCAGCGGCGGCGCGAGCGTCGCCGGAGAAGAGGACCAGACGCCAGGGCGCGAGCTTGCCATGGTCGGGAACGCGCGTCGCGATGGTGAGCAGCGTCTGGAGATCATTGCCAGTTGGACCGGGCTCGGCAAGAAAGGCCTGACCGACGGAGCGGCGCGTAAGAAGGTGGTCGAGCAAGGCTTGGTTGGCGGGCATGGTCTATCCTTGAAGGCGTCTTGAAACGAGCGGGGCCAAAGCGCGTCGCGGTAGATTCCGCTCCATGCGCTTCGGCTCGCTTTGTCGATGCATGTCCTTATCCCGAAACCGGCACTCACTTTCGAGGGACATGCTTTGACGAAAATGCTTTGACCCAAACCGGCACCGGTTTTCAAGCCGGTCCGAGTGTGACACAGCTTTTCCCTAATCGCGCTCTAACTTGAAAAGAGTCGGGGCGCCCTGACCTTTTTTAATGGCCCGAACAACCATGCTGCCTGTCTATCGCCTGATTGCCTGTGCCATTCTCGGTCTTGCGAGCGTGACAGTTAGCACAGCGCCCGTGGCTTTTGCGCAAGAGAGCGCCGAGATCCCGCCCCTGCCCCGGCCGCGGCCTGATCGCGACAATATGCCGTCATCTTCGGCTGTGCCGGGCACGGGTACGGCGGCTGACGCGATTGCGGCCGTGACGAGCGTTCCGCAATCGGTGACGTTGACGGCCCGGATTACCGAGGAAGGCCCGTCGATCCCCGAAGGTGTCGTCTGGCGGATATTCGACAGCGTGCCGGATGCGCAGGGCAATATGACGCTGGTCGCCAAATCGGAAGACGCGACGGCGCGGCTCGATCTGCCGCCGGGCGAATATGTGGTGCACGCCGCCTATGGACGGGCGCAACTGAGCGAAGCTCTCTCGGTGGTGCCGGGAAAAAATGAAAAGGTCGTCGATCTCGAAGCTGGCGCCTTGCGGCTCAACTCGGCCGTGACCGGCGATATCCCAATCGCGCCGACCCAGTTGCGCTTCGATATTTTCACCGCCGGCGAAGAAAGCAGCCGCGTGATGATCGCGGAAAACCTGCCGCCCAACGACATCGTGACGCTCAATGCCGGGACCTACCACATCGTCTCCCATTTCGGCGCCATCAACGCCGTAGTGCGGGCCGATCTGCGCGTCGAGGCCGGGCAGTTGACGGACGCGACGCTCTATCATCACGCGAGCGAAGTTTCGTTCCGACTGGTCTCGGAAGAAGGCGGCGAGGCCATTGCCGACGTCGAGTGGACCGTGAAGACGCCGGACGGCGCCACTGTGTTTACCGATCGCGGCGCATTCCCGTCGACGGTGCTGGCCGAGGGCGAATATCTGATTTTCGCCAAGCAGGGCGAGAAGGTTTATAACCGCGAAGTGCAGGTGGTTTCGGGCGGATCGCGCGAAATCGAAGTGCTGACGAGCGTTTATGGGGGTTGAGGGGCACTGCTCCACGACGTCATTCCCGCGAAAGCGGGGATGACACGGTGAAAAATCAAGGGCTTCATGGCCGCCTCGGGCGTTTTAAGGTTTAGCTGACGTAGCAGTAGCCCTCATGGTGAGGTGCTTTGCAGAGCAAAGCCTCGAACCACCAGGGCGTGGCACAAAAGCATCCGGGCACGCCCTCGCCCTTCGAGGCTTCGCTTCGCTCCGCGCCTCAGGATGAGGTCTACTGAGGTTAGCGATAAACGTCCTTCGGATCGAACAGTTTCGGCAATCCGGTATCCTCAAGCCGCGCGATGCCGTTTTCGGTTTCGACGCTGCGATAGAAGCAGGTTTTGCGGCCGGTGTGGCAGGCGGCGCCTCGGCCGGTCTGGCGGACGGTCATGACGAGGCAATCCTGATCGCAATCGGTGCGCAGCTCGACGACTTCCTGGAGTTCGCCTGAAGTTTCGCCCTTTTTCCAGATGGCTTTTCGCGAGCGCGACCAATAGTGCGCGATGCCGGTTTCGAGCGTCAGGCCGAGGGTTTCGGTATTCATATGCGCGACCATGAGCACGTCCTTGGTGCCCTCCTCCACGGTCACGACGGTGATGAGGCCATGAGCGTCGAAGCGTGGCGCGAAGATCGTGCCTTCTTCGAGGTCTTCGTGGCTCAGCAGTTTGGGGTCGGCGAAAGCAGTGGTCATGATGCGCACCTCTGGCTCAGGCTTTGAGCCTCTAGCGCGCATCACGTCCGAATGCCAGTGCTTCAGCTCTTGAGGCCGAACCAGATTTCAATATCGCCGCTGCCGCTGCGACCATCGAAGGCCGGCCCGTAATATTCGAGGAAGCTGTAGGTCGCCTCGCTCACTTCGTAGCCATTGGCGGTCAGCCACTTTTCTCCCCCGCCGATGGTTTGGCGTATAGTGGAAAGATCGCCCTTGTGCTCGAAGCGCGCCCATTTGAGCGCAGGCACGGCAACCAGCTCGAGATCGGAGGGTGCGTCGGCTCCCGCGCGCATTTCCATGGCGGCGACATATTCGAACCGATCATCGGCAATCTCGCCGATGATGCCGTAGGCGGCACCCGCAATGGTCCCGTCGATATGGCCGATATGGGGCTGAAAGCGCTGCCATTGGGCCGGAAGACCCGCAGGATTGTTCATGCTGTGACGCTCGGCAATGCCGGCGAAATACATGGCGGGACGGTTTTCGAACCGGGGCGGCTCGATGGTGACTTGGGCTTGAATATCCATTCTTTGAGGCTCCACAAGGGTGATCCCTTCGAGACTGCGCCTTTGGCGAACCACTTGCGGCGTAACGCCGAACTGATCGCGGAAAGCGCGGGTGAATGCCTCATGCGAGCCGTAGCCGGCATCGAGCGCGACCGACAGAATATCGGGCGCCCCCTCGGCCAATTGACGTGCCGCATCGCTCAGGCGCCTTGCCCGCAGATAGGCCGTGACCGAATAGCCGGTCACCAGGGGAAAGAGGCGAGAGAGATAGCTTTTGGAACGCCCGGTCACCTCTGCAAGCTCATCGAGCCCCAGCGGCTCGCGCGAGCGGCTTTCGAGAACCCAGAGCATTTTGGAGACAACTGACATGGCACGTACCCGCTTGAGACGGGTAGTCTATGCCATAACCGGGACAAGCGCATTTGATCGCGCTTGTCGTCGGCCGTTGTTTCATCGGGAGACGACTCAACCGGCTGTCACCCCGGCGAAGGCCGGGGGCCATCTCCCGATCTCAGGATGGGCCCCGGCCTACGCCGGGGTGAGAATCGTGGTTGGAGGATAGCTGCCGGTGAAACCAGCAATCAGCGGCGGGAAATCATTGCAAAAAAACGGTCCTGCTCGACGCGATCCTCGGCAAAAACGCCGGTAAAGCGATGGGTGATCGTTTTTACGTCATGAGCGCGAACGCCGCGCATGGTCATGCACATGTGTTCGGCTTCGAGCATCACCGCAGCGCCGCGAGGACCGAGATTTTCATTGATGGCGTCTAGGATCTGCGCCGTCATTGTTTCCTGCGTTTGCAGACGGCGGGCGAACACTTCGACGAGACGCGCCAGCTTGGAAAGGCCCACGACGCCGTCATGCGGCAGATAAGCGATATGCGCCTTACCAAAGAACGGCACCATGTGATGTTCGCAATGGGCATAGAACGGGATATCGCGCACGAAGACGATATCGTCGTAGCCGCCGACCTCGCGGAACATTTTTGAGAGGACTTCCTTGGGGTCCTGCGCGTAGCCGGAGAACAGCTCTCCATAGGCCTTGGCCACGCGCGCCGGCGTTTCCAGCAGACCCTCACGAGTCGGATCATCGCCCGCCCAGGCGATCAGCGTGCGAACCGCCGCTTCGGCTTCTTCGCGGGTCGGGCGCGGCAGGGCCGTGGACGAACCAGGTGCGGGAAATGGTAGCTTTACGGTCGCGTCCAATGGATTACTCCTCACTCGGAAACCGGAGGCACTACGGTTTCACCGACGATTTGGACCACTCCAAAGTGCGTGTCTCTGGCGATCCCTGTCGGACCATCTATATAGAAGGCGTACAAGACGGGAACAAGAAGTCAGATTTCCTAGATGGCGCTAAGCGAGCTTTATTCGGACAAAATTCTCGATATTGCCGGAAACGCGTTGCAGCCTGGCCGCTTGCCGGCGCCGGACGCTTCGGCGCGAAAGGTCAGCCGTATCTGCGGCTCGGTGATCGAGGTGGATATCGTTGTCACTGACGGCGTGATCACCGGCTATGGACACGAGGTTTCCGCCTGTGCGCTGGGACAGACTTCGGCGGCGATCGTGGCGCGCGAAATCGTCGGGACGCGGGCTGACGATTTTTTGGCGCTGGCGCTGCAGATGCGCGACATGTTGAAGGCCGAAGGCACGCCGCCGGACGGAAAATGGGCAGACCTGGCTTATCTCGAACCGGTGCGGGAATTTCCGGCGCGGCATGCTTCGACGCTGCTGGTGTTTGATGCTGTGGCCGATGCGATAGGTAAAGCCGTTTTAGAACAAGCCACTAAAGCTGTTTCCTGATGCAAAACATCATGCAAACCGCGCTGCGGGTGCTGGATTTTCCATTCAAGATCGCAGCCATTCTGCTGATCACCATTTACCGCTACACGCTCTCCGCCTTTGCCGGGCGGACCTGCCGCCACTTGCCGACCTGTTCGGAATATACGCGGGACGCGATCTGGCAATTTGGGTTCTGGCCGGGCGGCTGGATGGGGCTTTCAAGGTTTGTACGCTGCCGGCCGGGCGGGACGCATGGCTACGATCCGGTGCCGGAGGCGGTGCCCAGCGAGGCACGATGGTATGTGCCTTGGACTTATGGGCGGTGGAGGTAGAGGCCTCCCGCACGGCGTCATTCCCGCGAAAGCGGGAATCTCCCCGGGCCAAAGAGGGATTCCCGCTTTCGCGGGAATGACGCGGTGAATTGATTGGAGGCTTACTGCGGAGCTCCTAAGGGCTGGCAGGAGGCGAAAAGCGTGCTATTCAAGCCGCCTTGCAGCGATTGGCGCTGCAGAATCCCAATTTCTGGAGACTGAAAATGTCGATCAAGGTGACGTTCCCCGATGGTGCAGCTCGCGAATATCCGCGCGGCACCACCGGCACCACCGTGGTCGAAGGGATCTCCAAGAGCCTGGCCAAAAAGACCATTGCCATGCGCTGGAACGGCGTCGTGTCCGACCTTTCGGATGCGCTCGAGGCCGATGGCAAGATCGAGTTCGTGACGCGCGATTCTGGGTCCAAGGACGCGCTCGAACTCATTCGTCATGACGCGGCCCACGTTTTGGCCGAGGCGGTGCAGGAGCTGTGGCCCGATACGCAGGTGACCATCGGTCCGGTGATCGAGAACGGCTTTTATTACGACTTCTACCGTCAGGCCGGGCCGTTCACGGAAGACGAGCTGCGCGTCATCGAGAAAAAGATGAGCGAAATCATCGATCGTGGCGCGGCCTTCACCAAGGAAGTGTGGACGCGCGACCAGGCGAAAGACTGGTTCGAAGCCAAGGGCGAGGCTTTCAAGGTCGAGCTCGTGGATGCGATTCCGGCTGACCAGTCGATCAAGATGTATGCGCAGGGCCAGTGGAAAGACCTTTGCCGCGGCCCGCACATGCGGACCGTTAGAGATGTCGGCCAGGCGTTCAAGCTGACCAAGGTGGCAGGCGCCTATTGGCGTGGCGACAGCAATCGCCCGGTGCTGAGCCGCATCTACGGCACGGCTTTCCCGACCAAAGAGGAGCTCGACGCTTACCTCCTCATGGTGGAAGAGGCGGAAAAGCGCGACCATCGCAAGATTGGCCGCGACCTCGACCTGTTCCATCTCCAGGAAGAAGCGCAGGGGTCGGTTTTCTGGCATCCGCGTGGCTTTGTCATTTACAACCAGATGGAAGCCTACATTCGCCGGCGCCTGAACAATTCGGGCTATGTCGAGGTCAAGACGCCGCAGCTGATGCATGCCAAATTCTGGGAGCAGTCGGGCCACTGGGGCAAGTATCGCGAAAACATGTTCGTCGTGCCCGATCAGGTGCCGAACACGGAAGACGACAAGCCGATCTTCGAAAACGAAGGCGACCTGTTGGCGCTCAAGCCTATGAACTGCCCGGCGCATGTGCAGATTTTTAATCAGGGCATCAAGTCGTACCGCGACCTGCCGCTGCGCATGGCCGAGTTTGGCTGCTGTCACCGCAACGAGGCCCATGGTGCGCTTCATGGCCTGATGCGCGTGCGGCAGATGACTCAGGACGACGCGCATATCTTCTGCCGCGAAGACCAGATCCAGAGCGAGACTGAGCACTTCGTGCACCTGCTCTACTCGGTTTATGGGCATCTGGGCTTCGAGAATGTCGTCATCAAGCTCGCGACGCGGCCGGAGAAGTTCGGCGGCACCGTGGAGCGTTGGGACGCGGCTGAGAAGGCGCTGGGCGATGCCCTGCGCGCGACCGGCTATGACTTCGAGATCGCCGAGGGCGAAGGCGCGTTTTATGCGCCGAAGCTGGAGTTCCATCTCAAGGATGCTATTGGGCGGTCCTGGCAGGTGGGCACCTTGCAGCTCGACTATGTGCTGCCCGAGCGCCTGAACGCGACTTATGTGGCTGAGGATGGTTCGCGGCAGTTTGCCGTGATGCTGCATCGCGCGATCCTCGGGTCGCTCGAGCGCTTTATCGGCATTCTGATCGAAAACCATGCCGGCAAGATGCCGATGTGGTTGGCCCCGATCCAGGTCGTCGTGGCGACCATCGTGTCGGAAGCGGATGAATATGGTCAGAAGCTGGTCAACCAGCTGCGGGCCGTGGGCATTCGCGCCGAGCTTGATACGCGCAACGAGAAGATCAACTACAAGGTGCGCGAGCATTCGGTACAGAAGGTGCCGCTGATGTTCGTCGTGGGCAAGCGCGAGGCCGAGGAAGGCACGGTTTCCGTGCGACGTCTCGGCACCGAGGGCCAGCAGGTTCTGCCATCGATGGAAGCGATCGTATCGCTTCTGGCCGAGGCGACCCCGCCGGACCTGAAGGACAAGGCGCAGGCAGCTTAAGAATGCCGCAGCGTCCGTCCAACCGCGAAATGAAAGCGCTCTATCATCTGGGCGAGGACAATGTCCTCGGCCCGGATGACTTCAAGGATATCGGCGAAAAGACCTTTGCCGGCATGCTGAAGAAAAAATGGGTGGAAGAAGCCGAGCCGGGTAAATTCCGGACGACCGAAAAAGGCCGCATCATCCACGATGAAGAGGTCTACTTCACCGGGCGCTGGAAGCGCTAGGTCATGCGGACACTTGGTCATATCGGTCTGCAAATGGCAATTTTCTCCGCTTCCGGTGCTCACGTACCCAAACGTACGCTCCGCTCCGGTTCTCGAAAATCACCATTTTCGTCGCGCTATGACTCAACTGTCCACACGACCTAAGAACGGTGCGGGCTGATGGCTGAACGCATTGCCATAACCCGCACCGTTTCCATCGATCCCAGCGAGATCGAGGAAACGTTCGTCCGCGGCACCGGTGCCGGCGGGCAGAACGTCAACAAGGTCGCGAGCGCGGTGCAACTGCGCTTCGATCTCGCCAATTCCCCCAATATTTCCGATGCGATGAAGCGGCGCGTGGGCACGCTGGCGGGCAGCCGGCTGACCAAGGATGGCGTCATCGTCATTGTCGCCAACAATCACCGCGACCAGCCGATGAACCGCGCCGACGCGCTGGAGCGGCTGGTGGAACTGCTGAAAGCGGGCGCCTATGTGCCCAAGCCGCGGATTGCGACGCGCCCTACCCTCGCCTCCCAAAAGCGGCGGCTCGATGCCAAGACGACGCGTTCGGGCGTGAAGCAGGGCCGTGGGCGGCCGCGGGTCGACGACTAGTTATTCAAGGACTTTTCCATGAGCCTCAAATTCGGAACCAGCGGCGTGCGCGGGCTTGTGACGGACCTGCAAGGGCAGCCGGCGCGGCGCTATGTGGCGGCGTTTTTGCGGCATTTGCAGACTTCCGGGCAAATGGCGGGCGGGCGTGTACTGGTGGGTTATGACCTGAGGCCATCGAGCCCGGCGATTGCTGCCGACTGTCTCAATGCGATTGCGGCGGCGGGATTCGAGCCGGTCGATTGCGGCGCGGTGCCGACGCCGGCGCTGGCCTTGCAGGCAATGAAGACGGGTAGCGCGGCGGTGATGATCACCGGGAGCCATATTCCGGCGGATCGCAATGGGCTGAAATTTTACAAGCCGGCCGGAGAGATCAGCAAGGACGACGAGGCGGGGATTGTTGCTGCGCTTGATGATGCGGATGTGCTGGACACGGCGTTCCGCGCGCAGGATGAGCATGCGGAGGCGATGACGGCCTATGCCGCGCGGTGCGTGGCGCTGCTGCCCAAGGGGGCGCTTGGTGGGTGGAAAATTGGGGTCTTCGAGCACTCCACCGTTTCGCGCGATCTGCTGGGGCAGGTGCTGGCGGATCTGGGCGCCGAGATTGTTGCGCTGGGGCGAAGCGATGTGTTCGTGCCTGTGGATACGGAGGCGTTTTCGGACGCGCTGTTTGCGCCCCTGCCCCTTTGGGTGCGCGAGCATGGGCTGGATGCGATTGTGTCCGCCGATGGCGATGCGGATCGGCCACTGGTGATGGACGGCGCGGGCAATTTCGTGCGCGGGGACGCGCTGGGACTGCTGGCGGCGCGGTTTCTTGGGGCCAAGGTGGTGGTGACGCCGGTAACGTCCAATTCGGCGATCGAGCGCACCGGATATTTTGAGGACGTGGTGCGGACGCGCGTGGGTTCGCCCTTCGTCGTGGCGGGAATGGCGACCGCAGATTCGGTTGTGGGCTTTGAGGCCAATGGCGGAACGTTTGTCGGGGGCGGTTTTGAGCTGACGGCATTGCCGACGCGGGACGCGATTCTGCCTGTGATTGCAGTGCTGGGGCTGGCGGCCAAGGACGGGATTTCGGTGGCGGAACTGGTCGCGAAGCTGCCGCTACAGGTGGCTGTGGCGGATCGGTTGCAGGATGTGCCGGGCGAGCGAAGCGCGGCGTTTCTGGAGCGATTGCGGACGGATGGGGCTTTTGCCGCTGAGGTGTTTGCGCAGCATGGCATCGCTGCGGTCAACGCGATCGATGGGTTGCAATTTCATCTGACGGGCGGGGAAACGGTGCATTTCCGGGCCTCGGGGAATGCGCCGGAACTGCGGGCCTATGTCGAGGCAGGGACGGCGGAGCGGGCGACGGAATTGTTGGAGTGGTCGATGGCGGCGTTGGAGAAGGCGGTGCGGTAAGCCAACCACCAGCTGTCATCCCGGCGAAGGCCGGGATCCATCTTGAGATCTCAGGATGGGCCCCGGCCTTCGCCGGGGTGACAATCGAGTTTGTTGGAAATCCAACGCGCAATAAGATGGGGCGGCCAGTGGCCGCCCCTTTTGTTTGATTACTTCGCCGAGGCGGTGATGTTGACCTTGCCGATGAGGCTGGTCGGGTCTTCTTCGGCGGTCATGAAATCGACCATGGAGAGGCCGGGATCGGTCTTGGCCTCGATGCCGATATTGAGGGACTTGGCGGTGCCGCTGACGAACTGGTTGACGGCCGAGCCGAGCTTGGCGGCATCGGCGGCGCCGGCCATCATGCCGATGATCGTGCCTTCGGCGAGGCCGGCAAAGACCGGGCGCAGGGTTGCCGGGTCGGCACCCTGATCGGCGGCTGCGACGGCGAGGATAATGTCGGAGAGGCCGCTATCGGTCACGTCGAGGTTGAGCGCCTTGATGGCGACGCCCATGCCGGCCATCAGAGCTTCGTTCTCATCGAGCGAGAACAGGGCTTCGGTGGCATTGGCGATGGTGCCCGAGAGCACGACGCTCGCCAGATCAACGCCCGAGACGGAAACTTCTTCCACATCGATGCTGTTGGTGTCAGCGTTCCAGGCAGCGGCGAGGCGGAAAGCAGCATCGATCTTGGTGATGCCAAGAGCGATCAGCTGCTGGAGTTGCTCATCCTGAGTGTCTTCCGGCAGTGCGGCGCGGATGCCGCTGGCCGAGGTATCGACGGCGCTGGGGATGCCGTTGATATAATTGGAGAGCGACAGATCGAAATCGTCGATATCGGCGACGATGCGTTCGCCGTCGGCATCCGGATCGGGAATATCGATGGCAAGGCCCGAGAAGGAGAAGCCGTCAAAAGCCGGAATAAGGGCGCGGGCGTTGGTTTCGAGCCAGGATTCGTCGACTTCTTCGGGCGCATTGGCGAGAGCCGCGATCGTTGCAGACAGATCGAATTGCTTGATGGTGAAATTGCCAAGCGTGATCGAGCCGTCGCCTTCGACCTTGATCGCGAAGTCATCCATGGAAATCTGCGGATAGATGCCCGGCGACATGCCCGCCATGATGACATTGCCGATTTCAACGGCCATCGGGCGGCCTTCGTCATCGGTACCGGCGCAGGAGAAACCGTCGAAGGTGAATTCGGAGCTCTCGAAGGCCGTCAGGATGTCGGCATACATGCGCATGAACTTGCCCATGAAGACCGGATCGGCCATTTCGGGGTCGTCCTCCATCTGCTGGGCCAGCGTCATGATTTCGAGGAACGACGTCTCCATGGGGCGGCCGCGCACTTCGGCGCCGCTGACCGGGCCGAAATCGCAGCTGACGTCTTCGGCTTCGAACGTGCCGCCTTCCATCAGGAAATCGGCGTAAAGCGTCTGCATCTCGGTGGAGCCACCGGCATCGACAAGGCCATAGACCCCGAGCATGCCGCCAATATTGAAATTGGTGGCCGAGGTGCTGCCCATTTCGGCATGGCCGTCCTCGACATCGAAGTTCGAGCCTTCAAGACGGGCACTGGCCGCGACACCATCGACGACGTTTTCGAGCACCAGGTTGTTGAAGGTAAGAACGCCGTCTTCCTTCACTCCATCGACGGTGGAGGTGACCGTCAGGATGATTTCGGGAACCGTGATACTGGTGGCGTTGAGGCCGGCAAGCGCATCGGCGTTTTCCACCAGCGCGCCGCTCAGAATCGCCTTGATGGTATCGGCATCGATGCTGGAATCGACGGCTTCGACGGTGGGAATGGAAACGGAGAATACCGGCGGCTCGGCCGTTGCCGTTTGCTCAGTGGGCTTGGTTTTCACCTTCTGGGCCATGGCGGGAGCAGCAGGTAGCGCGACGCTGACCAGACATGCTGCGGCGATCCCGGCCAGGCCGCGCCTGGTGACGACGTTCAAAGACATGTTTTTCTCCCGGTTGCTGGCGGCGTTTGCACCGTGCCGCCCAACAGTCTCATAGACAAGGCATATAGGCCTATTTTCGGGCAGGCAAATGCAAGTGGTGTGACGAATGGCGCCCCGGAGGGCCGCAGTTCGTCACATGCGAGACCTATTGATGATGCTTGCGCTCAAAAAGCCCGACCATCAGCAGGCCGGCGAAGAAGCCGCCCAGATGCGCTTGCCAGGCAATGCCGAGGCTGGCGCCCATGAGGAGCGGCGCGAGGGGGACGGCGGCGTTGAGGATCAGCCAGATCAGGGTGAAGAATCGCGAGCGCGGATTGACGAAGACTTCGCGCAGGGTGGCGAGGCGCCGGCCGAGAACGACGCGCTGGCCGGTTTCGGGGTGCTGCGCATAGAGCACCGGCTGGAAGATGAACCGGACGGCGGCGCCCGTTAGCCCCGCGATGCCGCCGGAGGCGCCGATGAGATAAGCGCCAGAATAGAGCGAGGTGGCGGCGAAGAACGCGGCGCCGGCGGCGGCCGAAACGAGAAAGATGGCGAGCATGGGCCCTGCCCCATAACGGCGCACGACGGGACTGGCGAAGATGACGAGCCAGGCTACGTTGACGAACAGATGATCCCAGCCGCCATGGAGGAAGGCATGGGAGAATGGCGTCCAGAGCAAGGGAATCGCGACCGAGATATCCTGCGGTGCCAGAACGATACGCAGGGGCTGGAAGGCGAACCAGAAGTAGAGCTGAGTCTGCCCCGCCTCGTTAAGCACCATGGTTGCTGCAAGGTGAATCGCAACGAGAATACCGACAAGAACCGTCACTGCCGTGGGCAGGAGGAAGATCGGCTCGCGCGGCGGGCGGCCTTGGGAACCGGGGTTCTGCTCGGGTTCACTCATCGTTTTCTCCCTAAAACCCTGCATTCCCTGGCTTCCGCAAAGCTTTTCCACATTGGGACAGCCGCGTTAACCTTAATTAATGTTTAAGCGGGCAATCGCCCTGCCGATTTGTCATTGTCGTCGGTGCGGCGAGACTCTCTCACGGAGATCGGATGCCGCTTCTAAACAAGCGGGTCCTACCATGCAGATGCCGAGCACCAATACGCTCTATACCTATTGGAACACGATTCGTGGTGCCCGCAGCGCGCCCGACCGCAAGGACATCGATCCGACCCGCATCCGCGAGGCTCTGGCCAATACGTTCATCCTCGAACTCAATGACGAGGATAAATTCTCCTTCCGCCTGGCCGGTTCGCAGCTTTGCACCAGCTATTGCCGTGAACTCAAGGGCCGCTCCTTCTCCGCGCTCTGGCACGACCGTGACCAGGACGCAATGGAAACGCTGATCCGCGCCGTGACGGAAGATCATGCCGTGGCGCTCGTAACTTTCCAGGGCTCGACCGCGCTCCACACCAAGACATCCTTCGAGATGATCCTGATGCCGCTGCGTCACAACGGCTCGAGCCACACGCGCATTCTTGGCGGCATGACGGCAACGGAAGAGCCCTATTGGCTTGGCGTGCAGCCGATTGCCGAGCAGCGGATCACCGGCCTTCGTCTGATCTGGCCGGATGAAATGCCGCGCGAAGACTCGATGCCGGAAGTCGCGGCCAGCGTTGTGAACGACATCGGCTTTGCCCCGGCAGCCTCCAGCATGGCGATGCAGACGACCATTTATGGCCGCAGCGCCCGACGCTATGCCCACCTCGCCGTAATCGACGGCGGCCGGAACTAAATCTTGCGCGATCGGCCGGCCCGGTCGCTTCCGCACCAACCAAGCGTTAACCGAGAATCGTTACGATGCTTGCACAATTATGTGCGGGCGGGGACCGGTGAACGCATGCTCAGTGACGATCTCGATTCAGCACGCATTCCCTCCCCTTCCCAGCCTCGGGCACAGGAAGGGCGGTTTCAGCGCGTCAAGGTTTCCATCCTTGGCCGCTACATGCTGGCCGATCGGCGCGAATTTCCCTGTCAGGTTCTCGAAATGTCGCCCGGCGATGCCGTGGTGATTGCGCCGGTGCCGGGCATCGAGGGCGAGCGCATCATTGCCTATCTCGATCATATGGGCCGTATCGAAGGCACTATCCTCAAGCAGGTGGATGGTGGCTTCCTGATGGATATCGCTGCGACGGCGCGCAAACGCGACAAGATGGCGGCGCAGCTCACCTGGCTTGCCAACAAGGACGTGCTCAACCTGCCCGAAGATCGCCGGCACGAACGCGTCGTGCCCGATCTCAGGCACTCGACGGTCGTTTTGGACGATGGCCGGCGCTACAATTGCAAGATCATCGACATTTCGCTCTCGGGCGCGGCCATCGAACTCGATGTGCGCCCCGCCATGGGAACCCCGATCACGCTTGGCCGCATGCGCGCCCGCGTCGTGCGGCACTTCCAGAATGGGGTGGCCGTGGAGTTCGCGGCGGCGCAGGAAATGCTCAATGTCGTGCAGCAGAACCTGCGGGTCATGAACTGAGCCTGATGGGCCACCCGCGCGGTTAGCGTAAACGCACCCTTACTCCACCGGCTAAAACACGCATAAAAACTGCCCGGTAGTTTTCGGACCGGGGCAATCGGCCGCCTTTAGCGTGGTCTCCATCAGGGAGATCGCGTTATGGCAATCCGAAATAAGCGTCTGATGGTGGCCGGCCTGGCTGCAGCGACGCTCGCAATCTGGGCTCAACCCAGTGCGGCTATCGACTTTACCAATGCAGCCTATGTGCAGGTTGCCAGCACCAATACGTCCATTCCGGTGGGGCATCTCGATTTCTGCCGGTCGCGGCCCGGCGAATGCCAGGCCAATGGCACGGTCGAAGCGGCCGTGACCTTGACGGACAGCAACTGGCAGCAGCTCGTTTCCATCAACGCGCATTTCAACCAGACCATTATTCCGGTGACGGATCAGGAACTCTATCAGGTCGAAGAGTTCTGGACCTACCCCACGAGCGGCTATGGCGACTGTGAGGATTTCGTGCTCGCCAAGCGCCAGGCCCTGATCGAGGCCGGCTGGTCCCCCAGCACGCTGCTTATTGCCGTGGTGCGCCAGAGCGATGGCAGCGGCCATGCCGTGCTGATGGTGCGGACCGATCGCGGCGATCTGGTGCTCGACAACCAGGAAAGCGCGGTGCGCGTCTGGAACGAGACGCCCTATCAATACCTCAAGCGCCAGTCCCAGGCCCATGCCGGCCAGTGGGTCGATATGCTCGATGATCGCATGACCATCGTGGCGGCCAACAATTAAGCTTTCCGGGTCCTGCCCCGACTAAACCCTGATAGGGACCTGATGAACAAGGCCGGCTCTCGCTACAGCGAGGCCGGCCTTGTTGTATTCAGAAGCGCCTGCGCGTCAGCGGATGGCGACGACGTAGAGGCTCATGAAAAAGAGGCCGGTGACGAAGGCCCAGCTAAACCCGACCAGCGCGCCGATCAGTGCCGACGTCATCGACAGCGTGCTGCTGTCTTCACGCTGCCAGCCCATGTGCAGCATGATGTAGGGCCCACAGATCATACTCATGACCAGATGCCCCGCAGCGCCAGCGAGGCTTCGTCCATCCATGCGGAGCATGGCCTGCTGGCGGGACAGCGCCTGATAAAGATGCGTCCCGGCGCCGGCAATGCACAGCCCCACGCCCATGATGAACGCCGCAAGCAAAAGTTCGCGCGTCATCCCTGCCTCCTCTGCCGCCGACCCTCGGCAATGTTAATTCTTTGGTAACCATATTGCGGCTGAAGTGATGTGTCACCTCCGCTTCAGAAAACTGGTTAACGCTGGCCATGACTGCTTTGCCGCGCTCCGCCCCCCGCTCCCCCGCACTGATGCAGAACCTTGCGGGCATTGCGCTGGTGGTGATGCTGGCAGCGCTGGGCATCGCCTATCTTGTGGATGAAGCGGGCCGCTCGGACGGCCGCAAGGCGCCTTCGCTCAATGACGGCGAGGCGCTAGCGCAGACGGTTGGCGGGCGCGAACTGACGATTCCAAAGAATTGGTTTCGCTTCGGCGAACAGATGCAAAGCGGCTTCGTCAGCCAGATCGATCTTTCGGTGGAATTTCCGCTTGGCAAGGTCGATGTGACGCTGCTGCCGCGCTCGCGAGCCAAGTCCAGCAGCGAACTGCTCGACAGTGTTTATGTGCACCAATTCGCCAAGGGCACGGAAACGGGCGTGCCGGGGCTTATCGGGCAGAAGCTCGAGGGCAATGGATATGCTGGGGAAACGATCTGGTATGACGCGCTGGCGCCAAAACCCTTTGTCGCCAAGTGCATAGACGCCATCGAGGCCGAAGCGCCGGACAAATGCGTCCGCACGGTGCATCTGGCGAGCGGCCTGGCGGCCATCTACAGTTTTGACGAGACGCTGCTGCCGGCCTGGCGCGATTTCGACGCGGAAATGGGGAAATGGCTGGAGAGGATCGGCGCTAATTAAGGCGCTTCGCCGCCTGGATATGACGGCTCCTGCTGAAATTTCGATTGTCATCCCGGCTTTAGGCCGGGGTGACAATCGAGTTAGTGGGCGGGACGCTGAAACATCCAGCCACGCCCTCGTGGTTCGAGGCTACGCTGCGCACCTCACCATGAGGGCTACTGGGAAATGCCCTAGGCGCCGTCAGTCGATATCGTCCAGATCGATATCGAGGATCGACATCGAGAACATGTAGGACTTGTCGCCGTCTTCGTCATCGACGTGGATCAGGCCGATCGACTCGTCGCCGACGAACACTTCGACAGAGTCGTTGAGCTTGGCGCGCGGGCGGACATCGATGTTCTTGTTGTTGAACATGCGTTGCAGGAATTTCTGCAGCTTGATGATCTCGGGATGGTTCACGGCAATCGTCCTGCTGTTGGGTTGGCGCGCAATCTAGTCCGTCACGGGCTGCTGGCAACCCCCGGCACTGTCATTTTAGCGGTGACAACCTGCCTCAGAGACTTGCCCCGCCGGTCAGCCGTTGTCGTGCACCAGCACCATCTGGTCCATGACGAGCGCGGGCTGGGCACAGCCGGCTTCTCCGATCACCTTGGCCGGCACGCCGGCGACGGTGGTGCGTGGCGGCACTTCCTTGAGGACAACCGAGCCGGCGCCGATGCGCGAGCAATCGCCGACGCGGATATTGCCCAGAACCTTGGCGCCCGCGCCGATAAGGACGCCATTGCCGATCTTGGGGTGGCGATCCTGATCGGCCTTGCCGGTGCCGCCGAGGGTGACGCCCTGCAGCATTGAGACATTGTCGCCCACGACGGCGGTTTCACCGATGACGAGGCCGGTGCCATGATCGAGCATGATGCCCTTGCCCATGACGACGGCGGGATTGATATCGACCTGAAAAACCTGGCTGGCGCGGCTCTGGAGATAGAGCGCGAAATCGCGACGTCCGGCCTTGAAGAGAGCATGGGCGAAGCGATGGGTCTGGATGGCCTGATAGCCCTTGAAATAGAGCAAGGGCTCGATGGCCCGATGGCAGGCCGGATCGCGCTCAAGCGTCGCGGCGAGGTCGACGCGCGCGGATTCGCCGATGGAAGGGCTGTCGCGGAGGACTTCAGCGAAGGTCTGGCGGATGATGTCGGCCGAGACGTCTTCATGGTCGAGACGGGAGGCAAGGCGATGGGCCAGCGCTTCCTCGAAGGAATCGTGATTGAGTACCGTGGTCAGCGCCATCTGCCCCAGGGCGGGATCGGAATCGATGATCTGGCGGGCACCGACGCGCACGGCTTCCCACACGGGATCGACCGATTTGATCTGCGCCGACTTATGGGCACTGCCGCTCATAGCGTCCAACTCCGCTTTATCGAGACTTACCGATATAAGGCATTTGGTTGTTCAACACAAAGCCCTCGCAAGCACTTTGGTTCACGGTTTCGCGGAAACGGGAAAAGTTCTGCTGAGGAATTCGAGGGCCGCGGCCTTGAATTTGGCGTCACCCGTGGCGCGCATGTGATCGCGCTTGGGAATGGTGAAGGCTTCGCCTTTGGGGAGTAATTCGGCCAGCGGCTCCGGGGGGCCAGCCATTTCGTCGGCTTCGCCCACGGCGACGAGCGCCGGAACCTCGATTCGCCTGACATCAGCCCGGGCCATGGGCTGGCGCGAGGTTTCCATACAGGCAGCCAGCGCCTCGCGATCGGAGCCGGTATGATCGGCAAAGATGCGGAACTGGCGGGCCGTCGGATGGGTCAGATCGGCGAGGCGCGGGGCGCGCAGCCCGGCAATGATGTCATTGCCGTCGGTCAGGCCATTGATCAGGTTCATGCCCATGCCGCCGAAAATGGCTGATGCCACCCGCTCGGGATAGTGGAAGGCGAGGAAGGCGGCGACGCGGGCGCCCATGGAATAGCCCAGCACGGCGACGCGCTTCTCGCCGAGATGATCGAGAAGCGCGATGGAATCGTCCATCATCCGCTCGGGATAATAGGCTTCAGGGTCGTGCGGCTTGTCTGATTGGCCATGGCCGCGATGATCGAAAGTGATGGCGCGGTACCCGGCCCCGGTGAGGGTTTCGACCCAGCCGGTGTCGATCCAGTTGACCTTGCCGCTTGAGGCGAAGCCGTGGATGCAGAGGACTGCGGGACCTTCGCCGGCGGATTCGTAAGCGAGGGAATATCCACTGGATTGAAATTGGGGCATGGCGGCTTCCTTTTGGGGAGTGTTTAGCCCGACCAATCGGATGAGGCCAGTGCTCAGGAGCCGTCCCGCAGTAGCCCTCATGGTGAGGTGCTTTGCGCAAGCAAAGCCTCGAACCACGGGGGCGTGGCGTTGCAGCACTGGGGCACGCCCCCGTGGTTCGAGGGTCGGCTACGCCTCCCGCCTCACCATGAGGGCTACTAGGAGGGGGCTGAGCTTTGGGCCAACACACTTCTCGTGCTCCTGCGGCCGACCGCCTCTTTCCTTCCCAGCCTCTCTTGGCTATGGTCCGGCGCAAAATATCGACCCCACAGGTTTGACCATGGCACACGGCACGACGCCCCATTTCCACAACACTGAAGGCCTCCGCAGCATCGAGGTTGGCTCCAAGGAGTTCCAGTGCGTCGGCGCCCTGCCCCCATTTGACCATCCGCATATTTTTATCGACATGGGCAAGGACAGCGAAGCGGTCTGCCCCTATTGCTCGACGCTTTACATCTATAAGCCCGAGCTCGGCGAAGGTAACGCCAACCCGGCTTCCGCGATCTTTACGGCGCACGCTGCCTGAGTTTGACCATGCCCGCTACGGGCCGTAACTATGTCATTGCCGGGGCAGGTATTTCCGGCCTTACGCTGGCGCTGACCCTCGCCAAGTTCGGGGCGACGGTCGTTGTGCTCGAACGCCATGCGACGATGGAGGAGGCCGGAGCCGGCCTCCAGATCAGTCCCAATGCGCGCCGTATTCTCGACCGGCTCGGGCTTTCCGATTCTCTCGCCCGAACTGCGCTCGAGCCGGCGGCTCTCGATACCTATCGGCACGGCCAATCAAAGCCGTTTTTCAGCATGGAATTCGGCGCGATCATGGAGCAGCGCTTTGGCGCGCCCTATGCCGTGATGCACCGGGCCGATCTGGCTGATGCGCTCTACAAGGCGTCGCGACGCTTTGCCAATATCGACATCATTTTCGGGGTTCGCAATTGGGACGTGGTTTCGCACGCCCGTGGCGTGACCGTTGTGGTGGACGAGGCCAATGGCCAGACGCGGACGACGCGCGCCAATGCCTTCATCGGCGCCGATGGTGTCCACTCCCATACGCGCCGACGCGTGCTGGAGGGGCCGGACGCGCAATTTGGCGGGCGGGTGGCCTGGCGGACGCTGGTGCCGGCCGACTCGGTCGCAAGCCAGATTGCCATGGACCGCGCGTCGGTGTTTTTCGGCAGAGGACATCACCTCGTCTGCTATCCGCTGCCGCATCGGAAACAGGTCAATCTTGCGCTGTTTTTGCCGGGCAAGGCCGGCGACAATCCAAGGACGCCAAAACTTAAAGGCAGGGGCGCGCTGGGTGTGATTCTGGCTGCGGCGGGCGACAGCTGGACGCCCTGGCCGCTTTATACGGTAACGACGGCTCTTTGGCACAAAGGCAATATCGGCCTCATCGGGGACGCGGCGCATGCCATGGTGCCGTTCCAGGCGCAGGGCGCCGCCATGGGCATCGAGGATGCCGCGGTGCTCGGGCCATTGTTGGCCGAACATGCCGAACCCGAAGCCGCTTTCGCGCGTTACGCGGCTGTCCGGCAAAATCGCGTAGCCCGGGTCGCAAAACTTTCGGCCAGCAATGGCCGTATTTTTCATATGGGATGGCCGCTATCACTCGCGCGGGACGCTGTCATGCGGCTACAGGGGCCGCGCGCGCATCTCGATCGGCTGGGCTGGGTTTACGGCTACGACGTGGCGCCGGAAGAGCAAAAGCAATAGATCCCAACGCCCTTGCGTTGCGGGGGCGGCCCGTGTCAATTGCGCGCACAAGGGCTGACTGGTTGAAAGGGAACGGAATACCGCATGCAAGCTGCGACACGCTCCCGACTGACCCTTGCCTGCATCCTCACCACCATTCTGCTCGACATGATCGGCGTGGGCATCATCGTGCCCGTACTGCCCGAGCTTTTGGAGGAGCTGACGGGCGGGGGAGTTGCGGACGCGGCTGTTATCGGCGGTTATCTCGTCTTTGCCTATGCGTTCATGCAGTTTGTCTTCTCGCCCATTTTGGGCAATCTCTCGGATCGGTTCGGGCGGCGGCCTGTCTTGCTGGCTTCGCTGCTGGGGCTGACATTCGATTATCTGATGATGTCGATCGCGCCCTTCGTCTGGTACCTGTTCATCGGCCGCATCATCGCCGGTATCGCGGGCGCGGCGCTGGCGACGGCCACGGCCTATATGGCCGACATCACCCCGCCGCATAAGCGCACGCATCGGTTTGGCTTGATCGGCGCGGCGTTCGGGCTGGGCTTTATCATCGGGCCGGTCATTGGCGGTGAATTGGGTGAACTGGGGCCGCGCGTGCCCTTCTTTGCAGCGGCCGGTCTCGCCTTTGCCAATTTCCTGTTCGGGCTGCTGGTGCTGCCCGAAAGCCTGCCCAAGGCTAACAGGCGCAAGTTCAACATCAAGCGGGCCAATCCTCTGGGTGCCGTGATGGCGCTCCAGCGATATCCGTCGGTGCTGTGGCTGCTGGCGGTGCTGTTTTTTCTGCAGCTCGCGACGCAGGCCCTACCGACGATCTTCAGCTATTTCACGGTGGAAGTGTTCAGTTTCACCTCCTCGACCATCGGCCGGACGCTCGGCGCCTTCGGCATCGGTTTTGCGTTCAGTCAGGCGGTGCTGGCGGGTCCGCTCTCCAAGGGCATCGGCGAACCGGCCGTGGGGATCGTGGGTCTGTTGTTTGCGGCGACGGCTTTTGCTGGCATCGCTTTTTCGGCCGACGTCTACCAGCTTTACCTGTTCATTGCGGTCGGCACTGTGAGTGGCCTCGCGCCGCCCGCGATCAATGGCGTGCTGTCGCGTCAGGTGCCGGACAATAGCCAGGGCGAATTGCAGGGCGCGGTGAATGCGGCGAGTTCGCTGGCGACGATCATCGGGCCGCTCGGGGCGACGCAGATATTCTCCTATTACAGCGCGCCCGAAACTGCGCATTACTTCCCCGGCGCGCCGTTCGTTGCCTGCGGCATTGCCGTGCTCGTCGCGCTGCTGGTCTTCGGCATTGCGGCGTGGAAGTTCGAACTGACGCATCGTCCGTCCGTCGCCGATCATCCGGTGGCGCCGGATCTGCCACCGCCGGGACAATTGCGCGTCGCGCCGATCGAGGATGATCCCGATGATAATCCGCCCCGCCGCTGAGGCCGACGAGACCGCCATCATGGCAATCGTGACGCCGGTTTTGCGGGCGGGCGAAACCTATGCCGTGGACAGCGACCTCAGCGACGCAGCAATGCGGGACTACTGGTTTCTGCCCGCGCATGCGGTTTTCGTGGCCGAGGACGCGGGCGGCATCCTCGGGACCTATTATCTGCAAGCCAACCAGCGCGGTGGCGGGGCGCATGTGGCCAATTGCGGCTATATGGTTTCGGACAAGGCGCAGGGCAAAGGCGTTGCAGCCGCTATGTGTGAGCATTCGCAAGTGGTGGCCAAAGAACACGGTTTCCGGGCGATGCAATTCAACCACGTGGTTTCGGCGAATGTGCGGGCCGTGGCGCTATGGCAGCGGTTGGGATTTGAAATTGTCGGCACGCTGCCCAAGGCGTTCAAGCATCCGGTCCATGGGTATGTGGACAGTTTTGTGATGTTCAAGATGCTGGTTTAGACGCTCCCGGCAGCCGGCGTGATTCACCAGCGCTGACATCCAGTGGGTGCTGGCGAGTCTGAGGAAAGACCATAAAAAAAAGCCCCGCCGAAGCGGGGCTTTCTTTTTCTTACTTGCCGAGAGTGCTCGGCCAGGTGCCGTGGAGGTCACCGCCGCGGCCTTCGATTTCGAAGCCGTGGGCGCCGAAGAAGTCGCGCTGGCCCTGGATCAGGTTGGCTGTGCCTTTGGCCTGGCGGTAGCTGTCGAAATAGCTGAGGGCAGCCGAGAGGCAGACCATGGGGAATTCGCCGATGGCGGCGCCCGCGACGACCTTGCGAAGGCTCGGGTGGGCGTCCTTCATGATCGCGACGAAGTCGGGAACGACCAGCAGGTTGGTGGCTTCGCCCTTGGCATAGGCTGAGGACATCTGATCGAGGAAGCGCGAGCGGATGATGCAGCCGGCGCGCCAGATTTTTGCGATCGTGGCGAGCGGCAGGGCCCAGCCGTTTTCTTCCGAAGCCTTGGCGATGACGGCAAAGCCCTGGGCATAGGAAACGATCTTGCCAGCGAGCAGCGCCTTTTCAAGATCGGCGAGGGTCACATCGGTCTTGGCGCGGTTCGGCTTGCCATAGATGGCTTCAGCGGCAACGCGTTCGGATTTTCGCGAGGAGATCGAGCGGGCAGCGACGGCGCCTTCGATGGCGGTCGCGGGCACACCCATCTGCTGGGCGACGATGGCGGACCACACGCCGGTACCCTTCTGGCCGGCCTTGTCGAGGATGAGATCGACGAGCGGCGAATTGGTTTCGGGATCGACAGCGGCGAGGACGTGGCCGGTGATCTCGATAAGGTAGGAATTGAGCGGGCCCTTGTTCCATTCCTTGAAGACGTCGGCGCACTGGGCGGCATTCATGCCGAGGCCATCGCGCATCACGCCATAGACTTCGGCGATCATCTGCATGTCGCCGTATTCGATGCCATTGTGGATGGTTTTCACGAAGTGGCCGGCGCCGCCTTCGCCGAGATAGGCGCAGCAGCTTTCGCCGTTGAATTTTGCCGCGATGGCGGTCAGGACCGCCTCGGCATTGTGCCACTGTTCCTTGGAGCCGCCGACCATGATCGAGGGGCCATGGCGGGCGCCTTCTTCACCGCCGGAAACGCCGACGCCGAGATAGCCGATATTCTTGGGCTTGAGATAGTCGAAGCGGCGTTGCGTGTCGGTGAACAGCGAATTGCCGCATTCGATGATCGCGTCGCCGGCTTCGAGATGCGGCAGCAACTGTTCGATCATTTCGTCGACCGGCTTGCCGGCCTTGACCATGATGATGATCGAGCGCGGTGCCTTCACCGTCTGCACGAAATCGGCAAGATCGTATTTCGGGATGGTATTCTGGTCGAGGCCCTGCGCCTTGGCTTCCGCGACGAACTCGTCGATGCGGCCAGCCGAGCGGTTATGCACGGCAACGGTGTAGCCTTTTTCGGCGATGTTGAGCGCCAGGTTCGAACCCATAACGGCCAGGCCGATCAGCCCGATATCCGCAGTTGCCATGAAGCATTCCTTCCGAGGTCTTCGTCGCCACTAAAGGCGTTTTGGGCCATGCGCAGGGTGCATAGCACTCGGAGGCGACAATGACCACAAAGCGACAGATGATGAAAGTGCGGATCGCGCAAATTTCGACCATTTCAAGTTCTTGTATGGAAGATTTCATCCCGACTTGCCTTGCGGCGCGACGGTTGGCTAAGAAGGCAGGAAGCGCGGAGGAAATGACCATGGGCGAACGTTCGCCATTCGACCTGACGGGACGGCGCGCCTTGGTGACAGGATCGAGCCGCGGACTGGGCTTTGCCATGGCCAAGGCGCTGGCGGGTGCGGGCGCCAGGATTGTGCTCAATGCGCGCGACGAGGTGGCGCTCGGCGCGGCGGCAGCGGACCTGGCGGAAACCGGGGCGGATGTAACCGCCCTCGCCTTCGATGTGACGAGCCCGGAAAGCGTCGGCGAGGCTGTGCGCCACTGCGAGGGCGAAATCGGGCCGATCGATATTCTGGTCAACAATGCCGGCATGCAGATTCGCGGGCCGCTCGAAACCTTCCGGCACGACGATTTCGAAAAGATCATGGCGACGCATGTGACCGCGACCTTTTCGGTCAGCCAGGCCGTGGTGCAGGGCATGATCGAGCGCGGGCGCGGCAAGATCATCAATATTTGCTCGATCCTGACCGATCATGCACGGCCGACCGCAGCCCCCTATGGCGCGGCCAAGGCAGCTATTGCCAACCTGACGCGCGGCATGGCGGCGGACTGGGCGCGCAAGGGCCTCAACGTCAACGCCATCGCACCGGGCTATTTCAAGACCGACCTCAACGAGGCACTGATCGCCGATCCGGCCTTCAATGCCTGGGTGGAACAGCGTACTCCAATGGGGCGTTGGGGTGAGGTAGAGGAATTGGGGCCCGCCGCTATTTTCCTCGCATCCGATGCCTCCAGTTTTGTGAACGGACACATTCTTTATGTCGATGGCGCCTTTACCGCAGTCGTTTGAACCGGCCAGAATCATCATCGTGATGGGCGTCAGCTCGTCGGGAAAATCGACCGTGGGCGCCGAGTTGGGCCGGGCGCTGCATGCGCCGTTTCTCGATGGCGACAAGTATCATCCGCAAGCCAATGTCGAAAAAATGCGCGCCGGCACACCGCTGACCGATGAAGATCGCTGGCCCTGGCTCGAAGCGTTGGCAGCGGCGCTGAAAGAAGCGGCGGAGAAGAAGAAGGGCGTGGCGGTTGGCGCTTGCTCGGCTTTGAAGAAGGCCTATCGCGATTTCATCACCGAGAAGGCCGGCGAGCCGGTGTTGTTCGTCTATCTCGACGGCAGCCGGGAAGTGATCGCCGAGCGCATGGCCAAGCGCAGCCACGAATATATGCCGACGAGCCTGCTCGACAGCCAGTTCGCGACGCTGGAAGTGCCGGACCCGGCAAGTGAGAATGTGCTTCTGGTGCCGGTTACGGACCCGGTGAACCGCATCGTCACCACGGTAACCGGCTCACTCAGCCACCTGAAAAGTTTCAAGCGCTGGCAATAGCCTTTCGTCCAAAACGGCCCTGGCCATAGGCAACCAATGCGGCCGCCGCGACGACGACCAATGCGCCGGCCAGCGCCCAGGCCGACGGCACGATGCCGAGCAGCACGAGGTCAAAGCCGAAGGCCCAGATGATGCCGGTATATTCATAGGGCGCGAGCACGGAAACCGGCGCACGGGCGACCGATTCCATCATCAGCACGTGGCCGAGGCCGCCCAAGAGGCCCGCTCCCGCGAGGAGCGCAAACTGGGTCGAGGTCAACTCGACCCAGCCGAGGAGCGAGGAGGCAAGGCCAACCAGCGAGCAGATCAGCGCGAAGGAGAGCGCTATGCTGGCGGGCGGTTCGGTGCGGGTGAGATCTTTGACCTGCACGCGGGAGAGCGCATTGGTGGCCGCCATGGCGATGCCGGCGCCAACACCGGTCAGCGTACCATCGCGCAGCTCGGTGCCGACCAGAGCCGGGAACAGCATGAGCACGATGCCGGCAAAGCCGAGGACGACGCCGAGAAATATGGTTGCCCCCGGCCGCTCGCGCAGGAAAAGCATAGCGGCGGCAATCGAGAGGATCGGCGCCAGATAGGTGAGCGCTGTCGCCAGGCCGACGGAAAGATAGCGCAGTGACACAAAGGAAAAGAACATCACCGCACAGCCCAAAAGGCCACGCACCAGATGCTTGTGCGGATAGCGCGTGCGGATCGACTGACCGAGTTCGCGGCGAACGGCGAGATAGGTCAGGGTCGGCAACAGGGCGACAAAACTGCGCCAGAAGATGATCTGGCCGGTTGGCACTTCGCCGGCAACTTCGTGGATGGCGGCCGACATGGCGGACATGACGGCAAGGCCGCCCGTCGATAGCCAGAGGGCGGCCGCGATATTCTGCTTGGGCATGAGGCGGGGTCACAAGGCGGAGGGTGTGCCCTGTCTAAGCGCGCGCACCCTGCCCCGCAAGTGCGATCCGGGATTCAGGAGGGAATGCCGGGATTTCGCGACAGGCTGGCATTGGCGTAGCGATCGTCGTCCGACACTTCGCGGCCAAGCCAATCGGGCAGATGGACATGCTCGTCGGTCGAGGCCATCTCCACCTCGGCGAGGATCAGGCCAGCGTGGTGGCCCTCGAAGACATCGACCTCCCAGGTATGGGCCTCGAACGGCACTTTGTAGCGGCGCTTTTCGATGACGTTTGGCCGCGCCATTTCCATCAGTTCGCGCGCGTCTTCGAGCGGAATGGCATATTCGAACTCGGCGCGGGCAATGCCTTCGGGCTTTCCCTTGAGAGTAAGAACCGCCTCGCGGTCGTCATAGATGCGCACGCGGACAGTGGCCTTGGCGCTGGTCGACAGATAGCCCTGCTGCAGGCGGGAGGAGCTTTGCACGTTCGACCGCCAGCCATCGCCGGATATGAGGAACTTGCGCTCGATTTCCTGGGCCATAGTCAGGTATCCTTTGGAAGCAGCTGCCAGAATTTCTTGAACTGAGCGACGAGTTCAGCGGGGCTTTCGACGGTCAGTTGCCGGCCCAGGGCGAAGGCCTTGGCGGCGAGGCTGGCTTTACGCTCCTCGATCACCTTTGCCAGCGTTTCGTCAAGCGGGCCACCGAGCGCCACAAGCCGCTCGCTCAGCACGGCGAGGTTATGATGATCGCCGAGAAACTCACCCATGGCGTCGAACTGATCTTTTCGCGCGCCGAGTCTTTCTGGGGCGGCGGCTTTGAACAGGGCAACATGAAACCAGTGGCTCTTGGTGACCTTGCGCCAATCGTGAAAGGCCTCGTCGCCGCCTGTGTGCCGCGCGTGTCTCATGCGTTCGCGGAGGCGCGCATAGGTATCGCCCAGGCCGGGTTCGAGGAGGGCGAAACCCTTCGCCTTGAAGGTCCAGCCCTCGACACGCACCTGCGCCGCCACCATGGCATCGCCAAAGCCGATGAGCAGCGCCGCGCGATCCTCCGCTCGGGCCACATGGCGGGCGTTTTCTTCGAGGTCGCGGCGCAATCGCTGCGTGGTTTCCGGCGGCACGTTTTGCTTCTCAAGCCTGTCGAACGTTTCGAGAATAACCGTAGCATCGCGGGAGGCGGAGAGCGCGTCGGCGGCGTCATGGAACGCGGCATCCTCCTTCTCGAAATGACGGAAATTGGGCTCGACCAGGCGCAGGAGGCCACGGATTTTCTTGCAGCGGCGGCGCAGCTTATGGACCGTTTTGTCGAAATCGCCGCCTGCCCGGCTTTCCGCCAGCGCGGCTTCGACTTGCCTCGCCGCGTTTTCGCGCACCTGATGGGCCACCCGGCGGCGTTGGCGGAAGGAGAAGCTCATGGCTGCTCAGAACGCGAACTGCATCTGGCCGGGAGCGGCGCCCATGCTGACCCCTTCGAGCGCCAGCATGGTGCGTTTGGCCGACGTTCCGCCCGGAGCGGAAAAGCCACCTGCCCTGCCCCCGGCGGCCAGGACGCGATGGCATGGAATGATGAGCGGGATCGGATTGGCGCCCATGGCCTGGCCGACGGCGCGCGACAGGCCGACATCGCCAAGCTGGCGGGCTATATCGCCATAGGTGCTGGTTGCGCCCCAGCCGATTGTAAGAAGAATGTCGTAGCAGCGCCGATGGAAATCCGGCACGCCGTCGAGATCGAGGGCAATAGCGGAAAAATCGATCTGCTGGCCTTCGGCATAGTCTTCGATCTGGTCGAGAATGGCGGCGATGGCGCGATCGGGGACACTGGGCGCGGCGCCCAGTTTGGCAAGACGCTGTTCAACTTCCGCAGCTTCGCCGCCGGGCAGGAAGACGCGCTTGATGCCGCGGTCCGTCCAGACCAGGGCAAATTCGCCGAGCGCCGTTGCGAAGGTGGTGCTGTACATGGCGCCATCATAGCGCGCGGGCCGGGGCGCGGCAAACGCTTGGTCAAATGGCAAAACCTCTGCTAGAGGGCTGATATGCCCGGTCCCATGCCCACTTTGCTCGACTATTTCCCGCCCACCGATCCCTATCTCAACGTGCTCCACGTGGACGACGATATTCTGGTGGTCGACAAGCAGAGCGGGCTGCTGAGTGTGCCCGGCAAGGACCCGAGCCTTTGGGACTGCATCGAATATCGCGCGCGGCAAACCTGGCCGACGGCGGGCATGTGCCATCGGCTCGACAAGGACACTTCGGGCGTTCTGACGTTGGCGCTCAATAAGCGCGCGCATGGCCGCATCGGCAGCCAGTTCGAGCACCGGCAGACGACCAAGAGCTATATCGCGCGCGTTTCGGGGATTATCGCGGAAGACAGGGGCGTCATCGACCTGCCGCTGGCGACGGACTGGGAAAACAAGCCGCGCCAGCGGGTCGATTTCGAGAATGGCCGCCACGCCAAGACCGAATGGGAAGTGATCGAGCGCGAGGCCAGTGCGACGCGGGTCAAACTCGTGCCACTGACCGGGCGCACGCACCAGTTGCGCGTGCACATGCTGGCGATTGGCCACGTCATCCTCGGCGACGCATTCTATGCCGAAGAGGCAGACTTCAAGGCGGCGGACCGGCTGCAGCTACATGCGGCGGAGTTGGGTTTTACCCATCCGACCACCAATGAATTCATGACCTTCGTGGCGCCGACGCCGTTCTAGCAACACGCCCTCGCCCTTCGAGGCTCCGCTACGCTTCGCGCCTCAGGGTGAGGTCTACTGGGGTATCAGCTTTTCCAAACAGCCCTCATGGTGAGGTGCTTTGCGCAAGCAAAGCCTCGAACCACAAGGGCGTGGCACGAACCTCACTCGCCCTCGAACGCGACCTGGATGCGCTGAAAAATGCTGCCTTCCTTCATCGTGTCGAGCCATTTGCGGAAATCAGCCACATCCTTGAAGCCGGCGCGTTTTGCGTCCGCATCGGTAACGTCGTCGGCACTCATGTCGGTGACCGACAGGATCGAGAGCGGGCCGAGCTTGGTCTTGAGCGTGCCGCCTGACTTCACTGTAGGCCGATTCCAGCGGCGGAAAATGACGTCGACCTTGCCGGCCTTGATGTCTTCGAGAAGCGAAAGTTTGAGCAGCATTAGTCCAGAACCGCCGTGGCTGTGATTTCGATTTTGAGGCCTGCTGCAAGCAATTCCTTGACGACGATGGTCGCGCGCACCGGGAACGGCTGCTGGGTGAAGAATTCGCGATAGACCGCGTTCATGCCCGCCGCATCGGCGCTGTCGACAAGGAAAATCTGCACCATGACGAGATTAGCGAGCGTGCCCCCGGCGGCTTTGACGCCGATCTCGAGGTTCTGGATGCAGCGGCGCGCCTGCGCTTCGATGCCACCTTCGACGATATCGCCGGTAACCGGATCTTCGGCGATGGCGACGAGCCAAACATGCTTGCCGGCGCGCACGGCGTCATTGATCGGCGCGGAGGATGGCGCGATGCCGGTTTCGATGCGTTCGATCATCTCGTCTCCGGAGTTGAGAATCGTCTGGGCGCAATTGTCTTGCGCACCGCCTTGTGACAAACACGGGCCACCGAGCCAAGCGGGCGTGGTGAAACTGGTAGACACAAGGGACTTAAAATCCCTCGGCTAACGCTGTACGGGTTCGATTCCCGTCGCCCGCACCATTCCCCCAAGCAACGTTCGAGACGCTCATGAGACCGTGGATCCATCTCGATACGGCAAATGTTCCGGGCGACAAAACCCAGCTGAAACTGATGCAGCGTGGGGATGAATTCTCCATCATGCTCGGCACCAACGAGCTGATGAACAGCCGCCTCAGCGGTTCGGAAGAAGCATTGGCAACGCTCAGCGCCGAACGCATCGGCGGCAGGGCCAAGGCGCGGGTGCTGATCGGCGGGCTCGGCATGGGGTTTACCCTGCGCGCGGCGCAGGACTGCTTTGGAGCGGACAGCGAGCTTGTCGTGGCCGAACTGGTGCCCGAGATCATCGCCTGGGCACGCGGACCGCTGACTCCGGTTTTCGGCAGCTGCCTTGATGATCCGCGGGTAAAAATCATCAATGACGATGTCGGCAAGGTGATCGCGGCGGGCAAAGAGGCTTACGATGCCATCCTGCTCGATGTCGACAATGGGCCGGATGGCGTGAGCCGGGAACAGAACGATAAGCTCTATGGGCTGGCGGCGCTCAGGAAATCATGGGCGGCGCTGCGGCCGGGTGGCGTGCTGGCGGTTTGGTCGGCGCATCCGAGCGAGCCGTTCACCAAGCGACTGGCTGCTGCGGGTTTTGCGGTGGATGAAGTGAAGGTGCGGGCGCGCAGCGGCGGCAAGGGCGCGCGCCATGTGATCTGGCTGGGCGAGAAGCGGGGTTAGCGCTCCACCTAATTTTCGAAGGCAAATGGAGTCGGCGTCCATAATTTTTCGAGCTTCAGTTCTTTAGCCTTGATGGCTTCCCACTGATGCAGGAGGGCGGAAATTGGTCCCGGCGCTCCATGGGTGAGAACGGCCAGAAGTTCTTTCAAATGCGCTACTCGCTTCTCATGCCAGCCTCCCGCGACGTTTGCCCACACCCAAACTTTCCTGCCATCCCTTTGCATCTGCTCTATCTCCCTGCGATGGGCGTCGGACGCCCTGCGCTCGGACGCGAAAAGCTCCTCCAGTGAGGCGCGTGCCTGGGAGAAACGACCAAGACCAGTCAACAACACCGCCTCAGCTTCCGGTCTGATACCGAAAGTATAAAATGGCTCGTGGGGGTGATCGAGTATCCCTTGAATGGTGCCTATCTTGTCGAGAAGGTCGCTGTTCGTGCGCTCGAGTTCGGACAGAAACTTGGAGGGATAGAGCGGATCATCGATGTCCCCCGACATGATACCGTTTTCGCTCCCCATGCCGGCACTACAGAAGGGGGGAGTGAACATCGGCCCGGAAAACCAGGTGGTGCGTATATGAGTGACAAGCGAGGTTCGCTGCAGGTTGAAGCCCGTGATGACGTGGCCGATGGGTAAGCGGATCAGTTTGCGCCCAACCATGGCGAAGTCTGGGTTGCGCGAGAGGAAAGGTTGCGAGAATGACTTAACCTGAGCAATTGTCGTCATAAGAAGGGCCTCACCTCCAAGATAAAAACCTGCACATCCTTGGGCAATTTCGATAGAATTTCACGTATGCGACTTGTCGTCAGTCCGGATCGTCCCGTCTTTACATCTATCACACAGAACAAATTTGAGCTGACCTTTTCAACAACATCCAACCGGCTACTGCCGCTTTGTCCATAGTACGGGCCATCGTCATCTCGGCCATCGCGTCCATCCAGTACTGTCAGTTCCGAGAAAACGTTTGCGTACTTCTCTGGGAACATCTCCTTATGCGCCTCCACTTGGCCATGAACACTGAAGTGCACGGCGGTTCCCCAGGCGGAAGCTGACATTGTAGGCCGCTGCGGCAACAAAATAGCGGCCGCCTGAGTGGTCCACGTCTGAACATCCAGCAGAGACTTGCAGGTTTGTGCCACCTGCTCCGCAGTAAGCGTTTCCAGAGCGAACGTACTTGTGTCGCCCCGGTTTTTACCGCTCCAAACCTTGAAGGCGAGGACCGGCAGATCGTCCTCGCCCAAACCCAGGGGTTTGGGCGCCGCGACTGCCAGGTTGTAGAGAACAGCCGCACCACGCAGAACCAAGGCGGCCGGTGTAACGAGCACGTCCCACTGAACGTTCGGGTCGTAGTCCGGTAGTATGATCGTTCCGGCAGGAGGCGGGGCAATCAGGCGCGGAACAAGGCTTTGGCGGAGCCAGGCGACTTTGATCGCGGCTTGACCGTTCTGCCCCACGGCAATCTGCCTTGAGGCGCCAGCACTGTCTAATTGATAGAAGCCACCATCAGGCAAGCTAACCACCTGCGAGGTGTTAGTTCCTGAAAACGTCGACTGTACTGATGTTCCGTCCGTCATCCGGATGTGAGAAGCCGCCACACTCCCGTCCGGCCTGCTCAGCGTGTCGATGCTGGCCCAGAGTTCGGTTGGATTGCTCGACACTCGCCGCTCGGACTGCAATGTCAGAAATGCATCCGGCAGTGCCGGATTGCCATAGTAGGGCTCGGCCCAGCAACGGCAGTTGGGTGCGGAGCCGGGATGGCCTTGTGATGGAGCGTTGGTCCAGGCGAAGACCTGCCCTTCGAGGGCAGCGTGTGCGTGGCGGACGCGATCGTCGGCGGCCGTGCGCCAGGTGTAATGAGTGGTTGGACGACCGTTCGGGAGAGCCTTGATGGAGAGCCCGGCGTAGAGGTCGAGGAATTTATGGCTGTCGGCTGCGGTCTCGGCGAGCCTATGGAGATCGTCGGGCACGGCGCCATGCCTGACATAAGCGTCGAACGCCTTGCGCTCGATCAGTCTGGCGAGCTCAGCTCGCTTCTCTTCGAGTTTCTTCGAAAGTCCAGCCATATCCTGCCCCCGCTTTGATGCGGAGGCAGGGTCTCATGGCCGCTTGGGGCGGGGATAAGCGGGATAGATCAGTCGGTGCCGCCGGAGATCGGGGCGACGTAGGCTACGTCGAGGTCCCAGGGGAAGAAAATCCATGTGTCCTGGCTGACTTCGGTGATAAACGTGTCGACCAGTTCGCGGCCCTTGGGCTTGGCGTAGACGGTGGCGAAATGGGCGCCGGGGAGCATTTCGCGGACGACGCGGGCGGTGGCGCCGGTGTCGACGAGATCATCGACAATAAGCACCTTGCCGCCATTTTTCGCGAGGTCGAGGACGGGCTGGCTGATCTCTTTGAGAACCTTGATGCCGCTCTGGCTCTGGTGATCGTAACTTTTTACCGCGACGGTTTCGACCGTGCGGATATTGAGTTCGCGGGCGACAATGGCCGCAGGGACGAGGCCACCGCGGGCGATGGCGACGACGGCGTCGAAAGTGCCCATGCCGGCGAGGCGCCAGGCGAGCGCGCGGCTATCGCGGTGAAACTGGTCCCAGGTGACGGGAAACGACTTCTGGTTGGGATTGCTCAACGCATTGATCTCCGGAGGGGCGGCGGGCGCCGAATTCTTTGTGAGGCACCGTCCTTATCAAAGGACGAGCCCGACGCCAATCATTCCCCGTCGGGAGGCGCGATTCCCGCCTTTGCATGGGCCGCGGCGACCATGGCGCGGACCTTTTCCCCAGCTTCGGCCAATAAGGCTTCGTCGGAGGAGCGCAGAACCAGTTCGGTCATGATCCGGCCGTGGCCCATCTGTGGATAGGAGCCCATTTTCACGTCGGGGTATTCGTTTTGCAGCGCGCCGAGCGGACCGCCGAGCGTGCCTTCGCCGACGGCGGCTTTGACCGTGACGGAGAGCACCTTCTTGCTGCCCTTGAGCGTGGGAGTCAGGGCTTCGAGCATGGCGCGCATGATGACGGGGACGCCGGCCATGACATGCACATTGCCGATGCGGAAACCGGGCGCAGCGCTGACGGAATTGACGATGAGGTCGGCGCCCTCGGGAATGCGCGCCATGCGCAGGCGCGCTTCGTTGACCTCGGTGCCGGTTTCCTTCCAGCGCGCCTCGAGCATGGCGCGGGCCTGGGCGTTGATCGGCAGGGCGACGCCAAATGCCTTGGCGATAGCGTCGGCAGTGATGTCATCATGCGTCGGGCCGATGCCGCCGGTGGTGAAGACATAGGTGTAGCGCTGGCGCAGGGCGTTGACGGCTTCGACGATCGACTCCTCAACGTCGCTGACGACGCGCACTTCGGTCAGGTCGATGCCGAGATCGGTGCAAAAATCGGCGACGGCGCCGATATTCACGTCCTTGGTCCGGCCGGACAGGATTTCATCGCCGATCACCAAAAGGCCGGCTGTCACACGAGTTTGGGTCGACATGGATTTTTCCGGTTCTATGAACGAAGAGGAATGCCCCCGGCATTGTCTGCCGTCAAGCTGGCGAAGCTCTTTCAATCGGGCGAGCAACTGACTAGGTTTGATGCGATCCCTTGGAGTCCTTGATGGTTACCTACGTCGACGCATCCGCCAAATCTCGCCGTACCCCCGGAGTTATCCCGCTGCATGGCGAGGAAGGCTTTGCGGGCATGCGCAAGGCCGGGGCGCTGACGGCGCAGGCGCTCGATATTCTGACCGAATATGTCGAGCCGGGCGTGCCGACAGCAAAGCTCGACCAGATCGCCTATGAATTTGCCCGTGACAATGGCGCGGTGCCGGCGACGCTGTTTTACAAGGGCTATCGGCATTCGGTCTGCACCTCGATCAACCACGTGGTGTGCCATGGCATTCCCGATGAGCGCGGGCTGCGCGAGGGCGATATCGTTAATGTCGACCTGACGCTGATCGTCGATGGCTGGTATGGCGATTCGAGCCGCATGTATCCGGTGGGCGAAATCTCGCGAAAGGCCGAGCGGCTGATCGAAGTTACCTATGCCGGGCTCGAAGCGGGACTTGCTGCGGCCAAGCCGGGCAATACGACGGGCGATATCGGCGCGGCTATCCAGGCCGTGGCGGAAGGCGAACGCATGAGCGTGGTGCGCGATTTCGTCGGGCACGGCGTCGGGCGGCTGTTTCATGACGAGCCGAATATTTTGCACTTTGGTACGCCGGGTACGGGGGTTCCGATCAAGCCGGGCATGATTTTTACCATCGAGCCGATGATCAATCTCGGCAAGCCGCATGTGAAGATTTTGGCGGATGGCTGGACGGCGGTTACACGCGATCGGACGCTATCGTCGCAGTGCGAACATTCCATCGGCATTACCGAAACCGGGAACGAGGTGTTTACGCTTTCGCCGGGCGGTCTCTTCAATCCACTCGCAACGCGGAAGTAGTCTTGAGCGACAAGCCCGAGAGCAGACCCAATGGCATGGCGGAAGCGCCTATAAAGCCGCATTATCTGGGGCATCGCGAGCGGGCGCGCGACCGGTTCAATACTGTGGGCGGCGATGCGCTGGCCGACTACGAACTGCTTGAATTGCTGCTCCACATGATCCTGCCGCAGCGCGACACAAAGGCATTGGCCAAGGACCTCCTCGGGCGCTTCGGGTCGGTTTCCGAAGTGCTGGGGGCGTCCCCTGCCCGGCTCGCCGAGGTCAAGGGCCTTGGCGAAACCTCGATTACACACCTCAAGGTCGTGCAGGCCGTGGCGCAGCGCTATGGGCGCGATCAGATCGATATCGAAAAGCCGATCCTCTCATCATGGTCCGAGCTGATCGACTATTGCCGCAGCGCCATGGCTTATGAAAGCGTCGAGCAATTTCGCATTCTCTTTCTCGACAAGAAAAACAGGCTGATTGCCGACGAGGTGCAGCAGGTGGGGACGGTGGATCATACGCCGGTCTATCCGCGCGAAGTGATCCGGCGGACGCTGGAGCTGTCGGCCTCGGCGCTGATCCTCGTGCATAACCATCCCTCCGGCGATCCCTCGCCATCGGCGGCCGACGTACGGATGACGCGGGAAATCGCCGAGATTGCCAAGCAGATGGGGATTACGCTCCACGACCACATTATCATCGGGCGCGCCGGGCACGCCTCGATGCGGGGGCTGAAGCTATTCTGACGGTTGCTGCTGCTGGTTGCGGCCGAAAAGCTTGTCGGTGAACTGGCGGAAGTGGCGCAGCGCCGACTTCACCTTCGGGCTGGCCTTGGCCTGGGCACGCAGCTTCTGGAATTGCTGGTGGACGCCAACCGAAAGCCGCCCCTTCATGGTGAGGCCGATATAATGCTGACGGAGCGGGGTCTGCACATTGCACCAGTGGCGCTTTTCGTCGGTAAAGCCCGAGCCCATGTCGAACATGGCAAAGCCCGAATCAAACACCGTCTGCATGACGCGCAGCAGGCATTGCTTGCCCGGTGAGCCCGCCTGAATGGCTGGATCATCGCTCATCGAGGAGATGAGGCAGAACATGCGCTCGCCATGGACCACATTGTAGCGCACGGCGACGATATCGCCGTTGAGCCGCAGGACGTGGAGCCGGATGTCGAGGCCGGAACCGGGCTGCATGGCCTTGTGGTAGAACGCGACGAGATTATCGCAAACGAACGTGTCGCGAATGCCCTGTGCCCGAAAACGGGCGGAGCGCTGGTGGAACATGACGTCGATCGCGGCTTTACCGGCCACGGGTTCGGTAACCAGTTCGAAACCGGTTTCACCAAGCGCCGCGAGGCGGTCGCCCTGCTGGCGATCATGCTTGCGGCGGCTACGGCTGCGCTGGAGCTTGTCGCAGTCTTCCCAGGAGGAGAATTCGGAGCGGTAAAGCGTGTCCACCGCGAGCGGGTTGCCCAGTTCATCGAAAAGGCCGCCGAACCCGGTGATCTCCCCGGGGATGGACCGCAGATAGACTGCGTCGGCATCGTCGAGTTGGGCGATCATGGTCTGCCAGAGCTGCACGCGGCCTTCGGGGCCGAGCAATGCCAGCTTGTTATAGTCGGAAATCGGCGCGTAGCAGCCGACCTGCGAGCGCGGGAACCACGTGTAGACGGTGACGCCGAAATGCCGGCGGCGGTGTAGCGGCAAGAGCGCCACCGGCTCGCCATCGACCTCGCCGATGACGAAGCACTGATCCTTGGGCGCAATGCCGCGATCGGCGATCCAAAGGCGGATGAAATCAAAGCTCTGGCCGGGGGATTCGATGCGCTCGGCAGTGAGCGCACGCCAGACCGCTTCAACCTCACCAATATCATGGGTGCGGCGAGCCGTCATGACGGTGCCCGGACGCACAAAAACGCCGGCCGGAAGACCGGCTGCTTCACCGTTTTCGGCGAGCGCGCGCAACAATGGCTGGTTTCCCACGTTGGCCGTGTCCATCTTCCCCGTCCAAATGACTCCACCAGTCTTGGCCTAATGGAGTAAATCGGGCCTGAAGATCACGCAGAAATTGTTCTCATACCTGCGGAAAGTTTTCGACGGTTAATGAAACCCTGTTTCAGCCGAAGTTCGCGAGGACTGGAAAGGTTTCGAGGAACCAGAAGGAAATACGGGTGAAGTTGCCGGTGAGGAACAGGATGCCGGTGACCACCAGCAGACCGCCCATGACCTTTTCCACCGTGTGCAGGTGGCGCTTGAAGGACTGGAAGAAGGTCAAGAACGGGCCGATGGCGATGCCGGCGAGGAAAAACGGAATGCCGAGGCCGAGCGAATAGAGCCCGAGCAACGAGGCGCCTTCCCACGCGGTTTCGCGGCTGGCGGCAACCGAAAGAATGGCAGCGAGCACCGGGCCGATGCACGGCGTCCAGCCGATGGCGAAGGCAAGGCCGAGAAGGAAACCGCCGAGCGGGCCGGAAGCGACGCCGGGACCATTGTGCCGCATCTGCCGGTCAAGAAAACCGATGCGGTAGACCCCGAGGAAATGGAGGCCCATGGCAATGATGATGACGCCGGCAACCGGGGTCATGATCGGCAGGAGCTGGCGGAAAACCTGGCCGAAGGCGGTCGCAGTGGCGCCGAGGGCAATGAAGACGACCGAAAAGCCGAGAATGAAGAAGAGCGAGGTGATCGCGACCTTGAAGGTCAGCTTGCCCGCGCCGGTATCGGCATCGGCCCGCAACTGGTCGTAACTGGCCCCGCTCATATAGGTGAGATAGGGCGGCACAAGCGGCAGGACGCAGGGGCTGAGAAAGCTCAAAATACCCGCACCGATCACCAGAGGCAGAGAAAATTCCAAGGCGACGCTCCTTACTTGGCGCCCTGTGTAGCGCGGCAGCGGCATAAAGCAATGAGCCTTCCGGTCGCATCGCAGGGAAGTGAGCGGACCGGTTCGCATCGATTTTCAGATTGTGGATGACACACTATATCTCGAGGAATAGGGTTCAACAGTCGCTGCCCCTAACGTGGCTTCAGCGACGACAGTCAAGCGCCCCCAAGAGGATCAAGCTGCCGCCACGCAACCGAAGGTGGCGTCGTGAGCTCATTTTCCGTTTTGACGATCAATTGCCCGCATTGCGGCCATATCAATTCGATTACGACAGATACTCTACCGGTGGGCACAGTTCTTGGATGCTCGCATTGCCGGCGGGAAGTCGCCCAATGGCAAGGGGAAAAGTTGGGCTTTCAGTCCCTGGCTTTGCCGGACAGAAGCGCGGCCGACCGCGCGCCTCCCCCGGTGTTCGCAGCGGCACAGTGACCGCGCGTCGAAAATAAGACCCGGGCGCCTGAGATCGAGACGGCTTCAGTGCCCCGACAGCATTTTCGAGATGCGCAGGGCGTAGCGATCGGTCATGCCCGATGTGTAGTCGGCCAGGGAGTGGAGGGCCTCTGCTGGGGTGGATAGATTGCGCAGGTCGAGATCAAGGGCGCGCACCAGTTGCTGCGACCGCGAACCGAGACGATCGGCGTTCCAACCCACTGCGGCGAGGTCCTCAAAGACTGGCAGAATGCCGGACATGACGTTGTTGATGATCCGGCGGCCCGAGATTTCGAGTTCGGTTTTGCGCCGGGCGGTGAAGATATGGTCCGAGGAGAGTTTGCGCATGTTGTCAAAGATCGGCGCCATTTCACAAACTTCAGTCAGCGCGCCGGAGAAGGTGCCCGCCAATATCGCCTCGTGGTGGATCTGAAAGGCCTCGACGCAGCTATCGATGGCCTTGCCGATGGCCATGGCCCGCAGCATAGCAACATGCTCGGCCTGGCTTCTGTCTCCGGCGCTCGCGTCACGCGGTTTGGCGGCCGCTACCAGAATTTCGACGACCTCCTTGTAGGATAGCTCGCCGGTGGTGAAGGCATCTTCGATGTCGACGATATTGTAGCAGATGTCGTCTGCGGCCTCGACGACGAACACCAGCGGATGGCGGCGCCACCACTTTTCGGGGCCGACATTTTCCTGGGGAAGGCCGAGCGAGGTTGCGACGTCCTCGAAGAGCGAAAACTCACTGCTGAACACGCCGAACTTCTTGAGGCCGACATAGCCGGCATCGCCGCTCGCCTTGACTGCGGCGCGGGTCTTGGCCGTCACGGGATATTTCATGAAGGCGCCGAGCGTCGCCTTGGACAGGCGCATGCCGCCGTCATTGCGGCGCATTTCGAGGCGGGCGAGGATGCGGAAACCCTGGGCATTGCCTTCAAAGGCGGTGAATTCCGATTGCAGCTCCGTTTCGACATCACCGGCAAGCCCCCTGCCCGCGGCAAACTGCTCGGCGAACCAGGCGCCCATGGCGTCTTCGCCGGAATGGCCGAAGGGCGGATTGCCGATGTCGTGAGCAACGCTCGCGGCCTGCACGATATTGGCGAGGTTGTGCTCTTCGCCGGGCTTGATGAGGTGCTGTTCGGCCAGCCAGTGCCCGATGCGCATGGCGAGCGACCGGCCGACGCTGCTCACCTCTATCGAGTGGATCAGGCGGTGATGGACATGATCATGCTCGTAGAGCGGCTGAACCTGGGTCTTGTTGGCGAGGCGACGGAAAGGCGCGGAAAAGATGATGCGGTCGTGATCCTGCACAAAAATCGACCGGCTGACCCCGGATGCAGGCGTCTTGTCGCCAAGGCGTTCCTCGGAAATCAGGCGGTTCCATTCCATGATCGGTCCTCACGCGGGCAGGCAAGTATGGATATGAACCGCCAACGGCGCCGGAGTCCTGCCGAAGCTCCGCCTTTTCAACAGCTATGGGCTCGCAAAGGCCCGGAACCGGCACTGCCACCAAAGGCTAGCCAGAGTTCTCTTGCCCAAGCGCGCCTGCCGCCCTATAGCCAGACCGATTGCCTGAAAACGCTCTGTCGCTGAGGTGCCTCCTGATGTCGGCCCGTCCTCTTCGCATCGCCCCTTCGATCCTCTCCGCCGATTTCTCGCGGCTTGGAGACGAGGTGGCAGCCATTGTCGCCGGCGGCGCTGATTATATCCATATCGACGTGATGGACGGCCATTTCGTGCCCAATATCAGCTTTGGCGCACCGATCATGAAGTCGATCCGTGGGATAACGGACAAGGTTTTCGACTGCCATCTGATGATCTCGCCGACCGATGCCTATCTGGCGGATTTCGCCAAAGGTGGCGCGGATATCATTACCGTCCACGCTGAGGCCGGGCCACATCTTCACCGTTCGCTGCAGGCCATTCGGGGCCTGGGCAAGAAAGCCGGCGTGGCGCTTAATCCGGCAACGCCGGTTTCGGCAATCCAGCATGTGATCGGCGATGTCGACCTCGTGCTGATCATGAGTGTCAATCCCGGCTTTGGCGGGCAGAGCTTTATTCCTGAAGCGATCAGCAAGATCCGCCAAGCCAAAGCGCTGATCGGCGGGCGCGATATCGATCTTGAGGTCGATGGCGGCGTGAGCGCCGAGAACGCCCGCGCCATTGTCGATGCCGGGGCCAACGTGCTCGTTGCTGGTTCTGCCGTCTATGGCGGCAATGATCCCAAAACCTATGCCAGCCGCATTGCGGCCATTCGTGATGCGGCCACCGGTCGTGTCGCCTGACTCCACTTTTGAACTGCCGAGGCTAAGCCCATGATTCCGCGCTATTCCCGTCCCGAAATGGTTGCCAACTGGTCGGCCGAGACCCGCTTTGCCATCTGGTTCGAAATCGAAGCGCACGCGACGAGCAAACTGGCCGAACTGGGCGTCGTGCCCAAGGAAAGCGCTGACAAGATTTGGGACGTGATGAACGCCCGCAAGGCGGAAAAGGGTGACTATGGCTTTGACGTCGAGCGCATCGACGAGATCGAGCGCACCACCAAGCACGACGTCATTGCCTTCCTGACGCACCTGTCGGAAATCGTCGGGCCCGATGCGCGGTTCGTGCACCAGGGCATGACCTCGTCGGATATTCTGGACACCACGCTTTCGGTGCAGATGAAGCGGGCCGCCGATATCCTGCTCTCCGATATCGACGCGCTGCTGGCCGCTTTGAAGCGCCGCGCGCTTGAGCACAAGAATACCATCACCATCGGCCGCAGCCACGGCATCCATGCCGAGCCGACGACTTTTGGCGTGAAGCTGGCTGAAGCCTATGCCGAATTCAGCCGCAACCGCGCGCGTCTCGTCGCGGCACGCGATGAAATCGCCACCTGCGCGATCTCGGGCGCGATCGGCACCTTTGCCAATATCGACCCGCAGGTCGAAGAATATGTCGCCGAAAAGCTCGGGCTTTCGATCGAGCCCGTCTCGACACAGGTGATCCCGCGCGATCGCCACGCCATGTTCTTTGCGACGCTGGGCGTGATCGCTTCGTCGATCGAGCGCGTGGCCGTGGAAATCCGCCACCTGCAGCGCACCGAAGTTCTGGAGGCCGAGGAATACTTCTCGCCGGGCCAGAAGGGCTCGTCGGCCATGCCGCACAAGCGTAACCCGGTGCTTACGGAAAATCTCACCGGCCTTGCCCGCCTCGTGCGCGGCATGGTTGTTCCGGCGCTCGAAAACGTGGCGCTCTGGCATGAGCGCGATATTTCGCACTCCTCGGTCGAGCGCATGATCGGGCCGGACGCGACGGTAACGCTCGACTTTGCCCTGGCACGCCTGACCAATGTCATCGACAAGCTGGTCGTTTATCCCGAAAACATGCGTCGAAATCTCGACCTGCTTGGCGGGCTGCACAATTCGCAGCGCGTGCTGCTGGCGCTGACGCAAGCGGGCTATAGCCGCGAGGATTCCTATGCGGCAGTGCAGCGCAATGCGATGAAGGTCTGGGAACACCGGGGCGATCGGACTGGTCTTTTTGCGCAAAACCTCAAGGCCGATGCGGATGTGACGCTGAGCGATGCGCAGATCGACGACATGTTCGACGACGCTTACCACCTCAAGCACGTCAACACGATCTTTGCCCGGGTTTTCGGGGCATGAGAATAGCCGAAGCCGATATTCTGATTCTTCCCGGTCTCGGCGGCTCGAAGGCGGGCCACTGGCAAATGCGCTGGGCCGAGAAGATGGCGACCGCCGCGATTCTCGAGCAGGCGGAATGGTGGGAGCCCGATGCGGACGACTGGGTTGAGACAATCAACCAGGCCTGCCGCTTGACGGTACGGCCAGTCGTTCTTGTGGCGCATTCGACCTCCGTATCGGCCGTGGTGCATGCCGCGCCCCGGCTCCCGGACAATGTTCGCGGCGCATTTCTCGTCGCGCCGACCGACGTCGAATTGAGCCCGGCAGCGCCCGAGGCGACGCATGTCTTCCGGCCGATTCCGCGCGATCCCCTGCCTTTCCCATCCATGGTCGTGGCTTCAAGCAACGATCCCTATGTGAGCCTCGAACGCGCAGTGGAATTCGCCAATTGCTGGGGTTCGGATTTTCATCAGGCCGGCGAGGCGGGACATATCAATGTTCAATCGGGCCACGGCCCCTGGCCCGAAGGCCTGCTTATGTTCACGCGCCTGATGCAGCGACTATGACCGACGCCTATCGCCTTGTGGCCGAAATACCGGCCGTCGATGACTATCTCCGCCTGCGCGTTGTGGCCGGTCTCAGCCCCAAAACCCGCGAAGGCGCCAGCATTGGCCTGCCAAATAGCTGGTTCGGCGTCACCCTGATGTTCGATGGCCGCGCCATCGGCATGGGCAGAATCATCGGCGACGGCGGCACGGCGTTTCAGATCGTCGATATTGCCGTGGAGCCGGCGCATCAGGGCAAGGGCCTCGGCAAGCGGATCATGGCGGCATTGATGGACAAGCTGAACGGCGAGGCTCCTGATGGCGCATATGTCAGCCTTATCGCCGACGGCGATGCGCGGCACCTTTATGCCAAATATGGCTTCGAGCCCGTCATGCCGGCCTCGATCGGCATGGCAAAACGCATCATCAGGCCATAGTGGCGCGACTTTGGCAGGGGCGCCGGAAATCGGCCCACATTTTGCCTAACTCACTGAAAGAAAGACCGAAAAACGCCTATCCGAATTAAATCTTCTTAACTTGAGAAGGCATTGGCGCGGACCTAAACCAGTCCTCGTTGGTTTGGAAACGCCGGCGAATGACGAAAACATTCGCGACGCGACGTCTCCGGAAAACCAGCTATCTGGGCATTTCGCCCAACGTTCGCATGGAGAAAATCATGCGTAAGTTCGTCGCTCCCCTTCTCATCGCTCTTGTTGCCGCTGCACCTGGCGCCGCTTTTGCGGCCACGACTGCAGCCCCCGCGCCAAAACCCGCGGTAACCTCGCAGGCCGACCAGTCCATTTCGGGCACGGTCAAAGCGTTCGACCTCAAGGGACATACCCTGACCCTGGCGGACGGGAAGATTTACCAGCTGCCAGCCACTTTCAAGGACCCAGGCCTCAAGGCCGGTGAGAAGGTAACCGTGCACTGGAAGATGAACGGGAGCGCCTATCAGGCGAGCAACGTCACTATCGGATAAATAAAAAAGGGAGCCGGCAAAGCCGGCTCCCTTTCAATTTCCACGCGCAGTCAGATCAGCCTTCGGAGGCGATCTGCTCATTGGCGACGGCAACCAAAGTCGCCATCTTCTGGCGAATCACGTCTTCGCCGACGGAAATGCCCTTGGCCTTGAGATCGCCTGACACCTTGCGGAACACGTCCTCGTCGCCCGCTTCCTCGAAATCGGCAGCAACCACTTCGGCCGCATAGGCCTTGGCGTCGTCGCCCGAAAGGCTCATCAGTTCGGCCGCCCAGATGCCGAGCAGCTTGTTGCGCCGTGCTTCGGCCTTGAATTTCTTCTCAGAATCGAAAGCAAACTTGGCTTCCTGGCCCTTCTGACGATCGTCGAACCCGCTCATGGTCTCTCCCATTTGGCTTGCCTGCCGGTCGCCCGGCCGTTCTCCACCGACATAGGCGGTTGAGCCACGCAAATCAACGGCAAGCGGCTGACATGCGACCTTGTGTGGCGGTTACCACAATCAGGTGCGGCGCCAATGGGGCCGACACGAAAGAGCTTGCTATTCCGTGCCATTCTGGCGCATGAAGCGCGCCTAAACGGTGCACTTTTTCACGGCAGCGGAACCCCCATGAATCGTCGACGTAAAATCTATGAGGGCAAGGGCAAGATCCTTTTCGAGGGTCCTGAACCCGGTACTCTGGTCCAGTATTTCAAGGATGACACCACGGCCGGCGACGGCGCTCGCCTTGAAATCATCGACGGCAAGGGCGTGCTGAACAACCGAATCTCCGAATTCGTGTTCACCAAGCTCAACACCATGGGCATCCCGACTCACTTCCTTCGCCGTATCAACATGCGCGAGCAGTTGATCAAGGAAGTCGAGATCATCCCGCTCGAAGTGGTCGTGCGCAATTATGCCGCCGGCTCGCTCTGCAAGCGCCTTGGACTCGAAGCGGGCACGCAACTGCCCCGCTCGATCATCGAATTCTACTACAAGGACGATGCGCTCAAGGACCCGATGGTTTCGGAAGAGCACATTACGGCCTTTGGCTGGGCTACCCCGGCCGAGCTCGACGACATCATGAGCCTTGCCATCCGCGTCAATGACTTCCTGACCGGACTGTTCATGGGCGTCGGCATTCAGCTGATCGACTTCAAGATCGAATGCGGCCGTCTCTATGAGGGCGACCTGATGCGCATCGTGCTGGCTGACGAAATCAGCCCCGACAATTGCCGCCTGTGGGACATCAAGACCCGCAACAAGATGGACAAGGATCGCTTCCGCGAAAACCTCGGCGGTCTCGTCGAAAGCTATCGCGAAGTGGCCCAGCGCCTCGGCATCCTCGTTGAAAACGACAATGCGCTGACCACCGGTCCGCGTCTCGTTCAGTAAAAATTCGGGAAGACACCATGAAAGCGCGCGTTACCGTCACGCTCAAGGCTGGCGTTCTCGATCCTCAGGGCCAGGCCATCGAAGGCTCGCTGGCTTCCCTCGGCTTTGGCGGCGTCAAAGGCGTCCGCCAGGGCAAGGTTTTTGATCTGGTTCTCGACGGCACCGATGTTGAAGCCGCCCGGACACAGCTGACCGGCATGTGCGAAAAGCTGCTGGCGAACACTGTGATCGAAAACTACCAGATCGAAATCTCTAATTAACGCTTAATTGCGATAACTGCTTACGCGCCAACATGGCGCAGGACCGTATGCATATGCGTAAGACCCAGATTGCTCTCTCCGTAATGTTTTTCGCCTCGCTCGGCCTGCTGTTCGCAGCCTATGCGTCGGTGCCGGTGTAAGCGCCCTTAGGGCATTTCTTACCAAGCCTGCAATTGTCTAGAAGCTGATCGCAGACCTTAACGGGCTGGTGTCAGGCTTTTGCTATCGTGCGTCCAAATCGCATGGGAGCGCGACAATGATTGTGGGCAAGCAAAGACTCGATTGGGTGGACATGGCCAAGGGCCTGTCCATTTTTCTGGTCGTTATCATGTATTGCGCATCGAGCGTGGGCGAGGATACCGGGCAGACCGGTTTCCTGCACTGGACGATCGCGTTCGCCATGCCCTTCCGCATGCCCGAGTTCTTTCTGATTTCGGGACTTTTCCTGAGCCAGGTGATCGATCGTCCATGGCGCGCCTATGCCGACCGGCGTGTGCTGCATTACTTCTATTTCTACGCGCTCTGGGCGGTGATCCACATCGTCTTCAAGGTGGCGCTGGTTGGCCGCGATCCCGTTGGCGCACTGAGTTATCTCGCCTGGGCCGTGGTGGAACCCTATGGCGTGCTGTGGTTCATCTACATGCTCGGCATTTTTGGGCTCATCAGCAAGGTTCTGCACCAGTTCAAGGTGCCGCATTGGGCGGCGCTGCTGGTTGGCGCGGTGTTGCAGATGGCGGCGGTTCATACCGGGAGCTATCTCATCGATCAGTTCTGCGCCTATTTCGTCTATTTCTACGCTGGTTACGTCTTCGCGCCGCAGATCTTCCGGATTGCGGATTGGTCGGCTGGCAATGTCGGCGCGGCGCTTGGCGTGCTGGCGGTATGGGCCGTGGTCAATGCCGTTCTTGTCTTTTCGCCGGGCTTCCGGCTCGATCCTGTACACATCCAGATGGGTTGGGGCGCCCTGCCCGGCGTGCACCTTCTTGCGGCTTTGGCCGGCGCCGTGGCGATCTGCATTGCCTCGGCCCTTCTGGTGCGGCTGCCCTGGATGAACTGGCTGCGCTGGATGGGCGGCAAGTCGCTCGTTGTCTATGTCGCCTTCGTGCTGCCTATGGGCATTGCCCGCACACTGCTGCTGGCCCTTGGCATCGAGGAGCCCAACCTTGTGAGCCTGATCATCATGGTCGTGGCGATTGGCTCGCCGCTGGTGCTGTGGTGGATCACGGAGAAGGTCGGCTTCGGCAAGTTCCTGTTCGAACGGCCCGCCTGGGCACATCTGCCGGGGTCCCAAGCGGCGAGACCCGTGGCCGCTCCAGCCGAATAGTACTCCCATCCACATGCACGACGTCATCCCCGCGAAAGCGGGGATCTCTGTTTCCAGCATCTGAACGGGGATTCCCGCTTCCGCGGGAATGACATCGTGGGTGGAGAAAGCGACGGACGGTGGTCCTCGATGGTGACTAGGCTGTCACAAAATCATGGGGAAGCGCCCTGCCCCCTTGCCTTTTCGAGCAAGACTGATCACAAGGGCCTCGCATCAGTTCAGACACAGCAAGGATCGCCCGATGAAGGCCGCCGTCATCGTGTTTCCCGGACTCAATCGCGACCGCGACATGATCGCGGCGCTGACCAAGATCGGGGGCGTGGCGCCTGCCGTGGTTTGGCACCAGGATGCCGACATTCCCGATGTCGACCTGATCGTCATCCCCGGCGGTTTCTCCTACGGCGACTATCTGCGCTGCGGCGCCATCGCCGCCCGCTCGCCCATGATGGACAAGGTGCGCGAACGCGCCGCCAGGGGCACCAAGGTCTTGGGCGTCTGCAATGGCTTCCAGATTCTGATCGAAGCGGGCCTCTTGCCCGGCGCCTTGATGCGCAATACCTCGCTGAAATTCGTCTGCCGCGAAGTGAAGCTCGAAGTCACCAATACTGATAACGTCTTCACTTCCGGCTATGCCAAGGGCCAGATCATCCGCTGCCCGGTCGCGCATCACGACGGCAATTATTTCGCCGATGCCGAAACGCTGGCTGCGCTCGAAGGCGATGGCCGCGTCGCGTTCCGCTATGCCGAGAGCACCAATCCCAATGGCTCGATCAATAATATCGCCGGGATTCTGAACGCGGAAAAGAACGTGCTCGGCCTGATGCCACACCCTGAAAACCTCATCGAGAGCGCCCATGGCGGCGTGGATGGACGGGCGCTGTTTGCCGCCCTTCTCGACAAGGCAGCCTGAACCGCGCGGCCTCACTATGAGGCAGGAGTGAACCATGGTTGACGCGAACAACCCGCTCAATATCGGCATCGTCGTCTTCCCCGGTGTCGAGGAACTAGACTTTGTTGGCCCATGGGAAGTTTTCACCATGGCCGCCAAGCTCGACGCGCCGCTGAATGCCTTCACGCTCGCCTGGCCCGAAAAGGCCTTGCGCTGCGCCAAGGGCCTGCGCATCGAGGCAGACTATGATTTTTCCGATGCTCCGCGCGCCGATCTGGTAATCGTGCCCGGCGGCCAGGGCACGCGCACCGTCATCATGGATGACGCTTTCATCAACACGCTGCGCGACTACCTCGCGGCGGCCAAATGGCAGGCGTCGGTCTGCACCGGCGCGGCCCTCTTGGGGCAGACCGGCTTTCTCGACGGCAAGCGCGCGACGACCAATCACGCCGCCATGGACTGGGTGCGCAGCATGGCCCCCAAAGCCTACTTCACGGCCGATGAGCGCTATGTGCGCCATGGCAGCGTCGTGACCAGCGGCGGCGTCTCCGCCGGCATTGACATGTCGCTGTGGTTCGTCGGCCACCTCTTCGGTCACGACCTTGCGCACGAAACGCAGCGCGCCATGGAATACTACCCCGAGCCCCCCTACGGAACGACCCGATGACCCTTCGTAACGACATCGAAATCACCCCGCAGCTGGTCGCCGACCATGGGCTCAAGGCGGATGAATATCAGAAGATTCTCGACCTGATCGGTCGCGAGCCGACCTATACCGAGCTCGGCATTTTCTCAGCGATGTGGAACGAGCACTGCTCGTACAAGAGTTCGAAGAAGTGGCTGCGCACGCTGCCAACGACAGGCCCGCGCGTCATCCAGGGTCCGGGCGAAAATGCCGGCGTTGTCGATATCGGCGATGGCCAGGCGGTCGTCTTCAAGATGGAATCGCACAACCACCCGAGCTTCATCGAGCCCTATCAGGGCGCGGCAACAGGCGTTGGCGGCATTCTGCGCGACGTTTTCACCATGGGCGCGCGTCCGGTTGCGGCGATGAACGCGCTGCGTTTTGGCGCGCCCGAGCACGAAAAGACCCGGCATCTGGTGCACGGCGTCGTAGCCGGCGTTGGCGGCTATGGCAATTCCTTCGGCGTGCCGACCGTGGCCGGCGAAGTCGAATTCGACGCGCGCTACAATGGCAATAACCTCGTCAACGCGTTCGCCGCGGGCCTCGCCGACACTGACAAGATTTTCTATTCCAAGGCCGAAGGCGTCGGCCTGCCTGTCGTCTATCTCGGCGCCAAGACCGGCCGCGATGGCGTTGGTGGCGCCACAATGGCCTCGGCCGAATTCGGCGACGATATCGAGGAAAAGCGTCCGACCGTGCAGGTTGGCGACCCCTTCACCGAAAAGCGCCTGCTCGAAGCCTGCCTTGAGCTGATGGCGACCGGCGCCGTCATTGCCATTCAGGATATGGGCGCGGCGGGCCTCACCTGCTCCGCTGTCGAAATGGGCGCCAAGGGCGACCTCGGCATCGAGCTGAATCTCGATAAGGTGCCGGTGCGCGAAGAGAACATGACGGCCTATGAAATGATGCTGTCGGAAAGCCAGGAGCGCATGCTCATGGTGCTGCACCCGGAAAAAGAGCCGGAAGCCCGTGCGGTCTTCGAAAAGTGGGAACTCGATTTTGCCACCGTCGGCAAGACTACTGACGACCTGCGGTTCCGCGTGCTCTGGCAGGGCGAGGAAGTCGCCAATCTGCCGATCAAGGATCTGGGTGACGAAGCTCCGGAATATGATCGCCCTTGGGTCGAGCCCAAAATTCCGGCGGCGCTGGCTACCGATGACGTGCCGCAGATGGACGTGGCCGAGGCGCTGCTCAAGCTTGTTGGCGGGCATCAGTGCTCGTCGCGCCGCTGGGTCTATGAGCAATATGACACGCTGATCCAGGGTAACAGCATCCAGCGCCCCGGTGGCGACGCAGGCGTGATCCGCGTGCTCGGCCACGATAAGAAGGGCCTTGCGTTTACCTCGGACGTCAATCCGCGCTATTGCGAAGCCAATCCCTATGAGGGCGGCAAGCAGGCCGTGGCTGAATGCTGGCGTAACCTGACCGCTACCGGTGCCGAACCACTGGCGGCGACCGATAACCTCAATTTCGGCAATCCCGAACGCCCCGAAATCATGGGGCAGCTGGTGAAGGCCGTGGGCGGCATTGGCGATGCGTGCCGGGCGCTCGACTTCCCGATCGTCTCGGGCAATGTCTCGCTCTACAACGAAACCAATGGCCGCGGCATTCTGCCGACCCCGACCATTGGCGGCGTTGGCCTGCTGCCCGATTGGCAGAAGAGTGTTCGGATTGGCTTCACCGCCGCGAACCAGCCGATCCTGCTCGTCGGTGGTCAGGCGCTGCGCGGTACGCACCTTGGCCAGTCGATCTATCTCCGCGATCTCTTTGATCGTCGCGATGGCGACGCGCCGCATGTGGACCTTGCGGCCGAACGCAAAACCGGCGACTTCGTGCGCAAGCTGATCCGTTCGGGCGTGGTTACGGCTTGCCACGATCTCTCGGATGGCGGCCTCGGCGTTGCCTTGGCCGAAATGGCGATTTCGGGCGGCCTTGGCGCGACTGTGGTCGATATCGAAGGCCACGATCCCCTGCTGCAATATTTCGGTGAGGACCAGGGCCGCTATCTCGTGACCCTCAATCTCGATCCGCAGGGCGCAGAGATTGCGGCGCTATGGGAAGAGGCCAAGGCGCTTGGTATCGAGGCACCATGGATCGGCACGACCGGCGGCACGGACCTTGTTCTGGGCAAAGCCAAGCCGGTTTCGGTGGCCGCGCTCACCTCCGCCCACGAAAGCTGGTTCCCCAACTATATGTCGGCGTGATTGGCCCTTAGCCGGGCAATGCCATATGATCGCCGCTCTTTGGTATCCCAAAGGGCGGCGTAGTTTTTCTGGAGCGTCTGATGAGATCGAAGCGTATTCTGGCGATCGTGGTGGGATTGGGCGCAGCGGCCATGCCAGTTGCAGCGCTTGGACAGAGCGTCAGCGTCACCCGCTCCATTTTCGCAGATCAGCCCTATACCCTGATCTATCCAGACGTCATGACCGCCAGCGGCGGCGCGGGCGAACCACTGGTCATCAACCATCCAAACGCGCCGCTGCAATGCGATCTCTCCATCGTGCCGGTGGAAGACACGCAATGGACCGCGGAGGCGGCTCTCTCGCAAATCGATGCGGCGGCAGTGACCGCTTCGTGGGCCGAAACCTTCCCGGGCTTCGCGCTTGGCCAGAGCGGCACGACGCAATATCAGGACGCCACCGCGCTCTTTTATGAAGGCACGAGCGAAAGCTCGCCCATGAATGTGCCGGTCACGCTGATGCACACCGAGACGGTCGCCTCGGGCCGCGGCTATGCGCTCGACTGCATCTACGCCACCTCCGTTGCCGAAGAGATTCGCCCGGTCGTCGATTTCATCGTGGCGAATTTCGCCACGCGTTCCGACGCGGAATGCTGTATCGGTGCCACCGCCGAAACGGAGCCAGCCCCCGCGCAATAGCACCGCCCGATATTGAAGCTGCCGCACTCGCGTGCCATATCAAGGACATGCGCCGGAAACGGCAGAAACGAGCACGGGAGACTGCACATGCCAATGGACGCCAACGAGATCGAGCGCCGCATCAAGGCTGCCCTGCCCGATGCCGAAATCGAAATTCGCGACCTTGCCGGCGACGGCGACCACTGGGCGGCCGCCGTAAAATCGGAGAGTTTCCGGGGCAAGACCCGCGTGCAGCAGCACAAGATGGTCTATGACAGCCTGCAGGGCGATATGGGCGGGGCGCTGCACGCGCTGGCCCTCCAGACCAGCGTCCCCGAATAAGCGCAATGCCGGGCCTTCGCGAGTCGCTCGACCTCATCCGCATGGTTCGGCCGGAGGCCGGCACAACCGCGCTCGACCATGAAATCGCGGCCGAGCGAGCCAGTTCGCTCGGCGCGGCAGAAGCCCGCGTCATCAACACGTTGCAGGCGCTGGCTGAAGCAGCGTCCAATCGAGAGGTCGCGCTCGACGATGCGCGCGATGCCGTGTGGTCCTATTTCGTGCAGCGCGAACTGGTCGGCTTCCGCCGGCACACAGACGTCATACAAGCACTCGCCATTCCAGGCGACGTTCTCGTGGGCCTCGGAGCCAAGCCGGCGCGACAAGCATGACGCGTGCCGTGATCTTCGATGTCGACGGCGTGCTGGTCCACGGCTATCACGCAAGGCCCGAGCTGCAGCAGCGCTGGGACGTAAACCTGCTCCAGGATCTTGGCGTCGATCCCGACAGGTTTCGGGACGAATTCGTCTACGACATCTTCATCAAGAAGGTCGTTATCGGAAAAACCGCACTGGTTGATGCGCTCGACCGGCGGCTTCCCTCCCTTGGTTACAAGGGCTCTTCCATGGCCTTTGCTCATTATTGGCTGAGCCACGACAGCCAGCTCAACACCGAACTGCTCGAAGACATCAGACGGTTGAAGGCTTCTGCCGATATTCGTCTCTTTATCGCGACCAATCAGGACCATATGCGGGCGCAATGGCTCTGGTTCACGCTGGGTCTCAACGAGATTTTCGAGGACATATTCTACTCGGCGCGCGCCGGCGTCAGGAAGCCGCAAAAGGCCTTCTTCGATTTTGCCGAGGCCCGGATGGGCAAACTGACCGAGATGCCACTTTTCTTTGATGACACCCCCGCGGTCGTTGAGGGTAGCCGCGCCTATGGTTGGGAGACGGTGCTCTATAACGACATCACAGATTTCCGGACCCACCCCTGGATCGCCGAACGCCTTGACGCCACGCAGTAACAAACATCGTCAGACGCCGATGGCTGATCTCGACAGCGCCACAGTCCTGTCCTATTTAATGTGCGAGTTCCCCCGGGCCTTGACCCCGGTTTACTGAAAGGCTCCTCCCCATGACCGATATCAACGCCTTTATCGACGACAAGGTGAAGAACAACGACGTGTTCCTCTTCATGAAGGGCACGCCTGATTTTCCGCAATGCGGCTTCTCTGGCCAGGTCGTCCAGATCCTCGGCTATCTCGGCATCGAATACGACAGCGCCAATGTGCTCGAAAGCGCCGAACTGCGCGACGGCATCAAGGCCTATTCCAACTGGCCGACCATTCCGCAGCTCTACGTGAAGGGCGAGTTCATCGGCGGTGCCGATATCACCCGCGAAATGTTCCAGTCGGGCGAGCTGCAGACGCATCTCCAGCAGGCCGGCATCGAGGTCAAGCAGAGCGCCTGATCGCTCGCTTTTCGAGAATTTGAAGGCCCCGCCCTAAACCGGCGGGGCCTTTTGCCGTTCGAGCCGAGCGACGGCGGCAAGCATGCGCGGATGCGTGACAAGGCCAGCCAGAGCCCAGTTGTTGATCAACCACGACGGACTGCCGTGCCAGCGGTCGTCAACCAGGCGATCAACAGCATCAAGCGCAAGGTCCGTTTCACCCGCACACGCAAACGCGCAGGCCGCGTGAAATCCGAGCCAGCCGATCTCGTCCCGTCCGGCGAGGAAGTGCTGGGCCAGGTCGAGCCACTCGCCCTCTGTCAGATCGCCCTGGTTTTCGGCCGGCAGCGATGCGCTGTAGGCGAGGGTCGATTTAGGGTCTCCCGCGCCCATGCTCCTGGCAAGCGCGATCGATCCAGCATTGGATGCGTGGCAGTGCCAACCCATATGGGCAATTCCGGCAGCGCCTGCAGCACGAAGAGTGGCACCGAGGGCGTGGCTGGCTAGCCCGCGACGGCGATGATCGGCATGCGTCCAGACGCCGATTTCGGCCCGACTTCCCGAAATGACATCGGGCAGGCAGCGCGAGACTTCCTGTTCGCCGAAATAGATCCGATGGCCGAAATCGTCTGCCTCCTGAACCACGGCGTAGCCAGATGGCAGGGCCTGCGGCGGCGACGCATCGAGCGGCAGCGAAAACACCAGTCTTGAATGCCGGAGCATATAGGCATTCGGCAGAGCCGTTTGTGGTGGCTCACCGCCCGCGACATGGAGATACACCCAGTCATCGAGGTGATCGGCCAAGGCCTCTGCGGCATCGGGCGACAACGCGCCCTCAGAGAGCAGATATGTGCCTTCAGGCCCCTCGACTACGCAAAGAGTTGGATGCTCCTCATCATCGACGTGAATCTCGCCCTCGGCAGCTCCTTCGATGACTGCCGCAACGCTCAGGTGAATTTCGCCGGCTGCGGCCCCGAGGTTTTTGACGCGCTGGTAGTCTTTCGGATCAAGTTCGAAAAGGTTCATGCAATTTGTTCCCATCCCCCGCCGCCAGCGTCAACCCATCACTCGAACTGATGGAGCCCATTCGAGAATATCACTTTGCGTGATGACGGCCCGGGCGTACTAAAAGGGGCTATCGTCCGGATGCTCCCCATGAATACTTCCGCCCTTCGCCCCGCCGTGCCGCTGCTCGTGTTGATCATCGCCGGCTGCGTCATCGCCGCTATCGGCAATGGCGTCCGCACCAGCTTTGGCCTTTTCACCCTGCCGATGACAGGTGACCTGGGGCTCAGCCGCGAAGGTTGGGGCATGGCCATGGCGATCCAGAATCTCGCCTGGGGCATTGCTCAACCCTTCGCCGGCGCCTACGCGGACCGTGTGGGTACAGGCCGGACGATTGCCGTGGGCGCAGCCATCTACGCGCTGGGCGTTTTCACCATGGCATTTTCGCCCGATGCCGGCTGGCTCACCCTGACGGCTGGCGTCGTTACGGGCGTTGGCATTGCCATCTGTTCGTTCTCCGTGGTCATGGCCGCCTTTGGGCGGTCGGTGCCGGCCGAAAAGCGCTCGCTGATCTTTGGCGTCGCCACCGCGGCGTCTTCGTTCGGCCAGTTCGCCTTTGCGCCGATCAGCCAGGGCTTTATCAACGCCTTCGGCTGGCAGTCGGCTTTGATCTATCTTGGAATGGCGCTGTTGCTGATCATTCCGCTCAGCTACGCCCTGCGCGGTCGCACGGAAAACCCTGTCGGCCACGCTGACCTGCCTTTCATGGAGGCATTGGCAAAGGCCTGGGGCCATGGGTCATATCGACTGCTGGTCATCGGCTTTTTTGTGTGTGGCTTTCACCTGGCCTTCATCAACGTGCACCTGCCTGCGTATCTGGTGCTCTGCGGGATGTCTCCCGAAGTCGGGTCCTGGGCAATCGCGATCATTGGCCTGTTCAACATCGCGGGGTCTTTGCTGGCCGGCTACCTCGGTTCTCGCCTGCCCAAGCAAATGCTGCTGGCGTCTATCTACTTTCTGCGAGCCATCGCTATCGCAGCGTTTGTCTTTACGGAGCCCAACCCCACGACGACTTACATTTTTGGCGCTGCCATGGGCCTCCTATGGCTCTCCACGGTACCGTTGACCGCCGGTCTGGTGAGTTTGTTCTTCGGCGCCCGCTATTTGGGCATGCTTTACGGCATCGCCTTTTTCAGCCACCAGGTCGGCTCCTTTGTCGGCGTGTGGCTCGGCGGGTTCGTTTTTGATGCGACGGGAGACTATAGTCTTGTCTGGTATCTGGGCATTGCGCTCGGCCTTGCCTCGGCCGCGCTCCATATTCCTATCAATGAGCGCAGCGTTCCGAATTTTTCTCTCAAAGCGGCCTGAGGATAAATTTCCAATTATCGGCATTTGCCGATAGAGACTTGCCAATGCGGCCGGACAGGTTCATGGTCCGGCCGTAATTCTGCCGCCCCTTCCCCCTGGGCGCCCTTATACTGAGCAATAATCATGTCAGACCATTTCACTCGGGTGCTTTCGCGCCCCGAATTCATTGCCCTAATGGCGGCGCTGATGGCGCTCAATGCCCTTGCCATCGACGTCATGCTGCCGGCCCTGCCCTATATGGGCGAGGCTCTGGGTATCGCTAACGAGAACGAACGTCAGTTCGTCGTCTCCTCCTATATGCTGGGCATGGGCATTGCCGTGCTCGGATTCGGCCCGCTGACGGACCGTTTTGGCCGCCGCGCGCCGCTTCTCGCAGGTGTCGGGGTCTATGTGGTCGCAACGGTGCTCGCCGCCTTTGCCCCCAATTTCGAAACGCTCCTTCTTCTGCGCTTTATCCAGGGCATGGGCGCTGCCAGCGTACGCGTTATCGCCACCGCCGTGGTGCGTGACCGGTATTCTGGCCGCGAAATGGCCGAAGTCATGTCGCTGACCTTCATGGTTTTCATGGCCGTGCCGATTATCGCGCCGGGCATTGGCCAGGTCCTGCTGTTGACGGGGCCATGGCAGACCATTTTCATCTTCATGGGTGTGCTGGCCCTGGCGCTCTGGCTCTGGACCTACTATCGCCTGCCCGAAACGCTTCCGGTCGACCAGCGCCGGCCCCTGAGCTTCACAGGTATCATCGAGAGCTTCCGCATCGTCTGCACCAATCGCGTGGCATTCTTCTACGGCCTCGCCGGCATGTTCCTCTTCGGCGCTCTCTTTGGGTTCATCACCTCGTCCCAGCAGATCTACGTCGATATCTATGGGCTCGGCGTCTATTTCCCCGTGGCCTTCGCCGCCATGGCGGGTCTGATGGCCGTGTCGTCGTTCACCAATTCGCGCGTAGTTCGCCGGCTTGGCATGCGTCGCCTGTCGCATGGCGCCATTCTGGTCTTCACCATCGGTTCCGGCATCTGGCTGGCCCTGGCGCTGATGGGCTTCATGCCGCTTTGGCTGTTCTTCAGCCTGCTCGCGATCATCATGTTCTCGTTCGGCTGGGCCTCGTCGAACATGAATTCGCTTTCGATGGAGCCGCTGGGCAAGGTCGCCGGCACGGCCGCCTCGGTCTTCGGCTTCATCCAGACCGTCGGCGGCGCGCTGATCGGCGGCTATACCGGCCAGCACTTCGATGGCACCACGGTGCCGGCCGCGTCGGGCTATCTGGCCATGGGCGCGCTCGCACTGATCTGCATTCTCATTGCCGAAAAAGGCCGGCTCTTTGGGGTCGGTGAGCAATATGCGCACCCAAGCAGCGAACCCGTGATGGACGCGCACTGAGTTTGGAGCCACCCGGTCCGCCGGGTGGCTTTTTTGTTGAGCTAATCCGTCGGATTGGCCGTTGGTATTTCCAGCTGGCTACGGTCGGAATAGACGTGATCCACGAGACCCCAGGCCCTTGCGTCTTCCGGGGCCATGTAACGATCACGCTCAAGGGCCGCCTCGACCTCTTCGTAGCTCCGTCCGCAATGTTTCGCATAAATGTTGTTGGTCAGCCGCTTGAGCCGGAGGCTCTCTTCGGCATGGATCATGATGTCCGTGACCTTGCCCTGATAGCCACCCGACGGCTGGTGCAGCATGATTGATGTGCTTGGAAGACTGGCTCGATGGCCCGCTTCACCCGCGGCGAGGATCAGTGTCGCGGCAGACGCGGCCATGCCCATGCAGAGTGTTCCGACCGGCGCCTTGATGAATTGCATCGTGTCATACATCGAAAGCGCCGAGGTCACGACGCCACCGGGCGAGTTGATGTACATGTAGATCGGTTTGGTCGGCGCCTCTGCTTCGAGGAAAAGCAACTGGGCGCAGACAAGCGAAGCCATGGTGTCCTCGACCTCGCCATTGACGAAAATGACCCGCTCCCGCAGGAGCCGGGAATAAATATCGAAGGATCGTTCGCCGCGGCTCGATTGTTCCACGACCATAGGGACGAGTTGCATCATGTCGCGCATAGGCGACCTCCGTTCTGTTGGAATTTTGGAATTGTTCGGCGGGGCGCGGGCCTCAGGCGGCCAGCATCATGACCGGTTCGTTGCTATTAGCTGGAGCTGGCAGAGCCATCGGCGCATGCGTCAGCCGAAACCAGGTGCCGCCATCTTCGCGCGGCGAAATCTCGAAGGTGACGAGGCTTTCTTCGGGCGACTCGCCTGGCTCGCGCCAGCGATAGGTCAGGCTCCGATTCTCGTCCGCCGCGACAACGGAAATTTCCGCGTCGGCCGGCGGCTGTAGCCAGCGTTCGAGATATTCGGGAATGGAAAGCGCGCGCCACACCTTTTCAGGCGGTGCATCGAGCGCGGTTTCGAACACCAGCGTATCGGCCTCGTCCTTCATTGATCCATCTCCCTGAGCAGGTCCTTCAAACTATCGATACGGCTCGGCCAGAAGTCGCGGTAGCGCGCCAGCCAGCCGTGCAGAGGCGCAAAGCCACTGGCATCGACGCGGTAATGCGCGAACCGCCCCTCGCGGCGCTCGCTGATCAATCCCGCGCCCTTGAGCACGGCGATATGCTGCGACAGTGCGGGCTGCGAAATGGCAAAGCCTTCGCGCAGGTCGGTTGCCGTCAACTCGTCACCCGACAGCCGCTCGAGAATCGCGCGGCGCGTCGGATCGGCCAGGACTTTGAAAATCTCTGCTTCGTTCATGCACATACATAAGCACGGACTTATGAGTCGTGACAAGAGGGTTGCGGGCGGCGGGACTGACGTTAGGCTGGGTGCACCTTCCTTCCGGATTCTCCCATGACTGGTCGCACCTATCTCGCTATTCCCGGCCCTTCGGTCGTTCCTGAACGTGTGCTCAACGCCATGCATCGCGCCTCGCCCAATATCTATGAGGGCGAGGTGGTCGAGATGATGGACACGCTGATGGCCGACCTGCGCCGGGTGGCGCTAACGCGGCACAATGCGGCCATCTATATCGCCAATGGCCATGGCGCCTGGGAGGCAGCCAATGCCAACCTCTTTTCGCGCGGCGACAAGGCCCTGCAGGTGGCAACGGGCACGTTCGGTTGGGGCTGGGCTGGTTCCGCCCAGCGCATGGGCGTGGACGTGGAAGTGCTCGACTGCGGCAAATCCGGCGCTGCTGACCCCGCGCTCGTGGCGCAGCGGCTCCGTGACGACAAGGAGCATAGCATCAAGGTGCTGATGGTGACCCACGTCGATACGGCCTCATCCGCAAAGAACGATGTGCCCGCCATGCGCAAGGCGCTGGACGACGCGGACCACCCTGCCCTCCTGGCCGTTGACGCCGTCGCCAGCCTTGGTTGCGACGAGCTGCGCATGGACGAATGGGGCATCGATCTCCTGGTCGGCGCCAGCCAGAAGGGTCTGATGATGCCGCCGGGGATGGCCTTCCTGTGGTTCTCGGACAAGGCGCGGCAGCGCTGCGCCACGGGTGACCTCAAGACGCCTTACTGGGATTGGGAGCCGCGCACCGCCGGCGCCGAATTCTGGCTTTATTTCGGTGGCACCGCGCCGACGCATCACCTCTTCGGCATGCGCGAGGCGCTGACGATGATTCTGGACGAGGAAGGCCTCGAAAAGGTCTGGACCCGGCACGCGCGCCTCGCCCGCTCGGTTTGGACCGCCATGGACACCTGGAGCGCCGGCAATGCCGATATCGGGCTTAACATTGCCGTGCCAAACGCGCGCGGCCACTCGGTGACCGCCGCGCGCCTCGCAAATGGCGGCGCCAAGCGGCTCCGGATCTGGTTGGAGACCGAGGCAGGCGTGACACTTGGCGTTGGCCTTGGCATGGCCATGTCGCACGAGCCCGCCTATGGCGACTTCTTCCGTATCGGCCATATGGGACATGTGAATGCCCATATGGTCCTTGGTGTGTTGGCGAGTATCGAGGCCGGTTTGACGGCGCTCGACATCCCTCATGGCGCCGGAGCGGTCGAAGCCGCGGCGAAGACTTTTGGAAAGGCCTAGACGGCAAAAACCTCGCGCCGCAGTTCGTCCCAATTCTCCTTGTTCGGAGCTATGAGCAGCCCGCCATCGATGTGGCTTGCCTTGTATTCCGAACCATCGAAGCGGGCGACATGGGCACCGGCCTCGCGCATCATCAGTGCCCCGGCGACGTGATCCCAGGGCATGAGCTTGTTATACATCAGGAAATGCGCGTGGCCGCCGGCGGCCATGCGGTATTCGTGGCCAGCGCAACGATAGTTGGCGAACATTTTCACCTTGGCGAGATTGCCCAGAACCTTGCTGCGAACTTCAGTGGGCAAATAAGAAACAGAGGCGAGACCGCCCATTTCGGCAAGCGCCGTTGGCTCCGCAAATTTCTGGCGCACGCGGCGGCCGTCGGGAAAAACCTGCCAGGTGCCGCAGCCACGTTCCGTCATCAGGAAATCGTCGCCCATCGGATCGTAGATGACGCCGGCAACCGTCTCGCCATTTTCGACCACCGCCGCCATGACCGCAAAGAGCGGCAGACCGGAGGCGAAATTATAGGTGCCATCCACCGGATCGACATAGATCACGGTGCGATCTTCGAACTGAACGTTGAGCAGGTTCGGATTGGCCGAGACGGCCTCTTCGCCGATCACGACCGTATTGGGCGAATGAGCTGATATCGCAGCGGTAATGGCGCGTTCGGCGCTTTCGTCGGCTTCGGTCACGAGATCGAAGGCATTGGCTTTCGAGCGCACCATGCCGTCATCGAGCCGGCGGAAGCGCGGCACGATTTCGTCCTTGGCGGCCTGACGGAGAATGGCGGCCAAGCGTTCGATATTCATACGTCTGCTTCCTTTTGGTTCAGTGTCAGGCCCGCAAAATCGAAAAGTTTCGGGTCGAGCATATGGCTGGCATTGATGTTGCCGAGCGCGCGGATCATGACGTCCTTGCGACCGGGCATGCGCTTTTCGATATCGGTGAGCATGGCCTTCATCGCATTGCGCTCGAGGCCATCCTGCGAGCCGCAGAGGTCGCACGGAATGATCGGAAACTGCATGGCATCGGAGAATTTCTGCAGGTCTTCCTCGGCGCAGTAGATCAGCGGCCGTAGCACCGCGAGATCGCCTTCGTCATTGACCAGCTTTGCCGGCATGGCCGCCAGCTTGCCGCCGTGGAACATGTTCATGAAGAAGGTTTCGAGGCTGTCGTCGCGATGATGGCCGAGCACCAAGGCGGTGCAGCCCTCTTCGCGGGCGATGCGATAGAGATTGCCGCGGCGGAGGCGCGAGCAGAGCGAACAATAGGTCGCGCCGGCCGGCAGCTTGTCGGTCACGATCGAATAGGTGTCCTGATATTCGATGCGGTGCTCTATGCCGAGGCCGGTGAGAAATTCAGGCAGGATGTGTTTTGGAAAATTCGGCTGGCCCTGATCGAGATTGCAGGCGAGCAGTTCCACCGGCAGCAGGCCACGCCATTTGAGGTCCAGCAGCAGCGCCAGGAGGCCATAGCTATCCTTGCCGCCAGAGAGCGCGACCAGCCACTTCTCGCCCGGACGCACCATGGCGAACTTTTCGAGGGCCTCGCGCGTATTGCGGATCAGGCGCTTGCGCAGCTTGTTGAATTCGACCGAACGGGGCGCATTCGCGTAGATCGGGTGTGCGCCGACAACGCTGTCATCATCCGGCGTGGCGGGGGCTTCCATCACCGCGGTCATGGCGAAACTTTCTCTGAAATCTTTCCGTAGCTGATAACGCCTCATGGCCGCGAGGGGAAGCGAAAGCGACCAAGGCCAACCTTACCAAACCTTAACTTCGCGTCCTTGTTTTACGCCTATTGCCACAGTTAGATGACACATCTTCCTGGCACCCTGGAGTCTCCCGGTGTTTCGCTCCTTTTTCCCCGAGCCCAAGCTCTTCTTTACATCCGCCCTGGCCTGGACGGCGCTCGCCATGGCCATCTGGTTCGTGGCCGGACCAACGCTGGCAAACCTCATCAGCCTCGGCCCGATCCTGGGTCAGGTCCCTACCGAGGCCAATCCGGACGTGTTCCTTACGCCCGACAAGGTCTGGCTCTACCAATACGTGCTTATGGCGGGATATCTGTTCTGCATCCCCTGGTACTGGATCGGCAATAATCGTCGCTGGTATTGGTGGTCGGTCGTAGGCTCGGTCACGATCATCGAAGTCGTGTTCTTCGACGTGCAGATCGGCGCCTGGATGAACGCCTGGTACGGCGACTTCTTCAATATGATCCAGGGCGCGTTGACCGCACCCGGTACCATTACGCTAGACCAGATCTACGGCGAACTCTGGACCGTGCTCTACGTGCTCCTGCCCCGCATCGCGGTGTTAGTGCTCAATGCCTTCTTCATTGCGCACTACCTCTTCCGCTGGCGCCGGGCCATGACCTTCTTCTACATGAGCCACTGGCCGAGGCTCCGCGGCGTCGAAGGCGCCTCCCAGCGCGTTCAGGAAGACACCCAGCGCTTTGCCAATATCGTCGAAGGCCTCGCCGTTTCGCTGGTCGGGTCGGTCATGACCCTGCTGGTTTTCCTGCCGCTGCTGTGGGAGCTGTCGCAGCACATCACTGAACTGCCGATCGTCGGGCAGGTGAATGGCAGCCTCGTCTGGGTCGCGCTGATTTCCGCCGCCGCGGGCACGGTGCTGCTCGGTCTTGTCGGTATCAAGCTGCCGGGGCTCGAATTCCAGAACCAGCGCGTCGAGGCGGCACTCCGCAAGGAGCTGGTTTACGGTGAAGACCATCATGAGCGGGCCCGACCGCTCGACACCAAGGAATTCTTCCTCGGCGTGCAGCGGAATTACTTCCGGCTCTATGGGCACTACCTCTATTTCAACGTGGCCCGCTACGTTTACCTGCAGGGCGCCAATTTCGTGCCGCTGATCGCCATGGCTCCATCCATCGCGGCCGGGGCCCTGACATTCGGCCTCTTCCAGCAGGTGAGCAACGCTTTCAGCCAGGTGGAGGATTCGTTCCGGTTCCTCGCTAACTCGTGGACCACGATCATTTCGCTGATCTCGGTCTATAAGCGCCTGCGGACCTTTGAAGCCAATATCCCGCCGGACGCCATTTCGGGCGTCGACTATGACGATCCGCGCTATCTGGCAACAGATGCCGAATTCGCTCCGCTGCCGACAGACAACGACGGCGGCAAGGAAGGCGTACCGGCAGGACTTTAGAACAATGTCGTCGCCGCCTGGAAAACCGGGCGGCGATGGCGGTCTTCTGCTCTGCTAATGCCAAACAAAAAAGGCCGCCCCGAGGGGCGGCCTTTCAATTTCAAATCCGTCTCGCTTAACGCGAATAGAATTCGACGACGAGGTTCGGTTCCATCTGGACCGGGTACGGCACGTCCGACAGAGCGGGCACGCGGGCGTAGGTGGCGGTCAACTTGTTATGGTCGACTTCCACGTAATCCGGCACGTCGCGTTCGGCGAGCTGGACGGCTTCGAGAACGACGGTGAGCTGCTTGGAGCGTTCACGCACTTCAATCTTGTCGCCGACCTTGACCTGATAGGACGGAATGTTCACGCGCTTGCCGTTGACGAGAACGTGGCCATGGGACACGAACTGACGGGCGGCGAAGACGGTGGCAACGAACTTTGCACGGTAGACGATGGCGTCCAGGCGGCTTTCGAGCAGACCGATCAGGTTTTCGCCAGTGTCGCCCTTACGGCGGTTGGCTTCGTCATAAAGACGACGGAAACCCTTTTCGGTGATCGAGCCATAGTAGCCCTTCAGCTTCTGCTTGGCGCGCAGCTGCAGACCGTAGTCCGAGAGCTTGCCCTTACGACGCTGACCGTGCTGGCCGGGGCCATAGGCACGTGCGTTGAGAGGGGACTTCGGACGGCCCCAGATGTTCTCGCCAAGACGGCGGTCAATCTTGTACTTTACAGAATGACGCTTCGACATCGCGTATCCCTTTCTTTGTTAGAATGGATCGCGCCCTCCTTTGCCCTTGTCGCCAAGAGCCGACAGATTCCTAAAAATTCAGGAGATCCCGGGTGCGCCTATAGACCCGAAGGCCGGATAGGTGGCCGCTTGATAGTGGGGACGACCGAATGTGTCAAGCATTCCGGGGGTTTTTACCCGCCGGATCAAGCCATTCGCTTGTCGATATGCCGCTGTTCGCGCAGCTGCGGGAAGATGCGGCTCCAGACGACGGCAACGATCATGGCACCGAAGCCGCCGATGACCACCGCAGGCACGGGCCCAAGGAGATGGGCCACGGTTCCGGCGCGGAATTCGCCTAGTTCGTTCGAAGCACCGATGAATACCGAATTGACCGCATTGACGCGACCGCGCACCTCTTCGGGCGTCCAGAGCTGCATGATGGTTTCGCGAATAGTGACGCTGACCATGTCGGAGGCACCAACCAGCGCCAGCGCCGGAATGGAAACCCAGACCGTGGTCGAAAACCCGAAGATCACGGTGAAGGCGCCGAAGAGGCCGACAAAAAGGAAGAGAATCTTGCCGGCATGATCGCGCACGGGGAAGCGGGTCAGGTAAAGCGCCATGAGGATGGCGCCGATCCCCGGCGCGGCACGCAGCAGACCAAGTTCGACCGGACCGGCGTGGAGGATGTCCTTCACATAGACCGGAAGCAGCGCCACGGCGCCGCCCATCAACACGGCGAACATGTCGAGCGAGATGGCCCCGAGCACGACCTTGTTGGAGAAAATATAGCGGAAGCCGCCGAAAATGGTTTCAAGGCTCGTCGCCTGATGCGACTGGCGCTGCAAGGGCTTTGGGATCAGCAATACGGTTACGACGGCGCAGAGCAGCAGCACGGCGCCTGTGCCGAAGGCGAAGGTCGGCGAGATGCCATAGAGCAGGCCGCCCGCGGCCGGGCCGGTGATCGAGGCAAACTGCCAGGCCGAGGCATTGACGGTGATGGCATTGGAGAGAGCTTGCGGCGGCACCAAGTTGGGCGCCAGCGACTGCGCGGCGGGTCCCCAGAAGGCCCGGGCAGTGCCGAGGAAAATCAGCACGACGAAAATCGGCCAGACTTCATGCGCTTCGGCATTGACCAGGGTCAGGAACGCCAGCGCACAGATGAGTTCAATGCAGAGACAGATCGCCATGATGCCGCGGCGATTGAAGCGATCCGCCGTCAGCCCGGTCACCAGCATGAGCAGCAGCGCGGGCAGGAAGAGGCACAGTCCTACCAGCCCGAGCAGGAAGGCATTGCCGGTAACGTCATAAATCTGCCAGGCGATGGACACCGACATGATCTGCACCGCAAAACTCACCAGCAGCGTGGTGAGCCAGAAAAAGCGGAAACCGATATAGGTGAAGGCGAGTTTCGACGGCTCTGTAGGCTGGGGCGTGCTCATGATGCCCCGGCATGACACTTTGCCGCAACAAGGTCAAAGGCGGAATCGGACCGAACGGTTCGCCAGGGCCTACTCTGTTGCAGGTTTATCCGTCGCCGGCTTCTGTCGATTAGGATTGGGGCGCTCGTGGCGCCGGTCGATCGACGAGATAACCCCACGCAGCGTCCGGATTTCCTGGCTGGTGAAGCGTCCGCGTGTCAGGGCTGTGCGCAGGTTATTGACCATGCTCGGCCGCTTGTCCGGCGTGGTGAAAAAGCCAGATCCATCCAGCACACCTTCGAGATGTTCGAAAAGCCCGGTGAGCTCCTCGCGCGGCGCAGCTTCGTCCAAACCCTCGCTGAACGGCAAGGCCTTGCCGGCCCCACCATGCCGCCGCCATTCGTAGGACATCAGCAACACGGCCTGGGCGATATTGAGCGAGGCAAAGGCCGGCTCCACCGGGAGGGTGACGATGGCGTCGGCCATGGCGACTTCGTCATTGAGCAGCCCCCAGCGCTCGCGCCCGAAGAGCAGCCCAGCGCCCTGCCCGGCCGAAATGTGCTGGGCCATATTGATGGACGCTTCCTCGGGGCCGAGCACTTCCTTCTGCATGTCGCGCGACCTAGCGGTCGTTGCGTAGACAAGCTTGAGGTCGGCAATGGCCTCTTCGAGCGTTTCGAACACGCGAACCTTTTCAAGCACGTGGTCTGCCTTCGAAGCGGCAGCTACGGCCTTTTCATTGGGCCAACCGTCGCGCGGACGCACCAGGCGCAGGTCCCACAGGCCAAAATTGGCCATGGCGCGCGCCGCCGTGCCGATATTCTCGCCCAGTTGCGGTTCGCACAAAATAATCGCCGGCCCGGGGGCCAGCGTGATGGGTACGGAAGTATCGGTGCCTGCCATTTTGCCGCCATCCAGCCAAACTGGCGGGCGGCATAGCGCAAATGTGCGCCTCGGGCAAATCAGGCGACGCGTTCACGCAAGGGAAGCGGATGAACCTTGGACGAAGCCTGCCATTCGCGATCGAGAATGGCGAAGTGCAATTCCTCGTCCCACTCGCCCTGAAACAGCGCATGTTCACGATAATGCGCTTCAAGCCGCATGCCGAGTTTTTGCATCAGCTTGGCGGAATGATGATTGCGGCCGTCACATCGCACGAAAACCCGGTGAATACGATAGTGGCCAAAGGCCAGATCGAACATCGCCGTCAGTGCTTCGGTGAGAAAGCCATTGCCCGCATAGGCGGGATCAATGGCGAAAAGCAGCTCGCCCTGGCCCGCCGTCGCATCAGACCAATGCAGCGACACGTGTCCCAGCACCGCCTTATCGCCCTTGCGCTGCATGGCGAGCGTCAGCGTATCGCCAGGACGCTGCAAGCAGACCTGGCCACGCATGATTTCCACCGCAGCGGCAACATCTTCGGGATATCGCGTGGGCCGCACCAGATAGCGCTGCACCGCCGGCAGCATGTGATAGCGGCCGACAAGCGCCACATCGGCACGCTCAAAGTGCCGCAATTGCAGGCGTTCGGTGGCCAAGGGAAATTCGAGTCCGGTCATGATGGTCAATACCCCTCCGTGTAGCTGATTGAACGCTCTAGGCAGACAACGGCACGCCGGGTCGGGAGTTCCTGCCATCGTTAATGAAATTTGTATTTCAAAGGCGAGGGAACAAAGCGCTCTCGCGGGTCGGCCAAACGGCAAGACTCGGGCGCTACAGACCTAGGGAAAACGCGACAAAATCGACTACGGCTCAACCGCCGTTACGCCATTCGCGACGAAGTACAGCATAGACGAATTCCTCGTCCCAATCACCCTTGAACAGCGCGTGCTCGCGAAAATGTGCCTCGCGTCGCATGCCCAGGCGTTCCATCAGCCGCCATGACGAGTCGTTACGCGCGTCGCAACGGGCAAAAATGCGATGAAGATCAGCCCCTTGAAAGCCGAGATCAAAGAGCGCGCTGGCGGCCTCGGTCGCATAACCCCGTCCGTGATGATCCGGATGAAAAATCCAGCCGATTTCGCCCTGTCTCGCATCCTCGGAGCGTAGGATCAGCGACATTTCTCCGATCAGCGTATCCGACTCGGTCACCACGGCCGCCAGCACGATCTTGTCGTCCTCGGCCGACCAACTGGTCTGCAAAATGCGCTGCTGAATGGCCAGCGCACATTCCTCGCGACTAAGGGGCGCATCGAAGAGATAGAGCGCCACGTCTTCCCGGCTGCGATAGTCCAGAACAGCGTCGACATCGCCGCGGGTAAACGGGCGAAGTGTCAGGCGCGGCGTGGTGATCGGCAGGTCGGGGAAAAAAGCCATGAGGCTCCTCGTTTTGGCGCGGGAGTTTCCTCGACCACGCGCCTTCTGGCAAGACTTGCAGCGCCGCGGGCCGCATGCGAGCCTCATAAAATGACCAGCCAAGCCAAGAACGAACTCAATCAGAGCGGCCGCTGCGACTGTGGAGCCATCGTGCTGCATGCGCATGGTCGCATCGTGTCCATGTTTCACTGCTCCTGCGAAAACTGCCAGCGCGCCACTGGCGCTGGCCATTCCTCAGTTGCATTGTTCCACACCGAAGCGCTGCGGGTCGTCGGCGCCACCAAGGCGTTCTCCCGGCCAGCCGCCTCGGGCGCCACCTTCACGCGCCATTTCTGCCCCGAATGCGGCACGACGATCTTTGCCCAAAGCTCGCGCGCCCCAGCACTGCGCATCGTGCCGGTGGGTATTTTTGCCGGGGACAATGCCTGGTTCAAACCCAACCAGCTGATTTTCTCGCGCAGCTATCAAAACTGGGACCTGGTAGCCGACCACCTGCCCTGGCACGAGACGTATCGGCAGGAGGACAAGGCATGAGCATGGCAACGGAAGAACTGGCCGAGCGCATCCGGGCCGCGCTGCCGCCGCGCGTTCATTGCCTTGAAAAGAGAATGTTCGGCGGCATCGCCTTCATGTACCACGGCAATATGTTGGTCGTGCCACTCAAGGACGGCAGCTTGCTGGCGCGGGTTGGCAAGGACGGGATGGACGAGGCATTGGCCCTCTCCGGCGCCAGCATCATGGACATGGGCGGGCGCAGCATGGGCGGTTTTGTGGTAGTTTCGGGCGATGCGCTCGAGGATGACGACGACCTCGGCGAATGGCTGCAACGCTGCCTGCGCTTCGTCCAAACTCTGCCGCAAAAATAGAGGCAACAAGCGGGCATGCCCCCTTGCCCGACCCGTCTTTGCGCTTTTCGCGGGTGATGGTATAGGGGCAACCGAAACCGGCCGAGGGGCCAAACCAAGGTATCTTAGGGAGTTATCCGATGAGCAAGATCAAAGTCGCCAATCCGGTGGTGGACCTCGACGGCGATGAAATGACCCGCATCATCTGGCAGGCGATCAAGGACAAACTGATCCATCCCTACCTCGATCTCGACATCAAGTATTATGATCTCTCGATTGAAAACCGCGACGCCACCAACGATCAGGTGACCGTGGATTCGGCCAATGCCATTCGCGAATATGGCGTCGGCATCAAGTGCGCGACCATCACCCCCGATGAGCAGCGCGTCGAGGAATTCGGCCTCAAGAAAATGTGGAAGTCGCCCAACGGCACCATCCGCAACATTCTCGGCGGCGTGATCTTCCGCGAGCCCATCATCTGCAAGAACGTACCGCGCCTCGTTCCTGGCTGGACCCAGCCGATCATCGTCGGCCGTCACGCCTTTGGTGACCAGTACCGCGCCACCGACTTCACCTTCCCCGGCAAGGGCACGCTGACCATCAAGTTCACCGGCGAAGACGGCAAGGTCATCGAGCACGAAGTTTACCAGGCTCCGGGCGCCGGCGTGGCCATGGCCATGTACAACCAGGACGCCTCGATCCGCGATTTCGCCTATTCGAGCTTCAACTACGGCCTCGCCCGCGGCGTGCCTGTGTACCTCTCGACCAAGAACACCATCCTCAAGGTCTATGACGGCCGCTTCAAGGACATCTTCCAGGAAATCTACGACGCCGAATTCAAGGAAAAGTTCGAAGCCAAGAAGATCTGGTACGAGCACCGCCTGATCGACGACATGGTCGCTTCGGCCCTGAAGTGGTCCGGTGGCTATGTCTGGGCTTGCAAGAACTATGACGGCGACGTGCAGTCCGACATCGTGGCGCAGGGCTTTGGCTCGCTCGGCCTGATGACCTCGGTTCTGGCAACGCCCGATGGCAAGATCGTCGAATCGGAAGCCGCCCACGGCACGGTGACCCGTCACTACCGCCAGCACCAGCAGGGCAAGGAAACGTCGACCAATTCGACCGCCTCGATCTTTGCCTGGACCCGTGGCCTCGCCCACCGTGCCAAGCTCGACGACAATGCGGCGCTGGTCAAGTTTGCCTCGACGCTGGAAAAGGTCACCGTGGACACGATCGAAGAAGGCAAGATGACCAAGGACCTGTCCCTGCTCGTCGGCCCCGATCAGCCTTGGCTCTCGACGATCGGCTTCCTCGACGCCATCGACCAGAACCTGCAGAAGGCCATGGCGTAAGCCTTTCTGAGCGGACGGAAATGAATGAGGCCGGGTCGCAAGACCCGGCCTTTTTGTTTGGTGCCTACCCCCACCTAGCCTCCCCCTGGTAGGGGGAGGGATTTATCGAGTTTGCCGAAGGGTCTGTGAGCCCAAATCTGTCCCTCCCCCTACCAGGGGGAGGTTAGGTGGGGGTTTTTCTCTACTTCTTCTTCCCGCCAGCCGCCGCGGCCTCGATCGTCAACTCGAACCGTTCGCCCGCCTTGATCGTCACCGGCGTTTCACTTTCGACATCCGCTTTCTTGCTGAGGACCATGTAGTCGCCAGCCGCCAGCGTGGTCTGAAAATTGGGGCCATAGCCATAGTCGAAGGACTGGCGATTCCCGGCGATGTCCTTGGCGGCGCTGAAGATTTCGACATACTCGTCGCTCGGCGTGACGATCGAGAGCACACCGGCATCCAGCAGCACCGGGACATCGGTGCGCTCGGCTGTCGCGACACTGAACGGAACCTGCCCGCGGGTGCCACCGAGCTTGTAATCCATCACATAATCGCCGGCCGGCAGCTCGTAATTCTGCTCGCCATTGTAGCCATAGGCGACAGATTTGCGGGTACCATCGAGCGCCACCTTTGCCTCGAAAATTTCCATGAAGATGTCGTCCTCGACCTTGGCACCGGGCGCATATTCCGTGCTGAAGAACACGACGCCGGTGCCGAGGATAACGTCCTCGTCGATGGTTTCGCCCGCCTTGGGATTGTATGTGCGGCTGACCGAGGCTTCGCCAATGGTTACAATGGCTTCGAGCGCACCCGCCGGGACCACAATGTCCACATCGCCATAGTCATAGGCCAGATATTCGCCATTGAGTTTGATCTCGGTCGACGCGTCTTCGGAAACTTCGGCGCCCTCGCTCGACATCGGATGCAGCTTCAGGATCGCCGCGTTGAGCACGAAGTGCGGTTTGGCCACCTTGCCATCCTGGATGGTGATCGGCTGGGTCGTTGCCGCCGAACCTATCTCGACCTTGAGGATGTATTTGCCGGGCTCCAGCGCGCCCTCAAAATTCGAATAGTAGCCGGTGCCGATATATTCGCCCTCGCCACCTTCGGCATTTGGTTTGTACCAGCTCCAGACAATGTCGTGCGTCTCGTCAACGATATCCGGACCGCCCTCGGCGAAGGATACGGTTGGCTTGAGGTTGTAAGCCGTTACCCGTTCGGGCGCGGGCTCGGGGGCCGGTTTAGGCTCAGGTTCGGCCTGAACCACCTGCGCTACGGTCCTCGTCAACGCATCAACAAGGCCAGCACCATCGGCGGCGGACAGGTATTGGCCGCCGGTATTTTCGGCGAGGCATGCAACCTCTTGCCCCTCCTCGTCCGAGAGGCCAAAGCCGAGCACATGGGTGGTAAAGTCGATCCCCTGCCCTTCAAGTTCGGTTGCCAATTTGCAGGGATCGACCTCGCAGGTTTCGAGGCCATCGGTGATCAGGATTACCGTCGCCTTTTCCTCGGTGAACCGCAGGTCTTCGGCCGCCAGCCGCACCGCGTCCGAGATCGGCGTCATGCCCTTGGGATTGATTTTTTCGGCAGCGGCGGCAATCGCGGGGCCGGTGCCGGCCGCCGGCTCGACCAGCATTTCGATATCGCCGCAATTGCCCTTTTCGCGATGACCATAGGTCATGAAGCCCAGCTCAAGATCATCGGGCAAATCGGCGAGCACCGAGGCCAGGGTTTCACGCGCTATGGTGATACGCGCCTTGCCATCGATCTGCGCCCACATCGAGCCCGATCCATCGAGCACGATGACGGCGCGTTCTGCGGCCATGGCCGGCAAAGCCATGCCGATGGCCGCCACGGCGCCCAAGGCAAATTTCTTCCAGAACTGCATAGTGATAGCCCTCCAACACTGCAGCCCTCGGGCCGCGCGAACCCAGCTAGCCTCTTGGCGCCTGAAAGCGGAATGAACGCGATGTTCATGCCCGCAGGCGGCAGATTTCGGCGCAATCTTGCCAGAGTTTGCCTATGTCGTGCATCTGATCTTTGGGGGAGAGAGAATCGTGCGGAAAAGATGGCTGCTATTGCCGGTGGCGCTGGTTGCCGGAGTCTATCTATTCAATGCGAGTTGGCGTGTATCGATGCCGGAGGGCGGCGGCATCAGGCTGATCGCCCATCGTGGCGTGCACCAGACTTTTGACCGGGCGGACCTCGAAAACGACGCCTGCACAGCCCAAAGAATCGATCCGCCGCGTCATGATTATCTAGAGAATACAATAGCTTCCATGCAGGCGGCCTTTGCCGCCGGGGCCGATATCGTCGAACTCGACGTGCACCCAACCATCGACGGCCAGTTTGCCGTGATGCATGACTGGGCAGTCGATTGCCGCACCGAAGGCATGGGCGAAACCCGCGGCCACAGCATGGCCGAACTCAAGGCGCTCGACATCGGCTATGGCTATACTGCCGACGGCGGTGAAACCTATCCGTTCCGCGGTAAATTCTCAGGGCAAATACCTGAATTAAAAGAGGTTTTCGCCGCCCTTCCCCAGGAAAAATTCCTCATCAATTTCAAAAGCCGGGAAGCCCGCGAGGGCGACATCCTCGCAGCTCTGCTTACGGATCATCCCGAATGGCGCCCCACCGTCTGGGGCGCCTATGGCGGCGATGAACCAACCTTTCGCGCCGCCGAGCTGATCGATGGTCTCCACGTCTGGTCGCGGCGCGGTCTTCTCGACTGCCTTGTACAATACGAACTCCTCGGCTGGGCCGGGGTGGTGCCGGGGGCGTGCAAAAACACGCAGGTGATGATTCCCATCAATGTCGCGCCCTTCCTCTGGGGCTGGCCAAACCTCCTTCTCGCCCGGCTCGAAGATGCCGGCAGCGAAGTCATTCTGCTCGGGCCTTATGGCGCCGGCGATCCCGGCACGGCCGGCATCGACGACATCATAACACTCGAACAAGTACCCGGGGATTTCTCCGGCTATGTCTGGACCAACCGCATCGAAGTGATCGGGCCGGCGCTGGGGCGCGGAATCTGGGCGAACTAGCGCCGTATTGTCATGACGGACGGGAAAATGGCTTGTATGGTAACGCTATTCCCGCTCGAATGCTCCCATTTCTGACTTTCGTGGTACCGCGATGCCCGTCGGCGTCATTCTGGCCTTTTTGGCCTATGCCGTTTTTTCCGTGTCCGACGCCCTGATCAAGGCCACGGGCCCGTCCATGTCGGTCTTCGAGATCGCCTTTTTCACCACCAGCTTCTCGATCATCCCGGCCATGCTGACCAAGCGCGGCGAGCGCTGGCGCGATATCTACAAGCTGCACCACCCCTATCTGGTGCATTTGCGCTGCACGACGGCGATTCTCGGCACCGCTTGCGTGATGTTCGCCTTCACCCACATTCCCTTTGCCGATGTCTATGCCATTGGCTTTACAACGCCTTTGTTCGTGACGCTGCTCTCGGTACTGCTGCTGCGCGAATTCGTGGCCGTGCACCGCTGGGTATTGCTGTTCATCAGCTTTCTGGGCGTTGTACTGGTGATCCGGCCGGGCCTGCGCGAGCTGGAACTGGGGCACTACGTGATGATGATCGCGGCCGTGCTCGGCGCGGTGACGACGACTGTTCTGCGGCACGTGGCGCCCAGGGAGCGCAAGGTCAGCCTTGTCGGCCTGCAGGTGCTTTATTCGGGCATTTTCAATGCGATACTGATGGTCCCGACCTTCGTCATCCCCTCGCTGGAACAACTGGTCATTCTGCTCGGGATCGGCCTTCTCGGTGGCATTGGCGGCCTGTTGCTGATCCAGGCAAGCAAGCAGACGCCGGCCAATCTCATCGCCCCGGTTCAATATAGCCAGCTGATCTGGGCCATCCTTTTTGGGGCAATGTTCTTTGGCGAATATCCGGACTGGATCGCCATTGTCGGCATGTTGATCGTGGTTGGCGCGGGGCTCATGAACGTGCTGAGCGAAAAGCGGCCGATCCGCTGGAAGCCGCGTGTTTTCTTCTTCCGTATCGGCGAATAGGGCGGGCTTGGGTTAGCAGACTGTTAGCATCGAGCGTCCCAAATGCGAAAGCCGCGGCATGACCGCGGCTTGCACTATCCGAACATCGATCGGCGCTGACTAGATCAGCGCACGGATCACCGTGCGCCAATTAGATCAGCGCACGGATTGCCGCGACGGCATCGTCAGCCTTGGTTGCGTCGGGTCCGCCGCCCTGGGCCATGTCGGGACGGCCGCCGCCACCCTGGCCGCCAAGCGCAGCAGTCGCCGATTTGATCAGCGTGCCGGCAGCATAGCGGCCGGTGAGATCGTCGGTGACCCCGATCGCGACGGTGCCCTTACCGTCTTCGCCCTTGAGCACGATGACGACGACGCCCGAGCCGATGCGCTTCTTTTCGGCATCGACGACGGTCTTGATGTCTTTGGCAGCGACGCCTTCGACGACACGGCCGACAAAGGTGACGCCATTGACGGTCTCGGTGGCACTGCCGCCTTCGCCGCTGCCGCCGAGCGCCAGCTTCTGGCGGGCATCGCTGAGTGCCTTTTCGGTGCTCTTGATCTGGTTCTGCAGCGCCTCGATGCGCTCGAGCACTTCGTGGGTGCCGGAACGGAGAAGACCCGCGGCGGCGGAAACGATGTTGACATTGGTATTGCCGCGATGGCGCGCGGCCTTGCCGGTCAGGGCTTCGATGCGGCGGACGCCGGCAGCCGAAGCCGTCTCGGTGACGATGGACACCAACCCAATATCGCCGGTACGGCGCACATGGGTGCCGCCGCAGAGTTCGACGGACCAGCCAAGGCCGTTGCCGGTCGGCTCGCCCATGGAAACGACGCGGACTTCATCGCCGTACTTTTCGCCAAAGAGCGCACGGGCGCCCGATTCCTTGGCTTCCTCGACACCCATCAGCCGCGTTTCGACCGCGGTGTTCTGGAGGATGATGGTGTTGGCGATGTCTTCGACTTCAGCCAGTTCCTGCGGGGTCATCGGCTTGGTGTGCACGAAATCGAAGCGCAGCCGATCGGCCGAAACCATGGACCCCTTCTGGGCGACGTGGTCGCCAAGGACGAGGCGCAGGGCTTCGTGCAACAGGTGGGTGGCCGAATGGTTGGAGCGGATCGAGGACCGGCGCTCGTGATCGACGATCAGTTCGACGGCTTGCCCGAGCTTGAGCGTGCCCTCGGTGACCTTCACCTTGTGGCTGAAAACGCCGTGGTGCTTGCCGGTGTCCAAAACTTCGGCGGCAAAGCCTTCGCCCTTGATGACGCCGGAATCGCCGACCTGGCCGCCGCTCTCGCCATAGAACGGGGTTTGGTTGACGACGACGACGCCTTCCTGGCCCGCAGCGATCGAAGCGACTTCGGCGCCATCGACAAGCAAAACCTTGATTTCACCTTCGGCGGTCTCGGTTTCGTAGCCAAGGAATTCGGTCGGGCCGAGCTTGTCGGCAAGGCCGTACCAGACCGTGTCGGTGGTGGCTTCACCCGAACCGGCCCAGTTTTTGCGGGCCTCGGCCTTCTGCTGCGCCATGGCGGCGTCAAAGCCGGCCTGATCGACGGTGATATTGCGATTGCGTAGGGCGTCCTGCGTCAGATCGAGCGGGAAGCCATAGGTGTCGTGCAGCATGAAGGCCGTGGTGCCATCGAGGACGGCGCCCTCGCCGAGATCGGCGGTTTCGGCTTCGAGAATCTGGAGACCACGGCCGAGCGTTTTGAGAAACCGGCCTTCTTCGAGACGGACGGTTTCGGCGATCATGGCTTCGCCACGGCTGAGTTCGGGATAGGCCTGACCCATTTCGCGGACCAGGGTCGGAACCAGCTTGAAAATCGTCGGCTCATTGGCGCCGAGCAGGGTCGCGTGGCGCATGGCGCGGCGCATGATGCGGCGCAGCACATAGCCGCGACCTTCATTGGAGGGCAGCACGCCTTCGGCGATCAGGAAGCTCATCGAGCGCAGGTGGTCGGCAATGACGCGCAGGCTTCGATTGCCCGGGCCGTTGACGTCGGCATTGGTGGCATGGGCCGCCGCCCCGATCAAAGCCTTGAAGAGATCGATGTCATAATTGTCGTGAACGCCCTGCATGACGGCGGCGACGCGTTCGAGACCCATGCCGGTATCGATCGATGGGCGCGGCAAGCCAGTGCGCGAGCCGTCCGCATGCTGTTCGAACTGCATGAAGACGAGGTTCCAGATTTCGATCCAGCGATCGCCATCCTCGTCAGCCGAACCCGGCGGGCCGCCCCAGACCTTGTCACCATGGTCGAAGAAAATTTCAGAGCACGGACCGCAGGGACCAGTATCGCCCATCTGCCAGAAATTGGACTTGGCGCCGAGGCGGACGATGCGATCTTCGGAGAGACCGGCGATCTTCTTCCAGAGTTCGAGCGCTTCATCGTCGTCTTCGTAGACGGTGACCATCAGCCTTTCGCGCGGCAGGCCCCAATCCTTGGTGAGAAGATTCCAGGCCAGTTCGATGGCTTGCGGCTTGAAATAATCGCCGAACGAGAAATTGCCCAGCATTTCAAAGAAGGTGTGGTGGCGCGCGGTGAAGCCAACATTGTCGAGATCATTGTGCTTGCCGCCGGCGCGAACGCACTTTTGGGCCGTGGTCGCCGTCGAATAGGGACGCTTCTCGACGCCGGTAAAGACGTTCTTGAACTGCACCATGCCGGCATTGGTGAACATCAGCGTCGGATCATTGCGCGGGACGAGCGGGCCCGACGCAACGGCTTCGTGGCCATTGCGGGCAAAGTAATCGACAAAGCTCGAACGGAGATCGTTTACGCTGGTCATCAACTAGCTTTCATGCGGAACGGACACGGCGCGCGTCCAATAGAAACGTGGCTTTCTATCGTGCAAAACGCCGAAGTGTCCAGCTTTGCGGCAATATTGCGGTGGGAGAAAGTGGGCGGGAGCCAGAGCGACCGTGCATACCGTACCCCCACCCTTGATCCCTCCCCACAAGGGGGAGGGAGGCGATGGGCTTTCTTCCCGCGTCAACCTCAGAAATCCCCGCGCGACTAACGGCTCTTTCGTCTCCCTCCCCCTTGTGGGGAGGGATCAAGGGTGGGGGGCGGCAAGCGCGGAAATAATAGCTTCCATCACTCCATCCAGATTTGCCGTCACTTCGTAATTGGTGAACCTGACAACTCGAAAACCATCAGCAGCAATTCGCTGATCGCGACGCGCATCATATGCCTGGGCACCGCCCACAAAATGAGTGTCGCCATCAACTTCAATGACAAGTTTTGAGCCGTGGCAGAGGAAGTCCACGTAGTATGGACCGATTTGAACCTGCCGGCGGAAGTGATGACCTTGCGTCCGCAATTCTCTGAGGAAGGACCAAAGCTTCGCTTCCGGTCCCGGCATTGATTTCCGAAGCTGCCGCGAACGTTCGATGGTCACTGACACCTCCACCCTCACCTCTTCTCCACAAGAGGGGAGAAAGGCGTTAGACGACCTTTCAGTGCATAACCAAATCTACAAAAAGACCCCCGCTTTTGGCGAGGGTCGAGAGATTGCATGGGATCGGCAGAGGTTATTCGTCGCTGGATGCGTCGTCGTCACCGCCGCCGGCAACGAGAAGGACTTCGCCGAGGAGGCCGGAGCTTTCGCGGACCCCTTGCTCGATCGTGTTGGCGATCTCGGGATTGTCCTTGAGGAACTGGCGGGCGTTTTCACGGCCCTGGCCAAGGCGCTGGCTATCCCAAGAGAACCAGGCGCCTGACTTATCGACAATACCGGATTTGACGCCGAGATCGAGCAATTCGCCGGTCTTGGAAATGCCTTCGCCATACATGATGTCGAATTCGACCTGGCGGAACGGCGGAGCAAGCTTGTTCTTGACCACTTTTACGCGGGTCTGGTTGCCCACGATCTCTTCACGATCCTTGAGCGCGCCGATGCGGCGGATGTCGAGGCGGACCGAGGCGTAAAACTTGAGCGCATTGCCGCCGGTCGTCGTTTCCGGCGAGCCGTACATCACGCCGATCTTCATGCGGATCTGGTTGATGAAGATGACGAGGCATTTTGACTTGGAAATCGACGAGGTCAGCTTGCGCATGGCCTGGCTCATCAGGCGTGCCTGCAGACCTGGAAGCGCATCGCCCATTTCGCCCTCGAGTTCGGCGCGCGGGGTGAGCGCTGCAACCGAGTCGACGACAAGAACGTCGATGGCGCCAGAGCGGACCAGTGTATCAGTGATTTCGAGCGCCTGTTCGCCAGCATCGGGCTGGGAAATAAGAAGGTCATCGACATTGACGCCGAGCTTGCGCGCATAGATCGGGTCGAGCGCATGTTCGGCATCGACAAAGGCGCAGATGCCGCCCGCCTTTTGCGCTTCGGCAATGACATGCAGCGCCAGCGTCGTCTTGCCCGAGCTTTCCGGCCCGAAAATCTCAACGATACGGCCCTTGGGCAGGCCGCCGATGCCAAGCGCGATATCGAGGCCCAGCGAACCCGTCGAAATCGATTCCACCTCGATCGAGGAGGCCTCGCCAAGGCGCATGATCGAGCCCTTGCCGAAATTGCGCTCAATCTGGCTCAGCGCCGCAGCAAGAGCCTTGTCCTTATCCATCGATCCACCCTCAACAACGCGAAGCGGCGAGCTAGCCATAATTTCTCTCCTTATTTCACGCTCTCGAAGGCCACGCAACGCAGCGGGTCGAGAGATCAATGTCCATTCATTGTGCTTATTTTGTTCTCATTTTGTTTTCGCCCTGTCAAGGGACAAAAAGAGAACATTGCAATTGACGTCCTCCCTCCCTTATGCTGATTCTACGGCACACGGAGACGACGACTCGCAAAAGTATGATTTTTGACTGGACAGGGTGAGGCCGGTTGCGTTTTATGCCGCCAAGCCGCTGAGAAGGCCCCAGGAGGCAAGGAAAGTCATGCACCTTATCCAGTATTTCGACGCCAATGGCGCGCGCGCCGTGGCCGTGACCCAGAACGGGGAAACCCGCCAGGTGCAGGGCGTGGCGAGCGTCTACGAGCTTGCGCAGGCAGCGCTGAGCGGCGGCGGGCTTGCTGCCGCGGTTGCCGCACGCGGGCTTGGCGCTATCGTCGACAAGGCGGCCTTGCTGGCCGAGGGACGGCTGCTGTCGCCGATCGACCATCCCGATCCGACCCATCTCCATGTGACCGGCACGGGCCTGACCCATCTTGGTTCGGCCGCAACGCGTGACGCCATGCACAAGGCCAATGGCGACAAGCCGGCGGGCGAACTGACCGACAGCATGAAAATGTTCCGCATGGGACTGGAAAACGGCAAGCCGAAGGGCGGCGAAAAGGGCGTGCAGCCCGAATGGTTCTACAAGGGCAACGGCCATATCGTCGCCAATCCGGGCCAGCCGATCCCCTCCCCGTCCTTTGCGCTCGACGCGGGCGAAGAGCCCGAGATCGCCGGCATTTATCTGATCGATGCCAATGGACAGCCGCGGCGCCTCGGCTTTGCGCTGGCCAATGAATTTTCCGATCACGTGACCGAGCGGATCAATTATCTGTACCTGGCGCATTCCAAGCTGCGGGCTTGTTCGTTCGGACCGGAACTGCGCGTGGGCGATCTGCCGAACCATATCGAAGGCGTGTCGCGCATTGTTCGCGATGGGAAAGTGCTTTGGGAAAAGCCGTTCCTCTCGGGCGAGGACAATATGAGCCACACCATCGCCAATCTCGAATATCACCACTTCAAATATGACCTCTTCTGCCAGCCGGGCGATGTGCATGTGCACTGCTTCGGCACGGCGACGCTGAGCTTTGCCGACGGCATTTCGACCAGGGAAAGCGACGTTTTCGAGATCGAGGAAAGCCAGTTCGGCCTGCCGCTGCGCAATCCGGTGCATGTGGAAGACGAAAAGCCGGTTGTGATCAACGGCCTCTACTAAGGTCGGTGGCGCGGGCGCCTTTACTCGCTGCAACTAACATGTCAGTTAGTTTGCCGCGAATTGAGGAGCCCGCGCATGACCACCCGTACTTTCGAAAAGCGCCCGATCGGCGAGACCGCACTCGAGGTCACGACGCTGGGGCTGGGTTGCGCTTCGCTGGCCGGCATTTTTACCGGCGTACCGGCAGACCAGGCGCGGGCAACGGTGCGGCATGCACTCGATATGGGCATCAACTATGTCGATACGGCGCCGCAATATGGTCTCGGGCGCTCCGAGCATCTGGTGGGCGACGCGCTGCGCGAGGCGCCGGTGCGGCCGGTGCTGTCGTCCAAGGTGGGGCGGCTGTTGCGCCCGGTCGATCCGGCGACGCAGGACAAGGGCAATTGGGTCGATCCCCTGCCCTTCGATCAGCAATATGACTATAGCTATGATGGCGTGATGCGCTCTTTCGAGGACAGCCGGCAGCGGCTGGGGCTCGAAAAGATCGACATTCTCTATGTGCACGATATCGGCACCGCGACCCATGGCGCCGAGGGCAACAAGCCGCTCTGGGCGCAACTGGCGGCTGGCGGCTACAAGGCCCTGCGCGAACTGCGCGACAGCGGCGAGATCGGGGCTATCGGTCTCGGCGTCAATGAGTGGCAGGTGTTGATGGACGCCTTTGCGTTGGGTGATTGGGATGTGTTCCTGCTCGCCGGGCGCTATACGCTCCTGGAACAAACCGCACTGACCCCATTCATGACCACCTGCATCGAGCGCAAGGCCTCGGTGGTGGTTGGCGGGCCGTTCAATTCCGGCATTCTGGTTGGTGGCGACAAGTTCAACTATGCCAAGGCGCCGGATGATGTGGTGGCGCGCGTGCGGGCCATCGAGGCGGTATGCAGGGAATTCGGCGTGCCGCTGCCGGCGGCGGCCTTGCAGTTTCCGCTGACCCATCCCGCAGTCTGCAATGTGCTGCCCGGACCGCGCTCGCCCGAGGAGCTGGATGGCATTCTCGCCTGGTGGGACGCGAAAATTCCGGATGAACTCTGGACCACCCTGGCGGCAAAGGGCCTGCTGGCGGAAGGCACGCCTATTCCCGGCGGCACCGCTTGACGCGACGCAAATAGCTCCGCTATACATAACCAAATAGTTTTGTAGAGGAGCACTTGAATGGCCGATGCCACGCGGCTGGACGCAACCTTTCACGCCCTTTCCGATCCGACGCGCCGGGCTATCCTGGCGCGACTGGCGCGCGAGGGCGATGTGACGGTCATGGATCTCGCCGAGCCATTCGCCATGAGCCAGCCGGCGATTTCCAAGCATCTCAAGGTTCTGGAAAAGGCCGGTCTCGTCTCGCGCGGGCGCGATGCGCAAAAGCGTCCGGTGCATCTTGAAGCGCAGCCGCTGGCCGAGGTGACAGGCTGGCTGATCGAATACCGTAAATATTGGCAGGCGCAATTCGAGCGGCTCGACGATCTGCTGGAGGAATTGCAGCAGCTCGAAAAGCTCGCGGGGAAGAACTAGGGCCCGTTGACATAAGTCATTCGGGCACGCCCTCGTGGTTCGAGGCTACGCTGCGCTTCGCACCTCACCATGAGGTCTACTTTTGCGTCAGTTCGAGCGTCGAAAGTGGGTATCGGTTTGCGGGACAGGCGTGAGAGACAGGGAGAGTAAGATGCAGTTTGGTGATCCGCTTTCGGTGACCTCGCCGAGCGATACGCAATTGGTGATCTCGCGGGCTTTCGTCGCCCCGCCGCATCTCGTTTATGCCTGCTATACGCAACCGAGCCTGATCCGGCGCTGGTTGACCGGGCCGGATGGCTGGACCATGCCGGTCTGCACCTATGACGCGCGGGCGGGCGGCGGCTATCGGTTCGAATGGCACGGACCGGACAGCGGGTATCTGGCGGTCGATGGAAATATCACAGCCATCGATGCGATCCGCTATATCGATGCCGAGGAGCGGTTCGAGGCCGGCGAGATGGGCCCGCCTTACCGTTCGGAACTGGAATTTCGGCTGAAAGATCACGGCACGCTGGTAGTCAACAGCCTCACCTACGCGTCCATGGCGCATCGCGACCTGGTCGTTTCGACCGGCATGGCCGAGGGGATGGAATTCAGCTTCAAGGGCCTCGACCGATTGCTGGCGGACGAACAGACAGCGCCGCGTTAACCCTCAGACGCATTCCGCATGAGGCCTGGTCTCTTCCAATGCTATGAAGCGCCTGGAGGCCGAGGACATGCGGAAGCTGTTTGATCCCCTGCACTACTTGTACGATCCGCCGGTGCGCGGGCCGCTTCAACTCGTGCTCGTTCTGGTGAGTTCGGCCATCTATCTCTTCTATCGGCCGGGCCGCTTCATGAACCGCCGGCCGAGCGTGTTTGAAGAGTTCCAGAGCGGAAATCCGTCCGAATTGGCGGTGCTTATCTCGCTGGGGCTTTTGCTCTGGATCGGCTATGCGATTGCCGTGACCATCATGGACTACCGCAACGGGCACTTTTAGGGCGTGCGATGCTGACAGTCTGGGGACGCAAAACCTCGTCTAACGTTCAGGCGCTGATGTGGTGCATCGGCGAGTTCGGGCTTGCCTATGAGCGCCACGATGTGGGCCATCGCTTTGGCGGCAATGATACGCCGGAATTCCTGGCGATGAACCCCAATGGCACCGTGCCGGTGCTGCAGGATGGGATCGGGGAGCCGATCTGGGAAACGGGAGCCATTCTGCGCTATCTCGCGGCGCGCTATGGGGCGCCGGACTTCTGGCCGAGCGATCCGGCAGAGCGGGCGCCGATCGATCAATGGGCCGAATGGGCCAAGATCAATGTCACGCTGTCATTCACCGGGCCGGTGTTCTGGCGCGTGGTCCGGACCGCGCCGTCGAAGCGGGATCAGGCCGGCATCGATGCGGCGCTGGGTAAGCTCAACGCCATTCTGGCGATTGCTGAAGCGCAACTGGACCGGCATGCCTTTCTGGCCGGGCCGGCGCTAAGCCTTGCCGATATTCAATTCGGTCACGTGCTCTATCGCTACTTCGATATCGACATTGTGCGGCCGGACTGGCCCAATATCGAGCGCTATTATCAGGCGCTGACGCAGAGGGTTGCGTTTCGCGAGCATGTGATGGTGTCGTATGAGGAATTGCGGGTAACGGACTGATACGTCAGTTTAAGTCCAGCGCGTAACCTTTTAGAATTTCAATGGGAACCAGGTCCAGAACCTTGCGGTTCGTGGCGCGCAGATAGATGCGCGGGGCCCGGCCGGCTTCATGGGCTTGCAGCCAGCGGACGGCAACGAGGCACCAGCGATTGCCGGGCACGACGCCGGGAAAGGCGAATTCCGGGCGCGGGGTCGAAAGATCGTTGCCGACCGATTTCGAGAAAGCGAGGAAGTCGGCCGTCGCCTCGATGCAGATGATGTGGACTGCCGCGTTTTCAGGACCGGCGGCGCAATAGCCCGAGCGGAAGAAGCCGGTCAGGGGATCGTCGGAACAGGGCTGCAGCAGTTCGCCGAGGACGTTGTATTCCTCGGAGCCTTCCAAATTGGGCTGAGTGGTCACTGCAGGCTCCTGGGAAGTCGTATTATCTGCGATCGACCAGTACCATAGCACAGGAGCCCTTGGGAAAGGCACGTGGCAAGTGGAGCTTCCGACCACGCGGCCCGGTGCCACGCCCTCGCCCTTCGAGGCTACGCTACGCTTCGCGTCTCAGGATGAGGGCTACTGGGAGCGAGGGGGCAAAACCCTACCCGTCCAGCTTGTCCTGGCGCTGGAGCACTTCCTTGACCTTGGAGTTGATCTGGTCGAGCGAATAGGGCTTTGGCAGGAAATCGACGCTCTGGTCGTCCTCGATGTCGCGGCGGACGCTTTCTTCGGCGTAGCCGGAGACGAAGATGATCTTCAAATTCGTCATCTTGTCGCGAATGACCTTGAGCATGGTCGGGCCGTCCATTTCGGGCATGACCACGTCGGAAATGATGAGATCGACCTTGTAATCGAGGTCTTCGAGCACTTCGAGCGCTTCCTCGCCGCCATCGGCCTCGAACACTTCATAGCCGGTCGTGCGCAGAGCCCGGGCGGAGAAGGCCCTGACGCTTTCCTCGTCTTCAACGAGAAGGATGCGTTCGTGGCCGGTGAGGTCCTTGGCGGGCGCGGCGGCAGCGATGGTCTTGGCGGCGGTTTCTTCAGCCGTCGGAACATAGCGCGGCAGGAAGATCTTGAAGGTAGTGCCGACGCCGAGGACCGAGACCGGGTAGATGAAGCCTTCGGTCTGCTTGACGATGCCGTAGACGGTGGAAAGGCCGAGGCCCGTGCCCTTGCCCAGTTCCTTGGTGGTGAAGAAGGGCTCGAAAATCTTGGCCATGATTTCGGGTGACATGCCGGTGCCGGTATCCTGCACGTCGATCAGCACATAGTCGGCCGGGACCATGCCCTCGAACTTGAGTTCGCGGGTATCGTCCTCGGTGACATTGCTGGTGCGCACGGTGATCGAACCGCCATCGGGCATGGCGTCGCGGGCATTGACGACGAGATTGATGATGACCTGTTCGAGCTGCACCACGTCGGCGCGGACGGGCCAGATATTGCGGCCATGTTCGACCGAAAGCTGGTTCTTCTCGCCGATCATGCGCTTGAGGAGCACCGTCAGATCATCGACGATCAGCGGCAGTTCGAGGACCTGCGGGCGGAGGGTCTGGCGGCGCGAGAAGGCCAGCAGCTGACGGGTGAGGCCAGCGGCGCGATTGGCATTCTGCTTGATCTGCATGAGCTCGGAGAACGAGGGATCGCCCGGCTTGTGCTTGAGCAACAAGAGATCGGAGAAGCCGATGATGGCGGTCAGCAGATTGTTGAAATCGTGCGCGACGCCACCGGCAAGCTGGCCGACGGCCTGCATTTTCTGGCTCTGGGCGAACTGGGCTTCGAGTTTGCGCTGATCGGTCATGTCGAGAGCATAGACATTGACCTGCTCGGGCGAGCCGGCGCTGACTTCGGAGGCGGAAATATAAAGGCGAACGGCGTGGTCGCCTTCGACGCTGAGGAGGGCATCGACCGGCTCGACCTCGGTGCGCTGGGCTGTGGCGTCGAGGAGTGCTTTGCCGAGCTTGTCGCGGCTGCCTTCGCCGATGAGATCGTGCAGCGGCTGGAGTTCGAGGCTCTTTTCCTCGCCGGACCAGCGGAAGATGCGGCCGAAGGGCGCATTGGTGCGCACGATGCGGCCTTCGCCGTCGAGGGTGGCGATGGCAAAGGGCGTGTCGTTGAAAAAGCGCGAGAAGCGGACTTCGGCGGCGCGCAGTTCTTCCTCGTTTTCGGGCGCACTGGAGCGATCGAGGACGAGGGTGCGGGTTTCGCCCAATTCGCCATCGGCAAGGCGGGCGGCGCGGTGCAACAGGCGGACCGGCAGCGCGGTGCCGTTGCGGCGCACGAGGTCGATATCGATGATCTCGGTGGTGATCTCGCCATCGCGGCGGCCACGCATGAGGAGGGTCGCGCCATCGCCGCGCACGACATCGCCAAGGCTGAGGTGGCCGGCATTGAATTCGGCGAGGTCGTAGCCCAGCCAATCGGCGAGGGTCGAATTGAGATATTGAATGCGGCCCTGCGCATCGGCCGAGAAAAAGCCGGCGGGGGAATGGTCGAGATAATCGATGGCGCGTTGCAGATCGAGGAAGGCGGTCTCGTTGTTTTCGCGGTCACGCGTGATGTCTTCGACGGTCCAGGCAACGACGGGCTTGCTGGTTTCATCGGTCTGGGGGAGCGGGCGCACGGCGACGCGATACCAGAAAGCGCGGTTGGTTTCGGTCTGCGAGCCGCCGAGGCCGCCGACGATGCGGACATCCTCGATGGCGTTGCGGCCATCCTTGGCAGCGCGGGTCAACCGGTACATGGCCTCACCGGCATCGGCCTGGCCGGAAAAGAGCCGCGGCACGCTGACGGGGACGCCATTGTTGAGCGCGCCGGCAAACGTGCCATAATGGGCATTGGCATAGGCGATCTTGCCGTCGCGATCGGCAACGACGATGCCGCGGACGACCGTATCGACCAGAGCCCGGGCAATGGTGCGGCGCTCTTCGGCGGCGGCGAAGCGGAACAGGCCCGCAGCAAGACCGAAGAGGAAAAACACCCCGGCCACGGCCAGAAGGCCGACAAAAATCATCACCACTTCGGGCGGCAGACGATCGCCGAAAAGAGCAAAGGTGGCGGCAGCGCCGATGATGACGAGGCCAAGCGCGGCGACGCGCCAGAGACCGGCTCCGCCCCGGGGCGAAGCAACCAGCGGATCGGGGTAATTGTCCTCGCCGAGCGGGGTCGTTGCCATGGGTCGAAAAACTCCAGCGCTGGGACCAATCTTCATTCAACTGAATGCCGGCGGGTCCCCAACCTGCCCCGATTCGGGACACTCCCACTGGTCTATCAAATGGGTCGCCGCCATGGGAGTGCGAAGGCGGTTTTTAACACCCGAGACCGGCCCGAAGGCGACTTGCACACGCCATTTGTACGAGAGGAGAGGGAAAATCGATCGCTTCACCATCATTTCAGGCTGTTCGGGCGGCGGAAAATCAACGCTGCTCGAAGAACTGGCGCGCCGGGGCTTTTCGGTAATCAAGGAGCCGGGGCGGCGCATCGTCGCGGCGGAACTCGCTGGAGACGGCAAGGCACTGCCCTGGATCGATGCCCACGCATTCCTGCGCGAGGCCATCGCGCTGTCGCTCGAAGATCTGGAGCGGGCGAGCGCCCTGCCCGGCCGGGTTTTCTTCGACCGGGGATTGCTCGATGCGGCTTCGGGATTGGGCGAGATAACAGGCGAGCCGGTCTTGCGGCAGTTTGCCGGGCAATGGCGGTTCAATACCAAAGTGTTTTTGACCCCGCCCTGGCCGGAAATCTACCAGCAGGACGCGGAGCGCCAGCATGGGCTCGATGCCGCGATCGAGGAATATGAGCGGCTGCTGCGGGACTATCCCGCGCTCGGCTATGACGTGGTGGAACTGCCGAAAGTGTCGGTCACCGCGCGGGCCGACTTCGTGCTAGGGCACCTCGGGCACTTGCGAAACGCCTTTACTGCCGCGCCTTCCAGCTTTGGCCGTGCTTGAGGCGCATGACGAAGCCGATGATTTCGGCGACGGCCTTGTAGTGATCGGCGGGAATATCCTGATCGACATCGACGGCGGCAAACAGCGCGCGCGCCAAAGGCGGGTTCTCGATGATCGGCACCTCGTTTTCCTTGGCGACGGCGCGGATGCGCAACGCGACGGCATCGGCGCCCTTGGCGACGCAGCGCGGGGCGCCCATGCCCTTGTCGTATTTGAGCGCGACGGCATAGTGCGTCGGGTTGGTGACGACCACGGTGGCGTCGGGCACCGCCTGCATCATGCGCTTGCGGGCTTTTTCCTGACGCAGCTGACGAATGCGGCCCTTCACATGCGGGTCGCCTTCCATCTGCTTATATTCGTCGCGCGTTTCCTGAACCGTCATCATCTGCCGCTTCCACCATTTCTGGCGGGTGTAAAAGTAGTCGGCGGCGGCGATGAAGGTGACGACGATGAGCACGGCGGTGAGGATTTTCACCCCCAGCTCCTGAAAATCCATCAGGATAATGATGGGGTCGGCCGTCATCATGGTGTCGAGGCGGTCGCGCTCGGGCCAGACCACCATGACGACGACGATGCCGACCACGGCGATCTTTATGAGGCCCTTGCCGAAATTGACCAGGGCATCGGTGGAAAAGAGGCGCTTTGCTCCCGCGATCGGGGAAATTTTCGAGAGTTTCGGCGTGACCGGCTCGGCCGAGAACAGCGGCTTATGCTGCACCAGATTGGCGAGAATGCCGCAGACATAGAGGACGGCGAGCGGGGCAAGCACCGCGCCGATCATGGCGAAGGCGAGGCCATTGAAAAAGGCCGAAAAGCCCGCTCCTTCAACGTCGAAGCGATCGGCATTCATCATGATGACCTGCAGGGGATTGCTGATCTGCAAGGACACCCAGGGTGCCATCGAGGCGAAGACGATGGTCGTGCCGATCAGCATGAACCAGGTGGTGACCTCCTGGCTTTTGGCGACGTCGCCTTTCTTGTGCGCTTCCTCAAGCTTCTTTTGGGAGGGGTCTTCTGTTTTGCTGTCTTGCTCGGGGGCTTCTGACATCGACTACCCCCGCCACATGGCCAGATGATTTTCGAAGGCGGAGAGATACCACCCCATCATCATCATGAGCAAAAGCGCGAACAGCAGCAGCCCGGCCAGGATATTGGCGGGCATGAGAATGAAATAGACCTGCAATTGGGGCATCAGGCGCGACAGAATGCCGGCGCCGAGGTTGAAGACCAGGCCGAAAACGATGAACGGGGCGGACATCTGCACGCCCACGGAAAAGGCGCCGGCGACCGTTTTCAGCGCCAGTTGCATTGCATCTTCCGACATGATCGGCATGGTCGGCGAAAACACGTCATAACTGTCATAGATCGCCGCCAACGCCATGTGATGGAGGTCGGTGGCAAAGATCAGCGTGATGCCGAGGAACGACAGGAAGCTGGTAAAAACCGCGCTCTGCATGCCCTGCTGTGTCGGATCGGCCGCCATGGCGCCGGAAAGACCGGCCTGAAAGGCAACGACGGCGCCGGCAATCTGGGTGGCCATGGTGGTGATGCGCACGATGCCGCCGATGATGAGACCGACCGCAAGCTCATGGAAAAGCAACGCCACCATGCCCGGAATATCCTGGGGCATTGGGGGCATGATGGTGGAAAGCAGCGGATAGAGCACGAAGGTGAACATCAAGCCGAACGCGAGACGCAGGCGGGCCGGAATCGTATCTTCGCCCAAGGCCGGCAGCAGCATCAGCATGGCGCCGATGCGCGCGAAGAGGATCAGATAGGTAAAGGCCGCCGCGGGTGCCCAGTCGAGGTTGAGCGTCAACATCAGCCGCCGACGATGATCATGTCGATGACCCGCGACATGTAGGTGGACATGGTTGCGCCGAGGAACGGCAGCGTCAGCAGCATGGTGATGAAAATGGCGATGATTTTCGGAACGAAGACCAGGGTCTGTTCCTGAATCTGCGTCAGCGCCTGAAACAGCGCAATGACCACGCCGACGATAAGGCCGACGAGCATCATCGGCAAGGACACGATGATCAGCGTCCAGATGCCCTGATTGGCAATGTCGAGCACTTCGGCGCCGGTCACGACTCAATTTCCTTTGCGGTCACGCGCAAATGGTAACTGATTCCTGAATAGGCAGCGAATTCTAAGCCGGAGCGCCTCACAACTAACCGATGTCACCCCGGCGAAGGCCGGGCCCATCCCCGGATCTCAAGATGGGCCCCGGCCTTCGCCGGGGTGACATCGAGAGGGGGATGGCGTCAGATCGTATCCGGCGCCTTAGATCGGCATGCTCATGATCGATTCATAGGACTGGATCACGCGGTCGCGGATGGTCACGATGCTGTCGATGGCAAATTCGGTCTGCGACATGGCGGTGACCATATCGACGACGTTCGCCTTGCCGTTGACCATGTCGATGGCCATCTGGTCCGAATGCTTGCCCTGATCGACGACGCCCTGGACCGACTGGGCCAGCATGGCGGCGAAGTCATTGCCCCCATTGCCCGGATTGGTGCCGAGCTGGGCGCCCGGCATCGAGGCCTGGGTCAGCATGCGGGTTGCCGCGTCGCTGAGCGTGGCGATGGCGGTTGGATCGGCGGCGCGGCCGCTTTCGGTCACGGACTGGACCGACTGGGCCAGCATCTGCGCGAAGTTTGGACCGCCGGCAACGCCGGCGATGGCGGCTTCCGCCTCGGGACGGCTGAGCTGCGATGCGAGGCGGCTGGCATTGCCATAGGCCGCTGCTGCGATATTGAATGGTGTTGACGCCACGATAATTGCCCCCAGAACCGTTAGCCGCGCAGGATGTCGAGCGTTTGCCCGAGCATCTGACGAGTGACGGAAACGACGTTGAGATTGGCCTCATAACTGCGCTGGGCCTCGCGCATATCCATCGTCTCGATCAGTGTGTTGACGTTGGGGTATTGAACGTAACCTTTCGCATCGGCGGCCGGATGGCCGGGCTCGTAGCGATTGTTGAAGTCGCTCTGGTCATAGGCCAGCTTGCCCATGGTGACGACGCGGCCGCCGAGCTCGTTGTTCATCACCGTTTCAAAGGTGGGAACGCGGCGGCGGTAGGGATCGCCGCCCGGCGTCGAGGCGGTGGAATCAGCGTTGGCGATATTTTCGGCGATGACGCGCATGCGGGCCGACTGTGCGTGCAGTCCCGTGGCGGCAATGCCGATTGAGGTATTGAAATCCATGGATTAGGGCCCTTCCCTTATGCGGTCTTGCCGAGTGCGGTCTTCAATATCTTGACCGATTTCTGGTAGAGGGAGGTCGCGGCCTGATAGTCCATCATATTGGTCGTGACCTTCATCATCTCGTCTTCGAGCGTGATGCCGTTTCCCTTTGGCGTGATCTCGAAATTGACCATTTTATCGTCGGTAAAACTGTTGCCGCCGCCGATAGAGGTCGAAAAGTGCCGGGGCTGCGTCGTCGCCGTGCTAACGACAGGTGCCTGGACGACGCTGAAACGGTCTTCGAAATTGTATTGCTTCAGGTCGCGTCCCTTGAAGCCAGGATTGTCCGCATTGGCGACGTTTTCGGCCAATAGACCCTGACGGGCCTGATGCCAGCGCATCTTGTCCGTCAGCGCCGAAAAGACCGGCATGTCCAGCAACCCCATCGCGACTACTCCCGAGTCCAAGTCAGATAGGCAAAACCTGCCCAATCAGGGTTAAAGAACCGTTAATAGCGCACCCATACTGTCCTAAAATGCCTCGCATTCTGCATGATTGCCTGATTTGACTGGGCAGAAAATGCCCGACAGAGTCGGGTGGCCACTCTAAAGCGCGTCGCGATCCCCTAACGATTCGCACTCCACGCTTTACCCTTTTGTTGTTACGCATGCCTTTGCCCGAAACCGGCGACCATTTTCGGGGGCATGCTCAGGAGTTAGAATCAGTGCAGTTCATCACCAGCCTCTTCGGCGGAAGCGGCAATACCTACCTGACCGCACTCTTCGCCCTCGGCGCCGTCATCGTCCTCATCCTCTTGGGCGTGTGGCTGCTAAAACTGCTGTTTCGCGTATCGGGCAATGCCGTGCGGGGCCGCAACAAGCGCCTCGCCATTGTGGACAGCCTGGTGGTCGATCAGAAGCGCCAATTGCTCATCATCAGGCGCGACAATGTCGAGCATCTGATCCTCACCGGTGGCAATCAGGACCTGGTGGTAGAATCCGGCATCGTGCCGCCCGAGCCGCCCGCGGCGCAGACGACGCGCCGCCCCGTGCCGATGATCGGCCGCAAGGCCGGCAATGATGCCAAGCCCGTCGAAACCAAGCCTGCCCCGGCCGCGGCAACCACCGTCGCCGGCCCGGGCGCCGTTATCGACCGCGCCCGCGAGGCCAACAAGGCGCGCGATCAGGCGCCCGGCCGCTCGCTGCGCCACACGGGCCTCCTGCGCCCCGTCCCGGCGCAGGAGGCGCTGCCAGCCGGGTATAAGCCGGACATTTCGCCCGCGACCGAGACCGACTCAGCTACAGAAGACGCAGAACGAGCGGTTAACGAAAGCGTAACGCGTGATCACGAAGCGCAGGGCGACAACAACCGAAACTAGTGCTGCGCGGGCGCGCCTCAAGAAGCGCGCCCTGATCGGACTTGGGATAGCGGCAGGCCTGACGCTTGCCGGCATCAGCGTGGCCCAAGCCCAGGAACTGTCCATCGGCTTTGGCGACGACACGGCCTTGGCCGAACGCGCCATCCAGCTTATCGGCCTTCTCACCATCCTGTCGCTGGCGCCATCCATCCTTGTGATGGTGACGAGTTTTACGCGCATCGTGGTTGTGCTCTCGCTGCTCCGCACGGCCATTGGCCTCCAGACGGCGCCACCCAACTCGGTGATGATCTCGCTGGCGCTGTTCCTTACCTTCTTCATCATGCAGCCGACGCTGGAGCAGAGCTACAATAACGGCATCGCGCCGCTGCTGGCCGGCGAAATCGAGATTTCCGAGGCTTTCGAGCCCACCGTGGCGCCGCTCCACGCCTTCATGCGCGCCAATGTGCGCGAGCAGGACCTGTCGCTGTTCTACGACCTGACCGAAGCAGAAGTTCCCGCCGAGCCGGAAGCCATTCCGCTGCAACTGCTTATTCCGGCCTTCCTGATTTCCGAACTGCGCCGCGCCTTCGAAATCGGATTCTTGCTGTTTTTGCCGTTTGTGATCATCGACATGGTTGTCGCCTCGGTGCTGATGAGCATGGGCATGATGATGCTGCCACCGGTCGTGATCTCCCTGCCCTTCAAGCTGATTTTCTTCGTGCTTGTGGATGGTTGGTATCTGGTCGTTGGGTCGTTGGTGCGAAGTTTTGTGAGTTAGGGCGGGGCGTTAGGAGCGAGGGCGACCAGGGTGAGAAAGAGACTGGCGGCTTTGGAACAAGTGCTTTTGGCAAGCAGGCAGGATTTCGCCTTCTGGGCGCAGATCTCGGGCCGCAGTTCGGCTGGGACAGCGAGATAGACCTCCAAAATCGCGGCCTTATTTTTACCCAGTTTCGGGGTGGAAAAGGAACCATGAAACCAAACTACGCCCTAGCACTCTTTCTCGTCAGCACCATCGCCATCGCCTCCTCGCCTGCGCATGCGTGGGACAATCCGGCCGACCGCTATATCGACGCCCACAGGCAGTACATGGCCGCTGAATGCCCGATTGCGGCCGATGAGATAAAGAACTTTGTATATTTCAGCCGCGATCGCGAGTTGATCCATGGTCACGCCTTGCTGGGGAACGCCCGATTTGCAGGTGCCCAGATCATGTACTCCTGGCGTGACCTTGAACCTGCCGAAAATCAGTATGATTTTTCGGCTATCAAAGCCGATGTCGACTACCTGGCGGCCAGCGGAAAAAAGCTCTTTGTCCAGCTGCAGGACGCTTCGTTTTCGCCCAACTACAAGGCCGTTCCCGAATATATGTTAAGCGGCGAGTATGGTGGTGGGGCGGTCGAACAATATTCCGAGGACGGCGCAGTAGAAGGTTGGGTCGCCAAGCGATGGAATGACAAGGTGCAGGCGCGCTTTGCGGCGCTGCTTACGGCATTGGGCCAAGAATTCAACGGGACGATCGAAGGTATCAATCTTCAGGAAACGGCGATCGGCGTTTCCCAGGACACCGATCCTACCTTTACCCCTGATCGCTACGCGGATGCGATCAAGACCAATATGCGGGCCCTCAAGGCGGCCTTTCCCGACACGACGACAATGGTCTATGCCAACTTCATGCCAGGCGAGTGGTTGCCATTCGAGGACGAAGGTTACCTGCGCGGCATCTATGAATACGGCAATGAGATCGGGGTTGGCCTTGGCGCGCCGGACCTCATGTTCACCAAAAAGGGTCAGCTTAACCACGCCCTCGCTATGATGCACGAAGGCCAGTATGCCGTGCCGCTCGGCATCGCGGTTCAGGACGGAAACTATATCGGTGAAACCGGATCTGATCGGATCGTGAAGGATCGAAAAAACCTTGTTCCGGCCCTGCACGCTTTTGCGGCGGACTTTCTCAAGGTCAATTACATGTTTTGGGTGGATCAGAAGCCGTATTTTGACGAGGACGTGTTGCCCTGTCTGACTAATTAAAGAGAGGGAAGGTGGGAATGGTCGCCTTCGGCATGTTCAAAATTCACCAGAACGTGCCGAGGGCCTTCCTGGGAAAGCGTGGCTGAAAATCACGCCTCGCGCACACCGCCAACCATCCCCCCCTACTCGCTCAGCGATGCCACTGACCCGCCACCCTCGTCCGTGGCCGATATCGGCGTCAGGGCGCCTTGGCTTTCGTAGACTTCGCGATAGGCCGCGAGGAAGGTTTCGAGGCCATCTACGGCGGCGATTTGGGAGGCGACCTGGCGGAACTGGTTGCTGGTCACTTCGATCGGGCCGGTGATGTAGTCGAACATCGGCCATTCCGGCGAGTTGACCATGGCGTCGGAATATTTGGCGCGGAGACGGGCGAGGCCGGCTGCGTCGTTGGAGAGGGCGTAGCCGACGCCGGCTTGCAGGATGCCCATGCGGGCGGCCTTGGTGAGCGGCACACCGGCAGGCGTGGTGCCGTAAAGGGTCTCGATGAACTGACCGGCCTGGGCGTAGCGCTTGGCCTGCCAGTGGGCATCGATGCGCATGAGTTCGACATCCTGGCCGGTGAGATCGCGCACGAGGTCGAGCGCGAGCTGGTCGCGGCCGCCGTCGAGGAGGGCACGGGCTTCGAGAATGCGGCGCTGGCGGGCGAGCGTGCCCGAAAGATCCGGCAGGCGCGTATCGTTGAGCACGCGCATGGCCTCGGCCGGCTTGTGTTCGGCCAGGTAAATGACGGCGAGGTCGGAGGCGACTTCGGTGCGCGCCACGCCGCGGAGGCGATTGTCGAGCTGATATTGCAGCAATTCGGCAGCCTGCGGCAGCAGATCGACGCGCACGAGGCGGCGCGCCAGGTTGCGGATCATTTCGTCGCCGCGGGCGCCCGGCGGCGTCAGCTGGCGGAAATCGTAGTAGATCCCGAGCGCCTGGATGGGATCGACGGAATCGGCCAGGCCATTGAGGAACAGGTCGTTGAACATGCGCTGGGCATGATCGCTGAGGGCCTGCACATCGCGGCTTTCGGGATTGCTGGCGACGGCGGCCATGACCGATTCAAAACCCTGGCGATATTCGCCGGTGCGGAAATAGAGATCGGACAGCATGCCCTGCATATTGGCCCCGAGCGCATCGCCGCGCCAGAGCAGCGCTTCGGCGGCAAGGGTCTGGGCGCCACGCACTACGTCGAGCCGCTTCTGCTGGTCGAGAATGCCGAGGGTGCGGAAAACCGCTTCGGCGCGGGCCGGGCGGATTTCGGTGGCGATGGTCTGGCCATACATGTCGATCGCTGCATCCAAACGGCCCTGTTCCTCGGCAATACGGCCGGAGAGCAAGCTGAATTCGGCAACCTGGTCGGGATTGAGCGCGGCGAAAACCACGTCGCCGATCATTTCCTGCGCCTGATCGGCATAATGCTCTTCGACGGCAGCGCGGGTGGCGGCGAGGAGGAAGGTTTCGCGCGCCCAGGATGGGTAGCTGCCGATGATGGAATAGGCCTGGATCGCGTCGGCGCGGGCGCCGCGATAATCGCCATTCTCGGAGCGGGCAATGGCGCGCCAGAACATCGCATCGACATCCTGGTCCATGCCCGAGCCATTGAGGCGCATCAGCGCGTCTTTGGGACGGCCGGCCAGGATATTGGCGACAGCTTCGCTCATCTGAACCTTGGCGAGCATTTCATCGTTGCGCTGCGTTTCGCTGATCACCCGCAGGATGCCAAGCGCTTCATAGGAGAGGCCGTTGGCGATCAGGAAATTGGCGAGATCGAGCCGGGCCGTATCGCGTGCCCGTCCATCGCTGGCAGCGGCGGTGGCCTGCAACTCGTCGCGCTGCTTGGCAAAGAGCGCAAAATTGGGCTGCTGCAACGGCTCGAAATCGATGAAGCTGGCGCGCTGCGTGGGCGCAGACAGGGGCAAGTCCTGCCGCAGCGTGTCGGTGGACGACACTTCAAGCCCCTCGTCCGAGGTAATGACCGCGAGGGCATTTTCGAGCGCCACGTCAAGGTTGTCGGCCTTGGGGCGAATGACGAGGCCATGGACGCTCTGCATGGCGGTAAAATCCACATAGTCGAGCGAGCGGGTAATGCCACGGGCGGGCGGATAGGCGGTGATGACGCTGAGATGATCGCCGACCAGCGGATCCTGAAAGTCGTGAACGCGACCCGGACGGATCATGTTGGCAGTCATTTCAAAGTCGCCGCGCATGTCGCGGCGGCGGGTCAGTTCCATGGGTTCGGTCGGCGCCATCATGACGTCGCCGAGCGAGAGCACCCAGGCCTGGCCTTCCGAGCCGACCGTGGCCAGCCGATCCCGCGCTAGGTCGATGCGGACAACCTGCGCGTCATCGACGGTGGTGACGACGAATTCGCTCGAAACAGCCGAGAGCTTTTCGAGGTCTTCGGGAAGCTGGATGGCGCTGTGGGTGTCAAAGACCAGCCACACGGAATCGCCCCGGCGGAAAATGGCCGAGGGCGTTTCCTGCACGAAGGGAAAGACGACGCGCACGGTGCTGCCCAGCGTCGTGACGAAGGGCGTGATCTTTGCAGGATCGGTCGCGGTCAGATCACTGCCAGCCTGCGCGACGGGCTCCTCTCCGGTCGCGGCGGGTTCGGCAGCCGGCGCTTCGCTGGCTAGCGCGGCAGCGGAAAATTCGGGCAGGCCAACGCCGTCCATGTCGATATCGAGGACATATTGGTTTGGCCCGGTCGAATAGAAACGCGGGACGACGCCGCGGCCGAACTCCATCTCGACGGCGCTGCCATCAAGGGTGACGGTATTTTTTACCGAGACGATCTCGGAGGGGAGATCGGTCAGTAATTCGCGCAGGTCGATATTGACCGGCCATTCGAAGTCGAGGCGGCCGTGCTCGTCGGAGAAATCGAATGCACCGCCAGTTGGGATGGTCCAGTCGAATTGCAGGCGCATGAAGGTCGGATTGCGACCAATGCGGAGGCTGGCGACAGGCTTCTGCTCGGCCACGACCTGCGCCTTGCGCTTCTGGTCGTCGCGCAGCGCGATGCGCTCGGCCTTTTCGGCCATTTCATCGAGAACATCCTGCGGCAGGGCCGGCGGCGAGCCCTGCCAATCGGGCGGCAGGAGATCGATGAACAGCTTGGTACCCGCTTCGGTGCGGTTGAAATTGAGTGTGGTGCGAAGACCGATGCGGAGGCCCTTGCCGGCCGGATCGAGCCGCGCCACGGACAGATATTCGGGCATGATCGAAGCGACGTCGGGGAGGACGAGGGAAACCGGCTCCTCAAATTCGAGCGACAGGACCCCATTGCTCATGCGCATGGCATAAGCAGGCATCGTATCGCGATCGGGGAAGCTGACGACCAGACGCCCGTAGCCGTCTTCCTGGGTGGCGAAGAACTGCGCCTGTTCCTGACCCATGGCGACCGAAACTGACAAGAGGCTGACCGACAGCAATGCCGCGGCAAGAATATTCCGCGGCTTCAGCCAACCCTGTTTGCTGGTCATTTTCACGACTTCCACCTGCCCGACGCAGTGCTGGCACCCCGCAGCATGCGGAAAAGACCAACGACATAAAGACTAGGCACAAACCTAATCGGGCATGCTTAACGTCCGATTACGCGGAGGGGATGGAAGAGCCTCCACGGCCACGATTATTTGGCAAGGACCAAGAAAAAAGCCCGCAATTTCAAGGTTGCGGGCTTCGGGGTCGAACTACTGCCCGACGATCTGCGGCAGGGCCGCGATATCTGCCGCTCGCATCTCTTCGGGATTCTCCGAAGTCTCGGAGGCGAGTCGCACCGTCAACTCCTGCGCCCGGGCCGTGTCCATGGCCGCCAGAATAGGCGCCATCTTGCGAGGCGACATCATCTTGGCGACGCGCACCAGAATATCGATCTCGAGCTGGTTGAAGATGCCGGCAGCGTCCTTGGGCTTCATCGTCTGGTACATGGAGACGATGGAGGTGAACTGCTCCTCCTCGAGCTTCTTGCGCTCTTCGACGAGGGTGGCGATCTGACCTTCGAGAGCCTGGAGGGTGGCGGTCCGTTCGTTGGCGCGCTTTTCGGCGGCGTCGATGAGCGAAGCGCGCAGGGCCAGTTCCTGCTCGTAGGTTTCAAGTTCGGTGCGGCGCGCAGCGAGACGGTCGAGGAGGACCTGCTCGGTGAGCGTCGGATCGCCCCCGCCGATATCGACAGTGCCGGTGGGCGTCGACAATTTCGGCACGGCGTCAACCTGCGGCGGGCAATCGCCCCCTACCACTGTGAGTTGGCCACCCTGGGATTCCCCAACAGGGCGCGGCGCGCAGGCGTTGAAATCGGCGACGCTATTGCTGCCGCCATGTTCGCCGCCGGACGGAGCGCCTTCGACATTGGCTTCGGCGACCTCTACAGCCTGACCTTCGGGCGCGGGCGCGGGCGCCGCGCCGTGGTCTCCGGCCTCGGCTACGGCCGGTTGGCCGATTGTAGGGGCCGTATCGCCCATGGTGGGAGCCGCATCCGAAAGCGTCGGCTGCTGCAAGGTTGTGATTGCGGCGGGCGCTGCTGCGCCGCCGCCATGGCCGCCCGCAGCCTCGCCGCCACCACCACCGGCCGCAATGGCCGGGGTGACGCCCGAGAGAGCATAGTGCCCCTGGGTCACAAGACCCACGGTCTTGAGGACCAGAAGGGCCGCCACCACGAGGATGACGACAGGGAGCAGGCGAATCCGGTTCACGCGGCAACTCCACGATTACTGACGCGCGTCGAAAGCTGTTCGAGCGCGGCGCGGACCTTGTTGGGTTGCTTGCCGTCCATGCGGTCAGCCTGCTCGGCCGCCTGAGTGGGCGTGGCGAGCACAGGGTGCTGGCGAGCGACATTGGTGAGGCGCACGATGCGCTGCATCATGGCCGCGCCGGAATTGATGTGGTTGGCCAGCTCGATGCCGAAGCGCTCGGCTTCCTCAAGGCGGGAGCTCAGGGTCATGTCCGCTTCGACGGCGGTGGACTTCAGTTCCTTGATCGCCTGATTGGCAAGGTTGGTGGCCGTCACCAGATCGCCCACCATCAGCTTAAGTGCTTCGCGGTCGGCATGAAGGTGTGCCAGGCGGCGGTTGAGAATAACGCAATAGCCCAGGGTAAGCGCCATGAGCACAGCGACCGCAGCTTCAACGAACAATCCCATCGACAAACCCAACATCATCGACCTTCCATAGATTCATCAATAGCCTCAAACGCCGCCATAGTGACCTTGGGCGGATTGAGGGGGCGGGTGACCCGCACTGAAACGTAATTTCCGATATGGCCCATAATGGCCTCGGTCAGTTCGACATCGCCGCAGCGCAGCAGGACCGGATCGCTCGGCGAACGCTCGAACATCACGGTATCCCCGACATTGAGCGCCAGAAGACGCGATAGCGGCAGTTCCTGTTCGTGGAGGACCGCGTCGATCTCGACGTCGGCCTGATAGATTTCGGTCGCCAGATGCCCTTCCCAAATCGGGTCGCGGCCGAATTTTTCACCCATGAACATCTGCAACAGCTGTTCGCGGATGGGCTCGATGGTGGCGTAGGGCAGAAGAATTTCGACCTTGCCGCCGCGATCGTCCATTTCGATGCGCAGTTCGATCAGGATCGCGGCATTGTTCGGCCGGGAAATGGCGGCGAAGCGCGGATTGGTTTCCATGCGCTCGAGCTTGAAATTGATCTGCGTGACCGGCTCGAAGGCGCGCTTGGTGTCTTCGAGGATCACCTCGATAAGGCGCTGGGCCAGGGCCTGTTCGATGGTCGTATAGGGACGGCCCTCGATGCGCACGGTGACGCCACTGCGACGGCCGCCGAGCAGCACGTCGATCATCGAATAGATGAGGCTGGAGTCGACAGTGAGGAGACCATAGTTCTCCCATTCCTCTGCCTTGATGACCGAAAGAATGGCCGGCAGCGGGATGGAATTGAGATAGTCGCCGAAGCGGACCGACGAGATAGAGTCGAGCGAGACTTCCACATTGTCGGATGTAAAGTTACGCAGCGAAGTCGTCGCCAGACGCACAAGGCGGTCGAAGACGATTTCGAGCATCGGCAGACGCTCGTAGCTGACGAGCGCGTTGTTGATCAGCGCCTGGACGCCGCTCAGCTCGACATTGCTTGATGTGGCAGCATCAAAGCCGAGAAGATTGTCGATCTCGTCCTGATTGAGCACACGATCGACACCGCCATCGGCAGCTGCATCCTGGCTGGCCTTGAGCATGGCCGCCCAATCTTCTTCACCGCCGTCTTCGCCGGGAATATCGAAGGAAGAGGTTGCGGCATCGATCGTATCGAGGCCCCAGTCTTCCGAGAGTTTGTCTTGATCGGAAGGACCAGCCATCACTGCACCAGGATTTCTTTGAAGAGAATGCTTTCGATGCGCGCCGGGTAGACCGCGAGATTGACGCGGCGCAGCAGCTCTTCCTTGAGGCGATAGACGCCGGCCGAACCTTCGAGATCGGATTTGCGCAATTCGCGCATATAGACCTGGAAGGCATCGACCACCTTGGCGAGCCGCGGCTGGATTTCGGTCATCATGGATTCATTGGCGACTTCGAGCGCCACGGTGAGCTTCATGTAATTCTGCACGCCGTCGACGCTTTGCAGGTTCACCATCATCGGTTCGAGATTGAAGATGAAGGTATCGGCAGCCCCTGCCCCGTGCTCACCGGCAGCAGCACCATGCTCACCCGCTGGCGCGGCATGCGCATCAGCCGCTGGCGCGGAACTACCCGAGGACATGAAGAAGAAGAGCCCGGCGCCTGCCAGAAGTACCACGAGGGCCGCAGCACCAATAATGATGAAGAGCTTGTTGATGCCCTTCTTGGCTGGCGCTTCACCGCCAACTTCCGCTTCCGTCGCCATAATGCCCCCGCAAGAGATAGTCTTGAGACCAGACGATTCCGGCCCCACGCCCACCTAATGCCATCTTGGTTAACGACTGGTTACTTTTGGGGCTAACCCGGCAAGTTCTGCCGGGCAGTTATTGCCGCCACGCCGGAATGCGTCCCGGCAATATTAACCCAGCAATCTCACTAACCAATTGAATTTGCTTAGATTGTCCATCTGGCATGGTTTCTGCAATTCGAGAAGCGAGGCGGCAGGCTTGGGGAAGCAGGCCATCTCGGGGACTTAAGAAACCGGGGATCGAGATGATCGAGAACGCACAACTCATCGGCCTGTCGCGACAGATGGCGCTGCAGCGCCACATGGACATGGTGGCGAACAACATAGCCAACATCAACACGACGGGCTTCAAGGCCGAACAGCTTCTGTTCGAAGAATACAAGATGCCAGTCGCGGCCCATGGCGATTTTTCGGGCGACGATCGTACTCTTTCCTATGTCCAGGACTGGGCGACCATCCAGGATTTCTCCGACGGCGCCATGGTTCAGACCGATGCGCCCCTCGATCTCGCCATCAGCGGCGACGGCTTCTTTGCGGTGCAGACGGCAGCCGGAGAACGCTGGACGCGCGGTGGCGCTTTTCAGATCAACAATGAAGGCACGCTGGTCGACCTGTCCGGCAACCCCGTCATAGGCGAAGGCGGCCAGATCCAGTTTGGCCCTGAAGAGAGCGATATCCGCGTCGGTGCCGATGGTTCGATCTCTTCCAGCGCCGGCGCCAAGGGCCGGTTGCGTATCGTCGAATTCGAAGAGCAGCAGGCTCTCGTTCGCGAAGGCAATAACCTGATGTCCGGCGGCACACCGATCGCGGCCACCAATTCACGCGTGCTGCAGGGCTTTACCGAAAAGTCCAACGTCTCGGGCGTCTCCGAAATGGCGGAAATGATCCGCGTAACCCGCGCCTACGAATCCATCGCCTCGCTGGGCCAGAAGCAGGACGACATGCGTCGCGATGCCATCAAGCGCCTCGGCTCCGTTTCCGCCTGACATTGAGGACCCGCCATGAAAGCTCTTTACATCGCATCGACCGGCATGAGCGCGCAGGAACGCAATGTCGAAGTCATCTCCAACAATATCGCCAACATGCGTACGCCGGGCTTCAAGCGCCAGCGTGCCGAATTTGAAGACCTGCTCTACCAGCAGATTTCCCGCGCCGGGTCGCAGACCTCGGATCAGGGCACGCTGGTGCCGGCCGGCCTCGAAATCGGTTCGGGTGTGCGCACTGTCGCAACGCCCCGCGTGATGAGCCAGGGCAGCGTCAGCATGACCGAGCGCGAGCTCGACGTCGCCATCCGCGGCGAAGGCTTCTTCATGGTGAACCTGCCGGATGGCCGCACCGCCTATACCCGCGACGGCTCGTTTGAGCGTAGCCCCGATGGCACGCTGGTCAATTCGAGCGGCTACGAGATCACGGGCGGCATCACCATTCCGGGCGACGCGACCGGCGTGTCGATCTCGCCCGATGGTACCGTCGAAGCCTTTGTGGGCACTGCCGGCATGCCCGTTCAGCTCGGCCAGCTCCAGATGGCACGGTTCGTCAACAAGTCGGGCCTCGAATCGATGGGCGACAACCTGTTCCTCGAAACCCCCGCCAGCGGCCCCGCCCAGATCGGCGTCGCAAACACCGACGGCAATGGCAACCTGATGCAGAACTATCTGGAAATGGCCAACGTCAACTCGGTCACTGAAATTGCCGACCTGATCGCTGCTCAGCGCGCCTACGAGATGAACGCTCGCGTCATCTCCGGCGCCGACCAGATGATGCAGGCGACAAGCCAGCTCCGCTGATAGGAGGTCGCAATGAGCCATTTTTCCAAACTGGCCCTGGTGAGCATGCTTTCGCTCACTGCCGCCACTGCCGAGGCAGCGCCTGCGCTCCGCGGCAATGTGACGGTGACCACCCAGGTCGTGACCGTAGCCGACATGTTCGACGACGCCGGCCCGCTGGCCGAGACGGCGATCTTCAGCGCACCGGCACCGGGCACGACCGGCAAGGTGGACATTGCTGCCATCCGCGCTGCGGCGTCCCGCATCGGCATCACCAGCTTCGACACCAACGGCCTTAGCGCAGTGAACGTGACCCGTGCCGGCACGATCGTGGACGAGGCCGAACTCAAAGACTTGGTGATGGCGGACCTTTCGGCCCGCGGCCTGCTTGGCCCCGGCGTCAACACCACGGTGCAGTTCTCGCGCTTCATCGATCCCATTCAGGTTTCGACCAATGGGCCTGCGGTTCGGCTCGATGGCCTGCGCTATACCGCCGGTAGCCGCGATTTCTCGGCCCGCTTCGTTCTGGCCGACAACAAAAGCGTGCTCGACCTGACCGGTACGATCGACATGACCGTCGAGATGCCGCATCTGGCAGCCAACCTGCCGGCCGGCACGATCCTCCTGCCCGAGCATCTCGTCATGCAACCGGTGCCGGCAGGACAGGCCAATGCTTACGCTTTCGTGCCCATCGAGCAACTCGTCGGCATGGCGCTCAACCGCCAGAGCCGGGAAGGCATGTTGCTGCGTCTCTCCGACGTCAGCGCGCCGCTGGCCGTCACCAAGAACGATCTCGTGACCATCATTTACCGGCGTGGCCCCATGACCCTGACGGTCAAGGGCCAGGCCATCACCAGCGCCAGCAGCGGTTCCAGCCTGCAGGTGCTCAACCTCATGTCCAAGCGCGTGATCAGCGCGACGGCCGTAGCGCCGGGCACGGTCGAAGTGACCGGTGGGCCCGTGTCGCTCGCCGGCCTCTAATCGGGATTCGAAAAATGAAGACCTTCAAGATCGCCACTCTTCTGACGCTGACGGCAGCCCTGGGCGCCTGCAACACAATGGATCGCCTCGCCAATGTCGGGAATGCTCCGGTGCTGACGCAGATTCAGGATCCGACAACGCTCGCCGGCTACCAGCCGGTCCGCATGCCCATGCCCGAGCCCATGGCCGACACATACCAGTCGAACTCGCTCTACCGCACCTCGGCGCGGGGCTTCTTCAAGGACGAGCGCGCCCATCGGGTCGGCGACATTCTGACCGTCAAGGTCACCGTCGATGACCGCGCCAAGATCAGCAATTCGAGCAACCGCAACCGCTCCTCGACCAATTCGGCGGGCATGGGCGGGATCTTCGGATCCGCGGTGGACAATCTCTCGGGTGGCACCATCGACCCCTCGAAGGCAATCGACCTGACCTCGGGCATCAACGATACCGGCGCCGGCTCGGTGAACCGTTCCGAAGCGCTCGAAACCTCCATCGCCGCCGTGATCACTCAGGTGCTCCCGAACGGCAACCTCGTGATCGAAGGCCGCCAGGAAGTGCGGGTGAATTTCGAAGTGCGCGACCTGATCGTCTCGGGCATCGTGCGCCCGTCGGATATCCAGGCGAACAATACCATCGCCTCGACCAAGATCGCCGAAGCCCGCATTTCCTACGGCGGCCGCGGCCAGATCACCGACGTGCAGCAGCCGCGCTACGGCCAGCAGGTGCTCGACGCCATCCTGCCCTTCTAAGGCAGTAAAAAGCTTCGGCGGCCCGTCGTCCCCATTACGTGCCGCCGTTCCCCCGGGCAGACCCAGAAGGGTCGCCCGGCCGATCGGCAGAAGCCACACGGCCTATATGAGGCGCAGCTCCCCGGCTGCGCCTCTGCCCTTTTTGGGGAACCGTGATGGACGCGGCTGGTTCACCTTTCGAGGGCCAAAGGAGAGCGACATGAGCATGGCCATGGGCATTGCGATCGGCACCGGTATTGGGGCCGTGGTCGGCATAGCGATCGACAATCTGGCATTGGGCGTTGGCATTGGAATTGCGATTGGCGCGGGGATCGGAGCGGTGTTTCGGCAGCGGAACAAATAGGTGCTTCCAGCAGCCTCGTGGTGAGGTGCCTTGAGAGCAAGGCCTCGAACCACGACGGCGGGGCGTTGAGACGTCGGGGCACGCCCTCGCCCTTCGAGGCTACGCTGCGCTTCGCGCCTCAGGGTGAGGTCTACTGAAGCAAGGCCTCGGGTGCGCACAGGGAACCTTGATCCCCTGCCCCTCCTATGGAAAACATCTCCCGACCTTTAGGAGACCGATCCATGTCCTTCCAGAAACTCGACGCCCTCGGCCGCAAGCTGGAGGCGCTGGAGCACGCGCTGTCCATTCTCGGGGCCGACGAGGCGACCCATATGGCGGTGGGTGGCGGCGACAAACGCGCCGAGGCCATGGCGAATCTCGCCGGCATGTATCACGCGCAGGCAACGGCGCCGGAAATCGGCGAGTGGATTGCCAAGGCCCGGAGCGAAAATCTCGATGCCGACCAGAAGCTGGCCGTGGCCGAGTTCGAGCGCAGCTATATCAATGCGACGTGCCTGCCGACCGAATTCGTCGAGCGTCGCACGGCGGCGACCATGCGCTCGGAACAACTCTGGCGCGATCTGCGCGCCAAGGGGGACTGGGACACGTTTCTACCCGCGCTCGAAGGCGTCGTGGCGCTGGTGCGCGAAGAGGCGCAGTTACGCGCCGATGTGCTCAAGCTCGCGCCCTATGATGCCCTTATGGATCAATATGATCCGGGAAATCGCGTAACCGGAATCGATCCGATCTTTGCGGATTTGAAGAGCTTCCTGAAGGACTTCGTGCCCGAGGCGCTGGCGGTGCAGGAGGAGCGACTGGCCAAGCGCCCGCGCAAGCAGCTCAATGCCCCCTACCCCATTGAAAAGCAGCGCGAACTGGGTCTCGCCGCCATGCGCGCAGTTGGCTTTGATTTCACCCATGGCTCGCTGGCGGTGTCGCATCACCCCTTCTGTGGCGGCGTACCGACGGACGTGCGCATGACCACGCGCTACCGGACGGATGAGTTCCTGTCTTCGCTGATGGGCGTGCTGCACGAGACGGGCCATGCGCTTTATGAGCAAGGCCTGCCCAAGGATTGGTCGCACTGGCCGCTGGGCAAGGCGCGCGGCATGGGCCTGCATGAAAGCCAGAGCCTGTTCGTCGAAATGCAGCTCTCGCGCAGCCCCGAATTCTGGGAATACCTGCTGCCACTGGTCGGCCAGCATCTGGGCGAGGATGCGATTCCCGGCTGGGAAATCGCTGACATTCTGAATGAAGTGAACCATGTCGAGCGCGGCTATATTCGCGTCGACGCCGACGAGGTCACTTACCCGCTGCATGTGATCCTGCGCTACGAACTGGAACAGGACCTGGTGAACGGCACGCTGGAAGCGAGCCAGATTCCGGAAGCCTGGGACGCCAAGATGACGGAATATCTTGGGATTTCGACCATCAATGACACCAAGGACGGGCCGATGCAGGACGTGCACTGGCCGGGCGGCGCCTTTGGTTATTTCCCGAGCTATACGCTGGGCGCCATGATCGCGGCGCAGCAGTGGGCGGCGATGGAGAAGGTTTTGCCCGATGCCCGGGCGCAGATGCGGCAGGGTGAATTCGGGGCGATCAACCAGTGGCGCTCGGACAATATTTGGCAAGCCGCCTCGCGCTATTCGACGCCGGATCTGATCACCCGGGCTACCGGCGAACCTCTCAATGCTGATTTCTTCAAGGCGCATTTGAAGCGCCGGTATGGGCGGGTTTGAAGCGCAGACATCGAGCCTGCCGTCACCCCCTCCCGGCCTCCCCCATCAAGGGGGAGGTGTCATATCGAGTTTGGGGCAGAATCTTGCCAAAGCCACCGGCCCGGCACCTCCCCCTTGATGGGGGAGGCTGGGAGGGGGTGTGGGAGCCACGGGCTTCTTGTTCAATCAAAATCAAACATTTCCAACCACTTACACCCCGCCCCGGAATCATTTCCGCAAATTCCTGCCGATGAACGAATTCTGAATCCCTGCTTCAGATGCCGTTCCGGATCACCCGCCTAGAACAGTCTCCATCAACGACGCGGTCGGAGGGACCGCAGCAACAGGAGACTTCAAATGATCCGCAAGTTCATCATCACCGCCGTCGCTGCCACCGTTATCGCGGCTTCCGCTGCCCCCGCCATGGCCGGCGGCATCTATATCGACCAGACCGGTTTCGGTAATTCGGTCGGTGGCAGCCAGTCGGGCTGGAACAACACTTTTGGCACCAAGCAGACCGGCTGGTGGAACAGCGCCGTGAGCCAGCAGCATGGCGGCAACAACGTCTCCGCCATCGGCCAGCAGGGCAATAACAACTATGGCGACGTCTATCAGAACGGCTGGGGCAACCAGGGCGGCGTCGGCCAGTTCGGCAACAATCACAATGCAGTCGTGACCCAGGACGGCAACGGCAATATCGCAGCCGGCGTGCAGGTCGGCAATAATTGCAACGCCAATGTCACCCAGCATGGCTCGGGCAATGTGACCGCCTTCGTGCAGGCCTGCCCGTAACCTCTGCGAAACGGGGCCGGCGCCGCCGGCCCCTTCCATTGATCAGGAGGACGACATGCTTCACCCATTCATTCAAGCGACGCTTGCGGCCGCCGCGGCCATCACCGCCGTAGGTTTTGCCGCCAATGCCAATGCAGCAGGCAGCGATTTTGCTTGCGGTGTCATCAGCACAACCCAAGGCGGAATGCTCGCGCTGGAGGGAACGCTCAAAAGCCCCACTGCCCTTTCGGGCGAATATCGCTTTGCGCTGAAAAGTGCCGGCGGCGGCGGTTCGACCAATATCAGCCAGGGCGGGCAGTTTTCCGCCGCGCCGAATGCCGAAATCTCGCTCGGTCAGGTCATGGTCAATGCCGGGTCCAATGTGAGCGTGGATTTCACTGTGACCGCCAATGGCAAGACGTTTGACTGTTCGCAGACCGCAGCGCGGACGTGAGCAGATCCCAGTTCGTCGCGCCCCGCGACGATGCGGGTCAGGATGACCTTCCCTTGACCCAAGACCTGCCCCGGCTCCGGCCGGGGCTCTTTTTTTGCCCCAGGATTTTCCGTGAACGAAGTCTGAATGCGCCACTCCGAATGGGTTCAGTCATCGCTGACTAATCTCGTTTCATGAGCTGGAAGACCAGCACCGGGAACGCCAAACACTTTGGGAGAAACACAAATGACCACCACCTTCACCAAGACCATCGCCGCCGCCGTCACCGCTCTTCTCATCGGCATTTCGCCTGCCATGGCCGGTGGCCAGATTTCGATCGGCTTCGCGCCCTCCGACCCCGACCAGGCCCAGGCGCTCGGTCTTGGCCTGCGCATGTTTTCCGTCGTTCAGGGCATGTCGGCCAATGGCGGCAATGCCTTCCAGAACGGCAATTTCAACGCGGCCGGCTTCAATCAGAACGGCTCCAACAATTCGGGCCTGATCGTCCAGAACGGCAATGGCCATAACGGCACGATCAGTCAGAACGGCAATAACAATACCTGCGGCCTCTTCCAGTTCGGCGAAGCGACCAATGCCCAGTGCCAGCAGAACGGCAACGGCCAGAGCGGCATCACCACCGTTTTCGGTTTCTGAACTCAACTCACCATTTCATGCCGACGGGGCCGAAAGGCCCCGTTGTCATTTTTGCGTTTTCGTCTCGGAAATGTCGAAGCAGCCCGGCTAGGATCGTCGCCAAGACGAGCAGGCAATCAGGCGCTGCCAACAAGGAGAGACAAATGCGTGTCGTCGTTTTTGTGAAAGCCACTGTCGATAGCGAAGCCGAGATCATGCCCGAGACCCAGTTGCTCGAGGAAATGGGCCGCTACAACGAGCAACTGGTCGATGCCGGGATCATGCTGGGCGGTGACGGGCTGAAATCGAGCAAATATGGCAAGCGCGTCGTTTTCAGCGGCGTTGGCCGGTCCGTTGTCGATGGCCCGTTCGCCGAGACCAAGGAACTGGTGGCGGGTTACTGGATCTGGGAAGTCCGCGACATGGACGAAGCCGTCGAATGGGTGAAGCGCTGCCCCAACCCGATGCTGGCCGATAGCGAGATCGAAATCCGCCCCGTCTTCGAAATGGCAGATTTTGCCGAGCAGATGTCACCCGAAGCCGAGGCCATCCACGAGCGCAATCGTTCGCGCCTCGAAAGCTGAACTACAAGGCAACAAAAAAGCCCGCTTCGCAGCGGGCTTCTATTCATTCGTCGCGGTAGACCTTCTCGCGCCGCTCGTGCAGTTCCTGCGCCTCAAGGCTCAGCGTGGCGGTTGGGCGGGCGTCGAGCCGGGCAAGACCGATGGGGTCGCCGGTTTCTTCGCAATAGCCGTAAGTGCCATCCTCGATCCGCTTCATCGCCGAATCGATCTTGCCGATCAACTTGCGCTGACGATCGCGCGTCCGCAGTTCCAGCGCCCTGTCGCTTTCCGAGCTTGCCCGGTCGGCCATATCAGGATGGTTCTGGCTTTCTTCCTGGAGGTTTTCGAGCGTGCCGCGGCTTTCGCGCAGGATCTCATCCTTCCAGGCCAGAAGCTTGTTTCGGAAATACTCCCGCTGCCGCGGGTTCATGAACGGCTCGTCTTCACTCGGCCGGTATTCAATCATTTCAACCGAAGACATCAGCAGACTCAACTCCAATGCACCCCACGGCGGCCTGTATATGCCGCAGGTCAAGCCCGAGCAAGTGAAGTTCTTAAAGAACCTTAACTATGAAAAGCCACGTCGGTTCAGGTGCATAGCGCGATTCTGACAACATTTTGATGAAGCTTCGGCCCCTCTTTGTCCACAATTTGAACGGGCGCGCGATCTTTTCGGAAAACCGCCATCCACTTTCCCGATCGTGGTCTGGCTCAAAAGTCGGGATATCTACCCTGCTTGGCAAGCTCGACGCGGACGCGCAATTCGATGTCATCGAGGATGGCATCGAGGCCCTCGTCGGTGCGATCGCGATAGACGCTAAGTTCTTCGACCAGTGCGTCGAGGCGCTCTGGTGTGATGATACCGACCAGCAAATCGGCCTTGATACCATCGAGAATGTCGAGCAGGTTCGTGCCGCGCTTGACCGCCTTGCGCTTGCCACCCATGGCGTCGCCAACGGACTGAATGGCAAGGATGGCATCGAGCGGGGTGACCTGCGCGAGAGGAGCAGTCCGCGCCACGCGCGCCGGTGCGGACACGTCGGCCATGGTGAAGGACTGGCCCGGCGCGTATTTCCCGACGGAAGCGCGCGACGCTACACTGCTCATCCGATTGGCGGATTCTATACGCACTGACTGACTCGCCCCCGAGATTCCTGTTGCAGGCAAAATCTGCCCTACATGGTTAATGACGACTTAATGACCCCGGCAAGATTTGCACACCGGCACATTTAATCGACCAGCCAGCCTCCCTGCTCAGGCGCATTATCCTTTGATTTGAAGCCTTTACGAAGATTTTCGCGATTTGGCACGCTTCTCGCATTACCGAAAGCGACCGCGGCGCCATGGGGATGGTGCAGCTTCGTACCGGGGATAGACATGCCGAACAAATTCTTCCGCATAGGCCTTGCTGCAGCGCTCGGCGCAGCACTGTCTCTAGCGCCCATAGCCCAGGCTGCCGCCGCTCCTGCCCGTATCAAGGACATCGTCTATGTCGAGGGCGTCCGCGAGAATCAGCTGGTCGGCTATGGCCTGGTCGTCGGTCTCAACGGTACGGGCGACAGCCTCAACAATTCCCCGTTCACCAAGCAGTCGCTGCAATCCATGCTTGAACGGCTCGGGGTGAATACCCAGGGCGAGAATGTGCGCACCGCCAATGTCGCGGCCGTGATGGTGACGGCCAGCCTGCCGCCCTTCGCTGCGCAGGGATCGCGCATGGACGTTTCGATCGCTTCGCTCGGCAATGCCAAGAGCCTGCAAGGCGGCACATTGCTCGTGACGCCGCTGCTCGGCGCCGATGGCGAGGTCTATGCCATCGCTCAGGGTCCGGTCGCGATCAACGGCTTCAGGGCTGAAGGCGACGCGGCGAGCATCGTGTCGGGCGTACCGACCACCGGCCGCATCTCCTCGGGTGCGCTGATCGAACGCGAAATCGACTTCGACCTCGGTTCGCAGCACTCGCTGCGCCTGACGCTGCGCAATTCCGACCTGACGACGGCACGCCGCATCGCCATGGCTATCAATGATTTCATCGGCGCCCCGACCGCCGTGCCGGAAGATCCCGCCACGGTGCGCCTGACCCTGCCGGTCAACTTCAACGGCAATATCGTCGATCTGCTCACCGATATCGAACAGCTGATCATCCAGACGGACCAGTCCGCCAAGATCGTCATCGACGAAAACAGCGGCATTATCGTCATGGGCAAGGATGTGCGCGTGTCGAGCGTGGCGGTAGCGCAGTCGAACCTGACGGTCAGCATCGCCGAGAATCCAGAGGTGGTGCAGCCGGCCCCCTTCAGCCAGGGCGTGACGGCGGTCGAACCCAATACCGACCTCAGCGTAACCCAGACCGACACGGCGCTGCAGGTGATCAAGGAATCCGTGACGCTGCAGGAACTGGTCGATGGGCTCAACGCGCTCGGCATCTCGCCCCGCGACCTCATCGCCATCCTCCAGGCCATCAAGGCGACCGGGGCTCTCCAGGCCGAGATCGAGGTGCTGTGATGGAAACCAATGTCAACGGCGTAAAGACCCAGACCAATCTCAACACCCACCAGCTCGACAAGCTCAAGAAGCAGGCGGAGGAGCTCGAAGGCGTGTTCCTCAATCTTCTCACCAAGGAAATGTTCGCCACAGCCAAATCGGAAAACGGTTTTGGTGGCGGCTTTGGTGAAGACACCTGGCGATCCATGCAGGCCGAACAACTCGCCAATACCATGGCGCAGAATGGCGGCCTCGGCATCGCTGACCAGATCCTGGGTGACATGATCACCCTGCAAGAAGCCAACCAGAACAATATGCGTCCATCAGGAGTGTACCGTTAATGTCCGCAGCAGCCGATCGTATTGCGTTTCTCGACAGCCTGCCGGCCGAAGATCTGTGTGCCCAGGCGGAGGCCGCGCTTCAGGCACTCGTCACCATGATGAACGAGGAAACGACCCTGCTCCGCGCCGGCCGTTTTCGCGATGCCGCAGGCCTGACCGCTCAGAAAACCCAGCTCGCGCAGGATTATGTGGTCTTCGCCCGCTCGGTGCAGCGCCAGACCGAACGCCTCGTTGCCGAGGCGCCGGTTTCGCTCGACCGCCTGCACCAGAACCATGACGCCCTCGCCACCCAGATGGCCGAGAACCTGCGCGTCATCGCCACGGCGAAGAACCTTGCCGAAGACCTGATCGGCGACGTTGCCGATACGGTCGGTGCAAAGGATCACACCCGCACCTACGATCGTAGCGGCGAAGTGAAGATGCCGCGCGCGGCTTCAGCCCGTGGCATCGCGGTCAACCGCGCGCTCTAGGGGCAAGAATCGCCGCGGCGCTCCGCCTAATCCAAAGTCAGGGCGAGCTCTCCAGAAGGGGCGCCAGTATCGCTACCGGCTACAGGGTCTCCGCAGAAGCGGAGGCCCTTTTTGTTGCGCAAAGCCCATGGTTACCCAATCCCTCCAAAATGCAGAGGTGTGTCTTAAAATCGTCCTGTCCAAACAAAGGGAGAGATAGGAAAGGCTTCATAGCCTGGCATTGGCCAATTGTGGCTCCAGGACAGGAACATGAGCGCCAGAATCGCGCCGAGGGCCGATACCATGGGTATCGCCTTTTCGCCGCACCTTCCGAGGTTCCTTCGCCAAGACAAGCGCGAGGACCAGAACGACTCCGACAAGCACAGGCAAAACGAAGCCGAGCCGCAAGCCCTGCCGGCGGGACGCGGCGGCGTGGCGACAGAAGCCAGTCTGCCGCCCGAAACGATTTTCGAAGCCGCCCTTCTGGGCAACCAGCAGGCACTCGATCCGCCCAGCGCCTATGAGGTGGCCCGGCGCCTGCGCAACGAATGGTCGCCGCCGACATACGGTTTCAAGCTGACAGACAAGACCATCTGACACTGCTGAAATGAATGAGCCCGGGCCGATCTGACGATCGGCCCGGGCTTTTTGCAGTGATGTTCGTTGCCCCGCGTCCATACTCAATTGTCACCCCGGCGGGAAAAGATCATCTGGGCTAGCGGCGGCACAATTCGAGCCCGCCACACACAAACGAAAAAGGCCCGCCTCAAGGAGGCGGGCCAAGTTCAGTGAAGGTCGAGATCGATTACGAGAGGAGGCGAAGAGCGGTCGTTTCGGACGACTGCATGATCGAGAGAGCCGTGGTGGCCATCTGCTGGCGGGTCTGGAGAGCGACGAGGTTCGCGGCTTCCTGATCCATATCGGCAGCAGTCAGCTGCGAGGCGCTGGACTTGAGAATGTCCGAGAGGGACGAGTTGAAGTCCTTACGGGCATTGATGATCGACTGGTTCGACGAGAACGAGGCGGAGGTTGCTTCGAGGGAGTCACCAGCGGCGATCAGCGCATCAAGCGAGGCGTTGATGTTCGTGTCGGACTGCCAGTTGCCGGCTGCCGTGGTCACACCCAGGCTTGCTGCGGAGACAGTCGTGCCCTTGATCTCGGTGCTCGACGTGCCGTTTTCATTGAGCGGCAACTGGATCTTGTCGCCAGCCAGGAGGTTGAGGCCATTGATGCCAGCGTCCTTGGCGATCCGGTCGATTTCTCCACGGAGAACGTCGAACTGCTTGGCAAGCGATTCACGAGTGCTGTTCACGGCGGTGGAAGTACCCGGGAGGCCGGTGGCGCTGATGCCGGTACCGGTGCCGGTGACCGTGATCGCTTCATTCTTGGAGCTGGTCAGCGTCAGCTTGCCATCAACCAGGGAGCCCTTTACGCCGGAGGTCGTATCGGCATTGAGCTTGGTGATGAAGTCGCCGACCGAACCCGTGCCGCCAGCTGCGGTGTAGGTGTAGGTGCCGGTATCGGTCGCCACGACGATCGTGTCGGCGTCGGTGATGGCCGTTGCGTTGGTGACGGTCGCCGAACCGGTTGCGATTTCAGATGTCTTGGTGGAGGTCAGCGCCTGGCTGGTCAGGCCGCGGGCTTCCTTGATCAGGCCCTGGATGCCCTTGATGCCTTCGGAGGCGGCCTTCATGGAAGACTGGGCAGCGTTAATATTGTCCATCAGAGCATCAATCGAAGCAGCGCGGGTATCCATCGAAGAAGCAGTAAAAAACTTCGAGACATTGTCCAGCGGGCTGTTGACGGCCTTGCCGGTGACGAGACGGTTCTGAGTGGTTGCCATCTGTTCTGCAACGTTACGGAGAACGGTGAGACCGGTGCGGGCGTTGGACGAGAGATTGATGCTCATTTGTTTGGACTTCCTGTTCCAGAGATTTTGTTTTCTTCCGGCGTTTCTTGCCGGCGAGATCAGGTTTAGTGTCCAATTGCTGCGACCCTCTCTCGGGAAACCGCGCAATTTATTTCAAATTTTATCTAATTCCCGCGGGGCCGGATTTGGCCCGCTTTTGCCCCCCTCCCCGTTGAGAAGCGAATCGCGCGCGTATACGTGAGCGCGCGTTGGGGGGCCTTGAGGGACTCGAAGGGAGACTCGGCCCGGAGTCTTGCCGGGCTAGGCGTTCGGCAGCAGCGTCTTCCCTAATCGACGCGGTTAATCCGGACTTTCCATGCCGAAAATTTAATCAGCAGTGAAATCGGGAAAGGCGGGAAAACTCCCGGGAAACCGGGAAAAACCGTGGTGAATGAAGGCTTTACGGAAAACGTAAAGATGCCGGCAATTTAAGAAGTTTTTAGCAAGTCGGGGCCATTCTGATCACGTCTCAAGGATTGAGGCGTAAGCACCACACGTCCAGAAGGAAAACCTAGTATGGGTTCCGATGTTTCTCTCTCAAAGGCCGTTCGCGCGAACCTTTTGAGCCTCCAGAATACCGCCGGCATGATGGACAAGACGCAGAACCGTCTTGCTACCGGCAACAAGGTGAACTCGGCTCTCGACAATCCGTCGAGCTTCTTCACTGCCTCGGCTCTCAACAGCCGCGCTGCCGACATGAGCAACCTGCTCGATTCCATGGCCTCGGGTATCAAGGTCATCGAAGCCGCTAACAACGGCATCACTGCCCTGACCAAGAACCTGGAATCCATGCAGTCGACGCTGCGCCAGGCTCGCCAGGACAAGTCGTTCCAGACCAAGTCGTTTGAAGTCAACGACAACACCAAGATCAACCTCGGTGGCGGTCAGTTCGGCGATCTCAATGCTGACATCAGCCTTGCAACGGCAACGGTTCCCGGCGTCAAGGCCCAGATCACGACCGATGCTGCGGCCGCCTATCTTGGTCCGCAGTCCGGCACCGGCACCGCTCAGGGCGCAGGCGCTCGCTCGATGATCACCATCAACGGCGGCTTCACCACCGGTGACCAGTTTACCGTTGCTGGCGTTACCGTGACTGCCGGCGCCGATGTCACCGCTTCCGGTCTCACCTCGTCGATCCAGACCGCTCTGGCCGGCAGCACCTCGACCGCTGGCAAATACAGCGTGTCGGTTGGTACCGGCGACAATGCCGGCAAGATAATCATCGAATCCGTTGATACATCTGCCCCGGCTGCTGCCATCAACCTTGACCCCGACAACAATGCCGCGACTGGCGTTGGTGCCGCGACCAAGGGTGCCGTTTCGTTCAACTACTCCGCTGTGAGCACTTCGATCACCGCTGGTGGCCAGACGATTGCAACCGGCGCTTCGTTCGACGATTTCGTTGCCAACCTTCAGGCTGGTGCCGAAGCCGGCGGCTACACCGTCGTTTCCGACAGCACGACCAAGGACATCACGCTCACCAACACCCAGTGGGGTGGTGCTGTGCCGACCGTGTCCGGCGTCCCGACCTATGCTGCTGGCACCGCAGCGACGAAGGCGAACACCACCTTCACGCTGAACACTGCCAATGGCGCCCAGAACCTGACCATCGCTGGTGCCACCGGCCCGATCGCCGTTGCCAACGGCGCAACCGATGCCACCGTTCTCGCTGCTCTTCAGGCTGACACCAACCTTGCCGCTGCTTACGATATCACCAGCGACGGTTCGTTTGGCTTCACCCTGACGGCAAAGACCGCCGGTGCTGCGACTGCGGCAACCGTCACGTCCGACAAGACCTACACTGCTGCGGCAACGCCCAGCACTTCTGGCTCGCTGCTGGCTGCGACCGACTTCACCGCCAACCCCGACCTGTCTGCCTATGTGGGCCAGACGATCGACCTTGGTGGCGGTAACAGCTATACCTTCACCGGTGCTGCTGCCGGCCAGGCCGCTGCTCTGCAGACTGCGCTTCAGACTTCCGGCGATTACGCTGTCGGCCTGACCGCTACGGGCTTCACGATCACTCGTGCAGACGGCGCAGACTTCAACATCTCGACAGGCGGCACCTTTGGCACCGCCATTGGCGCCACTGCTGGTACTCTCGCAGTGACCAACGGTACGCCGGTATCTTCGGGTATCAGCGTCGCTCCGGTTGGCACCAACGGTACCGCTCTCGTCGCTGAAGTCGATGGTCTCCAGACCGTTACTGCAACGGTTGCTGGTTCCTCGGTTGAAACTGTTGCTGCAGAAAAGAACACCTTCACCGTCTCGTATGATGGCAAGACTGCCAACATTTCGATCGGCGGCGTGAAGGGTGGTGTTGGTTCGGCTGTGAACGCTCTCGACATCAAGAACTGGCAGGATGCGACCGTAACGGCCGTGAATGCCGATCTTGAAGCCGCTGGCATCACCGGTGTCGAAGCCAAGTTCGACGCCGATGGCAAGTTCCAGCTGGTCGGCAAGACCGCTGAAGCCAAGACCCTGGCTGTCTCCGGTGCGGACGCAGTTGAACTCTTCGGTACCAATGGTGTGAACACCGGCGTTGCCGAAAAGAGCCAGCTGAACGCAACCAAGACCGTCGACAAGTTCGTCGAACTGATCAACCGCGATCATGCGGGCAAGGTCCGTGCTTCTAACGACAACGGCAAGCTGCGTATCGAAAACCTGTCGACCCAGGAACTCGATATCGGTGTCGATCTGAATGGCAACAATGCCGTCACTGCCCTCAAGATCGATGGCAACACGGTCCGTGCGAACCTGTCCAAGCAGTTCAACGAACTGCGTGACCAGCTCGACAAGCTGTCTGACGACTCTTCCTTCAACGGCATCAACCTGCTGCGTGGCGATAAGTTGAAGATCACCTTCAACGAATCCGGCACCTCGGCGATCGATATCCAGGCACGTGACGCGAACGGCAACGTTCGTTCGATCAACGCCTCGAACCTCGGCGTCGAAAGCCTGGTTGCTGAAGATCTCGACACCGATGAAGCAATCGACGCTTTCCTCGGCAAGCTGTCTTCGGCCCTGACGGAACTTCGCTCCCAGGCTTCGGCCTTCGGTTCGAACCTGTCGTCGGTCGAAAATCGTCAGACCTTCACCAAGAACATGATCAACACGCTCGAAACCGGCGCGGCGAACCTGACCTTGGCTGACACCAACGAAGAAGCTGCGAACCTTCTGGCTCTCCAGACCCGCCAGCAGCTCTCCTCGTCGGCTCTGTCGATGGCTTCGCAGCAGGACCAGGCTGTTCTGCAGCTCCTGCGTTAATCGCAAGTCACATCGTGATAAACGGAAGGCGGGCCACAAGCCCGCCTTCTTCTTTTGGCGAAGTGGGTTGGTATGCGCGGGCGATTCCCCCTGCCCGCTCCGCCCTTTAACGCTCGAGTCGCTGGCGTCCATCGGCCGCGACTGCTATCCATCCCTAAGCCCGCCAGACGAGCGGCGGCATTCCCAGAATAGGAAACCAGAGCCCATGTCCCTGAAAGTCGAACTCAAGCCCGGCGAACGTCTCATCATCGGGCAGTGCATCATCACCAATTCCGACCAGCGGACACGGCTCTTTATCGACGGCAAGGCGCCTATCCTGCGCGAAAAGGATATCCTGACGATCACTACGGCCGACACGCCCGCAAAGCGCATCTACCTGGCCGTGCAACTGATGTATCTCGAGGACGACACGGCGCGTTTGCGCGACGAATACTTCCGTCTTGTCAACGACATAATCCATGCTGCTCCCTCAATGATTTCTCTCATAAATGGGATCAACAACGAGATTTTAACCGGCCAGCTGTACAAAGCTCTCAAGGCAGCCCGCAAGTTAATTCAGTACGAACAGGACCTTCTTGCAAATGTACCATCAGGGAGCGCAGGCATACCAACAGGTGGCCCGCAAAACGGAAGCGCCGCGTGATCGTGAAGCCAATCTGCTGTCACGCGCAGCTGCCAATCTCCAGCTTATCCACGACGCCTGGGAACTGAAGCAGGACACCCTCGAAGAGGCCCTGCTCTATAACCGCCGCATCTGGAATATCTTCCTCACCTCGGTTACCCGTGAAGACAACCCGCTTCCTCCTCAGGTTCGCCAGAACATTGCCAATCTGGGTCTGTTCGTCATGAACGAGACGCGCGAGCTTCACATGGAGCCTAGCCAGGCCAAGCTCCTGCCGCTGATCAATATCAACCGTCAGCTCGCTGCCGGCCTGCGTGGCAAAGAAGAAGCCTGAATAAGGCCAGCGCCGACAAGTTCGCCTAGATGCGATGACAAGAGCCTCCGGAAATAACCGGGGGCCTTTTTGTTTGCCGATAGTGCGAAGCCTCCAGGCGATGGCGCCAAGGGTTAGAGGCCAGTTCTTGAGCGACGAACCCCATCCCGGCCAATCATGTCACCCCGGCCTTCGCAGGGGTGACAGCGGTGGGCGAAAGAACCTCATGAAAAGCTCACCCCAAAAACAAAACGGGGCACTTTCGCGCCCCGTATTCGTTTCGGCCTTCTGGCCCCTTGCGATGCCTTCTGGCGTCTATTTGAGGTAGTTGACGAGGCTCAGATTGGCGACCGTTGCCGTCGTCTGGTAGCTCGCCTCAAGGCGCGTCTTGAGCGCCAGGAGCTGCATTACCGTTTCTTCCATGCTCACCGTCTCGACTTCGCTCAGCAGCGTTTCGAGTTGACCGGCAGCGGCTGTGTTACGGGCCGCTGCGCCGCCCGTCGTGGCTCGAACCACGCCCAGTTCGAGGCCGATCTGCTCGATCGAGCCCTTGTTGGTCGCCGTGGCGCTCGAGGTCGTCGCCATCTGCCGCTCGACCATGGCGCTGAAGCGCGCCTTCGAAGTCGTGTCGTTGATGTCGTATTCCTGCGAACTCATGGCGGCCAGCGTCTTCACCAGCTCACGAAGGCCGGTTTCATTGGCGCGGACGCCGTAGCCGACCTTGGTAGAATCATCGACCTGGGCAGTTGCCGAGAGGCGTGGATTATCGCCTGTCGTACCGACTTCGCCGGTATACCACTTGACGGTCTCACGGGTGTTGGGTGCCGCAAAAACCGTCGCGGTTTCAGGATTGCCGCCCGACACATCGATACGGCGCGCCACCCCGTCGGTGGTGAAGAAGTCGTCGGCCGCGGCATAGCTCGAGGCCGCAACCAGTTCGGTCTTGCTGGTCTGGTCGAGCTTGAGTTTAAGGGCCGCTTCGAAATTCGCCGTGGTTTCCTCGGGCGTGGCACCGATGACGAACTGGCCATTGACCGGTTGCCGATCGACGGCCTGCAGCACGATAGGGGTGCTGGTGCCATCGGGCATCTTGAGGTTGATGGTCACGGACTCGCCGGCGCGCGGGTTGCCCATGAACTCAACGCTCATATTGGCCGGATTGCCGGCCACGGCGCTGACATTGATCTGGCTGCTGGTGGTCGAAGCCGAAGCAAGCTTGTAGCCGAAGATGGTCGGCGGGGACTGCTCTTCGAGACGCACGGTGGTGTCGTTGGGCGCCGCCATGGTGCCCGCGGTCAGGCGGCCCGTCTTCAAAGGTGCATCGAGCGCGCCGATACTGGTCTCGATCGCGCCCTGGAGATTCTTGAGCGATTCCTCACGATTGACGCCGATCTGGTATTCGCGCGGATTGGTCGCCAGCGGATCCGGTGTACCGGTGACAGCCTTGAACTGGAAGTCCTGGGTCACGCCATCGCCGTTCTTGACGCCGATGGTGAGCATTTCGCCATCGGCCGGTTGCTTGCCGAACGTGACCGACACGGATTCCATCCCGTCCGAATACGAGATCACCTTCACATCCGCATCCGAGGAGCTGATTATCTTGAAGTTCTCGAGATTGCCGAGCTTCTGGCCCATCAGCCCTTCGAGATTACCGGCGGTATCTTCGAGCGTGGCGCCGATGGAATATTCCGGCGGCGTGGCACTGTCGTTCGGCACCGTCGGCGGGGCGACGGCCTTGGCCGTAAAGGTCTGCGTCGTGCCATCGCGGCGGGTCATGTTGAAGGTGACGACGTCGCCATCGGCGGGCTGGGTCGAGACCTGTACGGTGGGCGCCAGCGGGTCGGCCGTCGGGCCGGACGTCTGAGTCGTGGCTGAATTGCCCGAGATCGACATGATCTTGTAGCCGAACCGTTCGAACTCGGACGACGAGACGACCAGCTTGTTCTTCCACGGGCCAAGTACGGTCGAGCGCGGCAGGCCGACATTGCCGAGGGTGTCGGCGGAGTCAGCACCAAGATCGGCCTTACGGCGTTCTTCGGCAACGCCGAGATAACCTTGGGCCGTGCCCTCGCCGTGCATGATCTGATCATAGGTGGCGACCGGCGCGCTGTCGGTCTTGTTGCCGCCCATGAGATAGCGGCCGGCGACGCTGAGGTTCAGCGTTTCGAGCAGCTGCGACAGGCGGTTCTGCGAGTCTTTCTGCAAGCTCACCATGGTGAGATTGTTCTCGCCATAGCTGGTCGGCGTCGCCGAAGTCCGGGTTTCCGACTTGAGCTTGGCGAGAGAGGTAAAGCCCTGGTCGAGGAAGTTGAGCCGGAGGTTGACCGTGTTGATATTGGCGGCAAAGGAATCGAGCTTGGTCAGCCGGTTGCGCGTCGCGAGCGACACGGAGCGGTCAAAGCCCATTTCGGCCAGGGTCTGCGCCTTTTCTCCAGACCCGAGTTGGGTCTGGAGCTTGCCGAGTTGGTTCTGCATGGTCGAGATGGCGCTATAGCCCGCCTTGACCGGATACATGGATTTATTGATCAGCATCTGAACGCGGCCCCTTACTTGAACGACTGCATGAGGGTGTCGAGCAATTCCTGCACAACCGAGGCAACGCGGGCATTGGCGGCATAGGCGTTTTGCAACTCCATCAGCCGGGCAACTTCCTCGTTGATATCGACGCCGTAGCTCTCTTCCATGCGCGAGGTGATGGCATCGAGCGTCTGGCTATTGGTCTGGCTCGCGGACAGTGCCGTCTGGATGGTACTGCCCTGATATTCCATCACCTGCGAGATCATGTCGGTAAGGGAACCGGAGAGGCGGAAACCGCCATTCTTGGCACCCACCATGGAGTTCGACCCGAACCGCATGGAGTTGAACTGCTCGGTGATGTATTCGGCGCGCTTGTTGTCGCCCGAAGCCGTGGTCGCGTTGTAATTGACCAGGAGCGTATTGTCGGCGACGACGGCGGGATTGATGACGATGCGACCGGCAAAGCCGAGACGCTGACCATTTCCGGCCAGCGAATTGGTGAAGGGCTTGCCTTCGGCATCGAGGAAGAGCGGCATACCGAGCTGGCCGCCCTGCAGGTCGGTGGCGGTCCAGCGGGTCGAGGCATTGATCGGCGTGCCGTTGCCGTTGGCGCGCACTTCCAGCGTCGAACCCGTGCCCGAGAAGGTCGGACCGACCGTCAGCGACGAGTTGAGCACGCTGGTGATGTAGGACATGTCGACGCTGCCGGCGACACCATTGCCGGCAAAGCGCACGCCGACGACCTGATTGCCGAAACTATCGGGGCTGGTCAGCGGCAGTTTTGCCGGATCATCGACGCGAACGACCTTTGCGGTGCGCTCGACGCCATCATTGCCCCGGTACTTGACGGTGAAATCGTCACCATCCTGGAGCTTGGAGAGATCCATGTCGAAGCCCGACGGCGGACCGGCGACGGCCGTGCCGGCTTCTTTCACCGACGAGAAGACCTGAGCGAGGGCCGCGGCAATGTCGTCAAGCTGGCGCTGCGCGTCCTGCAGGGTCGTATCGCGCAGTTCGATCAGGGCGCCGAGGGTGCCCGAGCGGATCGCGCCGTCCTTGATCAGGTCGATGCGGGTGCCGTTCGGCGTCTCGATGATGAGCTTGCCAACGCCATTCTTGGCGTCATCGACGTTGAACTCGGTGGTCGGGGTCAGCGAGCCGGCCTGTTCGAAAACCAGCAGCGAGGGCTTTACGTCGAGCAGCGAGGCACCGGAGCGCGTAGCGAGGCGCACGGTGCCGTCGGGATTATAGTCGACCCGAAGGTCCATCGTTTCCGACAGACCGGAGACGAGACGATCGCGCTGATCGAGCAGGCTATTGCGCGTGTTCTGGTCGACGCCATAGTCGGCCAGCACCAGGTTCACATCGCGCAGCGAGGTGAGCATGGAATTGACCTGATCGACGGTCGAGGCCATGCGGGTCTCGGCCTCGCGGCGCATCCCCTGCACTTCCTGCGACAGCCGGTTCAGCGTATTGGCCATGTCGGTGGCCTTGGTCACCACATCGGCGCGGGTCGCATAATTGTCCGGGCTCGTGCCCAATGCATCGAGCGACGTCTGCAACTTGCCGAGCATCGTGTCGAGCGAACCGGGGCTGCCCGGCTTACCGAGCGCGGTCTGCATGCGATCCATAAAGGTGGCGCGCGTCACCGAATAGGCCGTCTCCGGCACCTGCTTGGTGTAGTAATTCTGCAGGATGGAGTCGAAGGCCCGGTTCACATTGCCGGCGCGGACATAGGAATTGTCGCCGCGGCCGACTTCGACGACGTTGAGCGTCTGCTTGTGATAGCCGGGCGTGCCGGCATTCGAGATATTGCGGGAAATGACTTCCAGCGCCGTTTGGCTGGCCTTGAGGCCGGAAAGCGCATTCCCGATTGCAACCGTCAAACCCATAGCGGGTCTCCTTTGGCGCCGAACCTCTGCAAGGCACTAGTGGCCAGGCCGAAGACACGGCGAATCTGAGAAATGGCGAGTCCCGGCGCATGCGCCGGGACCATGGATAAAAAGGGAATGCTGCGGTTCTCCCCGCCCAGGCAGGGCATTAACCGGCCAGACAGCCCGAAAGGCCGGTAGGTAGATGTGCCGCATTCCAAAAGCATTTCGGGGCCTCAGCGGATCATGCTGAGAGCTTGCTTGAGCATCTCGTCGGCTGCGGTCACGATCTTGGTATTGGCCGAATAGGCCTGCTGGGTGACGATCAGCTTGGTGAACTCTTCCGAGATGTCAGTGTTGGAAGCTTCGGTGGACGAACCCACGATGCCTTCGCCCGACTGGTTGATGATCGGCTCGCCGGATTCGGTGGTGGCCGTGTAGGTGCCGCCATCGCCGCGCTTTAGGGCATTAGGATTGGAGAAGCTGGCAGTGATGATCTGCGCCACGGCACGGGTTTCGCCGTTGGTGTAGGATGCGATCACCTGGCCTTCGTCGGACACGCCAACCGAGATGAACTCGCCAGCGCCGTACCCGTCCTGCGTGAACTTGGTGGTGGAAGCCATGCCCGAATTATCGGCGAACTGGGTCATGCCCTTGAGGCCGTGATCCATGGTGAGCGAGCCGAAGCTGCGGCCATTGACCGTGAGGTTGCTGATCGCCAGACGTTCGGTGCCGCTGACAGTAACCCCGGAACCACCGGCCACACCCGAGAGCACGCCTTCGTCGAAGGTGTAGTCAGCCAACTTGGTCCAGGCATTGGTGGCGCCCGGCGCGGAGTCCGAGGCGTAGAACATGCTCCAGGTGGCAATGCCAGCCTCGTCCGAAACCTTGGCCCAGCGGATCTGCACGTTCACCGGCTCGCCGGTCTGCGAATAGACCGTGATGCCGCCGCCGGAGATGGATTCCTTGACGAAAAGTTCGGAATTGGCAGCGGAGACAGTGGAGAGCGTGCCGGTCGAGGCGGCGACGGACTGCGCGATACCAAGCGTCGTCGCGGCCGGACCGGCAATATTGACGTCGGAGCGATAATTGCCCGGGAAGTCAACGACGAGGCCGCCGGTAGGATCCCACGCGGCGGTCGCACCGCTGGCGCCTGGGCCACCATAAGCGCGCAGATCGGCCTGGATAACGTCGAGCATTTCCTTGAGCGTGCCGGTCGCATCGACCTTGACGATGCCCGAGCCGGCCGTCAGCGTGCCGGTCGCATCGAGCATATACTTGCGGGTGACACCGCCGACGGTGATTTCCAGCTGCTGGCCATGAATGCCCATCAGGTCGGCCGGCATATTGGCGGCAGTGACGTTGCCGGTGGTGACGGCGGAGGTGACCGAGCTCAAGCCCAGGAGACCCGCAGGGGTGCCAGTAAAGGACATCGGATCCGTGTTGCCCTGCGCCAACTGAACGAAAACGCGCCCGTCCTTGATGCCAACCTTGGCAGTGCCCTGACCAGCAACAGCTTGCAGCTGAGCCTGCATATCGGCAAGCATATCAGCCACAGTGCCAGTTGCGTCCACATCCGTTGCGCCACCAAGGCCAGTCGTATCGAACGTAAAGGTGGTGGGAACGCCGTTAATGTTGACGTCGAGAGTGTTGCCAAAGCCTACCAACGTCGAGGCCAACGCCGAGCCAGTCACGATATTGCCGTAGCCATAGGCCGGGATGGTGGTCGGCGCGACCGGCGTACCGGTAATCTTGGGCGCGACGGGCGAACCCTGCACGTCGCCCGAATAGCTCCAGGGCTTCAGCAGTTCGCTGCCCGGCGTCGTCGAGACATAGGTCGCCGTCTTCGGCGTCTGCGGCAGGTTGAGCTGGTAGTTGATGGTGGTCGAGCGCTTGGCCGGCAGGAAGGCGTTGTCGATCTTGACCGCCTGGGCGACCGAACCGGTCACGACGCCATTCTCCATATCAAGGCCGGTCAGGCGGTAGCCTGCGCCGTTGACGAGGTAACCATTGCGATCGATGTCGAAGTCACCGCGGCGTGTATAGAAAGTACCGCCCGAACCATCGGCCTTTTCGGTAACGAAGAAGCCATTGCCGTTGAGGGCCATGTAGGTTTCGGTTTCGGCGTTCTGGATGTCGCCGCGCAGCGTATTCATCGAGCGCGAATAGGAGGAGACCGCGCCGGCAATCTGCTGCTTGACGGGCGCGTCGGGGATCATATCGACAAAGCTGGTGTCGATCCGCTTGTAGCCAATCGTCTGCGAATTGGCGATATTGCCCGAAATGTTCTCCATCGCATGCGACTGGGCCTTGAGGCCGGACACCGCACTTTGAAGAGCGCCAAAAATACCCATTTAAAACTCCAGTTCCCCAAAAGACGAGGCAAGCGCCTGTTTGCCCTAAGCAATGCAAGGGCAATGCCAACTTGTTAACCATATGAATTAACTAGTGTTTTGGACTCTGGAGAGAGCCACCCACCCTGCCGGTCGGCAGAAAAGGGCGCGGCGTATGGAAAAAAATGCCGCCTTCGCGCCGTTGCCTCGTGGCCCTCATGGTGAGGTGCTTTGCGCCAGCAAAGCCTCGAACCACGGGGGCGTGGCGTTGCAGCATCGGGGCACGTCCTCGTGGTTCGAGGCTCCACTGCGTTGCGCACCTCACCATGAGGGATACTGTGGGGCCACGGTTCAAACCTGAAATGGACCGCAAGGCCGCGCAAATACCTGCACAACCTTGTGTAAATACGGGTATTGCTCTAAAGCCTGCCCGACTTGAGAAGCCAGAAACATGCTGTTTGAAACGCCCGACCAGTTCATCAATGCGCAGCGCCGTGCCATCACGGTTTTCGGCATGGCTGGCGTGGGCAAAACACGGCTGTCGAACCTCTTGCGAAAGAACCGCTGGTTCCACTACTCGGTCGATTATCGCATCGGCACGCGCCACATGGGCGAGTTCATCGTCGATAATTTCAAGGCCGAGGCCATGAAGGTGCCGTTCCTGGCGCAGCTCTTGCGCTCGGACTCGATCTATATCTCGTCCAACATCACCTTCGACAATCTCGACCCGCTTTCGAGCTATCTCGGCACGCCCGGCGATCCAAAGCTCGGCGGCCTGCCGCTCAGCGAATATCAGCGCCGGCAGGAACAGCATCGTGTGGCTGAGATTTCCGCCTTGCTCGATGTCCGCCACTTCATCGAGCGCGCCAAGACGCTCTATGGTTACGATGACTTCATCGCCGATACCGGCGGCTCGCTGATCGAGGTCATCGACCATGAGAACGCCGAAGACCCTGTGGTGAAGGCGCTCGCGGACAATACGCTGCTGCTCTATATTCGCGGCACCGACAAGGACACGGACGAACTGGTGCGCCGCTTCAAGCAGAGCCCCAAGCCGATGTATTACCGGCCCTCCTTCCTCGTCGAGAAATGGGCCGAGTTCAAAAAGATGAACAACATCAGCGCAGACGACGACGTTGACCCGGCACAGTTCGGCGCTTGGGGGTTTGAGGCGCTGCTGCACAATCGCCTGCCGCGCTATCAGGCGCTGGCCGACAATTTTGGCTATACGGTCGAGGCTTCGGACCTGGCCATGGTGCGCGACGGAGACGAATTCGTCGATCTGGTCGCCGCCGCCATCGAAAAGCGAATGCGTTAGCGCGTGCCCCAAGGGGACGCGCCACATGCCTGAACTCCGCTTTTCTTTGCCCTTCTAGAGGCTCACATGCCTATTCGCATTCCCGACAATCTGCCTGCCCGCAAAATCCTCGAAGACGAGGGTGTCAACGTCATGGATACCAGCCGCGCCTCGCGGCAGGATATTCGCCCGCTCGAATTCGGCCTTTTGAACCTGATGCCGAACAAGGAGCGCACCGAGACGCAGTTTTCGCGGCTGATCGGGGCCACGCCGCTCCAGATCAACCTCTCGCTCGTGCGCATCACCGAACACCAGTCCAAGCACACGTCCGAAGACTATCTGAAGACGTTCTACCACACCTGGGAAGAGGTGAAGGAACGCAAGTTCGACGGCTTTATCGTCACCGGCGCCCCCATCGCCCATATTCCGTTCGAGGATGTGCGCTACTGGAACGAGATGCTGGAAATCATGGCGTGGACGCGCACCAATGTGCACCACACCATGTTCATTTGCTGGGGCGCACAGGCCGCCCTACACCATTTCCACGGCGTAAAGCGCTATCGCATGGACGAGAAGGCCTTTGGCGTCTACCGCCATCGCATCGTCAACGCGCGCTCGCCATTCCTCCGTGGCCTGTCGGATAGCCCGATGATCCCGGTCTCGCGCTATAACGATATCGACCGCGCCAGCGTCGGGGATGATCTCGAAGTGCTTGTCGATAGCGATATCGGCCTTTGCATGCTTGGCGAAAAGGCCGGAAAGTCGGTCTATTTCCTCAATCACCTCGAATATGACAACCGCTCGCTGGCCGATGAATATGAGCGCGATGTCAAAGCCGGGCTCGACCCAGTGGCGCCCGCCAATCTTTTCCCCAACGGCGATACGTCAGCCGAACCGGAAAACCGCTGGCGCAGCCACGCCCATCTGCTGTTCCAGAACTGGATCAACGAGATCTACCAAACGACGCCCTACGATCTCAGCGAGATCGGCAGGCCATAACACTTTGCGAGGCGGTGCGTCAGCGTCGCGCCGCCTTCGCCCTTGCAAACGGCCCCCCAGTCCCTAACTTGCAGGGACGCATGGGGAAATGAGCTTTGCCGCAACCGCCCACCACGATTACTGACGAGTTGGGCATTGCCCTGTCCAACCTTGCCGACAGCGCCACGGGCGTTCTCACCCCGACCCTGCGGCTGGGCGTGACCGGCCTCAGCCGGGCTGGCAAGACCATCTTTATTACCGCGCTGATCCATAACCTCCTCACGCAGGGCCGCCTGCCCGGCTTTTCGCCGCTGGCCGAAGGCCGGTTCATCGGCGCAAAGCTGGCGGAATATCCGGACGCGACCATTCCGCGCTTTGCCTATGAGCAGCATATGGCGGCGCTGACGGGGAAAACGGCGACCTGGCCGGAAAGCACCCGGCGGATTTCGCAGCTCCGGATCGTGTTGAAATTCCAGTCGGCCAAATGGTGGGCCGGATTTTCGGGCCCGGCCACGCTCAATCTCGACATCGTCGACTATCCAGGCGAATGGCTCCTCGACCTTCCGCTGCTCGGCAAGAGTTTTGCCGAATGGAGCGCAGAAGCGCTGGAGCGCGCGCGGCAGCCGGGACATGCGGATGAGGCGGCGACTTTCCTGTCCGAACTGGACAGCACCGATGTGCTAAAAGACGCGAACGATCCCGATGCCGAACGGCTGGCCTCGGCCTTCACCACCTATCTGCGCCGCAGCCGCGAGCATGGCGCGCTGTCCACCCTGCCACCGGGCCGTTTCCTGCTGCCGGGGGACCTCGAAGGCTCGCCCGCCCTGACATTCGCGCCATTGCCGCGGCCGGAAAAACCAATCCGCGGCAATAGCCTCTATGCCATGCTGGAAAACCGCTATGAGGCCTATAAGGCGCAGGTGATCCGCCCCTTTTTCCGCGATCACTTTGCCCGGCTCGACCGGCAGGTGGTGCTGGTCGATACGCTGCGGGCGCTGAATACCGGCCCCGCCGCCGTCGCCGACCTCGAAACCGCGCTGACAGCCGTTCTCGGCTGTTTCCGCCAGGGCGAGGCCAATCCCCTGCTCCGCCCCTTCAGCCGCCGCATCGACCGCATTCTGTTCGCCGCGACCAAGGCGGATCATGTGCATCACACAAGTCATGACCGGCTCGAAGCCATTCTCAATCGCCTGGTCGGCAATGCCAGCAAGCGGGCGCGCTTTGCCGGGGCCGAAACGAAATCTCTCGCCCTCGCCGCCATTCGCGCCACCAGCGAAGGCACGATCCGCGAAGGGGGCGAGACGCTGCCGACGCTGATCGGCACGCCGCAGGCCGGCGAGGAACTGGACGGCACGGTCTATGACGGCAAAACCGAAATCGCCTTGTTTCCCGGTGACTTGCCGGAACGTCCGGATTCACTGTTCGAGAATGGCCAGCCCGTGGCGCTGAACTTCCTGCGCTTCACCCCGCCGCAAAAACTCGAGGCCAATGCGGATGGCGAAGCGGTGCTGCCGCATATTCGCTTCGACCGCGCGCTCGATTATCTCATCGGAGACTGGATGGCATGAAGCGCCCCATCGCCCGCCCCACAAGGACCGAGGACGAGACGGCGACGCCCGTCCGCATCCCCCGTGCCTTTGCGCCCACCGAGGCCGAGATCGTCGAAACTTCTTTCGAGCCTGATCCCGACCTGAACCTCGTCGGCCCGCCGCCAAAACGCATGGGCTGGATTGGCCGCATCGCTTGGACAGCGGGCAGCATTCTCGTTTCCGCCGGTCTGGCGCTGGCGGCCGATCGGCTGATCCGCGATCTCTTCGCGCGCTACGAATGGCTCGGCTGGGCAGGCCTGGGGGTGCTCGGTGCCTTCGTCGTCGCGGTGCTGGCCCTCGTGGCGCGGGAAATCTTCGCCCTTCGGCGCTTGCGCGTCCTCGACGCCCTCAAGGCCGATGCCGCGCACGCCCATCGCGACAATGACCAGAAGTTGGCCCATCATGTCGCCGAGCGCCTTGAAGGTATCTATGCCGATCGCCCCGACATGGCGCGCAGCCGCGAAGTGGTGAAAACCAACCTGCCGCATCTTTTCGATGGCAACGAAATCATTACCCTCGCCGAACGTAGCCTGATGGCCCCGCTCGATGCCCGCGCCAAGGCGCTGACGGCGGCGTCCGCCCGCCGCGTAGCGCTGGTGACGGCCGTATCGCCGCGCGCGCTGATCGATGTGGCCTTCGTGATCTATGAAAGCATCCGGCTCGCTGGCGCCATTGCGGCGCTCTACGGCGCCCGCCCGGGCTTTTTCGGCTTTTGGCGGCTCACAGGCGCGGTGCTGGCGCATCTTGCCGTCACCGGCGGCCTGGTGCTCACCGATGGCGTGGTGGAGCAACTGATCGGCCAGGGTCTCGCCGCAAAACTGTCGGCCCGGCTGGGCGAAGGCGTGGTCAACGGGTTGATGACCGTCCGCGTCGGCATTGCCGCCATGCGGGTGGTTCGCCCCCTGCCCTTCGATACGCTGCCACAACCAACCGTTCGAGATTTCATCCCCGAACTGGTGAAGGTGACGCAGGACGCCGGCAAGGCCGCGTAGAAGCGCCCGCGCCTATTCCGCGGCGACCCGCAATGCCGAGGCGATCCGCGGTTTGCGCTTCGGCATCGCCTCGGGATGCGCGGCAAAGTAGCGGCCGCGCGCTTCGAGCACCTTTGGGCGATTGTTCACGGCCCATGCCCCGAGCACATGAAGAGGCTTCTGCAGGTCGCGCCCCAGGTCCGTAAGCTCATAGCTGACATGCGGCGGGATCGAAGGCGTCACCGTCCGCGTCAGAAAACCGTCCATTTCCAGATCGCGCAGCGTGGCGGTGAGCACCTTCTGGCTGATGCCACCAATCTCGCGCTTGATCTCGGAAAACCGCATCGACCCGCCGCTCAGCACGTTGATGATAAGAACCGTCCACTTGCCGCCGATCTGGTTGAGGATTTCACCCACGGGCCGGCAGTCATTGGTGATTTCGTGGGCGATCGGTTTCATTTTGGTGCCTCAGGTATCAAAAAAGTGCGGTCTTGCGCGTGGCAGGACAGTCACTCATATAGCGTCAGTTACCAATAGATACCACGGTTTGTTCCAATGAAAAATGTCGCTGTTCTCGTCGCCAGCCTGAGCGCCAACTCGGTCAATCGCCAGTTTGCCCAGACGCTGGAAAAGCTTGCCGAGGGCAAACTGAAGTTTGATTATCTCGATCTGGCAGGCCTGCCCCACTATAACAACGACCTCTGGGCGAACCCGCCCTCCGTCGTGACCGACCTGAAGCGCCGGGTCGAGGCCGCGGATGCCGCTCTGATCGTGACCCCGGAATACAACCGCTCGTTTCCCGGCGTCTTGAAAAATGCCCTCGACTGGGCCTCGCGCCCCTATGCGCAGAGTTCATGGAAAGACATGCCGACCGCCATTGTCGGCGCCACCCCCGGCACCACCGGCACGGCTGCCGGACAGGGCCATCTTCGCTCGGTCCTGCCCATCTATGGCATGCTTGTCATGGGGCAGCCGGAAGTTTACTTCAACATGAAGCCGGGCCTGATCACCGACGATCTCGAAGTGACCGACGACACGACCCTCGCCTTTCTCAATGGCTGGGTACAAACATTCAGCGCCTTCATCGAGCGCTATGGCATCGACAAGGCAACGGCGATCGCGGCTGAATAACTGAAGTGCCGGCCCTCTGGGGCCGGCCTACGTGTCCTTGGAGGCACTGCCCGCCAGGGTCAGCTTAAGGCCATCGAGCGCATCGGAGCATAGAATCTGGCACGACAGCCGCGAGTTCGACTTCACGTCGCCCACGCTGTCGAGCATGTCCTCTTCCTCATCGCTCGGCGCGCCAACAGCGTCCAGCCATTCGGAATCGACGTAGCAATGGCAGGTGGCGCAGCTCAGCGCCCCGCCGCATTCGGCTTTGATATTCAGCCCCCAGTCGCGAATGACTTCCATCACACGCCAGCCTTCGAGCCCTTCGAGCTCGTGCACTTCGCCTGCCTGGTCGGTAACGGTGATCTTCATGGGCGCTCCTCAACAGCGGGGCGTGCTTAGCCTTCTATGAGGCGGCAAGGCAAGTAGGACATTCGTTCTTGCCACGGCGTCATTCCCGCGAAAGCGGGAATCTCAACAAGGGCCCAGTGAGATCCCCGCTTTCGCGGGGATGACGCGGTGGTTGGACAACGCGGCGCGTTGGGGCAAATGGCCCCTTACGCCACACCCAGCTTCTTCTGCAGCTTGGTCGAACTCGTCGTGTACTGGAACACCACGCGTTCACCCGGCGAGATGATCGCCTTGGCGGCCTGGGCCATCAGTGCGGCCTCATGGAAGCCCGAGAGGATCAGCTTGAGTTTGCCGGGGTAGTAATTGATGTCGCCGATGGCAAAAATGCCGGGCACCGAGGTCTGGAATTTCTCGGTATCGACGACGATGGTGTTGTCGTTGAGTTCAAGGCCCCAATCGGCGACCGGACCGAGCTTCATGGTGAGACCGAAGAACGGCAGCAAGCGCGTGGCGGGGATCGAGAGATCGCCGGCATCGGTCGTCAGGTGCACATGGTTGATCTGTCCGTTTTCGCCATCGAGCTTGGCGATCTGGCCGAGCTGGAAGTTGACCTTACCGTCGGCAACCAGTTCTTTCATCTTGTTGACCGAAGCCGGCGCCGCCTTGAAAGCGTCGCGACGGTGCACCAGCGTCAGCGTGCGCACGATCGGCTGCAGGTTCAGCGTCCAATCGAGCGCCGAGTCACCGCCGCCGACGATGACGACGTCCTGCCCGCGGAAATCTTCGATCCGGCGCACGGCATAGAAGACCGATTTGTTTTCGAACTGCTCGATCTCGGGCACCGGCGGGCGCTTGGGCTGGAACGAGCCGCCACCGGCCGCAATCACCACGACCTTGGTGTAGAAGGTCTCGTCGGCATCGGTCTGCAGCTTGAACGAGCCGTCTTCCAGCTTCTCGATCGAATTGACCATGCGCGAGAAATGAAACTCCGGCGCAAATGGAGCGATCTGCGCCATCAGATTGTCCGTCAACTGCTGGCCGGTGACCATTGGAAAGCCGGGAATGTCATAGATCGGCTTTTCCGGATAAAGCTCGGCGCACTGGCCGCCCTGCCGGTCCAGAATGTCGATGAAATGGCATTTGATATCGAGGAGCCCGAGTTCGAAAGCCGCGAACAGACCGCAGGGGCCCGCGCCGATGACGACAACGTCGGTGGTGATCTCAGTGCTCATTTTTTCAAAGTCCGTTCGACACCGGAGCCGCTGCGGCTCCGGAAAAATTGGTCCCATCGGGGCCCCATTGCCCCGCTCGATGAATGGGAACTGCCGCTGTCACCAGCGCCCCCGGCTTTGCCTCAGAAAAGGCGACTAACGCGCTCCACTTATCCTAGGAGACGCGGCGAAGGAAGGGGCGCGTACCAAGCGGTACTTCGGTGACGCCCACAGGCTGGTAGAACAGGGCCATTTCCGGCAGGCGGTTTTCGATCAGCGCCTGGCGGCTCGGCTCGTGGGTGACAACGAGTGCGTTGAACCCGCAGCGGCGCATATGCGGAATCTGATCCTGCAGAACGTCGCCTACAGCCCTGATTTCACCGGCATATTTGAAGCGCTCAACCAAAAGACGAGCCGTCGAATAGCCACGACCATCCGAGAAGGCTGGGAACTTGATGGCAATCGAGGCGAACCGCGATAGGTCCTCGACCACATCCTCGATCTTCTCGCCCGGCGAGATCATCAGCCCAAGCGGATGCTGGCTGGCGAGATAATCGGCGCGATTGGCCAAAAATTCCCGCAGCGGCACATGGGTATAGCGGGCCTCGGATGGCGCGGTGCCTTCCACCCATTCCTTGAACGGGTCGGCGATAAAGGCGCCGTCTTTCCAGAGCGTATGGCGGGCAGCAGCAGTCATCGGATTAGCGATCGCTCCACTAAAGTCATAATGGATGCCGCATTCCTTTTTATTGAGGCCGCGCCACCGTCCGGCGCGCGGATCCTCGCCCTCGGCAACGATCGAGGTGCAGGGCGCGCAGCCAATGGACTTGTAGCCTTTGGCATAGAGCGGATGCTCGGGCAAGCTGTGCTTCTGGCGATATTCGACGACATCGGCGTCGGAGAAATAGGCCAGCGGATTGACCTTGATGCGATCATCGCTCGTCAGCTCGAAATGCGGCAGCACACCACGCTCCGAGGTCTGGTAGCGCTTTCGCCCGGTCACCCAGCCACCATATTGTTCGGTCACCGGCTCCAGCGGCTCGGTCTTGCGAATGTGGCAGCAGGAATCGGGATCCGTCTCCCACAGATCGCCATTGGGGTCGAAGCGCTTCACGTCATCCGAACTGGGGTGGATGGCGTGGACATTGATCAGGCCCAGCTGCTTTTTCAGCGTCTCGACGTAATCGAGCGTTTCCGCAAAATGCTTGCCGGTTTCGAGGAAATAGACCGGCATCGACGGATCGACCTGCGCCACCATGTGCAGCAGCACCGCCGAGTCGGCCCCGAAGGACGAGACAATAGCAAGATCGCCCGGCAATACGTCGCTGACGGCGTAACGGAGCACGCTCAGCGCGTCCATTTCGTCGAACATGCCGTTGAGCGCGAGGATGCCCAGCGCCTTCAGCTTGTCATGTGCCGCCTGAGCGGGGGCGAGTTTAGGCAGTCCCATAGAGGGCCTCCTTGAAGGGCGCTTCCCCAAGACGCCGATAGGCTTGAATGAACGTCTCGTCGGTGCCCTGACGCTGGGCGATGTAGAAATCGACCAGCTTCTCGATGGCGTCAGGCACGTTCTCGGCCTCAAAGCCCGGCCCGATGATTTTGCCGACCGAAGCGTGCTCCGTCGCGTCGCCGCCCAGCGTGATCTGATAGAGCTCGCCGCCCTTCTTCTCGACGCCCAGAATGCCGATATGGCCGACATGGTGGTGCCCGCAGGCATTGATGCAGCCGGAAATCTTGATCTTCAGCTCGCCGATTTCCTGCTGACGGGCCGGCTCGGCGAACTTCCTGGAGATTTCCTGCGCGATCGGGATCGAGCGGGCATTGGCCAGAGCGCAGAAATCGAGGCCCGGGCAGCAGATCATGTCGGCAATGGTATTGGTATTGCCATCGGCAAGCTGCGCCGCGACCAGCGCATCATAGACCGTCCGCAGATCGGCCAGCGCAACATGGGGCAGAACCAGGTTCTGCTCATGGGTCACGCGCAGCTCGTCATGGGAGTACGTTTCCGCAAGGTCGGCCACGACCTCCATCTGCGTATCCGTCGCATCGCCCGGCGCGCCCCCCACCGGCTTCAGAGACACGGTCACCGAAGCATAGCCCGGCTGGCTATGGGCATTGATATTGTTGTCGAGCCAGCGGCCATAAGCGGGATCGATGATGGATTCGTAGGCCACATCGAGCTTGGTCAGGCTCTGCTGCGCAAAATCAGGCGGCGCAAAGTACGCGCTGATGCGATCGACCTCTTCGCTCGGAAGCGTCAGCACGCCGCCGCGCACTTCGGCAAATTCTGCTTCGACCTGGCCCTTGATGGTCTCAAGGCCCTCTTCGTGCACCAGGATCTTGATGCGCGCCTTGTACTTGTTGTCCCGGCGGCCATAGCGGTTGTAAACGCGCATGATGCTTTCGAGATAGGCCAGCAGATGCTCGTTGGGCACAAAGCTGTTGATCAGTTTGGCGATCATCGGCGTGCGACCAAGGCCGCCGCCAACCCAGACCTCCCAGCCAATCTCGCCTGCGCCATTCACAGCGGCCTGCAAGCCAATATCGTGGAAACGGATGGCCGCGCGATCCTGCGGCGCGCCGGTAATGGCGATCTTGAATTTGCGCGGCAGATACGAAAATTCGGGGTGCAAGCTCGACCACTGGCGCAGGATTTCGGCGACCGGACGCGGATCGATGATCTCGTCGGCGGCCGCGCCGGCAAACTGGTCGGTCGTGACATTGCGGATGCAATTGCCCGAAGTCTGGATCGCGTGCATTTCCACGGATGCCAGCTCGTCGAGGATAACCGGAATATCCTTCAGCTTGGGCCAGTTGTACTGAATATTCTGCCGCGTGGTGAAATGGCCATAGCCGCGGTCATAGACCCGCGCGATGTGCGCCAGCTTGCGCATTTGCCTGGACGACAGCGTGCCATAGGGCACGGCGACGCGCAGCATATAGGCGTGCAGCTGCAGATAGAGCCCGTTCATCAGCCGCAGCGGACGGAACTGGTCTTCGCTCAGTTCGCCCGAAAGGCGGCGCTTCACCTGATCGGCGAATTGTGCAGTGCGACCCGCGACGAACGCGGCGTCAAATTCGTCATATCGATACATGACCGTCCTCACCCAGGTGTTGGCGGTCGTAAGCCTGCCCGTTAAGCGTCAAAGGCGCGGTGGGGCCCGCCGCCCTGATCCGTTCGCGAAGCCGCTTGGGCACGATCTGCCCGTCGACTTCGTCGACTTCTTCGATTTCAAGGCTGATGACCCGGCCGTTTGCCTTGGTCGCGGCCAGCGCAGCATCGCGCTCGGCAACGTCTTCCTTGGCAAACAGGCGCGCCGCCTGTAGCGGCTCGACCCACTCGCCCGTGGCCGACAGATAGACCGCCGCCCCCGAAGTCAGCTCGTTGCCGGTGAGAATTTCCTTGCTCATGCTACTTTAAAACTTTCCGCATTTCTGGCGACGGCCTCAACCCAATCGCCATGCGCCACGGCCCGGCCGATCAGGATGACGGCCGGGCCATCATCGAACTCGACCGCGCCACGCGCGAGATCACCCAAATTACCCGCATAGGACCGGCTCTCGGCCCGTCCCGCATTGACCACTATGCCAACCGGCAGATCGGCCGCAGCGCCCAGCGCCACGAGCCGTCCCGCTGTTTCGGCAGCAATCGATTTGCCCATATAGAGCGCCAGCGTCAGGCCGGTTCCGGCCAGAGCAGCCCAGTGGGCCAGTTCGCCGTCATCAGCGCCATGCGCGGTCGCGACCACGAGCCCGCTCGACACCTTTCGAAGCGTCACAGGCGTCGCCGTATCCGCGGCAGCGGCCAGTGCGGCGCTGACGCCCGGCACTATCTGATAGTCGATCCCGGCCTTGCGCAGCGCCTCGATTTCCTCGCCGGCACGCCCGAAGATCATCGGATCGCCTGACTTGAGCCGCGCTACCTTCTTGCCCTCGGCCGCCAGCCGCACGATCAGCGTATTGATCTGCGCCTGCGAAAACGAGTGATGTCCCTTGGCCTTGCCAACGCAAATCTGCTCGGCATCGCGGCGGCCCATTTCGACGACTTCGGCCGGGACAAGCTGGTCATGAACGATCACATCGGCTTGCTGCAGCAGCCGTTGTGCCCGCAGGGTAAGAAGATCAGCCGAGCCCGGCCCTGCGCCGATCAACCAGACTACACCCTCTGCCGCACCGTTCTGCGCATGCGCAGCCAGCAGCTTCTCCGCCTCGGCTTCGCCACGACCTTCTTCAAGCGCGCGCTCAACCGAAGCTGAGGTCACCAGTTCCTCATAATAGCGCCGACGCGCGGCACCATCATGAATCAGACTCTCTACCCTGTGGCGCAAACTGCCAGCTAGCCCGGCAATCTTGCCCAGACCAGGCGCCAGCAGCGCCTCGATCTGCGCGCGCACCAACCGCGCCAGAACAGGCGCATCGCCCTCAGTCGAAATCGCCACACTCAGCGGCGCGCGATCGATGATGGACGGCGTGTAGAAATCGCACTCGGCGGGCACGTCGACGACATTGAGCGGAATGTTCAGCCGACGGGCCTCTGCCATGGCCAAAGCGCCGTCCGGCCCTTCGTCAGCGACAAAAACGATCGCCGCGCCATCCACATCGCCAACGGCCAGCGGGCGCTCGAAAACGGTCACGTCAAAGCCGGAAAAATCCGTCTCAACCTGTCGCGCGTAAATCTCTATTGAAGCAGTCGTCTTTGCGACCAACCGGACTTTGTTCAGGGCCTCGTCGGTGCCGCCGACGATGATGATGCGTTTGCCCTTGACCTTGAAACTCAACGGAAATGTGTTGAGACGAGTCATAACAGTCCTATTCCAACGATGAGGCAAAATATTCCAATGCTGGGGATTGGAGCAAGGCGTTGAAATTCAATCGCTTTTATATTTCCCTGGCGGCGATTACCTTAGAATGACACCAGATTGGCAAAGCAAAGACGGGCAAAAAAATCCAGGCGCCCGCCATTCGACGCAAAGTTGCATCGGAAACCGGCCCAACCCGCCGGAATTTACCGTCCGAAGTTTGACCCACGCAGAGAATTTTTTGCGGTGGTCCCGGACACTTTTAGTAGGGGCCCTCAACCTCGCTTACTCCTCAGGGTAGAGGGGAAGACAGATCAGCCCTGACGCGTCGGGACGTGCAGAACCAGCCCATCGAGATTATCCCGAACCTTGATCTGGCAGGAGAGCCGGCTCGAGTCCTTCACGTCAAAGGCGAAGTCGAGCATGTCTTCTTCCATCATGGACGGACCGCCGACGGTTTCGCGCCAGTTCTCTTCCACATAGACATGGCAGGTGGCGCAGGTGCAGGCGCCGCCGCATTCCGCGACAATGCCGGGCACACCGTTGATGATGGCCGTTTCCATCACGGTCGCACCATTTTCCGCTTCGGTTTCAATGCGTTCGCCGCTAGGCGTAACAAAGGTGATCTTGGTCATATGTCTTTTTTGGCTTGCTGTACCAAGGGGATATAGACCTTCCCGGTGTGCTTAGGAAGGCGCGGTTCGGCATGGCTGCCTCACCAAATCGTGCCACTAAAGCCCCAGCAGACCTTCGAGATAGTGCTTCTCGATCCCGAACATGGCCTTCACTTCGGCGACGCGCTTCAGCACCGCGTCGCGTGACCCAGCCTTGCCCTTTTGCGCCACGATCAGGTTGTTCTTGGGCGTATGCGCGTCCGAGACGAATTCAAAAACCTTGGTCCGATAGCCCGAAGCCTCGAGCAACAGCGCGCGCAGCCCATCGGTGACCATTTCGGCCTGCTTTTCCATGAACGTGCCGTGGCGCAGCAGGAAATCGAGGCGGTTATCCGAAGCCCCCGCCTCCATCTGCCGCCGCACCTGCTTGTGGCAGCACGGCGCCACAGCGATCAGCTCGGCGCCCGCCGAAATGCCCTTGAAGATCGCATCGTCCGTCGCCGTATCGCAGGCATGGAGCGCAATGACCGCATCGGCGCCGCTGGCGTCGTAGTCGAGGATCGAGGCCGGAACGAACCGCAGCGTTCCGAACCCGCTCTTGTCAGCCAGCCGATTGCCATCTTCGACCAGTTTTGGCCGCATCTCGACGCCGATCACCTCGGCTTCTTTGCCTTCGGATTTGAGATAATCGAACAGCGCAAAATCGAGATAGCCCTTGCCCGCGCCCATATCGACAATGCGTGGCTTTTTGGCCGAAAGCTCCTGAATCAAAGGCGCAAAAATCTCGACCATCTTGTTGATTTGTCGAAACTTATCCTGCGAAGCCGCAAGCACTTTGCCATCGGCGCCGGAAATCCCCAGCGCCTGCATCCAGACCTTATCGCCTGAACTCAGCGGCCGGTTCTTGGTCCGGTCGTGCCCAGCCTGAACAGCCTCGCGCCCGGCAACTTCAGTCTTCTTCAACCTGATCTTGTCGCCCTGTCGCTCGAATTGCAGATCGAAATCCGTCGTCTCCAGCCGCGCGCTGCGGAATTCATTCAACAGCCCCTCGCGCACAAAGCTCATGGCCTCGTCCACGGTCAAATTCTTGGTGATATCGCGCGTCTTGTAGCGGGAAACAAAGCTCATCCGCTCGCCGGCTTTCAGCGCCACTTTTCGGGCCTCGACGCTCTTCAGGTCCGCCTCGGCGCCATGATAGCCGCCGAGTTTGAGCTTGGTGATCGATCCGTCGATAAAGCCGGTTTGCAGGGCGAGGACAAACTCCTCTATGCGGTCGGGCGCGCTCAATGCCGTTCCTTGGTGGTGAGAAACCGGATTTTCGGCCAATCCTGCTTGGCCCGGTCCGCCCACCACGCGTTCTGCGCCAAAAACACCGGCGCATTGTTCCGGTCCTCGGCCATATTGGTCTTTTGAGCCGTAATGAAGCGTTTCATCTCCTCCGGCTCGTCGCTTTCCACCCAGCGCGCCACTTCAAAGCCCATGGGCTCAAAGGTGATGGGAACGCCATATTCCTTGGCAACGCGGCTCGCCAAAACTTCAAGCTGCAGCTGACCGACAACGCCCACGATCCAGTCGGCACCGACCATGCGGCGAAACACCTGGGTGACGCCCTCTTCGGCGAGATCCGACAGCGCCTTGGACATCTGCTTGGTCTTCATCGCGTCGATCAGGCGCACGCGGCGGATGATTTCGGGCGCAAAGTTCGGAATGCCGGTGACATTGATCGTTGCGCCCTCGGTTAGCGTATCGCCCACCGAGAGGGTACCATGGTTGGGAATGCCAACGATATCGCCGGCGACGGCCTCCTCAGCCAGCTCACGATTGTTGCCGAAGAAGAACATCGGATTGGCCACGGCCATATCCTTGCCCGATCGCACATTCTTGAGGCGCATGCCGCGCGTAAACGTCCCCGAGCAGAGGCGCACAAAGGCAATGCGGTCGCGGTGATTGGCGTCCATATTCGCCTGCACCTTGAACACAAAGCCAGAGACTTTCTTTTCATCAGGCGCAATCGGCGCTGGTAGTGCCGGCTGCGGCCGCGGCTCCGGGCCCCAATCGCCGAGCGTGCGCAGCAGTTCGGCCACACCAATGCCCTTGAGCGCCGAGCCAAACAGCACCGGGCTCATATGTCCCGCATGGAAAATCTGCAGATCGAACTCGGGCAACATCGCCCGCGCCAGTTCCAGCGTTTCGAGCGCCGTCATGAAAACCGGATCATCCACGAGGCTTTCGACCTCAAGCAGATCGTCGATGGCGTCAAACTCGGCCAGCGTCTTGCCCTGCGGCGTCACCACGCGCTTTTCGAGGAGATCGATATAGCCCCTGAAATCGACGCCCTGCCCGATCGGCCACAGCACCGGGGTCAGGTCGAGCGCGAGCTTGCTTTGAATTTCGTCGATCAGGTCGAGCGGCGCCAGGCCCTCGCGATCCACCTTGTTGATGAAGGTGATGATGGGAATGTCGCGCAGGCGGCACACCTCGAACAGTTTCAGCGTCTGGCTTTCAATGCCCTTGGCAGCGTCGATCACCATGATCGCGGCGTCCACGGCCGTCAGGGTACGATAGGTATCCTCGGAAAAGTCCGAGTGGCCCGGCGTATCGAGCAGGTTCATCGTGAGCCCGTCGAATTCGAAGGTCATCACCGAGGATGAAATCGAAATGCCGCGCTGCTGCTCCATTTCCATCCAGTCCGACCGCGTCGAGCGCGCGCCCGATTTTCCGCGCACCGCACCAGCCTGCTGAATGGCCCCGGCCGCAGCGAGCAGCCGTTCCGTCAGCGTGGTTTTGCCGGCGTCCGGGTGCGAAATGATCGCAAAGGTACGACGGGTGCGGAACGGTTCAAGATGAGCCCGAGGCGAAACCTCGGCGGCGGAAGACAGGGACATGGAAACTGCTGAATGCTGTGTCGCCGACGCATTGGCGCCGCGAGGACCGACTTCATATGGGCGCTCTATAGATTCTGACAACCGCGCGGTCAAACCGCGCGTTGCCGACTTGGCGCCGTCCGGTCCAATCCAGAGCGGCTAAACCGCCTCGTTCGCCACCATGCGGCCAATGAAGCTGCGCACATCTTCGACCACGAGGCCGAGGTCGTCGATGCGCTCCGGCGTCAGCGGGCGGCCGCTGCGGATTTCGTGTTCCATGGCTTTGGCGAGGTCGGCAATGGCCCAGGCGCCGACGCCGCCCGCCGCGCCCTTGATTGAATGCAGCACCAGGGTCAGATCGTCGAAACTGGCCGCCATTTTCAGCCGGCTGTAATAATCCCGCAGCGTCGTATCGAAGAGCCGCAGCACTTCGAGCTCCAGCGCTTCGTCGCCAAGACACTGCTTGGCGAGGTGAACCAGATCGACCGGGCGCATGGTCCGGGTGCGGATATCGGAATGGGGTTCCGCTTTAAGGGCGGTGCCGCCGGGGGCCATGACGAATACTCCGTACACGTTCGCTCGCATGGGCAAGGGAACAATTCGCTTGGGGAACAAGCCTAGAGCGACCTCATGAACAGGCCATTAAGCCCCAACTTTGCCTTTGTTTGCGGTTTAGTGCCGTCCGTTTCCACGCGAAAATTAACCTTTCGCTAGGAAATTGTTCGGATTGCATCAAATTGAATGTAATAGTGAACGGTGAGCCAGCGTGCGGCGGCGGAGGGTACTGGAACGCGGTGCATTTGCATCGAATTGTTCCGATTTGACCACGGCCCCTTAAAGGGGTCGGGGCTAGTCTCTTCCAGAAGCCCGCTTTGTCGCTAGAGTGCGGACGCGAGAGTTGTAGAGAGTATGGCCAACAATCAGAACCAGAACGATCCGGCCGCGTTGGCTTTTTCGGCAGTAGAAGACGCGCTCAAGGAATCGGTGTTCAGCCTGGATCAACCGAGCCGCCAGAAGGCCGAAAAAAAGCCCGAGCCGACGCCCCCGCGTTCCGAACGCCTGCGTGCCGCCGACAAGATCGCGCAGCAGGCTGGTGCCGTTGCCAATGACGATCGCGCCTCCGCCGCGCGCCTGCTCTATGGTCTGCAGAACCGCTCGTCCGCCACCCCGACCTGGCTGGCGACTGTTCTCTCTGTTCTATGGGTTGCTGCCGCCGGCACAGCTTCCGTGCTGCGCTATGGCCCGGAAATGGCCAATTTCGGCCAGTTTGCCGGCAGCATCGAATTCATCGCCATCGTGGCGATCATCGTTCTGCCCGTTCTCGGCTTCTTTGCCGTCGCGACCCTGATCCGCCGCGCGCAGGACCTGCGCAATGCCGCGTCCTCGATTACCCAGGCCGCCATTCGCCTCGCCGAGCCCGAAGTTACCGCCTCCGACAAGGTCGCTTCCGTTGGCCAGGCCGTGCGCCGTGAAGTCAACGCCCTCGGCGATGGTCTTGAACGCGCCCTCTCCCGCGCCGGCGAACTCGAAGTGATGATCCACAACGAGGTCACCGCGCTCGAACGTACCTATTCGGACAATGAATCGCGCATGCGCGCGCTGATCGCCGAACTCGCCAGCCAGCGCGAAAGCGTGCTCACCAATACCGAACGCGTGCGCGAGGCGATCACCGAGAGCCATACAGGCCTCGTCTTCGATCTCGACATGATCAGCCAGCGCATCGCCGGCACCATCACCGAAAGCGGCGGCAGCCTCTCGCGTGCCCTCGAAAGCGGTGGCGAAGCCCTCAACGCCGCCTTCTCCGAACGCTCGGAGAATTTTACCCAGTTGATGGACAATCGCACGACCGATTTCCTCGCCGCGCTCGACAGCACGGCTGATCGCACTGCCGGCGTCGTCGAAGACAGCACCGCGCGCGTCACCAGCAATTTCGACAGCCGCACCGCCGCCTTTACCGCCGCCATCGAGCGGCACATCGATACCCTCACCGAAGCGCTCGATAGCCGCGCCGGCTCCATCGGCAGCACGCTCGACACGCAGACCGTCATGCTGACGACCTCGATCGAGGACAAAACCGACGCCCTCGCCAATCTGCTCGCCATCAGCGGCAGCAAGATCGTCGATCAACTCGGCGAACGTGGGGATATCGTCACCAAGGCGCTCGAATATCTCGGCACCCGCATTGGCGAAGACGTCTCCAGCCGCGCTCGCGATGCCGAGTCCATGCTTGGCGGCCTGTCGCGCCAACTCGATGAATCCGTATCGATCCAGCTCAATTCGCTGGAAAGCCGTCTGCAAACGGCTCTTATCGAGATCAATGGCGCCCTCGACGACACCGCCGAACGTGCCCGCATTACCTTGTCGACCGCCGGTCAGGATTCCCTGGGCCAGTTCGATGCGCGCCTTGGCGAAATCACTGGCCTCCTCGACGAGCGCCTTTCCGCCCTCGACAATGTCGTTGGCGAAAAGGGCGATAGCCTGCTCTCGCGCCTTGACCAGCACGGCACCAGCTTTGCGACCCGCGCCAATGTTCTCGAAATGGCGCTGAACCAAGAATCCGGCCGCTTCAACGATATCGTCAGTGATCGCACCCGCGAGATGAACGAAGTGATCGGCGCCAAGGCCGCCGCCATCACCGAAAGCCTTTCCAACCGCACCCGCGAAATTTCCGAGCGTCTCGACACCTATGCCGAAACGCTCACGGAATCGCTCGACAACCAGACCGGCCGCATCGACAGCGTTCTTTCGGGCCGTTCCGAGCAGTTGGCGAGCCGTCTCGATGCCTATGCCCAGACGCTTAATGTCGATCTCGACAGCCGCACCGGCCGCATCGATGAGGTGCTGAACAGCCGTTCGCACGAACTGGCCAACCGCCTTGATTCCTACGCGCAGACCATCGACCTCAACCTCGAAGGCCGAGTCGGCGAAATCAGCCAGGCGATCGCAGCGGGCGCCGAGGCCATCGAGCAGACCCTGACCGGCCGTAGCACCGAGCTCAGCGAAGCCATTCGGGTTCGCTCGCAGGAACTGGGCCAGACCCTCACGACCAGCACCCAGGCCTTTGATCAAGCCATTGCCGGCCGCACCCAGCGCCTTGCAGATACGCTCTCCGAGCGCACCAATACCCTGTCGCTCGAAATCGAAAGCCGCACTGGCGCCCTTTCCGGTCAGCTCGAAGAACGCACGCAGACCCTCGCTTCGACCCTCGACGAAAAACAGACCGAGTTTGCCGCCGCCATCGAGGAACGTGCGGGCCGCTTCGTGGGCGATCTCGACGCACGCACCGCGGCCATGACCGGTGCCCTCGAAGCCAGCACGGCTGCCATGGCAGGCGCGCTCGATACGCGCACCAGCGAACTCAACGCGTCCTTTGATCGCCGCACCGGCGAACTCACCGAAGCGCTCGACGCCCGCACGCAGGAACTGGCCGCCGCCGTCGGCACGCGCACCAGCCAGCTCTCGAACGCCCTCGCCGCGCGCACCGAAGCGCTGTCCGACATGCTCTCGACCCAGACAAGCTCGATGGGCGAAACCGTCGGCCTCCACACTGCCGAGCTCGCTCAGACGCTCGACCAGCACAGCGCCGCGGCGCGCGAATCCATCGACGCCTCGCTCCGCACCGTTTCCGAAACCATGGCGAACCGCCTCGGCGATATGTCGTCCACCGTTGCCGGCAAGGTCGCCGAAATCGGCACGGCGATGACCGAGAACCTCAACACCGCCCTGTCGCGTGTCGATGAAGCCCAGACCGGTGTCACCGCGCGCATCGACGCGGCTAGCTTGAGCTTCGACGAGAATGTCCGCAAGGCCACCCAGATCGTGGAAACCGGCGTCGAAGCCGCCCGCAATTCCATGGTCGATCTCGTCGACAAGCGTCTCGGCAGCCTCCCCGAAGCCATCACGGCCCGGGCCGACATCACCGCCGAACGCCTCGCAGCGCTCAATACATCCATCAATACCTCGATCACCCAGTCGATGGCCGACCTCGAAGCCGGCGCCGACCGCATCGAGGAAACCATTTCGACCCGCATCACGGCCGCCACCCACGCGATCTCTTCGGACGTGGTCGCCACGGCCGATCGCATGGACTCGGCCGTTCGCACCGCGCTCGACCAGATCCGCATCGCCGCCGGTTCCATCGACCAGATCGTTTCGGTCAAGGCCGTGCAGACCGTCGACTCGATCGAGCAGCGTCTCAGCGAGATCAACCAGTCGGTCGAAGGCCACACCTCGCAGTTTGCCGCCCTCGTCGATCAAAAATCCGACGAACTGCAGTCGGCCCTGCGCAGCCACGGCAATCTCCTGCGCGAAGCCCTCGCCGGCAATGCCCGCGATGCCGAGGAAATCATGTCCGTCTCCTCGAGCCGGATTCTCACCGATGTCACCGCTGCGCTCAACAAGCTCAACGACTCCAATCTGCTGCTGCAACGCGTTCTCGACGCCTCGACCACCAACCTGGCTACGCTCGAAACCTCGATTGCCCAGCAGACCGCCAACTATGCCGGCACCATGCGCGACGCCATGGGCCAGACCGAAGAGGCTGGCGTCATGGTCAGCCGCCATGTCGGTGCACTCCAGAACACCATCCAGGCCATGGTGGGCGAATTTGCCGAAGTCCTCGGCAAGCTCGATATCGAAGTCGTCAGCATGTCCCAGGCCTCGCGCGCTCTCGAAGCCACCAGCACCAATGCGCTGGAATCGCTCGAAGAACGCCGTGGCGCCATGGATGCGCTCGCAACGAGCTTCACCAGCCGCGCCGACGATATCGACGGCCGCATGCGCATGTTCGCCCAGTCAATCGCCGATACGGTCAACGATACCGAACGCCGCATGATTGCTGCCCGCCGCGCCATGGACGAAGCACTGTCTTCGACCAGCACCACCGTCGCCGAAGCCCTCAGCAATGCGACCGCGAGCGTCAACGACGCGCTCTATGTTACCAATGAGCGCTTCACCTCGACCCTCAACGAGCGTTCCTCGCAGGTGGACAACGCCGTGCAGCGCGCCGCCGAGGCTGCCGCCGCAGCGCTCACTCAGACCTCGTCCTCGGTCCGCGCCGCCCTCGCCGCTCAGTCCGAACAGGTCAATGCCAACCTCGAGGACAATGCCAACCGCGTCAGCGATCTCCTCGCCTCGACCGCTGGCAGCGTGACCGATGTTCTGACCTCGACCACGAGCTCGCTGGCCGACACCATCACCGACACCACCAGCTCGGTGCGCAACACCATTGCCGCCAATACGAGCCAGTTGCGTCAGGCCCTCGACCAATCGACCTCGACCTTCCGCCAGACGCTCGATCAGACGACGGAAGAAGTTTCCACCCGCCTCGGCGACTTCCGCGAAACCGCCGATGGCGAAAGCCGCCGCACCAATGCCGCCCTGCAGGAAGCCCAGCGCCGCCTTGCCGGCGAAATGCAGCAGGCGATCGAGGAAGCCACCCAGCGCTTTGCCGAGACCGCTCGCGCCATGCGCGAAACGGCCCGCGAAGTCGGCCACGAACTCGAATCGACGCGCGCCGAACTGGCCCGCGGCGTCAACGAACTGCCTGAGGAAACCCGCGCCAGCGCCGCCGCCATGCGCCGCGTCGTTGCCGAACAGATCGAAGCCCTCAGCGAACTCAACGCCATCGTGCGCGGCCAGCCGGCCACCCACGACCTTACCGACCGCCGTGGCAACCAGCCCCGCGCCGCCGCGCCGCGCCAGTCCGAACCGGCTCCCTACCAGCCGCCGCGCCAGCCGGAACCGGAAGCCTATCGCCCTGAGCCTGCAGCGCAGACTCTCGTCGATCCGATCCGCACCACGGCGCGCCCGGCCGAACCGGCACGCGCCCCTGCCCGCCCCGTCGTGCAGGCCCAGCAGCCGGCTCCGGCTCCGGTCCAGCAGCCCCAGCCTGCTCCCGTCGCCCGCCAGGCCGCTCCGGCCCCGCAGCGCCAGGAAGCCGAAGCCGGTGAAGGCGGTTGGCTACGCGACGTGCTGCGCAATGCCTCGGCCAGCCAGGCCGGCCAGCCGACCCAGGGCCTCTCGACGCTGACCGAAGAAATCGCCAACGCCATCGACGACAATGCCCTGGCTGACGCCTGGGGCCGTTATCAGGCCGGCGAATCCAACGTCTTCTCGCGCCGCATCTATTCGCTGACCGGCCAGGGTACCTATGACGAGGTCCGCAAGCGCCTGCAGCGCGATCCGGAATTCGCCCGCACCGCCCAGGCCTATATGAGCGATTTCGAACAGCTGCTGAAGCGCGCCGCCGCCGGCCCGCGCCCCGCTGCCGAAACCCGCGAATACCTGCTCTCCGATCGCGGCAAGGTCTACACCACCCTCGCCCACGCCAGCGGCCGCCTGAGCTAAGGCTTGGATATAACGACATGAAAAAGCCCCGGATCGCTCCGGGGCTTTTTGTATTTCGGGGTGTTTGGCCAGTGCGGCGTCATTCCCGCGAAAGCGGGAATCTCGACCTCCGTGCCCAGTAGCCCTCATGGTGAGGTGTTTTGCAGAGCAAAGCCTCGAACCACGAGGGCGTGGCATTGAAGCATCTGGGCACGCCCTCGTGGTTCGAGGCTACGCTGCGCTTCGCACCTCACCATGAGGCCTACTACGAACCGATTGCCCCGCCCACTAAGCCCCCTTCGCCGGCCGCATCTGCAGCGATAGCCAAATACAAGCCCCACCCAGCGCCGCCATTCCGGCTGCCGCGAAAAACGCATGCGCCCCAAAGCCCTGCACGATCCAGCCAAAGCCGATGACCGACATGACCGTTAGCAATTGCTGCCCCACGACAAAAAGGCTCTGCGTTTCGGCCGCGATGTTTTCGTCGGTCCAGTTGGCGATGAAATGCACACAGCCGAGATAACCGATGGCAAAGGTAACGCCATGGCTCAGTTGCAGCACGATCAGGATCGCGATGCCCGGCTCCAGCCCCATCACACACCAGCGCAAAGCGGCAGCGCCGGCGGAGATCAGCATCACCGAGCGCGCCGAAATCTTCCCACCGAACCGCTTCCAGAGAAACATCATCGCGGCCTCCGAAGCCGAGCCCAGCGCAATCAGCGGGCCGATGACGTTTTCCGGAATGCCCTGCTCCTTCCAGAGCAGCGACCCAAAGGCGTTGAGGACGATATGCGTGGCAAAGACCATGCAGAAACCGAAGAGCGGCAAGATGAACCACGGCTTTGCCACGTCGCGCAGCCGTCTCGCGGCCGGGGCCGGCTCTGTCACCGCGGCAATGGTCTTCTGTTCGACCGGCACCCGGAATGCCGGCAATTGCAGCGAGACCAGCGCGCGCAAGATGGCCATGCCGACAAAGAGCGGCACGAAGATACCGGCGCCAAACCAGACGACCAGATAGCCCGTCAGCCCGTTGAACAGCATGTAGCCCACGGTGCCCCAGGCGCGCATCACGCCGTAGTCGGTGCCATTCCGCCGCGCCAGCCGCATGGTGGCAGCGTCGAGCACCGGCCCCACAGCGCCGCCGGGAAGACAGGCGAGGGTCCAGAACAGCAGAATGCCCCAGAACTCATTGACGAGAAACAGGCCGATCGGGACGATGCCGCCGATCAACGCGCCAATGACGATCACCTGCCGCCAGTCGCCAGCCCGATCGGCCACGCGACCGATCACCAGGTTGAACAGAAGGATCACCACGATAGGCACGGCATTGATGATGCCGATCTGCTCAGGCGTGATGCCTTGGCCCGACAGCCAGATCGGCAGGAACATTACAGCGGCGCCGCTGCCGGTGAAAAAACTGGCATAAAAGGCCGAAGTGCGCATTTCGGGCGTGACGCGGCCGGCAAGGCTCTGGCTCATTCAAGCAACCTGGGAAGGAAAAGAACGGGAGGAGCGGAACATCGCCCCTCCGCACATCAGGAAAGGGCGGGCCGCGTCGCATCCTTGGGCGGACGCATGCGCAGCGAAACCAGAACGCAGACGATGCCGATGGAGCAGGTCACGGTCGAGGCGAAGAAGGCCGATGAGCCGAACCATTCCACCAGCCACCCGAACGTCACCAGCATGACCATGGCGGCGCCCTGGTTGAGCATATTGGCAAAGCCCTGCGCTTCGGCAGCGTTGGATTCGTGCGTCCAGTTGGCGATGAAATGCACGACGCCGAAATAGCCCATGCCGAAACTGAAGGCGTGCAGCAATTGCAGGAAGAACAGCGCTTCCACAGGCGGCGCGAAGGCGAGGATAGTGAAGCGGACAAGCCCCGCCACGCAGGCGACAAGGATCATGTTGCGTGCCGTGACCCGCCCCCCGAACCGGCGCCACGCGAACATCAGGACAGCCTCGCCCACGGCCGCTATGCCGAGCAACGGACCCAGGAAATGATCGGGAATCCCCTGCTGGTGCCAGAGCAGAGCGCCAAAACTGCCCATCACCGCATTGCTGGCATTGACCAGCGCAAAGGCGACCAGCGGCAGCACAAACCACGGTTTTAACGAATCCCGCAGCTTGACCCGCTGCGCCGGCGTGCCCTGCACATTGGCAAGGGTCGCCTCCTGTGCTGGCGCCCGAAAGCGCGGCAGCAGGAAACCTATAACGGCGCGCAGCACGGTCATGGCGACGTAGAGCGTCACGAAGGAGCCCGGCCCGACGACGGTAAGCAGCCCCCCGATACCGGCAGCGCCCACGACATAGCCGATGGTCGCCCAGGCCCGCACCGCGCCGAAATCAGTGCCATTGCGGCGCGTCATACGCACGGTCGCCGCATCGATGATCGGGGCGACGAGGCCGTTGGACATAGCCACCAATGCCCAGACGAGCAGAATACCCCAGAATTCAGAAATGAAATAAAGCCCCAGCGGCGCCACGGCCGAAACCAGCGAAATAGCGATGATCGCTGTGCGCCAGTCATCCGCCCGGTCGGCGATGCGGCCGATGATCATGTTGAGGAGCAGCAGGCCCAGCATGGGCAGCGCATTGATCAAGCCGATCTGGTCGGCCGGAATGCCATGGAGGCTCAACCAGATGCCGAGAAAAACCGACGCCACTGCGCCCGGAAGGTAGACCGTGAATTGATAAAGCGATGCTCGCGCCTCGGGGGTATCGAAGCGCGACAGAACGGAAGACATGGAAAAGACTCCGGGCGCAAATCAGCGCCCCGCTCGCCTTGGTGCCTTGCAGTGTCACACAATGCAAGACCCAAATGGAGGCGAACTGCAACGTTCTAAATCCGTGCGTCCTTTCGGGTACTGCCTAGCCCGCCTTGGCCAGTTGCGGCAGCCTTACGGTCGCTGGCACGAGGCCATCGACAAACTGCCGCGCGCTGGCCGCCCAGGTGAAATTCTGCGCATGCGCACTGGCATCGCGCCGATCAAGCATCAGCGCCCGGCGCACCGCGACGCCAAGATCCACATGAATGGCCCCTGCCCGTCCATCTGTAAGAATATCCTTGGGCCCGGTCACCGGATAAGCCGCGACCGGCGTGCCGCAAGCAAGAGCCTCGGTCATCACATTGCCAAAGGTATCGGTACGGCTCGGGAAGACGAAAACATCGGCCCCCTGATAGGCCTCGACCAGCGCATCACCATGGCGATAGCCGCAGAAGACAGCGTCGGGATAAAGTTTTTCGAGTCGCGCCCGGTCCGGCCCATCGCCGACCACGATCTTGGTGCCCGGCACATCAAGGCTCAGGAAAGCCTCTACATTTTTCTCGGCCGCGACCCGCCCGACATAGAGGAGGTGTGGCCCCGGCAGATGCGCGAAGACATCGGACTTCCCCGGCTGGAAGCGCTCCATATCGACGCCGCGGCCCCAGAGGTGAAGGTGCCTGAAATCGCGCGAGGCGAGATCGTCGCGCAGCGATGGCGTCGGCACCAGCGTATTGCCCGCCGGCTCGTGGAACCAGCGGAGATAGCCGTAGCTCCAGTCCTGCGGCACCGGCAGCCGGGCCGAAACATATTCCGGGAAGCGCGTGTGAAAGCTCGTCGAAAAACCCTTGCCGCGCTCGATGCAATATTGCCGGGCGAGCAGCCCCAGCGGCCCCTCCGTCGCGATGTGAATATGGTGCGCTCGAGAATGGGCAAGGCGGCGAAACACTGCCCGGCGCGAGGCCAGCGATAGTCTGATCTCGGGATAGGTCGGCACCGGCACGGTCCAGAAGGCTTCCGGCGTCAGATAGTCGACGCTATGCCCCCACTCGCGAAGCACCTTGCCGACGCTTTCGAGCGTGCGCACCACGCCGTTGATCTGTGGGCGCCAGGCGTCAGTGACAATGACGATGCGACGGGCGGCGGGAAACGAAACGGTATTGGCCATGGCGGCACCGCGTGGCTGGTTCAGGCCAGATCAGCCTGCTCCCGCCAATTTGCGTTGCCGTGACGATATTGCGACGGAGCGGCGACAGCCTATTCCGTTACCGGACGACGGATTTTTGCCCGTCGCGGCTCGCCCACCACCATCTCCGTCCACTTGATCAGCTCGAACTCGCCATCGTGATTCTCGGCCACGGCCGTGCAGCTTTCCACCCAATCGCCGGTATTGATGTAGTGAATGCCGAGTCGGTCATGCATGTCGGCAAAATGGATGTGGCCGCAGATGACACCATGCACACCCGACTCTTTGGCCTCATGCACCAGCGCCTCTTCGAAGCGCCCGATCACCGACACGGCGTTCTTCACCTTCTGCTTGGCCCAGGCGCTGAGCGACCAGTATTGCAGGCCCAGCCGGCGTCGCACCCAGTTGATGGCAATGTTCACGCGCAACGCGAAGTTATAGGCCCAATCCCCTACATGGGCGAGCCATTTGGCATTCATGACCACGACGTCGAACTGATCGCCATGGATCACCAGATAGGTGCGCCCCGTTGCCGAGGTGTGGATCGTACGATCCACCAATTCGATTTCGCCGAAATAGGTACCGAGATATTCGCGCAGGAACTCGTCATGATTGCCCGGCAGGTACACGACCCGCGTACCGGCCATCGCCTTGTCGAGGAGGATCTGCGTCAGGACATTATAATCCTCAGGCCAGTGCCAGGCCTTGGCCAGCCGCCAGCCATCGAGAATATCGCCGACCAGATAAATGGTCTCGGCGTCATGCAGGCGCAGGAACTCGATGAGTTGCTTCACCCGGGTCGGCTTCATGCCCAGATGCACGTCGGACAGGAACAACGCCCTTACGCGCCGCACCTCTCGGTCATCCGTCATTGCCTCTGGTCTCCAAGTTACTGCCCCACTTTATCTTCGGAGCGCGACGGAGGAAACCGGCTTCGTCAGAAAGAGGTGGAAAGCCGCTTCTTGAGGGCAACGACCCGATCGTAGCTCTGCTCGATCCGCGCGGCAAAGGCGGGGTCGGCCCCCGCATGTTTGACGAGGATATCCAACACCTCGCGCGACAGCGTGGGCCGCTGATAGGCAGTGTTGGAAAAAAGCAGGATATCCATCCCAGCCTTTACGCCTTCGACCACAGTTTCTTCGAGCGTGAAATGATCGCGAATGGCGCCCATTTCGAGGTCGTCGCTGATCACTACGCCATCAAAACCAAGATCGGTCCGCAATACGCCGTCGATCCAGCGGGCCGATAGCGAAGACGGCGTCTGGCCGTCGCCGTCCGCATAGTCGGCGTGATAGAGATGGCCGACCATTACCATGTCGACCACACCCTCGCCGATCAGCTCTTCATAGGGTTTCAGCTCGTCCTCCGACCAGGTCTTGGTAATATCGACAAAGCCTTCATGGCTATCGGCCGTCGATGAGCCATGCCCCGGAAAGTGCTTCAGCGCCGTGGCGAGACCGGCCTTATGATGCCCCTCGATAAAGGCGCGATCATAGTCGATCACCGTCGCCGGGTTAGCGCCAAAAGCGCGGCCGAACTTGGCGATCACCTGATTATTCGGATTGGTATTGAGATCGGCCACCGGCCCGAAATTGACCGTAAACCCCTGCGCTGCAATACCCTTGGCCATTTCAGCATAGATCGCTTCGGCCTCTTCCGGCGTGTCGCGCGCCGCGATCGTCGCCGCATTGGGAATTTCGGTAAAGCCGACATCCTTGGTCAGCCGCTCGACCGCGCCGCCTTCCTGGTCGATGGTGATGAAGGGCGGCAGGTCCGGCGAGGCCGCACGGAACTTTGCGTTCATCGCGGCGACGGCAGCAAGGCTCGCGACATTTTTCTTGAGATACATGACGCCGCCGAGCCGGCCCGCCGCCAACTCGTCGCTGATCGCCTTGACGCTCGCATCCCCGGCACCATCGCCCTCAAAGCCAATGACGATCATCTGCCCCGCCATTTCCTCGAGCGTAGCGGCATGAGCGGGCCCGGCGATGGCGAGGCATGCGACGGCTGCGGCAAGAATCAAACGCAAGATGAAGCTCCGGGGCGAATCTGTCCTGCACAGTGGTCACGAAAAGCTGGCGAGACAATGACTGAGAATTAAGAGGGAGTGTCCGAAATCCCAGTAGCCCTCATGGTGAGGTGCTTTGCAGAGCAAAGCCTCGAACCACGCGGGCGTGCCCCGGTGTTGCAATGCCACGCCCTCGTGGTTCGAGGCTACGCTTCGCTCCGCACCTCACCATGAGGGCTACTGAAAGAAAATGCCCCCGGGCAGAACCCGAGGGCATGTATTGCGGACAGGAACCTGGCCTCAGCTCGCCCGGTTTTGCCTATTGGCAATCAGATCATCGACTACAGCCGGATCGGCCAGGGTGGACGTATCGCCCAGCGATCCAAAATCGTTCTCGGCGACCTTGCGCAGAATGCGGCGCATGATCTTGCCCGAGCGCGTCTTGGGCAGGCCCGGCGCCCACTGAATCAGGTCCGGCGTCGCGATCGGCCCGATTTCCTTGCGCACCCAGCTCTTGAGCTCGGCACGCAACTCATCGGAACTGCTTTCGCCCGCCATCAGGGTCACATAGCAATAGATGCCCTGCCCCTTGATATCGTGCGGGTACCCGACCACGGCCGCTTCGCTGACTTTCGGATGCGCCACAAGCGCGCTTTCGACCTCCGCCGTGCCCAGCCGGTGGCCGGAGACGTTGAGTACGTCGTCGACGCGGCCGGTGATCCAGTAGTAGCCCTCGCTATCGCGCCGGCAGCCGTCGCCGGTGAAATAATAGCCCTTGTACTGGGTGAAATAGGTATCGATGAAGCGCTGATGATCGCCATAGATCGAGCGCATCTGGCCCGGCCAGCTATCCTTGATGGCCAAGACGCCCTCGGCCTTGGTCTGCTCCTGCAAAATGCCCTCAGGCGAAAGCACAACTGGCTGCACGCCGAAGAATGGCTTGGTTGCCGAACCCGGCTTTGTCGGGAAAGCGCCGGGGAACGGGGCGATCATGTGGCCACCGGTCTCGGTCTGCCACCATGCATCGACAATGCCGCAGCGATCCTTGCCGACATGCTTGGCATACCAGAGCCAGGCTTCGGGATTGATCGGCTCACCCACCGTACCCAGGAGACGCAGGCTCGGCATGTCGTATTTGTCGGCAAATTCATGCCCCGCGCCCATCAGCGCGCGGATGGCGGTGGGCGCAGTGTGGAAGATATTGACCTTGTGCTTTTCCACCACCTGCCAGAATCGGCTGGCATCGGGATAGCTCGGCACGCCCTCGAACATCAGCGTCGTCGCGCCGTTGGCGAGCGGCCCATAGACGATATAAGTGTGCCCGGTGATCCAGCCCACATCGGCCGTGCACCAGAAAACCTCGCCCGGACGATAGTCGAAGGTGAGCTGATGCGTCAGCGAGCCATAAAGAAGGTAGCCGCCGGTCGTGTGCAGAACGCCTTTGGGCTTGCCGGTCGAGCCGGAGGTATAGAGGATGAAGAGCGGGTCTTCCGCGTTCATCGGCTCGGGCGGGCAATTGGCGTCCACCTTGGCGACTTCGTCCTGATACCAGACGTCGCGGCCCTCGCTCATGTTCACCGCATTGCCGGTGACCTTGACGACGATCACCTTTTCGACGCCTGAAACCTTGGTCAGCGCCTCGTCGACATTCTTCTTGAGCGCAATGGTCTTGCCGCCGCGCCGGCCTTCATCGGCCGTCAGGATGATCTTGCTGCCGCAGTCGGTCACGCGGCCGGCGATCGAATCGGGCGAGAAGCCGCCGAAGATCACCGAGTGGACCGCGCCGATGCGCGAACAGGCCAGCATGGCCACTGCGGTGTCGATCACCATGGGCATATAGATGGTGACGCGGTCGCCCTTCTTGACGCCGTTGGCCTTGAGCACATTGGCGAAGCGGCAGACGCGATCATGCAGTTGACGATAGGTTACCCTGTCGTCCGTGCCCGGCGTATCGCCTTCCCAGATAATCGCGACATCGTCGCCGCGCGTCTCCAGATGCCGGTCGAGGCAGTTATATGAGACGTTCAGAACCCCGTCCTCGAACCATTTGATCGACACGTTTGGATATTCGAACGTGGTGTTCTTGATGGTCTTGGGAAAGGTCACCCAGTCGAGGCGCTTGGCCTGCTCGGCCCAGAATCCATTCGGATCCGTGACTGAACGCTCGTACTGGGCGGCATATTGCTCGCCCGTCGTCTGGGTATGCGCGATCGCGGCCGCACTTGGCTGGAACAAGAGCTCTTCGCTCATTGTCATCCTCCCTGGTCTCTCCCGAGAAACGTTCTAGTGACCCGATCTATCCGCCGCAAGCCCTTGACGATACGACTGAAGTGGAAGGCCACGGCTCATTAACGGCCTCGCGCTACATTAAAAGTAGGAGATTTGCGCAAGGGAGCGATCCATGGCCGAAATGACCATCCGTGCCGCCAAGCCCGAGGATGTGCCGCTGATCCATACCGAACTCATGGATGTGATCGCGAACTCGCCGCACTATAGCGATCGCTTCAAGGCTCACGAAATGGGGCGCCTGAACAAGACCTTTCTCCACAACCTCCTTGCCATCGACCCCTGGCACATCATGATCATGTGCGCCGATGGAGTTCCCGGCGGCGCCATGGTGTCGGGTCCCGAATGCGGCGCCGTGTTTCGCTACTGGAGCTGGGTATTCCCCTCACATCGCCAGACCAAGCTCGGCATGTTCGGCATGCGCGCCTTCGACGAACACTGGGACAAGAAGCGTTTCCACAAGGCCTTCACCTTCGTGCGCCCGGACAACGAGGTCGCTCGCATGCTGCTCAAGCGCTACGGCTACAAGGAAACGGTTCTCCTTGAGCAGCACATTTTCGGACAGGACTATCTGCTGATCGAGAAATTCTACACCAAGGAAGAAGAAGGCTATGATAGCGGCGTCAATATCGGCCGCCTCGGACGCCTGAAGAATCGGCTGAAAGGTCTTGTGGGCGCCTGAGCACCCTACTCCGCCGCGATCACCCGCCGCCGTGAGCGGAACCACTGCATGATCGACACATCGACATGTGCCGTATGCAGCGCTGTCAGCCATAGCGCCACCGACCAGATACTGATCGCCAGAATCGCCGAAAGCGACGCGCCAACGAGGCCAAATCCCGGCACCAGCAGCAGATTGCCGAGAAACAGGCTCAGAATCCCGAGCGCAATGGCCGGAAGGCTCGCCCACGGCCGATCATGGATCGACAGCACGATCGAAGCCGGCCCCATAGCCGAGCGAACCACCAGCGACAGGCACAGAATGGCCAGCGGTGCGGCGCCGGCGGCAAAGGCCGGCCCGAACAGCATCAGTGCAAATGGTGCTCCAACCACGGCTACGCCGAACAGCAGCAGCGCCACCCCGCTCGCCACCAGATTGGCCTCGCCCACCTTGCGGTTGAACTCGCCGCGATCGGCCTTGGCCTCGCTTTCGAACATGTCCGGCATGGTCACGGCATAGACCGCCGCCACGCCAAAGGACACGAGCGAGAAGATGCGCGTGCAAACGCCAAAGATCGCCAGTTCCTCGCGGCCCAGCTGATGGCTCAACAGCAAGAGATCGATATCAAAGAAGAAGTCGGTCGCAAGGCTGATCACCACCCAGGGCAATGCGAAGCGCCACCAGCGCCGGCTCTCCGCCGGCATATCGTCCTCACCCACCGGAATTTTCGGCAGGCTCGTGACCACAAAGCCGAACTGCACCAGCGACACGGCCACGTAGCCGACGCCGATGCACCATAGCATCTGCGTAAAGCCCGCCTCGGGAACGCCCACGCCGAGCGCCACGAGGAACGAGGCCAACACGATCATCGGCCGCAACAGCGTATCGGCAAAAAATCCAGCAAACGGCCGCTTAAGCCCGATCAGCGTGGCGCTGTTCACATAGACGACCGCTGTGCCGAGCGTCAGCAGCGCAAAGGGCACGAAATGCAGCGCCACGGCACTCTGCCCCTGCCCGATCGCTTCGAGCAGCAAGGGGCCAATGACGATCAGCCCGGCAAAACTCAGCGCCACAAAGCCATAGGACCGCGTGAGAAAGGCCAGCAATTGCCGGCGATTGCCCCGCGCCCGGTACTCAGCGGCAAAATAGGTGCCGACCGTGTGGTAGCCGAGCGGCATCACCACCGAGACCAGGTTGACGCTGGCGACCACCAGCAGAAATTCACCAAGCAGGTCGGCGCCCCAGAGCCGCGCAATCAGCGCCTGGGCGACGAAAATGAAGCCGGCCCCGAAAATGCGGGCCGCAAAAATGATGGAAGATTGCGAGGCAAGTTTCCGGGCAAGGCTCATTCTAGATCCGCGTCCCAGACATGCGGCGCCTGGTCCGGTCGCGCCTTGCGGCTCAACACCCAGTCGATCCTCCGTCGCGTATGCTGGACCACATCGCGCGCCCTAAAAGCGGCATTGCCGACGAAACCCGCCCAGGGTGACGCCGCAAAATTCAGCACGGGCGGCACCGGGCGAATAACCCCCGCAGTACCCACCATGCCGCTCTTGAACTGGTGCAGCCCCTGAAACCCGTCGGTACCGCCGAGGTCATACCACTGCGCCCGCGTATGATCGCGCAACCAGCGGATCACCTGCCAGTGGAGGAAATAGCCCGCCCGTAGCGGCAATGCCCTGTCATTGGTCGCGCCATAGAGATAGACGGCGCGCTCGCCGGCTTTGAAGACCAGCGCCCCCGCAACCGTCTCGCCCTCGTGACGCACGAAAAACAGTTCCGGCCGCAACGGCTCGTCGAGGGCCATCAGCGCATCGAGCGTTTCATAAGCCGAATGGTCGGGGAACTGCTTGCGCTCGGTCATCGAGGCATAGAGCGTCTTGAACGCGTCGATCTGATCCGCCTCGACCCGCTCGAATTCGAGCCCCGACTTTTCCGCCTTGTTGAGCTGCCGCCGCCAGGTTTGGTGAAAACTCTTGCGCAACTCGTCATCGGACAGGCGCAGTTTCACCATATAGCGATTGGGAAACAGCAGCGTCGAACCGCGCTTGAAGCCGCGCTGGCGCAGCGCCCGATAGCCCCTGTGCGTCTCCCCCGGCGAAGCATGCAGCAGCACCGACAGCATCATGCCGCGCTTTTCGGCATATTCCCTAACGAGGCAATCCACCATGGCCACCCGCAGCGCCTCGGCATCGGGCGCGCTCGCCACTGCTAGCATAGGCGCCCATTTGACCACGGCCATCTGGCTCAGTTTGAGGGGCAAAGGCTGGATCATAACCAGCGCGCCGCCAATGACGGTGTTGCCGCGTTGAAAAACCACAGGCTCCTGCCCCACACCCGGCCAGCGGGTCGCGGCAAAAGCATGCATCTGCTCCTGGCAGACTTCGTCGAAACCACCGATGATCGCATCCCAATCGGCGCCGGAAACCCGTTTCGTCGCCAGCACAATGCCATGCGTGCCCGCGGGGGCATTCGCCGCCCGCGCTGGTTCCATCATCTCCCCGGCGATAGTGGACATGAAAATCCCCGCAGATTGCTCATCTGCGGGGAGGCTAAAGGTTCGAAGTGAGCAAATCCCTATCTCACCACACCAAATGCCTGCAATCGCGGGCATTGGTTAGCGAATGCTCAAGCCTTAATGGGCTGCGGCAGCAGCAGCCGGCGCGTGCGGCGTGTAGAGCAGCGGGATTTCCGGGATAGTGATGAACGCCCCCGCACCCTCGAGCACCATGCGAACGGCAACAAAGAGGATAATGGCGAGGCCGATCCAGGCAATCCAGCGGAAGCGATGCAGCAGGCGGGCAATGAAGGTCGCCGCGACGCCCATCATCACGACGGAGAGCGCCAGCCCAAAGATTAGCGCTTCAAAGTGATGCTGCGCCGCACCGGCCACGGCCAGCACGTTGTCGAGCGACATGGAAACGTCGGCGATGATGATCTGGATGACCGCCTGACGCAGCGTCTTGCGCGGCGCCTTGCCAGCGACAGTGCCATCGGCATTGAGATCGTGGCCAGCCAGCGCCTCGGTCGCTTCGCCCTCTTCCTCGTGGCTGACCGCCAGCTCGCGGTACATTTTCCAGCAGACATAGAGCAGCAGCACGCCACCAGCGATCAGCAGACCGCCGCCCAGCGACAGCAGCTGGGTGGTGATCAAGGCAAAGAAGATACGCAGTATGGTCGCTGCCGCGATGCCGATCAGAATAGCCTTGCGGCGCATGTCGGACGCAAGTCCGGCAGCAGCGAGGCCGATGACGACAGCATTGTCTCCCGCCAGCACCAGGTCGATGAGGATGACCTGAAGCAGCGAGCTGAAGAAACTCGGATCGATACCGAACATGAAGGAGGCGCCTTCCACTCAGAAAAATCTTCTGCGGCTATACGATGCTTGAGGGAAGGAAGATAGCGTCTGTTCCGTACACACAATGGATAGTTGTGCTCTCGGGCCAGAGTTGATCTCGCGACACGCAAAGCCCCGCCTGATCCTCGTCAACCACAAACAAAACAGGCGCCGCTTGACTGGCGGCGCCCTGTTTTAAGGCATTGTCATGTTTTGGATTTGGTGGGCGCACAAGGGCTCGAACCTTGGACCCGCTGATTAAGAGTCAGCTGCTCTACCATCTGAGCTATGCGCCCGTCTTTGACGACGGCACCAAAGTGGCGCCTCTCTAGCAAGCGAGTTTTCCGCTGTCTAGTCTGTTGCGCCGTCCATACCGTCCGTTTTCAGGGCTGAAACGACAGAGGCGACCCGAAGGTCGCCTCTCGTAGATCCTTGTAAACAAGGAAGACTTTGGTGGGCGCACAAGGGCTCGAACCTTGGACCCGCTGATTAAGAGTCAGCTGCTCTACCATCTGAGCTATGCGCCCGTCTTAGCAAGACCGGCACCAAAGTGGCGCCTCTCTACCAAGCGACTTTTCCGCTGTCCAGCCTCTTGCGTCACAATATGTGGATAAACTTCCGGGATCTTTCTGGATCCCCTTCTTGCGGCCTGACAAGTCGCCGCAACCGATCCTGCTCAATCCCGGCCCTTCTGGCCAGGAGAGCAGATTTTCACGACCGCAGGTGGCGGTAGGCGTTTAGTTCGAACACGTTGTCGCCCTGCGGCCCACCTTCGGGCCGGAAATCGTCCATCAGGCCGATTGTCCGCTCGATGATGTGACGCAGTTGGCGAGATTGCTGGTCGGCGCCTTGCAGGATGACTGCAGCACGCTGCAGATGATCGCGAGCAAGCAAATAGGTGGGGTTCACTTTTTGCTCCTTGTAAGTGGGCTTAGTGGAGACGGCCGATGGAATCGGCGCATGACCAAGGGTGAACGCGCATAGTTGTCGGCTACTTGCTGACTTCATTGCGATTTAGTTCAAATGCCACCGACCCCGAAGTCCCCCGCGAGAGCCCCGGCCCAAGGGCCTCTGCCGGTTTTGAACATCTAATCTGGCTGTTGAGAACTTCGCGGCGATGTCTCGATCTATCGCTGGCTTGGGCGCAGAGATGCGATAAAACAACAACCGACCTCTTGTCGGAGCCTTCAATTGCCTCTGCCCGAACTCACGGCAATCGCCGAAAAACTCCCCGAAACCGTCCCCTTCGTCGGCCCTGAGGCCATCGAGCGCAAGACCGGGGTGAAAATTCGAGCTCGAATCGGCGCCAACGAATCCGGTTTCGGCCCCAGCCCAAAAGTTCTGGCCGCCATTCGCGAGGCCGCCGAAGGCATCTGGAAATATCCCGACCCGGAAAATTACGACCTGCGCACCGCCCTCGCCCACTTCCACGGCATTGCCCCCGATGAGGTTGCCATTGGCGAAGGCGTCGATGGCCTGATGGGCCTGATCGTGCGCCTCTTCATGGCCGAAGGCGATGTGCTGCTGACCTCGCTCGGCGCCTATCCGACGCTCAACTATCACGTCACCGGCCATGGCGGCCGCCTTGAATTCGTGCCCTACCAAGGGGCACACGAGGACCTGACCGCCCTCGCCGAGGCCGCCCAGCGCCTCAAGCCGCGCATCGTCTATGTCGCCAATCCGGACAACCCCATGGGCTCCTACTGGCCGGCGGCCGACATCGAAAAATTCATCGCCGCCGTGCCCGAAGAAACCCTCATCATGCTCGACGAGGCCTATGGCGAATTGGCGCCCGACGACGCCCTGCCGCCCATCGACACCAGCAAGGGCAATCTCCTGCGTCTCCGCAGTTTTTCCAAGGCCTATGGCCTTGCCGGCATCCGCGTTGGTTACGCCATCGGCCCCAAGAAGATCATCGGCGCCTTTAACCGCGTGCGGAACCATTTTGGCGTCAATCGCCTCGCCCAGGCCGCCGCCATGGCGGCCCTGGCCGATCAGGACTATCTGCGCGAGGCAAAAGCCAACATCGCCGCTGCCCGCACCCGCATCGCCGGCATCGCCCGAGACAACGGCCTCACCGCCCTGCCCTCAGCGACCAATTTTGTCGCCGTCGATTGCGGCCGCGACGGCGCCTATGCGACGAAAATTCTCGAAGAACTGGCCCTGCTTGGCGTCTTCATCCGCAAACCCGGTGCGCCCGGGCTCGATAAGCACATCCGCATCAGCGTCGGCCCCGAGCCGGACATGGCCCTCCTCGCAGAATCCCTGCCCAAGGCCATCCGCGCGGCTCAGAGCGGCGCGTAAAGTCCAATGCGCGCCAAGAGATAGCGATGGTTGGACCCAAAGCTGTCTTCGCCCACCGCAACATCGATAATTCGCGCATCGCCGCGCGTAAAAATATTGTCGATGGGCACACCCAGCGGCCCAAGCTCCACAGGCCAGGTCGCGGGATAAGTCGGCCCGGGAACGAGGTTCTGCGCCCGTCCGAGCCAGGCGATCGGCGCCGTCCATAGGGCCGAGTTGAAATCGCCCGCCACGACAACAGGCCCGGTCACCTGCGAGAGCACATAGCGCAGATATCCCAGTTCCTGCATCGAAGCCTCGTCGAAATAAGGCTTTGAGAGGTGAATGCCGACTACGGTAAGGCTCACGTCCTCGATAGCCATCGGCGCCACCACCAGCCGCGAACGCCGGAAGGGCGGAATCTCCAGCACTTTCCCGTCCGTTATGGGGTGCCGTGAAAACAGCGAAATATCGCAGGTCGCAACCCGCTCGCAGCCCAGTCGATAGGGCAACGCCGCCTCGATCTCAGGGATATATTCGACGACGCCAGGCGTTTCCATGATCAGCGCCACATCGGGCGCCCTTGTCACGATAAAATCGGCCACGTCCTTCGCCGTTCGATTGCCGCTCAGCACATTGTAGTTGAGGAAGGTCATCTCGGCCCGAAGCGCGCCGACCGGCTCATTTCGCCGCGCCTGAAACTCCCAGATGTAATAAGCGCCATGAGCAAAGGCGATAGCGAGCACGCCCACGAAAAGCAGCGCCCGCCACCTGGCGCCAAACAGCACCATGAAGAAGGTGAGCACCAACCCCAGCCCCACGAGATGAAACCGTAGGGTCTGCAACAAGAGTTCGCCGGGCAGGCCCGGCGTAACTGAAGTGATGGCAAGAATGAGCGCGAGAACGCCGCCAAGGGCGAGGACAGCGCCCCGAAACTCTGCCTTGCTCAGCATCATAGCCCCCGTTCTCTTCGGACAAAGGCTAGAGCAGCTTCCTCATCTGCACGCAAGACACCGCGCTGTTGACAAGTTCGCTAGCGTCCCAGTCGAAGGGCTCCCAACCCGTCTTCCGGTAAAATCCCACTGCGTCTTCCGCCGCATTGACCAGCAACACCGCTACCCCGAGCGCCCGGGCCCGCTCCGACACCAGCATTTCCAACACACGGCCGTGTCCGCGTCCTTGCTCGCCAGCCGTGATGGCAACGAGGCGGATCGCGGCCCTGCCAGCGCCAAGAAGGTCAAGCCGCGCCGTACCAAGCGCCCGTCCATCCAGCGTCAACAAGTAGGGATGCGCGAAGTCCGCATAGTCGTCGGCGTGCTTATCGTTATAGACCCCAAACCGGCCTTTGGCCTCGAAGAGTTCAACCCGCCGAATGGCATGGAAATTGATCCAGTCGAGCGGCTCTTCGACAGCGACAAGCGCGTAGTCCATCGGCAACCCACCCCAGCGTCAACATCACAAAAAACTGCCCGGCGATGCCGGGCAGTATCACAATAGTCAAAGCTGTCTGCCGGGCAATATCTCAGCCGGCCAGTGCGCCCTGCGCGGCTGCGCCGCGTTCGATCATCACGCGGTTGAGCGCGTTGAGATAGGCGCGGGCCGAAGCCACCAGCGTGTCCGGTTCAGCCGCATTGCCCGAGGCGATCCGCCCGTTCATTTCGAGGCGCACATGCGCCGATGCCTGCGCGTCGGTTCCCCCGGTCACGCCGTCGATGGCATAGAGAACCAGATTGGGGTCCTGCCCAACGGCCTCCTTGATGGCATTGAAGATCGCGTCCACCGAGCCTGTACCATCATAGGTCACAGACGTTTCGGTGCCATCGACCGACAGGATCATATTGCAGCGGTGCACGCCGCCCGTCTTGCTGACGACTTCCATGTCCACGAGCTTGATCCGATCGCCGGCGGAGCCAACTTCGTCATCCACAAGAGCGATGATATCGGCGTCGTAAACATGCTTCTTGCGATCAGCCAGATCCTTGAATCGCTGGAAAGCTTCCTGGAAGGCATTGTCGCCAACCTCATAGCCCAGTTCCTTCAACTTGTCCTTGAAGGCGGCGCGACCCGAATGCTTGCCCATCACCAAGGTAGTTTCCTTGATGCCGACGCTGGCCGGGGTCATGATTTCATAGGTCTCGGCATTCTTCAGCATGCCATCCTGATGGATGCCGCTTTCATGCGCGAAGGCATTTTTGCCCACGATGGCCTTGTTGTACTGCACCGGGAAATTCGACGCCGCCGATACAATGCGGCTGGCGCGCGAGAGCTGCGTGGTTTCGATTTCGGTGAAGAACGGCATGGCATCGCCGCGGGTGCGCAGTGCCATCACCACTTCTTCCAGCGCCGCATTACCGGCGCGTTCGCCCAAACCGTTGATCGTGCATTCGATCTGCCGCGCGCCGCCAGCCACACCAGCCAGCGAATTGGCGACGGCCATCCCGAGGTCATCGTGGCAATGCACCGAGAAGATCGCCTTGTCGGCGTTCGGTACGCTTTCGATGATGGTCTTGAACATCTGGAAATGCTCTTCCGGCACCGCATAACCCACGGTATCGGGCAGGTTGATCGTCGTCGCCCCGGCCTTGATCGCGGTATCGACGCAGCGCTTCAAAAATTCGAGCGGCGTGCGGGTCGCGTCCATCGCCGACCATTCGACATCCTCGACCAGATTGCGCGCCTGCGCCACGGTGCGGGCGATGATCTCGATCACCTCGTCCTCGGTCTTTTTCATCTGGTGCGCCAGATGGATCGGCGAGGTTGAAACGAACGTATGGATACGGCCCTTTTGCGCGTGGCGCACGGCCTCGGCAGCGCGGTCAATATCGGCGGTGATGGCACGCGCCAAACCCGCCACAGTTGCGTTCTTCACCTGCTTGGCGACGGCGACGACAGCCTCGAAGTCGCCATTGGAAGCGATCGGAAAACCGGCCTCGATGATATCGACGCCCATTTCGTCGAGCGCATCGGCAACCTGCAGCTTTTCTTCCAGCGTCATCGTCGCGCCGGGCGATTGCTCGCCGTCACGCAGCGTGGTGTCGAAAATGAAGACGCGTTCTTTGTTGCTGTTGCTGGCAACGGACATTTTTCTATTCTTTCCTATCGGCCCCGAGGCAATGGCTCGCTGGACCGGACATATCTAGATGTTCGGTTTATGGCGATATCCCCTGACGACCCGCTCGCTAATCCGAGCTGCCGGTGATCAGGGGCTGATAAGAAGGAGGAGAAGCGCGGGCAAAAGCAGCATGCCAGCAGCAATCAGCATCCGGGTCTTGAGGACCTGCTGCTGAGTGATGGCGATAGCTTTGGCGCGACGGCGCTGCATGGAGAAAACTCTCTAATTTGACAACAGCATGATCGAATTCGCCGCATCGTGCAAGCCTCGAAGCGGCAATTGGTGTGATTTTATCGGATCGTAAGCCAGTAGACCTCTTCACCTCGGGAGGAGGGCTACTGGGCTACCCCAGGTCCAGCACACCCTCGCCCACAATGACCGCGTGCCCGCCAATCGCGCCGCGCGTCAGCACCTCACCCTCGCGACGCAATTGCAGTGAGATTCGGCATAGCCGCCCCATCTCCTTGCCCTGGCGCAGCGCATAATCCGCCTGCCCCGCCCCAAAATCCGCCTTGTCCGACAAAAGCCCGATCAGTGCAGCGGCTGCCGAACCGGTACCCGGATCTTCCCCCGCAGTTATGCTGAACATGCGCGCGGCAATATCGTTCTCCGGCTCTTCCGGCGTCAGTGTGAAGACATAAGCCGAGTTATGATCGTGGAAGAAAACATCCTCGAACATCGCCATGTTGGCGCGCACGCGGGCCAACACACCCGCATCACGCACCGGAATGAGATGGAACGTCACCCCCGCCGTATAAACGGCCGGCGCGAAGACATCGCAGCCGATCTCCTCGACCTCGATGCCGAGCGCCTGCGCGATGCCCAGCTTGTCCGTCAGGTCAGCCACCTTGGTCGGCAAGCGCGGCAGCGCAAAGCGCGCCTCGCCCGAGCGCTTGTCAGCCTTTTCGAAAAGCGCGGTCACGAGACCGATTTTTTCTTCCAGGCGAACCGCAGTCCGGTCGTTTTGCAAGCCGAGCACAACGGCGGCACCAACAGTCGGATGCCCGGCAAACGGCAATTCCTCATGCGGGGTAAAAATGCGCACACCCGCGGAATTCCGCTCGCTTTGCGGCTTGCTCAGAAACACCGTCTCGCTGAGGTTGAATTCCCGCGCGATGGCCTGCATCTCGTTGTCGAGGAGGCCATCCGCCTTCAGCACCACGGCAAGCTGGTTGCCCTGCAGACGCTCGCGCGTAAACACGTCGAGCAGCAGATAGTCGAGCTTCATCTTTCAGGCCTCGGGCAAAGCATAATCGGCACGATTGCGTCCAAGATGGTCACAAAGTGCATCAACAGCCACGCCATGATCCTTGCGGCCCGGCAGTCCGGAAATGGTCAGCGAACCAATGATACCCGCCCCCTTCACCCGCAGCGGAAAGCCGCCGCCGGCGATCACATAATCAGCCGGATCGGCACCGGACTGCGGCGAAAACGGCGCTTCGCCCCGCTCCAGCACCATACGATAGCTGGCCCGCTGAAACCGCCGCACCGTGTTGATCTTGCGCCGCACCCATTCGGCATTGTCCGCACTCGTCCCCGGCGTCGCCGAGAAAAACAGCTGCCGATCCCAGGTGCGAATATCGACCACCAGCGAAAGACCTTCCTCCAGCGCCCGCGCCCGAATGCTCGCGCCGATCTCGAAAGCCACGGCCTCATCCAGCGCCGGCAGAACCAGGTCCAGCTCCTGACGCTTCACGAGGGCAATATCGTCTTCAGTGGTCATGTCACTCAATCCTGATGCGAACGCGTCCAGGCCTCGAACAAAGGTGTCCGATCAGCCGCGCCTTTTAGAAAATTGACCTGCGCGGGATCAATATGAGCCCAGGCGGCCTTGCTGTCTGTCCAGATATTTCCCACCGGCGCGGCCCAATCCAGGTCGTCCAGCGTGCCGGCCCGCACCACCTTGATGGTCCCGGCCGGCGGATCGTTCCACAGCCAGCCATGGCAATGGGCACAGAAGTTCATGCGCACGACATTGCCGCTATCCGCCGTGCGGTCGTAACGGGCGATTTCGCCCTGCAACAATTCGAAATCATCATTCCGGACGATCATCGACATCGACCAGCCGGCGCCCGAAAAGCGCTGGCAGTCCTTGCAGTGGCAATTGTAAACCGAAAGCGGGGAGGTCTTCAGGCGATAGCGCGTGGCTCCGCATTGGCACCCACCCTCAACAGGAAAATCCGGCAAAGCCATAAACACCCCTCCATCAAGCGATCTCGGTTCTACTGCATTGGCAATGCTGTCCTAAAGCGAAATCTTTCCGCCCTGCCAGTGATCTAGCAAGGCGGCCGTATAGGCCATCACCTGCCCCCTGCCCGCCGCGTCTTCGGCACGCCTGACCGCAACGACATCGCCCAGTTCGCGATGCTCCTGTTTCTCCAGATTTCTCCGAATCTCAGCCACCAGCTCCTCCGCCGAAGCATCGAAATGAAAGGCACGGCTTACCGACACTCGCGGCCCGTCGAGCACCGCAATCAGATTGCCCAGCCGAGCATTGGCCGCATCGAGACCAGTCTCTTCAGTCAGCTCGATCGCCGTCGATCGGGCGACATCCACCCGCCCATCTTCCATCACATCCCGCGGTTCCAGCGACCCACCCGGCGGATAAATTCGTCCGGCATTCGCAGTGTCTTCGCCCATCACACCAAGGATCAAAAATCCATCGGCTGAAACGATGAGCGCCGACCCGAAAAGGTTGCGAATGCCCATCTCCGGAAACCCGGCCTCGCGCCAGGTCAGGAAAGACGAAAACGCATCCTCACGCGCCTCGGCGCGCAAGATACCATCTTCGCCCACGACCGGCGGCGACACGCCCAAAATCCGCCCGTCCCAAAGGTGCGAGTTGGCCTCCAGCATCGCCGCCCACCGCCCCGGCACGGACGCTCGTAGATCATCCGGCATAGGCCACGCTCCGGGCACGAAACGGATATGGACGCCAGTGATGGGAATAACGCGAATGCTCATGGGGACCTTCGCAGTTGAGAAAAGAAAACGGGGGCACAAGGCCCCCGTTACTATTCGCTGAACGCCAGACAATACACCTAGTTCACTCAACCCTCGATTGTCACCCCGGCGCAGGCCGGGGCCCATCTTGAGATCTCAGGATGGTTCCCCGCAGTTTACCCTCGGACTTGATCCGAGGGCCGGGATGGCAGTCAGCAGATGACGTGAACCGAGTGATTTCAGGCTTTTAGTTCTTCGCCTTGTCGACCAGCGCGCCAGCCTTGATCCAGGGCATCATGTCGCGCAGCTGCGAACCGACGGCTTCGATCTGGTGCTCGTCGGCCAGGCGACGGGTCGCCTTGAAGCGCGAACCGCCAGCCTTGATTTCCTGCATCCAGTCCGAGGTGAACTTGCCCGACTGAATGTCGTGCAGAACGCGCTTCATCTCGGCCTTGGTTTCCGAGGTGATGATGCGCGGACCGGTGACATATTCACCCCATTCGGCCGTGTTCGAGATCGAGTAGTTCATGTTGGCGATGCCGCCCTGGTAGATCAGGTCGACGATCAGCTTCACTTCGTGCAGGCACTCGAAATAGGCCATTTCTGGCGCATAGCCGGCTTCCACCAGCGTTTCAAAGCCAGCGCGGATCAGCTCGACGAGGCCGCCGCAAAGCACTGCCTGTTCGCCGAAAAGATCGGTTTCGCACTCTTCGCGGAAGTTGGTTTCGATGACGCCCGAACGGCCGCCACCAACGCCCGATGCGTAAGCGAGAGCGATGTCATGGGCATTGCCCGAAGCGTCGTGGTGCACGGCGATCAGGCAAGGCACGCCGCCACCCTTCTGGTATTCGCCGCGAACGGTGTGGCCCGGGCCCTTCGGCGCGATCATGATCACGTCGACGGTGGATTTTGGTTCGATCAGGTTGAAGTGCACGTTGAGGCCGTGGGCAAATGCCAGGGCAGCGCCGTCACGAATATTGGGCTCGATGTCCTTCTTGTAGATATCGGCCTGCAGTTCGTCGGGAGTCAGCAGCATGATGACGTCGGCCCAGGCGGAAGCCTCGGCAACGCTCATGACCTTGAGGCCTTCGCTCTCAGCCTTCTTGGCCGACGGCGAGCCGGGGCGCAGGCCAACGGCCACGTTGGTGACGCCGGAATCGCGCAGGTTCAGCACATGCGCGTGGCCCTGCGAACCGTAGCCGATAATGGCAACCTTGCGGGACTTGATGATGTTGATATCGGCATCACGATCGTAATAAACGCGCATGGGAAACTCCCCTCAATAGCGATTTTTAGGTATTGGCCTTGGCCCCGTGGAGGGCCAGGAATTGATCCGTCGCGGCCCTGACATCGGCTTCGATATTGGCTTCGACATTGGATTGGGTAAGGCTCTTGTCGCCGAGCAGCAGACGGATCTGCACATCGCGGACAACAAGGCCGAAAAAGATACGGTAAGCGTCTTCGCTCGAATTGAAGCGCAACAGCCGCGCATCGCGGGCCGCTTCCAGAATCGGCTTCAGCCGCCGCCGGATCGCCATCGGCCCGTTTTCGAGCACGATGTTCCCAAGGCTGTCCTTCTCCTGGGCAGCATGGGTAATGGCCGTACGATTGAGCGTTATGGACACTTCACCGATGATGGTGGTGAGTAAATCGCGCGCAAACTGCTCGAGGCTTTCGCGCAGCACTTTCGCACTGAGATGGCTGCGATCCACATGCGGCATGCGCACCTTGGCCGCCTGCCATTGCACGGTCGCCGTAAGCAACCCATCGCGATCACCGAACCACTTGTAGAGCGTTTCCTTGGAGCACGAAGCGCGCCGCGCCACGGCCGTCATGGTCAGACCATCGCCGTTCTCGACCAACAAATCGAGCGCAGCCGTCAGCACCGCCTGCTGGCGGGGCGTGAAGGTTTCTTCGCTGATCTTGATGGGCAAAGGCACTGGTCGTCCCCCGCAGACGCATAGCCGAACGCTTTCGGCAATTTCCGTCCGCAGGCGTACCGTACGGTACGGTTCCGCGCAAGGGGGATTTTTGGATTTGGAGCGGATTTTGGTGTGATAGCTCGCCCCTCGCACTGAACCTCCCCTCGCCCCTTGCGGGAGAGGGACAGACTTTTCGCGTCAGCGAAAAGTCAGGGTGAGGGGCTTCGAGCCGTCCCGCAGGGCAAATCATGCCAGTGGCATGATTTGAGGCGAGAAGGCCATGAGAGCTGCGCTCGAATGGCCGGGCCTCCGCAGAGGAGCGAGTGGTTAGACCACATCCCCCTCATCCCAACCGAATTCGCGAGTGCGAATTCGGTGACCCTTTCGGGGCACCTTCTCCCACAAGGGGAGAAGGCAAAGTGCGACTACTCCCCCACCTTCTCCCAATCCAACACAATCTTCCCCCCCGTCCCCGACGCCGCCTCTTCAAACGCCGCCGCGTAATCCCCCGCCGGCCGCCGCCCGGTGATCACCCCGCGCACATCCAGCCCGCTTTCGAGCATGGCCAGCATTTTGTGCCAGGTCTCGAACATTTCGCGCCCATAAATCCCCTTGAGCGTGATCATCCGAAACACGATCTTGCCGAGGTCAAACGGGAACGGCCGCGCCGGAATACCCAAGAGCGCAATCTTCCCGCCCATCACCATATGGTCGATCATCTGGTCGAGCGCTGCCGGCGCGCCGCTCATTTCGAGCCCAACGTCAAAACCCTCACGCATGCCAAGCCGGTTCATCACCTCGCGCAGGTCTTCCTGCGCCACATTGACCGGCACCACATCGGCCACCTTCGCCGCCAATTCCAGCCGCTGCGGGCTGATATCGGTAATCACCACATGCCGCGTCCCGACATGCCGCGCCACCGCACCAGCCATGATGCCAATCGGCCCAGCACCCGTGATAAGCACATCCTCGCCCACAATGTCGAACGACAGCGCCGTATGCACCGCATTGCCCAGCGGATCGAGAATGGCCCCGATTTCATCGTCGACACTGTCCGGCAGCGGCACGACGTTGAAAGCCGGTATGCGCACGAACTCGGCAAATGCCCCCGGCAGATTGACGCCGATCCCCTTGGTATCAGGATCAAGGTGATACTTCCCGCCCCGCGCCGCGCGGCTATTGCCGCCGACCACATGGCCCTCGCCCGACACGCGCTGCCCGATCTTCAGCCCGCGCACATTGCCGCCCACGGCGACAATCTCCCCGGCATATTCATGCCCGGTGATCATCGAGACGGGCACCGTACGGCTCGCCCACTCGTCCCAATTGTAAATATGCACGTCCGTACCGCAGATGCCGGTCTTCTTGACCTTGATCAGCACATCATCCGGCCCAATCTCGGGCACCGGACGGTCTTCCATCCAAATGCCTCGTTCCGCCTTTGCCTTGACCAGCGCCTTCATCAAATCACTCCCAGCGCGCGGCCAGCATCGCTGAATGCAGCAATTGCAAAATCCACGTCGTCATCACTCAGCGCCGCAGACATCTGCGTGCGAATGCGCGCCTTGCCCTGCGGCACCACCGGATAAAAGAATCCGGCGACATAAACGCCCCGCGCATCCAGCTCCTTAGCCATGCGCTGCGCCAGAACGGCATCGCCCAGCATCACCGGAATGATCGGCGTCTGCCCATCGATCAGCGAAAACCCCGCCTCACCAAGCCCCTTGCGGAATTTCGCCGCATGCCCCGCCAGCTTGGCCCGCAGATCATCCGCGTACTCTGCAATATCAATCGCCTTCAGCGACCCCGCAGCCACGGCCGGCGCGAGACTGTTGGAAAACAAATAAGGCCGCGCACGCTGCCTAAGCAGATCGATGATCGGCTGCGCCGCCGCGATAAACCCGCCCATCGAGCCACCGAGCGTCTTGCCCAGCGTACCCGTAACAATATCGACACCGTTCCCTGCGCCCGTAAGCGCGGGCGTCCCCATGCCCTTCTCCCCGAGATGCCCCGTCGCATGGCAATCATCCACCGCCACAAGCGCGCCAAACCGCTCGGCCAGCGCACAGATTTCCTTCAGCTTGGCGACATGCCCGTCCATGGAAAACACGCCATCGGTGATGATGAGCTTGAACCGGCAGCCATCGGCCTCCACCTGCTTGAGCTGGGTTTCCAGCGCATCCATGTCCGAAGTGTCAAAGCGATATCGCTTCGCCTTGCTCAGTCGCACGCCATCGATAATCGACGCATGGTTGAGCGAGTCCGAAATGACCGCATCTTCCGGCCCCAGCAACGTCTCGAACAGCGCCCCATTCGCATCGAAACACGCCGCAAAGAGAATGGCATCGTCCTTGCCGAGATACCTAGCGATCCGCCGCTCCAGCGCCCGATGCAGGTCCTGCGTCCCGCAGATAAACCGCACCGAGGCCATGCCAAACCCGTGGCTATCCAGCGCCTCAGCCGCCGCGCGGCGAATGCCCGGATGGTTCGCGAGCCCGAGATAGTTGTTGGCGCAAAGGTTCAGCATCTCGCGCCCACCAACCGCGATCCGCCCGCCCTGCGGCCCGGAAATCTCCCGCTCGACCTTGCGAAGACCCGCCGCCTCGATCTCGGCCAGCACCGAGTTCACGTGATCCAGAAATCTGCTATCCACCGCCGCATCCTCCGCTATAATGGAAATTCCAATATATTGGATATTTTAATCCGCTACAATGGAATTTATATGAGCACGGAGTCCGCGCCCCAACTCGGTCCCATCATTCAGGCGCAGCGCAAAGCCCGCCACCTGACGCTGGAACAACTGGCGGCGCGCTCGGGGGTTTCAAAATCCATGCTGTCGCAAATCGAGCGCGGCGAGGCCAACCCGACCTTCGCCGTGCTGTGGGGCCTCACCCAGGCGCTCGAACTCGATCTTGCCGAACTGGTCGGCGGCGGCATATCGCAAAAACAGCCCGAGCCCATCGAAGTGGTGAGTCTCGCCCACACCCCGGAAATCCGCTCGCCCAAAGGCGACTGGACCCTCCGCATCCTGAGCCCACCTGGTCTCGCGAGCCAGGTGGAATGGTACGAAGTGGAAATCGCCGCGGGCAAAAGCCTTGCCAGCTCGCCTCATTCCCCCGGCACAACGGAACACCTGACCGCCTGGACCGACGGCCTCGCCGTCATCAGCGGCGACGGCCGGCAAGCCCTGAGCAAAGGCGAAACAGCCCGCTACCGCGCCGACCTCCCCCACGAAATTGTCAACGAATCCACCGCGCCCGCAAGAGCGCTGATGGTTGTGCACTATCGCAATTGAGGGAATTCCCTGTCGGCTGTCCCAACCTCAGCATGTCACCCCGGCGCAGGCCGGGATGACAGCCGGTATTTGGTGCAGCATCGTGTGTCCGGCCGAACCTCAAACCACCTCCGGTATCCAAACCACCATGCTCCCCTGCCCGCGGTTCGCCCACAAATAGTACGGGATAGCCGTCAGGTTCGCCTCCCGCTCCGCCGGCGGCTTCGTCCGATAGAGCCCGGCCCATTCCCCCTCATCAATCGCCGTCGCCGCCGCCTTCAGCGTCACCACCCCATCGAACAGCCCCGGCTCGGTCTTCACCTCCAGCGCCGCATCGCGCTTGATCTTCAGCCGCTGCACACGCCCACCCGGATTATCGACCTCCTCGACACAGTACACCAGCGGCCCACGCTTCAGCGCCACGCGCCCGGCATTCATGATCACCCCCGGATGCGCATAAAGCCGCTCCGCCGGCATCGGCAGATCGAGCGCGATCACATCGCCCTTCGCCCATGTCCGATGAATGGTGACATAACCGTTCACCGCCTTCGCATCTTGCCTCTGCCCATTCACCGAAACGCTCGCCCCCTGGCACCAACCCGGAATGCGCAGTTTTACGTCAAACGCCGCCGGGCTTTCCGGATCGACTGAAATCCTGATGTCCCCCGACCACGGATAATTCGACACTTCCTTGAGCGCGACCTTCTGCCCGCCGATCTCAACCGTCGAGCCAATCCCCCCATAGAGATGAAACGCCACCCCGTCCTCGGCCGCGGACAAGAAGTACCCGCCCACCGAAGCCACCAGCCGCGACACATTCATCGTACAGCACGGGCACATGTGCCAGTCCCACCGCGTCGGCGTGCCGTCACTCTCCAGCGGATTGGCATAAAAATACTGCTCGCCATCCCGGCTCAGCCCGGACAACGCGCCGTTGAACATCGCCAGTTCAAGAATATCCGCATACTTCCCGTCGAGATCGAGATGCAGCATACGCTGCGCCCAGAAGATCAGCGCCACCGAAGCGCAAGTCTCGGCATAAGCCGTCTGGTTTGGCAGGTCGAAATCATGCGTAAACCCCTCATTATGCGCCGAAGGGCCGAGGCCCGCCGTCACATACATCTTGGTTTCCATCACATCGTCCCAAAGTACCTCACAGGCCCGCTTCAGCGCCGGATCGTTCAGCTCTGCGGCGAGGTCCGCCATGGCGGTATAGAGATACATGGCGCGCACAGCGTGCCCGACGACCTTCTCCTGCTCGCGCACCGGCTTGTGGCTCTGCGAATATTCGTAATTGCCGAAGACATAGCGCTGCTTGGCGTCCCCGCCCTCGCGCGCCTCTCGCTCGATATCGAAATAATGCGGGTTTGGCCGCCCGCGCTCGTTAATAAGATAGGTGGCAAAGTCGAGATGCTTCTTCTCCCCCGTGAGGTAGTAGAGCTTCATCAGCGCCAGCTCGATTTCCTCATGCCCATCATAGCCCCGTTTCTTGCCCGGCTCTGTGCCGAAGGTCGCATAGATGTGGTCGAGATAGCGCTCCATCACCTCCAAAAACCGTCGCCGTCCGGTTACCTGAAAATAGGCCACCGCACCTTCGAGCAGATGCCCGGCATTATACATCTCGTGATTATCGCGCAGATTGGTCCAGCGGTTCTCCGGCTCGCGCCCGAGATACCAGCAATTGAGATACCCATCCGGCGCCTGCGCCTTTTCGAGATCGTCCACAGCCGCCTCGATCTTGGCCTCGATATCGGCATCGCGCCGATGCGCCAGCGCATAGCTCGCCGCCTCGATCCACTTGCCCACATCGCTGTCCCAAAACACCTGCACGGTGAACCCATTGCCATGCCGCGGAAACCGCAGCGGCGGCGCCGGGTTCGGCAGTTTCAGCGAGTCCAAAATCCCATATTCACCCAGCTTCCTGTGCTGGCTGGGCACGGTACGGTCGAGCACCGTTTCGAGCCGCTCATGCCAAAACTGGCCTTCAAGCCGAACATCGGGAAACGGAACGGGCGCATAACGAGACATGAGAAAACCTTTTCGCTGTTGGAGTGGCGAGTGCCGCAAGTTCCTCTCCGGCACTCCAGTGTTTGTTCTCGTCGCCCCAGTAGCCCTCATGGTGAGGTGCGGAGCGCAGCGCAGCCTCGAACCACGAGGGCGTGGCGCTGCACTGGGGCACGCCCCCGCCCTTCGAGGCCGCTGCGCGGCGCCTCAGGGTGAGGGCTACTTTTGCAAAGTTCAGATCCTCGCCCCGGTCTGCGGATCAAACAGATGGATCAGTGCCGGATCAATATCGAGGCCAACGCGGTCGCCGACCGAAAAGCCCAGCCTCTCGGTCTGCACCAGTTGCAGGGCGCCATCGGTCGAGGTGAGATAAGTCGCCGATCCCGTCGACTCGACATTGCCCACCTCGAAGTGAAAGCTCGCCGGCCCTTGCGCCACGCGCAGGTTCTCTGGCCGCATGCCCACCAGCACCTTGCGGTTGGGCTCAACAGGCGTCCCCAACGGGATACGCTCACCACCAGCCAGCACCACGCCACCGCCGTCCTCGGACACCGTCGCCTCGACAAAATTCATCGCCGGCGAGCCGATGAACCCAGCCACAAAGCGATTGACCGGCCGATCATAAAGATCGAGCGGCCGTCCCTGCTGCTCGATCACCCCATCGCGCATCACCACAACCCAGTCCGCCATGGTCATGGCTTCAATTTGGTCATGCGTCACATAGACCGAGGTCGCCCCCAGCCGATCATGCAGCGCGCGGATTTCCTTGCGCATCTGCACGCGCAGCGCCGCGTCGAGGTTGGACAGTGGCTCATCGAACAGAAACGCCTTGGGATTGCGGATGATCGCCCTTCCCATGGCCACGCGCTGCCTTTGCCCGCCCGAAAGCTGCCGCGGATAGCGCGACAACAGCGCCGAAAGCCCCGTCGTCGCCGCCACCTCGGCCGCCTTGGCCTTGGCTTCGGCTTTCCCCACACCGTGGAGGCGCAGCGAATAGGTCAGGTTCTCTTCCACCGTCATATGCGGGTAGAGCGCATAGCTCTGAAACACCATGGCGATATCGCGATGGCGCGGCGGCACCCCGTTCATGGCCTTCCCGGCAATAGACATCTCGCCAGAGGTGATGGTTTCGAGCCCGGCAATGGACCGCAGCAAGGTCGACTTGCCGCAGCCCGAAGGCCCAACCAGCGCAACAAAGCTGCCTTTCTCGATCGAGAGGCTGACGCCTTTCAGCGCATGGAAAGCGCCATAGTGCTTGTCGATATTTTGGAGGTCGATCTGGGCAGTCATTTGAGTGCTCCCGAGGTGAGGCCGGAGACGATGCGGCGCTGCAGCAGGACGAAGACGGCGAGGATCGGCGTCACATAGATCGCCGAATAGGCCATGATGGAATTCCAGTCGGTCGAGTTGGGCCCGAGGAAACCGGAAAGGCCAACGCTGGCCGGCTGAAGGGCCGGCGCCTGGATGATCGACTTGGAATAGATATATTCGCCGAACGAACTCATGAAGGTGAGGATGGCGCAGACCAGAATGCCATTCCGCGCCAGTGGCAGGACGATGGAAAAGAACGCCCCGACGCGCGAATTGCCATCGACCAGCGCGGCCTCTTCAAGCTCGCGCGGCACGGTCATGAAGGTCGCGCGCACCAGCACCACGAAGAACGGCATGGCCTTGGCCGCCGCCGCCAGCACCACTGCCGTGCGCGGATAGTTCAGCAATCCGAACTGGTTGAACGCCACGAACAGCGGCGTCACCATCACCGAAGCCGGCAAGACCTGCAGCATCAGCACCGAAAAGAGCCCGATATCGACCCAGACGTTGCGGTACCGCGCCAGCACATAAGCGCAGCCGGTGCCGAAAATCACGGTAATGGCCGTGACCCCCGCCGCGATCAGCGTCGAGTTCCAGAGGAACACATGCATGGTCCGGCGCGTCCACACATTGGGATAGATCGACAGATCAATCTCGCGCGGCCAGAACGTGGGCGGATTGGCGAAGATTTCCGAGCCCGATTTAACGCTGGTGACATACATCCAGTAGAGCGGGAACAGATAGACGGCGGCCAGCGCCAGCGCGACGGCAAGCAGCAGCCAGGGAATATAGGGCCGGGTCATCCGCGCACCTCATGCCGGGTCGAGCGCACATAGATGATGGACGCGATCAGCACGAGCACCAGCATCATCACCGAAATCGTCGCACCCTTGGCGAAATCATAGAGTTGGAAACTCATCTGCCAGGACCAGTATTGAGCAACCGTCGAGGTATTGGCCGGGCCGCCCTCGGTGATCGCAGGAAAAAGGTCGAACTGCTGCAAGGTACCGATCAACCCGAGCGAGAGCACCGCGCCGATCGTCGAGCGCATCATCGGCAGAGTGATCGTTAGGAATCGCTGGAAGGCATTGGCGCCATCCAGTTCAGCGGCCTCATAGAGATCGCGCGGAATGGCGGCGAGCCCCACCGAGAGCAGCAGCATGTTGAAGGCGAGACCGAGCCAGATATTGGCGATGACCACCGCCCAGATGGAAAAGCTTGGGTCCGACTTCCAGAACACGTTCGACTGGATGATCCCGAGGCTCTTGAGGATCGTATTGAGCACGCCGAAATCACCGGCCAGAATCCAGCTCCAGATCGCGCCGACCACGAGGCCCGGCATCACCCAGGAAACGAGGAACAGTCCGCGAATAGTCGATGCGCCCGGAAAATTCTGCGCAAAGAACAGCGCCAGCGCAAAGCCGATGACGAATTGGCCCGCCATCGAGAAGAAGACGAAGATGATGGTATTGCGCGTCACCATCCAGAATTCCGGCGCCCGCACGACGTCGATATAGTTCTGGAACCCCGCCCATGGACGGATCAGCGAGCCCAGGGTGAACATGTCCACCTGCTGAAAGCTCATCAGCACATTATAGATCAGCGGCAAACCAGCCATGGCGAGGAGAAAAACCATCGCCGCGCCAACAAGCAGAATATCGAAACCCACGCCATCGCGCAGGGAAGCCAAAAATCGTCGCATAAGACCTCCAGACCAGGCGGCGCTCAGTAAACTCGCGGTTCGCACCACCTCTCCCTCTGGGGGAGAGGTCGACGCATAGCGTCGGGTGAGGGGGCCTTCCGGCAAACGCTGGCTATAAGGCCCCCTCACCCCAACCGAATTCGCCAACGCGAATTCGGTGACGCTTCGCAATCCGACCTCTCCCCCAAGGGAGAGGTGAAGAGCCCTTACTTCCCGAGGATACCGTTGATGGTGGTCTGGGCCTGAGCCAGTGCATCCTTGGACGACATCTGGCCGGTCAGCGCAGCCTGCTCGGCGTCATAGATGGCCTTGGAGATCTTCTGCCATTCCGGATGCGGACCACGCGGCTGGGCATATTTGAGCTGTTCCTGGAACACCTTGAGAGCCGCGTCCTTCTTTTCGACGCCGGTCACCGGCAGTGCGATATCGCTGCGCGCCGGAATGCTGCCGAATTCTTCAAAAATCCGGTTGTCCTGGCTCGCAAAATATTCGAGCGCGCGGAAAGCTTCGTCCGGATGCTTGGTGGTCGACATGATGCCCCAGTCGAACCCGCCGAGAGCCGAAGAGCGTTCGCCACCCTCGGTAATGGTCGGCAGCAGCGCCACGCCCCAGTCGAACTTGGCGTCTTCCACCATGCGGTCGACTTCCCACGGGCCAGAGATCGCCATGGCGGCATTGCCCGAGTTGAACGTGCCGGTGGAATCCCACTGACCGAGGCTCAGCACGTCCTTGGACGCCCAGCCATTATCGATCATCTTCTTCCACAGATCGAGCACCTCGGCTGCGCCATCGGTATTCACATTGTCATAGCCGCCGCCCGACATCTGGATGATCGGCAGGAACTGGAACGTGCCTTCTTCGCCGGCACGCGCCGAGAAGGTCGCGCCATAAACGTTATTGGCGGGATCGGTCAGCTTTTCGGCATATTCGGTCAGCTGCGCCCAGGTCTTCGGCGGCTCGGTGATGCCGGCCTTGGCGAACAGGTCCTTGTTGTAGAACACGCCGATCGTGTCGGTATATTTCGGGATACCGAAGAGCTTGCCGTCCCAGCTCACCGAATTCAGCGGACCTTCAAAATAGTTGTCGGCCTTGATCACGCTCGAAGCCGCAACGCGGTCGGTAATGTCGAGCATTGCCCCGCGCGAGGAGAACAGCGCGAAGTCCGGATTGTCGAACGACACGATATCGGGCGCATTGCCCGTCGCAAAAGCGCGCAGCGTTTCGTTGACCAGATCGTCGAACGGAATGGCGCGATACTCGACGACGATATCCTCATTGGCGTCGTCGAATTCCTTGGAGAACGTATCGGCAATGCCGACGCGATCCACCCCGTCGATCGACCAGATTTTCAGCGTCACCTGCGCAAAGGCAGGTGTCGCAAGGCTCATCGCGCCAAGGCTCACGGCAGCCAGAAGACCGGTAAGATGCAGTTTCATATACTTCCTCCCTAGCGGCACAATCGCCGCAAAAATTGCTGCACGGGGCCCTCCTGCCCCAATCCAGCAGTTAGTCGGCGACGGGCCAGACCCCGCCGCGACATTCCGTAACCGCAGCGTTCCCCGCTGCGGAAAATTCTCAGGCTGCCCGGCTTAAAACCCGACAAATTCCCCACCGCGCGCAGCCTTGAGATAATTGAGCCCATGCACCTGTCCGGTGATCTCCAGATCGCCGCGATAGACCGGGTCATGCCAGCCCTCGATATCGATCGAACCCTGATACCCAGCAAGCCGCAGTTCCGAAATCACGTCGGTCCAGTTGGTGTCGCCAAAGCCCGGCGTGCGCATGAACACGAACGGCACCTTGCCGAAAACGCCGCGCTCCTTGATCACATCCCAGCGGATCGTCGCGTCCTTGCCGTGCACGTGGAAAAACTTGTGCGCCCATTTCCGGATCTGCGGGATTGGCTCGATCAGATAGACCATCTGATGGCACGGCTCCCATTCGAGCCCGATATTGTCGTCCGGCGTCTCGTTGAACATCAGCTCCCAGGCATCGGGATTGTGCGCAATGTTCCAGTCGCCACTCGCCCAATTCCCGTCCATCGCGCAGTTCTCGAAGGCGATCTTAACGCCCTTGTCCGCCGCCCGCTTGGCCAGTTCGCTCCAAACTTCCTTATACCGCGGCAGGCTATCGGTCAGCACCGTGTTACGAATGCGCCCGGTAAAACCGGCCACACAGGTCGCGCCAAAATGGTGCGCATTATCGATGCACTGCTTCCACCCTTCGAGCGTAAGCAGATCCTTTTCCTCTGTTTCCAGCGGATTGCCGAACATGCCGATGGTCGAAATCGTGATGTCACGATCCCCAATCGCCTCGCGGCAGCGCTTGCCCAGTTCCGCCAGGTCCTGACCATTGGTCGTCTGCCAGAAAAACGGCTCAAAGCTCTCAAAACCGAGATCGGCTATCCGAGCGATATTCTCCGGCGCCTTGCCCTCGGTGGACTGGATCATGGTGCCGATACGAATGGATTTGGCGGGATTGGTCACGAAACAAAATCCTAGACTGAAATTGAAATACGTTGCTTGAGCTTGGCGCTCTCGATAGCCGCAAAGACCATGGCCAAACTCTTGATATTGTCGCTGCCCACCGTCTCGGGCGCGCCGCCGGCCTCGATGGCGTCGAGGAAATCAGCAATGACGCTGGCATGGCCCTCGGTCTGGGCAGCGTCCGAAATCTGCGGAACCTCGAACGGCTCCGGCGTCCACAAGAGCCCGCCTGACGCCACCACCCGGTTCGCCTCGAACCGGTCATAGCCATCCCAAAGCAGCGTGCCGCGCGTCCCAACGATCCGCCAGGAAGCCTCCCAGCTGGTATTGGCCCCTTCGGCCGTCCAACTGCCGCGATAGTTGAAAACGATATCGTCCTCAAATTCGAAGATCGCGTTGGCCGCCGCGCCATGGGCGTACCAGGAGCCCGGCGGGTTGATCTCGAGGCAATAGACCGCCTTGGGCGCCGTCCCAGCCATGAAGCGCGCCGCGTCAAGCGTGTGGATCGCCATATCGAGCAGCAGCACGTTTTCCATCTGCTCGCGAAACCCACCGAAATGTGCCCCGACGAAGAAGTCGCAATTAATCGACGTCAGTTGCCCCAGCGCGCCGCTCGCGATCAGCTGCCGAATGCGCCTGACCCCCGGCACATAGCGCCGGTTCTGCACCACGGCATGCACGCGCCCGGCCGCCTTGGCTTGCTCGACCATGACCCGCGCAGCCTCCAGCGTCGGCGCCATCGGCTTTTCGGTCAGAACGTGGCAGCCATGAGCAAATCCCGTCGCCACCAGCGCCGGCCGCGCGCTCGGCACCACAACGTCGAACAGCAGGTCCGGCTTGGTCTTGGCCAGCACAGCGTCGAGATCGGTCCCGATCACCACGTCGCCGAGCGAAAACTCTGCCGCCCGCGCCTCGGCCACTTTGGGGTCCAGGTCGACAAGGCCCACAACCTTCACCCTGCCCTTAAGCAAGGGATGCCCGGTCAGAGCATTGAGCCAACCTTTGGACATGGCTCCGCAACCCACGAGAACGGCCGTAAACTGCACGTTTGAAATCCTCCTGCAACGCCCCGCACTCTGTCTGATTGCAGGTTCGCGGAACGTTGGCGTAAACGTTTACGACGCTACAATTGAGTTGAAATCCGTGTCAAGACGTCTCCGTAAACGTTTTAAGTGCGCAGTTCGAAAAATGCTCCCGCTGGAATACACCGCTCGAACCCCTTGAGATCGCTCACCGTTTCAGCGACATACTGAGCCGCAAAAGGCGGAACGCACCGGGGGGAAAATGAAGGGCATCAGGCGCCTGGCGCAGGAGCTGAATATCTCGATCGGCACGGTTTCCCGCGCGCTGAACGGCCGCGCCGACGTCAGCGACGAAACCCGCCGGCGCGTGCTCGAAGCCGCAGCCGAGATGGGCTATGTGCCCAATCAGGCCGGCCGCAGCCTCCGCCAGGGCAGCACCAATGCCGTAGGCTTCATGATCGAGCTTGGCGCCGACATCAACGGCAATAGCGACACCTTCTTCATGGGCGTTTTCGATGGCGTGCAGGCGGTGCTCGCCCGCCACCATCTCGACCTCGTCGCCCTGCCCTGCCCGACCGACGAAAACCCCACCGCCTATCTTCAGCGCATGATCGGCCGGCGCCTCGTCGATGGGCTGATCATCTCGGCCACGCATCGCAAGGATGCGCGCATTGACCTGCTGACAAAGGCCCGCATTCCCTTCGTTGCCCTCGGACGGTCTATGACACCGGGCGATTACCCATGGCTCGATCTCGATTTCGACGGCGTCGCCCGCCGCGGCGTCGATCGCCTCGTCTCCGCCGGCCATACCCGCATCGCCGCCGCCGTGCCCAGCAACGACATCAATCTCGGCTTCGTCTTCCTCGATGGCTACAAGGCGGCGCTAAAGCGCCACGGCCTACCATTCGATCCATCGCTGGTAATGCGCGTCCCCTCGTCCGAGCTTGGCGGTTATCAACTGGGCCACGACATTCTCGCCATGAAAAACCGCCCCACCGCCGTCATCCTCAACTACGAGCTTCTCGCCCTCGGCCTCTATCGCCAATTGGCCGAAGCAGGCCTTCAAGCCGGCCGCGACCTCGCCATCATCGGCTTTCGCGAAAATCCGGTCTCGCGCTTCATGTCCCCCCGCCTCACCTGCTTCCGCCTCTCCCTCCGCGACCTCGGCATGGCCCTGGCAGAATCCCTGCTGGCCAGCATGCCAGCCTATGCCGATGCCTATCCGCTCGGAACCGTACAAAGGGTGTGGCCAATGGAACTGATCCCGGGCGAAAGCGACGGGATTTAGATAGACGGCTATGTCGAAAGCGTTTGAGAGCCACCACCCCTACCCTCGCCCCTTGCGGGAGAGGGACAGACACTTTCTGCGTCCAGCAGAAATGTCAGGGTGAGAAAGCCATTTGAGCTACGCTCAAATGGCCGGGTCTCCGCAGAGAAGCAGCAGAGCGGCTCGCAAGAATACCCCCACCTAACCTCCCCCTGGTAGGGGAGGAATCTTGCAGTGGCTCACGGGCACGGCGGCAAACTGGATGCATCCCTCCCCCTACCAGGGGGAGGTTAGGTGGGGGTCCTTTTCCTACCCCAACCACTTCCCAAAAAACGCCAGCACCGCCTCCCGCATCCGCACCGTTTCCTGATGCCCAACCCCAGGCTCACTCACCTTTTCCAGCCTCTCCGGCACCCCCGCATAAGCCGGCACCAACTCCGCCCAAGCCCGCTCCACCGCCAGCGGCGGGCTCAAATGATCCGCCTCGCCCACACAAATCAACTGCGGCCGCGGCGCGATCAGCCCTGCAATCGTCCCGCCATCCGCCTCGCGCAACAGTCCGGGCACCGTCAGATAAATCCCATGCCCATCATGCGCCCCAAGCTCGATCATGGTCCGGAAATCGGCAAAACAGCAGAGATGCGCCACCGCCGCGATCCGATCATCGAGCGCCGCCAGCCAATAGCTCAGCACACACCCCATCGAGAGTCCGAACGCCCCGATCCGCGCCGGGTCCACGTCATCGCGGCTTTCCAGATAAGTCAGCGCCGCCGCGTGGTCGGACAGCATCTGCCCAAACAGTGATTTGCCGTGCCAGAGCAGCGCCTTGGCCGCAAAGCTCTCGCTCACCGTCGCCCGCTCGCCAAAGATCGGCATGTCGATGCAAAGGGTCACATAGCCCGCCCGGGCAAAAACCGGCCCCAGCGGCCCCACCAGATATTCCCGCCCATCCAGCAATTCCCGCGCCCCGATCGCGTAACCGCCACCGTGCGAATGCCCATAGAGAATGGCCGGCAGGCGCCCCGTCGCGCCGCGCGGCTTGGTCACAATGCCGCGCACCTCTTCTTCCCCGATCCGCAGCCGCAAATGCTCGACCACATAGTCCTCGACATGCTCCTCATGGGCCGAAATCAACCCGATTTCGGGCGGCGCAAAGCCAAGCAGTTCAGCAAATCGAGAACGGGTAATCGACACGGTTTCCTCCCGGCATAGTCGCGGCGAACCTAACGGAGGAGGAACCGGAAGGGCAACTATCCACCGTGTCATTCCCGCGAAAGCGGGAATCCCCGTTTCGGAGCGGAGAACCCGGCGATTTTTATGGACTAGCCTCCACCTCTCCGCATTGCTGCAATGCTATGCTACAAATCACTCCATCGGCACTTGCCGATAAAGCAGCGCATGTGCATCTATGCGCTCGTTGGCTGGTTTCGGCCGGCCACCGCCGGCCTAGGCCGCGCCTAATGAGAGACTTCCATGACCGACCTATTCTCCCCCATCGCCCTGCGTGATCTCGCCCTGCGCAATCGGACCGTCGTCGCCCCCATGTGCCAGTATTCGGCCATTGATGGCTTCGCCAACGACTGGCACTTTGCCCATCTCGCGCGTTTCGGCATTGGCGGTTTTGGTCTGGTTCTCCTCGAAGCAACAGGCGTCGTCCCCGAAGGCCGCATTTCTTATGGCGATCTCGGCCTCTGGAAGGACGAGCAGATCGCCCCCCTCGCCCGCATCGTCGATTTCCTCCACAGCCAGGGTGCCGCCGTCGGCATCCAGCTCGCCCATGCCGGCCGCAAGGCATCCACCCCCGTTTCCTGGCGCAAGCCTGAAGACCTCGTGACCGAAGAACAGCGCCGCGCCGCCGGTTACGAACACTGGCAGCCCGTCGCTCCCTCGGCCGAATCCAACAATCCCGCCGACCCGAACTTTCAGGTGCCGCTGGCCCTCGATAAAGCCGGCATCCAGCGCGTCATCGACGGCTTCGTCGCCGCCGCCAAACGCGCCGACAAGGCGGGCTTCGACACCGTCGAAATCCACGCCGCCCACGGCTACCTGCTCAATCAGTTCCTCTCGCCGCTCGCCAATCACCGCACCGACGAATATGGGGGCTCCAGAGAAAACCGCATGCGCCTCCTCTTCGAGGTGACGGACGCCGTTCGCGCCGTCTGGCCAGAGAGCAAGCCTCTCCTTGTCCGCCTTTCCGTCAGCGACAATGCCGAAGGCGGCTGGACCGTCGAAGACAGCGTGGTCCTCGCCCGTGAACTCAAGACCCGCGGCGTTGACGCCATCGACGCTTCGAGCGGCGGCTTTGCCCAAGGCCGCATCACGTCCTCGGCCGCCTACCAGGTGCCGTTCGCCAGCGCCGTCAAGAAGGGCGCCGATATCCCCACCATGGCCGTCGGTCTCCTCGGCGACGTCGATTCAGCCAATGAGATCATCGCCAATGGCGACGCCGATTTCATCGCCCTCGCCCGCGGCGCTCTCAACGATCCAAATTGGCCCGTCCACGCCCAGCGCCATCTCGGCGACAAGAACTACTCGCTCTGGCCCGTCCAGACCCGCCGCGTTTCCGAACACGACCGCCTGCTCGGCCTCCAGGGCGAATAAACTCATGGGGCGATGGCACCACGCCATCGCCCCAACTATTTCACGGCACCATCGAAATTTCGCCGCATGGCGGAATCACCCTTGAGCTTGACGCGGACAACACCCAAGTTCGTCTCATCTGGAGGGAAGCAGACCATGGATACCAAGGCCGCCATCATTGCACTCATGAGCGTCTGGGGCGTAAGCGCCGCCACCTGCATCCCCACGCAGGCGGAAGATACCGCGCTCGAAGATGAAGGCGACACAGACAATCCGCTGCTCAACAAGGTCTGGGTCCAGCAGGGCGAGTCGGCCAGCCCCGGCACCATGCAAATCTTCCTCGCCGATGGCACGCTCGTCAGCGACAGCTGCTGGGAAACCTATCGCCTCTCCAAATGGCAGCAGGTTTCCGACACATCGATCTCGTGGGAAGAAGACGGCATGACCATCAATGCCGATATTTCGTCCCTGACGGCCGATGAACTCGTCCTCTCGCTCAAGCTCGGCAGCGACGTGGTCGAACAGCGTTTTGCGCCCGCCGTTGTCCCGACCGTATGCCCGGATATGCCGCGCTAACCTATTAGGCCAAGCGCGACGCTCAAGGGTAACAGTCTGCTATCCCAAGCGTGACGCCAAAGCGCCTAGATCACCACCTGAGTGCCGATTTCCACCACGCGCCCGGTGGGAATATGGAAGTATTCCGTCGCATCGCTCGCATTGCGGGCAAGACGAATAAACAGTCGATCTTGCCAGAAGCGCAGCAACCCGGTCTTCTTCCCAAGTTTAAGCGAACGCCGCGACAGAAAGAACGAAGTCGACATAATATCGAACTTCCACCCAAGCTTCCGCGCCAGCGCCAAAGCCGTCGGAATATTTGGCGTTTCCATATAACCGAACGTCACGACCACCCGGAAGAAAAGCTCATTATAGGCGTCGATCGTCACCTTCTCATCATCAGGCACACGCGGCGAAGCCGAAGTTCGCACCGTCAGAATGACATTCTGCTCGTGTAACACCTTGTAATGCTTGAGAGAATGCAGCAGCGCCGTCGGCGCACCCTCGATATCGCTGGTCAGGAAAATCGCCGTTCCCGGCACCGTCGTCGGCTTTTTCTTCGCCAGATTATTGACGAGGAATTCAAGCGGCACCTCATCACGCCGCGTCTTCTCCGACAGCCGCCGCCGCCCAGCCATCCAGCTCCACATAGTCAGCGCCACCAGCAGCGCCACCGCCGCCGGCACCCAGCCGCCCTGGAAAAGCTTGGAGACATTGGCCGCAAAGAACCCGCCATCGATGCAGAGGAAGGCCAGGCCGAAAAGCACCACGGCAATCGGATGCCACTTCCAGTTTCGCCACATGACGACAACCAGCAGCAGCAGTGTCACGATCATCACACCCGACACCGCAATGCCGTAAGCATTTGAAAGTGCAGCGGAACTACCGAATGTCGCCACCAGGACCAGCACGCCGATCATCAGCATGGAATTGATCTGCGGCATATAAATCTGGCCGCTCTGCGTCGCCGAAGTGTGGTGCACCACCATACGCGGCAGCATGTTGAGAGCGATCGCCTGCTGAGTGAGACTGAATGTGCCGGTGATCACCGCCTGGCTCGCGATAATCGTCGCCATGGTGGCAAGGATCACGAACGGCAGCAGCCCCCATTCCGGAATCATCTCGAAGAACGGGCTGGCGACATTGTCGACGCCATGGCTAATCACATAAGCGCCCTGCCCGAAATAGTTGAGCAACAGGCACGGAAACACCAGCCCAAACCAGGCCAGAACGATCGGCTTGCGCCCAAAATGCCCAAGATCGACATAGAGCGCTTCTGCGCCGGTCACGGCGAGGAAGATGGCGCCGATGACGACGAAAGCGATACCGAAATGGGTGAGGAGAAACTGTACGCCCAGCAACGGATTGATCGCCCAGAGAACCTCCGGGTGCTGGATGATGTTGGAAATGCCTGCAATCCCCAGCGTCAGGAACCAGATCGCGGTCACGGGCCCGAAGACAATGGATACTTTCGCCGTCCCGAATCTCTGAACCGCGAAAACGCCCAGAATGAGAACGAGCGTAATCGGAACGACCCAGCGGGTCATGCCCGGCTGCACGAGTTCAAGGCCTTCGACGGCCGAGAGCACTGAAACCGCCGGCGTGATGATGGCATCGCCGAAAAACAGCGCCGCGCCGAGCACGCCAAGGGTCGTGATCCAGATCGGTGGATTGGTAAAAGTCTGCCGCGCCAAGGCCATAAGCGAAAGCGTACCGCCCTCGCCCTTATTGTCAGCCCGGGTAACGAAGAACACGTACTTCACCGCCACCGTAAGCGTCAGCGCCCAGATAATCAGCGAGAGCAGCCCGAGAACTTCGATATTGGATGCCGCCGCGCCAGGTCGCACCTGCATCGCTTGCCGGAAGGCGTAGATCGGGCTGGTACCGATATCGCCATAGACCACGCCGATGGCGCCCAGCGTCAGGATCGGCAAGTTACTTTTGGCGTGGCCGGCCTGGTCGGTCGCTACGACACCGGCGTCGTGGCCGGAAGTGTCCGCATGCGTCATGAGCTTTGGGGCTCTCTGTTTCAAAGGCCGGCGGGCTATACACCCGTCACCTGACCCACACAACACCATAACAGTAACAGAATCAAAAACGCCGACAGGGGCCGCTCCTTTCGGAACGACCCCTGTCAGGCAAACGAGACTTGGAGGTCTTCGTATTGATTATTCAGCGGCCTTGGCGGTCGCAGCATCGTCTTCACGAGCGGACTTGGCGGCTTCACCCCACCAGATGAGCTGGTCGAGCATGTCCTTGGCCGAGTTGCCGATCGAAGCTTCGATTTCGCTGATGGCCTTGGTGCCACCGAAACCGGGGTGAACGGCCATGAAATCGGCGCCGGCAATGTGGACGGCCGAACGGGTCGAAGCCATCTGCAGTTCGATACCAATGGTGCGGAGGTTTTCGATGGCGCGGGCACCACCGACAGTGCCGTAACCGACAGCGCCGAAGGCCTTCTTGTTCCAGTTCACATAGGCCTGGTCGAGGGCATTCTTGAGGGCGCCGGTGATGGCGCGGTTGTATTCGGCAACGACGAAGATGAAGCCGTCGAATTCGGAGATCTTGTTCTGCCAGCGAACAGCTTCAGCGTTCTGCGACGGCATCCAGGCATTGGAGGCCATCTCGTCAAAGAACGGCAGCTGGAAGTCGCGCAGGTCAACGATTTCGGCGTGGATTTCAGGGCGCTCGTTGGCCTTGTCCAGGATCCACTGGGCGGGCTTTTCGCCAAAGCGGGTAGGACGGGTGGACGAGATGATAACGCCGATCTTGAGCTTGGACATTTGAGTGCCCTCCTTGGTAACAAAACGTAACTGAGGCGATATATGTGCCTGCCTCAGATTTGCTCAAGAGGGCACCCGGTTGTGGGCCAGAGACACAAACGTGCCCCAGTCACATCGGTGTAAGTATAGGAAATCTCACGTTTATCGCGGATTTTGTGGTCACTGCAGGAAAGGACAGTGGACTTGTCTCATCTACGCCAACTCAGCGTTCAACAAACAAGATCAATCCGGCACTATTTTTCGCTGAGCACGTCGATGTAAAGCCGGGTCGCTTCCGCAAAACCACGCAGCAACGCGTCGGCAGTGATTCCATGGCCGATCGACACCTCCGCGACGCCAGGCACCGCGAGTTGGAACGCTGGCAGGTTTTCAAGAGTCAGGTCGTGCCCTGCATTGACGCTGAGCCCTATGGACAGGGCCGCGGCAGTTGTCTCCGTAAGCGCCGTCAGTTCCGCCTGCGCCCGCATGGGATCGGCAAAGCAGGCACCATAAGGGCCGGTGAACAGCTCGATCCGATCTGCACCGGTCGCCTTCGCGGCAGTCACGCCATCCAGCCGCGCATCTGGATCACAAAACAACGAAATGCGGCGATCTCCGCGCTTCAGGCGCTGCACGACCGAGGTCAGAAAATTGCCCTTGCCGGCAAAATCCCAGCCATGATCGGAAGTCGCCTGAGCCGGATCATCGGGCACGAGGGTAACCTGCTGCGGATTGACGTCCTCGATCAGCGCGAGAAAGTCGTCGCTGGGATAGCCTTCGATATTGAATTCGGCTTCCGGATAATCCGCGCGCAGAAGCGCGCTGAGATCATAAACGTCCGTACGACGGATATGCCTCTCGTCCGGCCGGGGGTGCACGGTGATGCCGCTCGCGCCAGCATCCAGCACCACACGGGCAATGCCCGTGACGCTCGGCCAGGGAAGATCACGCCGATTGCGCAATTGGGCGACGGCATTGAGATTGACTGAGAGCAGTGTCATGGCGCGGACTCGGATAGGATTTTGTTTTTCCTATACCGGATTGCCCGCGCCGCCCAATCGAACCTTGTGATGAGACCGATGAGAAATGTGAGTGCCTTGGCCCTCACATGCCCACTGGGCCGCGCCCGATGGCGGCAAGACCGGTGCGAACCACCTCAACGAGCCCGAGCGGCGACATCAGAGCTATGAAGCTGTCGATCTTGTCGGGCTTGCCGGTAACTTCGAAAACGAAGCTTTCGACCGTCGCATCGATGATGTGCGCACGAAAGGCTTCGGCAAGACGCAGCGTCTCGGCACGGTGCTCGCCTGTGCCTTGGACCTTGATCAGCGCGAGCTCACGCTCGACATAGTTGCCCTCCGCTGTCAGGTCGTGCACGCGATGCACCGGCACCAGGCGCTCGAGCTGCAACTTGATCTGGACGAGAACTTTGGGCGTCGCCACCACCACAACCGTGATGCGACTAAGTCGCCGCCCGTGTTCCGTCTCGCTGACAGTCAGGCTCTCGATATTGTAGCCGCGGGCCGAGAACAGACCCACGACACGGGCCAGGATTCCCGGCTCGTTGTCGACGAGCACGGAGAGCGTGTGGCGCTCGGTCTGCTGGGTTTCCTGGGTCAGAAAATAGGCCGAGCCGGTGGGCTGGAGATGTGCGTTCATTTCTAAAATCCTCCGCAACCGGTCCTAGACCAGCTGCCGTCCCTTCTCGTCGATGATGGACCCGAGATTAGCGGTATCGGGCAGGATGATTTCGTTATGCGGCTTGCCCGACGGGATCATCGGCAGGCAGTTCTCGTCCTTTTCGACGATAACGTCGAAGAGCACCGGGCCGTCATAGTCGAGCATTTCGGCAATGGCGGCATCGAGCTCGGCTGGGTTCTCGCAGCGGATACCCCGCCCCCCATAGGCCTCGGCCAGCTTGACGAAATCGGGCAGCGATTCCGAATAGGAATGGGCGTAGCGCGAGCCATGCAGCAGGTCCTGCCACTGGCGAACCATGCCCATACGCTCGTTGTTCAAGATGAAGATCTTGATCGGCAGGCGATATTGCACTGCCGTCGACATCTCCTGCATGGTCATCTGCACCGAAGCTTCGCCGGCAATGTCGATCACCAGTGCGTCCGGATGCGCCACCTGCACGCCCACAGCGGCCGGCAGGCCATAACCCATGGTGCCAAGGCCGCCGGAGGTCATCCAGTGGTTGGGCTTGTCGAAGTGGAAGTGCTGGGCGGCCCACATCTGGTGCTGGCCGACTTCGGTGGTGATGTAGACCTCCTTGGACTGCTTCTTGGTCGCCTCATAGAGACGCTGAATAGCCCATTGCGGCTTGATCACCGTGTCGGAGTTCTTGAAATTGAGCGAGCCGACGGCGCGCCATTTTGCAATTTCGGCCCACCACGGCGCGATCGCCTCGGTGCGCGGCTGATTGGTCTTGCTCCGCCAGATGCGGATCATTTCCTCGAGCACGCGATTGCAATCGCCCACGATCGGCACGTGAACCTGCACGACCTTGTTGATCGAGGACGGGTCGATATCGACGTGAATCTTGCGGCTATTGGGCGAGAACGCATCGATGCGGCCGGTGATACGGTCATCAAAACGCGCCCCGATATTGATCATGACGTCGCAGTCATGCATCGCGAGGTTCGCCTCGTAAGTGCCGTGCATACCCAGCATGCCGAGCCACTGCGGGTTGGACGCCGGGAAAGCACCGAGCCCCATCAAGGTCGAAGTGACCGGGAAACCCGTCAACTCGGCCAGCTCGCGCAGACTTTCGGACGCCTCGGGACCCGAATTGATCACGCCGCCGCCGGTATAAAACACCGGGCGCTCGGCTTTGAGCATAAGGTCAACGGCAGCTTCGATCGCCTTGAGGTCGCCATCGACGCGCGGGCGGTAAGACTGGTGGCGAAGGCTCTCGACCTCCGGCCGATAATACTCGCCAACGGCAAACTGCACGTCCTTGGGAATATCGATGACAACCGGGCCCGGACGACCCGTAGTCGCGATCAGGAAGGCTTCGTGCAGAATGCGCGGCAGATCGTTGACCGACTTCACCAGGTAATTGTGCTTGGTGCAGGAACGGGTGATGCCGACGGTGTCGCATTCCTGGAACGCGTCCGAGCCGATCAGCGTTGTCGGAACCTGGGCGGTTATGCAGATCAGGGGAATGGAATCGAGCAGCGCGTCAGTCAGGCCGGTCACCGCATTGGTCGCACCCGGACCAGAGGTCACCAGCACCACGCCCGGCTTACCGGTCGAACGCGCATAGCCTTCGGCCATGTGGGTCGCGCCCTGTTCGTGGCGAACCAGAATGTGCTGAACGACATCCTGCTGGAACATCGCGTCATAAATCGGCAGGGCAGCACCGCCCGGATAGCCGAAGATATGTTCAACACCTTGATCCGCTAGCGCCTGGATCACCATTTCCGCGCCGGTCATTTTCTCGGCCATTTGCGCTTTCCTACTCCTCGGGCCCGCCGTAACGAGCATTACGTCCTTGACGCCTTTAAAACCGCCCCGGCGGAAAAAAGGCAATAAAAAAGGCCCCTTTCGGGACCTGTGTTCGGCGCACCAGCTATCGCGCGGGATTTTATCCCACGTTGCCGATGCGCCTACCTACTACGAGAATGAGTGCCCGCACGGGACCTCTCCTAAAAATTAGTTGCGCATTGATAGGAGCATTGCGGCAAAGCTGTCAAGTCTTGCTGACAGGATCAAGCGCGGCTCGATCGAGGCGTTTTGGGGCTGGCAGACGGCGCTCGGAATGATAAAGCCCGCACAGCACTTTATGACAACCCGGTGACATGGCAAACGCACTCGACAAGGACCTCCAGCAGGTCGTAGGCATCGAAACAGCAACGAACAACCTGTCGCGCACCCTCGCCGCGCCGGGAATCGCACTGGTTTTCCTGTTGGCCGCCGGCGTTTGGGCCAGTTATGCCGCCGGGCAAGGTCCAACCACCTATATCGTCGTGATCGGCGCGGTTATCGCGGGCTATATGGCGCTCAATGTCGGCGCCAACGACGTCGCCAACAATATGGGCCCGGCGGTCGGCTCCCGAGCGATCTCAATGACCGGCGCCCTCATCATCGCCGCGATCTTCGAAGCGGCCGGCGCATTGCTCGCTGGTGGCGACGTCGTTGCAACTGTGGCGCGTGACCTTTTGACCGTCCCCGAAATGGAGAGCAGCGCATTCATCATGGTCATGATGTCCGCGTTGCTGGCCTCTGCTCTATGGGTAAATGTCGCGACTTATATCGGCGCGCCCGTGTCCACGACCCACGCCGTCGTCGGCGGCGTTGTTGGCGCGGGCATCGTTTCGGCCGGTTTTTCGGTCGTGGCTTGGCCGATGATCGGGACCATCGCCGCCAGTTGGGTGATTTCGCCCGTAATGGGCGGCGTGATCGCTGCCGTGTTCCTGGTCGTTATCCGCATCACTATCACGACGCGGTTGGACAAAATCTCGGCCGCGCGCGTCTGGGTTCCCATTTTCGTTGCCGCCATGACCGGCATCTTTGCAATGTACCTCGCGACAAAGGGGCTCAGCAGAGTCTGGACGCCGGGGCTTCCCCTGACGATCCTGCTCGGGATCGCCTTCGCCCTCCTGGGCTGGGTGGCGGCTATGCCGTGGGTTCGCCACAAGTCCAGGCATATGGAAAATCGCAAGAAGCACGTGTCGACATTGTTCCGGCTGCCGCTGGTCATTTCGGCAGCGCTGCTTTCCTTCGCCCATGGCGCAAACGATGTGGCCAACGCCATTGGACCATTTGCTGCCGTCGTGACCAGCCTCCAAAGCGGTCACAGCGAAGTCGCGGGCGTCGCCCTCCCGCTTTGGGTTCTGGCAATTGGCGCCATCGGCATATCGCTGGGCCTCGCGCTGTTTGGCCCCCGGTTGATCCGCACCGTTGGCGAGCACATTACCCGCCTGAACGAAATCCGGGCTTATTGCGCGGCGCTGTCCGCAGCTCTGACGGTTCTGGTTGCTTCGGCGCTGGGCATGCCGGTTTCTTCGACCCACATTGCGGTCGGAGCCATTTTCGGCGTCGGCTTCCTGCGCGAATACATTTCCAAACGCGACATGGAAGGTTCAGCCGTGCCGACCAATTCGCGATTTGTGGATCCGGAGACGCTGAATGCGACGCCGGAGGATGCGCTGGCGAAAACTCGAAAGGTCGAGCGCCGTCGGCTCGTGCGCCGCAATCACGTCTACAGCATTGCGGCGGCCTGGGTGGTAACCGTTCCCGCCTCGGCCCTGCTGGCCGCCGTCGTCTATCTCGGGATGGATTTGATTATCGGCTAGCCGGCCCGGAGCGGGAGAACTCCACCTTCTCGGCAAGGCGCGCGAGCGAGCGGTCGGCAAGCAGTCGCTTGGCCTCGTCCAACGTGGCCCAATGCCGCAACCGCTGCCCCCTCTCGCGCCAATCGTCCAGCTGTTGGGTCACGCGCAGAGGGTAGAGATCGACGTCGATCAGCGTTGCGGTGCTTCCACCTGTGCTTGCGCGGTAGCTTCCAATCGCGACCTGATCGATCTCACCGACCACTCCAGCCTCTTCCACGGCCTCGGCCGCAGCGCTTTCCCAGGGCGTGGTGCCGGGCTCGATTCCACCCTTGGGGAATATCCACCGCCCTGTCCGCCGCGTCGTGATGAGCAGGAATGCCAAACGACCTTCGACGACGGCATAAGGCAGCGCCCCGGCCTGACGTAGGCCACTGGCGGTTTCGACCCTGGGGCTCCAATTGTTCAGAAAATCGCGTAGCAAGAGGAACTCCGAAGGCACCGGCCGGTCAAAGGCAAAAAAAGTTCAGGGGACGTGCGCCCCCTGAACATAGATTTTATTGGTCGATTCGGCTTGCCGATTAGCTCAGAAGCGCCAGAGCACTTGCCGATACCTTGCCATCGCGGCCGGTCTCGAGCTCGAAGCTCACTTTGTCGCCTTCGTAGAGGCCCTGCAGGCCCGAGCGCTGAACGGCGGAGATGTGCACGAACGCATCCTTCTCGCCATTGTCGGGCGAGATGAAGCCAAAGCCCTTGGTCGTGTTGAAGAATTTCACGGTACCGGTAATGGGAGCCATGTTGAACCTCGTAGTCGGTTGCACCGCACTTGCGGCAAAAGGGTTTATTCGGCCCCACATAATGAACCCGAACGTACGATGCGATAGATCAGGAGGTATCCCAGTTTCCGGCAGGCCGGTCATTCAGGTAACGCAAGACGAGTGGCACGTATGTCGGGATTATTGCGATCCGCCATGAAATTATCAAGGCGATATCGATAGTTGGACGCAGAACACCCGGTCGGTGGGGGCGCCGGCCGGGTGTCTTCGCAGCATGATGGCGGTTTGGGGACGACTACCGCCTCAGCGAAACTTAGCCGCGCGGGCAGGTGTCGATATACTGGCTGCCATCGCGACGCTGATAGACGCAACGGTTGTTGCTGCCTTGGACGCGACCGAGCACGTCACCTGCGGCTGCACCAACGACGGTGCCAACGCCGGCACCTACAACGGTTCCCAGAAGGCTACCGCCGGTCGCGCTGGCACCGACAACAGCGCCGCCAAGGGCACCAACCGTCGCACCCTGCTGGGTCGACGTACAAGCAGCCAGCGAAAGCGTAGCGGCAACGATAATCAGGAACTTATGCATGGGATCCTCCAGAACTGATCGGACGATTAATGTTCGGTCGGAATTTTAGTTCCAACCGTCGCTCAAGAAATGTTGAATCATTCGTTAAGTAAACCCCGTAAAATTCCTGCGACCGCCACCCCGAGCCAGCCCACGATCATACCGCCCCCGCCCATGGGTGCCGCACCGGGAAACAGCGCGGTGCCGAACCAGTGTCGCATGGCAAGGTCGCCTACGAAGATGGCGCAGCCTGCGGCAAGCACGAGGCCGGCAAGGGACAGGCCCCTGCCCCGCCCCACCAGACCCAGGACAAGCAGGACGGGAGCATGAGCCAGGGCCATGGCGGAAATGGCCGCGAGATTTCGCACATCCTCGCCGTGCGATGCCATCGCCGCCGTCGCGACACCAATGGCCCCGAGCAGACCTGCAAATCCAACCAGAACACGCCGCATCCAATCCGCCATTTCCGTCCCCATCTTCCAAGCCAGGTGCCTTTCGACTAGAGCATGGCAGTGTGCGTGGGAATCGAAAATGACTGACACTGTGGCGGCGCAGGGTACAAGCACTGACGGCTCGACAAGCTGGGCGGCTGAATTCCGCTCGACTTTCGCGCTCGCCTGGCCGCTGGTCATCGCCCAGCTCGCCCAAAACATGTTGCATACGACCGACGTGATTCTGCTCGGCTGGCTGGGGTCGGCCTATCTGGCGGCCGGCACCTTGGCGGCGACATTTTTGATGCCCTTCCTCGTCGGCGGCATCGGCGTGGTGGGCGCAGTTGCGCCGCTGGTGGCGCAAGCCCGCGGTTCGCGGAATATCAAGGCCGTGCGCCGCGTCGTGCGTCAGGGGTGCTGGGCGGCCATCGTACTGGCCGCCGTGCTCATTCCGCTGGTTCTGCAGATCAAGCCGATCTACCAGGCGCTCGGCCAGGATCCCGTGGCGACCGAGATGGCCAACCAGTTCATCCAAATTGCGGCCTGGTCGCTGCTGCCGGCCTTTGGCATCATCTCCTTCCGCTCGCTCATGTCGGCCTACGAGGCCACTCGCGCGATTCTAATTATCACCCTGATCGGCGTTTTGGTGAACGCCTTGACTGCCTATGTGCTGATCTTCGGCCACTTCGGCTTTCCGCGTCTTGAACTGCGGGGCGCAGCCATTGCGACGACGCTGACCAATGTGGTGATGCTCATTGCCATGGTGCTCTATGTACTGCGCCACCCCAAGCTCAAGCGCTTCCACGTACTGGTGCGGTTCTGGAAGCCGGATTGGCCGCGGTTCCGCGAAATCTTCCGCATCGGCACGCCGATTGGCCTCACCGTTGTCGCCGAAGTCGGCATGTTCACGGCGGCAGCGCTGCTGATGGGCAGGCTTGGCACTGATGAGGTGGCCGCGCATGCCATTGCCCTCCAATGCGCCTCGATGGCCTTCATGGTGCCGCTTGGCCTGGGCGTGGCTGCGACGGTACGTGTCGGCATGGCGTACGGCCGGGGCGATGTCGAAGGCATTCGCAAGGCCGGCTGGACCTCCTTTGCCATGGGAACGGCGTTCATGACGCTGTCCTGCATCGCGTTCCTGACCCTGGGGCCACACATCGTCACGGTGTTCCTTGATCCCCATGTCACGGCCAATGCCAATTCGTTGACCCTCGCTGCGTCTTTCCTGATCGTTGCCGGCGTCTTCCAGCTCGTCGATGGCGCCCAGGTGGTCGCGGCGCATTCGCTGCGTGGCCTCAGCGACACCAAGGTGCCGATGGTGCTGGCCATTGTCGGATATTGGATGGTCGGGCTGCCCGTCGCCTATATCCTCGGCTTTATCGCCGACTGGAGGGGTGTCGGCATCTGGATCGGGTTGGCGGCGGGTCTCGCCTTCGTGGCCGTGGTGCTGGTGACCCGCTTCGTGCTGCGCGAGCGGATCGGGCTGCTCGACAGGATGCGGCAGCCGGCCTGAGGTCAGGCCTCGATCGGCCGGCCCTCCAGCCCAAGCCGAGGCCAATCGCCCATGCGATTGCGAAACCAGGTGCGCTGGCGCTTGGCATATTGATGCGTCGCGATGATGGCGAGGTTAATGGCTTCGTCACGCGTCTGCACGCCGTCGAGCCAGTCGCTGATCTCGCGCACGCCGATGGCCTTCATCACCGGGAGCGATGGGTCGAGATGTTGCGCCCGCAACGCCTCGACCTCCTCAACCGCGCCGCTGGCGAACATGGCTTCGAAGCGCAGGGCGATGCGCGCGCGGAGCACGTCGCGATCGGGCGAGAGGACGAAGCGCTCGATGTTCCAACCGGTGAGGAGGCCAGACTGCGGATTATCCTGAAAGGCGGAGAGTGGCTTGCCGGTGGCGCGCTTGACCGCCAGGGCACGTGTCACCCGCTGCGGATCGGCAACTTTCAGGCGGCGCGCGGTTTCGGGATCTTCCAGCGTCAGCAGCGCCATGCGGCCGGCTTCGTCCAGGGCTTCGATTTCGCGCTGGATTTGCAGGGTCAACGCCGATGAGATTTGCGGGACATCCGCGAATCCATTTGTCAGCGCTTCGAAATAAAGCCCTGTTCCGCCAACGAAAATCACCTCTCGGGAGGGATCGATTTCAGAGAGGATTTTGCGGACAGCTTCGAGCCATTGTCCGGTGGAAAACCGCTGCGATGCGGGAATGGCACCGTAGAGGTGGTGCTCGGCAAGGGATTCGTCCTTGGCGGAGGGCCGCGCCGTCACGATGCGCAGCGTGTCATAGACCTGCATGGCATCGGTGTTGACCACAATGCCGCCGCTGGCCCGCGCGCGGCCGAGCGCCATGCTCGACTTGCCGCTGGCAGTCGGACCCGCTATCAGGACGGCGCTTCTCTGGCGCGTCACCCTACTCTCCCGAAAGTCATTTCCGCCATGCCGGTTCTCAGCCTCATCGCCAATCCCGCCGATTCCGACCTCGACGTCTCGCTTGCGGCCGCAGTGGTGCAGCAAACCGGCGGAGAACTCAACTGGCTGCACCATCAGGTGGCCTGCGACATTCTCGAACCCAAGGCGACTGACGCGCTGGCGATCGCCCGCGAGATCATCGGGAGCCGGCGCGTTGACGCCAATGTCGTGCCCACCGAAGGGCGCCGCAAGCAATTGCTGATTGCCGACATGGATTCCACCATGATCGAGCAGGAATGCATCGATGAACTGGCGGCCGCGCTTGGTCTCAAGGACCAGGTCGCCGCAATCACCGAGCGCGCCATGCGCGGCGAACTGGATTTTGGACAGGCGCTCAACACCCGCGTCGCCCTGCTCAAGGGTCTCGAACGCGCCACCATCGAGGAGATTCGGCGCGAGACCATCACCTTGACGCCCGGCGGCCGGGCGCTGGTTCACACCATGAAAGCCTATGGCGCCTATACCTCGCTGGTTTCGGGCGGTTTTACATTTTTCGCCGACTACTTTGGCAAACGGATCGGCTTTGACGAGGCCATTGCCAATGTGCTCGAATTCGACGGCGACCGGCTGAGCGGCACGGTGCAAAAGCCGATCGTCGACAAGAACACCAAGCGCGAGCGGCTGGAAGCGCTGGCCGCCGAACGCGGCCTCGACCTGAGCCAGACCGTTGCCGTGGGCGATGGCGCCAACGATCTCGACATGATCGCCATTGCCGGTTTTGGCGTGGCGCTGCATGCCAAGCCTGCCGTAGCTGCGGCCGCGGGGTATCGGATCGATCATGGCGATCTCACCGCACTCCTCTATTTGCAGGGATATTCGGACGAGGATTTCGTTCGCTAGGGCATTCGACATTCACACCCTCGACTGTCACCCCGACGAAGGCCGGGGCCCAGCCTGAGATCTCAAGATGGGTCCCGGCCTTCGCCGGGATGACAGCCGGTGCATGGGGTGTCATTGGTGACCTCCGCGCCAAACTCAGCACGAAACGCCGCCCGGCCTCTCGGCTTGCGGTTGCACGGCGCGACGCCCGTTGGGCGCACGGGTCGCGACGCCCGTGGGCGCACGGGTCGCGACGCCCGTGGGCGCACGGTGGAAAGCGGCTTTCGCCCCGAAATTTGGATAGAAAGAAGAGGCGAAAGCCGCTTCGCACGTCCGGGATTTTTTGCGCATGCATCGAGCGGTCCCCTTTTGAGGTTTTGCGGTCCAGATCGCCGTCAGAAGCATTCTAAGATGCAACGGGGGCTCTCTGCCGCTTGACCGGTGGTCAGCATCCACGCACTCGCCCAGGCGCCCCCGAGCGACCCGACTTCCCGCCCGGCGCTTCGTCGGTGCCGCGTGTTATCGGCGGGAATGGAGAGAGAATGGCACGAGATGAGGTGGACCGGGATAAGCGGGATAGATTGTCGGCAATTGTCAGGTTCGTCGCTCCCGTCACCCCCTCCCATCCTCCCCCAAGCTGGTGGTTGTGACGGAATGTTACCCGATACTCGATGGCACACCTCCCTCTTAGCGGGGGAGGCTGGGGGCGATCGCGGCTCTGGCGCAAGCGCCCCAAAACAAAAAAGCCCGGCACGAATGCCGGGCTTTCTGTTTCATATCGAGCGCTTACTGACCGGTGGCCGGGGGCGCGACAGGAGCGGGGGCTTCCGTGCCCACGGTTGGGGTCAGTTCTGAGCCGTCTTCCAGCGTGATCGCCGGAGGGGCCACGGTTTCTTCGATGCCGAGGCCGTCGAGCGCCGGTTCAGTGCTCGGGGTTACGGCTGCCGGAGCGCTCTGCGGCGGAAGGGGCGTCGAGAAGGTCGTGCTGGCTGCCGGCAGTTCGCCGCTCGAACCGAAGTAGCGGAAGAAGGCGCTATCGGGCGAGAGGACCATGGTGGTGCCGGTATTGGACAGAGCCGAGCGGTAGGATTCCATCGAGCGGTAGAACTCGAAGAATTCCGGATCCTGGCCATAAGCGGCCGCGAAGATGCGGTTACGCTCGGCGTCGCCCGTACCACGGATGATTTCGGCATCACGGGTTGCGGCGGCGACGATTTCGACCGACTGACGATCGGCGATGGCGCGCAGGCTCTGGGCCTGTTCTTCACCGCGGGCGCGGAGGAGAGCGGCTTCGGCGAGACGTTCGGCACGCATACGCTCGAAGGTCGTGGCCGAGACGTCTTCGTCGAGGTCGGTGCGCAGGATACGCACGTCGACGACGTCGATCCCGAGGCCGGCGAGGTCCGGACGGATCAGTTCGCGGGTTTCGCGCATCATCTGGGCGCGCTGGTCGGACAGGGCGGCGCTGAATTCACGCAGACCATAGACCTGACGCAGGGCAGCATCGAGGCTGGCGCCGATACGATCTTCGGCAACCGAGAGCTGACCGGTAGCGCGTTCGCGGAAGAGACGCGCATCGGAAATGCGATAGGTGAGGAAAGCATCGACCTGGTAGAAGGCGTTGCCCGAAACCTGCACGCGCATATTGGCGATGTCATAGCGCAGCAGACGATCTTCGATGATCTGCACGCTATCGACCACATCTGTCGGGATCTTGAAATAGATACCGGGTTCGGTCCGCACATCGGTGATCTGGCCGAAGCGCATGACGATGGCCTGCTCGCGCTCGTCAACGACATAGAGCGAGGAGAAGAGAATGTAGAGAGCCGCAACGATGACGGCGCCGATAATAAAGAGGCGGTTCGTCATGATCAGTTCCCCGTCGATGTCGTTGAGCGAGAGCGCAGCTCAGGCAGCGGCAGATAGGGGACGACACCGGAGCCTCCGGCACCGTTTTCGATCAGCACCTTTTCGGAGCCGCCGAGAACCTCTTCCATGGTCTCAAGGTAGAGGCGCTTGCGCGTGACTTCCGGGGAATTCACGTATTCGGCGTAAACGGCGTTGAAGCGCTCGGCTTCACCGGTTGCTTCCTGAACGACGCGGTTGGTGTAAGCGGCAGCGTCTTCACGCTGAGCCGCAGCACGGCCGCGGGCATCGCCGAGAAGCGTATTGGCGTAAGACCGGGCTTCTTCCTGGAGACGCGTTTCGTCCTGACGCGCACGCTGCACTTCGTTGAAGGCATCGATAACTTCGGACGGCGGACCGGCATTTTCGATCAGGATCTGGTTGACCGAGACGCCGAGGCCATAGCTTTCAAGCGTGGCGAGCGTAATGCGCTGCACCTCTGCGGCGATACCCGAACGGTCGTCGCTATAGATGTCCTGCGCCGGACGGCGGCCGACGACTTCGCGCATGGCGCTTTCGGCAGCATAGCGAACCATGGATTCCGGATCGCGCACGTTGAACAGGTATGCCACCGGGTCATTGATCGCCCAGAAGACCGAGAACTGCACATTGACGATGTTCTGATCGCCCGAGAGCATCAGGCCGTCACGGGCCACCGCACGAGCGTTACCGCTGGCATTGGCTGCGCCGATCTGCGTCTGATTGACGGTCGTGGTAGCGCGTTCAACGGTTTCGACCGGCCAGAACAGGAAGTGCAGGCCCGGACCGGACAGTTCCGGCTTGGGCGCGCCGAAGCGCAGCTCGACGCCGACTTCCTGCGGATTGATGGTGTAGACCGAATTGATGCCCCAGAAGGCAAGCAGCGCGACGATGCCGCCGACAATGGCCCAGCGGCCACCGGGGACGCCACCGCGAAACTGGTCGCGTCCTCGATTGAGGATGTCTTCGAGATTGGGAGTATTTCCACCGGGACGGCGCGGGCCGCCACCACCTCCACCGGGTGCCTGGCCCCAGGGACCGCCGTTATTGCGGCCGCCTCCGCCTCCATTATTCTCCCAAGGCATCTCGTTCCTTTCGGTTCCTGCGTATTTTGATTGCAAACTTATATAGGCAAGGCGTCGAAACGATCAATGCGTGGGGCGTTTTCGTCTTTCGTAGATTTTGATGATATATGGCGCAGCGTCCTTTTCGGAGGGCGTCACCTCCGGCGTATCGACAATTGCCCAGATTTCGGGGTCGATAGACGGAAAACGGACGTCTCCATCGGGAGATAGCGCGACGTGGCTGATGTAGAGCCGATCAGCTTTCGTCATGGCCTGCGCGTAAATGTCGCCCCCGCCGATGACCATGATTTCATCAGTGCCGGCCTCGGAGGCCAGGCGCGAGGCGAGCACATAAGCGGCATCGAGATCGTGCACGACGTCTACGCCCTCGGCCGCGTAGTCGTTTTGACGGGTGACGACGATATGCGGGCGGCCGGGAAGCGGCTTGGGAAACGTCTCGAACTGCTTGCGGCCCATGATCATGGGCTTGCCCATGGTGGTGCGCTTGAACCAGGCGAAATCGGAGGGGATGCGCCAAGGCATGTCACCATCCTTGCCGATGACACCGTTTGCCCCTACCGCGGCGATGAGCGAAATGCGCTGGTTCATCCCCTGCCCTTTCTGCCTGTTACTCGATGTCTTCGACCTTCTTGAGGAGGAGGATTTCCAACTCCTGCTCATAAGGCGGCCACCAGTCGGTCGCGGTCATCTGGAAAGTCGTCGGGCCGATCTTCTTGACGCCCTCGCCGCAGAAGGAGACGAGATTGTCGGTATGGCCCTTGTCGACCGTCAGGGTGAATTTGCCGATGGACCCGGACCAGTTATTGCCTGTCGACCAGATGTAGGAAATCCAGTTTTCATAATAGGGGTAATTGGTCCAGCCGTCCTGGGTGATCGCTTGCTTGCGCAGGGTCGAGACCAAACTGTCCTCGATACAGTACTTTTTTGCGTAATCGGCAAAGCGCTGTTCGGAATCCTCGTCATCCTGCCGGGGCAGGAAGGTGGTCGCCACGGTGCCGCCGACGCTGGGACGGTAGGTGTGCACCACATCGGAAATGCCGGGCTTGAAAGTGGCTTCCCAGCTATAGGTCGAACGCAGGGTCCAGAGCGGGACGATATCCACCTCGGGACCCTTGCCGGCTTCGAATTCGTAGGAAAAAATCAGTCCAAGCCGGGTCAGGTTCTGAATGTCGTCCGCATCCAGTTTTGCCAGCGCGTTGAAGGTGGCCTCGCCAAAAGGTTCGAGGGGTACACCGAGATTTTTGAGGAGCTTGGTGTAGTCGATATTGTTGTTGAACACATACTGATGCAGTTCGGCGTCGATCGGTGCGCCATTGAAGGTCGTTTCGAAGCCAAAGAGATTATCGGGGTCCTCAATGGGCTCGCCATTGCCATAATTCGCGCTGTGAATCGGCACGGCGACCATGAAATCGCCGCTGCCCTGGATATCGGGCATGGGGAAAGCCACGAGTATGTGCTGGTCTTCCGCAGAGGTGTTCTCGAACTCGTAAGTCACCCGCACTTCTGTGGGCGAAATATAGAGGTCTTCCGAGGCCATCTTGATCTGATCATTGGTGACGAAGACCAGACCACCCGTTCCCAATTGCGCCATCGTGTCATTGCCGGCGGCCGGCGCCGCAAGCATCAGTGCACAAATAGCTGCCGCATAAACCCGCATGATTTGATTCCCTGTCCCTCTATGCGGCTATTTCTAGCCGGTATCTCAGTCGGAGCGAAGATAGGAGAACCATTTCCGGTCCAGCGCCGCCTCAAGATCGATGCCGTTTTGCCGCGCATAGAGCAGCAGGAAAGCCAGCAAATCAGCGGCCTCATTGTCCCGCGCCTCGACAATTTCGGCATCGGTGAAATTCTTCCGGCGCCCCCGGCCCGAAAGGCGCAGGTGCTCGGCGATGAGCTCGCCCAGTTCTTCCTGCATCTTCAGCGCGTACCAATCATCGTCGCGGCGCACGCCGGTCTCGCGCTCGTACATATCGGAAACCTGGGCGGCGAGGGCTGTAAGATCGGCAAGGGTGCGGCTCATAGGGCGGCCCTCCGCAAAATCGCTGTCATTCTCGCCCCCGCTGGATTCAGCGATCCGAGAATCGCGCACATCGCAGGATCATAAAGCGCCCTCCCCCTCCTTGCACCCAAAAGGGCTTCGCGCACATGCGCGACCATTGCGCACTTGAGCGTGCCGCCGTTTGATCGTAAGGGGCATTTATCGGGAGAACGAAGTGCCGCATCGCGCCAGGATGATCGTCAGGGAAATCGGCGCCGCCATGGCGGTGTTGTCCCTTTACGTCCTGATTCTGCTCGCGCCGCTGCACCAGTCCGCCGGCCTTCAGCGCGATCTCGACGCGCTGGGCTATGCCTCGCTCGATCTCTGGTCGATCTGCCAGCCACTGACAGTGGACCAGACGCAAGAAAAGCCTGACGTCGCAAAATGTCCCGTAGCGGGAATCGGGAAGTACGAGGTCGCCCTCCTGACCCCGAACACCATCGACCTTGCTGCACCCGACATTGCGTCAGAAGTCTTCTATCCCGCCCCGGCCGATATCGGCCACTTGCAGCGCCCGCCTTTCGTGGGTCAGGCTCGAGCGCCGCCAGTAACGGTCTGAACAAACCGGCACCTCGCCGGACTTTTGACCAACATTGCTACTGGAAATCATCATGATCCGCTTTTTCGCTGTTTCGGCCGCCATCGCTGTCGTCCTGACTGCCACGCCCGCCTTCGCTCACGTGACCTTTGAAACCCCGCAGGCCAAGATTGGCTCGAGTTATAAAGCCGTGCTTCGCATTCCCCATGGCTGCGGCACTGAGGCGACCAATGTGGTTCGCGTGCAAATCCCGGAAGGCTTTTACAACGTCAAGCCGATGCCGAAGGCCGGCTGGACCCTCGAGATCGTCACCGGCCCCTATGCGCAGAGCTATGACAATCACGGCACGGCCCTGACCGAAGGCGTCAAGGAAATCGTCTGGAAAGACGGTAACCTGCCGAACGAATGGTACGACGAGTTCGTATTCCGCGGCACTTTTGCCGGCACTCTGGAGCCCGGCAAGTTCTACTTCCCCGCCATCCAGGAATGCGCCGGGGGCGAAGAGGCTTGGATCGACGTGACCGGCGACGAGAACGCCGAGATGCCTGCGCCGAGCGTCAAGCTTGTTCCCGCTGAAAGCACCGGCCACTAAGGTTGCTACGGGGCGCGGTCAGCCGCGCCCCATTTCTCCAAGGAGGGCGGGATGCATTTGCTTCCCCGTTTGCGGCTGCTCGCCGGTTTGCTTCTGCTGCTGGTCCTGTTGCCGGCAGAGGGCGCATTCGCGCATGCTCAACTGCTTTCAACCACGCCGCCGGACAATGCGGTGGTCGATGTCGCTCCGGATGCGATCGAGCTTACTTTCAACGAGCCGGTCACGCCGTTAGCAATCCGCCTGATCCGGCCTGATGGCAGCGCGGTCGATCTGACGGGGCAATCGGAGGGCGGCGCGACCGCGACGACACCCCTGCCCGCCGACATGGCAACTGGTACGCATGTGCTGAGTTGGCGCGTCGTCTCGGCTGACGGACACCCTATTGCGGGCTCTCTGGTGTTTTCCATTGGACGGGTCAGCGGCGGCGTCGATGCAGATGTGGCAAGCGATGGCGCGGTATCGACTGCGCTCTGGGCGGGAAAAGCGCTCTTGTTCGTCGCCATGTTTGCGGGGATTGGCGGCGCTGCCTTTGGCGTGTTGGCGCCACTTCCCCCGCAAGGTCGCCGAATTGCCCTTGGCCTGACCGTCCTCGGGATCGCCATTGCGCCGATCACGCTTGGACTACAGGGGCTCGATGCGCTTGGTCTCTCCTTGCCGTCGTTTTTCGATGGCCAGGTCTGGGGAGCGGGCTTGTCGACCTCGTACGGGGCAACGGCCATCGCTGCGGCCGTCGCCTTCGCCTGGGCGGCCGGCGCCCTCAAAATGCCGCCGGGAAGGATCCCGACATCGCTTGGTGTGGCTGCCGCCGCATTGGCGGCCTTGTCGCTGGCCTTGAGCGGCCACGCCAGCGCGGCGTCGCCGCAATGGCTCACGCGGCCGGCGGTGTTCCTCCACATCGCCGGTGTGCTGTTCTGGGCCGGAGCACTGCTGCCGCTGTGGCTACTGCTTCGCGATGGAACGGAGCAGGCAAGCCGGGCCCTGGCGTCTTTCTCAAAGAGCATTCCCTTTGCCGTTGCTCCTTTGGCGCTCTCGGGGCTGATCCTGGCAGTCGTTCAAATGGGAGCGCCGGGGCCACAATGGGTGACGCCCTATGGCTTTATTCTCGCGGGCAAGCTGCTGCTTTTGTTTATTCTGTTTGGTCTTGCGGTGTGGAACCGGCATTGGCTGACCGAGCCTGCCCTGGCTGGCAACGCCGCGGCCCTCCAACGGCTGCGGCGCTCCATCGGCTGGGAAATGGTGCTTATCGTCGCCATTCTGGCATTGGTCGCGGGCTGGCGATTTACCCCGCCGCCGCGCGCACTCGTTGACATGCCTGCGCCACAGGCCGCCGAGCCGATCATGGAGCACCTGATCGATGGCAATACCATGGCCATGGTGACGATCTCGCCCGGCAGCGCCGGGCCCGTAACCATCGAGGTCATGGTCTCCGACATCGAGCATGTGCCCAAGGAGGTCCTCGGCGTTACCGTCATCGTGTCCAGCCCGGAGCTTGGCGTCGAGCCCATCCAACGCGCGGCGACGGAAGCCGACGGCGTCTGGCGGGTGGACGATTTGACGATACCGGTCGCCGGCACCTGGCAGCTTGAGACTGAAATCCGCATTAGCCGGTTCGAACTCACCCGCCCGCGCGGGGAGGTTTTGATCCCTTGAGCGGGCACGCCCTCGTGGTTCGAGCCTTTGCTCCGCAAAGCACCTCGCCATGAGGGCTACGGGGGATCGCAAAACGATCTAGTGAAGGCCGTCAGGGTGGAAGTGGGCGGTGATGTTGTCGAGTGTCCAGCTCATGCATTGCTGGCACCAATCAACCGCCTCGCGCATGCCCCGCTGCTCCGCCCAATGGGCTCGCCCCGCCTGGCGCCCCGGCAAGCAGGCGGTCACCAACCCGGGGGTGCAGGAGGGGTGGTCGTAAGCGGCAATAAAGTGCGCCATGCGTCGGCGCTGCTCCGCCGGGTCCCAGCGTGGCTCGCCGAAATCGAGCCAGGTCCAAACCGAGTAGGTCAGGTCCCAAAGGCGCAGGCCTGGCCGGGCGGTGTCGAAATCGATCATGCCGGTGGGAACGCCATCGGTCATCACCGTATTGGTCGGCGTCCAGTCATTGTGGCACACGACCTCGTGGCCGCCGGCCAGCACCAGTGGAAAATCCACCGTTGCATCGTGAAAAGCCCGAAGTAGGCGGGCGGCGGCGGCCAATTGGCTGTCGGTGAAATTACCCTCGCCAACGGGTACGTGACCTTCAAGATAGGTCAGCATTTCGCGGCCCTGCTCGTCATATCCGAGAAAGCGAGGCGCGGCGCCAAACCCCTTTGCGGCCAGATGAGCAAGAAGGGCGTGCTGCACGGAAAAGTCGCCGCTATGGCGACGGCGCACGGTGTTGCCGACGCGCACGACGCCATTCACCAGACCTCCGTGCAGGGCTACTTCCTCGTCAGCCATGTCGCCCCCACAGGTGAATCGCTACACCGCTACGTCGGCCTTGATCGCATCATGGGGGTGATAATCCTCGACCAGGAAATCCTCGATGCGATAGTCATCGATGGTGTCGGGGCGCCGGACGAGCTTCATTGTCGGCCATGGCCGGGGCTCGCGCGCCAATTGCACCTGGGCGACCTCCAGATGGTTCAAATAGAGATGAACATCGCCACCGAACCAGATGAAGTCCCCGGGTTCGTAGCCGGCCTGCTGCGCCACCATCAACAGGAGAGCAGCTGCCCCCACACAGTTGAAGGGCGCACCCAGGAGCCAGTCGCAGCTTCTCTGGAAGCAGAGCATGCTGAGCTTGCCGCTCGTCGTCACATGGAACTGGTAGACCATGTGGCACGGTGGCAGAGCCATGCTGCCGATCTCGGGAACGTTCCACGCGTGAAACAACATGCGGCGACTGGACGGATTGGTCTTGAGGGTGTCGATCAGCTGGGCAATCTGATCATATTCCTTACCATCGGCACCGAGCCACCTTCGCCATTGCTTGCCATAGACAGGGCCCAACTCGCCCCATTCCCGGGCAAATTCGTCATCTTCGACGATGCGGGCCTCAAAGGCGTCCTGTGCGATGGCGTCGCCCGTTGCCCGGCGATACGCGGCGAGCGGCCAATCGCTCCAGATGCGCACATTGTCCTTCAGGAGGGGCTGAATATTTGTGCCGCCGGTCAGGAACCACAGCATCTCCTTGATGGCCGTCTTCCAGTAGACCCGCTTGGTCGTGAGGATAGGTACCTGCCCGGTGGACAGGTCAAACCGCATCTGCGCCCCGAAGATCGACCTGGTACCGACGCCGGTCCGATCCATGCGCTCGTCGCCGCGCTCCAGGATCTGCTCCATGATGTCCAGATACTGGTATTCGGGATGACGCACGGTGCTGCTCCTGCGCTGTCGGACGGCTGCCTCTACAGCCTACTTCGATTCCACCTGCTTGAGATGCCCCTCGACCAGTTTCGTCAACAGATCGATTTGTTCCTGCTGCTTGGAAATGAGTTCGCGCAGCTCGGCGTTGCGCATGTGATCGAGCTTTTCGTGCAGCGCCATGATCTCGATCTCGGACTTGAGATTGACCTCGTAGTCATGGGTGGACACTTCCCGGTCCTTCGCCGCCTGCCGGTTTTGGCTCATCATGATCACCGGCGCCTGCATGGCCGCCAGCATGGAGAGCAAGAGATTGAGGAAAATGAAGGGATAGGCATCGAAGGCCCCGCCGGCGAGGAGAATATTGGTGCCGGTCCAGAGCACGAGGAAGATGCCGAAGCCGCTGATAAAAGCCCAGGAGCCACCGAATGCGGCCACGCCATCGGCCAGTTTCTGCCCGAAGGTGAGCCGCTCATCGAAGGTGGCGCCGGAGTCACGCGCCAGGGTTTGCCGCCGGATTGCCTTTTCGACGACGATCCGTTCCCGCTCGGTCAGGGCATGTTCGGCCTTGCCCAGAAAGGTCTCGGCGGCATGGGTAAACTTGTCGGCTTTGTCGTTTGACATTTCGGACTCGCGAAGCGGTAAACTGCCCCATTCTAGCGCGAGATCGACGCCACTACACGCCGGTGACCAAGAGGTAATAGAATACCGCCCGATTTGCTGACAGGGCGTGGCAGGAGCCTTGCGTTAAACCGGGGTATCGCAAGAATCGAGGAGAACATCATGGCCGTGGAATATGTAAATCCGCCGGGAATGTATCGCAGCCCGGTCTTTTCCCAAGGCATCATCCTGCCGGCAAACGCCCGCATCCTGCTCATTGGCGGGCAGAACAGCGTCAACGAGAAGGGCGAGGTCGTGTTCAAGGGCGACGTCGCCAAGCAGACGGCGCAGGCGCTGGCCAATATGCAGAAGGTGCTGGAGGCAGCCGGCGCTGGCCTCGAAAACCTTGTGAAAACAACGATCGTCATGCAGCAGGATATCGATCTAAGGGCCGCATTCGGCGCCTGGATGGCGGTCTGGGACAATCGGCCCAATCCGCCGACGGTGACAGGCATGCGCGTGGCTAGCCTTGCCAATCCCGATTTCCTCATCGAAATCGAAGCCCAGGCCGTCCTGCCGTGAGCCCGGTGCTGCGTCCGCTGCGCAAGCGCGAGGACATGCCCGAATTCGTGCGGGTGGCTCTCGAAGAGCGTGGCCTCAGCGAACAATATCAGGCTCGCCCGCCCTATCAGCGCAACGACTACCTGATGTGGATCAACAGTGCCAAACAGGACGCGACCAAGCAGAAGCGGCTCGGCCAGATGCTTGAAGAGCTCGAAGCTCGCTATGTCTATATGCGGATGGACTGGAACCGCTGAAATCAGCACCAGCTTTCGCGGCGGCCCCGCCATTCGTGCGCGAGGCCCTCGGCGATGAGCATTTGGCCGACAGAACGGCCATCGCGCTCCACGATCCGCAACTTGCGGCCATATCGGTCTTCGTCGCGATCCGCGGCACGCAAATCGAGCGACGTGCCGCTGAGGAGTTCGGCGAGGCGGACGGAAGCCTTGCGGCCCAGCGCGGCTTCACTGGAGCACTGGGGCTGGCTCACTTCCGGCGTGTTGATGTCGGCGATGCGGATTTTCGTGCCATCGAGCCAGAATGTGTCGCCATCGACGACGCAGGTTCTGCGCGTTCCACCTGCGCAAAGCCCAAAGCTGCGGGGCGTTATGGTGCCGACGATCTGCGATGGCGGATCGAGGAGGAATGTGTCGAGGCCGGTTTCGCGGACACCGGCGGCGGCCATGACGATCAGGCCGCCAAAGAGCAATGGCGCCAGCGGCAGATTGAACCAGGCGCGTCTTTTGCGCCGCCTGATCCTGCCACCAAAAAACTGCCTGCCAGTTGCCACGCCGAATCCACCCGCCAAGCCAGTCGGTTTTTGGCAGATGACACTTGCGGGGTATATTCGGGGTTAATCCCTAGGTGCGTGCCCTTAAAACGGCAGCCTGTGGAACTGTCGAGGCCATGGGCCATTGGAAACCCATGGAGGTTCCAATGCAGAACAGTCCCAAGCCCGATGGCAAGCAACCACCCCGCGACCCCGCCCTGAAAGATGTCGAGCCCGGCAGCGATGCCGACGAAACGCCCGAGGGGAGCGGAGTTCCGCCCGACCCCAATCGCAAGCAGAAACAGGAGGATGGCAATGAGAAATCCTAGCGGGAATCGCGGCATTGGCCGCGTTCTGATCATTATCCTCGTGGCCGCTGCTATTGCTGCCATCGCCTATGTCGTCCTAAGCCAGGGCGGCGGATCCGGCAGCGTTCCCGATCAGACCAATGACGAGATGGAAGTCGCCCCGTCTTGAAGCGTTTCACCGCCAAATGTGGCGGTGTGCGCAGGGAGTTTCGGGAGTCCGCAGAGTGGCGTTGCGGAAATTATCCTTCGCCGCATTTGCATCTCGCCCGGCCCTGACCTATATAGAACCTGCCCTTCGGGGCTATGGCGATAAACTGTCATTGTAATAAACCTTTCGGACCCGGGGGCGGTACCCGGCGTCTCCACCATCTCCCCTCTTCGAGGTGAGCCAATGGGGACGAAATAGGATCGACGAGGGCGTAAAGAGTGTGCTTTTGCTCGGTGAGGTACCACCGTTATCGGTCCAAAACTTATAGTTGCAAATGACAACCATAAGGCTCCGGTCGCTCTCGCCGCGTAAGCGGTGCTAGCACTGGGAATTTAAGTCCTCCGCTCCTAGCCGGGCGACAGGCGGGGTTCGCAGGCACCTGGCAACAGAAGCCTGCACTTTTCCTCTATTCCGCCCGGCACTTATGTCTTAGTTCTTGAAAAGTTCGGGAACGTGAGGCTGATATGTGCCGTTCCGGATTCTGCCGGGCAAACCGACGACCAAGGAACTGAAATGGCCGAAGATCATATGCGTTACGACATTCTCGCCCAGGAAGCCCTGCGCGGCGTCGTGCGCAAGGTTTTGGCCGAAGTGTCCCGCACTGGCCTTCCCGGCGAACATCACTTCTTCATTTCCTTCGCCACGCGCGCGCCCGGCGTGCGCCTGAGCGAGAAACTGTTGACGCAGTACGACAAGGAAATGACCATCGTGCTGCAGAACCAGTATTGGGACCTCAAGGTCAACGAGACCGGCTTTGAAGTCGGCCTCAGCTTTGACGGCATTCCGGAAACGCTGGGCATCCCCTTTGCCGCCATCAAGGGTTTCTTCGACCCCTCCGTGCAGTTCGGCCTGCAGTTCGACCCGACCACCGCTCCGCGCGAGGATGGCTCGGAAGAAGAAGCGGCCGATGCAAAGGCAGAGCGCACCGAAAAGGGCGAAACTGCCGCCGATGGCGAACAGAGCGGCGAAAAAGTCGTCAGCCTCGACGCCTTCCGCAAGAAGCCCTGACCTTCAGGCCGCGTGATGCAGAAGCGGTCCTTTTCGATCGCCGGCCACCGCACCTCCATCGCCCTTGAGCCCGAATTCTGGCTGGCGCTCGAAGAGATCGCATCAGCACGCGCGCTGAGCCTTGCTGGCTTGGTGCGGGAGATCGACGAGACGCGGGAGGCGGCAAACCTCTCTTCCGCCATTCGCCTTTTCATCCTTGCCTGGTATCGGGCGCGGCCCGCAGAGCCTATCGAAACAGCAGATTGACCGGGCCGGACGGCGAACTGTTCACGCCGGGCTGAAAGCCGAGGTTGAGCGGGAAGGTGGGCGCGGTCGTTTCGGGCGTTGCTGGCTCAACCGGCACGGGTGCGTCAGTGCCCTGTTGCCCCTCCAGCGCCTGACGGGCAGCCTCTTCAGCCGCAGCACGGGCGGCCGCTTCCTCTGCGGCTTTACGGCGCTGCTCCTCGATAAGCCGGTTGCGCTCTGCGGCGGCGGCACGTTGGCGGGCCTCGTCTTCGATCCGCAGGGCCTCGAGCCTATCGACCTCGAGTTCATTGGCGCGGACCTGAATGGCGGCGATCAGTTCGGTGGTATCAAGCGCGACAACCGGCGCCAGAACCGTGCCGCTCAGCCGCGCAAGTATACGCGCCGCGTCGTTTTCGATCAGCCCGGATGGATCGGTATAGCTGAACGGGGTCAGCACGAAGCTGCCGTTAAGCCCAAGCGTCGGAAAAGCAAAATCGATCCCCCCGGCCAGCCGTGCGCCATTGCCCTCGATGATCAGGTTGGCGAGGCGCAGCGTTCCGCCAGCGATGGCGAAGGCGCCATTGGCGGTGGACGCAGTGAACGGCCCCTGCCCCAGCGATTGATCGACGAGAATACCGAGGGCTTCCGCATCGATATTGAGCACATCGTCGAGCCCGGCAAGGGCGGGATAAACGCCGGGATTGAGACCGGCCAACGACAGATCGGCAAGCGCGAAATTGCCTTCGCCGGCAAGGCTCGAAACAACCTCGGCAAGCGATGCGCCCGTGCCCGCAAAACTGCCGCTGCCAGTGACCCGAGCGGAAAGGCCCGAGGCCGCTTCCGCGGTCAAGAGAGACGATACCTGAACATTATCGAGCGACACGCGGCCGTTAATCGTCCGATCAGTCAGCGGGCCCGCGCAGCACTGGCTGAGCGTGGCGTTGAGGCTACCGCCGCCTATGGCGCCTTTGAGGTTTGAAATGGCGAGCGTTTGCTGGTCCCAGGTGAGGTCAAAGCCCGCATCGGTAAGCACGGAGGCGCCGAGCGCGATCTCGCCCGCCGTTACGGAGATCGAGCCGCGGGTGGCGCGGGTGCTGTTGCTGGCGGCGAGGGGACCTTCCGGCCATACGCCGTCACCGGAGATAAGCGCCGCAGGAGAGAGCAATGCAGCAGCCAGGCCCTCGCCCGGCAGGCGGTCGAAATGCAGCGCGCCCTGAACGCTCGGGCGCTGTGCCACCTGTTCCACGGCAATGTCGCCCGAAAAGGCGGTGCCGGAAGAGGCGCCGGCAATGCCGGTAATGGCGATGGATTGTGTGCCGTAAAATTCGACGCCGGCGCTGGCCTCAAGCGAACCAAGGCCAATACCTGTGCCCCCGGCCAGCGCAGCAAGGCCGGAACCATCATCGAGCGCCACATCGAGTGTGCCGGTGCCCGTCAGTTCGCCGCTCTCAAGCACCGAAAGCTCGCCGCCGAAGGCTAGAAGTTCGTTGCCCTGCCCGATAGACAAGCGCGCATCGAAGCCAGCCGCCGCATCCCCTTGGGCAAAAAGGCTCACGAAGGCGGATTCATCGATCGAAAACAGCGGCGTATCGGTGGCGTCGAGTTGGCGAACGAGATCGCTGCCATTGCTGGCTTCGAGCGAGCCGATAATCTGGACATGGCCTTCTCTAACGTCACTAAGGCCGCCGGCCATATCGACGGCGAGATCGAGGTGCGCGACGCCAGCGGTGCCGTTGAGCGTAAACCGCTGGGCTCCGGGATTGTCGCCATCGGTAAGTGCAAAATCGAGCGATGCCGGCACGGACCGATCAAGCACCGGGCGCCAATTGAACGGGACACCGAGAAAGCCGTAGATCGCTCCGAGCGCCGGAGCATTGGCCGCGCCAATATCGACATGGCCGGAACCGGAAAGCGCAGGTTTGGCCAGCGTCCCCGCCAGATCGCCTGACGCATTGATGCCAATGCCGCCCCAATCGCTGCTGACGAGCTTGGAAAAATGGAGGCCAGCGCCGGACCAGCTTCCCTCGGCCACAAGCTCCTGCGCTTCAAGGCCCAAAATACGGATCGTCTGGCTGTTGAACGAGAAGCTGCCTTCGGGGAAACTTCGGCCAAAGGTGCGGTCGCTATTGGGATCGGGGAACATGGCCGCCAGAATGGCGCTGTCGCCAGGGGCCAGGTCGTCAAAGCGCCCGACCAGATCGAGACGCGGTTCCTCGCCAAAACCAAGGCGCAGTTCGAGCATATGCGCCTTGTTGTTCAGCACCAGGCGGCCATGAGAAAAGCCCAGCGCGTCACCGGCCAGCATCACCTGGCCGGAAAGCTCGGCCGGAACGTTGAACAGGGGGCTGTTCTCACCCGACTTGCGCCAGAGTTGGCTGAGGGCATCGAGGCGCGTGGTGGCAATGGTGATGTCGCCGTTGAAACCGGCGACGCCACTATCGTTGCGCAGAGCCCCGGAAAGGCTGACCTTGCTATTCCCGGCCAATTCGGCTTCGGCTCGCGAAATCGTCCAGATATCGCCATTGGTGCTGGCATCGACACGCACATTGCGCAGCGCCGCCCCGCGCAGGCCGATTTCGGCCAGGTCGATGCCGATCTCACCCGGAATGGGCGGCAAGGGCGGCGCGGGCAATTCGTTGAGCAGGCGCACCAGCTCATAGGGCATCACGCTCGCGTCTTCGTCGGCATCGCGTGGCGGCAGAGTGAAAACACCGCCCGACACCACCGCCTCAAAGGATGTGCGGGCACCAAGCTGAATGCTGGCGGCCCCCGTGAGGCGCATGCCGGCGCGGTTTTCGTCGGGCAGCAGCGTATAGCCATTGAGCACGACGCGGTCGCTCGAGGCCGTGACCTTGCTTTCGAGCACCAGATTGCCGCGGATCTGTTCGGCGCGCTCGGCGGTTGGCGGCGCCTCTTTAAGGGTCATTGTCCCGTCGAATTTCGGCGCCTGCCCGGTGACAAGGGCGCCCTCAAGGGTCAGCGAGCCGCGCCCACCGACTTCGGCGATGAACGCGGAAACGCGGGCCGAACCAACATCGTCCACCACGCCGCTATTGAGCCGCAGACTATAGGCCGTGCCATCGCGCGTGGCGCTGCCCTGGAACTGGAACGGCCCGGCAAAACTGCCGAGGCGAAGGTCACCATTGATGGCGGACAGTTGGTAGGTCGAGCCGGATCGGCGATCGGCGAGCGTCAGGCTTCCGTTTTCGATGCGGGCCTGATCGAGCGCCACGCCCTCTCCGGCGCCCGAAAGATCGACGCCGCTGGTGAGAAGACCGTTCTCGTCGAGATCGAACGCGATCACGGGCGATTTGAGGATCAGGGCCGAGAGATTGTACCGGTCGCGCAAGAAATCCATCAATGCGAACTGTGCTTCGACCGCGCCGACCGTCGCGGCGGGCTTGTCCGCCGGGCCGATCACCACGTCGGAGAAAGCAAGCCTCGGCGCCGGCAACAAGGCAAAATCGATATCGCCGCGGATGGTGACTTCGGTGCCGAAGACGCCTTCTGCCAGCAGTTCCATACGATCGCGATAGTCCCCCCATTGGATAAAGCGCGGCGCGATGAAGGCGCCGGCCAGAGCCAGGATCGCGATAATACCGACGATGATGTAGATCCGATTGAGCACGGCTTCTCGAACTGCCTGTCAGATTCCTGGCGCGAGTGTAGGGACTTGCCGCCCCCGTGCAAGTGCGCGCGGCGCAAATCCCGCACAAGAATCCGGTAGGAGAATCCAATCCCTGCAAACGAAAACGGCCGGACTTTCGTCCGGCCGCTGATTATGCGCGCGGAGGCGACTTAGTTGAGGTCGAAGGACCAGAAGAAGGTCTCGCCCGAGGAGTCGTCCACCCCGTCGTTGTCGGTGATGACATAGCCCTTGCCGGTGCTGTCCACGGCAAAGCTTTCGACCTTGTCGACGACATAGCCGTTGTTCGACGCGAGATCGGGGATCAGGTCGCGGACCAGTTCCTTGGTCACGACCGGCAGCTTGCCGCCGAGTTCGGCACCGGCGAGTTCGGCGACCGGCACGCGGTAGATGGCCTTGAGGCCGGCCTTATCGGCGATCTGGTTGTCGCGCTCGACGATATAGGCATAGTCACCATGAATGGTGATTTCGCTGAGGCCGACCCAGCCACCTTCCGGCGCGGCTTCGAGCGGGTAGGACACAGCGGCCCACTCCTTGGTCGCGGGCTTGTAGGAGAGGAGCTTCACAAAGCCCTTCTCGTCGTCGCCCCATTCGCGCTGCATGGCGACCCAGAGGGTCTGTTCGTCGCCCGTACCGATCGAAGCGACGCCTTCGGCACCAAAACGCTTCTGGCCCGCGAGGAGGCCAACGGGGAAGCCGGCTTCGGCGATGATTTCGCCGTCGGCGTTCACATGGATCAGCGCATGCGGCACGAGCTTGTCGCTATCGCCTTCATTGGCGAGCCAGAAACCGCCTTCGCCATCAAGCGTGATGCCTTCGAGATCGAGCTTCTGGGCCGCCTGACCCTTACGGGTGATGACGGTCTTCTTGATGATGCGAGCCGGGTGGGCGGTCGCGTCGATTTCGTAGATGGCGGGGGCGCCATAGAGCACGCTGTCGCTGACAGCATAGAGAATGCCCGGCTTTTCAGCGTCGGCAACGGCGCCGGAAATGGCGGCCCAGCCGATCGGATGGCCGTCTTCGCCAAGCTCGGAAACGAGCTGCGGATAGGCCGGTTCGCCCTCGCCGAGTTCATAGACCATGACATGCGAACCGCCGAGGCCGTCTTCGCGGAGATCGACTTCGTTGGCCGTGGCGAGAAGGTTGCGCGCGGGGATGGCAACGAGGCCTTCCGGCGAAATGCCCGAGGGGAGCGATTGAACGAATTCCGGCTCGGCGCCAGTGTCTTTGTAAACAGCGATCAGGGAGGAACGTTCTTCGGCGATGAAAATATACTGGCTGTCGCCAAAGGTCGCGACTTCGAGGCCTTCGGGCTCGACGCCCTTCTTGTTGCGGAAGTCGGGATAGTGGCCCATCTGGGCAGCGTTCACGTCGAGCGCATTGCCCGAGTCGAAGGAAATCGAACCATCGCGATTGAAGATGGTGAAGCCGCGCGAACCGCCATTCCAGTCGCCTTCATTGGCGACGACAAGACGATCATTGTCGAGCCACTTGACGGCATCCGGCTCACGCGGAACGACCTTGTTCTCGCCCGAGAAATCGATCTTGCCATCGTTCGTGGTATCGACACCGGCAACACCGGTTTCGCCTGCCTCGAAGCCACCGACAATAGTCGCGGTCTTGGCGTCGACGATCACGACGTAATTGTTTTCCTGCATCGTCACGGCGACTTCGTCATTGTCGTTGAACGAGACGAATTCGGCTTCGGCATCATCCGGAGCGATGGCGGAAAGGCCGGTCAGATCGACCTTCTTCACGTTTTCCTGCGTCACCGCGCCGTCAGCCAGCGTCACCAGAACCAGAAAGCCCGCCGGGGCCTGCGGAATGGCGCCGTCGTTGACCTCTTCATCCCTCTCGTTTTCGATGGCGATGGCAAGGATAGTGTTGTCCTTGTTGTGGGCGATCGAATCCGGCTGGCCGCCGAGATCGAATTCACCAATGATGGACTTGCCGGCGATGTCGACGACAACCAGCTTGCCCGAGGGATTGGTGAAGGATTCCGAGGTGTTGACGGCCACATAGGCCTTGGCGCCGATCACGGTGACGGAGGTAGGCTCGCCGCCCATATCCATATAGCCGGCCGGCTTGGGCGCCTTTACGTCGGAAATATCGACAAACCCGATGCCGCCATTGGGGCTGTCGGAATAGATCAGCGTCATTCCATCGTCGGTCGCGGTGATGATTTCCGACGAGGTCGCTTCAGCCTCGGGCGCATTGAGCGCAACCGGGAAGCTGGAAACGCGATTGAAATACTCAGCGGCATTGGCCGAAACGGTCGAGGCCAGAAGGGCTGATGTCAGCGCCCCCAGCAAACGTGGCATATTCATGTGAGGTCCCCGTATGAATGGCCCTCGCATAGAGCCCCGCCAAGACTCCCTGGTGACAGTCGCATGACGGATCGGTGACGCCCGCTTGTCCTATACATCTGAGCGCCGGAACCCTATATTGCGAACGAGAACAAAATAAGATTCGTCAATCCCGCGCAGAGTGTGCCGCCCCCGGCCCTGCGCGAAGGAAAGGCCCTCAATGTCCGGTGAAGCCCACCCCCTGCCCCGCCCCCAAGGCGGGCCAATCACGAGCCAGCTCAACCGGCAGGTGCCGGACTATCTGCTCGGCCTCAATCCGGAACAGCGCGATGCCGTATTGACGACCGAGGGGCCGCTGCTGGTGCTCGCCGGGGCCGGCACCGGCAAAACGCGCGTGCTGACGACGCGCATCGCCCATATTCTCAACCAGCGCATGGCTTGGGGCAGCCAAATTCTGGCGGTAACCTTCACCAACAAGGCCGCCAACGAGATGAAGAAGCGCGTCCACGAGTTTGTGCCGAACTTTGAGGGCCTGCCATGGATGGGCACCTTCCACTCCGTGTCTGCGCGTCTCTTGCGCACCCACGCAGAGCTGGTGGACCTCAAGCCGCAATTCACCATTCTGGACACGGACGACCAGATCAGGCTGATCAAGCAATTGCTTGAAGTCGAGAATATCGATGAAAAGCGCTGGCCCGCCCGGCAGTTCGCCAACCTGCTCGATGCATGGAAAAACCGTGGCTGGTTGCCCAAGGATGTGCCGGCCGCGGAAAGTGGCTTTTTTGCCAACGGCAAGGTCCCGAACCTCTACGCCGACTATCAGGCGCGTTTGAAGACGCTGAACGCCGTCGATTTCGGCGACCTTCTGCTCGAATGTATCAGGCTGTTCCGGGAGAACCCGGAAGTCCTCGCCGAATATCACCGCAAATTCAAATACATGCTGGTAGACGAATACCAGGACAGCAACACCGCACAGTACCTCTGGCTGCGCCTGCTGGCGCAGGGAAAACCCGCATCGGAAGCCAATATCTGTGTGGTCGGCGACGACGATCAGTCGATCTATGGCTGGCGCGGCGCCGAGGTAGACAACATTCTCCGCTTCGAGAAGGATTTTCCGGGCGCCAAGGTCATCAAGCTCGAGCGCAATTACCGCTCGACGGCCAATATCCTCAAGGCGGCGTCAACGCTCATCGCGAATAATGAAAGCCGGCTCGGCAAGACGTTGCATACGGACGTCGCGGAGCCCGGCGAGCCGATTTCGTTCACGCAGGTCTATGACTCCGAGGAAGAGGCACGCACCGTCGGCGAAGAGATCGAGCAATATCAGCGCCTTGGCGAACCCTTGAACTCCATGGCAATTCTGGTGCGCGCCTCCTACCAGATGCGCGAGTTGGAAGAGCGTTTCATTACGCTGGGGCTGAATTATCGCGTCGTCGGCGGCCCGCGCTTTTATGAGCGCAAGGAAATCCGCGACGCCTTGGCCTATCTCCGGTTAGTCGCACAGCCGGCGGACGACCTGGCTTTTGAGCGCATCATCAATGTGCCCAAGCGAGGCCTCGGCGACTCCACAGTAAAGACGCTCATGGAAACAGCGCGCCATCAGCGCGTGCCCTTGCTGTCGGCAACAAGCATGCTGATCGACACTGAAGAGCTCAAGCCCAAGCAGCGCACGACCTTGCGTGGCCTTGTCGACCAATTCCACAATTGGGCCCATCGCGCCGAAAGCTTGCCGCCCTACCAGCTCGTCGAGCAGATTCTTGAAGAGAGCGGCTATATGGACATGCTGGCCGCCGACAAATCGGCAGAATCCCAGGGCCGCAAGGAAAACCTCAAGGAACTCAGCCGCTCGATGGAAGAGTTCGAGACGCTTGGCGGCTTCCTGGAACACATCTCGCTGGTGATGGACCGGGATAGCGCAGAAGCCAGCGATGCCGTGACGATCATGACACTACACTCAGCTAAAGGGTTGGAATTCAACACTGTTTTCCTCACGGGCTGGGAGGAAGGGTCTTTTCCAAGCCAGCGGTCCATGGATGAGAGCGGTCGTGCCGGCCTCGAAGAGGAGCGACGGCTTGCCTATGTAGGGATCACCCGGGGCCGAAAGCGTGTCCGCATTTCGTCGGCCCAGAACCGGCGCATCCATGGCCTATGGCAGTCGGCCCTGACATCTCGCTTTGTCGATGAACTTCCGCCCGATGCGGTGGTCGTGACCGATCGCGGCTCCGCCTATGGCGGCTATGGCTATGGCGGCGGTGCTAGCTCCCGCTTCAACAAGGCAGATCCGTTTGAGAGTGTCTATCAAACCCCTGGCTGGCAGCGCGCGCGCGCCAATCAGGCCAATCGCAAGGGCGGCGGGCCGCTGACGATAGATGGGGAACTGGTGGCGCGCTCCGTCGATCTCGGCGGCCAATCGAGCGGCTATAAGGTCGGCGAGCGCGTCTTCCACCAGAAGTTCGGCTATGGCGAGGTTATCAGCGTCGAGGGAAACAAGCTGACGATCGATTTCGAAAAAGCCGGCACGAAGAAAGTTCTCGAAAGCTTCGTGGCGAAGGGCTAGCGGCGAACGGATCGGGCCAAGTGTCGGATTGAATTAACCAATCGCGTTCACGCCTTATCAGAAGCCCTCGTGCATTCATGGCGCGAATGCTCGGGGTTCGTCGTGTTCAGAATACAGCACCTGCAATGGATGGGTATCGCCGCGGCCGCAATTGGCTGCCTCTTGCTCGGCGGCGCGGCGGTCCTCAGCAATTTCAATGATTATCAGCGCCACAGCCATGGCGCCTACGAACTCGAACGCTTCAGCGCCTTGCTCGAAGCGGTAAATGCCATTTCCGCCGAACGCGGACCCGCCAACTCGGCCATGGCTGCAACCGACGCGGAAGCCGCAGCGCGGCACGCAGAATTGGCCACCAAACGCGCCGAAACTGACGCCGCCATCTACAATATGGAAGCGGTATTCAAGGATACCATCGCTGGCCAAGAGTGCGACGCAGCGCATGCGCGGCTGCAATCCGAGCTCGCGAATGGCCGCCGGAAAGTAGACTTCGCCGCCAGTTCGCCCTTTGCCGAGCGCGACCCGCGCGCGATCGGTCGAGGCATGCTGGCCATGTTTGCGGCCGCCGACGCCGCCACTAAACTGCGCGATCTGGTCAGCGGCCACATCATAGCCGAAACGCCAGGGCTCGCCGGCGAACTGATGCTCGCCAATAGCGCCAGCACCCTCCGCGATCAGGAAGGCCGGCTCGGCTCTTTCGTGGTCATGGCCCTCGTGGCTCCGCCGGAGCGGGACCCCATGTACCTGCAGCGCATGCAGGCGGCCGAGGGCATTATCCGCAGCCTGTGGTCCACCAGCGTCAGCCTGGCCGACAACCTGCTGCCCGACCCGGAGATTACGGGACTGGTAGCGGCCGTGCAGCGGGACTTCTTCGATGGCGCGCTCCTGCTGGCGCTCGACGCTGCCGAAAATCATGCGGAGGACAACTCGCTCTCCCCTGCTGTGCTGACGGCCGAGTATGTTCCGGGCATGCGCAGTTCGGAACTCTTGAGGACCGCCGTGATCCGGCATGCCGTGGCCGCCATGGATCGCAATGCCGACAATGCCCTCAAAGCTCTGGTCAGCGCCGCGCTGTTGACCGCTGCCATTCTCGCAGTCCTCGTGATCGTCGCGGTCGTCTTCCGGCGTACGCTGTTTTCGCCGCTGATGCGTCTTCATGACGATGTGCTGGCCCTGGCGAGTGGAGATCACAAAGCCCCCGCGCCGCTGAACGGCACGGCGCGCGAAGTCGGCAACATCTTCAACGGCCTCGATATTTTGCGCCAGAACCTCGCGGAAAAGCGGGTTCTCGAAGAAGAGCAACGCCGCCTCAACCGCCGCCTGCGCCGGCTGGCGGAGACCGACACGCTGACGGGCCAGCTCAACCGCCGCGCCCTACTGAGCCGGGTGGACGCCATGTTCCGCCGCGCCGACCGGATCGGGGAATCCCTTGCCGTCGTGCTGTTCGACATCGACCATTTCAAGGTGGTCAACGATACCCATGGCCATGCCGTCGGCGACGAAGTGCTGTCGGGCGTCGCCCGGTTGATCGACGGCGCCTTGCGGACCGGCGATACGCTGGCGCGGATTGGTGGCGAGGAGTTTGTGCTCATTCTGCGCCGCGCCGATGACATCACCGCTCATAACCTTTTGGAGCGCCTTCGTATTTTGCTGAGCGAGACCGCAGTACAGGGCAAGCTCGGCCTGAAAGTCACGGCCAGCTTCGGCGCCGCCATGCGGCCAGCCGGTTCGGCCCAGGATTGGGATGAGATGTTCTCGCTGGCCGATCAGCGGCTCTATATGGCCAAGGGCGCCGGGCGCAATTGCATCGTGACCGAGGGCTTTTCGCCCCAGACCCGCCAGCGCGCCTGAAACCATTTCCCTTATAAATCAACGTGATATGGCGCGGCATTGACTCAACGCGCCACCTGCCGCAACTAGGGCGGGAAATAACCGGGATTATCTGCCATGGCCGTCGATCAGCTTTCCGCAACCCTCACCAAGGAACAGGCCTATGCCCTGGTCGACGCCGTGATGGAGCGCGACGATCTGGCGCTGACGGCTTCGGCGCATGAAATCGAAGAGACCGGCGAATGGGTGTTCGAAGCGAGCTGCGACAGCCCGCCCAATATTGACGCCTTCAATGAATTGGCGACCCAAGTGCTTGGCGGCGCTGTGGATTTCTCCGTCGAGGAAATCGACATGGGGATCAACTGGGTCGCCAAATCGCTGGAAGGTCTGGCGCCGGTGATCGCGGGCGGTTTCTATGTCTATGGCAGCCACGAAACCGGGCCCGTTCCCGAGGGCCTGACGCCGATGAAAATCGATGCGGCTCAGGCCTTTGGCACTGGGCACCACGAAACGACGACCGGCTGCCTCGAGGCGATCGAAATGCTGCTGACGCGGACAACGCCGAAGGCGGTCGTCGATATCGGGACTGGAACCGGCGTTCTGGCGATCGCCGTTGCCAAGCGTCTCGGCGGCAAGATTCTCGCGACCGATATCGACCCCATCGCGGTGACGACGACCATTGAAAACGCTCAAGAAAATGGCGTTGGCGAGAATATCGACGCCATCGAGGCGACAGGTTTGGACCATGGCGAAATCGCCGCGCGCGCACCTTATGACCTGATCGTCGCCAATATTCTGGCCGGCCCGCTGACCGAACTGGCGCCGGGCATGGGCGGGATTGCGCAGACCGGGGGAACGGCGATTCTGTCGGGAATTTTGAACACCCAGGCCGATGGCGTCATCGCCGCCTATGAGCTTGCCGGCTTCGCTCTGGTGGACCACCTCAAGCGCAAGGACTGGACTACCCTGGTGCTGGAAAAACGCTGAATGCGGCAGCAGACCGTTACCATCGAGGGGCGCCGAGGCGCCCCTTTGGGTAGCAAATGGGTACCTTTTGGGCGCAGCGCCACGCAAACGGATAGGACACGCGCCCAGCGGGGACGACGGCGGAGCGGTTTGGGGGTATCGAGCGGCTATGTGCGCTCCAAAAGCAAATCCCCGAAGCAGGCTTCGGGGATCGTAAAATCGTCAACAGGTAACTAGCTGCCGTTTATGGGCGCTTGGTTACAGCGCCGATCAGCTGGTGCTGCATGCGGTAGCTGACCTGGCGAGACGCTTCGCGGCCACGAGCGTCAATCAGACCACCCAGTGCTACGCGGAAACCATTCTTGCTCTCAGTCATCTCTTACTCCATGCGACGCGCGGTCTATTGCCGAGCGTCTGTTTGGTTTTACCTATTTTATCAGCACTGCGTTAGAGGGTTGGAAACAGACCAGCCATGCCAATTGCGCAGGGCGCGGTTAACGCTTGTTCACCTTCGCTTCAGAATGCGCGTGATCGCGCTCGAACTGGGCGATGTAGCGCTCGGCCTGACGGGTGCGGCCCTCGACCAGAGCGTTGAGGGCGCGCTGGAAGAAATTATTCTGCTTGCTCATTTTTCATCTCCTGGTGCTGAACAATAAGATAGGCTCGCCGCGCGCTTTCACCAGCGCAGGAACCACAAGCCAGCCATGACGGCCACGCAGTCCGGCCCCGGGATAATATCGATGACCACCGCCCCCTTCCCTCCCGCGAAATTCCAGAGCTTTGAGGAAAAATCCGACCCGAGTCAGGTCGCTCCGCGGCTCGCATCACTGCGCAAGGCGATGAAGACGGCGGGCGTCGATTATTTCCTCGTGCCGCGCGCCGATGCGCATCGCGGCGAATCCGTGCCGGCGAGCGAAGCGCGCCTCGCCTATGTGACGGGCTTTACCGGTTCGGCCGGGCTTGCCCTCATCGGCTTGAAGGACGCGCAACTTTTCGTCGATAGCCGCTATACGCTGCAGGCGCCTGCGCAGACCGACACCTCGCTGGTCGCGGTGCACGAAGTGGCAAGCCTTGCCGTGGACGCAAAACCCTATGTGAAAAAGGGTGCCGTCGTCGCCTACGATCCCTGGCTGCATACGCCGGGCGAAGTGCGCGACCTGACCGACAAGCTCAAGGGGCATGCCAAGGTCGTGGCCCATGACAACCTGATCGATGCGGTCTGGAGCGATCGCCCTGCCCCGCCGGCCGGCGCCGTGGAAATTCTCGGCCACAACCGGGCCGGGCAAAAGGCCGAAGACAAGATCGCGCAGTTGCAGCGGACGCTGGCCGAGGACGGCGCCGATGCCGTGGTTTTTACCCTGCCCGAATCCATCTGCTGGCTGTTCAACATTCGCGGCCGCGACGTGCCGAACACGCCCTTCGTGCTCGGCTTTGCCGTGGTGCCGCAAAAGGGCGAAGCCAAGCTGTTCCTCGATCCGGCCAAGGTGACCCCGGAACTGGAAACGGCGCTTGAGGGAATCGCCGGGATCGAGGCGGCGAAAAAGCTGACCAAGACCCTGGAAAAGCTGGGCAAGAACGGCAAGACCGTGCTGGTCGATCCGGCCAGCGCGCCCATCGCCATTGCCGAAACGCTGACATCGGCGGGCGCAAAACTGATCGAAAAGCGCGATCCCGTACTGCTGCCGAAATCGCGCAAGAACGAGGCGGAACTTTCCGGCATGCGCGAGGCGCACCGGCTCGATGGCGTGGCGCTGGCAAAATTCCTCAGCTGGTTCGACAGCGAGGCGCCCAAGGGCGAATTGACCGAAATCGGCATTGTCACCGCGCTCGAAGCCTTCCGGCGCGAAGAAGAGAGCTGCGTGGATGCCAGCTTCGACACGATTTCGGGCGCCGGACCAAATGGCGCCATCGTGCACTATCGGGTGTCGACCAAGACGGACCGCCGGCTCAATCCCGGAGAACTGATGCTGGTCGATAGCGGCGCGCAATATCTGTCGGGGACGACGGACATTACCCGCACGCTCGCGACCGGCGAAGCGACGGCGGAACAAAGGGACCGCTATACGCGCGTACTGAAAGGCATGATCGCCATTTCCATGGCGCGCTTTCCCAAGGGCACCAGCGGCGCACAGATCGACGTGCTGGCGCGGCAATTCCTCTGGGCCGACGGCATCACCTACAACCACGGCACCGGCCACGGCGTCGGTGCCTATCTCGGCGTGCATGAAGGCCCGATCGGCATTGCGCCGCGCTATCCGCTGCCGCTCGAGGTTGGCAACGTGATTTCCAACGAGCCGGGTTATTACAAGGCGGGCGAATATGGCATTCGCATCGAGAACCTGGTGGTGGTCAAGGAAGCCGAGGGTTTTCCGGGCTATCTCGAATTCGAAACGCTGACGCTGGCGCCGATCGATGTCCGGCTGATCGACAGGGCCCTGCTGACCGAGGCGGAACGCGGCTGGCTCAATGCATTCCACGCGCAGGTGCTGGCAGAGATCGGGCCGAAGGTTTCGGGTGACGTGAAAGCCTGGCTGGAAAAGGCGACGGCGGGGATTTAGGGCTAGGTGTGTAGTCCCGCACCAGCTTCGCCCCACCCGCCGTATCACTCCCAGCGTGCGGCGGCTTCGGCGAAGATTTCGCTGAGGCGATAGGTGAAATCGGCGTTGTCGCTCGCCAGGTCGTCGATGCGCCAGCCGCCGTCTTCGAAGACCAGATCATAGACGATGTGCCGCGGCTCGCCGAAATTGGTGAAGGTGACGTCCACCGTCGCAAAGCCTTCGCTCTCTTCCGGCTCGCCGATGACCAGATCGGCCAGATCGAAATCCTGACCGTCGATATAGGGATCGAAATCGAGCGCGCCCATTTCGCCCTCGGGCGTATTCTCGGCGTCGGCCTCGTAGAGCGCGTTCAGGTTGGCCGAGCGGAAGTCGGCCTCGAATTCGGGGAAATCGCCCGAGAAATAGGGCTCGTAAAACGCTTCCAGCAGGTCCTGGGGCGTTTCATAGGGCTGGGCGAACGCCGGGGCGGCAAAAGCCAGCAGCAGCGCGGGAACGAGAGCAAGGCGACGCATTTGAAACACTCCTATTGGCCCAGCGCGCTGGACCGGCATTCCGGGAAGACAAGCGGGCAAACGTGACGCCGCCTCAATTGAACCACAGGGCGAACATGGGCCATTCATCGCCCATGACGCGATTGAGCTCGGCAAAGGCAGCGGCATCGGCGATCGGACCATCGCTGAGATAGGGCAAGGCGGCGTGGCCGGTGAACAGCATGACCAGATCGGTTTCGGTGGCCGTTTCGAAATAGGTCTTCAAATTGAAGCCTTTGCTGAAGCGCCAATGCGGCAAGAGCAGCTCGCCATCGATGATGCGATCAAGCTGATCGAGGGTGGCGAACCAGGCTTTGACTGTATCCTCGGTGATCGGCTGATCGGGCACCAGCGAGGTTTGGGTCGGGGATGGCAGTAATTCTCTGTCGTCGTCGGTTTCAGCCAGGATCATTTCCCAGTTCTGACGGCTGAGGGCAGTGATGGCGCTGAGGCGCGCGAGCACCGCGGCGAGCCGGGGCCGATCGACCACCGGGAAATCGGCCGTGTGGATGGCCGCGACGATATCGGCGATGAAGGTATCGCTGTCGGCGTCCATCATCACCGTGCCCTGGCCGCGCGAAAAATCCTGCATGGGCAGATCCGCCTTGGGGAAGATGCGGTGGAAATAGGCACTGAAGAAGGCGGAAAAATCATGCGCCAGCGTGATTTCGATCGGCGTGGCGGTGATATTGGCGTAGCCGGCGAACCAGATGGCATCGGAATTGTCGAAGCCGATGATGGTATTTTGTGCCGGTTCGGTGCCCTTGGACTTGTTTTTGCCGGGGGGCGGGGCGTCGGGCGCGGGGATATCGATGAGGCCACCGAGATCGCCGAGGAGCGCGCCGAGCGTTTCGCCAGCGCCGGCCTCGCCGTTGCCATCGAGGTCGATGCGGACTTTTAGCGGATCGATATGGATGACGAAGGGCGTGCCCTCGCCGGCCTGCTGCATGTGGCCGGCGGCGATATCGAGCGATTTGGAAAAGCTATCTAGGAGATCGCGGAACTGCTCGTAGGTCAGCGGTTCCGGGTTCGGATTTAGCGGCGCCATGATCTCATCAAGACTGACGCCGAGCACCATGGCCAGAGCGGGCGAATTGGGGGTGACGACGCCGTGGCGATAGAGGCCCTCGGCCAAAATTTCGTAGGCGGAGATGAGGCCATCGAGGCCAAGGGCGAAACAGGCATCGCCTTCGCCCGCCTCGCAGGCGGCAGTCGAGCGGGTGGCGAGATCGCCGATCGTGCCATCGTAAAGGCTCTGGGCCAATTGGTCGCCGGCCTCGCCGGCGTGTGCGGCGCCTGCACTCAGGGCGAGTGCGAAACCCGCGGCGGCCCAGAAAATCCTCATGCGACGCTCTCCCTCAAAACTATCTGCCGACGCGGGCGAACCACTCGTCTTCGCTGATGACTTCGACGCCATGCTCCTGCGCCGTCTTCAGTTTCGAGCCGGCGCCGGGGCCGGCGACCAGAATATCGGTCTTGGCCGAAACCGAGCCCGCCACCTTGGCGCCGAGCCGTTCGGCCATAGCCTTGGCTTCGGATCGTGACATTTTTTCGAGCGTGCCGGTAAAAACCACCGTCTTGCCAGCAATTTGGCTATCGGCGGAGATGGTCACCACGTAGTCCTGGGGCGTCACTTGCTTGAGCAGCGCATCGAGCGCATCGACATTGCGCTGATTGCCGAAGAAGGTGACGAGCGCTTCGACCACCGTGCCGCCGATGCCGTCAGTGGAGGGGAAGACGGTCATCGGGTCTTCGGCGGCGACCATTTCCTTGCCGGCTTCTTCGAGTTTTTGGATCGAGCCAAAAGTGCGGGCGAGGACGGCGCCGGTGGTTTCGCCGATATGGCGAATGCCGAGGGCGAAGATGAAACGGTCGAGTTCGGGATTGCGGCGGGCGTCTATCGCCGCGAAGAGCTTGTCGAGGCCTTCGTAATTGCGATCCTCGACGCCGCGGACATTTTTGCGCGTCTTGCCCGAGGCCGCCTCGCGGGCCTTGGCCTGTTCTTCGCGACGTTCGGCAAGGGCCCGCTGCACTTCGGGGCGACGATCCCTGAGGGTAAAAATATCGGCGGCGGTGCGGATGAGGCCGGCATTGAAGAAGGTGTCGATGTTTTCAGCGCCAAGGCCTTCGATATCGAGGGCGCCGCGGGAGACGAAATGGCGGAGGCCTTCGACGGCCTGGGCGGGGCAAATCAGCTCGCCGGTGCAACGGCGGCGGGAGTCTTCCTTGCCGGTCTTCTCGTTGATTTCGCGCACGGCGGGCGAACCGCAGACCGGACAGGTATCGGGAAACTGATAGGGCGCTGCATCGGCGGGGCGTTTTTCGAGGACGACGCGGACGATTTGGGGGATGACGTCCCCTGCACGCTGGATGACGACGGTGTCGCCAATGCGGATATCGATGGGTTCGTCGCCGCGGATGGGCAGGCCGTTGCTGTCTATGCCCTTGATATAGTCTTCGTTGTGGAGCGTGACGTTTTCGACGACGACGCCACCGACGGTGACCGGCTCGAGACGGGCGACGGGGGCCAGGGTGCCGGTGCGGCCGACCTGAATGTCGATTTTTTTGACGACGGTCATCGCCTGTTCGGCCGGGAATTTGTGGGCGACGGCCCAGCGCGGCTCGCCGGTCACAAAACCCCAGCGGCGCTGGAGTTCGAGCTGATCGACCTTGTAGACAACGCCGTCGATGTCGTAGCCGAGCGAGGAGCGCAGTTCTTCGATATGGTGATATTGTGCGATCAGCTCTTCGACCGATTTGGCTCGGCTCATCAAGGGGCTGACGGCAAAACCCCATTCGGCGAATTTTTGGACCGCCTCGTATTGAGTGGGGGCCGGGTCTTCGCTGGTGGCGCCCCAGGCATAGGCGAAGAATTTGAGGTTGCGGCTGGCGGTGACGCTGGGGTCTTTTTGGCGGAGCGAGCCGGCAGCGGTGTTGCGCGGATTGACGTAATCCTGCCCGCCGGCGGCGGCCGAGCGCTCCTTGAGGGCCTTGAATTCGGCATAGGTCATATAGACCTCGCCGCGAATCTCGATGCTTTTGGGCCAGCCCCCTCCGGGGGGTAAGCGCTCGGGGATGTCCTTGATGGTGCGCAGGTTGGCGGTGATGTCCTCGCCCACCGTGCCGTCGCCGCGGGTGGCGCCACGGACGAATTTGCCGTCCACGTAAAGAAGCGAGGCGGAGAGGCCGTCGATCTTGGGCTCGGCGGTGAAGGCGATTTCGAGGCCTTCGTCCTGCTTGAAAAAGCGGCGGCCGCGCTCCAGAAAATCGACCACATCCTCGTCGGTATAGGCCTTGGCAAGGCTGAGCATGGGCACGGCGTGGCGCACCTTGGCAAAGCCGTCGGCAGGGGCCGCGCCGACCCGGCCGGTAGGGCTGTCGGGCCGGACGAGTTCGGGGAAGGCTTCTTCGAGCTCGGCATTACGGATGCGCAGGGAGTCATAGGCCGCGTCGGTAATCTCCGGCGCGTCGTTCTGGTGATAGGCGATGTCGGCCGCGGCAATGGCGGCAGCGAGCCGTTCCAGCTCAAGCCGGGCTTCGTCTTCGGTGAGATCGGCGGCGGGCTTTTGGGACAGATCGGACATGGCTCACTCGGCGCAAAACGAAGAAAGGATATTTAGCCACGCCGGCACTCCCGCGAAAGCGGGAATCCCTTCCCTGCACCATGAGATTCCCGCTTTCGCGGGAATGACGCGGTGATGGTGGACGCCCCGGCGACGAAGCCAGTTATTTCACCGCAGCGAGCAATTTCTTGGCAGCAGCGCGGGCTTCGGTGGTGATTTCGGCGCCGGCCAGCATGCGCGCGACTTCTTCCTGCCGGGAATCGGGCTCGAGCGGGCGGACATGGGTGCGCATGAAGGCGCCCTCCTCCACCATCTGCTTTTCGATGAGCAGATGCCGATTGGCGCGGGCGGCAACCTGCGGGGCATGGGTGACGGTGAGCACCTGCACAGTCTTGGCGAGCCGCGCGAGGCGACGGCCGATGGCATCGGCCACGGCACCACCGACGCCGGTGTCGATTTCGTCGAAGATCAGGACCGGCGCGGAGCCACGATCAGCGAGGACGACTTTTAGGGCGAGGAGGAAACGGCTCAATTCGCCGCCCGATGCGACCTTCAGCAAGGGGCCGGCGGCGGTGCCGGGATTGGTCTGGACGTGAAAGGCGATCTGGTCGAAACCGGCGGCCGCGACGCGATCGGTTTCGATCTGGTGGTCGACGATGAATTTGGCGGCGCCGAGTTTCAAATCCGGCAATTCGGCTTCGACGGCTTTGCTCAACGCCTTGGCGGCTTTGGCACGGCCAGCGGCGAGGGTTTCAGCGACTTCGCGATAGCGAGAGCGGGCGCGGGCTTCATCGGCCTCCAGCGCCTTGAGGCGGCTTTCCCCGCTTTGGAGGGTATCGAGGTCGCCCTGATACTTTTCGAGGATGGCGGGCAGCTCGTCGCAGCTTGCCTGATGCTTGCGGGCAGCGGCGCGAAGGGCAAAGAGGCGCTCTTCGACGCTTTCGAGCTCGGCGGGGTCATAGGCCATCTGCCGCCGCAGGTCTTCAAGCGCTTCTCCGGCGCGATCCAGCGTCACAAGCGAGGCATCGAGCGCATCGACGATGGGCTGGAAGAGCTCTGCGCCGCCATCGACTTTTCGGAGGAGCCGCCGCATCAGGCCGGACAGAACCGGGCCGGGAGCGCTCGAACCGTTGAGGATGTCGTCGATCTCGATGAGATCGGAGGCGGACTTTTCGGCCTGCTGCAATTGCTGGCGGCGTTCGGCGAGTTCGGCCTCTTCCCCTTCGACGGGCTTGAGCTTTCCGAGTTCCTCGACGGTATGACGGGCATAATCCTCGGCAGCGACGGCTTCGGCAACGCGGGCCTGTTGTTCCCTTACCGATTGCTGGATTTCAACGAGGTCGGCCCAGGCTTCGCGCACGGCGGCGGCCGGCGTGGCGAGTTCGCCAAAGGAATCGAGCGCGGCGCGATGGGTGGCGACATCGACAAGGGCCCGGTCGTCGTGCTGGCCGTGGATTTCGATAATCTGGCTGCCGATTTTTTGCAGCAAGGCCGCCGATACAGGCTGATCGTTGATGAAGGCGCGGGTACGGCCATCGGCGAATTGCACGCGGCGGAGGATCACCTCTTCGTCGTCGGCGATCGCATTGTCGCGCAGCTGGGCGCGGGCGGGATGGTTTTGCGGCAGTTGCACCATGGCAACCACCTGCCCGCTCTCCTGTCCCTGCCGGACGAGCGAAGCGTCGCCACGGCCGCCGAGAGCGAGGGTCAGCGCGTCGAGCAGGATGGATTTGCCGGCACCGGTCTCGCCGGTGAGGACGGTCATGCCCGTATCGAGCGCCAGATCGAGCTGGTCGATAAGGACAATGTTGCGAACCGAAAGCGCGTTCAGCATGCGGATCTATCCAGGGCCTGTCGGGCCTTCCTCATAGCATTCGAGGGCCGGCCCAGCGTCAGCGGCGATTAACTTTCGCACAGCAATGCGAATGGGGAGTCATGATAGATGAAAAGAACAAAATGGCAACTGGGGTTGTTGCTATGCCTGCGCTTTGGTTTGGGTTCTCGGCTTGGGGGTGGGCCGGTGACACCCCCTCCCATCCTCCCCCATCAAGGGGGAGGTGTTGTATCCAGTTTGAAGGCGCGGTCAGTTCGCGACCACCGGCCCCAACCGAATTCGCTATAGCGAATTCGGTGACACCTCCCCCTTGATGGGGGCGGATGGGAGGGGGTGACCCGGGCGGTAAGGCCCTACCCCGCATAGGCCACCCAGCCGCGGAAACTGAAGGCCGAATAAAAGAGACTGATATTGGCAAAGCCTGCTTCGCGGAGCATGGCTTCTTCCTCTTCGGGGGCGAGGATGGTCAGGCGGGTGCCGATGGCTTCGCGGGCTTTCGCGGCGACGGCGAGGTCAACGTCGTCGGCCTGGCCATAGGCGACGTGGCGGGCGATCCAGGTGGAGCGCTCGGGTTCGGTCTGCGGGAAGCTGATATGGGCAAGGATGAAGGGGGCGCCGGGTTTGAGGCGCCGACGGATTTGGCGCAGCGTTTCGAGGCGCTGCTCGCGGGGGATGAAATGGAAAACCAGCACGGAGGTGGCAGCGTCGAAGGGACCTTCTGGCGCGGCGTCGATATAGCCCTCCGCCAGATCGACACGGGGTGCGTGATCGGCGGTGATCTCGCGGGCGAGGTTCAGCATGTCGGCGGAGGGATCGACACCGGAAAAGCGCCAGCCGGGGCGGAAATCGGCCATAGCCTTGATTTCAAGGCCGCCGCCGGCGCCGAGGACGAGAATTTGGGCGTCGTTGGGAAGGGTTTCGGCGAGGAGCAGGTTCATCATGCGGTGAATGCCAGCGAAGCCGGGCACCTGACGGGGCGGCCCGTCGGCATAGTTGCGGGCGGCTTGGGCGTTGAAGTGGGATGTCATGGAGCTCTCGCGGTGGGGTTGGGCAGAAATAGGGTCGGAACACGCGATCTCAAGGGGTATTTGCGGAATGCCGGGACACCGCGACTTTGCCTTTTCCCAAGGCGGATGAAGAATATGCCGTGGACCACAAGCTCCTCTGCGGAGGCCCGGCCATTTGAGCATAGCTCAAACGGCTTTCTCACCTAAATTTGCTCCACTGGAGCAAATTTGCCCTCCGGGCCGGCTCGAAACCCCTCACCCTGGATTTTTGCTGAACGCAAAAACCCTGTCCCTCTCCCGCAAGGGGCGAGGGATCACCGAATTCGCGAATGCGAATTCGGTTGGAGCCGGTGGATCGGGCGAACTTCCAAAAACAAAAAGGGCCCCGGAGGGCCCTTTCACATTCAAATGCCGAAAAATCAGCTCTTGTGGGCGGCTAGCCAGCTGCCGGAATTGAGCTGGGGGGCGAGGCCCTGTTTGCCGAGAAGTTCGAAGGCGCGCTTGTACCAGTCGCTGGACGGGTAGTTGTGGCCGAGGACGGCAGCGGCGGACATGGCTTCGTTGGTGAGGCCGAGCAGCAGGTAGCCTTCGGTCAGGCGGTAGAGAGCTTCTTCGATATGCGTGGACGTCTGCCACTTTTCGACCACTTCGCGGAAGCGGTTGATGGCGGCGGTGTATTCGCCATTGCCGAGATAATAGCGGCCGACCGACATTTCCTTGCCGGCGAGCTGGTCATAGGCGACGAGGAGCTTTTCCTTGGCGTCCTTGGCATATTCGGAATTCGGGTAGTTCGAAATCAGCAGGTTATAGGTGTCGATGGAATCGCGCGACAGCTGCTGGTCCCTGGTGATGTCCTTGATCTGACCGTAATAGGACGTGCCCTTGAGCCAGAGGACATAAGGAACGTCCTTGCCGTTGGGATAGAGCGCCATGAAGCGGTCAGCGGCGAGGATCGCTTCGTTGAACTTGCCGATGCGATAATTGGCATAGACCTGCATCAGCTTGCTCTTCTCGGTCAGCGCATCGCGCGGATGCTGGCGATCGAGCTGTTCAAGCTTCTTGATGGCGGTCTGGTAATACTGGCGATCCATGTCGTCCAGCGCGCCCTGATAAAGAGCGGCAGCCGGAACGATAGGCTCTTCCTTGAGCTTGGGAGGGCCAAACAGATTCATGCCGGCGCAAGCGGTGAGAACGGTAGCGAACAGACCCACGGCGGCAAATCGGACTGCCCAATTCGCCATCTGGCTTACAACTTTAACAGTCACGAAGTGCCCCGTTCTCAAACTTCCACAAGCGATTGCGGCGTAATTAGTAATTGGATCAAAACTGTGGCATGGCGACCGGCGGAGCCGGTCAGCGCACGGACCGGAGATAGTGGCGAACGCCCAATCCTTCCGGATGGTCGTCGAAAGCCTCGACTTCCAGCGGCAGATCCTCGGCGTTGACTATCTCATAATTGGCTTCGCTCGCAAAGAGACTGGCGAGGACATGGGCATTGAGCGCGTGTCCGCCCTTGTAGGAACGGAAGCGGCCCCAGATGGGCAGGCCACCAAGCGACAGATCGCCAATGGCGTCGAGCAGCTTGTGGCGCACGAATTCGTCTTCGTAGCGCAGGCCATTGGGGTTGAGCACCCGGTCTTCGTCGACCGTGATCGAATTGTCGAGGCTGGAGCCGAGCGCATAGCCGGCCTGGCGCAGCGCCTTGGCGTCGCGGGCAAAGCCGAAGGTGCGGGCGCGGGAAACGTCATCGAGATAACGGCGCGGCGTCCAGTCGAAGATCATGCGCTGACGGCCGATGACCTTGGAGTCGAAGTCGATCTCGAGGTCGAGCGCCCTTCCATTGTAAGGCTCAAGGGCGGCGAAGGCGTCGTTGTTGCGCACGGTGACGGCGCGGATGATTTTCAGAAACTTGCGCGGAGCCGGCTGCGATTCCAGCCCGATTTCCATGATGGCGGTGGCGAAGGGATGCGCGCTGCCATCGAGAATGGGGCATTCCGGGCCATCGACGGTGATGAGCGCGTTATCGACGCCCATGCCGGACAGCGCCGAGGTGACGTGCTCGACGGTCGCGACGCTGACGCTGTCGCCGAGATCGAGCGTGGTGCACAGGGTCGTGCGGCTGACGCGCGAGAAATGCACGGAAACGGGCTGGGTGATGCGGCCCTCGCCCAAATCGCGGCGAATGAGGAAGCCGCTATCGGCAGGTGCCGGGCTGATCGTGAGATTGACAGGCGCAGCGGAGTGCACGCCGTATCCAGAAAAGGTAACTTCACCGGATAGCGTGCGCTGGCGTGTGGACATTTTTTTCATACTTTACTTACTCCACCCCCAAGGGTCTCACGCTCGCGCAACTGTTAGCCAAAAAAAACTCGGCGCGGAAGCCGCGCCGAGTAACGTTTACAGAGTTCTCTTTAAGAGACTTTAACCGTGCTTGCGGAGGAAAGCGGGAATTTCGAGGCTGTCCTTCTGGGGCGCAGCGGTCTGGGCACGACCCTGATTGTCGAGGCTGCCGCGAGCGCCTTCAGAAGCGGGCGGAACGCGGGAAGTCCTTGCGCCGCCTGCTTCAATTGCACTGCGGGCGGCAGCGTCATCGGCCATGCTGGAGGCTGGTTCGCGACGCGGCTCGACCTGCGGCTGCCCCAGGTTCAGACCCACATTGGAGGCCAGGCGCTTGAAGAGAGCGCGGGCATTGCGCGGCTCTTCGGCATGACGATCCTGCGCCTGCTGTGACTGGCGTGCAACAACCGGAAGCTCCTCGGTGCGCGGCATGCGGCGCTGGCCATCGGGCCGGGCTGCGCGCGACGGCACATAAACGCTCGGAACCGGCTTTTCTTCAACCATTGGAGCCTCTTCCGGCTCCGAATGCAGTTCGGCCGCGGGCATATAGGGCTCAACGACGATACCGTCGTCTTCCATGTAATGCTGCTGGGAAGCGGCGGGACGTTCGGCGGCAAAAGCCTGGGCAACGGCCGATTCGACTTCGAAGCCGATATCTTCGATCAGTTCAGCAGTCGGCTCGGGCGCTGGAGCCGCAGCGCGGGCGGTTTCGACCGGCACGTGGCGGCGAACGGCGAGCGGCGTGCGCGAGGCATGCGGCTTGGCCGGCTCGAGAGCCTGGACCATGGTAGCGTCGGTGCCGGTGGCGACGACGGACACGCGGATGGTGCCGGTGAGGTCCGGATCGTAGGTGGCGCCGAGGATGATATTGGCGTCGGAGTCGACTTCCTCGCGGATGCGGCTGGCGGCTTCATCGACTTCGTAAAGGGTGAGGTCGGGACCGCCGGTGATGGAGATGAGGAGGCCACGGGCGCCCTGCATCGAGACATCATCGAGGAGCGGGTTGGCAATGGCTGCTTCGGCAGCGTGGCGGGCACGATCTTCGCCCGATGCTTCGCCGGTACCCATCATCGCCTTGCCCATGCCGCGCATCACGGCGCGAACGTCGGCGAAGTCGAGGTTGATCAGGCCCTCTTTGACCATCAGGTCAGTGATACAGGCAACGCCGGAGAACAGCACCTGGTCGGCCATCGCAAAGGCGTCGGCGAAGGTGGTCTTCTCGTTGGCGACGCGGAAGAGATTCTGGTTCGGAATGACGATCAGCGTATCGACATGGCGATGCAGCTCGTCGATGCCATCCTCGGCAAGACGCATGCGGCGATTGCCTTCGAAATTGAACGGCTTGGTGACCACGCCAACCGTCAGAATGCCCTGCTCGCGGGCAGCGCGGGCGATGACCGGTGCGGAACCGGTGCCGGTGCCGCCACCCATGCCGGCGGTGATGAACACCATGTGCGAGCCGGAGAGATGGTCGTTGATCTCGTCCCAGCTTTCTTCTGCGGCCGCGCGACCAACTTCGGGGTGCGAACCGGCGCCGAGGCCTTCGGTTACACCGACGCCGAGCTGGATGATGCGCTGGGCCTTCGAGAGGGCCAGGGCCTGGGCGTCCGTATTCGCCACCACGAAATCGACGCCGCTAAGACCGGATTCGATCATGTTGTTGACGGCGTTACCCCCGGCGCCGCCGGCACCGAAAACAGTAATGCGGGGCTTGAGTTCCTGGATATCGGGGATCGTGAGATTGATGGTCATTTATGGCTTGGCCCCATAGGTGGCGTGGTTAGGTAAAGATTTACCCGCCAATTCGTTAACCAGAGCCTAACAATTGTCCCAACCGCGTTAACTTCTACGCAAATTGCGAGACAGTACGGTTACCCATTCATGACCCGTTAACCGCCAGCACGCCCGCAAACCCGCTTGACAGCCGGACTTTTATTTCATAACCAAATATGAATATATCCTTCTGGTTATTTATTAAGAGAGGAGAATGTGATGACCAAGCTGATGCCGTGCCTGTGGTTCGACGACCGTATCGACGAGGCAATCGAGTTCTATACGACCACTTTCAAGGATTCGAAGGTGGTCAACCGCGTACGCAATGCTCCCGATTCTCCCACCTTCACGGCGGTGATCGAGCTGGCGGGGCAGCAAATCTTCCTGCTCAACGGGGGGCCGCGGTTCCCCTTCACTGAGGCGGTCAGCATAATGATCGAGTGTGACGGTCAGGCGGAGGTCGACCAATATTGGAACGCCTTCGTCGATAATGGCGGCGAAGAGAGCATGTGCGGCTTCTCTTGGCAGGTGGTGCCGAGGCAGATCTACGACACCGTGCTCGGGCCGGACAAGGAAGGCGCGAGCCGTGCCATGCAGGCGATGATGGGGATGAGGAAGCCGGTGGTTGCGGAGTTGGAGAAGGCTTATGCGGGCGGCTAGGGCGCCGTTACCCCCACCTAGCCTCCCGCTGGTAGGGGGAGGGATCTGCCGGTGGCACACCAACAGTGGCGCAAACTCGATGGGTCCCTCCCCCTACCAGGGGGAGGCTAGGTGGGGGTTAGATCCAACCCAAGACTAGCCAACCCCCACACCAATGATAGGCTCCTCCCCGGAGGGGCCATTATGAACCAGCAAGACATTATCGCCGCCGCAAAAACCGCGTTCGCAGGTGACGAGGCCGTACGCGGCCTCTTTCTTTCCGGCAGCTTTGGACGCGGTACGGCGGATGAGTGGAGCGATGTGGATTTGCTCGCCGTCGTTGGCAAGGACGATCAGCGTGGCGTTGCAGATCGCTGGCGGAAGGCGCTAAGCGCGCTGGCGCCTGTGGTCTATTGGAATGAGCTGGAGCGCGGCGGGTTTCTGATCAATGCAGTGACCGAAGACTGGTTACGCTGCGACCTCAACATCGTCACGCCTGAAAATTTCGGCCGCCGCGCGAAGAATACGGTAAGGCCGCTGGTCGATCGCGACGGGGTTTATGATTGGCTGCCCGATAGCCTGCCGCCCAGGCAGCCGGACAAGGGCACGGTCAGCTATCTCATCCACGAATTCATTCGCATGCTGGGGCTGATGCCGGTGGGGCTGGGGCGCAGGGAATATGTGACCATGGTGCTCGGCGTCGGCATGATGCGCGGGCATCTCGAGGCCTTGCTGATGCAGGACGTGAGCAATCCCGACCCGGGTGGGATTTTGCATCAGTCCAAGCTGCTGCCGCCCGAGCAGATGGATTTGCTCAAGTCCCTGCCCTATCCCGGTCCGAAGCGGGAGGCATTGATCGAGGCCAATTTTGCGATCGCGCGGGAGTTCATGCCGCGTGCAAAGGCAATGGCAGAGCGGCTGGGTATTGTATGGCCGGACGCGTTTGAAGCGGCGACGCGGAAGCGGTTGGCGGCGACATTGGGGGGCGAGGCGGGGCGGTCGTGGTGAGGCTGATATCGGAGCACCCCCTCCTAGCCTCCCCCTGATAGGGGGAGGAATCTCTCCGCGTTTGGGGTCAGATTGAGTTCTAACCACAAGGCGGTCCCTCCCCCTATCAGGGGAGGTTAGGAGGGGGTATGCCAACCTAAGCGGCCCGCGCCGTCCTTAGGGCCCTCGACCACCAGACGATATCGTTTAGCACCGGGCCTGTCGTCTCATCAAGATAGGGGAAATCGGCGAAGGTCTTGCCATCCCTGAGAAAGCCCAGCATCTCGGTCATGCCGATATGGACAGCCTGCTTGAGCGTCGCCACGTGCAATTCGGCCAGGATGCCGCGCAGGTGTTCGACGGCCCGGGAGCCGCCCGCCGAGCCATAGCCGACAAAGCTCGCCGGCTTCCGGCCGAATTCGGGATAGATGGAGTCGAGGGCATTCTTGAGCGCGGCCGAGATGCTGTGATTATATTCGGCGGTCACGAAGATATAGCCGTCGAGGCTGGCGATCTTGTCGGACCAGCGCCGCACTTCCGGGTTCTCGGAGGGTGCGTAGATGGGCGAACGATCTTCGGCAAAGAGCGGCAAATCATAGTCGCGCAGGTCCACGATTTCGAATTCGGCATCGTCGCGCTGGCGGGCGATATCATAGAACCATTCGGCCGGTCTGTGGCCGAAACGGGCCGGACGCGTCGTGCCGATAATGATTCCGATCCGAGGTTTGTCAGTCATATCCATTCACTTTCATTCACGACCTGGGCAGCGCCCGGGACAGGTGAACGAAAGATAGGAAAGCGCCTAACCCACGGACAAGACGGCACATTTTGTAGCCAAGCGAACAAATTTGTTCGCCAAGTGGCCTATTCGGGGGCGTCGAAGCGCTGGCGCGAGCGTTCGATATCTTCGTGGTTCTCGAAGCCCCAGCTGGCGAAATCCTTCACCGCCAGCAGGAGGCTGCGCCCGCGCTCGGTCAATTCATATTCGACACGCGGCGGCACGGCGGGAAAGACTTCCCGCAGCACCAGCCCATCCCGCTCCAGCCGGCGCAAGGTCAGGGTCAGCATGCGCTGCGACAAAGCAGGCAAGGCCTTCTCGATGTCGCTGAAGCGCTGCCGCCCATCGCGCGAGAGGGTGCCCAGCACGGGGCCGGTCCACTTGTCGCCCAGGGTGAACAGAATGTCCCAGCCCGGCCGGCAATTATCCGGCAGATGGGCGCCACTGCGCTTATAGATCTGCTTGCTCATGCCACCAATGTAAGGCGAATGATCCGGTTTTAGAAGCTCGACCGGAGCCAGTTGCCGACGCGGGCGATGTAGCCGTCGGTGCCGGTGAGGCGGCGGGAGGTGCGCGGCTCGACATATTCCTGGGCGCAGACCTGGGGATAGACCAGCATGCCGGCGACGGTGGAAAAGGCGGCGCTCTTGGCGATTTCGGGGAGGCCGGCAATGCCCATGGGACGGCCGTTGCGGACGTTGCGGGCAAGCGTACGGCGAGCAACTTCGGGGAGGCCGGTGAGTTCGCTGCCGCCGCCCGTGAGGACGAAGCGGCGGCCGCAGATGTCCATCATGCCGGTGGCCTGCATGCGGTCGCGGATGGCGGTGAGGATTTCCTCGATGCGCGGGCGCATGATTCGGGTGAGGACCGAGCGGGCCACCTGCCCCGGCGCTTCATCGAGCGCGGCGCCGACGGGCTGGATGGCGATCATGTCGCGCTCGTCGGCCTGGCCGGGCAACACGGAGCCGTAGAGAGTTTTGAGGCGCTCGGCATCGGCCACACTGACCGACAACTGGCGGGCAATGTCGAGGGTCAGGTGATGGCCGCCGATGGCGATGGCGTCGGCATAGACCAGGTGCCCATCGTTGAAGACGGAAACCGTCGTGGTGGCACCACCGAAATCGAGGCAGGCGACGCCAAGCTGGGCTTCGTCATCGACGAGGCTGGCAAGACCCGAGGCATAGGGTGTCGCGACGAGCGCTTCGATCTGCAGGTGGCAGCGGTGCAGCACCAGTTCGAGATTGCGCATGGCGAGGGTTTCGGCGGAGATCACGGCGACATCAACGCCAAGCTTTTCACCCACCATGCCCTTGGGATCTCGAATGCCCTTCTGGCCATCCAAGGCGTAACCGATCGGTAGCGCATGGATGATCGAGCGTTCGGGGCGGACGGAGCGCGAATTGACCGCTTTCAAGACGCGAACGATGTCGGTCTTTTCGACTTCCTGGCCATCGAGCGAGACAGCGGCGGAGAAGGTTTCCGAACCGAGGCGACCGGCCGTGACATTGACGAGAACGGATTCCAGCGTCAGGCCCGCGGCGCGCTCGGCCATGCCGACGACATTGCGGATGGCCTGTTCGGCCTTTTCGATATCGGTGACGACGCCGCTCTTGACGCCCGAAGATGGGCCATAGCCAAAGCCGATCACTTCAGCCTGATGCGAGCGAGCGCGCAGGGCCTTGCCCTCGGCGCGCGGCACGAGGCGGGCGATGACGCAGCAGATCTTGGTGGAGCCAATATCGAGCACCGCGACAAGGGTAGCCTTGCCGAGTTGAACGGGCCGCAACCGAGATGTCATCGCATCGGTCATCATGATTTTTCGGTGTCTTCACGTTTGGTCGGACGAACGGCGACGACGCTATCAACCCGTAGGTCGATGACGGAAATGTCGCGATCGAGCAATTGGAACTGGGATTGGTAACCGGCAAGTTTCACCAGCGCCTGAGCAACGCCCTGCTCGGGAAGCTGAATGCGGAGGCCGGTGTCATAGATCATGTCCCAGCGCCGGTCGGCAATGCGAGACAAGGCCACGAGGCCCTCCTGCAATTGCGGCACATGGCTGAGGGCGCGGATCATGACGAGAGCGTCGTCCGCAGCACCATCGCCGATGACGAGCGGCAGGTCGGAATAGGCGCCGCCATCTTCCCCGATCTGCGCGCCGGTCGAATCGATCACGAAGGTGATGCCATCGACGCGCCAGCGCGCGACGGGAACGTGTTCGGTTACCGAAACCGAGACATCGGCCGGATAGGTCTTGCGGACCGTAACGGTATCGATGGCGGGAAGTTCGGAAATGCGCTCGCGGGCAGCTTCGACATCGAAGGCCAGGGTGGACGTATCGGGCTGAATGGCGAGGGCGTCGAAAATCGCCTGCTCGGACGTCAGGGTCTGGCCGGAAATGGAGATTTCGCCGACCGAGAGGCCAGCATCGGCAAAGCCGCCCTGCGCCAGGGTCGAGAGCGCAACGACGCCCGTGCCGATGGGCTCATGGGCGGCATAGACGGCCGTGGCGCCAGCCAGCAGGCCCGCCACCATGAAGGTGCGGCGGATGGCGGCGCCGTGAAGAACGAAGGCGCGATTGAAACGATTGTTGACACGCTGCAACGGGGAGCGACGCGCCGGGACAGGCAATTTGCGGGGATCGACGGGACGAGCCCCGGCGAAAAATGCCTCGCTCTTTACCTGTTGCAACTCGCATCCTCCACCAGCCAGGCGCATAGCTCCGAATAGGAGTGGCCCGCATGAGCAGCTTGTTCGGGCGCCAGAGACACCTCGGTCATACCCGGCTGGGTGTTGATTTCGAGGAGTACCAGTTCACCATCCTCGCCTGCCGCATCGTTGTAGCGGAAATCGCACCGCGTCAGTCCGCGACAGCCGAGCGCCGCATGAGCGGCTAAACTGAATTGTTGCACTTTGTCGTAAATTTTCGGTTTCAACTGCGCGGGCAGAACGTGGACGGCGCCACCATTGCTGTACTTGGCTTCGTAGTTGAAAAAGGTGCGGTCGGTGATGATTTCGGTGACGCCGAGGGCCACGTCGCCCATGACCGCGCAGGTGAGTTCGCGGCCGGGAATGAAGCGCTCCACCATCATTTCTTCGCCCGAGGTCCAGTCCTCGCGCAGCAGCTCCTGCGGCGGATGGCTGGTTTCGGCCTTGACGATGAAAACGCCGAAACTGGAGCCATCGGCGATCGGCTTGATGACATAGGGCGGCGCCATGACATGGGCGCGGGCGGCCTCGGCGCGGGGGACGATGACGTGATCGGTGACCGGAATACCGGCGGCCTTGAAGAGGATTTTCGCCTGATGCTTGTTCATGGCGAGGGACGAGGCCAGGACGCCCGAATGGGTATAGGGGATTTCGAGAAGTTCGAGCACGCCCTGAATCATGCCGCTTTCCCCGAAGGGACCGTGTAGGGCGTTGAAGGCAACGTCGGGCTTGAGGCGGGCCAGCACGTCGGCGACATCGCGGCCGACATCGACCTCGGTCACTTCGTAACCGGCTTGGCGAAGGGCAGCAGCGCAACCTGCACCGGTCATGAGGGAAACGGGGCGCTCATTGGACCAGCCACCCATGAGAACGGCGACGTGCTTGGTCATTTCGTTTCCTCGCCTATGAGTGCGCCAAGTTCGCCCGGCAAAGCCGCGGCCCATTGGGTGATGTTGCCGGCGCCGAGGCAGACGACATAGTCGCCGTCTTCGACGCGCGAGGCGATCAGGGCCGCGAGGTCTTCGGGCTTGTCGAGAACGCGCGCGTCGCGATGGCCGCGGGCGCGGATGCGGTTGACCAGTTCCTCGTGGGTCACGCCCGGCAGCGGCTGTTCGCCCGCGGCGTAGATGGGGGCGACGATGACCGTATCTGCGTCGTTGAAGCAGGCGGCGAAATCATCGAAGAGATCTTTGACGCGCGAATAGCGGTGCGGCTGGACGACGGCGACGACATCGCGGCGGGCGGACTGGCGCGCGGCTTTGAGGACCGCGGAGATTTCGACGGGGTGGTGGCCGTAGTCATCGATGATGGTGACGCCACCGACTTCGCCGGTTTTGGTGAAGCGACGTTTTACGCCGGTGAAACCTTTGAGGCCGCGGCGGATCGCTTCGGCGGGAACGTGGAGCTGATCGGCGACGGCGATGGCGGCCGTGGCGTTGAGCGCATTGTGAATGCCGGGCATGGGCAATTCGAGACCATCGATGCGGAGCTGGGTCTGGCGGATGCGGTCGCGAATTTCGACGGAGAAATGCTGCACCCCGTCGCGGTTCTCGATATCGAGCAGGCGCACATCGGCCTGCGGGTTCTGGCCATAGGTGATGACGCGACGATCGCGGATTTCGCCGACCAGCGCCTGCACTTCGGGGTGGTCGAGGCACATGACCGCGAAGCCATAAAAGGGCACGTTCTCGACGAACTGATGGAAGGCGTTCTTCACGCCTTCGAAGTCGCCGTAATGGTCGAGGTGCTCGGGGTCGATATTGGTGACGACGGCAACGTCGGCGGGGAGCTTTGTAAAAGTGCCGTCGGACTCGTCGGCCTCGACCACCATCCATTCCCCTGCCCCAAGGCGCGCATTGGTGCCGTAGGCATTGATGATGCCGCCGTTGATGACAGTGGGATCGAGATTGCCGGCGTCGAGAAGCGTCGCGACGAGGGTCGTCGTCGTGGTCTTGCCATGGGTTCCGCCGATGGCGATGGCAGTCTTGAAACGCATGAGTTCGGCCAGCATTTCGGCGCGGCGCACGATGGGCAGCGCGCGGGCGCGGGCAGCGACCAGCTCGGGATTGTCTTTCTTGATGGCCGAAGAGACGACGACCACTTCGGCCTTGCCGAGATTATCGCCGCTCTGGCCGATTTCGACCTTGATGCCCATGTCTAGCAGGCGCTGGACATTGGGATTGAGCGAGGCGTCGGAGCCCTGGACCGTATAGCCCTGATTGTGCAGGATTTCGGCAATGCCGCTCATGCCGATGCCGCCGATGCCGATGAAGTGGACCGGGCCGATATTGCGGGGCATTTTCATGAGGCGGATTCCAGTGTGTTTGTGCCCTGGCCGGCCAGGCTTTCAGCGAGGTCGGCGAGCTTTTCAACGGCGCGAGGCTGGCCCAGGGCCTGAGCGGCGCGGGCAGCCTTGGCAAGGCTTGATGGGTCGGTAAACAATTCTTCGAGGCGAGTGGCAAGCGATTGCGGCGAAAGCGCGGCCTGTTCCATCACCCAGCCACCGCCGCCCGCTTCAACCACAAGAGCATTGTTCTTCTGATCGGCATCGAGCGCGCCGGGCAACGGGATGAGGATCGAGGGCCGGCCGATGACCGTCAGTTCGGCAATGGTCGAGGCGCCGGAGCGGCCGATGACGAGGTGGCCCTGGGCGATGCGCTCGGGCAGATCGGTGAAGAAAGGCGCGAGTTCGACGCTCGTACGCGAGACGCGATAGACTTTGGTGACTCGATCAAGGTCTTCCTGGCGCACCTGCTGCACGATGCGGAGACGCGAGCGGAGGGCATCGGGCAAGAGCGAAATAGCCTCGGGCACAATGTCGGAGATGGCGCGAGCGCCCTGGCTGCCGCCGAAGACGACGAGGTTGATGGGGCTGGCGGCGGAAAATTCCGGAAAGGGGCTGGCGGCGATGGCGCGAACGCGGTCGCGGACGGGATTGCCGGTGAGGACCTTTTCGAGGCCCTGATCGTCGGCAAAGCGCGTCTTGGCAAAGCTCAGGGCCAGCACATCGGCAAAGCGGCTGAGGGCGCGGTTGGCGCGGCCCATGACGGCGTTTTGCTCGTGGAGGATGCCGGGAATGCTCAGAAGGCTCGCCGCGATGAAGGGCGGAAAGGTTGGATAACCGCCAAAACCGATCACGGCGTCGGGCCGGAGGGCGCGCAGGATGCCGAAGGATTTCGCAACGCCGCGGGCAATGGTGAAACTGGCGGTCGCGAACTTGAACGGATTGGAAAGGCTCGGCGTGGCCGACGGGACCATGTGAATGCGGCGGGCCGGAAAATCCTGGCCATAACCTTCGACGCGATGGTCGGTCATCAGCTCGACGGCATGGCCGCGGCGGATCAGTTCCTGCGCGAGGGCCATGGCGGGAAAGAGATGGCCGCCGGTACCGCCGGCCATAAGGACGAAGGTTTTCATTCGGCGGGAGCGACCACGGCGCTGCGATAGGATGGAATGCCAGTCGTCATGCGCTCCTCGGGTTTCGTTCTTGTCATGGCCAGCATCAGCCCCATGCCGAAGGCGACGGCGATCATCGACGTGCCACCGTAGGACACGAATGGCAGCGTCATGCCCTTGGGGGGAATCAGATTGAGATTCACCGCCAGGTTGATGCCCGACTGCATGGCAAACTGGATGGCGATTGTGGAGGCGGCAAGGCGGGCAAAAAGGCTTTGCTGGCGCTGTGCACCCATCATGGCGCGGAGGACGATGAAGGCGATGAGGCCGACCAGCGCCATGCAGAACAAAATGCCGTATTCGCCGGCGGCGGCGGAGAAGACATAGTCGGCGTGGGCGTCGGGGATCAGCTTTTTGGCCATCGACTCGCCGGGACCACGGCCGAACCAGCCGCCTTCGGCCAGCGACTGCAGCGCGCGGTCGATCTGGTAGGTATTGCCGCCGCCCTCGGGGTTAAGGAAGGTATCGATGCGGCGCGCGAAGTGCGGGAAGAAGGCGTAGGCGCCGACCAGCAGGCCGCCGGCAGCACCGGCAAGGCCAATGATGATCCACCAGGAAATGCCGGAGAGAAACAGCAGCACGGCCCAGGTGGCAAGGATCAGCGCGGTCTGGCCGATGTCGGGTTGGAGCAGGAGGCCGGAGACGATGATCAGCATGAGCGCGGTCGCGATAAGGCGGCCGGGCACGTTGCGATGGATCATGAATTCGGAAAACAGCCACGCGCCGATGACGGCAAAGGCGGGCTTTACGAATTCGGACGGCTGCACGGACTGGCCCGCAAAGGACATCCAGCGGCGGGCACCCTTCACTTCCGTGCCGAAGCGCAGCGTGGCCCAAAGGAGGATCGTCATGACGATCAGCGTGCCGAGCGCAGCGAAGCGGGCCTGACGGTGACTCATCATCGAGGTTGCCAGCATGACCGGCACGGCGAGCACGCAGAACAGGGCGTGGCGAATGACAAAGTGCCATTCGTTGAGGCCGATGCGCTCGGCGACCGGGGGGCTGGCCGCGAGGCTCAGCACCATGCCGCAAATGAGGAGCAGAATCAGGCCGCTGAGCAATTCGCGGTCAATCGACCACCACCATTCGGCGAGGGGCGTTTTTTCGGCGCGGGAGAACATCATGGGGCTGAGCCGGCTACTCGATACAAACTGCAGACAATTGTACCGAGTGGTAGTTACCGATTTGGTAAGGGATTTCGCGTTTTGCGAGTCAGCCTGTGGACATAAACGAAGAGGCGGCCCTGAGGCCGCCCCTTGCACCAATCGCCCCGGGAGACGAAGTGGACGATTGGCGAAAGGTTAGTTCCAGACGGCGATGTCCGAAATAGTACCGTCGACACCCTCGATCGCGCCCCATTCCTCCGCGACGCCGGTTTCGAGATCGACAGTGTAGAGCGTGTTGTCGACGACGAGATAGGCCGTGTTGGTCAGGTCTTCAGTCGAATGGATATCGAAGGCGTAGGAGGACCCGCCATCGATGCCGAGCTTGCCGATCGCGGCGAGCGTGCCGTCATTGGGCGAAACCTGCTGGATCAGCCCGACGATGATGGCGTCGATGTCATACATCGCGGTCGCTTCGGGCTTGCCGAAGGAGTTGATATAGGCGGCTGCGACGATGGCGGGCGTTTCGCCGGCATGCATGTCGGTAGCTTCGAAGGCAAGCGAGCCATCGACGGTTACGGCGCCATCATCGACATTGACGCGGTGATTGGTGCCATCTGTGCCCATCAGGCGGAGACGGTCGGCCATCGGGTTGAAATCGACGATGGCGCCTTCGTAGCTCGGGAGCTTTTCGGAGAGGGTAGACTTGACCGTGGCGGCGCCGGTGGCGGTGTCGATGGTGACGACTTCGCCCGAGAGGGTAACGCCGTAGAGAAGATTGTCGGCGGGACGCTGATCGATGCCGGCCAGGCCATCGACGCCGGTTACTTCGACGGTGGCGCTGGCGGCGCGGGTTTCGGTGTCGAAAGTTACGAGCTTATTGCCATCGACAAGCGCAATGGCGGTCGCGGCGTTTGCAGCGCCGATGGCGAGGCCCGAGGTGGCAAGAGCAAGGGCGGCAATAAGGGAAATGCGGGCGGTAGCAGGCAATTGAGGTCTCCTCGTTGGACACGACCGGGATGCGCAAAAGACGCATCGGGCCCCGTGAGCGATTGGGGGGACGATTGCTATCGTCAGCCGTAGCTACGGATCGAAACGAGGAGAGTTTCAGAAAACCTGAGAATTGCGGTCACGGGGACGTGACCGCACGAGCTTAGCGCAGCTTCAGGCTCGAAAGGCCGATCAGGGCGAGCACGAAGGAAATGATCCAGAACCGGATGACCACCTGGCTTTCGGTCCAGCCGAGATGCTCGAAATGGTGGTGGATGGGTGCCATTCGGAAGACGCGTTTGCCGGTCAGGCGGAAGGACGCCACCTGCACGATCACCGAGACGGTTTCGAGTACGAACAGGCCACCGATAATGCCGAGGACGATTTCGTGCTTGGTGGCGACGGCGATGGTGCCGAGAGCGCCGCCAAGGGCCAGGGAGCCGGTATCGCCCATGAAAATCTGGGCGGGCGGGGCGTTGAACCACAGGAAACCGAGGCCGGCGCCGATCAAAGCGCCGCAGACGACGGCGAGTTCGGCCGTGCCGGGAACGGCGTTGAGCAGCAGATAATCGGCATAATTCTGGCTGCCGACGAGGTAGGCGATGAAACCAAAACAACCGGCAGCGACCATGACCGGGACGATGGCGAGGCCATCGAGCCCGTCGGTGAGGTTGACCGAATTACCTGCGGCGACGACGACGAAGCCGCCAAAGAGAATGTAAAAGTAGCCGAGATTGACCGCGAGGTCTTTGACGAACGGGAAGAGCAGCGAGGTGCCATAGGACCCGGCGGCGAGCTGGGAGATGGCGAAGGCCGCGATACAGCCGATAATGGCTTCGAGCAGCAGGCGCTGGCGCGAGCCAAAGCCCTTGTGGCTCATACGTTTGACCTTGAGATAGTCGTCGTAAAAGCCGATGGCGCCGAAGCCGATGGTGACGAAGAGCACGACCCAGACATAGCCATTGCTCAGGTTCGACCACAGTAGGGTCGAAATGACGGCCCCCGAGAGGATCATGAGCCCGCCCATGGTCGGCGTGCCCTTTTTGGTCAGCAGGTGCGTTGCCGGACCGTCTTCGCGGATCGGCTGGCCCCTGCCCTGCTTGAGGCGCAAAAGCGCGATCATGCCCGGACCGAACATGAAAACAAAGAACAGCGCCGTGATCATCGCGCCCGCGGTGCGGAAGGTGATGTAGCGGAAGACGTTGAACGCGGCGAGGGAGTCACCCAACTGGCCGAGAAAATAGAGCATGCTCTCTTAAAGTCCTGATTGGGCGCTTTAACGCTGTTCAAACTTGTCTTTGATCGCGGCAACAAGGCGGGAAAGCCCGACGCCGTTCGATCCTTTGACCATAACTGCATCACCATAGGCAAGCGCCGCAAGTAGCTCGGGCAAGGCTTGGTCCACGGTTGTGAAATGCTGGGAAAAGAGCGTGGACGGCAGCGATTGTGCCAGATGCGCCATTGACGCGCCCACGAGATAAACCTTGTCCGCGCCGCTGGCTCGTACGGTATCGGCAAGGCCGGCATGGAGCGCCGGGCCAGCGTCGCCCAATTCGAGCATATCGCCGAGCACCACTATCTTCTTGCCATCGGGCGCGAAGACCGAGCCGAAGACATCCAGCGCCGCGGCCATCGAGGCGGTATTGGCGTTGTAGCTTTCATCGATGAGCAGCAGCGGTTTTTCTTTCGGGCCCAGATGGATACGCTGACCGCGGCCCGGCTGCGGACCGAAGCCGGCGAGCGCTCGCAGGGCGGTCTCGGGGGCGATGCCGGCGATGGTGGCGACGGCCAGTGCCGCAGTGGCATTGCTCAACATGTGGCGGCCGGCGACGCCGATGGTGAGGGCGTAGCGGGTGTCGCCGTTGAAGACGGTGGCAAAGCTGCGGTCACCGGCCGTTTCGGCATCGACAATCTGCCAATCCACGCCGCGGGCGAAGCCGAAGGTGACGACGCGACCGACGCCAGCCGCCTGCGCGGCTTCGAGGAGGAGGCCGATCTGGGGATGGTCGGCATTGATGACGGCGGTGCCGCCGGCTTCGAGACCATCGAAAATTTCAGCTTTGGCGCGGGCAATGGCTTCGATACTGCCGAGCTTTTCGAGATGCGCGGGGGCCACGGTGGTGATGACGGCGATATGGGGCCGCACCAATTGGCTGAGAGGGCGGATTTCATCGGGGGCGTTCATGCCCATTTCGAAGACGCCGAACTGGGCCGTCTCGGGCATGCGGGCGAGCATCAGCGGCACGCCCCAGTGATTGTTGAAGCTCTTGATGGAGGCGTGGGTTTCCCCGGCCGCCTCGAAGACGACGCGCAGGGCCTCCTTGGTGGTGGTCTTGCCGACGCTGCCGGTGACGCCGACGATGAGGGCGCGGCTGCGGGCGCGGGCGGCGCGGGCGAGATCGACAAGACCGCCGAGGGCATCGGGGACGGTGACCCGCCCCGGCCCGGTGCCGCGGCTGACGAGAGCTGCCGCAGCGCCATTGGCGAGGGCGGTATCGACGAAATCGTGGCCATCGAAGCGGTCGCCCTTGATGGCGACGAAAAGCGCCTCGGGGCCGATTTCGCGGGAATCGATGGAGATGGAGCGAATGGCGTCTGTCGTGACGCCGGTCGCGTGGCCGCCGGTGGCGGCTAGGATGGCGTCGAGGGTGAAGAGGGGTTGGGTCATGAGATATTCCGCGTTGGAGCGGTCCATTTTGCGGAGGCCGTCTCGCGCTCAATTGTCACCCCGGCGCAGGCCGGGGTCCATCTCCAGATCTCAGGATGGGCCCCGGCCTGCGCCGGGGTGACAGCCGGTAGGTGAGGGATGCATTTTGCGTCAAACACCACGACCGCCTCTCTATTCACGGCGTCATTCCCGCGAAAGCGGGAATCTTAGGGACCGTAAGGGAGATTCCCGCTTTCGCGGGAATGACGCGGCGGCCGGGGCGACCTAACCTTGCCTCAGCCCTTGATCGCTTCGGCCACGACTTCGTGGTCGGAGAAGTGGTGTTTGGTGGTGCCGATGATCTGGTAGGTCTCGTGGCCCTTGCCGGCGACGAGCAGGACGTCGCCTTTTTGCAGGGATTTGATGGCCGTTTCGATGGCCTTCTTGCGGTCGGCAATTTCCTTGGCCCCCTTTGCCTCGGCCAAGATCTGGGCGCGAATGGCAGCGGCGTCCTCGGTGCGCGGATTGTCGTCCGTCACGATAACGTCATCGGCAAGCTCGCTGGCAATTGCGCCCATTTGGGGGCGCTTGCCCTTGTCGCGGTCGCCGCCACAGCCGAAGACGACGCGGAGCTTGCCCTTGACGTAGGGGCGCAGGGTGTGGAGCGCGGTGCGCAAGGCTTCGGGCTTGTGCGAATAGTCGACGAAGATTGCGGCGCCCTTATATTCGCCGACGAGTTCGAGGCGGCCAACGGCGCCCACGAGCTCGGGGAGAGCGGCAAAGGCGTCGTTCTTGTCGACGCCGGATGACATGGCGAGGGCCGCAGCAATCAAGGCGTTCGACACCTGGAATTCGCCGGGGATCTGCAGGTGGAAATCCACCAGTTCGCCGATGTGGCGGATCTGAACGCGCTGGCCGTAGCCTTCGGGCTGGATCGAGATGATCTCGATATATGCCCCTTCCCGACCGACGGTGAGAAGGGTCGCATTGGCCGAGAGCGCGGCGAACATGAAGGGTTCGTATTCTGGATCATCGACATTGACGATGGCAGCGCCGCCATCGACCAGAAGATCGGAGAAGAGCCTCAGCTTGGCGTTGCGGTACTCGTCCATATCCTTGTGATAATCGAGATGGTCGCGGCTGAGATTGGTGAAGGCGACGGCCTCGAAGTGAATGCCATCGAGCCGGCGCTGATCGAGGCCATGGCTTGATGCTTCGACGGCGACATGATCGACGCCCTGGGCGCGAAGGGCACGCAGCGCCTGATGCAGCGTGCGCGAATCCGGCGTCGTCAGCGCGCCTTCGATGGTGCGCGTAGCGGTCTGTACGCCGAGCGTACCGACGCTGGCGCCGGGCACGCCGGCATGATCCCAGATCTGGCGGACGAAGGAAGCGACGGAAGTCTTGCCATTGGTGCCGGTGACGGCAACCGAGATTTCCGGCTGCGGCTCGAACACGCGCGAGGCAGCGCGGGCATAGGAAGCGCGCACATCCTTGACGACGATAACCGGCACGCCCGGATCGCCGACAGGATGAATGTCGGTGACGACGGCGAGCGCCCCGCGGTGCACGGCATCGCTGATGAATTCATTGCCATGGACCTTCTGGCCCGGCAGAGCAAAGAAGATATCGCCCGGCTCGATGCGCCGGCTGTCCGAATTGAGGCCAAAGACCGTGCCCAACCCCTTCTTGGGGCGGGCGCCAGAACCTTCGAGCAGTTGCGAAACGCTAAGAGACACGAATCAATATCCTTCTGGAAAGATCCGCCGGACTTCGGGCGGAACGATCTGCTGATCAAGCAATCCCTCGAAATCCGGGGCAATGCCAAGCATGGGCGCCACACGCTGCACAACCCTGCCCGTCAGCGTCCCGGCGTTCCAGCCGGCCGTGGTGCCGGACTGTGGGTTTTCCGCCTTCGGCTCGTCCACCATGATGACCATGGCATAGCGCGGATTATCGAGTGGGAAGGCAGAGGCAAAGAAGTTTGTGACCTTGTTGGACGAATAGCGGCCATCGACCACCTTTTCGGCCGTACCAGTCTTGCCGCCGACGCGATAGCCCTGCGCCGCCTTGTTCATCTGCGAACCCGAGCCGCCAGTCGAAATGGCGTTGAGGCGCATGAGATAGCGCATATAGGCGCTGGTCTGGGGCTGGATCACCCGCTCGTAAAGCGGTTCGGCGGCGGCAACGCTGCGCTTGTAGAGGGTCGGCGCGATATAATTGCCGCCATTGACCAAAGCGGCATAGGCCGTGAGCATATGGAGGGGCGAAACCGACAGGCCGTGCCCGAAGGACGCGGTGGCGGCGCCGACTTCCGAAAATTCCTTGGGGACGCTCGGGACGCGCATTTCGGGCAGTTCGAACTGCACGCGCTGGTCGAATTTCAGGCGGCTGAGGAAGGCGCGATAATTGTCCTTGCCCATCGCCTGCATGATGCGGATCGTGCCGATATTGGACGAGTATTTATAGACCTCGGGCAAGCTCAGGATGCGGTGCTTGCCGTGGAAATCGTCGATGGTGTAGCGGCCGAAACGCACACCGTAACGAGCGTCGAAATCGTCGGTGATGCGGACCAGACCGCTATCGAGGGCGCCGGCCAGCGTCACGGTCTTGAAGATCGAGCCGGGCTCGAAAATACCCGATGTGACGCGGTTGAACGTGTCTTTGACGAGCGCCGAAGCCGGATCGTTCGGATTGAAATCCGGCAGCGAGGCCAGGGCGATGATTTCGCCGGTATAGATATCGATCATGGCGCCGGCGGCGGCGATGGCCTGGTAGCGCGTCATGGCATCGACGAGCTGATCGTGCATCACATGCTGCACGCGCATGTCGATGCTGAGTTCGACCGGGGTCAGCGCATTGCCGCGCGCGAGGCCGAGTTCTTGCAGCAGCGCGATGGATTCGGTGTCCATGTGGCGCTCGATGCCCGCAATGCCCTGATTGTCGACATTGGTCGAGCCGAGCACATGGCTGGCCTCGTTCATGGCCGGGTAGAAGCGCTTGGATTCGGTGATGAAGTCGATGCCGGGAATGCCGAGGCGCATGACCTGCTCTTCGATCGCCGGGGTCAGTTCGCGCCTGAGCCAGACAAAGCCCTTGTCGCCGGTCAGGCGATTGCGTAACCACTCCTCGCTGAGATCCGGCAGCACGGTGCGCAGCTTGGTCACAGCCTCTTCGATATCGATGATGCGGCGCGGCTCGGCGTAGAGCGAGGGCACGCGAATATCGACCGCCATTTCGAGACCGTTGCGATCAAGGATCGGCGGGCGGGTCGCGGTGATGGCGTCGCGCGTCTGGCCTTCGATGGTCGTATCGGTTTCGACCATGCCGAGCTGAACCAGACGCCCACCAACGGCGCCAAAACCGAGCACCAGCGCCAGGATCATCCAGCGGATACGCGCCTGGGTGAGATTGCCACGCGCCTTGCGCACGCCGTCGAGCGAAATGGTGGGAACATGACCGTCTGCAGTTAAGGTCATTCGATCCCCTCCAGTTCGAGAATGGCATCGATGGGGTCGATGCCCGCATCAATAGCGAGGAAAAGCGCATCCATAGCCGCCGAATCGGGCTTGGCCGGGCGCATCGGCAGGTCGGCAAAAGAACCGAACTGCTTCTGCTGCACCTGGCTGACGCCGAGTTCCGCTTCATGACGGCGCACGATCGGCTCGACATAGGCGGGCTGATTGAGCACAGCCCAATCGGCCTTGAGCGTGGTCAGATCGTCTTCCTGCTCGGAAATATGGATCTGCAACTGGGTGCGCTCGGCAGCAGTGCCTTCGATGGAAAATTTCAGCATATAGACGCCGACCAGCATGACGATGCTGGTGCAGATCAGGAATATATTGAGCTGCCGGATCATGCAGTACCTCTGACGACGGGCACGCCGAGTTGATCATGCGAGACGGCGCGCGCATCAATATCGGTCCGAATGGCACTGCGCAGTACGGACGAACGCGAGCGCGGATTGCGGTCCAACTCGGCCTTGCCGGGCTTGGTTGCCTTGGCGACGGGATCCCAACGCCGCGGATCGAGCTTGACCTGCGGCAGGTGGCGCGACTGGGCGGGGCCGCCCTTATCGGGATCAAAGAAGCGTTTGACGATGCGGTCTTCAAGCGAATGGAAGCTGACAACGGCGAGAACACCGCCCTCGGCGAGGAGACGCTCGGCTGCAAAAAGTCCTTCGACGAGCTGGTCGAATTCGCCGTTCACCGCAATGCGCAGCGCCTGAAAGGAGCGCGTGGCGGGATGGGCATCGCCCGGCTTGCGGCCGATGGCCTTTTCGATGATCCGCGCCAATTCGAGCGTGGTGGTAATGTCCGCGGTTTCGCGGGCAGCGACGATGAACTGGGCGATGCGGCGCGACTTGCGCTCTTCACCAAAGGCAAAGAGCAGATTGGCCAGCGCATCCTGTTCGAGATTGTTGACGAGATCGGCAGCGCTTTCACCGGACTGACTCATGCGCATATCGAGCGGCCCCTCGCGCATAAAGGAAAAGCCGCGCTCGCTCTCATCGAGCTGCATGGAACTGACACCAATGTCGAGCACCACGCCATGAATGGGCGCAAAGGGCGCAGCGAGCACGTCGAGTTCGGAAAAGGTGCCGGGAACGAAATGGAAGCGCCCCGGAAAATCGGTAGCGAGTCGATCGGCATGGGGCTTCACATTGGGATCGCGATCGATGGCGACAACGTCGGCGCCGGCTTCGAGCAAGGCGCGCGAATAACCGCCCGCGCCAAAAGTGCCATCGACGACACGCCTGCCAGCAAGCGGTGCAAATGCAGCCACAACCTCATCCAGAAGGACGGGGACGTGGGGTGCATTCACCACCGGGGATTCGGGCAGGTGCCGCTTGCCCATACTGACCAAAACTCCAATTCGGGCCGCAGCAATCGAGCACAGACCATTTCCGACATTTGCATGTGGACGCTTAAGATTCTGTTTCCCATTCGCCGCCCCGTTGCCCCGGATCAAATCCGCAGCAGAATTAATCTATATTATTGCGGCCACGACTCATTCAGGCCATGAAAGGGGACTTTCCAACGGAACCCTTCATGCCGATAACCAGTAAGTCATTCGTCCGCTCGACAGCCTTGCTCCTGCTGGTCGGACTGCTCGCACTGCTGGGGATTATCGGGGCCAATATCTGGCTGGTGGAGCGCTCGCAGGGCTATTTCGACGAGGTTATCGAGGCCCGTATCGCCCGGCGCGTGGCCGTTGATCTGCGCTCGCAGCTTCAGGACCTCGAGACCGGACAGCGCGGCTTCATCATCACCCTCGATCCGGCCTATCTCGAGCCCTACACCAGCGCCCTGCCCCTCGTGGACGAGCAGATCGTTCGCCTGGGCGAAATTCTTGGCCCCTACCCTGAAGCGCAGGAGCCGCTCAAAACCCTCAAGGCGGACATTGCCTTCAAGATCGACGAGATGAACCGGACGATCAGCGAGGTGCGCTCGGGCAATCGCGAGGCCGCCATTTCCCTTATCAATACCAATGAGGGCAAACAGGCCATGGATCGTGTCCGGGCCTTTATCGATGGCCTGGTCGAAGCGGTCGATCTTCGTCTCACCGATGGCGTTGCCAATCAGCGCGGCACTCTGAACGCGCTGCGCTGGATTTCGATCATCGGTGGGCTTGTGATTCTGGCGGTGGTTTCAGGCGCGATGTGGGCCGTGTTCTCCTACACGAGGGAACTTGGCCTTGCCCGCCGCGAGGTCGAGGAGGCCAATTCCGGGCTGGAAGAGCGGGTGCGCGAACGCACGGCCGACCTCGGCAAGGCCAATGAGGAAATCCAGCGTTTCGCCTATATCGTGACGCATGACCTGCGCGCGCCGCTCGTCAATATCATGGGTTTTACCAGCGAACTCGAAACCAGCATCTCGGTGTTGCGCAGCTATATGGAGAGCAAGCCGGCTGAAGAGGATCCCTTTTTCGTCGAGGCACGCGAGGCGGCGACTGAAGATCTGCCGGAGGCCATTTCCTTTATCCGCGCTGCGACCCGCAAAATGGATGGCCTTATCAACGCCATCCTGAAGATTTCACGCGAAGGCCGGCGGCAACTCAAGCCAGAGCTTGTTGATATACGCGAAGTGGCCGAGACATCGTCCGCGGCGGTGCATCACCAATTGGCCGACAATGGCGGGCTGATCGAGACCGATGTGCGCGTCGGCAAGCTGGTGACGGACCGGCTGTCGATCGAGCAGGTCCTTGGCAACCTCCTCGACAATGCAATCAAGTATCAGGAGCCCGACCGCGCGCTCAAGGTGGCCATCCGCGCCAAGCACGCGCCGGGCAATCGGGTCGAGATCGAGGTCGAGGACAATGGCCGCGGCATTGCCGACACCGATCACGAGCGCGTCTTCGAACTCTTCCGCCGCTCGGGCAAGCAAAGCCAGCCCGGCGAGGGCATTGGCCTTGCCCATGTGCGCACCATGATCAGAAGCCTTGGCGGCGACGTGACACTGCGTTCGACGTTCGGCCAAGGCACCACTTTCATCATCAATCTGCCGCGCGACCTGCGCAGCCATCTGGGGACTTCCAGCCAATGAACGACGCGCGGCCTGTAACCATCATCATGATCGAGGACGATGAGGGCCATGCCCGCCTCATCGAAAAGAATATCCGGCGCGCCGGCGTCGCCAACCAGATCGTGCCCTTTACCAATGGCACGGAGGCCCTCGCCTATCTATTGGGACCAGACGGAACGGGTGCGGTCAACAAGGGCCGGCAATTGCTGGTGCTGCTCGACCTCAACCTGCCCGACATGACGGGCATCGACATCCTCGAAAAGGTCAAGGGCAACGACCACACCAAGCGCTCGCCGGTTGTCGTGCTGACGACCACGGACGATCAGCGCGAAATCCAGCGCTGCTATGATCTGGGCGCGAACGTCTATATCACCAAACCCGTTGATTATGAGGGATTCGCCAACGCCATTAAGCAGTTAGGCCTGTTCTTCTCCGTCATGCAGATCCCTGAGGCCGACTAAAACCATGCCCAATCGCACGCCGCATGTGCTCTACATTGACGATGACCCGGGCCTTGCGCGCCTGGTCGAGAAAGCCATGCTGCGCCGTGGCTATCTCTATGATCACGTCAATAGCGGCGAAGAAGGGCTTGAGCTGATCCGCAAGGGCGGCATCGATGTGGTGGTGCTCGACCACTATCTGCCGACCGGCACGGGTCTCGATGTGCTCGAAGCTCTCAGCGAATTCGAGGAAAAGCCGACAGTCGTCTATGTGACAGGCTCGGCCGAAACGGCCGTGGCCGTGTCGGCGCTGAAGGCCGGCGCCACCGACTATGTGCCCAAGACGCTGTCCGAGGAGTTCATGGAACTGCTCCTGACCGCAATCGAGCATGCCATCGAGCGAGTGCGCCTCAACCGCGCCAAGACCAAGGCCGAGCGCGAAACGCTGGAGGCGCGAGAACGCGCCGAAATGCTGCTGGGCGAAGTCAATCACCGTGTCGCCAATTCGCTGGCCATGGTGGCGGCACTGGTCGGCTTGCAGGCCAATGCCGTGACCGACGCCGAAGCCAAAAGTGCGCTGGCGGAAACGCAGGCGCGCATTCACGCCATCGCCGGCGTCCATCGCCACCTCTACACGTCGGAAGATGTCCGCTCGGTTCAGGTCGCCGACTATATCAGTTCGCTAGTGGGCGAACTCGAAACATCGGTGCAACTCGAAGGTCAGACGGCGAGCCTCAAGGTGAGCGTTGAGCCCCTGCAGCTCGCGACCGAAAAAGTGGCTTCGCTCGGCGTCATGCTGATCGAGCTTGTGACCAACGCCCTCAAATATGCCTACACCGGCCGCGAAGCCGGCGAGGTCCGCATCTTCCTTGCCCGGCGCGATGATCAGCTGGAGCTGCGGGTCGAGGACGATGGCATCGGCTGGGGCGGCACAGGCAAGCCACAGGGCACCGGCCTTGGCAGTCGCATCGTCAAGGCAATGGCGCACTCGCTCGGGGCAAATGTGAGCTACGAGGCCGAGGGTGCAGGAACGCGCGTGCGGGTGACGTTCAGCGCTTAGATGGCAGCTGTGTTCGTGGCCCCACCCCCTCCCATCCTCCCCCTTGATGGGGGAGGATGGGAGGGGGCGACGGCAGACGCCGTCGTTGCCTCAGGATGCCCCGAGGCGTGCTTTCTTCTGTTCCGGCAGCTTCTCGCCCGCAAAACTGCGATCGCCCTGGGCGTCGCGGAGGCGCGTCGGCAGGCCCATGCCTTCGAGAAGCCCGAGGAACGGCACCGGCGGCAGTTCCTCGATATTGGCCATGTGGTGGCAATCCCACTCACCCCTAGCGATCAGCATGGCCGCCGCCACGGCAGGCACGCCCGCCGTATAGGAAATCGCCTGGCTGCCGGTTTCGGCAAAGGTCTCTTCGTGGTCGCAGATGTTGTAGATCAACATCTCGGCCTCGGCGCCGTTGCGCATGCCCTTGATCAGATTACCGATGAAGGTTTTTCCCGCATAGTCAGGTGCCAACGATGCCGGGTCCGGCAGCACGGCCTTCACGACTTTTAGCGGCACGACCTCCTGCCCTTCGGCAGTGAGAACCGGCTTTTCGGAGAGGAGGCCGAGATTTTTGAGCACGGTGAACACATTGATGTAGTGCTCGCCAAAGCCCATCCAGAAGCGGATATCGGGCACGCCGAGATTGGCCGAGAGCGAATGCACCTCGTCATGGCCGGTGAGATAGGTCTTGTGCGAACCAACGACCGGCAGATCGTCGGTGCGGCTGACCTCGAACATTTCGTTGGCGGTCCACTGGCTGTTCTGCCAGCTCCAGACCGTGCCGGTGAATTCGCGGAAATTGATCTCGGGATCGAAATTGGTCGCGAAATAGCGGCCATGGCTGCCCGCGTTCACATCGATGATGTCGATGGAATCGATCCGGTCGAAATAATGCTGGGATGCCAGAGCCGCATAGGCATTGACGACGCCCGGATCGAAGCCGGCACCGAGAACGGCCGTGATGCCCTTGCGCTCGCATTCCTCGCGATGCTTCCACTCGTAATTGCCATACCAAGGCGGCTGCTCGCAGACCTTGGACGGGTCTTCGTGGATGGCGGTGTCGATATAGGCAGCGCCGGTCTCGATGCAGGCGCGCAGCACCGACATGTTGAGAAAGGCCGAACCGGCATTGAGGACGATCTGGCTCTTGGTGCGCCGGATCAGGGTTTTTGTGGCTTCGACATCCATGGCGTCGAGCCGATGAGCGGCGATGAGCCCAGGCCGCTTGAGCACTTTGCGCTCAAGAATGCCGGCGATGATGGATTCGCATTTTTCGACGGTGCGGGAAGCGATGTTGATGTCACCGAGGACATCATTGTGCATGGCAGCCTTAGCAGCTGCGACCTGCGCGACACCTCCGGCACCGATGATCAGAATGTTCTTTTTCAATTGGCACGAAACACCTTCTTGGTGGTGGACATTGCCCAGCCGGGATCAGGAGAGGCTGGAGACGTAATCGGCGTAATCGAACGCGCGCACGAGTTCGATTTCACCGCTTTTTCGACGGATGGCGATACCGGGCATGGCGACGCCGTTGAACCAGTTCTTCTTCACCATCGTATAGCCGCCCGCATTGAGCAGCGATATGCGACTTCCAACGCCCAAAGGCGCTGGAAAGTCGAATTCCCCGAACACATCGCCCGCGAGGCACGATTTGCCGGCGATGAAATAGCGATGCGGGCCGGCGTTCGGCGCTACGGCCGCGCTTTGGCGGTAGACCAGAAGATCGAGCATATGCGCTTCGACGGCGCTGTCCACGATGGCAACGGCTTTGCCGTTTTCAACGATGTCGAGAACGCTGACTTCGAGCGTGGTCGTGTCGGTAACCGCGGTATCGCCAGGTTCAAGATAAACCTGCACGCCAAAGCGCTCAGCAAAGGCTTTTAGGCGCGCGGCAAGACCATCGATGGGATAGCCCGGCTTGGTGAAGTGGATGCCGCCGCCGAGGCTGACCCAATCGAGGCGCTCCAGCAGATGGCCAAGCTTGGTTTCGAACTGATCGAGCAATGCCGAAAGGGCTTCGAGCGAGTCGTTCTCGCAATTGCAATGCAGCATGAAGCCCGAGACGCGATCCATGACGGCTTCGACGCGCGCCAGATCCCATTCGCCGAGGCGGCTGAAGGGGCGGGCGGGATCGGCCAGATCGAAATGGGAATGGCTAACGCCGGGATTGACCCGCAACCCGATGGGCAGATGCGTAGCCTTGGCCGCATAGCGCTCAAGCTGGCCAACGGAGTTGAAGATGATCTTGTCGGCATTGGCGATCGCTTCGTCGATCTCGCCATCCGACCACGCGACGGAATAGGCATGCGTCTCGCCGCCGAATTTTTCGCGGCCGAGTTTGACCTCGTTAAGTGACGAGGAGGTGGTGCCATCCATATGCGGGGCCATCTGCGCGAAGGCCGACCACGTGGCAAAGCATTTTAGCGCTAGCAGGCATTTGGCGCCCGACTGCGCCCGAAGCTGGTCGATACGAGCCAGATTCCGATCGAGCGCAGTTTCGTCGATCAGGTAATACGGTGTGGCCAGAGGCATCGCGCTCGAACTCCTACAGCGTGTGCCGCCGGTCTACGGCGGAAAGTGAAGGGTTCGCCTTAAAGCCATGAGGGGGAGCGCGCAAGAGCGTGGCGTCGCGCATCACCTATGCCAGAAAAAGGAAAAGCCCCAGGACGGACGGTCCAAGGGCTCAAACTTCAGTGCAAAGTCGCACTAATGGGCAGCATCAGGACCAGATTATCGCCGGAGGCGCGTCATTGGCGAGCGGAGAGATGCTCTCGTTCGTGCAGAGCGAAACATCCTTGAACACGCAATCGTTGGGATCGGTCGTGGATGCGGCAAAGCTGGGCGCTGCGGTCACGGAAATGAGCAGGGCAGCGACAACGCTGGCAAAAATGGCTTTCATCAAGAAATCTCCTAGATACGAAATACCGTGGCTTCTAGTAGTGCCACCTTGCCTGAGCGTTCCCGCAAAAGGCCAAATAAGCCGCGACGGCTCAGATCACGCAGTCATGTTTGACCACTGATTGAGCCGTCGGCGGATGGTGCCAGACACTCAGGCGAGAGCCCGAGGGTCTCATGACGAGGCCCGGAGGCCGAGCCGCTTAGCTGTTGTTGACGCTAACCAGCGATTCGGTGACGCAGAGGGACTTGTCCTTGAACGCGCAGTGGTCTGCCGAAGCGGCGAAGGACGGGGTGGCAACGCCGGCAACCATGAGCGAGGCGATAGCGAGAGCAACGATCTTCTTCATTTGGAGTGTCTCCGTGTGTTGTTGACGAGACAACATAACCACCCCAGGATTGCCGCAACATTGCGTTGCTGTAAAATCTCTCAATGAAATCATGAACTTATCGTAATGTAGCCGCAATGTACATTAACCAGCCGTCAGGCTTGCGGCGCTGCGCAGGCGGAATTGTGTCAACTCCATGAAGAGGTTAACGCCAGTTGACCTATAAGCCGGGTTCTGTAGGGCCGCGCCGAAGCGCGACGTGGTGACCATTCATCTGAGGCGCCTGTTACCAGGACGCTCGTGCAACCAACCCGGATGATCTGGCCTCAAAACAGGCTGGGGCCGAAACCCCGCGTCATCCCTATTTGGTCTTGCTCCCGGTGGGGTTTGCCGTGCGGTCCCTGTTGCCAGGCACCCGGTGCGCTCTTACCGCACCCTTTCACCCTTACCCCGGCAAGCCGGGGCGGTTTGCTTTCTGTGGCACTTTCCCTGGGGTCGCCCCCGGCGGCCGTTAGCCGTCACCGTGTTTCGAAGGAGCCCGGACTTTCCTCCGGCAGCAGGTTACCCTACTGCCCGCGGTCACCCGGTCAACTGGCGCGCCGATGTAGGGGCGCACCCTGCCCCGCGTCAAGCGCGAAGATCAGGTAAGGAGCGGCTGGGGGCGCGGCTTGGTGATGGCCTGGTAGGCGAGGTTGATCGCCGCCATACGGGCGGTGGCCACATCGATCAGTTCCTCGGGCACGCCCTTGGCGATCAGGCGGTCGGGATGGTGCTCGGCAACGAGCAGGCGATAGACGCGGCGCACTTCCTCAGGCGGCGCTTCGTGCGACAGGCCGAGAACCACATAGGGGTCGACGCCTTCTTCGAGCATGACATGCTGCGATGCGATCTGCTCGAAGCGCACTTCGTCGAAGCCGAAGATGGTGCTGACGGAGCGCAGGTAGTCGAGTTCGGCCTCGTGCACGAGCCCATCGGCTGTGGCGATGAAGAACAGGCCATCGAGCACATGTTCGAGCGTCTCAGGCGTATCGGCGAAGAATCGGGCCACTTTGCGGGCATAGGCCTCGTAACCGGCGACGTCCTGCTTGGCGAGATTGAACAGGCGTTCCACCTGGGGCTCCTGGCCCTTGGTGATTTCCACGGTCGCGTTGAACGCGCGGACCTCAGAGGCCGTCACGGCGCCATCGGCCATGGCCATTTTGGCCGACAGGGCGATCAGGGCGAGCGTAAAGGCAGCCTCGCGGCCGCCGGGCAGCCAGGTGTCGGGGTCGAGGATATTGGCTATATGGCCCGCGACGCCGGTGCGGCGCGAGAACGAGCCGAGGAAGCTCGAGAGCTTCTGCCAGACATCGCGATTTTCTTCCGCTTTGCGTACGCAGCACAACATCTGCTTGGCCCTCATGCCGATCGAATGAGCATAAATGGTAGGGCGCAGAGATTATCCGGGCATTGCGCCTGGGTCCATGCCCTCCCGCGCATGGGAGCCGCCCGCCCTTCGCTGATCAGAATGGCGTGTAGTAGACGTCGTCGTCGCTCTGCGGATAGCGCTGGTTGCGTGGGCCTTCGTCGAGCCAGAAGCCATTGCTGTCGTAAGCCGGGGTATTCTGCTGCACCCGGTAGGTGGCGCTGCTCTGCTGGCCGCGGCGAGCAAGGAACTCGTTGAGCGGACCCGATTCCCAATCGTCGAGATCTTCGGAGGTGACGATATCGTTGGGCTGCTGCATCGGCACGACCGGCGCGGTTGCCGGCTGATTGATGATCAGCGGCTGGTTCGTGGCCAGGGGAACGCTGACGGGCTGCGGGCGCATGGAAAGCGGCATCGGCATTGGGGCCGTTTTAGCCGGAAGGGCGGCAACCTGCTCGGCCGGAGCCGGGATTGCGACCGCAGGGACCGGCGTCGCCACAGCCGGAGCCGGCTGTTGCGCAGGGCGCTCGGGTACGGGCTTGGCCGGCGTAGCAATCGCCGGGCTATCGCCGCCGGTAATGTAGCTCGGCAAGGGCTTTCCCGATTGCTCGAATGCGGAAACGGCGTCCGACGTGCTGGCGACAGCCTGCGGCTTGCCGGCGGGTTTTGGCGCTTCGGCCGCTGCGGGCTTGGGCGCGGTCGGCGGCGCAACGGGGGCGGCCTCCGCGGCAACGGGTGCCGCGTCGATGACCGCCACGCTGGGCGTGCCGGCAAAGGCGCCAGTGAGATAATCGGCAGCAGGAATGCCAATGACGAGTAGCGCCCCGGCCCAGGCAAGGCCATTGGTCAGGCGACGATCCATCTTCATAGGTCTAGTCGGCTCCGCTTTGCGTCGCAAATGATCCGCCCTTCAAGGCGAACTTGGTGGCCATTTTATGAACCATAAGTTCAAATAGTCTTGCAGCCACCAAGCTGAACGTGACCTGAACGCCGTTCTAGTCCGGCCGGCGGCCCAGCAAACGCGCCAGTGCGAGCACCAGATTCGAGCGGTTGAGCGTATAGAAATGGAATTCTGTGACGCCTTCGTCGAGGAGTTCGGTCACCTGCTCGGCAGCGACCGCCGCAGCGACCAGTGCATGCGTATCCGGGTCGTTTTCCAAACCGGAAAAGCGCTCGGCCAGCCAATCGGGAATCGAGGCGCCACAGCGGGCCGCAAACCCAGAAATCTGCTTGAACGAGTGGATCGGCTGGATACCCGGCACGATCGGCGCGGAAACGCCGGCCTTGCGGGCACGCTCGACGAACCGCAGATAGTCCGAATTGCGGAAGAACATCTGCGTAATAGCGCGGTCGGCACCGGCGTCGATCTTGCGCTTGAGGTTGTCGATATCCTCATCCCAGCTCGCGCTTTGCGGATGCTTTTCGGGATAGGCGGCGACTGAAATGTCGAAATCGCCGAGCTTGCGGATGCCGGCCACAAGATCGGCGGCGTTCTGATAACCCTGTGGATGCGGCGAAAAGGGCTGGCCGATGCCTTCCGGCGGATCGCCACGCAGCGCAACGATGCTCTTCACGCCGACCTCGGCAAAGCCGCGAACGACCTCGTCGATTTCACCCTTCGAAGCGCCGACGCAGGTGAGATGCGCGGCGGCCGGCACGCCAGTGTCCGACGTGATGTGGCGCACCATGCGCAGGGTGCGTTCGCGGGTCGAGCCCCCTGCCCCATAGGTCACGGAAACGAAGCGCGGCTTCAATGGAGCGAGCTTGCCGATCGATTCCCAGAATTTTTCTTCCATCGCATCGGTCTTGGGCGGGAAGAATTCGAAAGAAATCTGCAGCTCGGGGCGCTTGTCGGCGGTCAGGCGACTGGCGCGGAGGTCGTCGTCGATCATGGGTCTATTCCGTCTTTGTGCGGTCGCTGAGGCGCCAGAGGCATACCGTCAGCCCGCCATCCTTGTTCTTGCTGGGGAATTCGCGCATGGACTGCACATGCAGTCCGGCCGCTTCCGCCCAGCCCGTCATCTGCTCCTGCGATAGACCAAGCCGGCGATGGGCATGCTCGGTGCGCAGGAATTCGAGCGCGTGCGGCGCAAAATCCACGATCAGGATTTCGCCACCGCTTTTGAGCAGGCGTCGCGCCTGCCCCAGCATTCGGCCGGGATCGTCGAAATAATGCAGCACCTGGTGGATCACCACGACATCGGCAAGGCCAATGGCATTGTCGAGCGCGGCGATATCGCCGAGGCGCACCTGGGCCTGGTTGAGACCGGCGGCCGCGAGGCGCGAGCGCGCGACGGCAAGCATTTCGCGGCTCGAATCGACGCCGATGGCCCGCTTATAGGTGGGCGCCAGCAGTTCAAGCATGCGGCCGGTGCCGGTGCCGAGGTCGACGAGGAGATCGACGACGCGATTATTGAGGGTTTCGAGCAGCGCGGCTTCGACGGCCTCTTCAGGCACATGGAGGGTTTTGAGCAGGTCCCAGCTTTCGGCGACCTTGGCGAAATAGGCGGTGGCCATAGCCTGCTGCGCCGCAAGCGCGGCGGCCTGCCGGTCACGATCGCGCTGGCGTTCGGGATTGTTATGATCGATACGGGCGACGAGCCAGCGGGCCAATTCTGCGCCGTGGCCGTGTGGTGCCAGACCATAATACGCCCAGGCGCCCTCGGCGTGGCGCTGGATCAGGCCGGCATCGGCCAAGAGCTTGAGGTGGCGGGAAACGCGGGGTTGGCTCTGATCGAGGATCTCGGTAAGATCCTTGACCGAATGATCGCCATCGGCGAGCAGCGCCAGGAGCCGCAAACGCGTGCTCTCCCCTGCTGCCTTCAATACACCGACCAGTTCCGACACGCTCTGCCTCGCGAAAGATATAAAGATATCTTTATATCTAGACGAAGGGCGAGGTCCAGTGGTTTTTGAGGGTTGGGAACATGTGCTTGCCGAACACCCCCTCCCGGCCTCCTCACGTCAAATCGCTCCGCTAGAGCGATTTGACCTTCGGGACAGGTCGGAGCCCATCAAGGGGGAGGTGTCACCGAATTTGCTATGCGAATTCGGTTGAAGACTGTGGATTTGGCAAAATACTGCCTCAAAACTCAATACGACACCTCCCCCTTGATGGGGGAGGATGGGAGGGATTGCCGCGGCGCTCGAAAGTTACGCGGTCATCGCCTGCGGCTCGTGCATGTGAGCACTCGCGGCTGCACTGCGGCGGCGGAAGGAATGAGCCCGCCATAGCTCGAAGATATTGCGCGCTTCTTCTTCATCGAGCGCTTCGAAGCGGTTGACCATCATGTCTTGGTGGCCCTGCGTGGGCAGGTCGCGCCAAGGCAAGGTCGAGGCAATGGCGCCGAAGAGATCGGATTGCAGCCCTGAGGCGCGTAACGCAACGGTAACGGCTGCATAATCCTGGCTGGCGAGCCACTTCACCACGATTTCGGGGGCGACGCGTAGCATGACCGCGATGGCGGCTGCCGCATGGTGGCCATAGCCGAAGCGGGCAAAGCGGGCGAGCGCACGATCGTCGAGCTGCTTGCGGTCGGTCAAGGCGCGGACCTGATTATAGGCGACCTTCCACTCCTGCGCGTTGAAACCGGCGCGGTTGCGCATGCGCTTGTAGACGACAGCATTGACCTTGCCGGCGGTGACTGGATCGAAGCGGCCATCGACCTCGCCAAGCGTCTCCATCACCCTGTCGGCAACAGAGTCGATTTCGCCACGCAGCGATTTCCAGTCGATTTCAGCGCGATTGCGCAAGTCCTCGGCAATAGCCGCGTCCTGGCTGGCGCGGGCCACGAGCTTTTCGAGCGTGGTGCGGCCGATCTCGGCATTGGCATTGCGGACGAATTTGATGACCGACGAGGAATCGCCGTGCTCGACGATGGCCTCGCCTACGCGCTCAGTAACCGTGGCGCGGCCGGCGATGGCGACGCGATGCGCTTCGGACTGCTTTTCGATGATGTCGATCAGGTCGTCATCGCTGAGCACATTGGAGAATTCCAGCAGCGGCCGGGCGACCTCGATGTCGTCATTGGCAAGCTTGACCACCACCGTGCCGGGCGCCCGTTGCAGCGGCGCGAGAATTTTGGCGACATGGGCGCGGGCTTCGACCTCGACCAGTTCGGCGAGGAGGCAAAGCGCCTCGTCATACTGGACGACCTGCTCATCGTCGCACCGGTCGGACACGAAGCTGAACAGTTTGGCCATGTTGCGGAACAGTTGATCCCGCTCCGAATGGCTATCTTCGCCATTCAGCACACGAAAGCTCGCGAATGCTCGGCGGCCTTCATCGAATTCACTCATAATATTCTCCGGGCGGGATGCCGCATAGATGGAGTGAAGGTGCCCGCAGAGTCGCTTGGGAGTGCTGAAGGCAATGGGGGGTAATTGATTCAAATTGCCTGATCCATAGCGCCAACAAAAAGGCCCCGGAGATTTCCCCCGAGGCCCACGATATTTTCTCGCTGTCGAAAACTAGAGCAGATCGAACCTGTCTGCGTTCATGACCTTGGTCCAGGCGTCAACGAAATCAGTGACGAACTTGGTCTGGGCATCGGCACCGGCATAGACTTCGGCAAGCGCACGCAGCACCGAATTGGAGCCGAAGACCAGATCGACGCGCGTTGCGGTCCACTTGACCTCGCCAGTCCGGCGGTCGGTGCCTTCATAGAGCGTCTTGGCCTCCGAAGTCGCCTTCCACTGCGTGCTCATGTCGAGGAGGTTGACGAAGAAGTCGTTCGACAACACCCCCGGACGCTTGGTGAAGACGCCATGCTCGGAGCCACCGACATTGATGTTGATGGCGCGGAGGCCACCCAGCAGCACGGTCAGTTCGGGCGCCGTCAGCGTCAGAAGCTGCGCACGATCGAGCAGCACGACCTCGGCGGGAACGGCCAAAGCCGGGTTCTCGTAGTTGCGGAAACCATCGGCGGGCGGTTCGAGATAATCGAAGCTGGCTGCGTCGGTCTGCTCGGCACTCGCATCGGTACGGCCCGGGGTGAAGGGCACGGTCACATCGTGTCCCGCAACGCGCGCGGCCTGTTCGATACCGGCATTGCCGGCCAGCACGATCAGGTCGGCGAGCGAAATCTGCTTGCCGCCACGAGCGTTCTGGTTGAACTCGGTGCGGACGATTTCGAGCGCTTCGAGCACCCGGCCAAGTTCGAGCGGCTGGTTGACCGCCCAATCCTTCTGCGGCGCAAGACGAATGCGGGCACCATTGGCGCCGCCCCGCTTGTCGCCACCGCGGAAGGTCGAGGCCGAGGCCCAGGCGGTACCAACGAGATCGGAAACCGTCAGGCCCGAAGCCAGAACCTTCTGCTTGAGCTCGGCAATGTCAGCAGCATCGACGAGAGTACCGGTGACAGCCGGCACGGGATCCTGCCAGATCAGCTCTTCCTTCGGCACTTCGGGGCCGAGATAGCGCGCACGTGGGCCAACATCGCGATGGGTCAGCTTGAACCATGCACGGGCGAAGGCCTCGGCAAAAGCCTGCGGGTCTTCGAGGAAACGGCGCGAAATCTGTTCGTAGATCGGGTCGAAGCGCAGCGACAGATCCGTGGTCAGCATCGTCGGGCGGTGCTTCTTGCTGGCATCGTGAGCATCCGGGATGACCGCGTCGGCATCCTTGGCTTCCCACTGGATCGCACCGGCCGGGCTGCGCGTCTGCACCCATTCGAACTTGAAGAGGTTCTCGAAGAAGAGGTTGCTCCACTGCGCCGGGGTCTGGGTCCAGGTGACTTCGAGGCCGCTGCCGATGGTGTCGGCGCCGTGGCCCTTGCCATAAGAGCTGGTCCAGCCAAAGCCCTGCTCAGAGAGGTCTGCGGCCTCCGGATTGTCGCCCTTGTGCGATTCGGCCGAAGCGCCATGGGTCTTGCCGAAGGTGTGGCCGCCGCCGATCAGGGCAACGGTTTCCTCGTCATTCATCGCCATGCGCTTGAAAGTTTCGCGGATGAATTTTGCCGCCGAAAGCGGATCGCCATTGGCGCCCGGTCCCTCGGGATTGACGTAGATGAGGCCCATTTCGGTAGCGCCCAGGCCGCGGTCGAATTTCTCGAGCGGACGGTGGGTCAGCCACTCGGTCTCGGTGCCCCAGTTGACGTCTTCATCCGGCTCCCACGTGTCTTCGCGGCCACCGGCAAAGCCAAAGGTGCGGAAGCCCATGGTCTCGAGCGCGACATTGCCGGCGAGAATCATCAGGTCGGCCCAGGAAATGCTCTGGCCGTATTTCTGCTTGATCGGCCACAGGAGGCGGCGCGATTTATCGATATTGACGTTGTCGGGCCAGCTGTTGAGCGGGGCAAAGCGCTGCTGCCCGCGACCGCCGCCACCACGGCCATCGCTCAGGCGATAGGTGCCGGCGCTGTGCCAGGCCATGCGGACGAATTGCGGGCCATAGTGACCGAAATCGGCCGGCCACCAGTCCTGCGAATCGGTCATCAGCTTGCGCAGGTCGTTCTTGAGCGCCGCGTAATCCAGCTTCTTGAACGCTTCCCGATAGTTGAAGCCGGAATCGAGCGGGTTCGATTTGGCCGAATGCCGGTTCAGCAGATCGACGCGCAGCTGCTTGGGCCACCAGTCGCTATTGCCACGTACCTTGGTGCTGCTGCCATGGTCTACCGGGCACTTGCCGGCCGGAGCCTCGCCCTGAGGGGCATTCGTCGTATCAGTCATATGTGGGGCTCCTTTGCTGCTGACGCGCGTTATATTGAGGTGACAACCATTAGGCCAATCGATAATTCTTTCTCCACCGATAGGAAGAAATTATCGTGACAATCACGCTCAGACAAATGCGCTACGCCCTCGCCGTCGCCCGGACCGGACACTTCGGCCAGGCGGCCGACGAGTGCGCCGTATCGCAGCCGGCCTTGTCCCAGCAAATCCAGGTGCTCGAAACGCTGTGCGGCGCGACAATCTTTGATCGGCTGAAAACCGGAGTGCGACTGACTCCATTCGGCCGGGATTTCATGGAGCTGGCCCGGCCAGCCGTGGCAGCATCGGAAGCGCTAGATGATTTTGCCATGCGAAATGCCGGCAAGCCGAACCGGCCCATCCGTTTCGGCCTGATCCCCACCGTCGCGCCTTATCTGTTGCCCGATATTTTCCCCGCTTTGACCCGGCAATTGCCGGCGCTCAAATTCGCCATCAGCGAAAGCCGGACCGAGGCCATGCTCGAAAGCCTCGCCGACGGAAGCCTCGACATAGCGCTCATCGCCTCGGAACCGCCTGCAGGCGGACCGAAACTGGTGGTATCGCCGCTTTTCGAAGACCCGTTCGTGCTGGCGACGCCACGCGACGAACTGACGGCGGAACCCGTGTCGCTGGCGGCGCTCGAACCGGAACGCATCCTGTTGCTCGACGAGGGGCATTGCTTTCGCGATCAGACCATTTCCGCCTGCCGGCTAGAGGGCGAACGGTCATCCCGCACCTTTGCCGCAACGTCGCTTTCAACCATTGTGGAATTCGTCGCCAATGGGCAGGGCGTGACGCTGCTACCGCAAATCGCGCTGCGCAAGGAAGCCAGCGATCCCCGCATCGCCGTACATCAACTGGACGATCCGCGCGCCGGCCGCCATCTTGCACTCGTCTGGCGCGAGGCGACGCCGCTCGGCCAGACTTTTGAGGAGATCGCGCGCGTGATCCGCGCGACTAGGCCCGCGCCAGGCTGCGTTGCCTAAAGCTGTCGTACGAAAAAACCACCAGCGATAGCCAGATCAGCACGAAACTGAAGAGGCGCATGCCGTTGAGTTCTTCCCCGAAGAGGAAGACGGCGAGGAGAAACTGGATGGACGGCGCCAGATATTGGAACATGCCGATAGTGGTCAGCCGCAAGCGGCGGACGGCATAGGCAAAGAGCAGCAGCGGCACGGCAGTCGCTGGTCCCGTCAGGACAAGCAGGAGCATGGTCTGCGGATCGGCATGCGGGCCAATGCCGCGCGTCGCAAGGTCGAAGGCTACATAGGCAAGGGCGAAAGGCGAGGCGATGACAGTTTCGGCAAAAAGGCCCGTGGCCGGCCCCGATGGAGCGGTCTTGCGGAAGAAGCCGTAAAAGCCGAAAGAGAGCGCGAGGCTCAGCGCGACATAGGGGACGCTACCAAGACCGACCGCCTGAATCGCAATGGCAACCACAGCAATGGCAATGGAGATGGTCTGCAGCCGGTTCTGGCGCTCGCCCAGGAAGATCATGCCGATGGCGACGTTGATCAGCGGATTGATGAAATAGCCAAAGCTGGCCTCTAGCACCTGCCCCGATTCCACGGCCCAGACATAGATCAGCCAGTTGACGACCAGCAGTGCCGTCGAGAGCGCCACGACACGCAGCTTCCTCCAGTCGCTGAGAAGGGCGCGCGCCTCCTTGAAGCCTGCGCCGAACGCCAGGATACCGGTGAGAAAAACCAGCGAGAACAGTGTCCGCTCGGCGACGATCAGCACCGAGCCCGCGGATTCGAGCAGGTGGAACAGGATCGGCAAAAAGCCCCAGAGGAGATAGGCTACGAGCGCGGCAATGACGCCATTGCGGGTATGGGTGGGGTCGGCTGACAACGAGGATGGTGCAGGCGCGACAGCGCTGGGCGCCTGTTCGGGCAAGGTCATGGAAGAGCTCCGCACCACGGGGTGCTGGCCAGCACTATCAGCCGGGGCCCTAACCGGCCAATCAGAGTTTGTGATCGCTTTGTCTTGCAATGCTGATCGAAAAGGCCAACCTTTCAGGATGTTGGACGTTTGGCCTCACGGAGCCACGCAACACCGGGTTCCAGCCAGACCAAACTTGCAGGAGCAGCAGATGAAAAAGACCGTCACCTGGATCTTGATCGCGGACGGCACTCAGGCGCGAGTGCTGGAAAACACCGGGCCCGGAAAAGGGCTCGCGACCGTGAAAGGACTGGATTGGTCCATCGAGCCGCTCCAGAGCAAGGACATCGATACCGACCGCCCTGGGCGCGGCCACTCTTCGGGAGGCTCTGCCCGCTCTGCCATGGAGCCCAAGACCGACCCGGCACAACACCGCGAAGCTGAATTCGTGCGTTCGGTCGCCGCAGTCCTCGACAAGAAGGTCCTGGAAGGCGCCTTCGACAGGCTGGTTATCGCCGCCGCGCCGATCGCCCTGGGCAATCTGCGCAAGGCGCTGTCCGACCATGTGAAGAAAGCCGTTGTCGCCGAGCTCGACAAGGATCTGACCAATTTGCCGACCCCCAGCATCGACAAGCACCTCGACGGCATCATCGCCGTTTAAGCAAATCGGCCGGAGCGGCATACGCTCCGGCCGATCTTTATTTTCAATGGCTTAAATCGAAACCCGGAATCAGTTTCGCAGCCTCCGGCTATTCGTCGTCATCCGGCTCTAAATCCTCACCCGCCAGCGCATCGAGGAATTCCTCCAGCATCCGGTTGATGAGATCGGGCCGCTCGATGCTGGGAATATGCGCCACGCCTTCAACGACGGCGGCGAAGGAATTGGGCATGGTTTCCGACAGATGCTCATGCCGCTCGATGAGCGCGGAAAAATCCTCTTCGCCCACGATCAGCATGGTTGGCGCAGTAACGGCGTCCACGCGGCTCCAGGCGTCGGAGCGCGGCTCTTCCTGCGTGAGTTCGGGCTTTGCCAGCGCCTTGGCATTCATATCGAGAAACAGTTCGCGCACTGAACCACTGACGCGGCCGCTCTGAGCCCGCGGACCATCGAGCCATTCATGCGCCTGCACCTTGTTGAGAAGGTCCAGATCGCCACGCTCCCAGGCGTCTTCTTCGGCCATTTCGATGGCGCTCTCCTCGGCCGTCGCGCTCCACGGCGCGCCGGTAACAGAAGTGCCGATCAAGACGAGGCCAATGACGCGGCCGGGATGGCTCAAGGCGAAGTCGATCGCCAGCCCACCGCCCATCGAGCAGCCGACAAAGATTGCCGCGTGAATATCGAAGGCGTCGAGAATGGCTTCCAGATCGTCGAGATGGCTGAAGGGCTCATCGGGGCTTTCCGCATCGCCATAGCCGCGCCGATCATAGGCGATAGCATGCCAGCCATTATCGGCAGCAAGCCGCATCTGGTCGTGCCACATGCGGTGGTCGCAGACGCCAGCATGCAGGAAGACGACCGGCAGGCCATCGCCCATTTCGACGCCGGTCAGGCTGGCGCCGTCGATATCAATCGTGAATTCGTCCATTACCACGCGCAAATTTCCGTTTCAGTCGCGTCACTCTTCCAGCAGGCCCGGTCTTTCTTGGCCCTGAAATAGGTTCCCGGCAACGCCACACCCCGTCCGCCCTCTTCGTAGATGGCGCTGACAAAGCCCTGCCCGTCTGCCTCGATCCACAGCTCGAAGGTCGGCTTGCCCGCCGCCGAAATGCGGAAGCTGCCGGCCTCGTCGAGCCGCTGAAAATCGCACGAATATTCGCCGTCGTCAGAAGTGAAGCACCGCGCTTCCTTCGCCACCGCCGGCACCACCATCAGCATGGCCAGCAATAGGGCGAAAGTGGCGCGGGCCGCGTTCATTCGAAGACCAGGGCGCAGAACCTGATGTCACCCTGCTCCGCCTGCCAGCAACCCGGCTCATCCGGGAGCGGCGCAAAGGCGCCAAGCTCGTCAGGAATCTGGCCGGGCGCGACATCGGCGCCAATCAAATAGCCGAGGCCTTCATTTTCTCCGATAAGAGCAAAGGCGAAGGTCCGGCCGTCGGGCAAGGCGAAGGTCAGTCCGCCGCCATCGGTCTCCACGTCGCACGCAAACGCGTCGTAACCCGTCAACGAGCATTGGCCCGAAGCCGCCAATGCCGGAGCCGCGAGGGCAAGGCTGACTGCCAGCATCGCCCCCGTGATCAGAATCTTCATGCATTCCCCCAGAACGCCAGATAACCAAAGGCCCGAGGGCCCCGGACACCAAGCTTATGGCAGAAATCGTAGCAAACCCAATGTGTATTATTGCGCTTTGAAGGTGATGGTAAAGGCCGATCTCTTGGGGCAGCGGCCTATTTGCTCGTGTAATCCGCGAGAAGCGGGGTCAATGCACGCTCGATATCCTGCACGGAATAGGGTTTGACGATCACGGCATAACTTTGCCACTCGGGCGGCAGCCCCGCGCGGCCATAGCCGGTCGCAAAAATCAGCGGCACGCCGCGCTCTTTCAATATCTGCGCCACGGGGAAAACCGTGGTGCCACCGATATTGACGTCAAGGATCGCGACATCCACGGCGCCAAGCGCTTCCGCCATGGTGATGGCCTGTTCAAGGCGCATTGCCTGGCCCACCACTTCGCAGCCGAGGTCGGAAAGCACGTCCTCAAGCCCGAACAGAACGAGTGTTTCGTCCTCGACCACGAAGACGCGGCTTCCGGTAAACTTGGTCAAAGGCCGCTCCTCCACACTATCGCCAACCGACTCCTGCCAAGCTGAAATTAATCAGCAGATGCCGTCCTGCTCAACTCCCCGAAAGCAATGTGATCGCGAATTCCGACGTAATTTCAAGCCCCCGATCCTCCCGTGCCAGAATGCCGGCGGGCGGGATATGGGCGGCGAGCGCAGCGTCGCGGGCACGGATCAACGCGGCGATTTCGCTCTCATAAGCCACAAAGATAGCGGTAAGCCAACGATTGACCAAATAGGACGGCGACGGCATCTGCATATCGAAGCGGTTGATGAGGCCTATCGTCTTGTCCGCATCGGCCCAGTCGTCGCCCACCACCCACTGATTGACCGTAAAAAGCCGCAGTAGCCGCCCATGCGCATCGACGCCGATGGCAACAAGGTGGTGAATGGCGCCATCGGGACCATCGGGGCGCAGGAAGCAGTGGAAATGACCGTGCTCGGCCGAGCCTTCGCTCGCCGGATGGCAATGATAAAACCACTGCGCATTGCTGGCGGGATCAAAGACATCGCCCGGGGGATAGTGTTCCCAGGCCTCGATATCGGCAACGCCGCGAAACGTATCGCTCAGAACGTTGAGACCGCCCTTGGCGAGAATAGTCTCGCAAAAGGCGATTTCATTGAGAGCGTGTTCTCGGGCCGTGGACATCAGACGCTGTCCACCACCAGATCGGGCGCTTCCTGCCCGGCGGGCTTCGAAAGTGGCGGCACAGGCGGAGCGGCCTTTGCTGGAGCCGCTTCAGCCGGACGCTGTGCTGGAGGTGGAGGTGGCGGCGCCTTCTGTTCCGGCAGCTTGGCGGGTGGTGGCGGGGGCGCGGCCTTCGCCGGAGCACCCGCGGCGCATGGCGCAACCGGCGCCCCCGCGGCACATGGAACCGCGCCGGCAGCGCAAGGCGCCGAACCCGAGGCAGCGGCAGCCTGCGCGGTCGGACGCGGCGGCACCGGATTGGTCACATGATCATAAGCGATGGCGGCGGTGGTGACAGCGAGCGCGGCACCAAAAAGCAGAGTGTTGCGCGCGCTCATTTCTTGGCGAACCCATCAAGACCGAAGAAGGGACGCAGCCAGACGCCCGCGAAAGAACCGACAAAGGCTGCGGCAAACCAAAGCCAGCCATGAAGGCTGCCGGTCGCAATGCCAGAAAACAGCGCCCCGATATTGCAGCCAAACGAAAGACGCGCGCCATATCCCATCAGGAGGCCGCCAATGACGGCCGCCAGCAGCGAGCCGAGCGGCAAAGCAGCCTTCGGCGCAAACTTGCCGGCGATGGCCGCAGCCGCGGCCGCGCCGAGCACCAGACCAAAATCCATCACGGAGACCGAGTCGGCCAGGACGCTCGAATTCAGCGCCTGAGCCTGAGCCGGCCAGGTCCAGAATTCCCAACTCGCGACCGGAATACCGACCGCCGAGGCGATCTTGGCGCCCCAGAGACCGAAACCATAGGTGATCGACCAGGGGTGACCCGCAAGCAGAAGCGTGGCGATATTGAGAAGGGCCAGCATCAACCCTGCCCCGACCAGCGGCCATGGGCCATAGAGTATCCAGGTCCAACCCTGCCGCGCCGGAGCCGGTTCAGGCTCGATATTGCCGTGCACGCGCTTCTCGATGATCGCGGTGATCAGCGCCACGGCGGCAAGTCCCGCGACGGTCGCCGCAATGGCAAAGCCGACGCCGAGTTCGGCACCAAGACTCATCGCGGGCAAAGCGGGCTGCAACAGCCAAAACGGCAGATGCGCCGTGCCAACAACCGCGCCGATGATGAAAAACACCAGCGTCACCAGCATGCGTGCCGATCCGCCACCGACGGTGAACAGCGTGCCCGAGCCGCAGCCGCCGCCCAGTTGCATACCAAGGCCAAAGATGGCCGCACCCAGCAGGACGGAAACCCCAACCGGCGCCATGGCACCAACCATGGCCTGCCCGCCAATATTGCCCGCCGCCACCAGCGGGATCATCGCCAGCGCCGCAACGCCGATGGTCAGCATCTGCGCCCGCATGCCGCGACCGCGTTTTTCGACCACCATGCGCTTCCAGCCGCCGGTAAAACCGAACGAGCCGTGATAAAGCGCCACGCCGAGCCCGCCGCCGATCAGGAACAGCGTGCCTTGCCGCAGGTCGACCTGCCAGGTGATGAAAGCAAAGCCGGCCAGCAACATGGCGGCAGCGACGAAAAGTGGCGCCCTATCGACCACTGCAGGCGGCAGGAATTTTGGCGCTGGTGCGGAAATATCGCTCATGATTCTCAAATTGCAGAAGTTCTAAAAGGTTTGGATGCTGCAGCCTTGCGGCGCAACATCCAAAATCCCTTACGTCAATGACAGGCCGCGAGCTTACTGGATCGGACGAGCCGGATCGGCAGCCCATTCGGCCATCGAGCCGTCATACATGGCGGTATTGGCGTTGCCGCCCACTTCGTGGAGCGCGAACCAGGCGATGGAAGCCCAGTGGCCGGTATTGCAGAAGACGATGTTCTTTTCGCCTTCGGCAAGGCCAACGCCCTTTGCAAGCGCTGCGACCGTTTCAGGCAGCGCGAAGCTGGCATATTCGGCGCTGTAGAGCTTGGAATGCGGAATGTTCACGGCGCCGGGAATTGTGCCTTCGATGCGAACCACCGGGCTCTTCGACTGACCGAGATATTGCTCTTCCGGACGACCATCAACGAGCTTGGTGCCGGCAGCGAGCGCGGCTTCGACATCAGGCGTCGTGGCGCGGAGTTCGGGACGCACATTGACCGGGAATTCTGCCGCAACCGGAACGGCCGCTTCGGCAACGCGTTCGCCGCCCACGGCATCATACTGGCGCCAACCGCCATCGAGGATCGAAACGGCGTCGTGGCCGAGATATTTGAAGGTCCAGTAGACGCGGGTCGCGCCACCGAATTCGGAGGAGTCCGTGCCCCAGGGAACAATGACCACATGGTCGTCGGCATCAACGCCAAGGCTGCCGATCAGCGCCGCGATCTGCTCAACGGCCGGAATTTGGCCGGGAACGCCATCAACCTCGGTACGCCAGCCGGCGCTGGCATAAGGAGCCACGGCCGCATTGGCGATGAAAGGCAGATCGCCGAGGTCCGTTTCATCGATCTTGTCACGAATATCGATGATGGCGACATTCTCGTCCCCGGCATGCGCCTTCAGCCATTCGGCGGTCACGAGCGGGGTGACATCAGCCGCAAAGGCAAAAACGGGAGCCGCAACAACAAAAGCAGCGGCGGCGGCAAACGATGCGAAACGCATGGCAATCCTCCAAAACGAATTGGGGTAAATCTATACGGAATGGGTAGAGAAATCGAAGCGCGGAGAACCAAATCAACCGAACGCTCAAGAATGGATTTTCACGGGAGAACCCTTCAATAGGAAGGACTACTCACATGCCCGCGACCACCCGCTGGCAAGCAGACCTTTGCGCGCTGGCTTCTAGGTCGGCCTAAGAACGATCTAGCTACCGACACCCTTTGCGGCCCGTGCAAATTCTGCTCTTGTAAAGTAAAATGAGGACATACGATTGCACAGAAAGCCAATAAGCGCACCAAAGATCGACCTGTCCTCAAACGACAAACGTTTACTACTTCTACTTGAGAAGTTGCTCGACGAGGCATCGGTAGTTCAAGGAAACATCGAGAACGCGGTAGGTTTGTCCCATGAAGAGGCGCAGGAACTAACGGTCGCAATAAACCACAAACTTGAGAGCAAGGAGTTTTGGAACGCAGCGGCATTGGTAGAAAATCTAAGCCAAGGCAATCGAGAAGCCGCTAGGCACATCTATTTGGAAGGCCGCGCGAGGCGGGGTGCCTCACGAATAATGTCGAGCAATCACTATCATCAGTTTTTGGTCCGACTAGTCTTCGAAAGACCTCACCTGCCCGACCTAAGACCAATCGACTTCGAGCATTTCGTCAGGATGGAACAGCGGGTCTGGAGCGCGATCGGTGTCTCTCCGCATATAATAGACTTGCTCGAACGGTACTTGAGGCAAAACAAAAAAGAAATTGAATTGGCGAGAGCCGGAAAATTGCCTCTGGCCAGCGGAAAAATCATACGAGAGGCGAGATCATTGCGCCCACCGGAAGGCACAAGCGCTTGGGACTACGTCCTTCAATCAAATAGAATAGCCGGCGCCCTCACATTATTCTCAAACATGGGCGTAATGTTTAGTACCCGCGACTGGAGTGTCGCGAGTACTATGTCGACTTTGGCAGGCTCGGTAGGCCTCGTCGCCGGAAAATGATTATCGCGTCAGCGGCTTATACGTCGCGCGCTTCGGATTGACCGCATCCGCTCCAAGACGACGCACCTTATCCGCTTCGTAGTCCTGAAAATTGCCTTCGAACCATTCCACGTGGCTGTCGCCTTCGAAGGCCAGCATGTGGGTGGCCAGACGATCGAGGAACATACGATCGTGGCTGATGATCACGGCGCAGCCGGCGAATTCCTCGAGTGCTTCTTCCAAAGCGGCGAGGGTTTCGGTGTCGAGATCGTTGGTTGGTTCGTCAAGGAGCAGCACGTTGGCGCCGCTCTTGAGCATCTTGGCGAGGTGCACGCGGTTGCGCTGGCCGCCCGAGAGATTGCCGACCTTCTGCTGCTGATCGCCACCCTTGAAGTTGAAGGTGGAGGTATAGGCGCGCGAGTTCATTTCGCGCTTGCCGAGCAGCAGGACTTCATCGCCTTCCGAGATTTCTTCCCAAACGGTCTTGTTGGGGTTGAGGCTATCGCGGCTCTGATCGACATATCCGAGATGCACGTTTTCAGCGACGGTGACCGAGCCGCTATCGGGCTTTTCCTGACCCGTCAGCATCTTGAACAGCGTCGTCTTGCCCGCGCCATTGGGGCCGATAATGCCCACAATGCCGCCCGGCGGCAGCTTGAAGGTGAGATTGTCGATGAGGAGACGATCGCCAAACGATTTTGAAAGCCCTTCAACGTCGATGACATTGTGGCCGAGACGTTCGCCGGGCGGAATGATGATCTGCGCCGTCGTCGATTGCGTGCGAGCGTCGTTGATCTTGACCAGTTCGTCATAGGCCTTGAGACGCGCCTTGGACTTGGACTGGCGCGCCTGGGGAGACTGACCCATCCATTCCTTTTCGCGCTCCAGCACCTTGGCGCGCGCCGCGTCTTCGCTCTTTTCCTGGGCAAAGCGCTTGGCCTTGGCGCCGAGATAGGCGGAATAATTGCCTTCATAGGCGACGCCGCGACCGCGATCGAGCTCGAGAATCCACCCCGTCACATTGTCGAGGAAGTAGCGATCGTGGGTGATGATCAGCACGGCGCCGGCGAATTCGCGGAGGTGCCGTTCGAGCCAGGCCGTGGTTTCGGCGTCGAGATGGTTGGTCGGTTCGTCGAGCAGCAACAGGTCGGGCTTGGACAACAGCAGTGCGCAGAGCGCGACACGACGGCGCTCGCCACCCGAAAGCTTGGACACATCCGCATCGCCCGGAGGGCAGCCAAGCGCTTCCATGGCCACTTCGACCTGTGATTCCAGATCCCACAGGTTTTCCGCGTCGATCTGATCCTGCAGCTTGCTGGCTTCGTCGGCGGTCTCGTCCGAATATTCCATCATCAACTCGTTGTAACGATCGATGATGGCCTTCTTCTCTTTGACGCCGGTCATAACGTTGCCGAGGACGTTCAGCGCCGGATCCAGTTCCGGTTCCTGGCTCAGGTAGCCGACCTTGGCGCCCTTGTCGGCCCAGGCTTCGCCCTGAAATTCGGTGTCGATGCCGGCCATGATTTTCAGCAGCGTCGATTTACCGGAGCCATTGGGGCCGAGCACGCCGATCTTGGCGTCGGGATAGAAGGACAGATGGATGTTATCCAGCACCTTCTTGCCGCCCGCATAGGACTTCGACATTCCGTGCATGTGATAAATGAACTGGCGCGCCATGGGCGAGAGACCTCTTCGACGGGTTTCGTGAGTTGGCGCCTATGTAGGCCATGGCGCAGGCCGGGGCAACGGGGGCAAAGCCGTCGCCAAGAGCAACTATGCCGCAGCCACGTCCACCGGCACCGACTTGAACGCCGGCGTCTTGCTGCGCGGATCAACTTCGGTTGGGATCAGCACATTGGCCTCCGGATAATAGGCAAGCACCGAGCCGGACGGGAGGTCGAAGCTCGTCGCAACGCCCTCCATCTCGCCGACCGCCGAGCGCACGCGAACCCGCTGCCCTTCGCTCAGGCCGCGTTCGGCCATGTCGGCCGCGCTGAGGAAAATCGAATAGCGCCCCGCCTTGCCGCGATAGCTGTCGGTTTCTTCATAGATGATGGAGTTGAACTGCCCTTCGCTGCGCACCGAAGCGAGCATGAGCTTACCTTTTTCAAGGCTCGGGATCGGCGTAACGACGAAATGCGCCTTGCCGTCCAGCGTGCCGAATTCGGGCACATGCAGCACGCGATTGCGGATATGGAATTCGCGCTTGGCGACATCGATATCGGCCAGTTCCTCCATGCCCGGCACGATGGCGGCAATCGCATCGCGCAATTTCGCATGGCCGGAAAAGGCGTCAAAATCCACGGGCGAGTCTGGCAGCACGCGCTTGCCGATCTGCCCGAGGATCCAGCTTTCCGGCCGCACTGTGGAAATGCGCTCGATACCGCCATCGGACAGCCGGACGAAGTTGAACATCGATTCCTGCGTCGTCGGCTCCCATTCTTCGTCGCGCGCCGTGACCGGGAGAATGAGAACCTCGTCATCGCCGAGGCCATGCACGTGGCCCTGGTTGAGCGTCGTCGTCAGGAAAAGCTTGAAGCCAATGGCGCCCATGGCGCGGCTCGAAAATGCCGTATCGGGCGTCGCCGCCCAGAGATTGCCGCCCATGATAACGGCGGCATCGATCTCACCCGCCTCGGCCCGCTTGAGGCAGGCCATGGTGTCGAGGCCCTTCTCTTCCGGAAAAGTAACCCCAAAAACTTCTTCCATGCGTTTGAGCACATCGCGCGCCAGCACCGGCTTGACCCCGATTGTGCCTATGCCCTGCACATTGGAATGCCCCCGCAGTGGCAGGAGCCCGGAAAAACGCTTGCCGATCATGCCGCGCACCAGCGCCAGATTGGCAATGGCTTCGACATTTGCCGTGCCGTGCACATGGTGCGTCATGCCCATGCCCCAGGCAAAAACCGCGTGCTGTGAGCGCCCATAAGCCTCCGCCACGCGCGAAATCTCCTCGCGCGACAGACCACAGGCCTCGGTGATTTCACCCCAGCCAAGCGTATCAAGATCGTTACGGAAAGCCTCGAAATCGGCGCCATAAGCGGCGATGAAGGCGCGGTCCTCGGTCCCCTGCTCCAGCACCGCTTTTGCAAGACCCTTGAACACGGCGATATCAGAGCCGATCCGCGGCTGCAGATAGTCCGAGGCAATATCGCTACCGCCCTTGAGCATGGACAGCGGCGATTTCGGCACCGCGAACTTGACCAGCCCCGGTTCCTTGGCCGGGTTGATGACGATCACCTGTCCGCCCCGCTCGCGGCAGTTTTTCAGCATGTGAATGAAGCGCGGATGGTTGGACGAGGGATTAGCGCCGATGACGAAGATCAGGTCGGCCCCGGTCAGGTCTTCAAGCTCGACGGTTGCCGTGCCCTTGCCGATGGTCGTGGCCAGGCCCTCGCTCGTCGCCTGATGGCAATAATAGGAGCAGTTGTTGACGTTGTTGGTGCCATAGGCCCGGGCCAGCAACTGGAACAGGAACCCCGCCTCGTTCGAAGAACGCCCCGACGAATAGAAAAAGCTCCGGCGCGGATCGGTCTCAGCCAGCCTATGCGCGGCATGATCGAGCGCAGTGTCCCAATCGAGCGGCTCGAAGCGATCCGAACCGGCCCGGCGGAAGAGCGGTGTGCCGAGGCGGCCCAGCCGCTCCATTTCGCGGCCCGAAAGCTCGCTCAATTCGGCAATGGTGTGCTCGAAGATCGGCTCGGGAATCGGCGGCTGGATATCGGTCGACTGCGCCTGCACCGATTTGTTGCAGACCGAGGGAAACTCATCGAGTTCATTGGTCATGCCGCCATGCTGGCCGCCCATGCCATAGGCACAGGCCTTGCAGGTATTCTTGGCCGTCAGCGCCTTGGCGGCCTTGCCCACGCCCATCTTGCCGATGGTGGCAAGGGTATAGAGCACTTTCTTGGGGCCGCCGCCCACGATGTTACTGGTATCGGCCAAGGCCAAACTCCGACTTGCTGCGCTGTCATTGTCGGCTCATGACGCGGCGCAGGCAAGCCTAGAAGCCGGTCAATAGACCGCCTTCACATACATCTCCTGTGGCACAGGCCCGCGATGGTAATCGGGGTGGCGGATGCGCTCCGGCAGCACGACTTCGGGCTTGGGCACTTCGTCATAGGGAATGGCGGCGAGGAGATGCGCGATGCAGTTGAGCCGCGCCCGCTTCTTGTCGTCGGCCTGCACCACCCACCAGGGCGAGTCGGTGATATGCGTGCGCGCCAGCATGTCTTCCTTGGCCTTGGTATAATCTTCCCAGTGCCTGCGGCTTTCCATGTCCATGGGCGACAGTTTCCACTGCTTCAGAGGGTCCTGAATGCGCATGCGGAAGCGAAATTCCTGCTCTTCATTGGTGATCGAGAACCAGAATTTGATGAGGATAATGCCCGAGCGAACCAGCATTTTTTCAAATTCCGGAACCGTGCGGAAGAATTCTTCCAGCTCGTCGGGCGAGCAAAACCCCATCACGCGCTCGACGCCGGCCCGATTGTACCAGGAGCGATCGAACAGCACCATTTCGCCCGCCGCCGGCAGATGGGGCACATAGCGCTGAAAATACCACTGGGTCTTTTCGCGGTCAGAAGGGGCAGGCAAGGCGACGACACGGCAGACGCGCGGATTGAGCCGCTGGGTGATGCGCTTGATGGCCCCACCCTTGCCGGCGGAATCGCGGCCTTCGAAAACCACTGCAACCTTCAGTTTATTATGGACAATCCAGTCCTGTAGTCGCACGAGTTCGTGCTGCAGGCGGAAGAGTTCGCGAAAATAGACATTGCGGTCGATTGACTCCCGCCCTTCCCGCTCGCCCTCTTCGGCCAGCGCTTCGAGCTGATCGTCCTCGAATTGCAGCTCCAGTTCTTCGTCAAAACTGTCGGTAATCTCTTCGCGAATGCGGTTCAGTTCCGCCTCGAATTGTTCAAAGCGCGCGTTTTGGTCGAAGTCGTTCACGGCAAGCCCTCCGGGTGCGGCACCATTGGCCACACCAGGATTGCACTTTTGTGACAGTCTTAGTTAGCCATGGTGCTGCGATGCGCCCAACCGGTCATGCGCTGCTCGAACCAGGCCATCAGCGCGTACATGACGATGCCTTCGAAGGCCAACATCAGGAGGCCCGCGAACACTAGCGGCACGTTGAAGTTGGACTGTGCCGAAGCCATCATATTGCCGAGGCCGGAATTGGAGGCCACCGTTTCGCTCACCACCGAGCCGACAAAGGCCAGCGTGATCGACACCTTCAGCGAGCCGAAGAAATAGGGCATCGAGCGCGGAATGCCCACCTTGAGCATGATGTCCATCTTCTTGGCCCCAAGCGCGCGCAAAACGTCCTCGGTTTCCGGCTCGATGGTCGCAAGGCCCGTCGCGACGTTCACGACGATAGGGAAGAACGAAATCAGGAACGCCGTCAGCACCGCCGGCACGGTGCCAATGCCGAACCAGATGACAAGGATGGGCACCAGCGCGACCTTGGGCACAGCGTTGAAACCGACCATGATCGGATAAAGCCCGGCATAGATGGTTTTGGACCAGCCGATGAAGAGGCCAATACCAAGCCCCGCGACGACGGCGATGAGGAAACCGAGCACAGTCGTATAGAGCGTCTGAAGCGAATTCTTCCAGATGGGCGACCAGTACTGAATGATCGCTTCGAAGACCCGCGTCGGCGTCGGCAGGATGGTATGCGGCAAGCCGGAAATACGGACACCAATTTCCCAGATGACGAACAGGCCAATGGTATAAAGAAACGGCGCGAGCCGGACCCAATTGACCGTAAAGGCCGGCTTTGGCGGCACCGCGACAGGCGTTGACGTATCGAGCGTCGTCATGCGGCAGCCCTCGCGGTGGCGATTTCCCCGTGCAGCTTCTGCACCATTTCGTTGAACGCTGGCTCATAGAGCAATTCGAGCTGCCGTGGCCGTTCGAACGGCACGTCATGCTCGGCAACCACCCTGCCCGGCCGCGCCGACATCACCACCACCTTGTCGGCGAGAAACACGCTTTCGCGCAGATCATGCGTTACCAGAACGATGGTGACATCCTGGCTCGCATGCAGATCGCGGATGACGCACCAGAGTTCTTCCCGGGTGAAGGCGTCGAGCGCCCCAAACGGCTCGTCGAGCATCAGCAGTTCCGGCTCGTGGATCAGCGCCCGGCAAAGATTGGCGCGCTGCTGCATACCGCCGGAGAGTTGCCAGGGAAATTTATCGCCAAAGCCTTTCAGTCCCACCGTCTCCAGAAGCTTCTCGGCCTTGGCGACATATTCCGCCTTATGAGCCCGCAAACGGTGCCGGTGCCTTTCAACGATCTCCAGCGGCAGGAGAATATTTTCGAGCGTCGTCCGCCAGGGCAGCATGGTCGGGTTCTGGAATGCCATACCCACGATGGAAACGGGCTTCGTCACCTGTTGATTGGCAACGATGACAGCACCGGTCTGCGGGATATGGAGCCCCGTCGTCAGCTTCATCAGCGTGGATTTTCCGCAGCCCGAAGGCCCCACCACGGCAACGAACTCGCCGCGATTGATTTTGAGATTGAGCCCGCTCACGGCCAGCGTGCCGCTCGGCCCACCATAACGCATGTCGACATTTTCGATGGAAACCAGCGGTGATGCCATGCCCAAACCCCAGCAAAGAAAGAAGGTCCGCCCCAAACCATTCCCGTTCCCTCGGAAGAACGGTTCGGGGCGGATAACCCGGGCGCCCTTATCGCCCGAGATTTCCGCGTTTTCCCGTTAGGGAAAATCGCGAACTTGTCCCCTAAGGCAGCATGCGTTCTGCGGCAGGCGCGAGATATTGCGCGTCGAAAATATCGGCAGCCGTCACGTTACCCTTGAGGCCCATCGAGATTTTCAGGGTTTCGATGGAGGCGGCGAGGCGCGCCTCATCGACGCCGCCAAAGCCGTTTTCGATGACATAGGGCGTCTTGATGTTCATCTCGTTCGCCATGGTCAGGCGCTCGGTTTCGGTATCGATATTGAGCGTTTCGTTGCGGGCGAGGACCGCAGCAGCGCCGGCAGCCGGATCGCTGACCGCATCAGCAAAACCCTTGGCGAGGGCGCGGAGAAAACCCTTCACCGCCTCGGGGTTTTCATCGGCAAAAGCCTCGTTGACCATGATGGCATTGCCATAAAGGTTGAGACCATGATCGGCGAAGAGAATGGTGGCGATATCATCATCCGGCACGCCATTGGCCTTGAGATTGAGGATCACCGAGAAGGCAAAGCCGAAGACGCCATCGACATCGCCCGAAGCCAGCATGGGCTCACGCACCGGAAAGCCGATGGATTCGAGCGTGATGCCCGAAGTGTCGATACCAGCGGCTTCCACAAATGCCGGCCACTGGGCGAATGCACCATCCGGCGGCGGCGCACCGAGCTTCTTGCCTTCAAGCGATTTCGGATCGTCGGTGATGCCAAGCGACTTGCGCCCGATGACCGAAAACACCGGCTTATCATAGACCATCATGATGGCCTTGACCGGTTGGGTATTGTCTTCGTCGAGGAACTTGATCAGCGAGTTGATATCGCCAAAACCGAACTGATAGGCGCCGGTCGCCACGCGCGGGATCGCCTCCACCGAGCCGTTGCCGGTGTCGATAGTGACGTTGAGCCCCTCTTCGGCGAAATAGCCCTTGTCTGCGGCGAGAAGGAAACCAGCCGCAGGCCCCTCGAAGCGCCAGTCGAGCGTAAGCTTGATATCGGTCTGCGCCAGTGCCGGCGCGGCAAAAGCCAGCGAACCCAGCAGGATGGCGGCAGTGAAATGCCTGCGGTTTAGCATGAATAATGTCCCCAAAAATGAATTGCGACGCCAAGACAAGCGCAGCCTTTTTCGGGACGCAAGCAAAAACTGATCATTAAGAGGTCATTTTGGCATGTCGCCTAAATTATAGGCGACATGCCGCGATATTGGGGCCAAAGCTTGCTTAAACGAGGTGCAAGCTAGCCTCCGGGCTTTAGTAGACGAAGACCGTCAACTGATTGCCGCGCTGCTGGACCGCAAAGACACGGTTCGAACTATAGGAAGACCGCTCGATCGACGCGCTCAGCAGACTATCGCCATTGATTGCCGAACGCAGCGAATTGCCCAAGCCCGAATTGGACAGCGCAGCCGCCAGCCAGGTCCGCAGTTCCGGGCAGAGATCGAGGCGACGGATCTGGACATTGCTGGCGCGCTGCCATGCTCCGCTGATCTGCGTTCCCTGGATCAAGCGCTCCACCTCGCGCGGGTTGACACCAGCGCAGGACGGAGCCCCGCCACCATTGGAGGCCGAGAACACACCGGGGCCACCAGGATTGCCGGGATTACCGGGATTGCCTGGATTACCAGGGTTTCCAGGGTTGCCCGGGTTCCCAGGATTTCCCGGCGTGCCGGGTCGGCCGATCGTCACGCCGACATTGGCAAGACTGCCGCCGCCCACGGTGGCATCAACGCCGACGGTCCCGTTGAGCAGGCCGACATTGGCATCCAGCACACTGCCGCCGCCAGCGCCGACCGTGGCATTGGCGAGATTCGAGCTGCCGCCGATCTGTGCATCGACCAGCTGGTTTTCACCGCCGAGCCCGATATTGACCAGGCCCGAATTCGAGGCATCACCCGAACCAAGGGTGATCAAAGCCTCCTCGCCACTTCCGCCGATGATTCCAAGCAGGTTCTGCGCCTGAGCGGGCGCAGCAACGCTTGCGATAAAGACCAGAGGAAGAATAGAAAGCAATTTTCTTTTCATAACTCATCTCCATCTATGCGACAAATTGCCGCAATGGAGTGACGGTCGAAAGCAGCCTTGAGTTTCAATTCAGATTGACGGTTTCGTGAACTGGTAAAAAATTGATCAATACATAAATCTTGACGCAAATTAACCAATTGTCACCACAAACAAAAAAGGCGCGGAACCGAAGTTCCGCGCCCCATCGGGGCTACAGCAAAGGAGCGTCAGCCTTCCTGCCACCGCCGACTTATCGGGCTGATTCCCTCCCGGGACCGCCGCGTGGCTTACCACAGCAAAACTGTGGTTCGTCTGCACAACGACCCATTTCCGCAGGAGTTCCCCAAAAGCCGTTCACATCGGCAACGGCACTAAAATTGCGTATTGATGGCAAGGGTGTAGCGGTCAACAGCATAGTCGCCATCTGACGCCTCCACCCATTTCCGCAAGGCGGCCAGTGACAGGCTCGCCTGATCTGCGATGACATAGTCGAGGCGCAGGCTGGCGGACTGAACCTGGCGGGTCTGGCTGGGATCGAAAATCCCCGCCTCGTCACTGCGGCTGATGGCAGCCGAAAGCGAAATGGCATCCGTCATGCGATATCGCGCCGAAAGCTCGACCTCGCTCACGCCGCTGGCGACCGGATCAAGCGGATCATCCAGCTCGACCCTTTTCTCGGCCCGCAAGGCCACACTCCACCGCTCGCTCAAGGCAATTTCGGACTGCATCGCCAGATAGGGCAGAACCTCCCGCAGTGCCGGATCGATCAATGGCCAAACCATCGTGGCTCCGGCCAGAAACTCGACGAAAAGATTACCCTCTTTAGCGCGAATGCCGCCAGCGGCAGTCCCCGCCGTTCCCGGCAGGCGGACATAGTCGATCTGGTCATCTTCGGGAACATTGGAAAAATCACCCTTGAGCCGGCCGAGCACGGCCATGGTGCTGCTGACAGCTTTCTCCCAGTTCACCCCCACCCCGACGACGCCCACTTCAGGGTCGAGCCGAACCGGCGGGAGCACGATGGGCAGCCCGGAAATCACCGACTTCTCGGGGTAGCGCCAACTACCATTCACCGTCATGCTGACCTGCTGGTCGGCCCCCGCGACCGCCAGTTCCAGCATGGTTTCATGGGTCACCTTTCCGCCGGCAATGCCGATCAGCGTGCCGTCCAGCGGCAGCCCCTCGCCAATCCAGTCGCGCGTCACCGCATAGCCGGCGCGCAGCGCCATGCCCTTGTCGAGCTCCAAAGTGGCCTCCACCCCCGCTGCGGCCGACATATCATCTTCGACTGAGATGGTGGCAAAGCGCGTCTGCTCGAACAGCAGCGTCCCTCGCAGTGACAAAGCGCCGATGGCGCCGGTCAGGGACAATTCATGCTCGTGCTCGACAAAGAGGTCGGACGGTCCGTCGGTCGTTTCCGTCGCATTGCTGGTCCAGCCCGTCTCGACAGTGCTCTTGAGCGCAAAAGCATCCTCACCAACGACTGCGGAAGCACCGAATACCCACACCGCAACGCAAGAAAACCATCGCATCTCAACCTCCGGCAGAGCCCGAGACAAGAATGCTCATGGTTCAGTAACCAACATTTCACGTAGAAGATCAGTATATTTACGCGCCCAAACAGCGTTGAGATTAAGCGTTAACGCGGGAAGTCGGCGCTGTAAGTAGTCTGTTAACTATGATCTTCAGCCCCGCTCCGGGATTTTGGCTCCACTCAAAAGGAGCTGGCCATGCCAAAACCGAGTGAACTTTGCACCGCCCTGCGCAATTGGCGCATCCGTGCCCGCCTGCAACAGGATGCCGTCGCCAAAAGCCTCGGCGTCACTCAGAGCCAGGTCAGCCGTTGGGAAAGCGGCCGGGATGCGCCCCGCCCCTACAATATCGAAGCCATCCGCCGCCTGATCTGGGGCCCCGAGGCCGATCCGCTCGTCGCCCTGCGCTACTTCGTGGAAGAGTCGCATCAGAACCTGCTGCTGATGGATGCCACCCACACCATCATCGCCCGCAGCAAGCCGCTCAAACTCTCGCCCGGCCCGCTCGAGCGCTTCGGCTGGGTGATCGATCCGCTGAAAAACCCCGCCTTCGCGCCGGCCCATGCCCGCTTCTGCGAAGTGCTGGCGCGGCCGGCGGGCGTCGTCAGCCTCAAGATCACCATTCCCTTCGTGGAGAATGGCCGCGATTGGTGCGCCATCATTACCAAGACCATCCACACCGTCGTCGGCACCCGCCTTTGCCTCGTGGAGCCGAGCTTTCGCGAGGCGACTGGTCTCGAAGGTAAGGAAATCCGGTTCGAAGAGATCAGGCTGACGCCCGATGAAGGGGAGCGCCATTCCCTCACCCTCTGGCGGCAACTGGCTCCCGCATCCTGAGCCACTGCCGCTTCGCAGGACATAAAGAACCCGCGCCGGGGGGCTCCGGCGCGGGTCTTGGCGTCCGTGGCGGGTTGGAGGCAACTCCCCGCCGCAGGAGCTACCAGCCGTATTTCTTGGTCTGGTTCTGGCCACCGATGCCCAGAATGCCACTGCCGTTCAACACACCATTGAGAATGGACGTGCCGTTGGCGGTGTTGTTGCCGCTCAGGATGCCCGAAAGAATGCTGCTATTGTTGCCGACAGCGACGGTATTGCCGTTGAGAACGTTGATATTGCCCACATCGACGACATCAGCCACCGTGGAAACGAGGCCGGTGATGTTGCTGAGGACATTGTTGGTGCGCTTGGCGAAGAATCCGCCAGCATGAGCGCCCGAAGTCATCGCCATGGCAGCCACGACGGAAAGTGCGATTGCGGTTTTCATACACGTTACTCCCTTGAAAACATGTCGGTTTTGACACTCACGAGAAAACCCGAGGGAGCTGTTCCGGGCAATCGCCGAGGCCGATAATATGCGTTTCATGCGCACTAGGCGCGTTTAGGGCCTCCAAGTAAGGGAATGTCCTAAAGCTCGAAGCTCGCTTGCATCGCCTGAATGGCCTTGATGGCAGCCGAGGCGCGGTTCTCGACGCCGAGTTTGGCATAGACCTGTTCGAGGTGCTTGTTCACAGTGCGCGGACTGAGGCCCAGGATATCCCCGATATCGCGATTGGATTTGCCGCGCGCGATCCAGAGCAAGACTTCGCTCTCGCGCTGGGTCAGGCCAAAGTGCTGGCGGAGATTATCCTCCTGCCCTTCTTGCTGCGCGCCGGTCAGACGAAAGAGATATTCATCGCCACCGACAACGCCGAGAAACGCGAATTGCAGCCCCGGCGTACCCAGCAAGTTCAGCTCAAACCCGCTGCCCGGCGCCGCATCGGCATGGTCGAGGCGCCAGCGCGAGAACCCGCCTGACATCTCGGCCTGCCTTCCGGCATCCACGCTTGAGCGTTCGAGCAATTTATTGGCCTGCGGCGTCGACCACAGCACCGCGGCATCAGCGCCGAAGGCTACCAGGTGCCGCCCCGCCGCATCGAGCGCGATCCGGGCACTCTGCGCCCGCCGCGCATTGGCGAGGTGCACGCGAATGCGCGCCCGCAGTTCATCGACATTGATGGGTTTTGAGAGATAGTCGACCCCGCCGCTTTCGAGCGCATGGACAATGTGCTCGGTCTCGGTCAGCCCGGTCATGAAGATGACAGGCACATGCGTCAGCGGCGCCATGGCTTTGAGCTGTCGGCACGTCTCGAAACCATCGAGGCCGGGCATCACGGCATCCATCAGCACCACATCGGGCACCACGCGCTGCACTATATTGAGCGCCGCCTCGCCGCTCCGCGCCACCAGCACCGTTACGCCAGCCTGCTCCAGCGCCAGGGTGAGAAAGCCCAGCGACTCCGGAGAGTCGTCCACGAGGAGGACGATGTCTTGATCCCTTTCAATCCGGCTCATGGCTGACCCGCTCGATGAGTTCGGCATAGGAATCGAAATCGAAGCTTTCCATATGCCCGCGCAATGCGGTCACCAAAGGCTCATTGTCCGGATTACCGGCCAGCTCGGTCAATTTCGCCTGGATCCCCCTGATATGGCCGATTTGCCCCAGATTGGCCAATTCGCGCAAGTGCTCGACGCCGGGCGAGCGCAGCTTTTTCTTTGGGGCAGACCTGGTGGCAGCAGCCTCGGCATAAGTCCATTCGAGCGCCAGGTGCGCCGATAGCTTGTCGAGCAGTTGCGATAGTTCAAAAGGCTTGGCGAGGGTATCGCTATGCCCGGCATCGCGGCTCGCTGGCCCCGCCCCATCCCCGATATTGGCCGAGAGCATCACGATCGGTTCGGCAACGCCGCAATCGCGCAAGGCCGCAACCAGATCCCACCCGCTCATACCCGGCATACGAATATCGACAAAGAACATGTCAGGCTTTGCCGCGGCCACGAGATCGAGGCACGTCGGACCATCTCCCGCGGTCAGAATAATAAAACCAAGCGGCGCCAGCATTTCGCGCATCAGTCCGCGATGATCCTGATTGTCATCGACCACCATTAGCGTCCGGCTCGGCCCCGCATAGCCGACGATGCGGCGCGGATCGACGCGGCGCTCGACCGGCCGCTCGACCTTCGACAGCATGAGCCGCGCGGTGAATCGCGTTCCAGCGCCCACCTCGCTCGTGACGGTAATTTCCCCGCCCAGCGTTTCCGTAAGAAGCTTCGTGATCGTCAGCCCCAGCCCCAGCCCCGGCGTGAAGCGATTGTGCTCCGCCTCCCCGCGCACGAAGGGCTCATAGATGTGGTCGAGATCGCCAGCCGAAATGCCGCTACCCGTGTCGGTGATCGCAAACGTCGCCACCTGCATGCGGTAGCCGACATCGAAACTCACATGACCCGCCTCGGTGAACTTGATCGCATTGGAGAGCAGATTGACCAAAATCTGCCGCAACCGCTTCTCGTCCGTCCGCACATAGATCGGCAGCGCCTTGGCGCGCGAGTGTCGGAATTCGAGCCCCTTGGCGCCGGCCTGCAGCCTGAACATATCAACGATCTGATCGAGGAAATCCTGGATGTTGATCTCGTTGGAATAGACGTGCAACCGCCCTGCCTCAATCTTGGAAATATCGAGCAGACCATCAATCAGCCCCGAAAGATGCTCCGCGCTCCGGCGGATCACCTGCACCGAGCCGCGGCGATTTTCCGGCACGTCCGGATCGCGCTCGAGGATTTGCGCATAACCCATCACGGCATTGAGCGGCGTGCGCAATTCGTGGCTGAGGCCGACGACATAGCGGCTCTTGGCCTGGTTCGCCGCCTCGGCCTTTTCCTTGGCGCGCTGCAATTCAGCGTCGGTATTGCCGTGCGCGTCGATTTCCTTGAGCAGCAACGTATTTTGCCGCGTGCTCTCCTCCTCGGCCACCAGCCGGCTGTCATGCGCCAAAACGAGGAACCACGTCATGATCCCCGCGGCCACCGCAAAGACAAAGAACACGACGAGCAAGGTTCCGCCCACCACATCGGCCGTGTGCGGCGCCGATTGGCTGGCGAAATAATAGATGAGCCCCAGAATCCCCCCGAGGATCGCCGTCGCGATACCCATGGACATGCCATAGCGCCCAAGCCGGGTCTGCAATTTGGCGATGGCCCATTGCGGCAGGATACTCGACGCCACCGCATGCGTCTGGGCCCGGAAATGCGCATGCGGCTTGCACATATCATGGCATCGCGCATCGAGCGAACAGCAGAGCGAACAAATCGGCGCCGCATAGGCCGGGCACCAGGCCATGTCCTCGGGCTCGAACGGATGCTCGCAGATCGAACACGTCAGTGAGGTCCGCAACTGCCACTGCTTTCGCGGTTTCCGCGCGAGGTAATATTTGCCCTTGGTCACCCATGCGATGGCAGGCGAAGCGATGAAACAGACAACCAACGCGATATAGGGCGCCAACGCCGCCGCCATTTCGCCAAAGGCGCCAAAATGCGCCGCCAGCGCAATGATCACCGAGAGCAGCATCGAGCCGACACCGACCGGGTTGATATCATAAAGATGCGCCCGCTTGAACTCGATCCCCGGCGGCGACAGGCCCAGCGGCTTGTTGACGAAGAGATCAGCCGAGATAGAACACAGCCAGGCCATGGCGATAATGGAAAAGATGCCGAGCGTCTCTTCGAGCAGCCGATAGATGCCAAGCTCCATCAGCAGCAGCGCAATGGCAACATTGAACAGCAGCCAGACAACCCGCCCCGGATGGCTATGGGTCAGCCGCGAGAAGAAATTCGACCAGGCCAGCGATCCCGCATAGGCGTTCATCACATTGATCTTGAGCTGGCTGACCACCACGAAAACGGCCATCAGCATCAGGGCGATGAACTCATTGGGGATCATGTAGCCAAAGGCCACGGCATACATGTAACCCGGCTCTGACGCATGCTCGGGCGAAACACCCGCCGACAGCGCCAGATAGGCGAGGAACGACCCCGCAATCAACTTCGGCGCGCCGACGACAACCCAGCCCGCCCCAGCCAGAAAAATCCCGACCTTATGCCGCCACTTCGGCGCGCCTTCCGCCGGCAAAAACCGCAGAAAATCGACCTGCTCGCCGATCTGCGTCATCAGCGCCAGGATCACCGCCGAAGCCGCGCCGAACTTGGCCACATCGAACGGCGATATCGTCCCCGCCGCGCCCTCCGGCTGCCCCAGCCCGGCAAAGGCCCGCCACAGGTCAAACTTTTCCCAATCGAGAAAGGCGATGAAGAAGAACGGCAAAATATTGAGCACCAGCCAAATCGGCTGCGTCAGCATCTGAAAGCTCGAAATCATCCTTATGCCATGCGTCACCAGCGGAATGACGATCAGCGCCGAAATGATGTGGCCTATCCAGAGCGGAATGCCGAACGCCAGCTGCAGCGCGCTCGACATGATCGAAGCTTCGATGGCGAAGAGGATGAAGGTGAAACTCGCATAGATCAGCGAGGTCACCGTTGAGCCAATATAGCCAAAACTAGCGCCCCGCGTCAGCAGATCGACGTCCACCCCGTGCCGCGTCGCGTAGCGTGAAATCGGTACACCGACGAGCAGAATGGCGATGGACGCGACGAGAATGGCGATCAGTGCATTGGTGGTCCCATAGCTGAGCGTGATCGCCCCGCCGATCGCTTCGAGCGCCAGAAACGAGATCGCGCCGATCGCCGTCTGCGAGATTCGGTCATTGGAAAAGCGCCGCGCCGACTTGGCCGTAAAGCGCAGCGCATAGTCTTCCAGCGTCTGATTGGCGACCCAGCGATTGTATTCACGCCTGATGGGAATGATCCGTTGCCGCGCCATTATCCGCTCAAGCCTTAACCAATCCGTCGCGCTGCACAAATTTTCGCCATGCCAGTCTTAGCATGGATTTTCGTAAAATCACGCGGTTTTTCAGGTGCTTCCGGCGGCAGGCGGAATCTGCCCCTCAGCCAGTTACGTCAATCGACGTATAGGGGGAGGCAAAAAAATCGTCTCAGGTGCCCCCATCGAGGCGCCTCCCTTGGCTGTCTCCTGGGGTCAAACAAACTAGAGGGACGAACACATGAACTTCTCGCGCGCCAAAAGCGCCCTGCTCGCTGCGGCTCTCGCCGGCAGCCTTACCCTGCCCATGGTTCCGGCCATGGCGCAGGACGACACCATCAAGGTCGGTATCCTCCATTCGCTCTCGGGCACGATGGCGATTTCGGAAACCACCCTCAAGGACACCATGCTGTTCCTGATCGAACAGCAAAACGCCAAGGGCGGCGTTCTCGGCAAAAAGCTCGAACCCGTCGTGGTCGACATTGCCTCCGATTGGCCGCTGGCCGCCGAACTCGCCCGCCAGTTGATCGAAGTCGATGACGTCGACGTGGTTTTCGGCTGCTGGACCTCGGTCTGCCGCAAGTCCGTGCTGCCGGTCTTTGAAGAACTGAATTCGCTGCTCTTCTACCCCGTCCAGTACGAAGGCGAAGAATCCCAGCGCAACGTCTTCTACACCGGCGCCTCCCCGAACCAACAGGCCATCCCGGCCGTCGACTACCTCGCCAATGAAGAAGGCGTCGAGCGCTGGGTCCTCGCCGGCACCGACTATGTCTATCCGCAGACGACCAACAAGATTCTCGAGCAGTACCTGCTCGACAAGGGCGTCGCCAAAGAAGACATCATGATCAACTACACGCCCTTCGGTCATTCCGATTGGCAGACCATCGTCTCCGACATCAAGGCTTTTGGTTCGGCCGGCAAGAAGACCGCCGTGGTTTCGACCATCAACGGCGACGCCAACGTGCCGTTCTATCGTGAACTGGGCAACCAGGGCATCAAGGCCGAAGACATCCCGGTCGTCGCCTTCTCGGTCGGCGAAGAAGAACTCTCCGGCTTCGACACCACCCCGCTCGTGGGCCACCTCGCCGCCTGGAACTACTTCATGTCGGTCGATACCCCCGAAAACGCTGCTTTCATCGCCGATTGGCAAAAATTCATCGGCTCCGACACGCGCGTCACCAATGACCCGATGGAAGCCCACATGATCGGCTTCAACCTCTGGGTGAAGGCCGTGGAAGCTGCCGGCTCGACCGAAGCCGACGCCGTGATCGACTCCATCGTCGGCCTCGAAACCCCGAACCTGACCGGCGGCGTCGCCAAAATGCTCCCTAACCACCACATCACCAAGCCCGTGCTGATCGGCGAAATCCAGGATGACGGCCAGTTCTTCGTGGTCTGGGAAACCGAAGACCTCGTCCCCGGCGACGCATGGTCCGACTACCTGCCGGAATCCAAGATGCTCGAAGCCGATTGGACCGCCCCAATCAACTGCGGCAATTACAACACCGAAACCAAAACCTGCGGCGCCGCTGCGCAGTAAGGGGCCACGGCGGGCTCGGCATAAACTGCCCCCGCCAATCACCCCCTCCCAGCCTCCCCCATCAAGGGGGAGGTGTCGGGCCAGCGTATTGGGCAAGCAACCTGCCCCAAACTCGATACAGCACCTCCCCCTTGATGGGGGAGGATGGGAGGGGGTGGCGGCAATCACTACTCCCTCCAATTCCCAAAGAACGACAAGGACTTCCCAAGCGATGCTGACTCACCTTCTCCGCCTGGCGCTGCTCACCCTGTCGCTTCTCCTCCCCGCCCAAATCGCTCGCGCACAAGACACCGCCGTGGACATCCCGGCCCAGATCGCCGCCATGGGCGAGGCAAGCCTCAAGGAACTCACCCAGATCGTCGTCGATCTCGCCTCTACCGGCGACAACAGCGTCGTCCCCGTCCTCACCGCCCTCGCCGATGGCAATCTTTATGCCGACAAAACCTCCGGTCGCGTCCTCATCCAGACCGGTTCCACCGTCACCGATCCGCTGACCGGCGAAACCGTCGATCTCGGCGCCGAAGCTGACCTTTCCCGCATCCGCGTCAACAACAGCCTCCGGCGCGATATTTCCGCCGCCCTCGCCGGTATGACGCTGATGAGCGACAATCCCCGCACGCGCCTCGCCGCCGCCCAGGGCTTCCTTGCCAAGCCCGACGCCGCCAACCTGCCCTTGCTCGACGAGGCTATCTCAGCCGAAACCGACGCGACCGTCTTGAGCGCCATGCAGACCGCCCGCGCCGTGACCGTTCTCGGCAGCGAAGACGCCAGCGTCGAGGACAAAACCGCCGCCGTGCCGCAGATCGTCGCCGGCGCCAGCCGCAACGCCATCACCATCCTCACCGGCGCCCTCGCCTCCGCCCCCGACCCCGTAAAACCAACCATCCAATCCGCCATTTCCGGCCTCGAACAGGGCCGCGCCGTCTGGGGTGCGCTACAAAACGTCTGGTTCGGCGTCTCGCTCGGCTCGGTTCTCCTCCTCGCCGCCATTGGCCTTGCCATCACCTTCGGCGTCATGGGCGTCATCAACATGGCCCACGGCGAAATGGTCATGCTCGGCGCCTACACAACCTTCCTCACGCAACTCGTCATCCGGCAGAGCTTCCCGGGCCTGCTCGATTATTCCCTGCTCATCGCCCTGCCCGTCGCATTCCTCGTCACGGGCGCCATCGGTGTCGGCATCGAGCGCGGCATCATCCGCTGGCTCTATGGCCGCCCCCTCGAAACCCTCCTCGCCACCTGGGGCTTGTCGCTCATCCTGCAACAAACCGTGCGCTCGATTTTCGGCCCCACCAACCAGATGGTCATCGCCCCCACCTGGATGTCGGGCTCCACCGACTTCTTCGGCCTCGCCATCACCTACAACCGCTTCTGGATCGTCATCTTCGCACTGATCGTCTTCTTCATGCTCCTGCTGATCCTCAACCGCACCCCGCTTGGCCTCCAGATGCGCGCCGTCACCCAAAACCGCCGCATGGCCTCCGCCATGGGCATCCGCACCCCCTTTGTCGACGCCATGACCTTCGGCCTCGGCTCCGGCATTGCCGGCCTTGCCGGTGTTGCGCTCACCCAGATCGACAACATCTCCCCCAACCTCGGCCAGAACTACATCATCGACAGTTTTATGGTCGTGGTCTTCGGCGGCGTCGGCAATCTCTGGGGCACCTTCGTCGGCGCCCTGACGCTCGGCATCGCCAACAAATTCCTCGAACCCTATGCCGGGGCGGTTCTGGGCAAGATCCTGATCCTGGTGCTGATCATCCTCTTCATCCAGCGCCGTCCAAGAGGGCTGTTCGCCCTCAAGGGAAGGGCGATCGAACAATGATGGTGAATGCCCCCTCACCCGTCTCGGGCTGCGCCCGATCCACCCTCTCCCCAAGTGGGAGAGGAATGGTGCCCACCTCTTATTCTTCTCCCTCTTGGGGAGAAGGTGGCGCGCAGCGCCGGATGAGGGGGATTCTTCCCAAGACTGGAGCCTGCCCATGCTGACCCAAGCCCTGTTCCGCGCGCTCGATAAGAAGGCCGTCTGGGTCATCGGCATTTTCCTCGCCGTAGCCGTCTACGTGCCCGTGGCAAATCTCCTGATCCCCCCGGGCCAATTCGGCCACGTCCCGACCTACCTCGTCTCGCTGCTCGGCAAATATCTCAGCTACGCGATCCTCGCCTTGGCACTCGATCTCGTCTGGGGCTATTGCGGCATTCTTTCGCTCGGCCACAGCGCCTTCTTCGCGCTCGGCGGCTATGCCATGGGTATGTATCTCATGCGCCAGATCGGCACGCGCGGCGTCTATGGCAATCCGACGCTCCCCGACTTCATGGTCTTCCTCAATTGGAAGGAACTGCCCTGGTACTGGCTCGGCTTCGACAATTTCTGGTTCGCCATGGCCATGGTCGTGGTGGTACCCGGCCTCCTCGCCTTCATCTTCGGCTTCTTCGCGTTCCGCAGCCGCGTGACCGGCGTTTATCTCTCGATCATCACCCAGGCGATGACCTTCGCCCTGCTGCTCGCCTTCTTCCGCAACGACATGGGCTTTGGCGGCAATAACGGCCTCACCGACTTCAAGGACATCCTCGGCGCCCCCGTCCAGGCCCAGACCACCCGCGTCATCCTCTTCTCCTCAACGGCCATCGCCCTTGCCCTCTCGGTCCTCGTCTGCTCGATGATCGTCAATTCCAAGCTTGGAAAAGTCATGGTCGCCGTCCGCGACGCCGAAAGCCGCACGCGTTTCATTGGCTACCGCGTCGAATACGTAAAACTCTTCGCCTTCACCGTATCGGCCATCATGGCGGGCATTGCCGGCGCGCTCTATGTGCCACAGGTCGGCATCATCAATCCCGGCGAATTCGAGCCCGGTAATTCCATCGAGGTTGTTATCTGGACCGCCGTCGGCGGCCGCGGCACGCTGATCGGCCCCATCATCGGCGCCATCGTCGTCAATCTCGGCAAATCCTGGTTCACCAGCGCCCTCCCCGAGTTCTGGCTCTTTGCTCTCGGCGCGCTCTTCATCTTCGTCACCCTCTTCCTCCCCAAAGGCATTGTCGGCCTCTGGAAACAAGTCTTCGGCGCCCGCCGCAAGAAAGTTGAAGAACCGGCGACGCCGAGCCCGGCCCAATCCGCCGACATCGAGCGCGGTGAAGATCCATCGACTTTCGACAATCCCCAACCTCGGCCGGCGGAGTAAACCCATGAGCAAAGTTCAAGACACGATGCTCTACCTCAATGGCGTGTCCGTCGCCTTCGACGGTTTTAGGGCCATCAACAATCTCTCGATCATTGTCCGCCCCACCGAAATGCTGGCCATCATCGGCCCCAATGGCGCGGGCAAGACCACGATGATGGACATCATCACCGGCAAGACCCGCCCCGATGCTGGCGAAGTCATGTTCGATGGCCGCACAGACCTCACCAAGCTCGACGAAGCCACGATCGCCAATCTCGGCATCGGCCGCAAATTCCAGAAGCCGACTGTCTTTGAGAGCCACACGATCTGGGACAATCTCGAAATGGCGCTGAAAAAGCCGCGCGGCATTTTCGCCACGCTCTTTTACACCGCCAGCGACGACGACGTGGCGCGCATCACCGAAATCCTCGAAACCGTCCGCCTTCTCCACCGCAAGGACGAGTTCGCCGCCAATCTCAGCCATGGCCAAAAGCAATGGCTCGAAATTGGCATGCTGCTTGCACAAGATCCCAAGCTCCTGCTCGTCGATGAACCCGTCGCCGGCATGACCGACAGCGAGACCGAGGAGACTGCGAAACTGCTACGCGAAATCGCCCAGACCCGATCTGTCGTCGTCGTCGAACACGACATGAGCTTTGTACGCGAACTGGGTTCGCGCGTCGTGTGCCTCGCCGAAGGCGCCGTGCTAGCCGAAGGCACCCTCGATCAGGTCAGCGCCAATCCCGCCGTGATCGAAAGGTACCTTGGACGATGACCGCAGCCCTCTCGATCAGTTCCATCGACCTCCACTATGGCGCCGCACAAGCGCTGAAGGGCGTCTCTATCGACTGCCAGCCCGGAAAAATCACCGCCGTGCTCGGCCGCAATGGTGTCGGCAAATCCTCGACCCTTCGCGCCATCACCGGCATCAACCACATCTCGTCCGGTGCCATAACTTTTGGCAGCGACGTGCTCAAAAAAACGCCACCCTATAAGCGCGCGCGTATGGGCCTCGGCTATGTCCCGCAGGGTCGCGAGATATTCCCGCTGCTGACGGTCAAGGAAAACCTCGAAACCGGCTATGCCGGGCTCGCGCGCAGCGAAAGAAACATCCCCAATTACATCTTCGAGCTGTTCCCGGTCCTAGAATCCATGCTTGGGCGGCGGGGCGGCGATCTCTCGGGTGGCCAGCAGCAGCAGCTTGCAATCGGCCGCGCTCTGGTCACCCGACCCAAAGTTCTGGTCCTCGATGAACCAACCGAAGGTATCCAGCCCTCGATCATCAAGGACATCGGCCGCGCCCTGCAATTCCTGCGCGACGAAAAGGGCATGACGATCCTCTTGGTCGAGCAATTCCTCGATTTCTGCCGCGAAATCTCGGACGATATCTACGTCATGGACCGCGGCGAAATCATGCACCAAGGCCCGGCGAGCGATCTCGACCGGCCGGACGTGCGCAAGCACCTTATGGTATGAAAAAAGGCACCTGACCGAAGCCAGATGCCTTTCTTAGCCGCTGAAAGCGACCGATTATTGAGTGACGAAGCCGCCATCGACGCAAGCCTGCAGGTCGATCGTTTCAAGATCGATTGTCGACGTTGCATTGGCGCTCTCGTTGACCCCCGGCGTTTTTTCCGTGGTCGCGCTGTCATCGTCAGCCGAAGCGTTATCGTTGGTATCGGTTTCCGAACCAGTCGAAAGCGCCTGAGTGCTATCGGCAGTGGCCAGCATGTCGCAGCGTTCCTGAACGGCCGGCATATCGGTTTCGGAAACGGCGGCACCATTGATCGTCATACCCTGTGCAAAGGCAGCACCCGACAGAGCGACGGTAATTGCAGCAACAGACAAAACAGATTTGATGGTCATTTCTATAACCTCTTGAAAATTCTCTATGAAAGAGCGCTTGCTCGCCTAGACAACGAGATGATCGCAGGATCGTTGCAATGAATTTCGCCGTTTTGCCGGTTTTGGAGGCGTTTTCACCTCGCCCTGCGCTGCAGCGAGCACGGGGTGTCGCGCATATCAGCACCAAGCAACGTGACGGAAATACCTGTATCCAAACGCTTTTCCAGGAAGGGTGCGGCAAGATCCGCCTGCCGCGCACCCATTCATCTGCACTTGAAGCCGTCTTTATCAATACTGCGGGCGGCATTACGGGCGGCGACCATTTGCGCTGGGGCGCCGACGTTGCGCCCGCGGGCCGGCTCGTTATCACCACCCAGGCTTGCGAGCGCAGCTATCGCTCGACGGGCGACACGGCCCATGTCGAAGCCGACATTACCGTCGGCGCCGGCGCCCATCTCGATTGGCTCCCCCAGGAAACCATTCTCTTTGCCGCCAGCAAGCTCGATCGCCGCCTGACCATTCGCCTCGAGGAAGGCGCAACGTTGACCGCCCTCGAGGCTGTCCTGCTCGGGCGCGATGCCATGGGCGAAGAAGCGCGCGACGCGCAATTCTCCGACACCTGGCGCATCTATCGCGGCGACCGCCTCATCCACGCCGAGGCAACCCGCCTCACCGGCGATGGCAGCGAGCGCGATGGCCTGTCGCTCCTGCGCGGTTGCCGCGCTTTTGCGTCCATCCTCCACGTGGCCGCAAGCGCCGATAAAGCCGAGCAACTCCTCGGCCGCGTCCGCGCCCTTTATCCGGCCACTGGTCTGATCGCCGCCAGCGCCAACGGCGAACGCCTCGTCATCCGGGCCATGGCGCGCACCGGGCTTGCCCTGCGCAAACTTCTGGTTCCAACTCTCATCGAACTGACCGGCGCTGGCTCCCTGCCGCGCCTGTGGCATCTCTAGGAAAACGGCCGATGAACCTCACCCCCCGCGAAAAAGACAAGCTGCTCATCGCCATGGCCGCCATTGTCGCACGCAAACGTCTCGAACGCGGCGTCAAACTCAACCACCCCGAGGCCATTGCCCTCATCACCGATTTCGTCGTCGAAGGCGCTCGCGATGGCCGCCCCGTCTCCGAGCTGATGGAGGCAGGTGCCCACGTCGTCACCCGCGCGCAGGTCATGGAAGGCATCGCCGAAATGATCCACGACGTGCAGGTCGAAGCCACTTTCCCCGATGGGACGAAACTCGTCACCGTCCACCAACCCATCCGCTAAGGAGGCACCATGTTCAAGCGCACGCTGATCGCCCTTTCCATCCTCGCTGCCGCCACCATGCCGGCCTTCGCCCATCTCGACCCCAGCGAGCACGGCTCCTTTGCCGCTGGCTTCAGTCACCCGCTCTTCGGCCTCGATCATATCCTCGCCATGGTCGCCGTCGGTCTCTGGGCCGCCATGCAGGGCGGCCGCGCCGTCTGGATCGTCCCCGCCGCCTTTGTCGGCACCATGGCTGTCGGCTTCGCCGCCGCCATTGCGGGCGTACCCTTGCCCTTCGTCGAGCCGGTCATCCTCGCCTCGGTGATCTTCATCGGCATCGCCATCGCGTTGGCCCTGCCCGTACCGACCGGTGCCGTCGCCGCCATGGTCGGCTTCTTTGCCTTCTTCCATGGCCACGCCCATGGGGGTGAACTCGGCGAAGCCGGCGCCTGGCAATTTGCTATCGGCTTCATCATCGCGACGGGCGTCCTCCACGCCGTCGGTATCGGCCTTGGCCTCGCTCTCGGCCGTTTCGGTGGCAAGGCCCTCTCCCGGATCGCCGGCGCCGCGACCGCCCTCGGCGGCCTCTGGCTCGCCTTCGGCGCGTGAGGCAAGCCATGATCCCGGGCCAAGTCATTCCAGCCGCCGGCACCATCGAGCTCAATGTCGGGCTCGACCAAATAACCATCGAAGTCGCCAACACGGGAGACCGGCCGATCCAGGTCGGCTCCCACTACCACTTCTATGAAACCAATGCCGGCCTGAGCTTTGATCGCGAACAGGCACGCGGCATGCGCCTCGATATCGCCGCCGGCACCGCCGTCCGCTTCGAGCCCGGCCAAAGCCGCGAAGTGCGTCTCATTCCCATTGGTGGCGATCGCAAGGTTTACGGCTTCCGCCAGCAGGTCATGGGATCGCTGTGACCATGAGGGCACGCTTCGGCAAATCTTGGCTCACGCCATGGCAATCGCAGCAAAATGGTGGTTTAACCCCCGCCACAGAGAACTGCCTTTGCCTGGATGATCATGACTGCCGAAGCCCCGACCACAGAAGTCCGCAATGCCGAATTCAAGCAGCGCTTCGTCGCCGTGCTGACCGACCTGCAGGATACGGCAGCCGAGGATGGCGAAGCCATGGCGTTGATCGGCCATCTCGCCAGCGACCTTTGCGGAAACCTGCAGCAAAAATCTTGGTCCTCCGCCAAGTCGGTGATCACCCCGCAGGTCTACAACGACCTGCTCAAAGTCTTCCAGCAGCGCGGCAACGAATATCACGAGGCGGGCAAGACCAAGCACGCCTATGCCATCCAGGCGCTCGCCATGTCGCTGATATCGGGCACCATGCGCGCCGACCAGCAACTGGCCCAGGGCGAGAAAATTCTCGACAGCCTCATCGACCATTCGGTGTCGGTCTATCGCTCGCTGAACCCCGTCAAGCTCAACTAGCCTCCCCTAAAAACTATCCTCGCAGCGCGACCGCACGCACGGCCCTCCCGGGCCGGGCGCTTTTCGCGTTTGCCGCACCCATTCAACGCCTCTCCTGATTTCCGGAGCCTCGCCATGCCCGCCCGCATTTCCCGCGCCACCTATGCCGACATGTACGGCCCCACCACCGGCGACAAGGTGCGTCTGGCCGATACCGAACTGTTCATCGAGGTGGAAAAGGATTTCACCACCTATGGCGAAGAGGTGAAATTCGGCGGCGGCAAGGTCATCCGCGATGGCATGGGCCAGTCCCAGCGCACGCGCGCTGAAGGCGCCGTCGATACCGTTATCACCAATGCCCTGGTCGTCGATCATACCGGCATCTACAAGGCCGATATCGGCCTCAAGAATGGCCGCATCGCTGGCATCGGCAAAGCCGGCAATCCCGACACCCAATCGGGCGTCGATATCATCATCGGCCCCTCGACCGAAGCCATCGCCGGCGAAGGCAAAATCCTCACCGCCGGCGGCATGGACGCCCATATCCATTTCATCTGCCCCCAGCAGATCGAAGAAGCGCTGATGAGTGGCATGACCACCATGCTCGGCGGCGGCTCCGGCCCGGCCCATGGCACCCTTGCCACCACCTGCACCGGCGCCTGGCACATCGAGCGCATGATCGAGAGTTTTGACGCCTTTCCGATGAACCTCGCCCTAGCCGGCAAGGGCAATGCCGCCCTCCCCGCCCCGCTCGAAGAAATGATCCTCGCCGGCGCCTCGGCCCTCAAACTCCACGAAGATTGGGGCACCACCCCCGCCACCATCGACAATTGCCTCTCGGTCGCCGACGACTACGACGTGCAGGTGATGATCCACACCGACACGCTCAATGAATCAGGCTTCGTCGAAGACACCGTAGGCGCCTTTAAGGGCCGCACCATCCACGCCTTCCATACCGAGGGCGCCGGCGGCGGCCATGCCCCCGATATTCTGAAAGTTGCGGGCCTCCCCAACGTCATCCCCTCTTCGACCAATCCGACCCGCCCCTACACGGTCAACACCATCGCCGAGCATCTCGACATGCTCATGGTTTGCCACCACCTCGATCAGTCGATCCCCGAAGACGTCGCCTTCGCCGAAAGCCGCATCCGCAAGGAAACCATCGCGGCCGAGGACATTCTCCACGACATGGGCGCGCTCTCGATCATCTCGTCAGACAGCCAGGCCATGGGCCGCGTCGGCGAAGTTCTCATCCGCACCTGGCAGACCGCCGACAAGATGAAACGCCAGCGCGGCAAACTGGCCGAGGAAACCGGCGACAACGACAATTTCCGCGTCCGCCGTTACATCGCCAAATACACCATCAACCCCGCCATCGCCCAAGGCATGAGCCAGCACATCGGCTCCATTGAAGTCGGCAAGCGCGCCGATCTCGTCCTCTGGAGCCCCGCCTTTTTCGGCGTAAAGCCGGATATGGTGTTGATCGGCGGCTCCATCGCCGCCGCCCCTATGGGCGATCCGAACGCCTCGATCCCGACGCCCCAGCCGATGCACTACCGCCCGATGTTCGGCGCCTATGGCAAGCTCGTCAGCCGCTCCTCGGTCACCTTCATCTCCCAAGCGGCCCACGACGCCGGCCTTCGCGACCGCCTCGGCGTCGACAAGCAGTTGGTCCCAGTCAGCAATACCCGCGGCGGCATCGGCAAGGCAGCGATGAAGCTCAATTCCGCCACTCCCAATATCGAAGTGCACCCCGAAACCTACGAAGTGCGCGCCGATGGCATACTTCTCACCTGCGAGCCAGCCACAGTGCTGCCCATGGCGCAGCGATATTTCCTGTTCTGATGCGGCCAGCGGGCGGCGCCAACCGAAGAAATCATCCTCCCAAACCTCGGAGACTTCTGGATTTCATCACGCTGACACCTTGCCAGAACAATCAATCACCATGATTGTGGAGACAGACTCCTGGGTGCTTCGCACTGTTTCCAACGAAATCGAGGAAAAGCCATGATCGATTTGAGGAGCCTTCTCGCGGGCGGTATTCTTCTGCTCGCCGCCGGCGCCGCATCGGCACAGGACGCCGCCGCGCCTGCCGAAGCATCGGCGACGCCGCCCGTGCTGCCAACCGTCACCGCGACGCTGACCCTGACCCTCGATGCGACCAGCGACATCGAGCGCCGCACGGTCGTCTACCAGTGCGACAATGGCGATGGTTTCCGCGTGCAATATATCAACGCGGCCCCCAACTTCCTCGCCATCGTGCCGGTGGAAGGCGAAACGCATATTTTCGCCACCACCCTTTCCGCCTCCGGCGCCCGCTATGTCTCGGGCCCCTATGAGTGGTGGGACACCGGCGATGAAGCCACCCTGCGCGACCTCCGCTCGGGCGAAGACGAGCCCCCACTCGCCACCTGCCTCGCGGCCGGCAACGCACCATAGGTCGCCATGGAGCCAGTAGCCCATCCAGAGATATTCCCCCATATCCGCATCGTCATGGGGACGGTGGTCGGCCTGGGCATAACCCGCCTGCTGATGACTTTCGCCGGCATGGTGCAACATCCGGACCGGCCCGGCCGCTCCTATTTGCACCTGCTTTGGATGGGTTCGATCCTGCTCGAACTCATCCTCTTCTGGTGGTGGGAATTCTCGCTCTTCCAGCTAGCAAACTGGACCTTCGGCATCGCCTTCTTCATCATCACCTATGCCGTGACCCTGTTCATGATGGCGGCGCTGCTCTGCCCCGACAATATCTCCGAATACAAGGGCTATGAGGATTTCTTCCTCAGGCGCCGGCCCTGGTTCTTCGGGTTGCTCGCCACCACGTTCGTGCTCGATACCGTCGACACGATCATAAAGGGCGGCACGCACCTGGCGCGCTTCGATCTGTCCTATTTCATCCAGGTGCCGGTCGGCCTCGTTCTATGCGTCATCGCCTGGCGCTCGTCCGATCGGCGCGTGCATTTGTTTGTGGTCGGACTGCATATCGTCTACCAGTTCTACCTAATCGCGCGCTTCTTCAATACGACCCACTGACTCAAGGACTTGACGCCAACATGCTTCGTGCCGTCGCCCATCTGCCCGCCCATCACGGCCGTGGCGCCGCCATAGACAGCATCACCCTCGCCCACGACGAGAGGCGCCTGCGCCGCAAGCTCCTTACCGGCAGGAATGGCACGGAAGTCCTGGTCGACTTTCCCAATACGGTCACGCTCGACCACGAAGGGGCACTAGAACTCGAAGACGGCCGCCTGTTTGAAATCCTCGCCGCCAGGGAAATCCTCTACGCCGTCACCGCCAACGACGCCGCCCACCTCCTGCGCCTCGCCTGGCATATCGGCAATCGCCACACCCCGGCCCAGCTCGATGCCGGCCGCATCCTCATCAAGCGCGACCACGTGCTCAAAACCATGCTCGAAGGCCTCGGCGCCACGGTCGCCGACGTAACCGAACCCTTCTTTGCCGAACACGGCGCCTATCACAGCCACAACCACGCCGAACCGGCCCACGCCCTTCTCGCAAGATGACATCTGCACTGTCGCACGACAACAGTAGTAGACCTCATCCTGAGGTGCGGAGCGCAGCGGAGCCTCGAAGGACGAGGTCGTGGCACCGCCCCCGTGGTTCGAGGCTTTGCTTCGCAAAGCACCTCACCATGAGGGCTACTGACTATTTCGGCCCAAGGTAGATTTCACCCAGTGACCAGCGACCTGCAAAAGCTGCTGACCTGGCTCTCCCCCGCCTTTCCCGTGGGCGCTTTCGCCTGGTCTGCCGGCCTCGAAACCGCCATCGTCACCCGTCTCGTGCACGACCGAAAAACAGCCGAAGACTGGATCTCCGGCGCCCTACTCCACGGCAGCCTGCGCACCGACGCCATTCTTCTCGCGCACGCCCACAGATCGTCCCGCTCCCCCGAAAAGCTGCGCGATCTGGCCGACCTCTGCCTCGCCCTGACGCCCGCCCGCGAGCGCGCCGCCGAAACCACCGCAACCGGTAACGCCTTTGCAACCGCCGCCGCCGCCTGGCCCGTCGATCCGCCGCTAGAGCTGCCGCACCCCTGCCCCTATCCGATCGCCGTCGGCGCAATCGCCGGCGCACACGGCATAGCGCTCTTCGATACGCTCCTCGCTTTTCTCACCGCCACGGTCCACAGCCAGGTGTCCGTCGCCGTCCGTCTCGTGCCCATCGGACAGACCGACGGCCTCGCCATCATGGCTGCATTGGAACCCGATATCGCGAAACTGGCCGCTCTGTGCCAGCATGCCACACTGGACGAAATCGGCAGCGTCGCCTATGGCGCCGATATCGCCCAGATGCAGCACGAAACGCTGCCCACAAGGATCTTCCGTTCATGAACATGTTCATCGCGTCCATGATGTTCATCGCCCTCCTCGCCGTGTCGCTGGCGCACTTCCTCTGGTCGATGGGACGCACCTGGCCGATCCGCAACGAAAAGCTGCTCGCTCAGACCGTCGTGGGTTTTAAGGACATCGAGCGCATGCCCCCGCGCCTGGCCTCTTTCGCCATCGCCGTCGCCACCATTGCCGCTGGCATTTACGCCCTGGCGCTGGCTGATCACGATAGCGGCGGCATCTGGCTCAATCTCGGCGGCCTCGCGTTTGCCGCCGTCTTCCTCGCCCGCGGCATTGCCGGCTACACCACCTGGTGGAAGGGCCTGACGCCGGAACCGAATTTCCGCCTTAACGATATCAGAGTCTATTCCCCGCTCTGCCTTGCCCTCGGCCTCGGCTTTGTCGCCCTCGTCGTCTTCCGCTTTCTCTGAAAAAGGAAACTTGCCATGACCAAAAGCCTCAATGGACCGCTCCGCATCGGCATTGGCGGCCCCGTCGGGTCAGGCAAGACCACCCTCTGTGAAATGCTGCTCAAGGCCATGCGCGATCGCTATTCCATGGCCGTGGTCACCAATGACATCTATACCCAGGAAGACGCGCTGATCCTCGCCCGCGTCCAGGCCATTTCCGAAGACCGCATCGTCGGCGTCGAAACCGGCGGCTGCCCACATACCGCCATCCGCGAAGACGCCTCGTTGAACCTCGCCGCCATCGACGATCTCAACCGCAAATTTCCCGATCTCGACATTGTCCTGATCGAAAGCGGCGGCGACAATCTCGCGGCCACCTTCTCCCCCGATCTCGCCGATCTCACCATCTACGTGATCTCGGTCGCCCAAGGCGAAAAAGTCCCCCGCAAGGGCGGCCCCGCTATCTCGCGCTCGGACCTCTTGGTCATCACCCACACCGACCTCGCGCCCTATGTCGGCGCCAGCCTCGAGGTGATGGAAAGCGACACCCAGAAAGTCCGCGAAGGCCGGCCCTATGTCTTCACCGACCTCCTGCGCCGCGAAAGCCTCGACGAGATCATCACCTTCATCGAGAAGCACGGCGGCTTCCAGGCTGTGGCTGCGGAATAACCTTGGCTGACCACATCCGCCTCCGCCGACCGCTCGACGGGCCTGTCTCTCTTCCGGCACTTCCCGCAGGCATCGCCATCACGCCACTCTGGCAGACGAAACCCGCGGAACTGCACGCCCTCCTTCGCGCCGCCTATGCCGGCGGCGGCGGTGCCGTGCCCGATTTCGATCAATGGTGGTGGCCCCTTGTCGAAGACCAAGAATTCGACCCCGCCCTTGTCATAATCGCAACTGCCCAAGGCCAGCCGGCTGGCCTCGTCCAATGCTGGACCAGCAATTTCATCAAGGACATCGTTGTGGCCCCCGCCTGGCGCGACCGGGGTCTCGGCGCCCATCTCCTCAACACCGCATTCGCGCAGTTCCGCCATCGCGGCGCGCCCCATGTCGATCTTAAAGTAGAAACCTCCAACACCGCCGCCCAGCGCTTCTATCAGCGCCACGGCATGGTCCCGGTAGAGCCGCACTAAAGCCGCCTCACCCCCGATTGTCACCCCTGCGAAGGCCGGGGCCCATCCCCAAATCTCAGCATGGGTCCCGGCCTTCGCCGGGACGACAGCCCGCGGGCATCTACCACCTCACGGTGAATGTCTCACCCTCACCCCTGCGGCTGCGGCCGAACCAGCGCCAGCACCGACCGGGCGCCAATCTGCACCTTGCCGTCCGCAATAGTGATGGCGGCATCCGGGTCGGAATCGACACCTACCGCCCACTCCCCTTCGGGCAATTTGGCATCCACCGCATCGATCCGACGATTGAACCAGACCAGCACTTCGTCGTCCTTGTGCTTGAGGTCCATCCCCAGCACCGAGGCGCCGCCGTCGTTCCAGTCGGCATCGTTCATTTCTCGGCCGTCCGGATGCAACCAGACGACATCGCGAACGCCATGCCTCTCCTGACCGGTGAGAAAGTGGTCGTGGCTCACCGCCGGATGCGCCTTGCGGAAATTGTTGATCGCCGCGACGAAATCCACCAGCGCCCCGTCGGCGCCTTCCCAGTCGACCCAGGTGATTTCGTTGTCCTGCGCATAGGCGTTATTATTGCCCTGCTGCGTCCGATACATCTCGTCGCCCTGCTGGATCAACGGCGTCCCACGAGACAAAAACAGCGTCGCCAGCAGCGCCCGCACATCGCGCTTGCGCGCCGCATTGATCGCCGGATCGTCGGTCTCGCCTTCGACACCGCAATTCCACGACTGGTTATTGCTATGCCCGTCGCGGTTGTTCTCGCCGTTCGCCTCATTGTGCTTGTCGTGATAGCTCACGAGATCGCGCAGGGTAAAACCGTCGTGCACGGCGAGCATATTGACGCCATGGTGTGGCTTGCGGCCGGCAAAGTTGAAGATTTCCGCCGAGCCCGAAACCTTGCCGGCTAGTGAGCCGATCTTGGCCGGCTCGCCCTTCCAGAAGGCCCGCACTTCGTCGCGGAACGTATCGTTGTGCTCCTGGAATTCCTTGCCGAATTTCCCCAGAGCATAGCCCCCCGGACCCGGATCCCAAGGTTCGGCCACGAGGATGCACTTGCTCAACACCGGATCGGCCTTGATCTTTTTCAGCATCTCCGCTTCCGGATTGAACCCCGGTTCGCGACCCAAAACCGTCGCGAGGTCAAAACGGAAACCGGAAACACCCATTTCCTCGACCCAATAGCGCAGGCTTTCGATCACCAGCCGCTGCACCGCCGGATGATCGCAGCGTAGCGTATTGCCGGTGCCCGTATCATTGACGAGGTGCTGTTTCCCATCGACTTCGACGAAGCGATAATAGGTGTGCGCATCGAGCCCCATCATGCTCAGCATCGGGCCCTGCGCGTCGCTCTCGCCGGTATGATTATAGACCACATCGAGGATCACCGAGATGCCGTTCTTGCGGTATAGATCGGTCATCACCCGCAATTCCTGCGGCCCGCGCGGCGCCAGCCGGGGGTCGATGGCAAAGTAAGCCACCGGATTATAGCCCCAGGCATTGGTCAGCCCGAGAGCCGGCAAATGCCCCTCATCGATCCAGGCCGCCGTCGGCATCAGCTGGATCGTATCGACGCCCATATGCTTGAAATGGTCGACCACCCACTTGGTGGTCAGCCCCGCAATCGTGCCGCGCAACGGCCCCTGTACGCTCGGATGGCGCATCGAAAAGCCGCGCACATTGAGTTCGTAGAAAAGGCTCGGCGCCTTCTTGCGCGGCATGATGTTTTCATTGCCATCCCCCACCACGATCGCCTTGGGGATGAGCGGCGCCGTATCGACCGCCTCTTCACGCGGCAACCGCAGCCGCGGTGAACGCACGAACACGCGATCCAACCGGCGCGCATAAGGATCGACCAGCAGCTTGTGGGGATCGAAGAAATAGCCCTGATCCGGGTCATAGCGCCCATCGGCCCTGAGGCCATAGCGCGCACCCGCCCCGATGCCGGCAATCAGCCCGGCGCGGATATTGTCCGCATGCACATCGAGCTCGAACCGCTCGATTTCCTGGTCCTGCTCGTCATAGAGCGACACCCAGATGGCGCTCGCCGACTCCGAATAAACAGCGAAATTGACGCCATCGGGCGTGATCGTGGCGCCGAGCTTTTCGATGCTCCCGGCGCCGGGAACAAGTTGTGGTCCGGTCACTGGAGTGCGCTCAAGTGATAACGCTGGGTTCGGCGCGGCCTGTCCGGGCCTTGATGCCGGCGAGGTCTTCTGTGATCCCGATAAGACGCTCGAGGGCACGCTGGGTGTCGAGATCGTGGTTTCCATTGGGGGGCTCATACTGTTCGAGGTAGACCCGCAACGTTGCGCCTACCGTGCCAGTTCCTGAGAGCCTGAGGACTATTCGCGAACCGTCCTTGAACCCGATGCGAATGCCCTGCTTCGCGCTGGTCGAGCCATCTACCGGATCATGGTAGGTAAAATCATCCGCATAGCTGACTTCGAGCCCGTTGAGCACCTGCCCCGGCAGCGCCGAAAGCCGCCCGCGCAGATCGTCGACCAGCGCATTGGCAATGGCGCTGTCCACTTCCTCATAGTCATGGCGCGTATAGTAATTCCGCCCATAGGTCGCCCAGTGCTCGCGCACGATGGCATCGACGCTTTCCTTGCGCACGGCAAGAATATTGAGCCACAGCAGCACAGCCCAGAGACCGTCCTTTTCGCGCACATGGTTCGAACCCGTGCCCGCGCTTTCCTCGCCGCAAATGGTCACCCGGCCGGCATCGAGCAGATTGCCGAAGAACTTCCAGCCCGTCGGCGTCTCGTGCATTTCAATGCCGAGCTTTTCCGCCACGCGATCAGCCGCAGCACTGGTCGGCATGGAACGGGCGATCCCCGCGATCCCCGCTTTATAACCCGGCGCCAGATGCGCATTGGCCGCCAGGAGCGCCAGCGAGTCCGAAGGCGTCACGAACCGGTTCTTGCCGATAATGAGATTGCGATCCCCGTCGCCATCGGAAGCCGCGCCGAAATCCGGCCCTGCCTCGGTCATCAGCAGGTCGTACATGTCCTTGCAATAAACGAGGTTGGGATCGGGATGCCCATGATTGAACGTCGGCGATGGCACGCCGTTCTTCACCGTACCAGCCGGCGCCCCAAGCATCCCTTCGAGGATCGCCTTGGCATAGGGCCCGGTGATCGCGTGCATCGAGTCGAACGTCATGGTGAAGCCCGACGCGAACAGCCCGCGGATCGCGTCGAAATCGAACAGCGTCTCCATCAGCGCCGCATAGTCCGTCACGGGATCGATCACCTCGACCACCATGTCACCAACCTGCTGCGTCCCGATCTTCCCGAGATCGATATCGGGCGTATCGAGCGTCTTGAAACTGTCGATCACCTGCGTCCGGGCAAAAACCGCGTCGGTGATCTTCTCGGGCGCCGGCCCGCCATTGCCGATATTGTACTTGATGCCAAAGTCACCATCCGGCCCGCCCGGATTGTGACTCGCCGACAGAACAAGTCCGCCGAAAGCCTTGTAATGGCGAATGATATTGCTCGCCGCCGGCGTCGAGAGCAGACCGCCCTGCCCGACCAGAACCTTGCCAAAGCCATTGGCCGCTGCAATGCGGATCGCCTTCTGAATGGCGACGTCATTGTAAAAGCGCCCGTCCCCGCCGATCACCAGCGTCTGGCCAACCAAGCCTTCGAGACTATCGAAAATCGCCTGAACGAAATTTTCGAGATAGTTGGGTTGCTGGAAAACCGGCACGCGCTTCCGCAGGCCCGAAGTGCCCGGCTTCTGGTCGGCATAAGGCGTCGTTTTAATGGTCTGTATCGTCATCGGCTTTCAGTCCAATCAGCGATGCATAGATCTGGGCATATCGAGCGGCGCTGGCTTCCCAGCTCACATCCGATTTCATCCCGCGCCTCTGCATCTTCTTCCAGCTTTTTTCGTCAGCGTAGAGTTCAAGCGTCCGCCTGATGGCATTGGCCAGCGCCTCCTCGCTTGGCGGCGCAAATTGCACCCCCGTCGCTACCTCGGCCTGCAATGCGGCAACATTGGCGTCGATCACCGTGTCATTGAGCCCACCGACCCGGCTGACCAGCGGAATACACCCGTAACGCAGCGCATAAAGCTGCGTCAGGCCGCACGGCTCGAAGCGCGAGGGCACCATCATCACGTCGGCCCCGCCCTGCACCAGATGGCTCAACTGCTCGTTGTATCCGGTCACCAGGCCCACCCGCCCCGGATGCCGCATCGCCGCGCCGCGCACGGCGTTCTCGAGCTCTGCCTCGCCAGAACCCAGCACTGCAAGCTGCGCCCCCGCTTCCACCATCATGTCGATGCAGCCGACGAGGAGGTCGATGCCCTTCTGCCAGGTCAATCGGCTGACCACCGCAAACAGCGGCCCGTTCGATGGCTCCAGCGCAAACGCCTCCTGCACCGCCGCCTTGTTGGTGGCGCGGCTACCAAGCGAATTGGCCGTATAAGTCGTACTCAAGTGCTGATCGGTCGCCGGGTTCCAGGCATCCATGTCGATGCCGTTGAGCACCCCAAAGACTGTGCCGGAGCGGTTGTTGAGCAAGCCTTCAAGCCCCATGCCAAAAGCCGGGGTCCGGATCTCAGCCGAATAGGTTGGCGACACGGTGGTCACCACATCGGCGCATTCCACACCGGCCTTGAGATAGCCGACACCCCCAAAATACTCGACGCCTTCCACTGAAAACGCATGCGCCGGCAAGCGCAATTGCGCAAAGATATCCGCCCCATACGTGCCCTGAAAGGCCATGTTGTGCACGGTGACAACCGTCTTCAGCGTCGCCGACGGCCCATATTTCACATAGGCCGCCACAAGCCCCGCCTGCCAGTCATGCGCGTGAATAACCTGCGGCCGATAGCCCTCGACCAACCCAAGCCCCAGTTCCGCCGCCACCCAGGAAAGCGCCGCAAACCGCTTCCAGTTGTCCGGCCAGTCCCAGCCATCGGGCCCCATATAGGGGTTTCCCGGCCGATCATAGAGCGCCGGCGCATCGAGCACGATCAAGTCGAGCCCTTCGGCCCGCCCGGCAATCAGCCTTCCGGTCACGCCGAACAGATCGCTGAAATAATAGACCTCGCGCGATTGCCCGAGCTTCGCCATGACCGCCGGATAGCCCGGCACCAGCGTGCGCATGGCGACGCCGTTCTTGGCGAGCGCGGCAGGCAGGGCGCCGGCCACGTCGGCCAGCCCCCCGGTCTTGATCAGCGGATAGACTTCCGAAGCGACGGATAGAACCTCGATCATCGATCAGCCAGATACCGATTGACCATGGCTTGGGTAACAAGCGTTACGCCATCTTCCGTCCGCCTGAACCACTTGGCGTCGAATTCAGGATCCTCGCCGACCACCAGCCCCTCGGGGATGGACACACCGCGATCGATGACGACCTTTTTCAGTCGCGCATTGCGCCCGATATCGCAATAGGGCAGCACCACCGCCTCTTCGAGCACCGAATAGGAATGCACCCTGGAGCCGGTCGAGAGCAGCGTGCGCTGCAAATGACCACCCGAAATGATGCAATCGCCCGACACCAGCGAATTGACCGCGGAGCCACGTCGCCCATCGAAATCGTGCACGAACTTGGCCGGCGGCGTAATCTCCGCATAGGTCCAGATCGGCCAGTCGCGATCATAGAGATCGAGCTGGGGGTTGATATCGGTCAGATCGATACTGGCCCTCCAATAAGCGTCGACCGTACCCACATCGCGCCAATAGGAAACCGTCTCATTACTGGACCGCACGCAGGAGCGCGGGAAACGATGCGCCCAGGCTGTGCCGTTCTTGACGATATAGGGGATGATATCCTTGCCGAAATCGCGGCTGGAGCCCTCGGTCGCTGCGTCACGACGCAGCTGTTCCATCAGGAAGCGCGTCTCGAACACATAGATACCCATCGAGGCCAGAGCCATATCCGGCTTGTCGGGAATCCCCGGCGGATCCTTGGGCTTTTCGACGAAATCGACCACCCGGTCGCGCCCATCGACATGCATCACGCCAAAGCCGGTGGCTTCCATGCGCGGCACTTCGAGACAACCAATGGTCACATCGGCGCCCGTGTCCACATGCTGCCGAAGCATGATTTCGTAGTCCATCTTGTAGATATGGTCGCCAGCCAGCAGCACGATATAGCGCGCGCCGTAATCCTCGATGATGTCCATGTTCTGGTAGACGGCATCGGCGGTGCCCGCATACCACATGTCCTCTTTCACGCGCTGGCTCGCCGGCAGCACGTCAAAGCTCTCGTTGCGTTCCGTGCGCAAAAAATTCCAGCCGCGCTGCAGGTGGCGGATCAGGCTGTGCGCCTGATATTGCGTCGCCACCGAAATACGGCGAATGCCCGAATTGATGGCATTGGACAGCGCGAAGTCGATAATGCGCGACTTGCCCCCAAAGTAGACCGCAGGCTTGGCGCGCCGGTCGGTCAATTCCATCAAACGCGTGCCGCGCCCCCCGGCAAGCACATAGGCCATGGCTTCACGCGCCAATGGAGACGGTACTCGATAGTCAGCCATTCATTTCCCTCCACACCTGCCCGCATTTCCGCGGGACGTATTCACTCGATACCGATCATTCCGGCTCATATTTCAGGAACAGCGTCGCCAGCGGCGGCAAATAGAGTTCCAACTCCGCCGGCATGTGCCGTCCCTCGACGGCGTGCGCGATCACCGCCCCCTGGTTCCCCGTATTGCCCCCGGAATACCAGCCGGCATCCGTATTGATCCGCTCCACCCAGCGCCCCACGAGGGGCACCGGCACCTTGTACCCGCTGCGTGGCACTGGCGTGAAATTGGAGATGACGATCACCGGATCGGCGTCCCCCGCCTTTCGCACCCACGCGTAGACCGTATTGGTCTGATCATTGCCGATCAGCCACTCAAAGCCCTCAGGCTCGCAATCGTGCTCATGCAAAGCCGGCAGGCTGCGGTAGGCGGCGTTGAGATCGGCCACCAGCCGCCGCATGCCCTCATGCGGGGCAGCGTCGAGCAGCCACCAGTCGAGCCCCCGGCTTTCCGCCCATTCCTCGCGCTGGGCAAATTCCTGGCCCATGAACAACAGCTTCTTGCCCGGATGCCCCCACATGAAGGCCAGGTACGCACGCAGATTGGCAAATTGCTGCCAGTCATCGCCCGGCATTTTCTCCAGCAGCGAACCCTTGCCATGCACCACTTCGTCATGGCTCAGCGGCAGCACGAAATTTTCCGAGAATGCGTAGATCAACCCGAAGGTCATGTCGTTGTGGTGAAAGCGCCGATGAATGGGATTGCGGCTCATGAAACGCAACGTGTCGTTCATGAAGCCCATGTTCCACTTGAAGCCGAACCCGAGCCCGCCATTATAGGTCGGGTGACTGACACCCGGCCACGAAGTCGACTCTTCGGCGATCATGAAGGCGCCCGGAAACTGCCGATAAACCTCAGCATTCACCCGCTGCAGGAAGGCGACAGCTTCCAGATTTTCGTTGCCGCCATGCTTGTTGGGCACCCATTGCCCCGGCTGGCGCGAATAGTCGAGATAGAGCATCGAGGCCACGGCATCGACGCGCAGCCCATCGATATGGAACACCTCGAACCAGTAGAGCGCGCTATTGGTCAGGAAGGACGAAACCTCCTTGCGCCCGAAATTGTAGATCGCCGTGTTCCAGTCCGGATGATAGCCCTGCCTGGGATCAGCATGCTCATAGAGCGCCGTGCCATCGAAATGAGCGAGCCCGAATTCATCGGTCGGAAAATGCGCAGGCACCCAGTCGAGGATAACCCCGAGCCCCGCCTCATGCGCCGCATTCACCAGCCGGGCAAAGCCGGCCGGGTCGCCGTGCCGCGATGTCGGCGCAAAAAGTCCCGTCGGCTGATAGCCCCAGCTCGGATCGAATGGATGCTCGGAAACCGGCAAAAATTCGAGATGGGTGTACCCCATATCAGCCGCATAGGGCACGAGCTGCTCGGCCAATTGGTCATAGGAGAGGAATGACCCATCCGGCCGTCGCCGCCACGAGCCAAGATGCACCTCATAGATGGACATAGGCGTGCGCCGCCAATCATGGGTGGCGCGCTCTTCCATATATTTCTGGTCGGTCCAGGTGAACGGGGTCGGATCGGGCACCACCGAAGCCGAACGCGGCCGCAGTTCCGCCTGCCGGGCAAACGGATCGGCCTTGAGCGGCAGCACCACGCCGTCGGGCCCGACGATTTCATACTTATAGATCGTCCCCGTGCCGAGCACCGGAATGAACACTTCCCAGATGCCGTTACGGTTGCGCATCGGATTGCGCCGGCCGTCCCACTGGTTGAACGCACCAACCACCGAGACGCGCAGCGCATTGGGGGCCCAGACCGCAAAATGCGTGCCGTGGATACCCTCGAACTCCATTTCATGGGCGCCAAGCTTGTCGAACAGCCTGAGATGGCTGCCTTCGCCGATGAAATAATCGTCCATCGGCCCCAGCACCGGCCCGAAGGAATAGGGGTCGAACACCTCCCATTCCCCGCCCGCATTCTTGGCGAGGAAGCGGATCGGCTGCCGCCGGTCGATTTCCACCTTCCCCTCGAACACGCCCCCGGCGTGCCGGGGGTAGAGAATCCCTAATTCCCGCCCATCGAGCGTAAAGGCCGCCACCGATTCCGCATGCGGAATGAAGGCGCGCAGCACCCACTGCCCGTCGATCTCGTGTAAGCCAAGCACGCCGAAAGCATCCCTGTGGCGACCGGCCACGATCTCTTCGACGTCACGGCTATCGGCCTGCCAAGTTTCCCTGCTCACGCCTCATATCCCCCCATAACCAACCGATTGAATGTCGGTGGTCGCAATTCGGAATGGTCGCGGACCCCAATTCGATCCGCGACCGCTCGTGTTTTTCTTATGCAGTCTGCACGTTCCAGATGTCGGCAGCATATTGCCTGATCGTCCTGTCCGACGAGAAGAAGCCGACATTGGCCGTATTGCGAATGGCCATCGCGTCCCAGCGCGACCGGTCCTGCCAGATCTTTTCGACCTTGGCCTGCGCCGCCCAATAGGCGTCGAAATCGCGCGCCACCATGAACCAGTCATGGTCATAAAGACCACCGATCAGGTCCCGATACCGGTTCGGATCGTCTGGCGAGAACACGCCCGAAGAAATCGCTTCCAGCGCCTCACGCAATCGCGGCGATTTGTCGATCGCCCCGCGCGGCACTTCGCTGCGGCCACGTTTCTCTTCGACCTCCTCCGTCGTCAGACCGAAGATAACGATATTGTCGTCGCCCACTTCCGTGTGCATCTCGACATTGGCGCCATCCATGGTCCCGATGGTGATTGCGCCATTGGCCATGAACTTCATGTTGCCGGTTCCCGAGGCCTCCATGCCCGCCGTCGAGATTTGCTCGGAAAGATCGGCCGCCGGCACGATCATTTCGGCAAGGCTGACATTATAGTTGGGCAGGAACACCACCTTGAGGAGACCCCGTACAGCCGGGTCGTGATTGATCACCTTGGCGACGTCATTGATCAGCTTGATGATCAGCTTGGCGTTCCAGTAACTCGGCGCTGCCTTGCCCGCGAAAATCTTGACGCGCGGCACCCAGTTTTTCTCGGGATGGGCGCGAATTTCGTCATAAAGCGCCACGGCATGGATAATGTTGAGCAATTGCCGCTTGTATTCGTGGATGCGCTTGATCTGCACGTCAAAGAGCGCGTCCGGCGACACCGCCACATTGACCCGCTCCTTGATCAGCTTGACCAGCCGCTCCTTGTTGGCGCGCTTGACCGCCGCAAACTGCTTCTGGAAATTCGGATCCTCGGCATGTGCGCCAAGACCATGAAGCTTTTCGATATCGTCGAGGAAATCGGGCCCGATCCGGTCGCTGATCAGCTTGGTCAGCCCCGGATTGCACTGCATCAACCAGCGCCGCGGCGTAATGCCGTTAGTCTTGTTGTTGATGCGCTCGGGATAGAGCTTGTGGAGGTCCGCAAACACCGTCTGCTTCATCAGTTCAGTGTGAAGAGCCGAAACCCCGTTGATCGAATGCGATCCCGCAAACGCCAACTGCCCCATGCGCACGCGGCGCCCGCCATTCTCGTCGATCAGCGACACCGCCGCGACCTGCTGGTCGGTGAATTTCGCGGACTCGCGCGCTTCCGTCAGCACATCGGCGTTGATTTGGTAGACGATCTGCATATGCCGCGGCAGCAGCCGCTCGAGCAGCGCCACCGGCCAGCTTTCAAGCGCCTCCGGCAAGAGCGTATGGTTGGTATAGCCGAACGTGCCCTTGGTCAGCTTCCACGCCTCGTCCCAGCTCATTCCATTGTCATCCATCAGGATGCGGATGAGTTCGGCCACCGAAATGGCCGGATGCGTGTCGTTGAGCTGGATCGCCACCTTGTCCGGCAGCGAGCCGAGATCGCCATATTGCTGCAAATGCCGCCGCACGATGTCCTGCAGCGATGCCGAGGAGAAGAAAAACTCCTGCCGCAAGCGCAGTTCCTGCCCGGCGGGCGTTGAATCGGCGGGATAGAGCACCCGCGTGATCGCCCCTGCCTTGGCGCTTTCTTCCAGCGCGCCGATGTGATCGCCGGCATTGAACTTGTCGAGGAGGATCGGATCGATCGGCTGCGCGCTCCAGAGCCGCAGCGTATTCACGCGACTGCCCCGCCACCCCACGATCGGCGTATCATAAGCCACCGCGAGCAGGTGTTCGTTCGGCCGCCATTCGTGCCGCACCGTCCCATCGGGATCGGTAATCGGCTCGACATGGCCGCCAAAGCCCACCTCATAGGCGCTTTCGCGACGTTCGAACTCCCACGGATTGCCATGGGCGAGCCAGTCTTCCGGCAGTTCCACCTGCCAGCCCTCGCTCATTTCCTGGCGAAACAGCCCGTGCACATAGCGAATACCATAGCCATAAGCCGGAATTTTCACCGAAGACATGGATTCGAGAAAACACGCCGCCAGCCGCCCAAGACCGCCATTGCCCAGCGCCGCGTCGGGCTCAAGATTGATCAGGTCGCCCAGATCGACATTGAGATTCCTGAGCGCCTGCTGCACCGGCTCCATCAGGCCGACATTGCTCATCGCATCGCGCATGAGCCGGCCGATCAGGAATTCGAGGCTGAGATAATAGACGCGCTTGTTGGACGTACGCCAGGTCTCGCGCGAACTCTCCATCCAGCGATCCATGATACGGTCGCGCACCGCCAGGATAGTGGCGCGCAGCCAATCATGGGGACGCGCGACGATCGGGTCCTTACCGACCGAATAGATCAGCTTTTCAAGGATTTCCGCCTGAAGGGCTTCAACAGTTGTCGCACGGGGCTCGGGCGTAGGAGCATCGTAGACGATCGGCTTTTGCGGCATATCGCAATCCAGTGTTCATGACGATGTTCCCCTCTAATGTGCTCACTCTTGCACTTAATTTGTGCATCGGAAAGCCCCCTTCGAGAGGTGCGGATCAGGTCCCCTGAGAGGGTACCGAATGGGCTACGGCGTCCTCGGCGCGCTCTTCGGAAACCGATACGCCGCTCTCGCGCGCCTGGTCCTGAGCGTTGCTGATCAAGAGCCTGTTGAGGTTGCGCCAGTCCTCGCCGCCCAGTTGCAGTTCGAACCGCTGCCGGTCGCGCTCGCGCACGCCTTCGATTATTTCACTGGCCTCTTCCGCGCTCGCCCCAAGCATGGTGATGGCCTCGCCACCGAAGATCAGCGCCGATTCGAAAGTCTCGCGCAGCTGGAATTCGACACCCGCCCGGATCAGCTCGATGCCATGCGGACGATCGAAGGCACGCGCCACGACGCGCGCCAGCGGAAATTCATCGCGCAGCAGTTCGGCAATGCGCGTCGTCTGTTCGCGCTGGTCGGTACAGATCAGGATCAGGTCTGCCGTCGTCGCGCCCGCAGCGCGCAGAATATCGAGCCGTGTCCCATCGCCGTAATAGACCTTGAACCCGATCTGCGCTGCAGCGCGGATCATATCCGTGTCATTGTCGATGATCGAAACCGAGTGCCGCATGGCCAACAGCGGCTGGCTGGCGATCTGGCCGAAGCGCCCGAAGCCGATGATCAGCACCCGGCTATTCAGCCCCTCCACCGCCTCGACACCATCCATGGACTCGACGCGCTTGGGCATGACATAGCGCAGGCCAATCATGGCGAACGGCGTCAGCACCATGGAAATGATCACCGTGGCCGTAAAGATCGCATTGCTCGGCCCATCGATGAGCCCTGCCGCAACGGCAGTCGTATAGAGCACGAAAGCGAATTCGCCGCCCTGCCCCATCAGCACGGCGCGCTCCAGCGCCTCCCCGTGCCCCGATCGCAACATGCGCGCAATCACATAGATCGCCACCGCCTTGACCAGCATGAAGGCGACAACGCTGATCACGATGATCTGCCAGTTCTCGCCCACGATCGCCAGATCGAGCGACATGCCCACGGCCAGAAAGAACAGCCCGAGCAAAAGCCCACGAAACGGCTCGATATCCGCTTCGATCTGATGCCGGAAGGTCGAGGTAGACAGCAGCACACCGGCGAGAAACGCGCCCATGGCCATGGAAAGCCCGCTCACCTGGAACAGCAAAGCCGCGCCCAGCACCACCAGCAGCGCCGCCGCCGTCATCACCTCGCGCGCCTTCGACGAGGCGAGAATGGCAAAGAACGGGTTCATCACCCGCCGCCCCAAGACGATCAGCAGCAAAATGGCGCCAATGGCCGTGCCAAAACCGAGCAAACGCGTCACCACCGACTGGTCTTCCGCCGCCGGCGCCAGAAACGCCACGACCGCCAGCAGCGGCACGATGGCGAGGTCTTCGAGCAGCAGGATGGACACCATCTTCTGCCCGCTCTCCGAAGCCAGCTCGCCGCGCTCCGCCAGGATTTGCATGACGATCGCCGTCGAGGTCAGCACGAAACCCATGCCGAAAATAAACGCCACGACAGGCGCAAAACCGAGCAGCAACCCCACCCCGGTCAACAACACCCCGCAGCACGCGACCTGAATGACACCCAGCCCAAAAATTTGCTTGCGCAGGGCCCAGAGCTTGCTCGGCTCCATTTCGAGCCCGATGATGAAGAGAAACAGCACGACGCCCAGCTCGGCCAGATGCAGCACCGAACTCGGATCGGCAATCAGCCCGATCCCCGAGGGACCCAACAATAGCCCCGCGGCCAGATAGCCGAGCACAGACCCAAGCCCGATCCGTCGAAACAGCGGCACCGCGACGACACCGGCCGCCAGCAGGGCCACGACGGGAACCAGATCGACGCCGCTATGCGCGGCCTCGGCGGCATGGATGACAGCTTCTGCGGCCATGATTCGTATTCCCCGTCTCGTCCTGGTCAGAACGACACTGGTCGGCAGATGCGCTTTCCGTCAAGGCTTGGAACTGCAAGGGTGCCCCGCGCGACGATGGCACTAACTGGAGGTTTCCACCCCGGTCGGCGCCGTCCCCTCGGGCGGCTCCAGCCGCCCCTGTTTGCGCTTCCCCTCAATGTCCTCGGCGTCCTGCCTCTGCTCCTTGATCGCCTGCGCCGCATTCGCCAACAGGGCGTCCCGATCCGTCATCCTGGCCGTACGCCGAACCGGCCGCTTCGGCATGACAGGCTTGCTCGGCAGCGTATGGGTCAGAATGGAGGTCGCGATAAGCAGCGTCGGCACGGCCACAAGCCCGCCTATCGGCCCCCACGCCCAAAGCCAGAAGGTGATGGAGAGAAAAATCATGAAGGGATTGAGCGTCATCGTCCGGCCGATGAAATGCGGCGTAACGATCTGCCCTTCGATGAAGTTGACGCCCATATAGCATAGCGCCGGCAGCAAGATTTGCTCGATCCGCGTCTGCGTCCCCAGCCCCACCGCAAGCAGGATGAGGATCATCGTGCCCTGCCCCACATAGGGAATATAATTGAGCACCGCCGCCAGCGCCCCCCAGAGGATTGGCGACGGCATGCCGATCGCCCACATCACCAGCGTCACCGCCACACCGACACAACAATTGATAAAGGTGATGGACAGCAAAAAGCGGCTAACCTTGGCCTCGACATCGCGAAACACATGCGCCGTGCGCCAGCGCATCCGCCGCGTCACGCACAGCGACAACACCGAAATACGGATGTGATCGCGCGTTGCGACGAAGAAATAGAGGCTGGCGAGAAAAATCAGGATTTGCGCCAGCAATGCCGGCGCCAGCATCGCAACGCTGGTCACCGCGCTACTATCCTCGACATTGACGTTCATCGCCGCCGAGCCGCCTCCGAAAACCTCGCTCAACTGCGATTGAAATTGCGAAAAGGTCTCAAGCGGCTCCTTGAGATTGGCCAATTGCCCCTGCAATTTCTCCCAGATCAGCGGCGCGCGCGCCACCCACTCGCTGAGCGGCAAGGCAAAGGCGACGATCCCCGCTCCAATGACGCCGAGCAGCAACAGCACAACAACGGCCGCCGAAAGCGCCGGCGGCACGCCCACCGCTTCCAACCGGTCAGCCACCGGCCCGAACATCAAGCCAATGACGATGGCAAGCGTAACCGGCGCCAGAAACACCTGGCCCGCCTGTAGCACAAAGAGCAGGACCACAGCCCCGATCGCCACCACCGAGAGCCGCGCGGCGTTGTCGAGCACCCGCTCGAACTGACTTTCATTCATATCCTCGGGCGCAGAAGGGGCTTTCATGGTGGCTTTCGGGCTCGGTGACGCTCCCCCTACAACGTTGACTGACAATGAGCGTTCCTTTGGCGCGTTGCCGAGGGTGTGTGGGGATTCAGGTCAGGACTGAGCGAAAACGGTGCTTTTCGAGAAGTGATGAGCGCCTTAGCAAAGGTCCAGTGGACCTTTGCCGCGAAGAACGCCCGGAGAGCTGCGCTCGCAGGGCTATGGCGGAGCGTACGTTTGGTACGTGAGGACCGGAAGCGGAGAAACGTGCCGTTTGCAGCCAGGCATCACCTGAATACCCGCGCACCCCAGTCGACCGCCGCGTCGCGCCTCGCTAAAGTCCCGCCGTTTTCATCCGGTTTCCAGGGACTATCCATGCCGCGCAAGATCATCATCGACACCGACCCCGGTCAGGACGACGCCGTCGCCATCCTTCTGGCGCTTGCCTCCCCCGAGGATTTCGATGTCCTCGGCGTCGTCGCCGTTGCCGGCAATGTCGGCCTTCACCACAACGCCAACAATGCGCGCAAGATCGTCGAACTCGCCGGCCGCCCGGACGTCCCCGTCTATGCCGGCTGCGCCCGCCCTATGCGCCGCACCCTCGTCACCGCCGAGCACGTCCATGGCGACACCGGCCTCAACGGCCCCGATCTGCCCGCGCCAAAAATCGCGCTGCAACCCCAGCACGGCGTCGACTACATCATCGAAACCCTTCTTACCGCCGAGCCGAAAACCATCACTCTCTGCACCCTAGGGCCACTGACCAATATCGGCATGGCTCTCGTCAAAGAGCCAAAAATCGCCGAGCGCGTCGCCGAAATCGTCATGATGGGCGGCGCCTATTTCGAAGTCGGCAACATCACCCCGGCTGCCGAATTCAACATCTATGTCGATCCCGAAGCCGCCGACATCGTCTTCAAAAGCGGCATCAAGATCACCGTCCTACCGCTTGATGTGACTCATCAAATCCAGTCCACCCCGGCCCGCCTAAACGCCATAAAGGCCCTCGGCAACCGCTCCGGCCAAGCCGTCTACGACATGCTGACCTTCTCGGAAGGGTTCGACCTCAAGAAATACGGATGGGAAGGCGCCCCGCTCCACGACCCCACCGTCATCGCCTACCTCATCGACCCCACCCTCTTCGAAGGCCGCGAATGCAACGTGACCATCGAAACCGCGAGCGAACTCACCGTCGGCATGACCGTCACCGACTATTGGCAAGTCACCGGCAAACCCCACAACGCCACCTACCTCCGCCACGGCAACGCCGAAGGTTTTTACCAGCTCCTCACCGAACGCCTGGCGCGTTTGCCTTGATCTACGGCTAGGCCACCGGCTGCACCCCAAAACTCGATAGGGCACCTCCCCCTTGATGGGGGAGGCTGGGAGGGGGTGGAGCCACGCGCACCAGCCTCACCCCAGCCCCACCTCCCGCATCACCCCAATATTCTCCAAAAACGCCCGATCATGGCTGATCACCAGGATCGCCCCATCAAACGCCCGCAGCCCCGCCTCGATCTTCTCCACCGCCTCGACATCGAGATGATTGGTCGGCTCATCGAGCACCAGCAACATCGGCGGCGTCTTCCCACCCACCGCGCAAGCCAGCCCCGCCCGCAGCATCTCCCCGCCGCTCAACGTCCCAACCCTCTGCAATGCCGCATCGGCCCGAAAACTGAACGCCGCCAACAGCGACCTGCAATCATTCTCCGAACTCTCGGGATTAAGCCGCCGGAAATTCCCGACAATGCTCTCGCCCCGATCCAGCAACCCCACCTGCTGATCGAGCAGCGCCATCGGCCCACCGATCTGCACCGACCCCGCAAACGGCGCCAATTGCCCAGTAAGAAGTTTGATCAGCGTCGTCTTCCCGGCCCCATTGGGCCCCGTCACCGCCACCCGCTCCGGCCCGATAATTTCGAGATCGAAATTCCGGATCGTCGGCGCCGCTTCATCATAGCCGCCCGTCAGCCCGCTCGCCCGCAACACCACCTTCCCGGCATGGAGCCCACTCGGCGCCAGCTTCACCGCAAACGGGGTAAGAACCTCGATCCGCTCCCGCGCCGCCCGCGCCTGTTCACCAGCCGCACTCGCCTGCTTCTCCGCCAGATTATCGAGCCCGCCCGCAGTCTCCTCGGCCCGCCGCTTCAACCCACCCATGACGATCTTGGGCATATCCCCCTTGGCGCCCTTCCGCCGTCCCCCAGCATCGCGCTGCGCCTGTTTTTCCCGCGCCTCCTGGGCCTTCCGCGCCACCTCGCGCACCTGCCGCTCGGCCACGTCGCGATCACGCTCCGCCGCCTGCAATTCCAGCGCCTTGCGCTCGCGATAAAAACTCCACCCACCGCCATAGGTCTTCGCGCCCAGCGTCGTCAGTTCAACGATTGCATCAACTTGTTCGAGCAAGCCGCGATCATGACTCACGACAATGGCCGCGCCACGCCACCCGGCCAGCAGCTCCGCCACTGCCGCGCGCCCGTCGGCATCGAGATTATTCGTCGGTTCATCAAGAAGGATCAGGTCCGGCTCGGCAAACACCAAAGCCGCCAGCGCCGCCCGCGTCCGTTGCCCACCCGACAATGTTGAAAGCAGCGTCTCCGGCGTCACCGGCAGCCCCAACTGCGCCAGCGCCTCCTCAAGCCGCGCCTCGAGCGTCCAGTCAGCCTCGGCCAGTTCATCGACACTGGCCTCCCCGCTCAGCGCCTTGGCCAGCAGAACCAGCCCATCGCGAACCCCAAAGAGATCGGCAATGGTCTCGCCCTCGCCCGGCTGCACCTGTTGCCGCAGCACGCCCATACGGCCCATACCGCTGATTCCGCCACCACTCGGCGTCAGTTCGCCAGCGATCAGCCGCAGCAGCGTGGTCTTGCCCACGCCATTGCGCCCCACAAGGCCTGTGCGGCCCGGGCCAAAGGTCAGATCGAGGTCGGAAAAGAGTTTGTGGCCGTCAGGACCGGTATAGGAAAGATGCGAAATCGTTACGGAAACAGGCATGGATCGAGAATTCTCCAAGAGCAAAGCAGGTCGGCATTGCGTTGGAGAAGCGTTCCATCAGGCACCATCCGGTCGAGTTACGGTGCCCCATAAATAGCGCAGCGGCGGCCAGCGTCAACCGCCCTCTGGCAAATCCTCCAACCCGGGAGTAGTGTCCCGCCTCTCTTCAGCGGATTGCCCACCATGGATCTCTTCACCCTCGCCGCCTTCACGCTCGCCTATGCCATCGCCGTGCTCGTGCCCGGCCCCGGCGTAGCCGCAGTGGTCGCCCGCGCCCTCGGCGGCGGCTTCAAGGGCGCTTTCCCCATGGTCCTCGGCATTCTGGCCGGCGATCTCGTCTATTTCGTCTTCGCCGTCTTCGGCCTCGCCGCCATTGCGAGCCTGTTCGGCCCGGTCTTCGTCATCGTCCGCTGGGCCGGCGCGGCGTACCTGCTCTACATCGCCTGGAAGTTCTGGACGGCAAAGCCCGGCGCCGAGCAGATGAAGCCCAAAAACGAAGACCCCTGGAAAACCTTCCTCGCCGGCTTCTCCCTCACCATGGGCAATCCGAAAACCATCGTCTTCTATCTCGCCATCCTGCCCACGGTGATTCCGCTCGACCAGATGAACCCCGTCGCCTTCATCGAGTTGACCGCCATCGTGGTCATCGTCCTCCTGCTGATCGGCTGCGGTTATGCCTGGCTCGCCTCCGCCGCCCGCGAAATGTTCAAGAGCGAAAAAGCCCTCGGCCGCCTGAACAAGACTGCCGGCGCCATGATGGCCACGGCGGCGGGTCTAGTCGTCCTGCAGCATTAACAAGCAGCTAACCATTTCTTGCCATGTTTTTCTCATGGGAAAACTTAGCACCATCGCCAGCATGTCGCGCCATGACCAGATGAACTACTACCGCGCCAGGCGGAAGGACGCCTATGCGCAGATGCAAGCGCAAAGCAGCCAGGCCAATGGCCTGGTCTCGATAAAGGTGTCCGAAGCGCAAGGCATGGGCAATATCGTCGCCAAGGTGGCCCACCAGCGCAGCGTGAACAAGAAGGCCTAAGGTGTGAGGGGCTTCATGTCAGGACGGCGCGAAACTCGTGATCTTCGAGACCCGGAGCGCAACGTACGTTTGGGTACGTGAGCACCTCAAACGCAGAAGATCGTCGTTTGCGGCCCGTCATCACCGAATCCCCAAACCTTAGGCCGTTTCCTCCGCCCGCCTCACGCGCCGCAACAACGGCGACAGCTCCGCCGGCGGCTTCTGCTCGATCCGCTGATAAATCCGCCCATCCTTGCTCCGCACGGCATAACCCAGCGACACCAGCGCCCGCCGCAGCAGCGCATGGTCGTCAAAGCTCGCCCAGGCATTGAGTAGCGTCGTCATTTCCGCATCCGAATAGACCCGCCCCGCCTCCATCCGGCTCCACAGCGCCCAGAGGCAAAGCGGCTGCAAACTGTTCTTGGCCGGCCAGCGCATGAGCACACCCCGCTCATCGAAATGCCGCGCCACCCGCTCGATCAACTCGGAATCAGGCTTCGGCGTCACCACCACCGGCTCCGCCGCATCGCTGTCGGCCCGGAAATGCTGGTAATTCTTGTACCCGGCCGATTTGCTCAGAATATTGAGCATCTCCACATGCCCCAGCGGCGCAATGCGCTCGCCCGGCGCCTCGCGTTGCGCCAGGGCCTCCCGCAGGGCGCGGGCAAAAGCCGAAACATCGGCAATAGTCAGTGCGTGAATTTCTCGCGACATGTCACATCCTTGTACATGCCTCAACCGCCTGTTCGGCGGTGTCGATGGTCACCGGCTTTCGACGAGGCACGAGGACGTTCCTGTCGGTAATTTATAGGGCAGGTTTAGCTTCCCTTATGGGACGGCGACGCCTCGGTGAACTGCAGACCGTCCTCCAAAATACCCCGGCCGCCCAGCAACTTCAAGCCACCCCGCCCTCGCGGTGTCCACAACCCCGCATTTCATCCGCGCCCACCCCGCTTGACTCCGTTCTCCCCACATTGCTAATACGTATTATCTGCTAATACGCATTAGCACTTCTGGGAGGGAGATTTGGCCGCCGTAAAGCGACTGACACAACGGGACATTGCCCAGCTGGCCGGCGTCAGCCAGGCCACTGTCTCGCTCGTCCTCAACGGCACGCCCCTCAGCCGCTCGCGCATTCCCACCGAAACCCGCGAACGCGTCGAAAAGGTCATCCGCGACACCGGCTACGTCGCCGATCCCGTCGCCCGGAAAATGGTAAAAGGCCTCAACCGCATCCTCGGCGTCTTCACCTACGAACCAGCCTTCCCCTCCGGCCAGGCCGATTTCTTCACGCCCTTCCTCTTCGGCATCGAAGAAGCCGCCCAGAGCCTCGGCTACGATCTTCTCCTCCTCACCGGCGCCGGCCAGCAACGCAAGATTTTCGGCGACAATGTCCGCCTTCGCCTCGCCGATGGCTGCGTCATTCTCGGCCGCAAGTTCGACAATACCGAGCTTGCCCGGCTCGTCGCCGGCGACTTCCCGTTCGTCGCCGTCGGCCGCCGCGACGATGCCGGCGGCCCCGTCCCCTATGTCGGCGGCGACTATGCCCCCGCCACCTCGGCCCTTGTCGAGCGCGCCAAATCCTACGGCCACCGCCGCATCGCCTATGTCGGCCTCAACGAAGGCGCCGAATCCACCGTCGACCGCTGGTACGGCTTTTCCCGCTCCGTCGGCGAAGCCGAACTCGTCACCTCGATCTTCGAAGTCGGCCGCCCGCCCAACGAAGTCCTCGACATTCTCCTCTCGGCCGGCGCCACCTGCGTCTTCGTCACCGAACTCGCCGACGCCATCGCCATCGAACATGCCGCCCGCACCCGCGGCCTCTCCATTCCCGACGATCTCTCCATCGTCGTCCTCGGCAATCACATCCGCGCCGAAGAACCCGGCCGCCGCTTCACCTCCTTCGCCATCCCGCGCGAGGCCATGGCCCGCGCCGCCACCGAAATGCTGGTCCGCCGCGTCGAGCATGATGCCCCCGTGGAACAGCTCCTCCTCCATTGCGAGCCACTCGAGGGTGACACCCTCGGCGCTCCCTCCTCCAAAATCAAGAAGACCAAATGACCAAAGAACTTTCCGCTGATCTCCTTGTCGTGGGTGGTGGCCTCGGTGGCGTCGCCGCAGCTTTGGGCGCCCTCCGTTCGGGCCGCACCGTCATTCTCACCGAGGAATTCGACTGGCTCGGCGGCCAGCTCACGAGCCAGGCCGTGCCGCCCGATGAGCATTCCTGGGTGGAACAGTTCGGCGTCGCCCGCTCCTATCGCCACCTCCGCAACGGCATCCGCCAATACTATCGCGACCACTATCCGCTGACGGCAGAAAGCCGCGCCTGGGGCGATCTAAACCCCGGCGCCGGCTGGGTCAGCCGCCTCTGCGCCGAGCCGCGCACCGGCCTCGCCGTCATCGAAGCCATGCTCGCCCCCTGGCGCGGCGGCGGCCAACTCCGTGTCCTAAAACCCTATCTGCCCGTCGCCGCCGATGTGCAGGGCGACACCGTCCGCGCCGTCACCCTCCGCCATCGCGACACCGGCGCCGAAATCACCGTCTCCGCCCCCTACGTCGTCGACGCCACCGAACTCGGCGACCTCCTGCCCCTCACGGGCACCGAATACGCCAAGGGTTTCGAGGCCCGCTCCGACACCGGCGAGCCCAGCGCCCCCGAAACCGCCCAGCCCGACAACGTCCAGGCCGTCTCCGTCTGCTTCGCCATCGATCACGTCGATGGCAATCAGGTCATCGACAAGCCAGCCAATTACGATTTTTGGCGCAAGTACCAGCCCGATTTCTGGGGCGGCCCGCTCCTCGGCTTCAAGGCGCCCCATCCGCGCACCCTCGAAATCACCGAGCGTAGCTTCACCCCCAATCCCGATGACGATCCGCTGCTGGTCGACGCCGATCAGCGCCGCAATCCCGGCGACGGCAATCTCTGGACCTTCCGCCGCATCGCCGCCCGCCGCAATTTCGTCTCTGGCGCCTATGGCTCCGACATCTGCCTCGTGAACTGGCCGATGATCGACTACATGCTCGGCACCATCATCGACGTCTCCGAAGAGGAAAAGGCCGCGCACCTTAAATCGGCCGCCGACCTCTCCTATTCCGTCTTTTATTGGCTCCAGACCGAAGCCCCCCGCGTCGATGGCGGCCAGGGTTTTCCGGGCCTCCGCCTCCGCGGCGACATCACCGGCACCGACCATGGCCTCGCCATGGCCCCCTATATCCGCGAAAGCCGCCGCATTCTGCCCGTCACCCGCATCGTCGAGCAGGACGTGTCGATGGTCATCCACGGCAATGCGCTCTCCAGGCACTACCGCGACAGCGTCGGCATCGGCATGTACCGCATCGACCTCCACCCCTCTACGGGCGGCGACAACTACGTCGACGTCGAATCCGCACCCTTCGAAATCCCGCTCGGCTCGCTCCTGCCGCGCCGCGTCAAAAACCTGCTTGCGGGCGGTAAGAACATGGGCACCACCCACATCACCAATGGCTGCTACCGCCTGCATCCGGTCGAGTGGAACGTCGGCGAAGTCGCCGGCCTCCTCGCCGCTCACTGCCTCAACCACGGGCTCACGCCGCACCAGGTGCAGGCCGACGACGCCCTGCTCACCGATTTCCAGTCACGTCTCTATGCGGAAGGCATCGAAATCCGCTGGCCCGACGTGCGTGGCTACTAACCAACTCATGTCATCCAGGGAGGAACCAATGACAAAGCATCTACTCAAAACCACGGCCGCATCCGCCGGCATCATCCTGGGCCTTGCCGCCGCCGGCACGGCCTGGGCTCAGGACGCGGTCAATCTGCGCATGACCATCTGGAGCGCCAACGAGGCGCATCTGGCCATGTTCAACGAGATCGCCGAGGGCTTCAAAACCACCCACCCCAACGTCTCGGTAACCTTCGAACCGCTGCCCTTCGACAGCTACACGACGACCCTGACCACCCAGATCGCCGGCGGCAACCCGCCTGATCTCGCCTGGATTCTCGAAACCACCGCCGCCGACTTCGTCAATTCCGGCGCCCTCGCCCCGCTGACCGACGCCTTTGCCGCAACCGAAGGCTATGACCTCGCCGACGTCTCGGAAAAGGCCACGGCTCTTTGGACCAAGGACGGCCAGCTCTACGCCTACCCCTTCTCCACCTCGCCCTTCGCCATCTTCGCGAACAATGATGTGCTCAAGGCCGCTGGCGCCAAAACCCCTGCCGAGCTGATCGCCGCCGGCGAATGGACCTGGGACAACGCCTTCGCCTCCGCCGCCACTGTCGGCCAGTCCGGCAAGACCGGCCTCGTCGTCCGCGATTTCAAGTTCCAGACCTGGCAGAACCTCGCCTCCATCTGGAATGGCTGGGGCGCCACACCCTGGAGCGCCGATGGCAAGACCTGCACGTTCACCGAACCCGCGATGGTCGATGCGCTGACCGCCATCCACAAGGCCGTCTTCACCGATAAGGCCATGCCCGGCCCCGGCGAAGATATCGACTTCTTCGCTGGCGAAACCGGCATGACCATCACCCAGATCAGCCGCGCCTCGCTGTTGCCCAAGGAAAACCCCTTCGACTGGGACCTTGTGCCGCTCCCGGCCGGCCCTGCCGGCGAATATTCCGTCGTCGGTCAGGCCGGCGTCGGCGCCTTCGCCAAGGGCGCCAACAAGGACGTCGCCGTCGAATTCCTCGGCTATATGACCAATGCGGAAAATTCCAAAAAGCTGGCCCAGTTCTTCCCGCCGGCCCGCGCCAGCCTCCTCAATGCCGAAACCCTCGCCTCGACCAATCCCCTGCTCTCTCCCGAGCAGATCGAAACCGTCGTGATCGCAGGCATCGCCAACGGCACGGTGCTGCCGGGCCACACCAACTTCGCCCAGATCCAGCAAACCATCCGCGCCGGCCTCGACGCCCTCTGGGTACCGGAAGCCGACGTCGCCGCCGTACTCGCAAACGTGTGTTCCAGCGTCAGCCCGCTGCTGGCACGCTAGGCGGAAGGGCTGGCTTGGGCATCTCGCCCAGCCAACACCCCCTCCCAACCTCCCCCATCAAGGGGGAGGTGCCGGATCGAGCTTTTGGCACGATCTCGCCCAAACCACCGCACCCACCCTCCCCCTTGTGGGGAGGGAAGCGAGATAGGACTTAGCTTGCTAAGTCCGTGATCGAGCAGGGTGGGGGTTTCTCTCCACACGCTCCGGCGCCTGGAGCCCCCCCACCCTTGATCCCTCCCCACAAGGAGGAGGGAGACGAAGGAACCAAACCTATGAGTGCCTCGGCCTCGCCAAACCCAAAGCCGCCCTTCTGGACCATCGCCCGGCGCGACGCGGCGGCAGGCTATGTCTTCATCGCGCCCCAGCTCATCGGCATCATCACCTTCGTGCTCGTGCCGCTCGGCCTCGTCTTCTGGTATTCGCTCCACGAGTGGAACGTCCTGGCCGCCAGCTTCAATTTCGTCGGCGCCGCCAATTACCAGATGCTGCTGGCCGACCCCAACCTCCCCCAGGTGCTCGTCGCCTCCGCCATCTTCTCGGCCGGCCTCGTCATCCTCAACATGACGCTTGCCCTCCTTCTCGCGGTCCTCCTCGATCAGAAGCTCAAAGGCATGGTTGTCTTCCGCACCCTGTTCTTCTCGCCGGTGGTCGTCTCCCTCGTCGCCTGGACCATCGTCTGGAGCTTCCTCCTCCAGAACAATGGCGGCATCAACGGCATGCTCGCCATGATCGGCGTGGAAGGCCCCAATTGGCTCCGCACCCCCACCACGGCCATGATCTCCGTCGTCGTCGTGCAGGTCTTCAAGAATGTCGGCCTCAACATGATCCTGTTCCTCGCCGCCCTTCAGGGCGTGCCCAAGGAACTCTACGAGGCCGCGCGGGTCGATGGCGCCAGCGGTTTCAAGCAGTTCCGCCGCATCACCCTGCCCATGATCTCGCCCACCATCCTGCTGACCTCGATCATCACCATCGTCGGCTCGCTGCAAGTCTTCGCCCAGATCGCCGTTCTCACCCAGGGCGGCCCTGGCATGACCACGACCGTCTTGGTCTATTACCTCTACCAGCAGGCCTTCCAGTTCCACTTCTTCGGCTATGGCTCGACCCTGTCGATCCTGCTCTTCGTCATCGTCGCGCTGCTCACTTTCGCCCAGTGGCAGCTGCGCAAGCGGATCGTCTTCTATGAAAACTGATCTCAGCCCCCGCATGAAGACTGCCCTCTATGGGCTGATGTGCGTGCTGCTCATCCCCTTCGTCTTCCCCACCTGGTGGATGATCACCTCGTCGGTCAAACCGATCAGCGACATCTTCGCCTTCCCGCCAGACCTCTGGCCGCGCCGCTTCGATTTCTCGACCTATGCACAGGTCTTCGAATTGCAGCCCTTCGCCCGGCAATACTGGAACTCGGCCTATATCGCCGCCCTCGTCACCGGCGGCACCATGGTGATCTCCTCCATGGCCGGCTACGCCTTCGCGCGGATCAAATTCCCCTTCAGCAATGCCATCTTTATGGTCGTGCTCCTGGGCCTGCTTATTCCGTCCGAAGTCACCATCGTGCCGCTGTTCCAGATCTTTCTCGGCTGGGGCATGATCAACACCCATTGGCCGCTGATCCTCGTGCCCATCTTCGGCGCGCCCTCGGTTTTCGCCACCTTCGTCATGCGCCAATTCTTCATCGCGCTCCCCGTCGAGCTCGAGGAAGCAGCCCGCGTCGATGGCCTCGGCCGGTTCAAGATTTTCTGGACCATCGCCCTGCCGCTGGCAAAACCCGCCCTCGGCGCCGTGGCCATCTTCACCTTCCTCCACTCGTGGAACCTCTATCTCGAACCCATCGTATTCCTCTCTTCGACCCAGATGTTCACCCTGCCCCAGGCCCTGACCCAGTTCACCGACGCCTATGGCGGGGCCATGTGGAACATCCAGCTCGCCGCTGCCACCATGACCGCCATCCCCGTTTTGCTGGTCTTCATCGTGGCGCAGAAGCAGTTCGTCGAAGGGCTCGCCCATACCGGGCTGAAAGGCTGACCCCATGGCTCCCGTTACCCTCAAATCCGTCACCAAGAGCTATGGCGCCACGCCCGTGCTGCATGGCATCGATATCGACATTACCGATGGCGAATTCGTCGTCCTCGTCGGCCCCTCCGGCTGCGGCAAGTCCACTCTTCTCCGCATGATCGCCGGCCTCGAAACCATCACCGGCGGCGCCATCGAGATCGGTGGCCGCGTCGTCAATGACCTTGAGCCCAAAGACCGCGACATCGCCATGGTCTTCCAGAACTATGCGCTCTATCCGCACATGACCGTCGCGACCAATATGGGCTTCTCGCTCGAACACCGCGGCGGCTCGAAAGCCGAAATCGCCGAGCGCGTTCAATGGGCCGCCGGCATTCTCGGCCTCACCCACCTCCTTGACCGCTACCCCGGCCAGCTCTCCGGCGGCCAGCGTCAGCGCGTAGCCATGGGTCGTGCCATCGTGCGCAATCCGCAGGTCTTCCTCTTCGACGAACCCCTGTCCAACCTCGACGCCAAACTCCGCGTCGTCATGCGCGGCGAGATCAAGGGGCTCCACCAGCGCCTCGGCGTCACCACCGTCTACGTCACCCACGACCAGGTCGAAGCCATGACAATGGCCGACCGCATCGTCGTGATGAATGGCGGCAAGGTGGAACAGGTCGGCGCCCCGCTCGATCTCTACGATCGACCCGCCAATCTCTTCGTCGCCGGCTTCATCGGCTCGCCGTCCATGAACTTTATCGAGGGTGTTGTCACGAACGAGGGGTTCGCTGCGCTCGATGTTACCCTTCCGCTAACCAACTCGGCCCCTATCGGCACCAAAGCGACCTACGGAATCCGCCCCGAACACCTCACCCTCGCCGCCGATGGTCTGCCCGCAAAAATCGCCCTGATCGAACCCATGGGGTCCGAAACTCAAGTCACCATGACCCTCGGCGGCCACACCATAACCGGCGTCTTCCGCGAGCGCATCGCCGCCCGCCCCGGCGACACAATCCACGTCCGCCCCGACATGAACGCAATCCACCTCTTCGAAGCCGCCACGGGCCTCCGCATCCAATGACCTACAAAAAAACCGAGTTCTATCAAGCCCTTACCTCCGGCGCATACCCCGTCATCGTGTCCCTAGCCCGCCACGATCTCGACCTCGCCAAGGCAGCCCTCGACGGCGGCGCCTATGCCCTAAAAACCCACCTAAACGCCTACCACCGCGCCACCGGCACCACCTTCGGCACGTTCGAACAAGAGCGCCCCTTCTTCGAACAACTCGCCAAACTCGGCTGCCCCCTCCTCGTCATGGCCGGCCAGGAAACTGTCCCGACCGCTGAAGAAATGGACGCCCTAGCCGACCTCGGCTTCGAAGGCTTCAACGTCTACATCGACCACCTGCAACCCCACCTGCTGCAGTCCCGCCTCCGCCCCATGCCGGCCCTCGCCTCAACCAGCAAACCTGAGGATATTCAAAGCATTGCCGCCATTCCCGGCTGCATCATCGAAGCCTCAATCATGCCCTTCGAACGCTATCGCACAGCCATGACCCCAGCCGACCTCGACCGCTACCGCACCATCGCCGCCGCTGTCGACGTCCCGGTTATCGTCCCCAGCCAACTAAGCTTCACCCCCGACGACCTCGCCCAACTCCGCCAAGCCGGCATCGCCGCCCCCCTCCTCGGCGCCATCGTCACCGGCGACACGCCAGACTCAATGCGCAAGGCTGTCGAAGCTATGGTAAAGCGGACCGAAACCACCTGATATAACTCAAAATTCCGCCACCCCCGATGTCACCCCGGCGAAGGCCGGGGCCCATCCCGAGATCTCAAGATGGATCCCGGCTCAAGGCCGGGATGACAACGGCGGGTGAGTGATGTCGGTGGCGCTACGCTTACCCCGCCATCCTCTCCGGCAACCGTGGCTGCGCTGCCAGCAGCGCCCGCGTATACTCATGCCGCGGGGAAGCCAGCACCTCTTCCACCGCCCCCTCCTCCACGATCCGCCCCTCGTTCATCACCACGACGCGGTCGCTGACATGCTGCACCACGCCTAGGTCGTGCGACACAAACACAATCGTCAGCCCCAACCGCCGCTTCAAATCCAGCAACAAATCAAGCACTTGCGCCTGCGTCGACACATCGAGCGCCGAAACCGGTTCATCGCAAACGAGTATCTCAGGCTCCATCGCCAGCGCCCGCGCAATCGCCACACGCTGCCGCTGCCCGCCCGACAATTGCCGTGGCCGCCGCCCCAGATGCATCTCCGATAGCCCGACCGACCTCAACAGCGCCAACCGCCGCTCCGCCCATCCAGCCCGCTCGAACCCCCGCGCCTCCAGCGCCTCATCAAGTATCCGCTCCACCGTAAACCGCGGATCGAACGCACTCATCGGGTCCTGCGACACCAGTTGCACCAGATGCCGCAACGGCCGCCGCTGCCGCTCATGGAGAGCGGACCAGTCCGCCCCCTTGAGCGTCACCGACCCACTATCGGGCGCTTCCAGCCCCATGATCAACCGCGCCAGCGTCGTCTTGCCGCTCCCCGAAGCGCCAACAATTCCAAGCGTCTCGCCCGCCACCACAGTCAACGAAACATCGTCCACCGCCGCCCGCTTGCCAAAAGTCCGCACCACCTCGCCAACCTCCAGCACCGGCACCCGCGGCACCAGACTGACATCCCCGCTCTCACCACCCCCGCTCCCGGTCACCAGCGACAGCCCCCGCGTCCGCGCCGACGGAATGGCCGCCAGCAGCGCCCGCGTGTAGTCATGCTGCGGATCGGAAAAAATCTGCATCGGTGTCCCGCTCTCGACCGCCTCGCCATCCCTCATGACGATGATCCGGTCGGCCAGCTCCGCCACCACCGCCAGGTCATGCGAAATCAGCAGCAGCGCCTTGCCCGCCTGCTTCATCCCATTGAGCAGCTTCAGGATTTGCGCCTGCACCACCATATCGAGCGCCGTCGTCGGCTCATCCGCAATCAACAGGCTCGGATCGCCCGACAGCGCCGAAGCAATCAGCGCCCGCTGCCGCAACCCGCCGGACAATTGATGCGCATAGGCACCCAGCCGGGATTCAGCGTCGCTCATCCCCACCTGGGTAAGAAGCTCAACCACCCGCCCCTTGATCTCGCCCCGCGGCAAAAGCCGATGCCGCTCAATCGTCTCGGCGACCTCCCTGCCGATTTTCCGCAGGGGATCGAGCGACACCAACGCATCCTGCAGCACGAAGCCGATGTTCCGCCCCCGCACCCCAAGCCAATCGCGCTGCGACAGCTTCAGCAGTTCGCGCCCACCAAGGCTGACGCTGCCCTCGACCAGCGCATTGTCCCCCGCCAGCCCCACCAGCGCCCGCGCCGTCGCCGATTTGCCCGATCCGGACTCCCCGACAATGGCGACGCATTCCCCGGCATCGAGCGAAAAGCTCAAGCCGCGCACCGCCTGCACATCTTCGTCATGCGAATGGCCAACAAAGCGAATAGAGAGATCGCGAACCTCAAGCAGCGCCATCACGCCCTCCCATCAGTCAGGGCCTTGATGTACCGGCCGAGCACTGTGGTCGAAATGATCGTCGCTGTCGCAAACACACCGGGGAAAATCCCGACCCACCAGCCGCGCCGCAGATAGCCCTGCCCCTCGGCCAGCATCAGCCCCCATTCCGGCGTCGGCGCCTTCGGCCCGAGCCCGAGATAACTCAGCGCCGCCGATTGCAGGATGGCGCTGCCGATCCCGAGCGTCGAGAGCACGATCAATGGCCCCACCGTATTGGGCAGGATATGCCGCAAGAGCGTCCGCATCGGCGGTTGCCCCAACACCCGCGCCGCCTCCACATAGCCAGACGTCCGCACCACCATCACCTGCGCCCGCACGATGCGCGCATAGCCGGGAATGGACGCAATCGCGATGGCGATCAGAATATTGGTTACGCCCGTGCCGAGAAACGCCACCACGGCCATGGACATCAGCAGCCCCGGAAACGCCAGCAGCACATCGATGACGCGCATCAGCGCCAGATCGATGAACCCACCCGCAACCCCGGCACTGAGCCCGATAACAATCCCCGCCGCCACCGCCAAGGCCGTGGCGCAAAGCCCGATATAAAGCGAGTAACTCGCCCCATGCACCACGCGAGAAAAGATATCGCGCCCAAGCTGATCGGTCCCAAAGATATGCGCTGGGGAAGGCGGCTTCAGCGACGCCAGCAGGTCCGGCGCATAGGGATCGTAAGGCGCCACAAAACCCGGCGCCACGGCGCAAACCGCCATGAACGCAATGATCAACCCCGCCAACGCCACGCCAAACGGGACGCGTCCACGTCGCAGCCGGCCCGCCGCCTTGCCGGCCCCGCCCAGTTCGATGGAAAGATTGGTCATGCGCGAGCTCGCAAACGCGGATCGACGACGCGATAGAGCAGATCGACGATGATATTGATGGTCACGAAGATAAAGGCCGAGAACAGCACGACGCCCAGCACCACCGGAATGTCCTGATTGCGCACCGCCTGCAGCGTGATCCGCCCCAGCCCTGGCCGCCCAAACACCTGCTCGGTGATGATGGCACCCGCCAGCAGCGCCCCAAAAGTCTCGGCCGCAATGGTCAGTGCCGGTATCAGTGCATGCCGCAAAGCATGCCGCCAACGCACAGCCCACAGCGACAGCCCCCGCGTCCGCGCCGTCAGCGCAAAAGGCTGCTCGAGCGCCTGATCCATTTCATTGCGCATCACCTGGCTCAGCGTTCCGAACAGCGCAATGCCCAGCGTCGCCACCGGCAGCACCAGCGATTTCCACCCCTGATCCCCCACCACCGGAAAAATCGGCCATTGAAACGAAAAGAAGGTCAGCAATAGCAGCCCGATCCAGAACGCCGGCGTCGAAACGCTCACCAGTTCCAGCGACGAAATCACCCGCCGCAGCCAGTTGTCCCGCCCCGCCGTCGCCAATGTCGCCAGCACCGCCATGGAAAACGCCAGCAATACCGCAAGGCTCGCCAAGGTAATGGTCGAACCCAGCTCGCTGGTAATGATGGAAACCACAGTCCGCCGCTGCTGATACGACGTGCCGAGATCGCCCGTCACCGTCCGCGAAACAAACCCCGCATATTGCTGCCAAAGCGGCTGGTCGAGCCCGAAATCGGCGCGAATTCGATCCCGCATTTCCGGGGTAACCGTGCTGTCGGCCCCATAGATCACCTGCACCGGATCGCTGGGCAGCAGCTGCAACACGATGAATGCTAGCGAAGCGGCGGCCCAGAGGACCGCCGCTCCCGCCAGAAGGCGCGTGATAAGTTCTTTGGCCAGAGCCAAGTTCAACAATCCTACTGCTGCAGCCACACGTCGTAATAGCTGCCGACCTGGCCCGAAGTGCCGAAAGTCACGCCCTGCACGCGATTGTTCACCGCAATCAGAACCTGCGGATTGGCAATCGGGATCAGGTAGGCATTGTCTTTAATGATCTCCTGAGCCTTCACATAATGCCCAATGCGCTCGTCGCGATCGGTCGTTGCCAGGGCCGCTTCAAGCTCGGCATCCAGCGCCGGATCGTTCACAAAGCCCCAATTGGTATTGGTTTCCCAGAGCTGCTCGGATTGGAAAGCACCGAACAGCAGGTTCGGTTCTGCCGCCGATTGCGAAGTGTCGACGAGGTCATATTCATTGGCCTTGAACCGCGCGTCCACAGTGGCGAAATCGAGCACTTCGCGGGTGAATTCAACGCCGATCTGCTGCAGATTGGCCTGAATACCCTGGGCGAAAAGCTCACGCTGCTGGTTGTTCCAGTTGACAGCCGAGAGGCTGACAAGGCTCAGGCGCTCGCCGTCCTTTTCGCGGATTCCATCGGACCCGACCACCCAGCCGGCCTCGTCGAGCAGCGCCGCGGCAGCGGCCGGATCGTACGACCACGAGCCCTCGAGCTTAGCGTCATAACCAAACGAAATGCCCGGCGTCAGCGCCGAATAGGCCGGCGTTGCGGTGCCGAGAAACACGGCTTCAATGAGGCTCGGATAATCGACGCCAATGCGCAGCGCTTCGCGCACCTTCACGTCAGCCAGAGCGGGCTTCGACTGGTTGACCCAGAACGACCACGGAATACCCGGCTGTTCGGTGCGCAGCAGCGTCAGGTTGGCATTGGCCTCCACATCTTCCACGGCGATCGCCGGAATACCGGTTGCAATATCGGCCTGATCAGATTCGACCGCACCGACACGCACGGCGTCTTCCGTAAGAAAGCGCAGTTCGACACGGTCGATATAGGCGGCGCCATCATGCACGGCATTCTCCGGCGCCCAATTGTAGGCATCATTGCGCTCAAGGATCAGGTCCTGCCCCGAGGTACGGGCCACCACCTTGAACGGGCCCGAACCCACCGTGATATCCGGCCCACCGGCGCAACGATCTTCCTTGGAAAACGCCTCAATCGAAGCCGGCGAAACAAAGCCCAGCACCGGCTCGCTCAGATCATGCAGCAGCGGGCTATAGGCGGATTTCAGCACCACGGTCACCACATCGCCATCAACGGCAACGCTCTCGACCGGCACACCACCGGCACCCTTGTCATCCACCCAGCGCTGCAGGTTCACGCGCACCGCTTCCGCGTCGAGCGCCGTACCGTCATGGAACAACACGCCATCGCGAATGGTGAAAGCATAGGTCAGGCCGTCATCCGAGATCGACCATTCGCTGGCGATCCAGGGATGGAACTGTCCTTCGAGATCTTCCGAGACGAGACGATCATAGACGTCCTGCAAAGCCGTCTGCGTATTGCGCGACGAGCCTTCATTCTGGTCGAGGCAGAGCGGCTCATAGGTCACCACGCGCAGCGTTCCGCCGGTCTGGGCATCCTGGGCAAAACTCGGCACAGCGGCGAGCATCGTCCCGCAAAGCAACAGCGAAAGGCCTCGTGCAACCGTCTTGGTCATCGTCTTCTCCTGATCACCGCGGCGTTCCCCGCGGCCCCTGCACTGTGCAAAATTCTACCAACGGAGTCGAGAAAAGCGCTTGCGCACCCTCGGCGCGCAGGCGGCACCATTTTCCATTTTTCGCATCCAAGCCGAAATCCGGTCATACGACAACCAGGAATCGGCCGTGAGCGGAGCTCATCGCCCGGCGACGACAGCCAGCTCGGCCCAATAAAACAATTAAGGAAAAATGGTGCGCCCAGAGGGACTTGAACCCCCAACCAGACCGTTATGAGCGGTCGGCTCTAACCAATTGAGCTATAGGCGCATCCCGGTTTTCCTAGGGTCTGGGATTGCGGGTGGCAAGCTGATTTTCTCGGCCACCCCAATTGTTCTATTGCCGCCCGCTCACTCGTCTCCGGTCCAGAGTGGTTGTGGAAAGAACGAGAGCCCCCAGACGAAATCCGTCTGCACGCCTAGCAGGCGACTCGTGCCGGAAGCCTGGAACCACGAGAAAACAGGCGCACCATAATTGGAACGGGCATAGCCCAGCGTATTGACCGTATCGTCAAAGACGCCGAGCGCATTGCCGCCCTTGACGTCAAATGTCGCGCGCGCGTGACAGGTGACACAGGACGAATTTTCCACGAACCCGCCCTCGATCACCACATTGGCCAGCAGCGTCGGATAGCCTTCCGAAGTCACGAAGTCGGTCTGCACGCCCTTGAGGCGATAGTTGAGCCAGGCCGGATCGCTGGCCAGCGGCACCGCCGCGTCATGTGCCCCGGTCCCGATGCCTGCCGCGTCAAACGCGGCCTTGAGTTCAGGGTTGAGCGGCCCGCCCGGATAGGCCGCATTGAGCGCAAAGATGACGCTGTCATTGGCCAGCCCGTCGTTACGCGTCGCTGGAGGTGTATAGCCGCTCACCGCTCCCTCGGGCGTTTCAGCCACGAAGCCGTAGCGATCGATGCACCCGATATAGTCGCAGCGACCCGGCAATTCGACATGCTCGAAAGTCAGCCAAACCCAGTTCGGCGTGTCTTTCGTCGAGATGTGAAAGGCCAAAAGATAATAGGTCTCTCCAGCCTCCGGCGGCGGATCGAGATCGCCCGGCACCAGGTCCGACATTCTGGCCGTGATCCAGTCATTGGTCTTGGTCACATCGACCCCAACCGCCAACAACTGTGCCGCCGTCGCCCATTGCGCTTTACCCATCACCGCATCGATAGGAAAATCCACCACCGCCGGTTCCCCCGGCACATTGGCCGGCCGGAACGGCATGTTGGCGGTCAGAAAACTCTGCGCCCGCTCGAACACGGCCGCATTGCCTTCGCGATAATAAAGACTGTTCTCGCGGATATACCCGACCATCGCGGCATTGCGATGCACCGTCTCGACAGCCTCCTGCCGCAACTCGCGCCCCGTTCCGCCCACCGCATAGGCGAGCGCATCAGCCAGCACATTGTCGGTGACCGGCGAAAAATGTGCCGTCGATAGCGGCGCCAGATTGAGTTCGAGAACGCCATCGCGCTGCGCATTTCCCGGCAACCAGGGGCAGTGCGTCCCCGCGGGCGCATCCACACCCAGAGCCAGACCGTCGAAACTGTCCGCCGGGCAGCAGTTCTCCGTTCTTTCCGCCGAACAGAGCGCCAGCGGCTTCTCGGGGAAAGTCGTCCCCGCATCACCCGCCCAGCGCGGCACGAAGTCGTCGGCCACCGTCTGGATGAAAAGATACCACCCAAACGTGTCGGGGCACGACATGGCCGGATTGGTAATGCTGGCCGGAAAACGGATCTGCCCGTTTTCCACCAGCAGCCGGCAATCCTCCGGCTGCTCCGCCGGCACCAGCCGGGCAAGAATGGGGGCGGCAGGAAATGGCGCACCCAGAGCCAGGGCCGGCACAAAAGCCAGCCCGACCGAGAGCACCATCGCGCTCAGCGCGCGCAACACAATAGACTGCCTTTTCACAGCGCCGCCCCCTCGCTTACGCGACCACTTCGACGACGCCCATCATGCCGTGATCCTCATGGAAGAGGAGGTGGCAGTGATAGACATACTTGCCGGTGAAATCGAGGAACCGGTGGCGGATGGTGATCGAGCCGAACGGCGGCAGGCCGCGCGTATCTTCCCAGCTCACCACGTCCACCGTTTCGCCATTCACCTTGACCACCTGGAAGTCGTTGACGTGAATGTGGAACGGGTGCCATTCGCCGCTGTCATTATAGATGGTCCATTCCTCGAACGCCCCGAGCGGCACGGTCTGGTCCACCCGGCTCATATCGACCATCTGCCCGTCGATCAGAAACTGGGTCGGCCCATCGCCGCGCTTGACGTCGAAACGGATTTCGCGCGTCCGATCGACCGTCAGCCCGCTCAGGTTTTCGCTGAGCGGAATAAGGTCCTGCGGCACCACCTGCCCCACGACAGGCTCGCCATCGACGACGATCGTCGCCAGCAGCCCGTCGGGCTCGAACTGCCGTTCCGAACCCAGCCACAGCAATTGCCGCAGCTCATAGGCGCCGGTGAACTGGTGCCCCTTGATCAGCACATCGGCGCGCCTACCCGGCTCGATCAGCAATTGGTCGGTGCGCCGCGTTCTGTTCAGCGCATTGCCGTCCTTGGCAATCTGGTAAAGCGCATGCCCCTCAAGACCGAGAAGGATGAACGTTTCCGGCGTCGCATTGACCAGGCGCCAGCGCTGGATTTCGCCCGGCTTGATGTTGATCGTCGGGTTGATCTGGCCGTTGACGGTGCGCGTCTGGCGATGAATATCCTGATTGTCGGCCGGCACAATCGTGCCCGTCTCGTCGAATTCGACCGACTGAAACACCAGCGTTTGCTCGGTCAGCCCCTTGATCCCGTCAAGCTCATCGAGGCCCCCCTCAATGATCAGCGCCCCCGCCATGCCGCCCGACACATGCGAATAGGTCTTTCCGTGCACATGCGGATGATACCAATAGGTCCCCGGCGGGTGATCGGCCGGAATCTTGATCTCGAAATCGAAACTCGTTCCCGGCTCGACCTCGAGAAAGACATTGTCGCTATTGCCCGAGGGCGACACGTGGAGCCCGTGGGTATGGAGGTTGGTGACCTCGTCGAGATCGTTGATCAGCTTGATTTTCAGCGTGTCGCCGGGCTTGGCCCGCAGCGTCGGCGCCGGATAACTGCTCTCGAAAGTGCGGGCGACCTTGGCCTGACCATCGACGGTGACAGGGCCGAACGAGGCGCGCAACTGCGTTTCGAGCACGCCATCCTTGCTCGCCCGCACTTCGGGCATCACAAAGGCCTTGGCCGCATCGGGGTCGATATCCCTGGTAAAGTCGGGCTCGACCGCCGCGCCCATATTGTGCCCGGCATGCGGATTGGCCTCGCCATGCGCTGCCGTAGACGCAATTCCAGCCGCAGCCGCCGCGCCTGCCACAAGCAGACGGCGCCTCGAAATGATCGAAGTCATTGATAGCCCCCAGAAATATGTGCCCACCATAACCCGGAAATGTCCGATGACAACCCGATTCGGTGCGCCAGTACTTGAAGGCCGGCAAGGTCAAATCACGATTGAACGGCACCGCGAATAACCGCCCCAATCTTTTGATTTTCTGCGAGTGCTTGCGTTTGGTCCGAACCACGCGCCCCTAGCGCGCGACGATGACCTCAACGCCGCGCTTCTCGAATTGCCGCCGATCTTCGTCGGTAATGCCGTCATCGGTGATCAGTGTGTGCACCAGTTCCACCCCGCCCAGCGCAGAAAATGACACGCGCCCGATCTTGGTGGAATCGGCCAGCAGATACACATGCGAAGCCGCCTTCACCATGGCGCGCTTGACGTAGATGTCCCCGATCGCGGGATAGGTCAGACCCACATCGAAGGACACGCCGGCCGTCGCCAGAAACAGTTTTTGCGCATAGATACCGACGAAGAATTCGACCGACTTCTCTCCGGAGAGGCTCAGTGTCGGCGCCTTGAACTGGCCGGCCGGCATATGCACTGTATTGGTGGGGATCGCGCCCAGGATCAGCGCAATGTTCAGCGCGTTGGTGATGATGTTAAGGTCCTGGCGCGACTTCAGATTTTCCGCAAACTGCGTGGTCGTCGTGCCCGAGTCGATGATCAGCGTATCATTGTCCGAAACCAGCCCCGCCGCCGCCATGCCGATAGCGTGCTTCTTGTCCATATTCTGCACATGCTGCAGCGTCATGGACTGCACCTGCTGCGGAATCGACTTCAGATAGGCTCCGCCATGCTCGCGGGTAATATTCCCCTCCGTTTCCAGCCGCTCCAGGTCCTGCCGGATCGTTGCTTCCGAAACGCCGAATGCTGCGGAAAGATCGCGAACTCTCGCGCTTCCTTCTTCCTGCAGCCATTCGAGAATGCGCATGCGCCGCGGTTCCGCCAGCAATTGCGGCGCACCACCTGCCTGTGCCTCGCCCCCGCCCCGCCGTCCGCCCCTTGGTTTTTGCGCCATTTATCCCCGCCCTCTTTATCGTGCTACCATATCGCCATGTCGTCGCCTGTCCGCAATCTCTCTCGCTTCAGAAGCCCAGAAAAAGGTGGAGAAACGGCCAGCCCCGCGCAGCCTTCCGCACCATTCGAAACACAAAACGCAAAAAATCCCAAATTTTCCGTATTGCACGAAAGCGGAGCAAGCGGTACTCAACCATACAAGAGCATCCCGCTTCAGCATTTTTCGCCGGGGCAATTGCCGACGGAGGTTCCCTTGCCATCACCCGCCGCACCCCTCAAGAACGACCTCGTGGGCGATATCGCCGCGCAGGCATTGTGGATACGCCGCCGCAGCTTCCAGATGGTCTATGAGGCCCAGCAGGGCCATCCCGGCGGCGATTTCAGCGCCGCCGACGTCCTCGCGACGCTTTATTTCGGCGTCATGCACTACGACCCGAAAAACCCGGGCGATCCCAAGCGCGACCGTTTCGTCATGAGCAAGGGCCACTGCACCGGCGCCTTCTATTCGGTCCTCGCCCGCGCCGGCTATTTCCCCGAAGCCGACCTTTCGACCTACATGGAGCCGTTGTCGAAACTCAATGGCCACCCCAATCGCAACTACCTCCCCGGCGTTGAAACCAATACCGGCCCTCTCGGCCACGGCCTTCCCGTCGCCACCGGCATCGCCATTGCCGGCCAGATCGACAATGCCGATTTCCGCACCTTCGTCCTCACCGGCGATGGCGAATTGCAGGAAGGCAGCAATTGGGAATCCGCCCTGACCGGCGGCCACCGCAAACTCGAAAACCTGACCCTCATCATCGACCGCAACCGTCTCCAGCAGGGCGCCCGCACCGAGGAAACCGCCTCGCTCGATCCGCTGGATGAAAAATGGCGCGCCTTCGGCTGGCACGTGGAAGTTGTGGACGGCCACGACCACGCAAAACTGCTCGAAGTCCTTTCCGCCTCCCCCAAAGGCCGCGGCAAGCCGCTCTGCGTCATTGCCAACACGTTTAAGGGCAAGGGCGTCAGCTTCATGCATGACAATGTTGCCTGGCATCATGGCGTGCCCACCAAAGAACAATACGAACAAGCCATGCGGGAACTCGTCTGATGAGCGCTGCTGCCCCCTCCAAAGCCGGCCTCTTCGATTGCCGCGACAGCTTTGCCGCCACCATAGAAGCCCTCGCCGAAGCCGACCCGCGCATCGTCACCGTCGTCAGCGATAGCGTCGGCTCGTCCAAACTCGGCGGCTTCAAGAAGAAATTCCCCGAGCGCATGGTCAATGTCGGCATTGCCGAACAGACCCTCGTCGCCGTCGGTGCGGGCCTTGCCAATGGCGGAAAAGTGCCCTTCGTTTCCGCCGCCTCGTGCTTCATCACCGGCCGCGCGCTGGAGCAGGTAAAGGCCGACATCGCCTATTCCAACGTCAACGTAAAACTGATCGGCCAGTCCTCCGGCGTCGCCTATGGCGAGCTTGGCCCGACCCATCACTCCATCGAAGATCTGGCCTGGCTCCGCCTCTTCAACAATCTCAAGCTCATCGTCCCCGCCGATCCCTGGCAGACCGCCGAAGCCATCAAGGCCGCCGCCGCTTTTGACGGCCCGGTCTTTGTCCGCCTCAGCCGCATGGCCGTCCCAGCGCTCGAGCGCCCCACCGGCGCAGTCTTCGAAATCGGCAAGGCCGAAACCCTCCTCGAAGGCACGGACGCCACCATCATCGCCAACGGCACCATGGTCCACCGCGCCATCGCCGCTGCCAAAACCCTCGCCGCCGAAGGCATCTCCGCCCGCGTCGTCAACATGGCCACCGTCAATCCCCTCGACGAAGCCGTTATCGCCGCCGCCACCCAAACCGGCGCCATCGTCACCGTCGAAGAACACTCCGTCCGCGGCGGCCTCGGTGGCGCAGTCGCCGAAGTCGTGATCTCGACCAACCCCGTGCCCATGCGCATCCTCGGCTTCCCCGGCTTCGTCCCCACCGGTTCCGCCGATTTCCTCTTCGACCATTTCGGGCTCAACGAAACCGGCATTGCCGACGCCGTGCGCCAGACCATCGCGCGCAAAAAATGACCAGCGAGCTGATCCTCGCCATCGATCAGGGCACCACCAACACCAAGGCGCTGTTGGTGGACGCCACCGGCTGCGTGCTGCATCAGGCTTCGGTGCCCAACGTCGTCACCTATCCCCAGCCCGGCTGGGCCGAACAATCCGCCACAGCGCTGGTTGATGGCGTAAAAACCGTCATCGCCGAAGTCGTCGCCAAAGCCGACAATGCCTATATTGCCGGCCTCGCCATTTCCAACCAGCGCGAATCCATCCTCGTCTGGGATGCCGCGACGGGCACCCCCATCGGCCCCGTCGTCATCTGGCAGTGCCGCCGCTCCGCCCCCAAATGCGAAGCCCTCCGCGCCGCCGGCCACGCCGAAACCGTGGAGGCCAAAACCGGCCTCGCCCTCGACCCCCTCTTCCCCGCCGCCAAAATCGCCTGGCTGCTGGACAACACCCCCGGCGCCCGCACCCGCGCCGAAGCCGGCACCCTCCGCACCGGCACCGTCGATTCCTGGCTCCTCTGGAATCTCACCGGCGGAAAAATCCACGCCACCGACCATTCCAACGCCTCCCGCACCCAGCTTTTCAACACCGAAACGCTGGCCTGGGACGCCGGCCTCTGCGCCCTTTTCGATGTGCCGCTATCGATGCTGCCCGAAGTGCGCTCTTCTGATTCAGAGTTTGGCCGTGTCGCGGCTGGAGTCAGCGCCCTCAGCTCCGGCGTGCCTGTGCGCGCCATGATCGGGGATTCCCACGCTGCCCTCTTCGGCCACGGGGTTCGCGCGCCGGGCACGGTCAAAGCCACCTACGGCACCGGCACCTCGCTGATGGCCCTCACGCCCAATCGCGTCCGCTCCACCCACGGCATTTCCAGCACCATCGCCTGGAGCCAAAATGGAAAAGTCCAGCACGCCCTCGAAGGCAACATCTCCGTCTCCGGCCAGGCCGCCGCCTTCGCCGCCGAACTTTTGGGCCTCCCAGACGCCGCCGCCCTCTCGGCCCTCGCCGAAACCGTCGGGGATAGCAACGGCGTCGCCTTCGTCCCCGCCCTAGTCGGCCTCGGCGCCCCCCATTGGCGCGCCGATGCCCGCGGCACCATCACCGGCATGACGCTGGGCACCAAACCCGCCCACCTGGCCCGCGCCGCTCTCGAAGCCATCGCCTTCCAGGTCGCCGACGTCTATGCCGCCATGGAAGCCGACATGGGCTCCCCCTTGGGCGAACTCCGCGCCGATGGCGGCGCCTCGCGCAACGCGACCGTCATGCAGTTCCAGTCCGACATTCTCGGCCGCCCCGTCGCCGCCGCAGCTGCGCCCGAAGTCAGCGCCCTCGGCGCCGCCGCCCTTGCTTTCTCGTCCCTCGGCATCTCCATGCCGGGCGTTCCCGCCGCTGGCCATTTCGCGCCCGCCATGGACGCCGACACCGCCCAAAACCATCGCCAGCGCTGGCAGTCCGCCGTGACCCAGACCCTCGCGACCCAAAACCAACAAAATTCCGGAGGAACCCAATGACCACCCCACGTTTCGGCGCCGGCATCTGGCACTTTGCGACCTATCTCGATCGCTACGCCACCGACGGCTACGGCCAGCCGCGCGACATCATCGAAGCCATCGACATCGCCGGCCAGGTCCGCGATCTCTCCGTCGTCGATCTCAACTGGCCCTATTTCGGCGGCGAATTCTCCAACGCAGAGATCAAGACCGCGCTTGATCGCAACAATCTCTCGGTCATCGGCATCACGCCCGAAATCTACACCCGCGATTTCGTCAAAGGCGCCTTCACCAATCCCGACGCCGGCATCCGCCGCAAGGCCCACGAACTCGTCACCGCCGCCTGCGACGTCGTCCGCTTCCACAAGGCCGACTACGTAAAACTCTGGCCCGGTCAGGACGGTTGGGACTACCCCTTCCAGGTCGACTACGGCACCCAGTGGCAGCGCTCGCTCGACGGCGTCGGCCAGCTCGCCTCCGAAAATCCCGACCTCAAATTCGTCATCGAATACAAACCCCGCGAACCCCGCGTTCGCATGAGCTTCGGTTCGGTCGCCCGCACCATTCTCGGCATCGAAAAGATCGGCCTGCCGAACGTCGGCATCCTGCTCGATTTCGGCCACGCCATCATGGGCGGCGAATCCGCTGCTGACTCAGCCCAGCTCGCCATCGACCACGGTCGCCTCTTCGGCATGGACGTCAACGACAACTACCGCTCCTGGGACGACGACCTCGTCGCCGGCAGCCTCCACCCGCTCGAACTTTTCGAGTTCTTCTACGTCCTCAAGAAGAACAACTGGAACGGCGTCTGGCAGCTCGACCAGTTCCCCTTCCGCGAAGATTCTGTCGCGACCGCCAACCACGCCATCGACTTCCTCAAGGCCGCGAGCCGGGGTCTCGACCGCCTCGATTTCGAAGCCCTCCAGGAAGCCCAGAGCCGCCACGACGCCATTGGCGCCATGAAGATCGCCCAAAAGGCCCTCTTCAGCGCCCTGGGAGAGCAGGAATGACCACTCTCCCCCGCGAAAAGCGCGCCCGCCTGATCCTCAACACCGACGCCAAGAACGAGGCCGACGATCAGTTCACCATCGTCCACGCCCTTCTTACTCCGACCTTCGATTTCCACGGCCTCATCGCCGCCCATTTCGGCGCGCACCGCTCAAAGACCTCGATGCTCGACAGCCGCGTCGAGATCGATCATCTCCTCAAGCTCATGGATCTCGAAGGCCGCATTCCCGTCGCCAATGGCGCCGCCACGGCCCTCCCCGATGAACAGACGCCGGTTCCCTCACCCGGCGCCCAGATGATCATCGACGAAGCCATGAAGGACGACGACCGCCCGCTTTACGTCGCCTTCCTCGGCCCCCTGACCGATATGGCATCGGCCATTCTGATGGAGCCGCGCCTCAACGAGCGCAACGTCATCTGCGTCTGGATCGGCGGCGGCGTCTGGCCCTCCGGCGGCCGCGAATTCAACCTCATGAACGACATCGCCGCCGCCAACGTGGTGATGCGCTCGAAGGTGCAGGTCTGGCAGATCCCCTCCACCGTCTATCGCATGATGTCGGTGAGCTATGCCGAACTGCAGGAGCGCTGCGAGGACAAGGGCCCTATCGGCAAGTACCTCGTCGACCAGCTCATCGAATGGAACCTCCGCGTCCATCAGGGCCCGATTGAACACCGCTCCCTCGGCGACACCCCGGCTCTCTCGGTGATCCTCAACCCGATGGGCGGCACCTACGACTGGCGCCCCGCCCCCGAATTCTCGCCGCAGATGCACTACATCCACTCCGGCCAGCACCGCCCGATCAAGGTCTACGACACCATCGACATCCGCTACATCCTGGAAGATTTCTACGCCAAACTCGCCCGCTTCCACCGCGGCGTTCAGGGTCTGGCAAACTTCGGCTGAGCCGCGACCGTCGTGTGTGCCGACACCCCCTCCCGTCCTCCCCCATCAAGGGGGAGGTGTTGCATCGAGTTTTTGGGCGCTATCTAGTCAAAGCCACTGGTCCGACACCTCCCCCTTGATGGGGGAGGATGGGAGGGGGTGAGTGAGCCACGATCTCACGGCTTGATAACCCCCTCCATCCATGGCACCTCAGACCCATCACTTCCCCCGAGGCACCCCATGCGCGATGGCGACATCATCCACGGCCTGGCCCGCGGCCTCGCCGTCATCGAATGCTTCGACGAAACCCATTCGCGCCTCTCCATCACCGAAGTCGCCAATCGCACCAGCCTCGAACGCGCCACCGCCCGCCGCTGCCTCCTGACGCTGGTCCACCTCGGCTACGCCACCTATGACGGCAAGTTCTTCCAGCTCACCCCGCGCGTCCTCAATCTCGGCCACTTCTATCTGGCAGCCAACACCCTGCCGCAGATGATCCAGCCCTTCCTCGAAGAACTCTCCAACGCCACCGGCGAAAGCGGCTCTGCCGGCGTCCTCGACGGCACCGACATTCTCTACGTCGCCCGCGCTTCAACCCGCCGCGTCATGTCGATCAATCTCGGCCCCGGCGCCCGCCTCCCCGCCTATTGCACCTCCATGGGCCGCATCCTCCTCGCCGCCCTGCCGCCCGATGAAGCCCGCGCCATCCTCGATCGCTCGGACCTGATCGCCTATACCAACCGCACCAAGGCCGACCTCCCAAGCATCACCACCGAACTCGCCGTCGTCGCGGCCCAAGGCTTTGCCGTCATCGATCAGGAACTCGAACTCGGCCTCTGCTCCATCGCCGTGCCGCTTTACAACTCTGCGGGCCAAACCATCGCCGCCCTCAACATCGGCGCCCAAACCGCCCGCGCCTCCACCTCCCGCATGATCGCGAGCTTCCTCCCCCTGATGCGCAAGATCCAGTCCGACCTCCGGCCACTGCTGCGTTAGAACCTGTTGGCGGGTCACCCACTGCCGCCCCACCCACGATTGTCACCCCGGCCTGCGCCGGGATGACAGCCCCGTGCTTGACCCAGATTCCCAGTGTGCGCGGAGTCACAAACACCGTCACACAAACGTGTCACACAACTGATATCATCAGAATTGCCCTGATAAATCAGTCACTTCCGCTGTCACAAACCAGTCACCCATCTGCAATAAAACCGTCGCTGGGCACACATATGGTCTGCCGCGTCACAGGGCGGCCTCAAGCACCGGCTGGCCATGTCCCAGAACCGAATTCCGAAAGGGAACTTTCATGAAGACCGCACTTTTCGCCAGCGTCGCCGTTGTTGCGCTCGCCGCCTTCGGCACACCAGCCGCTTTTGCCCAGTCGCGCGACACCATCCAGATCGCCGGCTCCTCGACGGTCCTGCCCTTCGCCTCCATCGTCGCTGAAGAATTCAGCGCCGTGTTCCCCGAATTCAAGACCCCGGTCGTCGGCTCCGGCGGCACCGGCGGCGGCCTGAAGCAGTTCTGCGAAGGCACCGGCGACAACACCATCGACATCGCCAATGCTTCGCGTCAGATCAAGGAAGCCGAACTCGCAGCCTGCACCGCCGCTGGCGTGACCGACGTTCGCGAAATCCAGTTCGGTTTCGACGGCATCGTCTTCGCCTCGGCTGCTTCCGGCGCTGATTTCGCCCTGACCCCGGCTCAGGTCTACAAGGCCATCGCCGCCAAGGTCTATGTTGACGGCGCTCTCGTCGACAATCCCTACAAGACCTGGAACGAAATCGACGCGTCGCTCCCCAACCAGCCGATCTCGCTGGCCATCCCGGCCTCGAACCACGGCACCCGTGAAGTCTTCCAGGAAAAGGTCGTGACCGCTGGCTTCAAGGCCTCCGAGCACCCCGAAGGTCTGTCGGACGACGAAGTGAAGGCCCTCGAAACCACCTTCCGTCAGGACGTGGTCATCGAAATCTCCGGCGACTATACCGAGACCCTGGCCCGCCTCAACTCCGACAAGAACACCGTCGGCGTTTTCGGCCTCTCCTTCTACGAACAGAACACCGACACCCTCAAGGTTGCGACCGTCGATGGCGTCGTTCCGTCCAAGGAATCGGTTGCCGCTGGTGAATACCCGGTCTCCCGCCCGCTGTTCTTCTACGTCAAGGGCCAGCACATCGGCGTCATCCCCGGCATCGAGGAATACGTCCAGTTCTTCCTCTCGGAAGGCATCTCGGGCAATGGCGGCACGCTCGAAGCCGCTGGCCTGATCCCGCAGCCGGCCGAAAAGACCGCTGAAGTTCTCGCCGCCTTCGAAGCTGGCGCTCAGTAAAAGACTCCTGCGGGTCGCGCCATGCCGGTGCGGCCCGCTCTTTCGTTTTCCCGCGGGGGCGCATCGCGATGAATGCTCTGGTCGTAGCCGGCGTACTAATTGTCCTTTTAGGCATTTCCTATCAGACCGGCTGGTCCAAGAGCCGGAACCTCGTCACCGCCGATGGCGTCAAGGTCCACTCTCGCCCGCAATATCACGGGTCGTTCACCGCCATCTGGGCCATGATCCCGGCGTTGGTCATCCTGCTACTCTGGGCCTGGCTCGGCGGCGGCATCACCCACAATTACACCGTCTCCCAGATCCCGCAGGACATTCTCGTTTCCCTCGATCAGGCCGGTCTCAACGGCGCCATCATCCGCATCAATGCCCTGGCATCGGGCTATGGCGTGGCAGGCGAAATCGCCCCCTGGGAACAGGCCGCCGGCGACGCCGTGCGCTCGTTCAATTTCCTCGCCTTCGCCGGCACGCTGATCCTCGCGATCGTTGCTGGCGGTGCAGGCCTCATCTATGCCCGCTCCCGCATCACCGCCCGCCTCCGGGCCCGTAATACGGTCGAGCGCGTCGTCAATGTCCTGCTGCTCGCCTGCTCCGCCGTCGCCATCCTGACCACGGTGGGCATCGTCGCTTCGCTCGTCACCGAAGCATACAAGTTCTTCACCTTCATCAACCCGCTCGATTTCTTCTTCGGCACCGTCTGGGCGCCCAACAATGCCGGCGGCGACAATCACGGCTCCTATGGCCTCCTGCCGCTACTCTCGGGCACGCTGATGATCACGGCAATCGCCATGATCGTCGCTGTGCCCGTCGGCCTCCTCTCGGCCATTTATCTCAGCCAGTACGCGCCAAAGTCGTTCCGCTCCGTCGCAAAACCCCTCATCGAAATCCTCGCCGGCATCCCCACCATCGTCTTCGGCTTCTTCGCCTTGGTCACGGTCGGCCCCTTCCTTCGCGATTTCGGCAATGCCATCGGCCTCCAGATCAGCGCCACCTCGGCCCTGACCGCCGGCATCGTCATGGGCATCATGATCATCCCCTTCGTGTCGTCCCTTTCCGATGACATCCTCAATCAGGTGCCGCGCACCCTGCGCGATGGTGCCTATGGCCTTGGCGCCACGCAGTCCGAAACCATCCGCAACGTCCTCCTGCCCGCCGCCCTTCCCGGCATTGTCGGCGCCTTCCTTCTCGCGGTCAGCCGCGCCATTGGCGAAACCATGATCGTGGTCCTCGCTGCCGGTAACGCACCGATCCTGCGTGGCAGCCCGTTCGAGCCGGTTTCGACCATCACCGTTTCCATCGTCAATCAGCTCACCGGCGATACCGATTTCACCGGCCCGCAGTCCCTTGTCGGCTTTGCTCTTGGTTTGACGCTCTTCGTCGTGACCCTCTGCCTCAACATCTTCGCCCTCTACATCGTCCGCCGCTTCCGGGAGCAGTACGAATAAAATGGCTATCGATATTCAGACTTCCCCCGAAAAAGCCTCGTCCGACCGCACTGCCCTCATCCGTGCCGGCCTCCGCCGCCGTCACCTGAACGAGCAGATTTTCCGCGGCCTCGGCATTGCTGCCATCGTCATCGCGCTCGGCTTCGTCGCCCTCCTCTTTGTGGACGTGTTCCGCAAAGGCATTCCGGCCTTCGTCCAGTCCAACCTGCACCTCTCGGTGACCTTTGACGAAGCCGTCATCGGCTCCGATCCGGTCCCGGTGCGCGGCGATTTCGTTTCCGATGCTGAATACACCGCTGCCAATCTCAAGTGGCAGCGCGACCTGGCCATGCTGAACTGGAACAAGATCGTCGAAGCCTCCCTGCGCAAGGCCGCGCCGGAAGGTTTCGAGATCGACAGCAAGCAGATCCAGACCATCCCGGAAACCAATGCCCGCCACCAGATCCGCGAAATGTTCGTGGCCAATCCTTCGCTCCTCGGCCAGACCGTTGATGTCGATGTGCTCGCCTCGGCCAACGCCGCCAACTGGATCAAGGGCAATATCGACCGCAGCCTCGGCGACGGCCAGCAGCAGCTCTCGCCGCCCGCCCGCCAGCTGATCGATACCTTCGTTGATAACGGCACCATTTCGAACGGCTTTGCCTGGACCATTTTCACCAATGTCGATAGCCGCGCCGCTCCGGCCTCCGCAGGCCTCCTCGGCGCTTTCGTCGGCACGCTGTGGATGATGCTGATCGTGGTCCTCCTGGCTGTGCCCATCGGTGTGGCTGCCGCCATTTATCTCGAAGAATTCGCGCCGAAATCGCGCATCACCGACCTCATCGAAGTCAATATCAACAACCTCGCCGCCGTCCCCTCGATCGTCTTCGGTCTCCTCGGCGCCGCTGTGTTCATCAACTGGTTCCACCTGCCGATTTCGGCTCCGATTGTCGGTGGTCTTGTGCTGACCCTGATGACCCTGCCGACCATCATCATCGCCACCCGCGGCGCGCTGATGGGCGTCTCCCCGTCCCTGCGCCAGGCGGCCCTGGGCATGGGCGCCTCCAAAACTCAGATGGTCTTCCACCACGTCCTGCCCACGACCTTCCCCTCGATCCTGACGGCGACCATTCTCGGCGTCGCCCACGCTTTGGGTGAAACCGCGCCGCTCCTCCTCATCGGCATGAAGGCCTTCGTCGCCTCGGTCCCCGCGACCCCGTTCGATCAGGCCGCCGCTCTTCCCGTCCAGATTTATCTCTGGCAGGGCAATGAAAACCGCAATTTCTTCGAACCCCGCACGGCTGCCGCCATCATGGTGCTGCTGGCGGTCATGATCCTGCTCAACGGCGTCGCGATCTACCTCCGCTCGCGCCTTGAAAAGCGCGCTTAAGGATGAGCCAAATGGATATGCTTGCCGGCAAGGTTAAGAAGACTTCTCTGAACGTGGACTCCACCATGAACCCGATTGACGTGCTCGAACGCCCCATCCGCCTCACCGCTCGCGACGTGACCGTGCATTACGGCGCCAAGCAGGCCCTGCATGGCATCTCGATCGATATCCCCGATCGCGCCGTCACCGCCTTCATCGGACCCTCGGGCTGCGGCAAGTCGACGTTCCTGCGCTGCATCAACCGCATGAATGACACGATCGAAGGCGCCAAGGTCGGCGGCACCATCAAACTCGACGGCGAAGACATCTATGCCCCCGCCCTTGACGTGGTCGAACTGCGCGCCCGCATCGGCATGGTGTTCCAGAAGCCGAACCCCTTCCCCAAGTCGATCTACGACAACGTCGCCTATGGCCCGCGCATCCATGGCCTTGCCCGCAACAAGGCAGACCTCGATGAAATCGTCGTCTCCTCGCTTCGCAAGGCCGGCCTCTTCGAAGAAGTGAAGGATCGCCTGCAGGAGCCCGGCACCGGTCTCTCCGGCGGCCAGCAGCAGCGTCTCTGCATCGCCCGCGCCATCGCCGTCGGCCCCGAAGTGATCCTGATGGACGAGCCCTGCTCGGCCCTCGACCCCATCGCGACTGCCGTCATCGAAGAGCTGATCGACGAACTGCGTGAAAACTATACGATCGTCATCGTGACCCACTCGATGCAGCAGGCCGCCCGCGTTTCCCAGCGCACCGCCTTCTTCCACCTCGGCAACCTGATCGAACAGGGCCCGACCGAGGACATCTTCACCAATCCGGTGAACAAGCAGACCCAGGACTACATCATGGGCCGCATCGGCTGATCGCGGAAAAAGGAACCAACATCATGGCCAATACCGCATCCGATCACATCGTCTCGTCCTTCACCGACGAGCTCAACGCCCTGGCCCAGACCATTGCCGAAATGGGCGGCCAGGTCGAAGTCGCCATCGAGAACGGCACCAAGGCCCTTCTCAAGCTCGATCGCGAGCTGGCCGATCTCACCATCATCGCCGATCAGCGCATCGACGACATGCAGCGCAAGATCGACGACATGTGCGTCTCGATCATCGCCCGCCGCCAGCCCATGGCCTCGGACCTGCGCTCCATCGTCACCGCCATCCACGTCGCCAACGATCTCGAACGCGTCGGCGACATGGCCAAGCAACTCGCCCGCCGTTCGCTCAAACTCGAAAACATCAACCTGCAGCCGACCTTCTACAATGGCGTCAAGAACATGACCGCCCTTGTCCTGCGCCAGCTCAAGGACGCCCTCGACGCCTACGCCAACCGCGACGCAGCCGCCTCGGTCGAAGTGTGCAACCGCGACGACGAAGTCGATGCCATGTACACCTCGCTCTTCCGCGAACTGCTGACCTACATGCTGGAAGATCCGCGCAACATCACCACCTGCACGCATCTCCTCTTCTGCGCCAAAAACCTCGAACGCATCGGCGACCACGCCACCAACATCGCCGAACGCGCCTACTACCTGCAAACCGGCAAACAGCTCACCGCCGACGTGCAGGAACTGCACCGCACGCAGATTAAAGCGTAAACCGATCACCGGCCTCTCCGACACCTCCCCCTTGATGGGGGAGGATGGGAGGGGTGGAGCCACACTCACCAGACTATCGGCTAAACCAAAACGCCGATCGATGGAGCACGCCTATGCCCGCGACCATTCTCGTTGTCGAAGATGAGGGCGATATCGCCATCCTGCTGCGCTACAACCTCGAAGCCGAGGGTTTTCGCGTCGTCACCGCTGAAACCGGCGACGAGGCCCAGCACGCCATTGCCGAAAAGCTGCCCGACCTGATCCTCCTCGATTGGATGCTGCCCGAAATCTCCGGCATCGAACTCTGCCGCCGTCTCCGCGCCCGCGAAGAAACCTCGCGCATCCCGGTCATCATGCTCACCGCCCGCGGCGAAGAAGAAGAACGCGTCCGCGGCCTCTCCACCGGCGCCGACGACTACGTTGTAAAACCCTTCTCGGTCCCCGAACTCGTCGCCCGCATCCACGCCCTCCTCCGCCGCGCCAACCCCAACCTCGTGACCGCCGCCCTCAAGGTCGGCGATCTCGAACTCGACCGCACCACCCACCGCGTCCGCCGCTCTACCCGCGACGTGCACCTCGGCCCCACCGAATATCGCCTCCTCGAATATCTCATGCGCCATCCCGGCCGCGTCTATTCGCGCGAGCAACTCCTCGATGGCGTCTGGGGCAATGACGTTTACGTGGACGAACGCACCGTCGACGTCCACATCGGCCGCCTCCGCCGCGCCATCAATCGCGGCCGCGAAAACGACCCGATCCGCACCGTCCGCGGCGCCGGCTACGCCTTCGACGAGCGTTTTGGCCAGCCTGCGTGAGGCAAGGCCAGTCTTGTCCCGCCCTTCCCAGTAGCCCTCATGGTGAGGTGCGCAGCGTAGCGTAGCCTCGAACCACGAGGGCGTGCCCGGATGTTTCAAAGCCACGCTCTCGTGGTTCGAGGCTTTGCTTTGCAAAGCACCTCACCATGAGGGCTACTGCAAGATCGCGCCCCCACACCCCACTCATTAACGTTTCACTAACGATAACATTGCCTCCGGTCGCCAAAGCAGGGTAGCAAGGTCCGTCGCGACCGCGGGGACCGTGACGCCCGAAACGCCAATTGCAGGACCGCTCCAGACATGACACCAGCCTTCCTCGTCACCCACTCCGGTGGTTTTCATGCCGATGAATTGCTGTCGAGCGTCATCCTGACCCGGCTCTTCCCCGCTGCTGAAATCGTGCGCAGCCGCGCACCCGAATGGATCACCCCTGCCCCCGATCGCGTCATCTACGATGTCGGCGGCGCCTACGATGCCGAAGCGCGCATTTTCGACCACCACCAGCGTGGCGCCCCGCTGCGCGACGATGGCCAGCCCTACAGCTCCTTCGGCCTCGTCTGGAAGCACTTTGGCCGTGATTACATCGCCTCCTTCGGCGTTCCTGCCGAACATATCGACAGCGTCCATGCCTCGGTGGATGGCAATCTCGTCCTGCCCATCGATCTCGTCGACAATGGCGCCATCAGCCCCTCGGGGCCGCTCGCCGGCCTGTCGCTCTCCTCGCTCCTCGAAACGCTGAAACCCGATTTCGACGATCGCGACGCCGAGGCCGATCAACAGGCCTTCCACAAGGCCCTCGTCATCGCCCGCAGCTTTGTCGAAGCCGCCGTGGCCCGCAGCGCGGCCAAGCTCCGCGCCGAAGCTCTCGTGCAAAGGGCAATCGAGGCAACCGGAGCCGGCCGCGTGCTCGAACTGCCCATGGGCATGCCGTTCCGCGCCGCCATCGTCAAGGCCGGCGCCGATCACCTGCTTTTCGTCGTCCACCCGCGCGACAAGGATTGGTGCCTCACCGGCATTCGCCGCAGCGATGAAGGATTCGAACTCCGCGCCGACCTGCCCGCCGCCTGGGCTGGGCTTACCAATCATGATCTCGAAACCGCCAGCGGCGTCGAAGGCGCCACCTTCTGCCACAATGGCCGCTTCATCGCCGCCGCCAGGACCCGCGCGGCAGCCCTCGCCATGGCCGAAATCGCCGTAGCCGAAGCAATCGGCAGCCGCGCGGCCTGATAGAATATCACAACCCCACTTCTCGGGGTTGGCAGCGCGGACCGAGCCTGATAACGAAGTGCACGATCAAAGATCGACTCCGCCTGCCATTCATGGAGAAGGCGCTCACCAAGTTAGGAAATTTTTTGCAGGTCCAGGTTCGCGACAATAATGTCGACCAAGCCCTCCGCGTTCTCAAGAAGCGTCTTCAGCGCGAAGGCGTTTTCCGCGAGATGAAGCTTCGCAAGTATTTCGAGAAGCCCTCGGAAGCGCGCGTGCGTAAGAAAGCCGAAGCCATCCGCCGCAACCGCAAGGCTGCGCGTAAGCAGGCTATTCGTGAAGGCCTGATTGCAGCGCCCAAGCGCCCCGCTGGCAGCTTCGGCGGCCGCTCGGGTGGCGCAGCTGGCGGCGCCCCGCGTTCGCAGGACTAAGACCTGCCCTCAGAACTGGATACCAGTTCTGCACTAAACAAAAACGCCGGCCATATGGCCGGCGTTTTTTATTGGCGAGTGCCTCGAGCCTGGCCGATGGTTTCCATCTGCCGGTGCAGCACCCGAATCTGCTCGGGCCCCAGCGTCGTGCCATTGATCCTGAGCATTGCCCCGTGAAGGCTCACAGGCGCTGCCTGCTCCATGGCAAAGCGCACGGCCTTGGCGGCCGAAGAGAATCGGCGCGCGCCCTGTGCCAGCGCTGTTGCGGCGTCGCTACCGAGGAACAATTCCCCCGGCGCGTTGAGTATATGCGTATTCATTTTCAGTCTTTCTGTCGGCCAATAGCCGCTCTTGTTCTCAGCTTGTCGCGCTGAGTGATGTGTTCGTTTGCACTATAGTGCGTGGTTATTATCTCAACTGCGTGACAGTCGTCAGCACCAGCGCGAAGCGCTGCGAGGGGCGGGAGACGGCCAGTGGCAGCGGCCCTTTCGGCCTGCCAACCGTGACGCAAATCGTCCCGCCACACGGAGAATCGTTCAAGGCGCAGAGTCCCGCTCTCGCGGAAATGACACCGTGAATTCGGAGGATTGGGCTGCCTCATACGGCACCCATTCATGTCACCCGAAAGCGGTCCCCGTTTAGAGGCAAAGACATGCGAAAAACAAAGATCTAAAGCGCAAGGCGCCAATCCCTGGGGATCGCGACGCGCTTTAGAGAAGCCTTTGTGCTCAGCGCTTGTTTACGGCGATGCTGAAGACGCTTGCGCCTTCGACATAGGCCGATTTGGACGCATCGCTGGGGGACAGATCGCCCTCTTCGACAACGCGTTCATTGGTTTCGCCACGCGATTTTACCCGGTAAAGCACCGGGCCTGTCTCATGTGGGAGGCAGGAGATCACTTCGCAAGGGCCTGCTGGCCGATTGCTGTGACGCGGGGCGGAGCGCAGGTCGAGCATCTGGCCGACTTTATAGAGGTGAGACATCGAGCGCTCCTTCAAACCGGGGCGCGAGCGCCCCGGCCGAACTTGAAATTAGGCGAGCTGCACGTTGATTGCAGATTCACGCCCATCACGACCCTTTTCGAGATCGTAGGTCACCTTCTGGCCGTCGGCGAGGCTGGAAATACCAGCGCGCTCCAGCGCAGAAATGTGGACGAAGGCATCCTTGCCGCCATCATCTGGCGAGATGAAACCAAAGCCCTTGGTCGAATTGAAAAACTTCACGGTGCCGTTCATTGGCTTCCTCATGAATTGGCTCGAAGCGGTGCAAGCGAGCGGTTCCCCTGCAGCAACATGCTACAGGAGCCTATAACGTTTGCAGTTCGGAAGGAAAGCCAAACCGGACAGGCCGGGAGGGTCAGTTCGCCAACGGGGGCAGAAAACGTATTTTCCAATAGTCTACTTCAAATGCGCCAAAGTCAAGGCGCGTGCGCAGAGCGCCCGGTCAGCCCCGCTTTGCCCGCTGCACCAGCGCATCGAATTGCTGCAGGAAATTCGACCGGTCCTTCGCCGAAAAAGCCGCATTGAAACCCCGGCTTTCCCCGGTTTCCCGCAAGTGCTGGTTGAGGTCGCGCATCGCCAGCGCCATGCCGATCGAGTCCGTCGTAAAGAGCTTCCCCGTCGGCCCGATCGCCGCCCCGCCCTTGGCGAGTACCCGGCTCGCGAGCGGAATATCCGCCGTCACCACCAGGTCGCCCGGCGCCGAATTCTCGACGATCCAGTCATCCGCCGCATCCGCGCCCTGCGGTACCATCACGGTTCGCACCATCGGGTCGCGCGATGGCCTGAGCCCAAAATTGGCGACATAGGTGATCACCAGCCCATGCCGCTCGGCCACCCGTGCCGCCTCGTCCTTGACCGGGCAGGCATCGGCATCCACGAAAACCGCAACCATGGCGCTACACTTCCGGGCTATTGCGCAGCGGCGTCGTGTCATCGAGCGGCACCGTCTGCCTCTCGATCATCCGATGCACCACCGGCATGCCCGGCCCGCGATGCAGCGCCCGCAATTGCTCGGTATTGTCCGCATCCGCCTTGGTACGCCGCAGATTGTGCCGGACATAATCGATCCAGGTGGGCACATGGTAGCTTTCCACCCAGATATAGGGCTTTTCGAGGTCGCGCAGCACCGCCCACTGTCGTGCGCCATCGCGAATACGAATGCGCCGCCGCTCGCTCATCAGCGCCAGAAACCGCGGAATATCCTCCTGCGCGATCTGATAGTCGATCATGATCATGATCGGCCCGCTCCGCGGCATCAGATCGAGTTTTAGCAGCGGCTCGTTGAACGTATCGAGCGGGTTGAGGTCGCGATCATTGAACTGCGGCAAAGGCAGGCGGAATCCCACCACGAGGCAGACCAGCAGCACGCCGCCAGCCGCCACCAGCGCCCATTGCGGATCGGCCGCATCAGCCGTCATGCCCCAGACCCAGCTGCCCCCCGCCATGCCGCCAAAGGTCGCCGTCTGGTAAAGCGACAACGCCCGCCCCACCACCCAGCGCGGGGCGGAAAGCTGGATCGACACATTGAACAGCGACAGCGACAGCACCCAGCAGGCCCCCGCCGGCAGCAGCACCAGATGGCTCAGCAGCGGATCGCGGCTGAATGCCAGTCCGATGCAGCTCAGCGCAAAACCAAGGCAAGCCAGCCGCACAATGACTTCATTGGAAAAACGCTGCCGCACCGGCCCGTTTACAAAGGCGCCCACGATGGCCCCGAGCCCAAAGCATCCCAGCAAGGTGCCATAGACCAGCGCTCCACCGCCCACATATTCCTCGGCCACCGACGGCAGCAGCGCCATGATGACGATGGCAGCAAAGCCGAAGAGAAATCCGCGAAACAGCACCGACAGCAGATTGGGCGACAGCGACATGTAGCGCACGCCGGCCCACATGGCGCTGCCGAGATTTTCGCGCGGCAACCGCGCCTTGACCTTTTGTGGCTTCCAGCGCCACAGCGCCCCGATCAGCGCCAGATAAGACACCGCATTGAGCGCAAAAGCCGCGCTCGCCCCGGCAAAAGCCACAATCATGCCGCCGACCGCCGGACCGACGCTGCGCATCATGTTAAAGCCCATGGCATTGAGCGTCACCGCGCCGGGCAGATCCTCGCGCGGCACGATATCGCCCATGGACGCCTGCCAGGACGGATTGAACAGCGCCGTCCCACACCCGATGAGAAACGTAAACGTCAGCAGCAACCAGGGATTGAGCAGCCCCATCCAAGCCGTCACCGCCAATAGCAGCGACACCACCGCCATGCCGCTTTGCGCCACCAGCATCACGCTGCGCCGGTCAAAATTATCCGCCAGCGCCCCGGCCGCAATGGAAAACACCATGATCGGCAGGGTGTTCGATGCCTGCACCAGCGCCACCATATTGTGCGACGTGGTCAGCGTCGTCATCATCCAGCCCGCACCAACCGCCTGCACCAATCCCCCCAGATTGGAAAACAAGGTCGCCAGCCACAGCGTACGAAACGTCTCATGGCGAAACGGCGCCGTAATGGATGTGCGCTCAGGCATAGTGATTCAACTCCTGAGCCAGTCATGGGCGAGTCAGGTCGAGGTGGCAAGCTTCGAAGCGTGCCAAAGGCAAAATCCGAACCTGCCTTGCTGCGCGTGCACCACCAGCAGATCCCTCCCCCTACCAGGGGGAGGCTAGGTGGGGGTTCCAGCCCCACGCCCAAACGCAGCCCCCCACTTTGCCGCCGCCCCACCACCGAATAGAGTACCCAAACCTCCTCTACTCGAATCGCACCATGACCTCTCCCCCTGCCCAGCGGCCCAATCCGCTGCACCTGCTCGCGGCCTTTGCCAGCGGCGGTCTTCTCACCCTCGCGATTTTCGTCAATGGCGAAGCGGGCCGTCTCGGCGGCGCCATGTTCTCGTCCTGGCTGGCCCATGGCGTCGGCACGATCGTCGCCATTGTCTTTCTCGCCGTCGTCTGGCGCGGCCAGCGCGCCGCTGCGGCAGAAGCCACGGCGAAAATCGGCAAGGCACCCCTCTGGGCCTATATCGGCGGCCTCCTCGGCGCCGTCACGGTCATGCTGACCTCAACCTCCGTAAACTCCCCCCTCGCCCTCGCCGGCACACTCGCCCTTGGCCTTGCAGGGCAAGTCGTCCTCAGCCTCGCCGCCGATTTCTGGGGTCTTCTCGGCCTCCCCAAACGCCGCCTCGACCTCCGCGATGCCGGCGCCGTCATCCTGATTGCCACCGGCAGCCTTCTCATCATTCTCTTTGGACTGGGCGCGGCATGATCATCCCCATTCTCGCCGCCTTCGCCGCCGGCCTCCTCGTCATCCTCAGCCGCCAGGTCAATGGCCGCCTTTCGATGTCGACGACGCCGCTGATCTCCTCATTCTGGAACCACTTCGTCGGCTTCGTCTTCCTCACCGTCGTCGGTCTCGTCCTCGGCGGCCTCATCCCCGCCAACATCGCCGACATGCCGTGGTGGATTTACACCGGCGGCGCCATCGGCGTCGTTTTCGTCGCCGCCGGCTCATGGCTCATCACCCGGATCGGCGCCGTCAATTCGACGCTCCTCGTCATCGCCGGCCAGATGGTCTTCGGGATCATCTTCGATCTTCTGCGCGGCGCGCCCGTCACGATCTGGGCCGCCGCACTTGGCGTTATCCTGATCCTCGCCGGAATGGCGCTTACACAGCGTCGAAGGTAACAGTCTGCTAACAAAAACGGGGCCCGAAGGCCCCGTTGCTAACGCCATTTCCGCGCTGGTTTAGCCAGCAGCGGTGTAAGCGGTCTTCACGATGGTGAAGAATTCCGAGGCATAACGACCCTGCTCGCGCGGGCCATAGCTCGAGCCCTTGCGGCCGCCAAACGGCACGTGGAAATCGACGCCGGCGGTCGGCACATTGACCATCACCATGCCCGCTTCCGAGTTGCGCTTGAAGTGCGTCGCATACTTCAGCGAGGTCGTCACGATACCAGCCGACAGACCGAATTCGGTGTCGTTCGAGGTCGCTAGCGCCTCTTCGTAATCCTTCACGCGAATAACCGCAGCTACCGGCCCGAAGATTTCTTCGCGCGCAATGCGCATCGAATTCGTCGCTTCGGTAAACAGCGTCGGCTGCAGGAAGTACCCGTCCGTCGCCGCCTTCACGCGCTCGCCGCCGGCGACGAGCTTGGCGCCCTCACCCTTGCCGATCTCGATGTAATCGGTGTCCTGCTTGAGCTGGCTCGGATCGACCACCGGCCCGATTTCCGTATTCTTGTCAAGGGCATCGCCGACACGCAAGTTACGCGTACGCTCGGCCAAGGCCTCCACGAATGCGTCATGAATGCCTTCCGTAACGATCACACGCGACGCCGCGGTGCAGCGCTGACCGGTCGAGAAAAACGCCGATTGCGCCACGGTTTCGACGGCAACCTTGAGATCGGCGTCATCGAGCACGATCGTCGGATTCTTGCCGCCCATTTCGAGCTGGAACTTGCGGTTATGCTCGATCGAAGCGGCCGCGACACGCTTGCCCGTACCCACCGAACCGGTGAAGGAAATCGCGTTGACATCCTTGCTGTCGAGCATGGTCTGACCAACGACCGACCCCTTGCCCATGACGAGGTTCAGCACGCCCTTGGGGAGACCTGCGCGCACCAGAATATCGACAATCGCCCAGGTCGAGCCCGGCACGAGATCAGCCGGCTTGATCACCACGGTATTGCCATAGGCCAGCGCCGGAGCGATCTTCCAGGACGGGATGGCAATCGGGAAATTCCATGGCGTAATAATACCAACAACGCCAATGGGTTCGCGGGTGATTTCGACGCCAACGCCCGGACGAACCGACGGCAGCACTTCGCCTGCAAGGCGCAGCACTTCACCGGCGAAAAAGTCAAAAATCTGGCCCGCGCGGGTCACTTCGCCGATGCCTTCGGGCAGCGTCTTGCCCTCTTCGCGGCTCAGCAGTTCGCCCAGTTCCTGCTTGCGCGCGAGGATTTCGTCGGCGGTCTTGCGCAGGATCGCATGGCGCTCAAGGATGCCCGAACGCGACCAGGCCGGGAATGCGGCCTTGGCAGCAGCAATCGCCTGCTTGGTTTCTTCAACGGTGGCGCGGGCATAAACGCCGACCACTTCGGTGATGTTCGACGGGTTGAAATTCTCGGCACCATCGGCGCCGACCCATTCGCCGTTGATCAGGTTCTTGTGCAATTCGCTCATGTCGAAAGCCTTTCAAAAATGCCGCATCCCCGTGGGTGGGGCGCAAAACTAGAGGAGGTCGGCGCGGGCAAGGTCCCGCAGCAGGTGGCTCGAACCATAGGTCCAGGGCGGACACTTGGTCGAGAGATTGACTGTGTTAGTCAGCGTACCCAGCGATGGCGTCGAAATGGAGACAGTGTCGCCGAGCTTGTGGGTAAAGCCCTTGCCGGCGCCATCGCGATCCTTCACCGGCGCGAACATCGTGCCAAGATAAAGCACCAGCCCATCGGGATATTGGTGATGCCCGCCAATGGTTGCGGCAACGAGGGATTCCGGCGTGCGCGAAATCTGCGCCATGTTCGAAGCGCCTTCGAGCACGAAACCATCCGTGCCCTCGACGCGCAGCGCGATCTCGGAATTCTTCACCGTATCGAGCGTAAAATCGCCGTCGAATAGCCGGATGAACGGCCCAAGCGAAGCCGAGGCATTATTGTCCTTGGCCTTGCCGAGCAGCAGGGCCGAGCGCCCTTCGACGTCGCGCAGATTGACATCATTGCCCAGCGTCGCGCCGATAATTTCGCCCTTGCTGGTCACCAGCAGCGCCACTTCCGGCTCGGGATTGTTCCAGCTCGAAATCGGGTGCAGCCCGACTTCGGCGCCATAGCCCACCGAGCTCATCACCTGGCTTTTGGTGAAAATTTCCGCGTCCGGCCCAATCCCGACTTCGAGATACTGGCTCCAAACGCCCTTCTCGATCAGCGCTGCCTTGACCTTCATCGCGGGCTCGGAGCCCGGCACGAGCTGGGAAAGATCGGTCCCGATCAGCTCCAGAATTTCGGTGCGCAGGGCATCCGCACGAGACTTATCCCCGCGGGCCTGTTCTTCGATTACTCTCTCGAGCAGCGAAACGACGAAGGTCACGCCGGAGGCCTTGATGGCCTGCAGATCGATGGGGGAGAGAAGCACGGGCAAATTTTCACTGGTCTGACCAGTAACGGAATTGGCAACCACCGCCGCGACGTCACCGAGCACCACGCCCTCGGCCGCCTTCACATGCGCCGCTGCCTTGCCGCTTTCGGCAATGTCGCGCACCGTGGCAAAGCCTTTGGCGGTGATATCAACAAGCCGCCCGTCCCGCACCGTCACGATGCGCGGTTCGGCATGGCCGGGCGCGCGGGCGCGGCCCAGCAAAATACCCTCGGGAATGACGTTCGCGACCATGCTGGCTCCCCCAACTAAAATGTTAGCTGTGACTACCCCAGCGCAACCGCACGGCGCAAGCCCGTCATTCAAATAGTCATACTTATTGCCAATGCCAAGAGCCCTTGGCGACCAATCTTTTTCTCCGCCCGAAACCCCGGTAATCCAGTCGATTTCCGAGCCTTGCCAGAAACATAAACAGCTCGTTCAACTGGCGTTCATCTGCGCCGCAATACTGACGCATTGGCTGGGGTATGAATTGCCCCACCAAACACAAACGGAGTTTGCCATGCGTCTCGCGATTGCCCTCGCCCCCCTCGCCCTTCTTGCTGCCGCCGTTCCCGCTTTTGCCGGCGCGATCACTATCGAAGGCCGCGGCGAAGTCCGGGCCGCTCCCGACATGGCGCTGATCAATTCCGGCGTCACCACTCAGGGCGCCACCGCCCGCGAAGCGCTCGACGCCAACACCGCCGCCATGGCCGATCTCATTGCCGCGCTCAAGGAAACCGGCATCGAAGCGCGCGACATCCAGACCTCCGGCTTCTCGGTCAATCCGAACTACGTCTATTCCGACGCCCGCGACGAAAACGGCTATTCCCTGCCGCCCAAGATCAATGGCTACCAGGTGTCCAACACCGTGACCGTCGCCGTGCGTGATCTCGAAGAACTCGGCACCATCCTCGACAAGTCGGTCAATGTCGGAGCCAACACCATCAACGGCGTCAGCTTCTCCGTGGCCGACCCGACCGAGCTTTATAACGAAGCGCGCAAGGCCGCCTTCGCCGATGCCCGCAGCAAGGCCGAACTCTATGCCACCGCCGCCAACGCGACGCTGGGCGATCTCGAAGCTATCTCGGAAAGCCAGAACATCAACAGCCCGATCCCCATGCCGATGTATGCCCGCGCAGATATGGCTGCCTCCGCCGTTCCGGTCGAAGCAGGCGAGATGACCTTCGAGATCGGCGTCAATGTTCAGTGGGAACTGGACACCAAGGCAAACTAATTTGCATCGGTGGCCTTGAACCGGCCACCTTCATGGCACACCTGCCGCCTGAACCGATAACATCGGTTCAGGCTCTTCCAAGGCTGGTGGCATCCGTATTTCCGGGTTCCCCCTGTTGACGGGAGCCTGGACGGTGGGGGCGGACCACCGTAGTCACCCGCCCCCACCAGCCCATTTACCCGAAAAGCACCTTCCAAAGCATGTTGAGGCCAACGGCCACGAGGAAGATGGCAAAGACGTATTTCAGCGTCTTCTGATCCATACGATGCGCCAGCGCTGCGCCGAGCGGCGCGCAAACTGCGGCCATCGCCCCAACCAGCACCAGCGCTACGATGTTGATATAACCAAGGCTCAGTGGCGGCAGGTCATCGACGCCCCAGCCCGAGATAAGAAAACCCAGCGTCCCGGAAAGCGCGATTGCCACCCCGATCGCCGCGGAGGTGCCCACGGCCTTGTGCATGGTCTGCCCAAAGGCCACCAGCGTCGGCACTGTCAGCGATCCGCCGCCAACGCCCATCAGCGACGAGATATAGCCGACCACAAAAGCGGCGCCTCGATGCGTCGGCTTGGAGCTATGCAGGTGCCCCATCAGCCTGGTCTGGAATGAGAAGACGATATTGGCCGCAATGACGAAGGCCATGACCGCAAAGACCACGCGCAGCACGTCGCCCGAATACCAGCCGGCCATAAGCCCGCCGATGAAAGTCCCTGCCAGGACAAACGGCGCCCAGAGCTTGAACACGTCCATATCGAGCGCCCCACGCTTCTGATGTGCCCGCGCACTCATGATCCCCGTGGGAATGATGATCGCCAGCGACGTGCCCACCGCTACATGCTGCACTACGTCGGAATCGAACCCCATCCACAACAGCGCCGAACTCAGCGCCGGCACAATCACCGCGCCGCCGCCAATGCCCAGCAATCCCGCTGCCACGCCAGATACGACACCGGTCGCCAGCATTCCGAGCACAAACGGCCAGTAGCCGATAAGAGTGGCCCAATCCATGTTCATTCCCCGATGATATGCAGCACCACGCTCCGCTGATGCGGGTGGCGGCGGTGCTCGAAAAGATAGATGCCCTGCCAGCTTCCAAACACCGTCTGCCCATCGACGACGGGTACGGAAATAGAGGTCTGGGTCAGGGCCGATTTAATATGTGCCGGCATGTCATCCGGCCCTTCGGTCGTGTGCACCAGCCAGTCCATGCCTTCGGGCACGAGACGCCGGAAAAAGCCCAGAAGGTCGGTCTGCACGTCCGGATCGGCATTTTCCTGGATCAGCAGCGAGCAGGAGGTGTGGCGCACAAAGACGGTTACAAGCCCGGTCGCGATCCCGGCGTCCGCCACAAAGCGGTCCAGCCCCTCGGTGAACTCGTAAAGTCCCTGCCCCCGTGTGGAAATGCTGATGCTGTGGACGGCTTGCTGCATGGCTTGGGCCTAGCATGCCCTTGCCGGTGGAACCAGCGCAGCGCCGGCCCAAACCGTCCAGTCTGCCCCACTGGCGCCATCTTCCCCCTATCACCCTCCAGCCATCGGCCCAGGGGAACCAACGTCAAACCCAGGCGTTGCGGGCTTTGCGGGGGAACAGCATCACGTCGAAGGCTAGACCAGACCATTCAGACTGTGTTCAGGATGGCGCCGCGATGCTTGTCTCAAATGTCATCCGACATAAAGGAAAAAACAATGCGCCTTAGAAACTGGCTCTTTGCCGGCACAAGCCTCACCCTTCTCAGCATGGCGCCTGCGAGCGTCTTTGCTCAGGACGCTGCCCCGGCGCTGCCACAGGCCTGTATCGACCTGGGCTTCGAGACGCTTGAAGAGTGTATTGCCGCTCAACCCGCTGGCAATGCGCCCGCCGAAGAAGCAGCGCCGGCGCCTGCCGAAGCCGCTCCAGAACCGACGCCCGAGCCCGCGCCTCAGCCCGAGCCCGCCCCCGAACCCGCACCGGCACCCCAGCCGGAACCCACACCCGAGCCAGCCCCTGCCCCGGTGGAAGCGGCCCCGGCAGCTGAACCCGCTCCCGTGGAAGTCGCGCCCGAACCTGCCCCGGTGGAAGAGCCTGCGCCGGTCGAAGCCGCGCCCCAGCCGGAACCGCAGCCAGAGCCCGCCGTCCAGGTTCAGGCTGAACCGCAGCCCGAACCTGCGCCCGCGGCCGAGCAGCAACCTGCGCCCGCCCCAGAGCCTGCGCCCGCGCCGGAACCCGCCCCTGCCCCTGAAGCAGCGCCGCAACCGGCCCCCGAGCCAGCCCCGGCAGCCGAGGAGCAGCCGGCCCCGACCAATATCGCATCGGCCCTCACTGCCCAGGTGGAAGCTTACAATGCCGCTGTTGCCGAACTGGCAGCGGGCGACGCTTCTGCCCAAGCCCGTATCGACGCGTCTCTGGCTGAAATCAACGCCATTTGCGCCAATGCCGGCATGCCCGACGTCGAGAGCTGCCTTGCCCCACTGGGCCTGACGCTCTCGCCCCTTCCGGACATCCAGCCAGCACCGGCCGCAGAGGCCCCCGCCCCGGTCGAGCAGCCCGCTGCCGAAACGCCGCCGGCTGAACAGCCTGCCGTGGTTGATCCAAACGCACCGCCCGTGGAAGCCCCCGTCACCGTTGACGGCCAGCCCGCAGAAATCGTCGAAAACCTCCCGGCCGGCATTACCCAGGAGCAGATTGCTCCGGTGCTCGACAGCGCCAAGGACATTCAGCTCGAAGCGCCTGCCGTCGATGGCCAAGCGCCCGTTGCCCCGCCCGTCGCTGAAGCGCCGCTCGCGCCGCCGCCGGAATCCGACGCCGCCGCCCAGTCCGAGGAAATGCGTGCCTTTGCTGCCGAGCCTATCGCTCCGGTCGCGGCCGAGGTTGGCACCGCCGTGACTGCAACCGAAAACACGACGGTCAACCAGACCGTGGTGAACAATTACATCAACAACATCACGAATATCACCAACGTTACCAATAACGTGACGAACAACACCCAGAACAATGTCACCAACAACACGCAGAACAATATCGGCCAGCAAAACAACGTCACCGTTGTCGAGCAGGTCGCGGTCCGTCCTGCGACGACTGGCGACATCATCACCCAGGTGATCCTGCAGGTGGGCAGTCAGCTCGTGGTCAATTCCATCGGCCAGGACACCGACCGTTTCTACAACCCGCAGCAGGACGAGGTTTATTACGAAAACCTGCCGGGCGGGCGCGTGCGTGAAGTTGTCGAACGTCCCGACGGCAGCCAGGTGGTCACCGTGCGCAACCGCAATGGCGACATCTTGCGCCGTTCGCGCATCACGCCCGATGGCCGTGAAATCGTCCTTGCCTATTTCGACGATCGCTATGACGACCAGTTGCTCGTCTGGCGTGACCCGGGTCAGGACCTGCCGCCGCTCCGTCTCAACATCCCGGTGCGCGACTACGTTCTCGACGCCTCCTATGCCGATGAAAATGAAGTGCAGTACTTCTTCGCCCAGCCGCCGGTCGAACAGGTCGCTCGCGTCTATTCCATCGACGAGGTCAAGCGCTCGGCTCGCGTTCGTGACTCGGTCCGCCGCCTCGAAGTGGGCAACCTCACCTTTGACACGGGCGCCGCGACCATCAATCGTGACCAGGTGACGGCCCTCTCGGGCGTCGCCAATGCCATGCTGCAACTGCTCAGGACCAACCCGGCGGAAACCTTCCTCATCGAAGGCCATACCGACGCCGTTGGTTCGGACGTCTCCAACCTGCGCCTCTCGGATCTGCGTGCCGCTACCGTTGCCCGTATCCTCACGGACTTCTACGGCGTGCCGCCGGAAAACCTGGCGACCCAGGGCTATGGCGAACGCTACCTGAAGATCCGGACCGAAGCGGCCGAGCGCGAAAACCGCCGCGTCACCATCCGCCGCATCACCCCGCTCATCACCGTGGCCAACAACGGCTAGAACGAGCGACCTACAAAAAAGAAGGGGCCGGACACACGTCCGCCCCCTTTTCTTTGCGCCTCTGGTCAGCGCGCCTCTTGCCAGCTCCAATAGACTTGCTATCCGTGCACGGTCCTCCCGGAGCCCGCCATGAAACGTCTCGAAGTCTTTGTTGAAAGCATCATCCTCGCCTCGCGCTGGCTGCTCGTGGTCTTCTACATCGGCCTCGGCTTGGCCCTCGCCCTTTACGCCGTCTCGTTCGGCTACAAGCTCTGGGATTTCGCCAGCCATATGATCGGCATGGACGAGACCGAGACTATCCTGAAAATCCTGGGTCTCATCGACGCCGCACTGATCGCCAGCCTCGTCGTCATGGTCATCATCTCGGGCTACGAAAATTTCGTCTCGCGCTTCGACAATGAGGGCGACGTCCATTGGCTTGGCCAGATCGACGCCGGCTCGCTCAAGATCAAGGTAGCATCGACCATCGTCGCCATCTCCTCGATCCACCTGCTGCAGATATTCCTCAACGTCCCGCAGTACACCAACCAGCACATTTTCTGGTACACGATGCTGCACCTGACCTTCATTTTCTCGGCACTTTTCCTTGCCCTGATCGATAAAATTTCGAAAAAAGGTGACAAAGGCAAAGCTCCGGACCTCTGAGCAGAGACTATATCTCTCTGATACCAATGGATCTTTTTCACGCCACAATTGATTTGGCGTTGTGATCACGAAATAGGGAACCGACTTCGGAGAGGCTGCGTTCTTTATCCAGAATTCACTTGCTAAGGAGCATCCAATGGCTACCCCAGAACGTGATACTATCTATACCAATGACGGCAACCGCACGGTCTATACCCGTGAAAGCAACGGAACCGGCTGGTTCGTGGGCATCATCGTCGCCCTCGCTCTGCTGGCCATCGGCTATCTGGTATTCTCGGCCAATTCGGGTCCATCCACCTCGGTTGACGTCAATGGCGCCCCGGCCGTGGAATCCCCGGCGACCGCTCCGGCCCCGATGACCGAAGCTCCGGCCGCTACTCCTGAAGTCGCTCCCATGACCGAAGCCCCGGCTCCGGCAGTTGATGCAGCCCCGGCCGCAACCCCTGAAGCGACGCCGGCCCCGGCAGCAACGCCGGAAGCTACCCCGGCTCCGGCCGCTACGCCGAGCAACTAACACTCCAATCCCCAGAGCCTCGCTCCCTCCCGTCGAGGCTTCCCGGGCCCCGGTTTCACAACCGGGGCTTTTTCATGCTCGGTTCTATCCGGCACAGCGCTTGCGCCAGCCGCTTTCAATCCCCATCTGTGCCGGAACCAACAAAGGGAGCGCCCATGTTCAATATTGACCAGATCATCAAGGCCATTCAGACCGATCCGAATACGCAGCGGACGGCAATGACCGGTGCTGCTGGCCTCGCGGCCGGCCTGCTGCTTTCCGGCGGCAAGCCGACCAAGCTATTGGGCAATGCGGCCAAGCTCGGCGCCATCGCCGCTGTGGGCGGTCTCGCCTACAAGGCCTGGCAAACCTACCAGGAAAAGCAGGCCGGTGCTGCGCAGGCCCCCGCCCCGCGCGAAGACGCTTTCATCCCCGCTCCAGATAATACCGCAGCCGCCGAGGACCTCGGCAAATCCCTCGTCCGCGCCATGATCTCGGCCGCCAAGGCCGATGGTCGCATCGACGCCGAGGAAAAGGACGCCATCTTCGAGCGCCTCAAAACCATGCCGCTTTCCGCCGAGGAAAAAGCCTGGGTGTTTGACGAGCTTTCGACGCCCCTCGACATCAACGCGGTGGTTTCCCGCGCCGATACGCCCGAGCATGCGGCCGAAATCTACGCCGCTTCCCTCGTCGCCATCACTGCCGACACTCCGGCCGAGCAGGCCTATCTCGAAGCGCTCGCCGCCAAATTGCGCCTCGATCCGGCCCTCGTCACCGAAATCCACAAAGCCGCCGGTGAAAAGGCTCCCCAACCCGCCCCAACGCCGCCGCAGCCCTGGGCCTACACGCCTTCGGGCAGCAATGTCTGATTGCTGATATGTTGCCGCGCGCAAGACGCGCGGTAACACCCATGTGCGTTCTTGCGAGCCAAGGCTTCGGCCGCCATCTCTTCGCGCAAGGAGAACGCCATGGAACTCGGACTTTATTCCTTCGCTGAAAATACCCCCGACCCGCTCAACGGCGGTCATCTGCAATCGCCGGCCGAGCGCCTGCGCGATCTGATAGAAGAGATCGAACTGGCCGATCAGCTCGGCCTCGCTTTCTATGGTCTCGGCGAACATCACCGCCCCGACTATGTCGCCTCATCCCCGGTGACCATCCTCGCCGCTGCCGCCGCGCGGACCAAGTCGATCCGCCTCTCGACCGCCGTGACCGTCCTCTCCTCGGAAGACCCGGTCCGGGTCTACCAGCAGTTTTCGACCCTCGACCTCATCAGCAATGGCCGCGCCGAAATCATGGCCGGTCGCGGCTCCTTTATCGAGAGTTTCCCGCTCTTCGGGCTCGACCTCGACGACTACGACGATCTCTTCGAAGAAAAGCTCGAAATGCTGCTCGAGCTGCGCAAGGGCGGCAAGGTCACCTGGGCGGGCAGCAAGCACACAAATGCCATCCCCGGCATCGCGGTCTATCCCGAACCCATTCAGAAGCCCCTGCCCCTCTGGATCGCCGTCGGCGGCACGCCCAATTCCGTCGCCCGCGCCGCCTATTATGGTCTGCCCCTGATGATCGCCATCATCGGCGGCCGTCCGCGTCAGTTCATGCCACTGGTCGATCTCTATCGCCAGACTGGCGCCAAGGTCGGCCACGACGCTTCCCTGATGAAAGTCGGCATTTCCGGCCACGGCTTCATTGCCGAGGACAGCCAGGACGCCCGCGACGTCGCCTTTCCGGCCCATAACGCCACCATGAGCCGCATCGGCGCGGAACGCGGCTGGCCGCCGGGCACGCGCGCCCAGTTCGATGCCAGCACCACTCCGGAAGGCGCCTATTACATCGGATCGCCGCAGGAGGTGATCGACAAGATTCTCCTGCAACACGAATGGTTCAAGCACGACCGCTTCGGCCTGCAGCTCAGCGTCGGCACCCTGCCCCACGCCAAGGTCATGAAAGCCATCGAGCTCTATGGCACCGTGGTAAAGCCCGCCATCGACAAGGCTCTCGGCTCCTGACCCAACAAAAAGGCCCATCCTCGGATGGGCCTTTTCTCTAGCTAACCGCGACCGCGATAGGGCGGCACACCCTGGTCCGGCACCCATGTGCCCTCGGGCAACACGCCGGTCTGCCAGAACACGTCGATCGGAATACCACCGCGCGGATACCAGTAGCCACCGATCCTCAGCCAGCGCGGCTTGATCGTCTCGACAATGCGCTTGGCAATATCGATCGTGCAGCCTTCGTGGAACGCACCGTGATTGCGGAACGAGGTCAGATACAGTTTCAGCGACTTGGACTCGACCAGAAACTGGTCCGGCACATAGTCGATCACCAGATGGGCAAAGTCCGGCTGACCGGTCACCGGGCAGAGCGAGGTAAACTCGGGCGCGACATAACGCGCCACATAGTTCACATCCGTATGCGGATTGGGCACCGGATCGAGCACGGCATCCTCGGGACGCTGCGGCACGCCAACATCTTTGCCAAGCTGCAGAGTTTCCGAGTTCATCACTTACTTGCTCGAGCGTTTGATTGATTTGATCGCCAGCGGCGGCTGACCGGACTTTTCGGAAATGGCACGGTCCTGCTCTTCGATGGCGGCGCGCGCCGGCTCGTCGCCATCAAGGCCACCGAGCAGGTTTGCGTCGACCTTGCGGTTGGAGCGCTGCGATCCGTCTTCATAGACGATATCGAACATCACGAATTCACTGCGGGCGGTTGGCTTCCTGGCCATGATGGCAATCCTTCAAAAACAGGACCGCGAGCCGATTGGCCCGCGGTCATACAAAAGTTCGAACCTGGCTTAGCGGAAGATGCCTTCGCCCTGCTCATCGATAATCTGGCGGCCCTTGCTCAGCGCCAGCGCAATAAGGTCGTCCTTCGAGCCCATACGGTCGGCGCGAATGAACTTGTAGGTTTTCAGTTCCCCGCCCACGTCCTTCTCGATGGTGCCGGCCAACTGATATTCGCTGCCCGCGCGCATCTCGATGGCCTTGATCAGAAAGCCCTTGTAGCTCTCTTCGTCGAGCGCCTTGTCGCCGGCCGGTGCGCTGTCCGCAGCGCTGCCGCCACCAAAGAGATTTTTCCAGAACGACATAAGCAACTCCCTCACATGCGTCGCAGCGGTCTGGGGCGCACCAGTTCGCCCCGCCGGTCCATCTCCTCCTGCAGCCATTGCGGGGAGATGTCAAAATGGTTGGGCCAGGTCGGCGTGCCATTGGCCAAACCAACCTTGCCGAAAAAGGCCCGATCGCGCAGCGGTTCGGTCCCCTCGCCGCGCTCCGCCAGCATAGGCGCCGCATTGAAGGCGCCATGCGTGCCATCGGAAAACGTCACCGCCAGCTTGAATGGAACGCTGGCGCGGATCGCGGTGACCTTGAGGCGGGGAGCAGCCATGGGGCTGCTCCTAGTTATCGAGGAAGCTCCGCAGCTTCCGGCTGCGGCTCGGATGCTTGAGCTTGCGCAGGGCCTTGGCTTCGATCTGGCGAATACGTTCGCGGGTCACCGAGAACTGCTGGCCGACTTCTTCGAGAGTATGGTCGGTGTTCATGCCGATACCAAAACGCATGCGCAGCACGCGCTCTTCGCGCGGCGTCAACGAAGCCAGAACACGCGTCGTCGTTTCACGCAGGTTCGACTGGATCGCCGCATCGATCGGCTGGATCGCATTCACGTCCTGAATGAAATCGCCGAGGTTGCTGTCCTCTTCGTCGCCGATCGGCGTTTCCAAGGAAATAGGCTCCTTGGCGATCTTGAGGACCTTGCGGACCTTGTCGAGCGGCATCTGGAGCTTTTCGGACAACTCTTCCGGCGTCGGCTCGCGACCGATCTCGTGCAGCATCTGGCGCGACGTGCGGACGATCTTGTTGATCGTCTCGATCATGTGCACCGGAATACGGATGGTGCGCGCCTGATCGGCGATCGAGCGGGTGATCGCCTGACGGATCCACCACGTCGCATAGGTCGAGAACTTGTAACCGCGACGATACTCGAATTTGTCCACGGCCTTCATCAGGCCGATATTGCCTTCCTGAATGAGATCAAGGAATTGCAGGCCGCGGTTCGTGTACTTCTTGGCAATCGAGATCACGAGGCGAAGGTTGGCTTCCACCATTTCCTTCTTGGCGATTGCAGCTTCGCGCTCGCCCTTCTGCACCTTGTGAACGATGCGGCGGTATTCGGCGATATCGAGGCCGGTTTCGGTGGCAAGCGTAGCGATCTCGTGACGGATATCGTGCACGGTATCGGCTTCGCGACGGGCGAATTCGCCCCAGCCCTTGCCGTCAAAACCTTCAAGCCCGGTTTCCCAGGTCGGATCCAGCTCACGCCCATAATAATTCTGCAGGAACACTTCGCGCTTGACGCCATAGCTCTCTGCCAGACGCAACAGACGGCCTTCAAGCCGCACGAGGCGCTTGTTGATGTCGTAGAGCTGCTCGACCAGGCTTTCGATACGGCTGGTGTTCAGCGACAGCGATTTCACGTCGGTGATCACGTCGGCACGGAGCGAAACAAGCTTCTTGGATTCAGCATCCGAAACCGCGGCCGTGCGATCGACGGCATGACGGTCCTGCATGGCGCGCATCTGGCCATAGGCTTCGGCGATACGATCAAAAGTCTCGACGACCTGCGGCTTGAGTTCGGCTTCCATGGCCGAAAGCGACAGGGCGTTGTCGAATTCGTCGTCGTCGTCCTCAACGGGGTCCTGCGGAGCCTGCGGCTCTTCGGGCACATAGTCGTCGTCGCTGTCGGAAGACGTCGAACGGCGCGGCGCCGGCTTTGCAGCCGCCTTCACCACTTCGGGCTCATGGCGAGCCGGCGCCACCGGAATCTCCGGCGCCGCCTGCTTGGCATCGGGGCCAGCATAGGTCGCTTCGAGATCGATGATGTCGCGCAGCAGAATTTCGCCTTCGGCGAGCTGATCGCGCCAGATGATGATGGCCTGGAAGGTCAGGGGCGATTCGCAGAGGCCTTCGATCATGGTCTCGCGACCGGCCTCGATGCGCTTGGCGATGGCGATTTCGCCTTCGCGGCTCAGCAGTTCCACCGAGCCCATTTCGCGCAGGTACATGCGCACGGGATCGTCGGTACGGTCGGAGCCAGATTTGGTATTGGAAGTATTGGCAAGAGCCGTGCCGCTCGACGGCGCAACTTCAGAGCCAGTATCGTCTTCGTCCTTCTCGACTTCGGTCTCTTCGACCTCGTCTTCGTCGACGACATTGATGCCCATTTCCGAGAACATGGACATGAAATCTTCGATCTGCTCGGAACTTGTTTCGTCCGCAGGCAGAACAGCGTTCAGCTCTTCATAGGTAACATAGCCGCGCTTCTTGGCGACCTTGATCAGCTTCTTGACCGCAGCATCATTCTGATCGATCAGCGGGCTGTCATTAGAGGTCTCCGGAGCCCCGGATTCGGGCTTCTCGGTGTCCTTGCTGGCTTTGTTCGCTGCCTTGGTGGCCATATGCTACTCCTCGGGACCCGTGGGCATCGGGCGCCGGACTTGTCATAGGTGGTGTCGGCTCAAGACAAGGTAAAGGTTTGGTAACCAAGGCGTTAACACGCCCAGTTCTCAATGGTTCGCTTCGGGACGCAATGACGAACTCGCCATATGCAAAATCGCGCGTCTTCGCCGGTCTTTAGAGAAGTCCTCTAAAAACTGCGAGTCGCGCGTCCTGATAACGAACCAAATCCTTCGATCAATGCCTCAGTGCCATCGACAGTGGTAATCTGGTTCTTGATGTCTCGCAGCCTTTCAAAGGTTTCATCGCTCGGGTCTTCGCCCAGCGCCGCTTCGGCTGCCTTCAATTCCCTATTTAGCTGAACTTTCTTGTTATGCAAGGCCAGCGCATGACTTAATCCGGTCTCCGCATCGGTCAACGCCGTGTCTGACCCTACCTGCCAAACGCCCTGGCGCACCAAAGTTTCCGCCATCCGGTCAAGAACCGGGCCATGTCCACGCGCTCCCAGCGCCGCCTGCATATCCGGCGCCGAAATATCGTGATGCCGCACAGCGAGCGCCAAAATGTCGCTCAAAACCTTCTGCGCCGTCGGCGTTTCGCAATCGAGCGCCGCCAGAACTTCGAATTTATCCTCGACCAGAGCCGGATGGTTCACCAGCGTCTGGATGATCGTCGCCTCGCGCGGCGTCGCCTCGACCCCGGGTCCACCCCGCACCAGGCGGGAATTGCGCAAAGTATCGGAAACCACCGAGCGCGGCGTTCCGCGCGCCGGAAAGCCATAGGCGCCGCTCTTGCCATAGCCCGATCGCCCACCACCGCGCTGATTATCCCGTCCCTGCCGGATCGGCGCGAAAAACGCCTTCAGCTTCTCGTCGAACGCCTGCTGATAGTGAAAGCGCACGGTCGAATCTTGAATGGAATTGGCCCGCTCGCGCAGACGCGCCTGCAAGGCCGCCCGCTCTTCCGGCGCCTCCGGCACGAGCCCGCCCGTCTCAAGGCTCCAGAGCATGTCAGAAAGGCTCCGCGCCTTGTCGATCACCTCGGCAAAAGCCTGCCGCCCCTGCGCTTTGATCAGATCATCGGGGTCTTGCCCTTCCGGCAGCGTCGCAATCTTCACCGTCTGGCCGGGCTTAAGATGCGGCAGCACCATGTCCATGGCCCGTTCCGCCGCCTTGAGCCCCGCCTTGTCGCCGTCAAAGCACAGCACCGGCACCTCGGCCATGCGCCAAAGCAGTTGCAGATGTTCTTCCGTCAGCGCCGTACCCAGCGGCGCCACCGTGCCCTCAAAGCCCGCAGCCACCGCCGCGATCACATCGAGATAGCCTTCCACGACGATAACCGTCGCCCCATCCCGCGCCGCGGCCCGGGCCGATTGCCCATTATAAAGCGTCTGCCGCTTGGAAAAGAGACTCGTCTCTGGCGAATTGAGATACTTCGCCGGCACATCGGCGCTCAGCGCCCGGCCACCGAAGGCAATAATCCGGCCCCTGAAATCGGTAATCGGAAACATCACGCGATTGCGGAACCGGTCATAGGTCAGCGGATCGTCATCGCGGCTCGTCACCAGCCCCGCGTCGAGCATGGCCTGCGCCGAAACCCCATTGGCCGCCAGGTGTTCCTTGAGTCCATTACGGCTATCGGGCGAAAAGCCGATGCGGAACCGCGTCTGGCTCGTCGCCGAAACGCCGCGATCAAAGAGATAACCCCGCGCCCGCGCCCCGATATTATGAGACAGCGCCGCCTCATAATACTTCGCGGCCAGTTCCATGACCTCGACCAGGCCCTTTTGCGCCGCCTCGCGCTGCTCGGTCCGCTCGTCCCGCGCCGGCATTGCCACACCGGCCATGCCCGCCAGCTTTTCCACCGCCTCGGGAAAACTCATCCCGGCCTTCTCGGTCAAAAACCGAAAATGGTCGCCGGACGCCCCGCAACCAAAACAGTGATAGATGCCGCGCCGGTCATCGGCATGAAAGCTCGGGCTCTTTTCGGCATGAAACGGGCAGCAAGCCCACATATCGCCCTTGCCCGGCTGCGATTTCCGCTTGTCCCAAAGCACATGTTCGCCCACAACCTGCGTAATCGGCAGGCGCTGACGGATTTCTTCCAGGAACTGATCGGAAAAGCGCATGAGGCCTAGATAAGCACTTGCTCACGCCAAGTCATTAGCCCCGAGCTTTTCCACAGCCATGGGCCGGCCGATCAGTATCCACGCATGACCAGCCGGATACTCCTGCCGTTCTGAACATGCACCTTTTCGACAATCGGAAACTGCAGAAACATGATCTCGCTGGGCAGATGGATCATCGCGATGACGTAATATTCGCCGTCCGCAACGCGGTCGAAGCTGAACGATCCGCCAGAGCTGGCGATCGTCGTTCGCATATGCTGCCCATACCGCGGGTCGGCATCGGGCATCTGAGCGCCACCCCATAGCGCGAATTTTCGACCGCGATAGATCGCCGCGATGCGCTCATCGGCATAGGCCGTCCGCGGCACGAGAAACACATCCGTGCCAACCGCACGCAACAGCTTGCCGCTATTTTGGCGCACGAACGCCTGACCGCTAACCTTGGCGCGCCCCGTTAGATTGATGAAGGCCGCCGCCTGCGGGTCGAAGGAAGTCGTCAATACTATCGGTTCGCGCGTCGTCGCACACGCCGTAACCAGACCACAGAGAACCAAAACTACAACTGCGCGAACAATAGCGAGATGGTTGAAACGTGTCCCAGTCATGAAAGCCCCCACGCCTCATGTTCACGTTATGTACTCACGCCAAATTTGCCGAGTCAAGGGCATCGGGCGGAAAAGGAACCATCATCTGTTCGATCGCAAACGTCTCAGCTATGTCTTGCGCACGCCTTCTTGCTCTTGCGCTCACGGTAAAATCGTCCCTTGCCCCCTGTTCAGAAGTTCCCGCTCCGCATCTTCATCCTCTTGACCGCCCTGCCTGCAATCGTTATCGGCGCGACCCTCTGGATCGTCTCCGACCTCGTGCCCGTATGCACGATCGAGGAACAAGACCGCCTCACCTCGCCGGGCCAGCAATTCGACCTCGTCGTCTTTTCGCGCGATTGCGGCAATCACGAAGCCAACACCCAGGCCGCGCTCGTGCCGCCGGGTGATGAGGTTCCATTCGATGCTGCGAGCTTCTTTTCGATCGCCGCCGATGCCGATCTGTCGGCGCGATGGCTGGCGGCCGATTCCATCGAAATCACCCGCCCGGCCAGCGTCGCTCCTTTACGCGATGACGCCAGCGTGGCCGGCGTCACCGTTACCTACAAGTAGGTTTCAAGCCTTGCTGGCCTGATAGAGCCGCCAGGCCCAGCCGAAAAGGCCGATGGCAAAGAACACCAGCAAAATACCGCCGATGACCATGCCGACCGCCGCCGTCAGGACCGGGAAAAACAGGAAAACCAGCCCCAGCAACACATAGGACACGCCGGACAGAACCACCGGCCAGATGCGCGCATAGCTCTCGCGTTCCCGCACCACCACCACGATCTGCATCACGCCCACAAACAGGGCAGCGAGGCCCACAATGGTGCCAAAGAAGGTCGCGGTAAAAATCGTCGCGATGAACGGCTGGATGAAAAACAATAGACCCAGGATCAGCGACGCGGCATTGGCGATGATGTCGAACCAGTAATTGCCGCTCTTGCCGCCGCCAAAGGTCAGGCTCCAGAGCCCCAGGGCACCGTCGACGATAAGCAGGATGCCGCCGAACAGCACCAGCACCGTCAGCGCATCGCCCGGAAAGATGATCGCATAGAGCCCGGCCAGCAGCATCAACAGTCCGCGCAAGGCCGTCGCCGCCGCAAAGCGCCGCTTCGTCTGAGATGAAACCGTCATTCTTGTGCCCTCCAACGGGCCGAAGAGGCCCTTCCAGCAAAAGAAGTCTAGCGCCACCAATCGATTGGCGCCAGTCATACGCCTCTATAGTTTTTCTATAGCGCGCCGGGCAAAATATGGATTGTGCCGGTTGAGCCCCTGTGAAATGAGCAGGCTCCAATTGAGGCCGCGACGGCGGTTGCTGACATGTCCCTGCCCCTCATCGCCCTGTTCGTCGCCGCCTTCGCTTTCGGCACCGCCGAATTCGTCATTGCCGGCATTCTGCCCGATGTTGCCGCGGGGCTGAACGTCTCCATACCTGTCGCCGGCTACCTGATTTCCGGCTACGCGATCGGCATCGCCATCGGCGGCCCACTCCTTGCCGTGGCGACGAAAAAGATGACGCGCAAGACGCTGATTTTGCTTTTGGGCGGCGTTTTCATTCTCGGCCAGGCCTTCTGCGCTCTCGCCCCGAATTTTGAAATGCTCATGCTCGCCCGCGTGCTGGTCTCGGTCGTCCACGGCACCTATTTCGGCATCGCCGCCATCGTTGCTGTCAGCATCGTCTCCCCCGACAAGCGCGGCTTTGCCGTAGCGCTGATTCTCTCGGGCCTCACTGTTTCCAATATTCTCGGCGTGCCCGGCGGCACCGCCATCGGCAATGCGCTGGGCTGGCGTGCCACTTTCTGGGCCGTCGGCATCATTGGCCTGCTGGCTACCCTGGCCGTCGCTCTCTTCCTGCCCCGCAACGCCGCTTCGGAAACCACCTCCGGCAGCTTCATGCGCGAAATCAAGGTGCTCGGCCGCCAGCAGATTGTCGCCTCGCTCTTCATCGTCATCCTGGTGATGATCGGCCAATATAGCCTTTTCACCTACATCACACCGCTCCTGACCAATGTGACCGGTATCGAAACCGGCGTCGTGCCCTGGGTACTGCTGCTTTACGGTGTCGGCTCGACCATCGGCGTCTTCATCGGCGGACGCCTGGCCGACTGGAAACTCATGCCCTCCCTCGTCGCCATCCTGGCGCTGCAGGCGGTGCTGTTCGTCACCATATATTTCGTCAGCCCCTACCCCGTGGGCATGGCCATCGCCACGATCCTCTGGGGCGGGGTCAACTTTGCCTTCGGCTCGCCGGTCCAGTCCCGCGTCCTCGCCTGGGCCGCCGACGCACCCAATCTCGCCTCGGCCCTGATTCCGACGGGCTTTAATATCGGCATCGCCATCGGTGCCGTCCTCGGCGCCAGTGTCATCGAATCGGGCCTCGGCTATGGTTTCCTGCCGCTCATCGGCGGCATTTCCTCGGCCCTCGCCGCAGCCATCGCCGTCGGCTCCGGCCTCTGGGACCACAGCACCGGCGCCCTGCCGCCGGCCCCCACGGCAGTCGCTGCCGAATAGATCACCCTAAAACTGTGATCGCCGATGGATACAATTGCAGCTTCTCTGTAAGGGGGCGTTGTATCTTTGGCCGCTAAGAGAGGCCATAGCGGTCGGGTGCTCGAATGGTCATCGACAATGCCACATTGCTGATCGGCATCGCGTTTTCGAGCGCATCGCTGCTGGTCGCCTTGCTCATCGGCTGGCTCAATGCCCGTTCCGAGACCTATCTCGTGCTTGGCGCCATCGGCATGGCAATGGTGGTTTTCGCCGTCATGCTCCTGGGCCTGGGCAACGGCGCTTATGGCTACGCCCAGCACTTGGTGCCCTATACGATGATCCTGATCGGTTTCAGCTTCGTCTATGCCGGGGCGCGCCGCTTCCGGGATATGGCCACCAGTTATCGTCCACCGATCATCGTTGGCACTGTTTCCGTGATCGCCATCGCCATTCCCTTTCTCATGGGATTGACGGGATTGGGCACTGCGCTCCTCAACCTGCTGGCGGCCGTCATTCTCGTGCTTTGCGCAGTCGAGCATTGGCGCAGCAAGGATCACCCTCACCTGGCGCTCAATGCCAACGCGATTCTCTATTGCATCACAGCCCTCTCATTCCTCGCCTGCGCAGCCGTTTTGCTGGCCGAAGGCCGCTGGGTAATCACCGAGCCGCCCAAGAATTGGGCCGAGGACTTCAATTCCATCATGTCGCTGGTCGGCCTGACCGGCATCGGCGCGCTGACCCTAACGCTCCACTATGCCCGCGCCGCCCACCGCCACCACACCGAAGCCAACACTGATTCTCTGACCGGCGTTCTCAATCGCCGCGCGCTCTTTGATCGCTTCGGCGCGACCAGGCAGCCCAGCAGCATCGCGGTATTGATGTTCGACCTAGACCATTTCAAGCAGGTCAACGACCGCTTCGGCCACGCCCAGGGCGATCGCGTCCTCGAACGTTTCGCCGATGTCCTGCGCCAGGAACTGCGAACCAGCGACGTCGCCTCCCGTATCGGGGGAGAGGAATTCTGCGTCGTCCTCATCGACATCGACCAGGAAACGGCGCAGGCCATCGCCGAACGCATCCGCCAGGCCTTCGCCGATCTGGCCGTCGCCATCGACGACAAGGGCCTCATCGCGACGGTCAGCATCGGCCTCGCCATCCCGGCCACGGACGAAGACTTCTCGGCCCTTCTCAACCGCGCCGACGCGGCCCTCTACCAGGCCAAAAATGGCGGCCGGAACCAGGTCCGGCTCGCCACCTTGAGGTTGGTGGCCTGAGCCTCAGCCCTTCGCAGCCAGCGCGTTCCGCACCTGCCCGCTGACCTTGCCGAAGTCGATCCGGCCCGGATAGCTGACCTTGAGCGCTGCGATCACCTTGCCCATGTCCTTGGGACCCTCGGCGCCGCTCGCGGCAATCGCTGCCTCGATGGCAGTCGCCACTTCTTCCTCGCTCAACGGCTTGGGCAGGAACTCGTTGAGAATATCGATCTCTTCTTTTTCCACAGTCGCAAGGTCGGCGCGCCCGGCCTGCGCATAGATCGCAAAGCTCTCTTCGCGCTGCTTCACCATCTTCTGGATGATCGCCAACACTTCGTCATTCGTCGCCGGACCCTTGCCGTCGCCGCGATTGGCGATATCGCGATCCCCAACGGCCGCATTGATGGCGCGTAAAGTGCCGGTACGCCTTTGGTCGCGGGCCTTGAGGGCAGTTTTCAGGCCTTCGCTGATCGTTTCGCGCATCTTGATGTGCTCCTTGCCATGCAATTTGTTGTCCCCATATAGGCATGAAACGCTGGACGCGCCACTTGCGCTCTGCGCCTTGGCCTTCTATGACGAGGCCTCAACCGACATACCTCGCAGCACCGTAGCGGCTTTCGCCGCCACCTTCGCACGCGATCCGACGAACCAAGCATGGAGACCGACCGTGACCGGCTGGCAGCAATCCCCCGCGACCGCAGTTCTTATTCTGGCTGACGGCACGCGCCTTGAGGGCCATGGCATCGGTGCGGTCGGCCACGCCGCCGGCGAAGTCTGCTTCAACACCGCCATGACCGGATATCAGGAAGTCCTCACCGACCCCTCCTATGCCGGCCAGATCATCACCTTCACTTTCCCCCATATCGGCAATGTCGGCACCAACGACGAAGATATCGAAACGGTGAACATGGCCGCCCTCTCGGGCGTGCGCGGCGTCGTCCTCAAGGCCGACATCACCAATCCCTCGAACTACCGCGCCGCCGAAAAGCTCGATGCCTGGCTCAAGAAGCGCAACATCATCGGCATCGCCGGCATCGACACCCGCGCCCTCACCGCCCGCATTCGCGAACACGGCATGCCCAACGGCGTCATCGCCCACGAGCCGACCGGCCATTTCGATGAAGGCTCCATCAAGGCCGAACTGAGCGCCTTCCCGGGCCTTGAAGGCCTCGACCTCGCCAAGGAAGTTACCACGGCCCAGACCTATCACTGGGACCAGACCAGCTGGCAGTGGAACAAGGGCTATGGCACCCTCGACAAGCCCGATTTCCATGTCGTCGCCATCGATTACGGCGCCAAGCGCAATATCCTGCGCTGCCTCGCCGATCAGGGCGCCAAGGTCACCGTCGTGCCCGCCACCGCCACGGCCGCCGACGTCCTCGCCCATAGCCCCGACGCCATCTTCCTCTCCAACGGCCCTGGCGATCCGGCCGCGACCGGCAAATATGCCGTCCCGACCATCCAGAAGCTGATGGAGTCGGGCAAGCCGATGTTCGGCATCTGCCTTGGCCACCAACTTCTCGGCCTCGCTCTCGGCGGCACGACCTCCAAGATGCATCAGGGCCACCACGGCGCCAATCATCCGGTCAAGGACCTGACCACCGGCAAGGTGGAAATCACCTCGATGAACCATGGCTTTGCCGTGGACGCCGAGACCCTGCCCGCCGGCGTCACCCAGACCCACATCTCGCTTTTTGACGGCTCCAATGCCGGCCTTGCCGTCGATGGCAAGCCGATCTTCTCGGTGCAGTATCACCCCGAGGCCAGCCCCGGCCCGCAGGATAGCCACTACCTCTTCACCCGCTTCCTCAATCTGGTGCGCAAGGAAAAGGGTATTGCCGAGTGGCCCGAGCACCAGGCGCCTGCGGCGTAAATGAACCGCAACGAGATCGTTGAGGGTTTCAAGGGCGGGGCTATCGTTGCGCTGTCCTCCGCTCCCTTCGCCGTACTTTTCGGCGCCGTCGCCGTCGATAACGGCTTAAACCTTCCAGAAGTGGCGCTCATGAGCGCCACCGTCTATGCCGGTGCCAGCCAGCTGGTCGGCATCGAGCTTTTCGGCCAGTACGTCGCCGCCTGGCTGGTGGTGCTCTCGATCTTTGCGGTCAATTTCCGCCACGTGCTCTATTCGGCCGCGCTCACCCGCTACCTCACGCATTTCTCGCTGGGCCAGAAGCTCCTTGCCTTCTTCCTGCTCATCGATCCGCAGTTTGCCGAAACCGTGCGCCGCGCCGAAAGCGGCAAGACCATCACGCTCGAATGGTATCTCGCCTTCGCAGCCGTCATCTATGTGCCCTGGCTGACCTTCAGCGTGATCGGCGCGGCTTTCGGCTCGATGATTGGTGATCCGCGCGTCTGGGCCATAGACGTGTTGCTGCCGCTCTATTTCCTCGGCATCGTCGTCGGCTTCCGCCGTAAGCCCGGCTTTTATCCGGTTGTCGCCGCCAGTTTCATCGGCTCGGTCCTCGGCTACCAGTTCGTCGGCTCGCCCTGGCATGTGAGCATCGGCGCCGCCTTCGGCGTTCTCGTCGCCGCTCTTCTGCCCCTCTCGCCGCCGCCCGGCACTAAAACCGCAAAGGCTGGGCACTCATGAACTTCGCGCTCGATCCCGCAACCGCCTGGCTGATCATCGCCGCCGCCGTCGCCACCTATCTGACGCGGGTGGGCGGCTATGTGCTCATCACCCGCATGAGCACCATTCCCCCGCGCCTCGAAGCCGCACTCAATGCCGTCCCGGCCGCGGTGCTGACGACACTCTGCGCCCCCGCCTTCTTCAACGGCGGGCTCGACATAAAACTCGCCATGCTGGTGGCGCTCGTCGTCAGCCTCAAATATCCCGGCCTGATCATGCTGGCTGCCGGCTGGGCGACCGCCATGCTCTGCCGCCACGCCTTCGGTCTCTAACCTTAGCTCGACCTCTGCCGGACGACTTCGAGGTCGGTCAGACCACAGACCTCAAAACCCTTGTCCCGCGCCATAATGCCGAAGGCTTCGGCGCCCAGATGTAGTTTGTAAGGCGTCTCGGCAAAGCGCACACCGGCGTCGATAACCGCCCGTGCAATGAGCACGAAACTCTCCCCCACCCCATCGAGCGGCAACAGCGCGAAAACCTTCTGATGGCCCAAATAGGTGCGGAACCCCTTGTCTCGGCGCACCACGCCATCCCGCCCGCCATCCTTGTAGAGCACTTTGAAAGGCGCAGCTTTCTCGTAGCGGAAAAGCTGGTCATCCCCCGGCGCTCCCGTTTCATCGACCACGTTGGCGGCCGTCACAGGAAGCCCGGCGCCAAGCATGCGCTGGATCGCATCGGCCGGAATAGCAGTCACCGCCCCATCGACCAGCAACAGATAGTCTCTATCAGCCGCGAACCCATCCAGAATGGCATTGTCCCGCGCCGCTGAAGACGAGAGATCGCCGGTCACGATCTCCGCCTGCAATCCGCTCCGCTCAAGCATTGCGGCCACGTCCCCTCGGTGGGCGTCGGCAGAAATATGGACTGCAAAGGTCAGCCGATCCCGAGGATAGTCGAGAGCGGCCAGCGCCGCCGAGAGAGCCGGCGACAGATCTCGCTTCCCCAGCCGCACCGCAACGTGAACCTGTGGCCGTTCGTCCGTCGGTACGATGACTTGATTGGCATAAAGCTGCAGCGGATCGGAGATAACCACCTTGGCCACGGCCGGATTGGCCATCTGCCGCCACGCCCACTTGATGGCCGTGGGGACCTGCAGAATAGGAGCAAATCTGTTGCCCCGCTTGTGCCAGGGCACCCAGGTGGTCATCCAGACATGGGAAACAAGCGAACCACTCGTCGCGGGCACAACGGTACCGATCGGCTCCAGCAACGCGATGGCTTCGGCGTCAGAGCGCGTCTTGCGGCCATCCGCCAGTAGCGGCGACCAGACCATCGGCGACAACAGGATCGGGCGATCTTCCTTCTGCAGCCTGAGCACCGACGCCGTAACCATGGACGGCCCGGTGGAATAGAAGGTTTCCTGATCCACCAGATCAGGCATTCTAGCAATGATATCAAGCCACAACCGATGCCCCGGCACCGACCCCATGAAGGCATTGGTCAGGAGAAACGGCACCCCTTGATGGTGTCGATCCGGAAATATGTGCTCGAGCGGCTCAATGCCTAGGAAACACTCGTAATTCAGCAACCCTTCAACTGACTGGAAAGGCTCGACATCGAGATCGGCATAAACACCGCCCAAAGCGCCCAGCACCAGATAGCGGAAAGAATCCGCCCTCTGGATCATCTTGGGATAGGCGTCATATGTGGCGAGAAAACCAGGATAGATCTCTGCCACGAAGGCCCTCATCGCCTCGTCGGTCCAGAGACGAATCTCCCAGTCCGGATGCAACCGGCGCCAGGCATCGTAGTAGGCCTGCATCTGGCGCGGAAGCTGTTCGGATTTCCAGGTAAAATGAAGGATTCTTGGGATCATGGGCCGGCCAACGCATAAAGACCGGCCCGGTTTAGCTAACCTTATGTCCCGCGGCTACCCCATCGCGCGTCAGCCATAATTCAGACATTCCCCGAGAACGTATCGCACTCGTTCGGGTCACCCGCCTTATAGCCTCGCTCGAACCAGGTTTGCCGCTGCGCCGAAGTACCGTGGTTGAAGGTCTTGGGCACCGCAAAGCCCTGCATGCGCTTTTGCAGCGTATCGTCGCCGATCTGCTCGGCCGCATTCAACGCCTCTTCGATATCGCCGGAATCGAGCAGGTTCTTCTGGCCGGCATAATTGGCCCAAACGCCCGCATAGCAATCTGCCTGCAATTCCACCCGCACCGAATAGGCATTGGCCTGTTCCTCGCTCATGCTCTGGCGGCGGCGGTTGAATTCGGGCAGCACACCCGTGAGATTCTGCACATGGTGCCCGACCTCGTGGGCAAGCACATAGGCCTGCGCAAAATCGCCCGGCGCACCAAACTTGCGGTGCAGTTCGTCGTAAAAACTCAGGTCGATATAGACCTTGGAATCGACCGGGCAATAGAACGGCCCCGTCCGCGCATCGGCAACGCCACAGCCCGAATTGGTCTGGCCGCTGAAAATCACCACCGGCGGCTCGGGATAATCCTCACCTGCACTGGCAAAAACCTCGGTCCAGAGATCCTCGGTTTCCTTGACCACCACGCCGACGAAATCGACGAGTTCATCCTGGCCTTCCGTTGGAAGCTGTTGCGACGATGCGCTCGAGGTCCCGGTGCTCGATCCGCCCGTCAGCGAGTCCAGCGGGTTCTGGCCCGTCACCATCCAGATGATGCCCAGCACCACGATGATGCCGATGACCCCGCCAATCCCCCCGCGCGACCCACCGCCGGTGGGAATGCGGATGCCGCCGCTGCGCCCGAGCGAAGGCCCGCCAAAGCCGCCCGCCTGTCCGCGACGATCCTCGATATTGCTGCTGCGTTCCCGACCACGCCACTTCATGACGGCCCTCCATATTCACGTCTTTGGTAGCAACAAGCCGAAACAATTGAAACGGGTTGCACGAGGCGCCAAAAAGACCATCGTCATCGAACCGTCATAAATTGACCACTCGGTAAAAACTTCATAGCGTCTCCCCCGCCGCTGTCATGCCACCGTCACCGAACGCGGGCATGTCGAGGCCGCTTCCCGGGAGAGGAAGCGCTTGAGAAGCCGGGCCAGCCGGCCACTCGGGATTTTCGGCCCCAGGCTTCCTGGCATTTCACTTGGAGATCATCAGATGAATTTTCTTCCAAAGATTTCTCGCCGCAGCTTTCTTGCCGGCTCCGCCAGTCTAGGAGCGATCGCGGCGATGCACCCCTTTGCGGTCCAGGCGCAAGCCAACCAGGCGCATCTGCGCATCATCGAGACCACCGACCTGCATGTCGCGGCCTTGGCCTATGACTATTACGCCGACGCTCCCAACGACACGATGGGCCTGGCGCGCACCGCGACCCTGATTGAAGGCATCCGCGCCGAAGCCGGCAATTCCATGCTGCTCGACAATGGCGACATCATCCAGGGCAACCCGATGGGCGACTATATCGCCTATGAAAAGGGCCTCGATGGCAATGTGCACCCGATCATCGCCGCCATGAACACCCTCGGCTATGAAGCCGCGACCCTCGGCAATCACGAATTCAACTACGGCCTCGAATTCCTCGACAAGGCGCTCGAGGGCGCCACCTTCCCCTTCGTCTCCGCCAATCTCGTGCGCGGCGACCTCGCAGCCGACGTGCTGAGCGACGAAACCTATGTCGCGCCCTATCGCATCGTCGAAAAGGAACTGACTGACGGCTCCGGCGCCACCAAGACCATCAAGGTCGGCCTCATCGGCTTCCTGCCACCCCAGATCATGACCTGGGACGCGACCCACCTGACCGGTAAGGTCAACACCCGCGATATCGTCGAAACCGCCAAGGCCTATGTGCCCAAGATGAAGGAAGAAGGCGCCGATATCATCATCGCCCTCTCCCATTCCGGCATTGCCGCCGATCAGACCACCGGCGCCGAAAACGCCTCGCTCCAGCTCGCAGCCGTCGAAGGCATCGACGTGGTCCTCACCGGCCACCAGCACCTCGTCTTCCCCGGCCCTGACTATGAAGACGTCGAGGGCGCCGATGTCACCGCCGGGACGCTCAACGGCAAACCCGCCGTCATGCCCGGCTTCTGGGGTAGCCATATGGGCCTCATCGACCTGCTGCTCGAGCAGGATGCGAGCGGCAAGTGGACCATTGCCTCGCACACTTCCGAAGCCCGCCCGATCTTCGAGCGCGTCGACGGTAAGGTCAAAGCTCTCGTCGAGGACGAAGCCGATATCGTCACCGAAGTCACCCACGAGCACGAAGAAACGCTCGACTATATCCGTCGCGCCGTCGGCGAAACCTCCGCTCCGCTCTATTCCTACTTCGCTCTCGTCGCCGACGATCCCTCCGTCCAGATCGTCAGCCAGGCCCAGACCTGGTACATCGAGCAGATGATGAAGGGCACCGAATGGGAAAGCCTGCCGATCCTCTCGGCTGCCGCTCCCTTCAAGTCCGGCGGTCGCGGCGGCCCGGATTACTATACCGACGTGCCCGTTGGCCCCGTCGCCATCAAGAACGTCGCCGATCTCTATCTCTATCCCAACACCATCCAGGCCGTTGTCATCACCGGCGCCGATGTGAAGAACTGGCTCGAACGCTCGGCCGGCATCTTCAACCAGATCGAGCCCGGCGCCAAAGACGCCGAACTCATCAACCTCGATTTCCCGTCCTACAATTTCGACGTGATCGACGGCGTCACCTACAAGATCGACCTGACCCAGCCCTCCAAATATTCCTCGGACGGCAAGGAAGAGCCGAACCCCGACGCCAACCGCATCGTCGACCTCGCCTATGACGGCAAGCCGATCGATCCGGCCCAGAAATTCGTGGTTGCCACCAACAACTACCGCGCCGGCGGCGGCGGCACCTTCCCGAACATCAATTCGGACGTGATCGTCTTCAAGGGTCCCGATACCAATCGCGACATCATCGTGCGTTTCATCATCGAAAACGGCACGATCAACCCCAAGGCCGACAGCAACTGGTCGCTGGCTCCCATTCCGGACACCACCGTCCTCTTCGCGACGGGCCCGAAAGCCGCCGACCACGTAGCCGACGTCACCGCCGTCAAGATCGAGGCCACAGGCGAAACCAACGCCGACGGTTTTGGCGTCTACCGCATCACGCTCTAATCTGCTGCCAGGGAGCTTTCACACACTCGGTTGTCACCCCGGCGAAGGCCGGGGCCCATCCTGAAATCTCAAGATGGCCCCCGGGTCGAGCCCGGGGTGACAGCCGGTGGTTGGTCGCCTCCATAGAAAAACCACTCTGGGAATCTCGGGGGAAGCCGCTAGGCTTCCCAAATCATTTGAGGAACAAGAAAATGCTGCGGATCATCACCACCCTGCTTTTCGCCCTCCTCACCCTCCCGGCCCACGCCGAAGTCCCCCTTGCCGGCTACTTCACCGCCACCAAGGCCTGCCCAGCCCTCCAATCCATCAGCCGGCAAACCAATCCCGGCGACATCACTATCCGTCCGGGCACCGCCTACGATCTCATCGCCGGCAACAAGGACCACCCGACCCATCTCTGGATCGTCGTGCCCGGCGCCGAACCCGACCGCCGTTGGGTCACTGTTGATTGCGGCACCCGCTCCACCGACGCCGAAGGCCGCGTCGATGAACCAACGCCTCCAGCGCCAGCCCCCACCTATCGCGGCACCCAATATATCCTCGCCGTAAACTGGCAGCCCGCCTTCTGCGAACTCAGCCCGCGAAAAACCGAGTGCCGCAATCAGCGCGCCACGAGTTTTGAAGCCACCAATTTCACTCTGCACGGCCTCTGGCCGCAGCCCCACAGCAACGAATATTGCAATGTCCCGGCCGGGGACCGCTACGCCAGCGAAGACGGCCGCTGGCGCGATCTCCCCATCCTCGACCTGCCCCTGTCCATCCGCCGCGACCTCGACGAAGTCATGCCCGGCAGCCAATCCAACCTCGACCGCCACGAATGGACCAAGCACGGCACCTGCTACGGCACCGGCCCCGGCCAATACTATGCCGACGCCCTCGACCTCATGCTGGCCCTCAATACCTCCGAAGTCGCCGAACTTTTCGCCAGCAACATCGGCAAGCGCATTACCCTGACGCAAATCCGCGACGCCTTCGACAATGCCTTCGGCCCCGGCGCCGGCGAACGCGTCCGCATGACCTGTGAACAGGACGGCAATCGCACCCTCATCACCGAACTGACCATCGGCCTCACCGGCAATATCGACGGCCCCGATTCCCTACCCCGCCTCATTGCCGCTGCCTCCCCCACCGACGGCGGCTGCCGCTCCGGCCAGGTCGACGCGGTAGGATTGCGGTAGTTCACTCGCAACGGCACCCCAAAAGCCCTCATGGTGAGGTGCTTTGCCCTTGCAAAGCCTCGAACCACGGGGGCGAGCGCGTGGAGGTTTCCTACTTCCCCGCCCCATCAAGCCGCTGCCGCAACGCCACCAGTTCCCGCCGCATCGTTTCCGTCGCTTCCAGCGATTGCCCCGCGCCTTCGATAACGGCCAGCGGAATGGAAAGTGCCTTGTCTTTCAGCGCTCGCCCCTCCTCGGTAAGCCGGATGCGCACCTGCCGCTCGTCTTCCTCGTCGCGATGGCGCCCCACCAACCCCCGGGCCTCCAGCCGCTTGATGAGCGGCGTAATTGTTCCTGAATCGAGGAACAATCGCTCCCCCAGCGCCTTTACCGTGATGTCGTCCTTTTCCCATAGCACCAGAAAGGCGAGATATTGCGGATAGGTCAGCTCCAGCGCATCCAGGCGCGGCTTGTAGAAGCGCGTGAATGCGTGTCCGGCCGAATAGACGGCAAAGCACAGCATCTGGTCGATCGTCGGCATCCGCTTCTCGCTCATCGCCTCACCTTTCAATGTCAAAAATCTATCACATAATTTTCTATTGCACGCAATTAAATTGCGCACTATAGATCGCTCGTCACGAAATTTCATCCCTCCAAAGGAAGCCGTCGCAATGTCCATCAAAGCCGCAGTCTACACCGCCCACGCCCACACCACCGGCGGCCGCACCGGCACCAGCAAGACCGATGATGGTCGCCTTGCCGTCACGCTCGATACGCCCAAGGCCATGGGTGGCAATGACGGCCCGGGCACCAATCCCGAGCAGCTGTTTGCCGTCGGCTATTCCGCTTGCTTCTTGGGCGCGGTCAAGGCCGTCGCACGTGGCGAAAAGATCAAGGTCCCTGACGAAACCACCATCGACGCCTCTGTTTCCTTCGGCGAAAACGCCAATGAAGGCGGCAAGGGTTTCAATATTGCAGTTGAGCTGAAGGTGACCCTCCCCGGCTTCTCCAAGGAAGACGCTGAGGCGCTGGTCCACAAGGCCCACCAGGTCTGCCCCTATTCCAATGCCACCCGTGGCAATGTCGATGTCACGCTGACTGTCGCCTGAAACAAGAAGGGCGCCCCTTGAGGCGCCCTTTTTTCATTCTGCCGGCACCGCATCCGGGGTCCAGCCGCTGTCCCGCCGTTCGAGCCACACCGACACGAAAAACAGCGCCAGCCCGACCACCGCCATCACCGCGCCCACCGGCCCCGTCGAAGCCCAACCAAGTCCCGCCGCAATCGCCATCCCGCCAAAGAGCGCACCCAGCGCATTGGCGATATTGAAAGCCGCATGGTTGAGCGTCGCAGCCAGCGTCTGCCCATCCGCCGCCACATCCATCAACCGCGTCTGTAGCGCCGTACCGATGGCCACCGTAAAGCCCACCCCCAACACGCTCAGCGCCGCCGTCGGCCAGGCCTGCGCCAGCCACGGCACCGCTGCAAGACTGACGATATTGAACGCCAGCATGCCGCCAATGGTCTTCATCAACGCCCGGTCCGCCATATAGGCCCCCAGAATATTACCCAGCGTCATACCGACCCCGAACAGCGCCAACACCACCGGCACCCAAATCGTCGGAATGCCCGTCACCTCAGTCAGCAGCGGCACGATATAGGTGAACACCGAAAACATGCCACCGCATCCGGTCGCCGCAATACCCAGCGTCAGCCAAACCTGGGGGCGCTTCAGCGCACCCAGTTCACGCAGCGGGCTCGCGCCCTCCGCCGCCTTGATCGCCGGCACGAAGCGCATGACCATCAGCACCGTAAGCGCGCCAATACCACCCACGGCGAGGAAAGTCGGCCGCCAGCCGAGCCCTTGCCCCAGCCAGGTCGCCAGCGGCATGCCGATCAGCGTCGCCAGCGTCAGCCCCAGCATCACCCGGCCCACGGCCCGGGCGCGGAAACCGACTTCCACCATCGAAGCGGCAACCAGCGCCGCAATACCGAAATAAGCGCCATGCGGCAGCCCGGAAACGAAACGCAGCAGTACCAGCGACCAATAATCCGGTGCCACGGCACTCCCAAAATTGCCCAGCGCAAACAGCGCCATCAGCCCCAAAAGCAGCGGCTTGCGCGGCACCCGCGCAAAAAGCACCGCAATCAGCGGCGCGCCGACGACCACGCCAAGCGCATAAGCCGAGATGACATGCCCTGCCTCGGGTTCAGTGACACCAAGGTCACCCGCCAGATTGGGCAAGAGGCCCATAATGGCAAATTCGCCTGTGCCAATGCCGAAAGAACCGATAGCCATGGCGAAAATCGCCAGTTTCGTTGCAAGGCCGGTGAGGCCCTGAATGGGTGCAACGCCGTTCGTCATGGCAAAAGTCCAAGTATAAAAGGGCCCGATGCCAATGGCAGCAGGCCGACCAAAGTCGCTTATTTTTCAATGACCGGAAGGGAGGCCCGGCGATCGGCAAGCTAGCCGTACCGCTGGGTTCGCGACAACCTGCAATTCTTGCAACCCTGCCCCACGCGAAATCTTGAGGATTTCGATTCACTCGCCAGCAAGGCGCGCCGGCTAGGATGCACTCGATCCCGCCGGAGCCTCCATGACCGTTCCCGCCCTAGCCATCAAGAATCTCGCCAAGAGCTTCGATCGCCCCGTCGTGCAAGGCCTAGACCTCACCGTCGCCGCGGGCGAATTCTACGCGCTCCTCGGCCCCAATGGCGCGGGCAAGACCACCATTCTGCGCATGGTTGCCGGCCTTCTCGCGCCCGATGCCGGCTCAATCGAAATTTTCGGCACCGACATCCGTAAGGATCCGGTCGGCGCCAAGCGCCTCCTCGCCTGGGTGTCCGACGAACCCATGGTCTACGACCGCCTGACCCCGCTCGAATATCTCGATTTCGTCGCCGGCCTCTGGCAGGTGGAGCCCTCCCGTGCCCGCGACGCGGCCAACGATCTCCTCACCCTCCTGGGCCTAAAACCCCACGCCAACGAACTCTGCGGCAGCTTCTCCAAGGGCATGCTGCAAAAGGTCGCCCTTGCCGGCGCGCTGATCCACAATCCGCGCCTTATCATTCTCGACGAGCCACTGACCGGCCTCGACGCCGGCTCCGCGCGTCAGGTCAAGGACGTGCTCCTCGAAAAGGTGCGCCAGGGCGTCACCATCATCATGACCACCCACATTCTCGAAGTGGCCGAACGCATGGCGCAGCGCATCGGCGTCATCGCCGGCGGAAACCTCGTCGCCGAAGGCACATTGGCCGAACTCCGCGCCCGCACCGGCCGCGAATCGACGCTTGAGGAAATCTTCCTCGAACTGGTCGAAACCGCTCCCGCCACCTCATGATCGCCGCCCCCGGTTCGCTCCTCTGGTTCGCACATCACGAATTGCGCCTCGCCTGGCGCGATTGGCTCGCCATGATGACCGGCGGCCACCGTGTCAGGCTGCTGGGCTTTCTCGTCGGCGGCCTCGCTGTCTACGCACTCCTCCTCTTCATCGCTGCCGCCATCATCGCCCCCGCCGCGGCGCGTGGCATAACGCCCGACAAGCCCACCCTCGCCATGGTCACAGGCGTTGGCCTCCTGTTCTTCTCGGTCATGCTCTCGCAGGCGCTCGAATCCGTCACCCGCGTCTATTACGCGCGCTCCGACCTCGACCTGATCCTCTCGTCCCCCGCCTCGACCCGCACCCTTTTCGCCGTCCGAACCGGCGCGGTCGCGCTATCAACGGCCCTCCTCAGCGCCCTCCTCGCCAGCCCGATTATCAATATGCTCGCGCTCTTTGCCGGTCCCCACTGGCTCTGGGCTTACCTCGTGCTCCCCGCCTTCTCGGCGCTCGCCGTGGCCATTGCCATGGCCCTCACCATGGGGCTTTTCCGCCTCGTCGGCCCCAAGCGCACCCGCCTCATCGCTCAAATTCTTGCAGCCATCGTCGGCGCCGGTTTCGTCATCGGCATCCAGGCCGTCGCCATCCTGTCCTTCGACACCTATTCGCGTTTCGCACTCTTCAGCTCACCCGATCTGGTCGCCAGCCTCCCCGCGGCCGATCACTGGCTCTGGCTCCCCGCCCGCGCCGTCATGGGCGACGCCGTCTCCGCCGTACCCGTCATTGTGAGTTTCGTTGCCGCACTGGCCCTTGCCATGCTGCTCTTTTCCCCCAGCTATGGCCGCCTCGCGGTCGCTGCAGCAAGCGTCGGCCAATCCAGCCGCCATCGCGCCAAGTCCGGAACCCATTTCACCGGACGAACCCAGGCCCAGGTATTGCGGCACAAGGAATGGCGCCTGCTGCAACGCGACCCGTGGCTGCTGTCGCAAACCCTGATGCAGATGCTCTATCTGCTGCCGCCGGCCCTGCTTCTCTGGGTCAATTATGGCGAAGGCGCAGGCGCGTTCATCGTCATCGTGCCCGTTCTCGTCATGGCATCAGGCCAATTGGCCGGCGGCCTCGCCTGGCTGGCCCTTTCCGGCGAGGATGCCTACGACCTCGTCGCCACCGCCCCTATCGCGGCCCGAAGCATCCTCCGCGCCAAGATCGAAGCCGTCCTTACGGTCGTCGCCGTGATCCTCACCCCGCTCCTAGCCCTCCTGGCGCTCAATAGCTGGACCATGGCCCTGGCCACCGGCGTCTGCGCCATTCTCTCCGCCGCCTCGGCCACGGCAATCCAGGTCTGGTTCCGCGTCCCCATGCGCCGCGCCATGTTCCGCCGCCGCCAGGTCGCCTCCCGCGCCGCCACCATTTCCGAAGCCTTCGCCTCCATCACCTGGGCCGGCACTGGCGCGCTCCTCTCCGTCGGTTCCTGGGCGGCCGGCATTACTGCCATCATCGCCCTCGTCGTGCTAGGAAGCGCGCGCTCCCTTTCGCCACACCGAAGCTGACATGTCCGATCTCATCTACCGCGACGCTCGCCCCGAAGACGTGCCCACCATTCTCGCCCTCTGCCACAACGGCGACGCTCGCGGCCCCGATACCCCGCCACTCGATCCGGAAACCCTGAGCGATCCGCGCTACCGCACCGCCTTCGATGAAATATCGGCCGATCCCAATCACCAGCTCATCGTCGTCGAACGAGACAACGAAATCGTCGGCACCCTGCAAATCAGCGTTCTGCCCGGCCTGCCCCGCTTCGGCATGAAGCGCGGCATTCTCGAAAACGTCCATATCCGCGGGGATCAGCGCGGTAAGGGTCTGGGGTCGGAAATGGTGCAATGGGCGGTTGAACGCTGCCGCGAAGCCGGCTGCGGCATGGTCCAACTGACCTCCAACAAGGTCCGCCTGGACGCCCATCGCTTCTATCGCAAGCTCGGCTTCGAAGCGACCCACGAAGGTTTTAAGCTGCTCCTCTAAAAGATGATAACCAGCCCCATCACGGCGAGCAGCACCATCAGCCCGATGCCGAGCAGCATTAGCACGAAGATGATCTTGGCAAGGCCCGCCGCGCCCGCGGCGAGGCCGGTAAAGCCCATCGCCCCGGCCACCACGGCCACGACGACGAGAATGAGCAGGAGTTGGAACATGACGCTTCTCGCAAAAATTACGATGCGAGAAGAACGTCAGCCTGTGCCGAGGGTTCCGATTACAAACTAGGGCTTGAGCCCGGCCGGCACTGGCGGCGCAGTCCGCAGCACGGTGATCTTCACCCGCTCGTTGGCCGCCATATAGGGGTCATTGGGGAAAAACGGTTCATCCGAAGCGCGCCCGGCCACCGATTTGATACGGTCGTCGGTCAGCCCAAACTCTCCCATCGTCGAGCGCACGACATTGGCGCGATCGGCCGAAAGCTCCCAGGCGCCATAGCGCGGGTTTTCATAGCGTCCACCGGCCGCCGTATGCCCCGAAATCGTCATCTGCGAATTGAGCTGCTGCAAAAAGGGCGCCATGGCAGCGATGGCCAGGCGGGTCGGCTCCAGCGGATACTTCGAGCCTTCGGGGAACATGCGCTTGCCCTGCTGGTCGACGATCTGGATATCCAGACCCTCTTCGGTTTCCTCGACAATCAGGTTGTCCATAAAGGGCGTCAGTTCCGGCATTGACTGCCAGGCCTGGCGAATGCTGGCGGCAGCCGAATGGAATTCCTGGGCGTTGACGGCCTTGAGATCGAATTCGGAATCGCTCGATGCTTCCTGTTCGCTGCCATTTTCGCGTGCCTGTCCACCGACCGAAAGGTCGGCTTCCCCGGTCACCGCTTCCGCCGGAGCGGCCGGCTCCTTGGCCGTGATATCCGAGGCAGAGCCCGACATGCTCGATCCGGCATTGTCCATGGCCTGCCCGCCCATGACCCCGCCCGCGCCACTATCCGAGAGGCTCACCGAGGGCGGCGAGAAATAATCGGCCAGACCCTGCTTCTGCTCGGCCGTCGTCATGTTGATCAGCCACATCAACAGGAAGAACGCCATCATGGCCGTCACGAAGTCGGCGTAAGCAATCTTCCAGGCGCCGCCATGGTGGGGGTGCTTGTGCTTCTTCCCCCGCTTGATGATGATCGGCTGTTCGAAATTCGCCATGACGTGCCCCCTGGCAGCGTTTGGGCCGCCCGATCCCTAGGGGAGATCGCGCGGCCCGCTAGAAACTGAAAACTTAGGTGGCAGACGGCAGAGCTGCGGTGGCTTCTTCGACTTCGTTGAAGGTCGGACGCACGTCGCTCATCAGCGCCTTGCGGGCGAACTCGACGGCCATCACCGGCGGCTGGCCGCTGATGTGAGCCAGAAGGCCAACCTTCATCGAGAGGAAATACTTGGATTCGGCTTCAAAGATGCCGCGCAGCGACTGGGCCATCGGGCCGAAGAAGCCATAAGCGACGAACACGCCGAAGAATGTACCAACGAGAGCGCCGCCGATCAGGTGACCCAGAACTTCGGGCGGCTCGGTGATGGCGCCCATGGTCTTGATCACGCCGAGCACCGCGGCGACGATGCCCAGAGCCGGCGTACCGTCGGCCAGTGCCTGCATGGCACCCACGAGCTGTTCCTGCTCCTGGTGGTGAGTTTCGAGCTCCTCGTCCATCAGCGCTTCCATCTCATGGGCATTATTGGTGCCCATGGTGACCATGCGGAGATAGTCGCAGAGGAATTCCACTGCATGGTGGTTCTTGGCGAAGGTCGGAAAGCGGTTGAAGAGTTCGGAGTCGTGCGGATTTTCGATATGCGCTTCGATGGCGAGCACGCCCTTGGCCTGGATCAGCTTGTAAAGGCTGAACTGCAGACCCAGGAGTTCGACATAGGCGGCCTTGTTGTAGCGCGGCCCCTTGAACAGGGTACCGAAAATGCCGACGGTCGATTTCAGCACCCTGCCGCTATTGCCGATAATATAGGCGCCGACGGCGGCACCGAGAATGATGACGAATTCCCACGGCTGCCAGAGCACTTCGACATGGCCGCCCATGGCGGCATATCCGCCGAGCACGCAGGCAAAAACGAAAACAATACCGATAATGAGACGCATCGAACCCGACCTGACGCAATACTAAAACAAAAGCAGGGGGGAGCAGACCCAACCCGTCTTCTCCAGCGCCCTCATAATGCCGGGTTCAGACTTAACGGCGGGTATATTTTGCCTGATGTCTTGTGCTTGCCACGTTTTGCCTGAAAATCGGCAATGGCTGCCCGGACGCCACCTTTGGAGGATTACCCCTATGCTGCGCTACGCCGCGCCCGCCCTGCTCGCACTGGCCCTGATCTCGCCCGCTTTGGCCAGCGAAGAGGACGTTCACGCCAATATTGAAGCCATTCACGGCGACGCCGATGGTTTCTTCGAAGTCTTCGCCGGCATTCAGGACGCCACCATGTTCAACCCCGTCGATATGACCGGCTATGCCTTCTATCCGCTCACCATCAATGCCAATGGCGAGACCTATGACATCCTCGAAGAGCAGGATTTCATCGACAATTTCGACAGCCTGATCCTCCCCGAAACCCTTGAAGCCATCGGCTCGCAGCACGTCGACGACCTCATCGTCACCTCCGAAGGCGTCGGCCTTGCCAACGGCGCCATGTGGATCACCAACATCTGCCTCGACGACGCTTGCAGCGAGACCCAATGGGGCATTCTGTCGATCAATAACTAGGGGCTCCGCTTCCTCAACATATTCGATGTCACCCCGGCGCAGGCCGGGGCCCATCCTGAGATCTCGAGATAGGCCCCGGCCTGCGCCGGGGTGACATCCGACGTGCAGGCGTTTGCACCATTGCCCCGGTCCCTCGACCCAGCTAGTGCTGGCGCATGACCGCCAGCTTCCCCATTTACCTCGTCTCGACCCCCGGCCTCGAAGCCCCACTCTGCGCCGAAGCCCTCGAACGGGGTTTTGCCGGCGCCACCATCGTCGATGGCGGCGTCGCCTTCTCCGGCACCTGGTCCGATATCTGGCGCGCCAACCTTGTCCTCCGCGGCGCCACGCGCATCCTCGCCCGCATCGGCGAATTCCGCGCCATGCATCTGGCCCAACTCGATAAACGCGCCCGCAAAATCCCGTGGTCCGACTTTCTGAACAAAAGTATTCCCGTCCGCGTCGAAGCGAGCTGCAAGCGCTCGCGCATCTACCACGACGGTGCCGCCGCCCAGCGTGTCGCCAAAGCAATCGCCGAGGAATTCGGCGCCCCCATCACCGAAGACGCCGCCCTCCGCATCATGGTTCGCATCGAGGATGATCTCGTCACCCTCAGCATCGATACCACTGGCGCATCCCTCCACAAGCGCGGCTTCAAGGAGGCGGTCAGCAAAGCCCCAATGCGCGAGACCATGGCCGCCATGTTCCTCCGCCAATGCGGCTATACCGGAACCCAAACCATCCTCGACCCCATGTGCGGCTCCGGCACCTTCGTCATCGAAGCCGCCGAAATCGCCCTCGGCCTGCCACCCGGCCGCGAACGCAGTTTCAGCTTCGAAAGCCTCCCCTCCTTCGAAGCCAAAGCCTGGCAGTCCCTGCGCAGCGCCATCAAGCCCAAAACTACCGAACTCCACTTCCACGGCTCGGACAAGGACCCCGGCGCCATCCGCATGGCCAGCGAAAACGCCGCCCGCTCCGCCGTCTCCGCGCTCACACGTTTCGAGCAAAAGTCCATCGAAGAGCTTGAACCGCCTCCCGGCCCGCCGGGCCTCGTGATCCTCAATCCGCCCTACGGCACCCGCATCGGCGACAAAGCCCCCCTCGTCACCCTACACCGCACCCTCGGCACGGTCCTCAAGGCCCGCTTCAAAGGCTGGCGCGTCGGCATCATCACCGCCGACAAAAATCTCGCAGGCGCCACCGGCCTCAAATTCGAGCCCAATTTGCTCCCCGTCCTTCACGGCGGCATTCGCGTCGGGCTCTACCGCGCCCAACTCTAACCCCCAAAAACAAAAAGCCCCGGCCGAAGCCGGGGCAAATTGGAACCAACCCGCTTAGGAAGCAGGCGGCGTTGGCGCGGGAGCCGCCGGCGTCGTTGTCGTGTCTGCCGGGGCATCAGCCGGCGGCGGAGCATCGCCACCACAGGCAGCAAGGGCCATGGCCGTAAAGGCTGCGAGAGCGGTAAGGCGCAAATTCTTCATCTCATCCTCTTTGCTTTAGCCGATCGCTTGAACGATCACGGCGATGTGAGGTGAGCAACAAGGCCTCGTTTTGGCCCTGCCGGGGTTATTTTGGGGCCGAATTTGGCCCCAAAACTACAACCAACCCTTCCGCTTGAAATAGAGGAAGGGCAAAGCTGCCGAAAGCACCATGAGCCCCAGCGCGAAGGGATAACCAAAACTCCAGGCCAGTTCGGGCATGATTTCGTAATTCATCCCATAGATCGAGGCCACCAGCGTCGGCGGCAGGAAAACCACGGCTGCCACCGAGAAAATCTTGATGATCTGGTTCTGCTCTAGGTTGATCGCGCCCAGCGTCGCATCGAGGAGGAATCCCAACCTCGCCGACAACGCCCGCGCATGCTCACCCAGCGAACTCGCGTCGCGCTGGATCAAACGAACCAGGTGCTTGCTTTCCTTATCGTCGCTGCTCTCTTCCGTTGCCGAATAATAGGCCACGAGCCGCGAAATGCTGACGAGGCTTTCTTGAATCATCGTCAGCAGTTCCGCCTTTAACCCGATCAACGAAATGACGTTTTCGAGGTCGTGCGTCTTGGTGCTCGCCTTGGTTTTGGCCTGCGCCGTGCGGAACACGCTGCGCGACAGCGTGTCCGTCTCGTTCCCCAAACGCTCCAGCGCATCCGCCGTACGGTCGATCATCGCCTCGATCAGCCCGAGCATAATCTCCTCGCCCGAGCGGTGCGGCGAGCCGTTCGGCTTCTGCGCCCGGTTCATATAGGCGAGAAACGGCTTGGGCTCGGCATAACGAACCGTAACCAGCGTACCGTTCTTCAATATGAAGGTGATCGGCGTCTTGATCGGGGTTTCGGTATCGAGATTGGCGAGCGCCGTCAGCGTCATGAAGGTAGCATCGCCCTCGGCATAAAGCCGGGCAGATAACTCGATCTCCTCCATTTCGGCGCGGCTCGGCACTTCGACGCCAAGCATGCCCTCCACCCGGGCAACGTCCTCATTATCGGGCGAGATGAGGTCGAGCCAGATCGGCAGGCCGGTGCTCTTTTCAGCATCGAACGGCAAAAGCTTGTCTTCAGTCCGCGTGTAAATGCGCAGCATGGCAGCTCCTATCAGCAGGCTATGGAAGGCCTACCGGAGCTGACCGCAGTCAGATCGTCAGGCCTTCAAACAGGGTCGAATTCGACTTCGACTGTCGGGGTTCATGATCTTTCTCTTTGAACGGTGAAAACACACGTCGCGCCCGGCTCAATGCGCCTGTCGGCCAATCCTGTCAACGGTCTATGGTCCGTCGTACGATATGCCATTTGAATATCGCATTCCTTTCGTAGGAAACGGCGCACCTCGTCACGGAACTCCCATGCGCATCGCCTTCGCCGTCCTTTCCGCCTTGCTTGTCGCGTCCCCGAATGTCTTGGCACAGCCAGCTCCTGCCTCATCCGTTGAGGCACAACTCTGCCGATCCCAACTGGAACTCCTGGTCTCAGGGGGCAAGTTGACCAAGGAAGAAACCGAGCGTTTCGAAAGCCAGTGTGCTTGCCTCGAGCGATCGGGTTCTGCTAGCTCCACCGCAGAATGCACCGCACCAGCCCAAGAATAGTGATGCGCGGCCTCACCCTCACTGCAGTACTGCTTCTGGTCGCTCCCGCCGGTGCGGAAGAACCTTCCGCGTGGCAGCAGCAGAAATGCGCGCTCTACGCCAATGCCTGGGCTCGCGCGCTCGACAGCATTGGATCGGACGACATCAACTACAACTTCCTCGCGACCAACGAAAACTTTATCGCGTCGGGGTGTACTGAACAGATCGCGATATGTCCGCGGTCCACCCAGGAGCGCGACATAGCCGACCTCCTTACCTTGGTGATGATGAACGAAGGCTCTGCCAGCACCTTCCTGCCGTTCCGTTGCTCCACCGACTAGGCTGCCCAGATTAGGGACACGGCTGGCCACTGTTATACGCCTCGCCCCCCTTCCCATATCCCGACTCTTCGGTTAGACAGCCCACCTAACCACCATGTCCGGTCTACTCCCCCGCGCCGCAGCGCTCAGTTGCAGTGTGGGTTTCGCGCGGACAGGTGCGTCCGGGCGATTCTGCGCGCCCGCCGTCTTAACGAGATAGAGCTAGAGCGAGCCCCCGAATGCCAAAACGTACCGACATCAAATCGATCCTGATCATCGGCGCGGGCCCCATCATCATCGGGCAGGCATGCGAGTTCGATTATTCCGGCACCCAGGCCTGCAAGGCGCTCAAGGAAGAGGGCTACCGGATCATTCTGGTGAACTCCAATCCGGCGACGATCATGACCGATCCGGACCTGGCCGACGCCACCTACATGGAGCCGATCACCCCCGAAGTGGTCGCAAAAATCATCGAGAAGGAACGCCCCGACGCGCTCCTCCCCACCATGGGCGGCCAGACGGCGCTGAATTGCGCCCTGTCGCTCCGCAAGATGGGCATTCTCGAAAAGTTTGGCGTCGAAATGATCGGCGCCACGGCTGAAGCCATCGATAAGGCCGAAGATCGCGAACTCTTCCGCGACGCCATGAAGAAGATCGGGCTTGAAACCCCGCGCTCCATGCTTGCCCACAACACCATCGAAGCCTTGCAGGCGCTTGAGGTCATCGGCCTCCCCTGCATCATCCGCCCGAGCTTCACCCTCGGCGGCACCGGCGGCGGCATTGCCTACAATCGCGAAGAATACCTCGCCATCGTTGAGAGCGGCGTCGACGCCTCCCCCACCAACGAAGTCCTCGTCGAAGAATCCGTTCTCGGCTGGAAGGAATACGAGATGGAGGTTGTCCGCGATAAGAAGGACAATTGCATCATCATCTGCTCGATCGAGAACATCGATCCCATGGGCGTCCACACCGGCGACTCGATCACCGTCGCCCCTGCCCTGACCCTTACCGACAAGGAATACCAGATCATGCGCGACGCCTCGCTGGCGGTCCTGCGCGAGATCGGCGTCGAAACCGGTGGCTCCAACGTCCAGTTCGGCATCAACCCTGCCGATGGCCGCATGGTCGTCATCGAAATGAACCCGCGCGTTTCGCGCTCCTCGGCGCTTGCCTCCAAGGCTACCGGCTTCCCGATCGCCAAGGTCGCCGCCCGCCTTGCCGTTGGCTACACGCTCGATGAATTGGAAAACGACATCACCGGCGGCGCCACCCCGGCCTCATTCGAGCCGACCATCGACTATGTCGTCACCAAAATCCCGCGCTTTGCCTTCGAAAAGTTCCCCGGCGCCGATAACCGCCTGACCACCTCCATGAAGTCGGTCGGCGAAGCCATGGCCATCGGCCGCACCTTCCAGGAATCGCTCCAGAAGGCGCTCCGCAGCCTCGAAACCGGCCTCACCGGCCTCAACGAGATCGGCATTCCCGGCCTCGGCGAAGGCGAAGACAAGAACGCCATCAAGGCCGCCCTCGGCACCCCGACGCCAGACCGCCTGCTGCACGTCGCCGAAGCCATGCGCCTTGGCCTTACCAACGAAGAAATCTTCGAAGCCTGCAAGATCGACCCGTGGTTCCTCGAACAGATGCGCGGCATCGTCGACATGGAAGCCAAGGTCAAGCAGTTCGGCCTGCCCCAGGACCCTGCCAATCTGCGCCAGCTCAAGTCCATGGGCTTCTCCGACTCCCGCCTGGCCCAGCTCGCCGGCGTAAAGACCGCCGACGTCCGCAAGCTGCGTCACAGCCTCGAAGTGCGCCCCGCCTATAAGCGCATCGACACCTCGGCGGCCGAATTCGCCTCGCCCACCGCCTATATGTACTCGACCTACGAAGCCCCATTCGCCGGTAAGGTCGAAGACGAATCCCGCCCCTCCGATCGCAAGAAGGTCGTCATTCTCGGCGGCGGCCCCAACCGTATCGGCCAGGGCATCGAGTTCGATTACTGCTGCTGTCATGCGGCTTTCGCGCTGGCCGACGCCGGCTACGAAACCATCATGATCAACTGCAATCCCGAAACCGTGTCGACCGACTACGACACTTCGGACCGTCTCTATTTCGAGCCGCTGACCGAAGAAGACGTCATCGAAATCCTGCTCCGCGAAAAAGAGAACGGCACCCTTCACGGCGTCATCGTCCAGTTCGGCGGCCAGACCCCGCTCAACCTCGCCGAAGCCGTGCAGAAGGCCGGCGTGCCGATCCTCGGCACCCAGCCCGACGCCATCGACCTCGCCGAAGACCGCGATCTGTTCATGAAGCTGCTCAACCGTCTTGAGTTGACTCAACCCAAGAACGGTATCGCCTACAGCCTTGAACAGTCTCGTCTTGTTGCCGAGCGTCTGGGCTATCCGCTGGTCATCCGCCCGTCCTACGTCCTCGGCGGCCGTGCCATGGCCATCGTGCACAGCGCGAACGAGTTCGAGCGTTACATTCAGGACACCCTGACCGGCCTCGTCCCGCCCGATATCCTCCAGCGCTACCCCAATGACCGGACCGGCCAGATCAACTCCGTCCTTTCCGATAACCCGCTGTTGTTCGACGCCTATCTCTCCGGCGCCATCGAAATCGACGTTGACGCCCTTTGCGATGGCAAAGACGTGTTCGTTGCCGGCATCATGGAGCATATCGAAGAAGCCGGCATTCACTCAGGTGACTCGGCCTGCTCCCTGCCCCCGCGCAGCCTACCGGCCGAAGTCATCGAGGAACTCAAGCGCCAGACCCGCGAGCTCGCCTTTGCGCTAAAAGTCGGCGGCCTGATGAACGTCCAGTACGCTTACAAGGACGGTACGATCTACCTCATCGAAGTGAACCCGCGCGCCTCGCGCACCGTGCCCTTCGTTGCAAAAGTCATCGGCGAACCCATCGCCAAGATCGCCTCGCGCATCATGGCCGGCGAAACCCTCGCGAGCTTCGGTCTCACCGAAAAGAAGCTCAAGCACATCGCCGTCAAGGAAGCCGTGTTCCCGTTCAACCGCTTCCCCGGCGTCGACACGGTGCTTGGCCCTGAAATGAAATCGACCGGCGAAGTCATCGGCCTCGACTACGATTTCGCCATCGCCTTCGCCAAGTCGCAGATGGGCGCCGGCCAGAAGGTCCCGACCTCGGGCAAGGCCTTCATCTCGGTCCGCGACGACGACAAGCAATACATCGTCGACATGGCCCGCCATCTCGTCGAAGCCGGCTTTGAAATCCTCGCCACCGGCGGCACCCAGCGCTATCTCGTCGATAACAACGTCCCCGCGACCAAGATCAACAAGGTTCTCGAAGGTCGCCCACACATCGTCGACTCGATGAAAAACGGCGGCGTTCAGCTGGTGATCAACACGACGGACGGCCTCAAGTCGATCTCCGACAGCCGCGACATCCGCCGCACCGCGCTCCTGGCAAAGATCCCCTACTACACAACCATCGACGGCGCCCTCGCCGCCGTAGAAGGCATCGTCGCCCTCCGCGAAGGCGGCCTCCAAGTCCGCGCCCTGCAGGAATATTTCGCAGCCTGAGCGCTCCCCTTCTACACCTCCCCCTGCCAGGGGGAGGTAGCGCCGCTAGACCCGTAGGGCCGTAGCAAAGCTAGGCGGGGGTAAATCTCCCTCGACTAGCGCCGGGCTTTGCGCTACCCAAAGCACACCATGAAGCTAGCAGACCGAACCCGCTCCATAGCGTTCCTGCGCGCCTGACACGCGCCGAGGGAACGCCTTTTCAACCGGCCAAACGCGCCGGCGCCTGATGCTGCGCGCGCTCCGGTTCCCCCACACAGTCTGCATTTTCGCGCCGCTCCCGCGGTCGCATCTTCATGGAACAATCATGTCCAACTATTTCGAAAGCCCGTTCCTCGGCATCCCGCTCGACCAGCAGGTCACCAATCCCAATATCGTCGTCGGCCGCTACAGCTATTATTCCGGCTACTACCACGGCCACAGTTTTGATGATTGCGCCCGCTTCCTGATGACGACGCCGGGCGTAGACCGCCTGCTTGTCGGTGCCTTCTGTTCCATCGGCTCCGGCGCCGCCTTCATCATGGCCGGTAATCAAGGCCACCGGAACGATTGGGTCAGCACCTTCCCCTTCGCCTTCTATCCCAACGCGCCGGAATTTGCTGACGCCAACAACGCCTTCCGGCCTGCTGGCGATACAATCATCGGCAACGACGTCTGGATCGGTTCCGAAGCCATCATCATGCCCGGCGTCAATGTCGGCCATGGCGCCGTCATCGGCACCCGTGCCCTCGTCACCAAGAACGTCGAGCCCTACACCATCGTCGGCGGCAACCCGGCAAAGCCCATCCGCAAGCGTTTTGCCGATGAGGACATCGCCCTGCTGCTCGAAATGCAATGGTGGGATTGGCCGGTAGAAAAACTCTCCGCCGCCATGCCGCTCCTCACTTCGGCCGACATAAAAGCCCTCCACGCCTTCTGGCAAAAGGGCTGAAAAGCGAAGCGCCCGGGTCTCCCCGAGCGCTTCATCAATCTATGCAAAGAACCGATCCACCAGCGCCAGCGCGCCCTCGACATCCTCATCCGTGATATCGAGATGCGTCACCCACCGCTGCTGCCCATAGCGCCCGGTGATTCCGACCCCGTTCTCGCCGAGATAAGCCGTCAGCCGATCCCCCAACTCGGCCTCCGCTTCGACCCACAAAATATTGGTGTCCGGCGCGACAACGCTCAGCCCTTTGTGCCGCCCCAGCCCCTCGGCCAGCCGCTTGGCCCGCCGATGGTCATCCGCCAGCCGCTCCACATTGTGCTCCAGCGCATAAAGCCCTGCCGCCGCAAGAACCCCCGCCTGCCGCATACCGCCCCCCAGCATCTTGCGATGGCGTCGCGCCGTCTCGATCAGGTCGGCCCTCCCGACCAGCACCGACCCCACCGGTGCCCCGAGCCCCTTCGAAAGACAAATCGAAACGCTATCGAATGGCGCCACGAAATCGGCAATATCCACGCCCAGCTGCACCGCAGCATTGAACGCCCGCGCCCCATCGAGATGCAGCCCCAGCCCACGCCTTTTCGCAATGGCTGCCACTTCTTCCATATAGGCAACCGGCAGCACCCGCCCGCCAAAGGTGTTTTCGAGCGCAATCACCCGCGTCACCGCAAAATGGCTATCGCCCGGCCCCTTGATCGCCGCTTCGATTTCCTTGGGGTCCATCGTCCCATCGGCCCGATGCGCAATCGGCTGGGGTTGGATCGAGCCCAGCACCGCCGCGCCGCCCGCTTCATATTTGTAGCAATGCGCATTCTGCCCGGCGATGAACTCGTCCCCGCGCCCGCAATGGCTCATCAGTGCCAGCAGGTTCGATTGCGTTCCCGAAGGCACGAAAATCGCGGCCTCTTTCTTGAGAAGCCCGGCCATCTTCTGTTCCAGCAGATTGACCGTCGGATCGTCGCCAAACACGTCGTCGCCAACTTCAGCCGCCGCCATGGCCGCGCGCATGCCCGCGCTTGGTCGCGTCACCGTGTCGGAGCGAAAATCGTGGCGGATCGTATTCATGTGCGGAGGTCTCCAATAAGAAGCCTCTTGTGCCAAGCCGCGAAGACTTTGACTAGGCCGCGACGTGCCCGCCAGATGCCCCATCATTGGCCGCGGTCAGCTCCACCGCCGGCTTGCGCGCCAGAACCAGAATGCCGGTAATCGGCGCCCCGCGGTCGAACCGCAAGACCGCCGTCTCGAACCGCAACACTTCAAGCCCCGCCACGACGAGCGCATCCCGTGTCGCCGCCACGCCATGCGCATAGCGCAGGCTCGGCCGCAGGAAGATCGCCTCTTCCCCATCATGTGCCTCAAGCGAAAAGGTAACGAGCCCGCCCGGCTTCAGCGCCGGCACGAGCGCTGCCAGCACCGGCCGCAGGTCGCCGCAATAGATGAAGACGTCCGCCGCCGTCATCAGGTCGGCCTCGGCCCGGCGCGCATTCAGCGCTGCCACCAGTTCGGCCTTTTGCAGATTGTCATAAATACCCTTGCGGGCCGTCTCCGCGATCATGGCCGCCGAAATATCGACGCCTTCGAGAAAATCCACCTTCTCGCGCAGCTTTTCGCCCATCAGCCCCGTGCCACAGCCGAGATCGATTGCCTTGGCAAAGCGCTCGATCCCCAGCGCCGCCATCTGCTCGTTCACCATCGCATCGAGCATTTCCGGCACCCGATAGCCGAGCTTGCCCACCAGCGAGTCTTCAAATTGCGGCGCATATTGGTCGAACAGCGCTTCGACATAGCTCACGGCGGTGCCCTCGCCCGCGGCGCCCGCATTGTGCGCCGCTAGCTTCAGTCGCGCGCCGAAAACGCCATCGTCATCCAGCGCCTCGAGCCGCCGCCACGCCGATATGGCGCCCGACACATTGCCCGCCTTTTCATGGAAATTGCCGAGCAGGTCCCAACCCGCGGCCCATTCCGGCGCGATCTCCAGCGCCTGGTCCATCAATTCGGCCGCGGCGGCATGGTCACCACCTTCGGCCAGCATACGGGCATAATCCGCGCGCCGATCGGCAATGACATCGCCGGAAGAGAAAAACGCCTTGGTCAAGACGACATGACTTTCGAGAAACCGGCCCATTGCACGGTGCGCGGGATTTGCCGGAAAAGTGGTGGATTGGCAAGGAAAATGCGCTGAACATCTGCGTGAGGCCCGCGTTTGAGGGTTTTGCTGCTCAGCGCGCTGCGTTACACTCTCTGACATATTTGCGGCATATACTGATCCGTGATTTTGGAGACACTTAGGGAATCCCCTTTCCTGTCTCCTCCCAGTTTCGACCCGCTCCCGGGACCCGAAACGCTACGACTGAGGCCAAAACGTTTTCCTTGCAGAAATCGAATTCTGCGGGGCCTTTTGTGTTGGAAAAACGCCTTATTGATGCAGCCTCGATTTCACGCTACGGTGAGCGGATCGAATATTGCGGCCGACTGATATGTTTACGCGAATGCCATTCGCCAATGCTGATGTCACCTTCCGATATTTCGATATAGTTGAGATCCGGATCGGGTGCATCGATTGGGATCTCGTTACAGTGACTGCACGAGGGAACGCGCATCATGGCAACGGGCACCGTTAAGTGGTTCAATGGCCAAAAGGGTTATGGTTTTATTCAGCCGGATGAGGGTGGGGCCGATGTTTTCGTCCACATTTCTGCCGTCCAGCGTTCGGGCCTGAATGGTCTCGATGAAGGCCAGAAGGTCTCCTACGAGATCGTCAAGGACAAGCGGACCGGCAAGTCCGCCGCCGATAACCTGACGGCCAGCTGAGCCACAAACGTGGACTTAATTGTTGGGCGCGTCCGCTAGCGGGCGCGCCTTTTGCTTTGCTGGCGTGGCAGATTTACTTGCCTTCCGGCGCCACGCGGATCAACCGGCCATTGTCTTCGTCCGTCAGCAGATAGACGGCCCCGTCCGCCCCGACCCGCACATCGCGAATGCGGCCAAGCTGCCCTTCGAACAGCCGCTCTTCGCCGGCCACGGTGTCCCCCTCCATGTCGAGCCGCACCAATACATTGCCGCTCAATCCGCCAACCAGCAGGTCGCCCTGCCAGTCCGGCATCAGACTCCCGTCGTAAAAATCGAGCCCGGAAGGCGAGATGGACGGATCCCAATAGTAGATCGGCTGCTCCAGCCCTTCCTTCTCCGTCCCCTCGCCAATGGAAACGCCCGAATAGTCGACGCCGTAGGTGATGACAGGCCAGCCGAAATTGTCCCCGGCCGTTGGCATGTTCACCTCGTCGCCGCCCCGCGCGCCATGCTCGACCGTGAACAGCACGCCATCTTCGGGCCGAATGGTCGCCCCCTGCGGATTGCGATGGCCAATGCTCCAGAATTCAGGCGCCCAGCCCTCGGGCTTGGGATTATCCTCCGGCACGCTGCCATCGGGCGCGATCCGGATAATTCCCCCCGCAAGGTCCATCGGGTCCTGCGCCCGCTCCATGGTCCCGCGCTCGCCCAGCGTCACGAACAGATTGCCGTCATCCGCAATGGCAATGCGCGACCCGAAATGCCGCGTTGAATTGTCGAAATTGTTCATGCGGAAGATCACCTTCTGATCTTCCAGCTGCCCGCCTCCACCTCTGGCCAACACCAGTTTCGCCGCCATCACCGCCGTACCGGTGCCCCGCTGCAGTCCGGCGTCCTCAGCCGGCTCGGCATAGCTGAGATAAATTCGGCCGCTCGTCTCGAAATCCGGCGCCAGCGCCAGATCGAGCAACCCGCCCTGCCCCCGCGCCGCAACATTGGGAACGCCTTCCACAGAGCCGCTCTTCACCCCGCTCTCGACCAGCAGCAATTTCCCGCTGCGCTCGGTCACGAGAAACCGTCCGTCCGGCAGAAAGGCCAGCGCCCAGGGATGGTCGAGCCCTTCGGCAAGCACCGTCGCGTGCAATGGTCCGGCGCTGCTGTCCACAGTCTGCGCCATGCCCGGCACCGCTGCGGCCAATACGAATCCCGAAACGAAAAGCGGAAGAATTGGGAGAGATTTCTGCACGAAGACCTGCCTTTCCAAGTATTTGCGGACCATACCCTTGAACAGGCATGGGGAGCGAATATCTCATTCCCAACACACCCGCTTGACCGGAACGCGCCGGGCGGGCAAGTTGGCTCCCGTCTCCCCCAAAACTTATCGTGAAGCGTGTGCCGAACGGCGTTTGGCGGGAAACATTTTGCTGGATGGCATTCACTCGGATGCCTTCTAACCACAACCCATCATGGCGCGCGGCGGCCTTTCCGGGGGGAAAGACCAAGGCGCGCCGGATTCATTTGCCTGAAGCCCATTGGAGGCAAGACGACATGGACAAGATCCCGATGACCGTACAGGGCCACAAGACCCTGACTGCCGAATTCGAGCACCGCACTGCCAATGAACGCCGTCGCATCATCGACGCCATTGCCGAAGCGCGCGCCCACGGTGATCTGTCTGAAAACGCTGAATATTCCGCCGCCAAGGAACAGCAGAGCCTCAACGAGGGCCGCATCAAGGAACTCGAGACCATTCTCGCGCTCGCCGACATCATCGATGTCAGCAAGCTGTCGGGCACGTCGGTCAAGTTCGGCGCCACGGTGACCTATCTCGATGAGGACACCGAAGAAGAAAAAACCTATCAGGTCGTGGGCGATCCCGAAGCCGACGCCTCGGCCGGCCGCATCTCCATTTCCTCGCCCATCGCCCGCGCCATGATCGGCAAGTCCGAAGGCGATTCGTTCGAAGTCGCAGCACCGGGCGGCGCGCGCAGCTACGAGATCATCAAGATCAAGTACGTCTGACGCTTAAAATTTGGGCAAAGCCCAATATCCTGTGTCTTTCCAGCACTTTCACGGGCCCCGACAGGGGCCCGTCGTCATAGTGCCTTGAAACCGATCCGCTTCGGCCCTTAATTAGGGTCCGAGGGAATTATCCTTATTGTCGAAGAGGCGTCGCGATGCACGCGAAAGTCATCATTATTGGTTCCGGTCCCGCTGGCTACACCGCCGCTATCTATGCGGCGCGCGCCATGCTCGAACCCGTAATGATTCAAGGCCTTCAGCCGGGCGGCCAGCTCACCATCACCACCGATGTCGAGAACTATCCCGGCTTTGCCGATGTCATCCAGGGCCCCTGGCTCATGGACCAGATGAAGGCCCAGGCCGAACATGTCGGCACCAGGATGGTCAATGACATCATCACCCATGTTGATTTCGATCGCCGTCCCTTCGTTCTGACGGGCGACAGCGGCGACACCTACACCGCGGATTCGCTGATCATCGCCACCGGCGCGCAAGCCAAGTGGCTTGGCCTCCCGTCCGAACAGAAATTCCAGGGCTTTGGCGTTTCCGCCTGCGCCACCTGCGACGGCTTCTTCTACCGTGGCAAGGAAGTGCTTGTGGTCGGCGGCGGCAATACGGCCGTCGAAGAAGCCCTCTTCCTCACCAATTTCGCCGAGAAGGTGATCGTGGTGCACCGCCGCGGCGAGTTCCGCGCCGAGCGCATCCTGCAGCAGCGCCTCTTCAAGCACCCCAAGGTCGAAGTGCGCTGGCACCATGAAGTCGTCGAAGTCGGCGGCTCCGCCATGCCCCCCTCGGTCAATGCGGTGACGCTGAAGGACAATTCGACCGGCCGCGTCTATGAGCAGAAGATCGACGGCGTTTTCGTCGCCATCGGCCACGCTCCCGCGACCTCGATCTTTTCGGGCAAGCTCGACATGAAGGCCGGCGGCTATCTGCAGGTCAAGCCGGGCACGACCGAAACCAACATTCCCGGCGTTTTCGCGGCCGGCGACGTGACGGACGACGTCTATCGCCAGGCAGTTACCGCTGCCGGCATGGGCTGCATGGCCGCGCTCGATGCCGAGCGCTATCTTGCCGAACACGAACTTGCCGAAGCGGCAGAATAGGCTGCGACTTTATGTTCTGTGAAAAGTGGAACATCGTCATAATGCCTGCCCGACTTTTCGCTAAGTCGGGCAGCGTCCAGCTGACTGGCTGACCATCAACGAGAAAGCGTCACGAAAATGCTCGACTGGGACAAGCTCCGGATTTTCCACACCGCCGCAGAGTCGGGCAGTTTCACCCATGCCGCTGAAAAGCTGGGCATGAGCCAGTCGGCCGTCAGCCGCCAGATTTCGGCGCTCGAAGACGACTTGGGGCTCAAGCTTTTCATCCGCCACGCCCGCGGCCTCGTTCTCACCGAAGTCGGCGAACAACTTTTCCGCACTGCGCACCGCATGCACTGGGAGTTGCAGCAGGTCGAAACGCAGATGTCCGAGAGCCAGGACGAACCGACCGGCCCGCTCATCGTTACGACCACCGTCGGCATCGGCTCCACTTGGCTATCCTCGCGGCTCGATGAGTTCCTAAAGCTCTATCCGCTGATCCAGCTCGAAATCCGCCTCAACGACTCCGAACTCGACCTCGCCATGCGCGAAGCCGACGTGGCCATTCGCCTCCATCGTCCGAACCAGTCGGAAATGATCCAGCGCAAGCTCTTCACCGTCCACAACCACTTCTATGCCAGCAACAGCTATATCGACGAGCATGGCATGCCCCGGGCGCTCGAAGACCTCGACAATCACCGCATCATCAGCTTCGGCGAGCCCGTTCCCTCCTATCTCGGCGACATCAACTTCCTCGAGCGCATGGGCCGCTCGGATTCGAGCCCCCGCCGCGCCGTCCTCAAGGTCAACGCCATCTACGGCATGATGCAGGCCTGCCGCGCCGGCATCGGCATCGCCATGCTCCCCGCCTACGTCACGGAAAAAGAAGACGGCCTCACCCAGGTCCTCGCCGAAGTCGAACTCCCCGCCTACGAAGCCTATTTCGTCTACCCACCCGCCCTGAAGAATTCGAAGCGCGTCGGCGTCTTCCGGGACTTTTTGGTATCCAAAGCGCGCGAGTGGAGCTTCTAGGCCGACAGCGCTCCTGCCGTCTCGATACGGGAGGGGGCCTCAACAGGCTCAAACAGACCCGTAAAGGGGAAGTCCGGTTTGACTAGCCGCCATACTTCTCCGGTTTCGAGGTGCCGGTACCTGTTTTCCTCAAAAACGGAACCGCCAAGGTATGGGGAGCTTGCCGCTACTTTCACAGCGCGCCCGTCCACAACTTGCGCCTCAATCCATGATTCAAAACGGAAGAATTCTCCCGGGCTCCGAAAACCATGTATTTCTTCCCATAGGGCTGTCATTTTGAAGTCCCCGGATGACCTAAGGTTATGTAGAGCAAATTAATGCGCATCACCACCATCGCCCTCGATGCCGATGACACCCTCTGGCAAAACGAGCAGTTCTTCCGCCTCACCGAGCAGCGCTTCACTGAACTCCTCAAAGACTACACCGACGCCCCCGACCTCACCGACCGCCTCATCGCCTCGGTTACCAAAAACCTCCAATTCTACGGCTTCGGCATGAAGGGCTTTGCCCTCTCCATGGTCGAAACTGCCCTGGAAGTGACCGATCACCGCGTCCCCGGCACCGTCATTGCCGAACTCCTCGCCGCCGGCCGCGAACTCCTCACCTACCCCATCGAAACCCTGCCCTATGTCGATTCTGCCCTCGAAGCCCTGCAAGAGCGCTTCCGCCTGATCCTCATCACCAAGGGCGACACGTTCGACCAGGAGCGCAAACTCGCCGCCTCCGGGCTCGCCGACTATTTCGCCGCCATCGAGATTGTCGCTGACAAGAACCCCGAAACCTACCGCCGCATCTTTGCCCGCCACACTGAAGGCCCCGAGCACACGCTCATGGCCGGCAATTCCCTCCGCTCTGACGTCCTGCCGCCGCTCGAAGCCGGCGCTTACGCCGTCTATGTCCCGCACGACCTCACCTGGTCCTATGAGCGCGCCGACGAACCGCAAAACCACCCGCGCTATGCCCGCATTGCCCATCTCGGCGAACTCGAATCGGCCATCGCCGGATTTGAAGCCGCGGTGTAACCTCCCCGTACCTTGGTGATTGGGGACCCATCATGAAGCTTTCAACGCTCGCAAGCGCCGCCATATTCCTGCTGCCCACTGCGGCTTTCGCGGCCGATTCGACGCCCGCCGATATCGGCGCAATCTTCTGCAAAGCCAGCCTTGAAGACGACATGTCGCCTTTCGAAGCAGCCCTGACGCCCGATCTTTCAGCCGTAATCGCCGAAGCCGAGGCAAAGAACGCCGAAATCCAGGCCGCCACCCCCAATGAAAAACCACCTTTGGGCGATGGCCTGCCCTGGCGCAGCTGGACCGACTATGCCGACGGCTGCGCGGTCGGCACCATCACCGAAGAGGCCGGCAAAACCCTCGTCGAGATCCGCTACAGCTTCACCACGTCACCCGACGCGAACTATGCCGATCACCTCGTGCTGATTCCCGCCACCGGCAACGATTCCTGGCAGCTCGACGACATAAATCTCATCGACGGAATGACCCTGCGCAGCGTTTTGGCAGCTGCATTCGCGCAATAGATCAAAAAACGGGCTGCGGCAGCCCGCCGCACCCTTTCACCTTCGCATTGAAATCATTGATGATTTCTACATGACATGCGTGAATTGCATATCTGACATGTCAGTCCCCTGGTTGGCGAATGAGCATCGCGCCCATATATCGAGCACATCACAGCGCGACTGTTTCTCCTCCTCCCTTGCATCGCGCTGCGTTCCCTCCTACGGGCTTCGGCCCGACCCTCTAAGGCTTCGCTCTCCCCTCGGGCGAAGCCTTTTTCTTTTCCAAAATACCTGCGGCCCATCCCCGAAAAGCCCGGACCTCCGGACTTTCCCAGCCCCGGCCGTTTGTGATTTTTTCAGCACCCTTGCAAAAATGCATGGCTGACATGTCAGTTACGGGATTGCCGACTAACTTAGTAGAGTTCATATAGGACGTGTCGCTGAGACGCGCTCCGAACTCCTCCTCCCTCGGACCCCGTATCGCGACAACGAGTTGCGGGTCTATCCTCCTCCCAGACCCAATGCTCACGGCAGATGGCATATCCTCCTCCCTTGCCTCTGCCCCACTTTCGATTTGGCTTCGGCCCAGTCATAAGGCCCCAACTTCGGTTGGGGCCTCTTTTTTGTCCGTCGGGCCGTTTCGCTTGGGGCTGCCGCAAACCCAGGCTTTGCCAGAGCCTACCAGCACTCCCTCCTAGCCTCCCCATCAAGGGGACTGTTTACTTTGGACTGCTCAGCGCCCCTAACAAACTCGGCGTCATTCCCGCGAAAGCGGGAATCCCCTTGCACCGAAACAGAGATTTCCGCTTTCGCGGGAATGACGCGGTGAAAGAGGATGAACCAGCGAAGTCCAAAGTGAACAATCCCCCATCAAGGGGGGCGCATCGAGCGTTGGGCACCATCTCTTCACAACCACCGGCAGGCCCCCCCCTTGATGGGGGAGGTTGGGAGGGGGTGACGGGAGCCACGATTCCCAAGCCCCTCTTCCATACAAGCTGCTCAAATTTTGGACACATTGTCGCTGTGCCTAATGCATAGCTGACATGTTGCGAAATGCATTGCTGACCAAAAGGTCAAAATCTATATTCAGTCTTGTCGATGCGACGCCGCTCCTTATCCTCCTCCCTAGGACCCGCGACGCTCGGCACCGGGTTTTGACCGTATCCTCCTCCCTCGGTCAGGGCCCACCCGGACTGACGCAAATCCTCCTCCCTTGCGTTGGGCCATACTTAGATTTGGCTTCGGCCCTATCAATCAGGCTCCAACTTCGGTTGGAGCCTCTTTTTTTGCCCGTCAGCAAATCTGCATGGCAGACCTTCCCATTGCGCGTTTGTGCCCGCCGCACCGCCGCGCGATAGTGCCTGCGACGGCGGCATACGTGGTGCCCGCCCCTCCAAGGTCAGCGGTTCTGCCGCAGACCCCTGGCCCCACCCATCCCCTCGGGTGGGGCCTCTTTATTTTCCCCATCCCAAACAGTTCTGACCAAACCTGCCCGGCAATTTCTGCCCGCGCATCAGGCTCGCCGCGAAAAGCGCATTGAAAAACCTTACGAATTTTCCGGCACAGCACTTGCTTAACTATTTCCAGCAAGGAGAACTGCCATGGTCGCCGTAACCGCCAACTACTATTCTGGCTATTCCACCACCACCTCGAGCCAGACCAGCGCGACGACAACCGCCGCCAGTTCGACCGCGTCAGCAAAAACCACGACGTCGAACACGTCCACCTCGGCGACGACCATAACCCTCTCCGATGAAGCCAAGGCAGCTCTGGCCGAAAAGTCGTTCGCCAGCGTCCTCGCCGATGCGCGCAGCAAGCTGACCAAGCTCCTCGAAGACGCCGGCCGCAAATCCCCGCTCCAGAACGATGCCCTGGCCCTCGACCTGTCGAGCCTCGATTCACGCGAAATCTATGCCATCGCCAGCGACAAGAGTTCCTCGGCCGACGAAAGCAAGGCCGCCACCCTAGAAATGCAACGCCGCTTCGAAGCAGCCCTCGCCGGCCCGCACTCCATCGCCCAGGTCACCGGCAATTACACCGGCCTCTACAATGCCGCCGCAGCCTTCCTCGATGCCCTCGGCCCCGAGGAAAAGGCCAGCGCCGATTGGAAGGCCTCGCGCGACGCCATCACCGAAGGTCTCAAGCAGTTGCAGACCGATCCCAAGAAGCTGCCCGCCGCCGGCGAGGACGATCCTGTCGCCACCTATATCAAGCTGGTGGAAACCCGCGGCACGCTCGATCAGTCCATGGCAAGCCTTGCCACCAATGCGCGCACCGCGCTCGACAAGCGCTACGAGGAAATTCACGCCACCGGCCGCATCCCAAGCTTCAAGCCGGGCAACCCCAGCTATGTCGATCTGTCGGCCCTATCGAGCCGCTCGCTCTCGGCCGTCGTGCTCGACGAGGAAGGCCAGTTCACCTCGCAGGAAGTTGCCGCGGCAAAATCCCAGCTTCGCACCAAGTCGAGTTCCGCGCTCATGGCCGGCCTCAAGTCGGCCTCCCAATCCACCGACCCAACCGCCTTCAGCCAGAACGTGATCGCCGCCTTCTCGTCCCTCAGCCCCGAAGAACGCCAGGCCGCCGGCTGGTCCGACAAGCTCTACGAAGCCGCCGTCGCCAATTATGCGTCATCCAACAAACTGCTCGAAATGTTCAACCAGCTCAGCGCCGGCAGCAGCTCCAGCAAATCCGGCTCCGGCCTCGCCGGTCTTTTGGGTTAGCGAGCCCATCTGGATGAGCCTTCCGAAACACACGTAGCCCTCACCCAGAGGTGCTTTGCGCAAGCAAAGCCTCGAAGGGCGAGGGCGTGCCCCGTTGCTTTAGCTCACTTCACTTTTCGACTGATGTAGCCACAAACTCGATTGTCACCCCGGCTTCGGGCCGGGGCCCATCTCGAGATCTCAGGATGGGTCCCGGGTCGAGCCCGGGATGACAGCCGGAATTCAGCAAGAAGCGTTACGCTTGAACAGTGAAGCGCTTTAATACGTCCCGGAAAACCGGCCCTTACCTAATCCCCGCGCAAAACTGCTGGATCCGCTTCACCGCCTCTTCCAGTTCCGCATTGCTCGCCGCATAGCTCAGCCGGAAATGCCCCGGCAGCCCGAACGCCGCGCCATGCACCAGCGCCACGCCGGTCTCCTCAAGCAGCGCCATGACGAAATCCTCGTCCGTTTCCAGCGCCTTGCCCCCCGCGCTTGTCTTCCCCAAGAGCCGCTTGCACGATGGGAACACATAGAACGCCCCTTCTGGCGTCAGGCAATCGAGCCCGGTATTGGCATTGAGCCCCTTGACCACCAGGTCCCGGCGCTCCTGAAAAACCTTGCGCCACTCGCCTAAAAACTCCTGCGGCCCATCGAGCGCCGCCACCGCGGCCCATTGCGAGATCGAAGTCGGGTTGGAGGTCGATTGCCCCTGCAACTTGGTCATCGCCGCCAGCAGCGGCCGCGGGCCCGTGCAATAGCCAATGCGCCAGCCGGTCATGGCATGCGATTTCGACACGCCATTCATCGTCAGCGTCCGCGGCTGCAGTTTTGGCTCCACCTGAGCGATCGTCGAAAAAGTACCGCCGTCATAGACCAGCACTTCATAGATATCGTCGGTCAGAATATGCACATGCGGATGGCGCAGCAGCACATCGGCCAGCCCGCGCAATTCCTCTGCCGTATAGGCGGCCCCGGTCGGATTGGATGGCGTGTTGAGCAGCAGCCACTTGGTTTTGGGCGTGATCGCTGCCTCCAGCACCTCCGGCGAAAGCTTAAATCCCGTCGAGGCATCGGCCACGGCAAAAACCGGCTCGGCGCCGCAAAGCCGCACGATTTCCGGATAGCTCACCCAATAGGGCACCGGAATGACCACCTCATCACCCGGATTGAGCGTCGCCATCAGCGCATTGAAAATGATCTGCTTGCCGCCCGAAGAGACAAAGCAATCCGCCGCCGTCACATCAAGCCCATTGTCGCGCTTGAATTTCCGCGCCACCGCTTCCTTCAGCTCGGGAATGCCATCGACATTGGTATAGCGCGTCTTGCCCTCGTCCATTGCCCGCTTGGCGGCGTCGCGAACGTGCAGCGGCGTATCGAAATCCGGCTCGCCGGCGGAAAGGGCGATGATATCCTTGCCCTCCTGCGCCATCACCCGCGCTTTCTGGCTGATCGCCACCGTCGCAGATGGTGCTACGCGTCCCAGCGCATCGGAAAGAAAAGCCATTCATACCTCCCAGAAAACCGGTGGCATCAATAAGCAATGCCGTGGCTTGCGGCAACCGGTCACTTGGGCGGGGGTGCCGTAGATTCCCGCACCGTCAGCTGCGTCTGCAGCAGCCGCCGTCCTTCGACCTGCTTGTCCCCCAGTGCCGCGTCCACCGCCAGCCTGGCGATTTCATGCATCGGCTGCGCCATCGTGGTCAGTTTCGGCGTTGCGAGGGCAGATTCAGGCACGCCATCGAACCCAACCACCGAAACGTCCCGCGGCACCACTCTGCCGGACCGGAACAGCCAATCGACCGCATACATGGCGATCTTGTCCGACATGGCGAGAATGGCCGTCGGCGTTTCTGCCCCGCCGAACAATTGCTCCATGGCCGCATGCGTACTGGCCATGTCCTCGCGCGTGCCGAATATCGGCACCGACGCAATGTCGATGCCCGCCCCCGTCAGCGCCTGCCAATAGCCAAAGGCGCGGTCGCGCGAGGTGGAGTACCAGGCCTGCCGGACCAGGCTCTCGTCGGCGCGCCCCACGTGATCGCCGCGCAACATGGTCGAGAGAATGGCAATCCGGCGATGCCCCAGGCCCAGAATGTGCTCCGCCGCAAGCCGTGCGCCATTGATATTGTCGACGCCGATTGCCGGGATCGAATGATCGTCCGCGCCGATGGCGAGCGCCACATAAGGCAATTGCCGCTGGCGCGTAATATCGACCAGCCGCTCGCCGCCCTCCACGCAGAGCAGGATAAAGCCGTCGACCAGCGCCGATTGGATATTCCAGGCCAGCCGCTCGTCATTGAGCGCCGAAACCAGCGCCACCCCCGCCCCGCGGGCATCGCAAATCTCGGAAATCTGCGCCATCAAATGGCGCGCCCAAGGATCCTCGAAAAAATAGCTCAGTGGCTCGATCGCGGCGACGCCGACCGCATTCACCTTGCCCGCCCGCAGCAGTCGTCCCGTCAGGCTCGGTCCGGCATATCCCAGTTCCCGCGCCGCCGCATGCACGCGCTCGCGCACTTCCTCGCGCACGATCTCCGGCCGGTTGAACACATTGGAAGCCGTACCTTGCGAAACCCCCGCCGCCCGCGCCACATCCCGAAGGCGAACCGGATTGTCTTGAGTCATCAACATCCTCCACCTCCCTCGCTATCACAGGTTTTGTATCGGTTCAATTTTCACTTGACCCGGGAATGGCAAAGGTGCAAATTTGAACCGATTCAAGGGCAAGCCTCACCCAAAACTTGAATCGATTCAACATTTGAACGGCAGAAGGATGAAAATGATGATTCCCGCCAGCTATCTCTATAAAGACATCTACCGCCGGACCTGGCTCGACCCCGATCCGGAACCCGCAACGGAGATCGAGAATTCATCCCGCGGCGGCGGCCATCCGATCCGCCATGGCCTTGCCGATCTCCTCACCCGCGCCGCCGATTTTCTGCGCCGTCCGCGCCCCGTCTCGCTCGCTTCAGCCCCGCGCTGAAGCGAGCCCGGCCACATTCCTGCCGGCAAATCGCCGCGTCCAAGGCCCGCCGGTCATAGTCAAACCCCATTTGCATGGTCCATTGCCTCATCCACAACGATGAGACGCCTATCCCATGCATCTATTTTCGTCTCGCGGGCGGAAGGGCCTGAAAGTGAAGATGGCAGTGGCCGCCGGCTTTGCCGCTGCCCTTGGCCTTGCCGGAGCCTTCCTCGCAGGTGTTACGCCCTCCCTCGCTGCCGATCTTGCGACGCAGCCAGATACGCAGGTGGCCATTTTCATGGTCCCGCTGACCATCCTGATCCTGACCATGCTGTTTGAAGCCGGACGTTTCGTCTGGCGCAATCGCATTCCTGCTTCGGCGCCGGCCCGCCAGCGCCGCACAGATTGGTCAGTGGCCAAAACCCACTGATCAATACGCGCGGCATGAAGCCCTCCATGCCGCGTACTCTTCTCCAAAGTCCTTAGGCCGGCCTCGTGCCGGCCTTTTTTTCGGCCTTGCCGCTGCTCGGCTTCGGGTTCACACTCCTTGAACCGATCGACTCCCAGCGCGCTCGGCTGATTGTCGATTGGTCCAACGCAAGGAGGACCTGACCATGATCGTCGACACCATCCTGCAACTCAAAGGCACCGCGGTTTACACCCTGCGCGACAGCGATACGTTGGGCGATGCCGTCGCCATGCTCAACAGCCACAATATCGGCGCCATCGTCATCGTCGGCACAGGCGAAAGCGTCGTCGGCATCCTGTCGGAGCGCGACATCGTCCGGCAATTGGGCAAGAACCCGTCAGTCGCCCTCGCTCAGTCCATCGGCTCCGTCATGACCCGCGCCGTCGTCACCTGCGACCGCACCACCGCCATTGCCGAAGTCATGGAGCGCATGACCCACCGCCGCATCCGCCACATGCCCGTTGTCGAAGGCGACCGCCTGACGGGCATCATTTCCATCGGCGACGTGGTCAAACTCAAGATCGAGGAAGTCGAGCACGAAGCCGAAGTCCTGCGCGAATACATCGCGAGCTAGGCGCGCAGGCGCAGCACCAGCCCCTCCCACGCTCGATTGTCACCCCGGCGAAAGCCGGGGCCCATCTTGAGATTTCCGTTCACCCCGGACCCGGAACGCTTCACCCTTCACATGACATAACAGTAGTCCTCATGGTGAGGCGCTTTGCTCTTGCAAAGCCTCAAACCACGAGGACGTGGCACTGAAGCATCGGGGCACGCCCTCGTGGTTTGAGGCTACGCTGCGCTTCGCACCTCATCATGAGGGTTACTGTTGCATCAGCTAGAACGTGAAACGCTCTAGATCACTAGCAACACCCGCCCCTAATATACCCGAACCGACGACAGGTTGCGCGCCAGATACTGGTTCAACACCGGCTGACTCTCGATGATGCGTTCGCAATAGGACTGAAACCCGCGATCGCGGCACGCCGCAGCCGAGACATTCCCGGTCACTTCCACCGAAGAGAACCGGTTATCCCAGCCATAGAGCTTGAGGTCGGTGAACACCTGCCCCGGCCCGGCGCAGAACGAAGCGCCGGTGAAATTCCGGCCCTCATAAAAGCACACCTGCCCCGGCCCGCCCGCCGGATAGTCCGGACGAACAAGAAACAGCGGGCCCTCTGGTCCAGCACCAAAGCTCAGGGCTTCGAGCCCCGTCCAACCCCGGCCGCCATCACCATCAACCAGGCACCAGGTCACCTGGCAGCGCAGAATGCGAATGGCGCTGTCTTCGGCGATAGCCCCCGTCACCGCGTAGGCGGCCCCCGGCCCCTTGCGCAGCGTCAGATCGACCTGCGCCCAGCCGTGCGATCCGACATCGGACGCAGCCATGACGGGAGAAAACAGGGAAAGCCCGAAACCGATAGCGAGAGCCAAGCTCTTCAAGCGCTTCATGGAAAGAGAATCCCCAGATGAAAACCAGCGGGACTGTATCTCGACGCCCAGCTGCGGCCAAGGGCAAGAAAAAACGGCGCCTGACATTTGTCCGGCGCCGCTTTGACTATTTAGCGAATGCGAACCGACGCGATATAATCGTCGAAATCATTGAGCGAGCTGGCGCTGGTCGTATAGGTGCGGCAGCCACGATAGTTCGGCTCCGAACACACCTGCACCGAATACCCGCCCTGATTGTCGATCGAGGAAATCCGGTCGGTCCATTCGCGCAGGTCGCGCACATTGTCGCCAGCGGCAAGGCAGAAGCTCTGCCCGCGGAAATTGCTGCGGTCAAAGAAGCAGACCTCGTCATAAACCGGCTGCGGCAGCGGCTGGATCACCGGCGGGCGCGGCGGACGCGGCGGCTGCTGCGGATTACCGATACCGATATTCACGTTCGGGCCATTCGGGCCAAGGTTGAAGCCGAAGGAAATGCCGGGCTGGGTCGGATTGACCGGCTGGCCACCGCCAGCGGCGAGATACGTGGCCGAAACCCAGCCATCGGGACCGGGCTTGGACACATAGCACCAGGAGCCCTGGCACTGCTGCACATCCACTTGCTGGCCGCGGCGAACCGTATCGACCACACCGTAATTGGTGCCCGGGCCCGAGCGCACATTGACATTGCTGGTCACGGTGCCCGGCGCGGCCTGCGCTGCGGGCAGGAACACGACGACCGCGGTCGTTGCCACTGCAACGGCGGTCGCGACATTGAGCAGGGTTTTGCGGGTATGGCGGTTCATGACTCTTCCCTCTTCCACCACGTCCGGGGCTGACGCAAATTGCCCGGCGCGGAATGTGATTACGATGCAGAAACGGGTACGGTCTTCAAAGAGTTCCGGCCCCGAACGGATTCAAAAGCTTAGGAGACAGCGACCGGCAATGACGTCAAACTCATGGCTCAGCCCCAGCACCAAAGCGCTTCATACGCCTTGTCGCTGGTCCAGCCTGAACGCAGTCTGAATGTACCGGGTCAGCCTTGCGGGATCACCCGCTTTTGGCCGTTATCGTCAAGAGAAACATAAACGAAGCGACCCTCGGTGACCTTCTTGCGGTCATCGAGTTGCTGCCGCCGCACCCAGGCTTCCAGGCCGATGGTGATCGAGGTCCGGCCGATCCGCTCGATCGTCGTATAGATGCAGAGCACATCGCCCACTTTCACCGGCGCGATGAAGGTCATGGCCTCGACGGCTACCGTCACCACCCTGCCCTTCACCCGCTCGACAGCCGCAATCGCCCCGGCAATATCCATCTGGCTCATCACCCAGCCGCCAAAAATATCGCCCGCCGCATTGGTGTCAGCCGGCATGGCCAGGGTGCGGATGGTCAATTGCCCCAGCGGTTCGCTCATCACTGTCTCGCTCATTCTGGTCCTTTCACCGGCCACCGGCCGACCGCCTCTTCCCAGTGCTTGCGGCACAGCGAGAGATAAACGGATTTTTCGATACTCACCTGATCGCCATCGGTCAGCACGCGTCCATCCATGCTCTGCCGCACCACCATGGTCGCCTTGGCGCCACAGGTACAGATCGTGCGAATTTCGCGCATCACATCGGCAATGGCCAGCAGTTCCATCGACCCGGGAAAGAGCTTGCCCTGAAAGTCGGTGCGCAGCCCAAAGCACATCACCGGAATGCGCAACCGATCGGCCACGCGTGCCAATTGCCACACCTGATCGCGCTCCAGAAACTGCGCCTCGTCGACAAAAACGCAATCGACCTTGGATTCTTCATGCTGGTCGCGGATGGACTGATAGAGATCGTCGCCCGCCGCATAGAGTTCGGCCGGCTCGCTGATGCCGATCCGGGACGCGATCAGCCCGATCCCGTCCTCGACGTAAAGCGCCGAGGTATAAAGCAGCGGCCGCATGCCACGCTCGCGATAGTTATAGGCAGCCTGCAGCAGCAAGGTGGACTTGCCGGCATTCATCGCGGCATAGGAAAAATAGAGTTTGGCCATGGTCCGCCCCGAAAGCTGCGGCCCTTTCTCGCGCAGCCGGCGTCTCACGGCGAGGATTTTTATGGACGGTCCACAAAAAAGGGCCGCCCGGAGGCGGCCAAGGCCTACAAGTAGAGACCGAACGGCCTCGGGGAATACGTTCGCGAGCCTGGGGGGCGGTGCGAACGGCGCATCCGGCATGCATGGGCTGCCCCGGAGCATTTTGAGCCTAGGCGCCTTACATGACGGAGGGATGAAGGCCGTTCAGCCAGCATTCAGGCTCGCAGAGCCATCCTTCAATGACCGAGTAGAGAGTTTCAGCCAATGCATTTTGCCCGCAACCTCGTCATTGCCTTCGCTGCCCTGGTCGCCACCCCTGCCCTCGCCTCGCCGGTGGGCACCTGGGAACTGGAAGGCAAGGATACGCGCTTCCAGCTCGAAATGTGCGGCGACGGCACCCAGCTCTGCGGGCTGCTCACCTGGCTCAGCGATGTGGATTACAACGAGCAGTACAAGCCCTATCTCAACCGGCCCATGGCCGATCACATGAACCAGTCCGGTCCAAACCGCTGGAAGGGCGACATAAAGCTATTTGGCTACAACCTGTCGGGCACGCTAACCCAGCGCAGCGAGAACCACATGACGCTGCACGGCTGCGCCGTGCTCGTTATCTGCAAAACCTACGAAATGTACCGCTACACCGAATAATCAGTTCGTCGCTCTGACTTCAGGCAGCCTCCGGCGCTGCAACAGCGCCGGCACCGCCTCAACCATGACGATAGCCACGAACAGCAGCGCCGCCCCAGCGTAGCCCACCACCGGCAACCGGTCCCCCAGCACCACCGCCCCGCCCAGCGCTGCAAAGAGGCTCTCCGCCGACAGGATGATCGCTGCATTGGCCGGCGGCACATATTGCTGCCCCACGGCCTGCAGCGTGAACCCCACCGCCGTCGATAGCACCGCCGCATAGGCCAACTGCACCCAAACATCCGAGATTTGCGCAATCGTCGGCGCCTCGACCGGCAGCGCGATGGCCAAAGCAACCACCCCCGCCACAAGGAAACTGACTGCCGAAACGAAAATCGGCAGCCCCGTCTCCTTGGCCAGATGCCCCAGCGTCAGCACATGCATGGCCCAGAAAACCGCGCTCCCGACGATCAGCCAGTCGCCACCATTAAAACTCGAAATACCCCCGCCGTTGAGGAAGTAAATCCCCACCAGCGCCAGCGGCACGCCGACATAGACAATCGGATGCGGCCGCACGCGAAAGGCGAAATAGCCAATCAACGGCACGAAGAAAACATAGAGCCCGGTCAGAAACCCGCCATTGGTCGCCGTCGTCGTCGCCAGCCCCGCCTGCTGCAACCAAGACCCCATGAAAAACACGAAGCACAAGACGCCCACCAGCAACCACTGCGCGCGCGACAACTCCACCTTCCGCCGATTCCATTCGCGCAGCGCCAAGGGCAGCACCAGCAGCCCGCCGATAATGTAGCGCACCCCCGCAAAACTCAGCGGCCCGATCGACCCCATAGCCGACTTCTGCGCCACAAAGGCAAAACCCCAAAACATGGTGCAAAGCAGCAAAAGCAAAGCAGCAACAGGACGCGACATTTTTTGTTTCTCGTTATCTCGTTTGCGTAGCGCCCAGCGGCGTTTTTTCGAGCTAGGCAATCGCCATCTCAACCACCGGCTGTCACCCCGGGCCTGACCCGGGGCCCATCCTGAGATCTCGAGATGGGCCCCGGCCTTCGCCGGGGTGACACGCGAGGGTGTGAACGGATCAGCGCAGAACGGAATCTCTCTCTACAATTCCGCGTCCAAAGCCTTGATGAGACTCTGGATTTCCTCCGGGCTCGTGTAATGCACGAAGGACAGCCGCAACACGCCATGCTGCGGATCGATCCCCAGCGCCTCCATCAGCCGCCAGGCATAAAAATTCCCGCCCGACGCCATAATCCCGTGCTTCGCCAGCCGCTTCGCGACCTCCACCCCCGGCTCGCGGTGCCGCAGCGCAATCGTCGGCGCCCGCAGGTCCGCATCGCCCGGCCCCACCAGGTTCACATCGTTGCGCCCATTGAGATAGTCGAGCAGTGGCCGCGCCAGCGCGATCTCCTGCGCCCGCATCGCCTTATGCGCCCGCCGGAACGGATTGCCCTCGCCCCCGGCAATCTCGGCCACCTGCTCCAGATAATCCGCAATCCCGGCCGAAGCCGCGATCTGCGCATGGTCCGGCCCCGCCGGCGTCAGCCGGTAGCGCGGCTTGGCATCGTTGAAAAAGTGCCCCTGGTTCGGCAATTGCATCGCCAGTTCCGGCCGCACCGCCATCACCCCCTGATGCGGACCATAGGTCTTGTAGGCCGAAAACAGATAGATATCCGCCCCAAGCTCGGCCAGGTCCGGCAGCCCATGCGGCGCATAACTGACGCCGTCCACCGCCAGCACCGCACCCACGGCATGCGCGCGCTTGGCGATCTCGGCCACCGGGTTGATCTCGCCCACCACATTGGAACAATGCGGCGCGGCCACCAGCTTAACCTTGTCGTCGAGCACCGCATCCAACGCCGCCAGCGCCAGCCGCCCGCTCTGCCCATCGACGCTCCATTCGCGAACCTCGATGCCCCGCTGCGCCAGCCGCCGCCACGAACCGGAATTCGCCTCATGGTCCTGATTGGTCACCACAATCGCATCGCCCGGCTTCAGCCAGCCGCCAAAGGCATTGCCCAGCACATAGCTATTGGCCGAGGACGAAGGCCCGAAATGGATCCAGTCCGGCGAAACATTGAGCGCCGCCGCAATCCGCTCATAGGCAAGGTTCATCGCCTCGCCGGCTTCGATCGAAGCCGGATAGACCCCATAGGGCTGCACCTTGGTCGCACGATAATAATGCTCCAGCCGATCGAGCACCGCCTTGGCGGTATAGGACCCGCCGGCATTTTCGAAAAACGCCTGCCCCTCAAGGCTGGGTTCGGCAAAGGCGGGAAAAAGTGCGCGAATACGCGCCGGGTCCAAAGGCAGATTGGTCATCATCGGTCCGTCACAAGTTGACCGATTGGTAGTGGAGCGGCCAACAAAAGCAACCCTTCAAGCCGGCTAACGGCAAAATCGCCCCGGTGGGGCGATTTCAGTTCAGGGCCGTTGAGAGCCCATGAATTAGCGGTGGTTACCGCCAAAGCCGCGCGGCCCCTGCCCGCCATGCTGACCACGCGGGCCATGCTCACCCCGAACCGGCATCAGCTCCGCCTTCTGCTCATCCGTCAGGCTCCCAAAGAACGCCGCGACAGACGGCTGCACCGCCTCAAGCGCGGCGACATGCGCCTTCTCGACCGCAATCCGGGTTTCGAGACGCGCCGCAACATCAGGCGCAGCCGGCGCTTCGCCTTCAGCCGGCTTTGCCGGGCGCAAACCCTCCGTCGCCGTTGCGAAATCCTCCGCCGCAGCCAGGGCCGAGGTCTTGAGCGTATCGAATAGCGCCTGCTGTTCCGTCGTCAGGTCCAGACGATGGCTGAGGCGCACCAGCGCAATCTCGATCCCCTCGCCACCACGCGAGAAATCGAAGAAACCGGCGCCGCCGCCCGGCTGACGCGGCCCGCCCTGAGGACGGAAGGCCTGATTACCCGGCCCGCCATTCTCATGGGTAACGGCGGCATCTGGTGCCTGCGGCGCCGGTTGGGCCATGGCGGGCGCTACGGCGCTCAAGCCGATTGCGGTCGCGACAACGGCCACGAGGGCTTTGATCGAGGTGGAGGTCATAGTGTTTTTCCTTGCATGGGAAACCGGCAGAACCGGAACGACACCACCCTAGCGGCGGGAAACTCTTCACGAGATTGCGACCGGATGAACTCTGGGCAAGGTCGGTAAGGTTAGCCGCGCACCAAGCGCCCGCTGAGCCGCGGCCAAGGTCGCCGGCAACCCCGCTTGACCACAGCACGCCGCTGGCAAACGGGTAACGAAAGCGCTACAATTGCCTGCAGCCCGCGGAGGTTGAGGAGCCTTGTTCCGCTGGCCTTTCGGGGGAGAAAAACCATGCCCAAAATCTCGCATCTGTTCTTTCGTGCCGGAATAGTCTTTCTGCTCGTCGGCATCGGCCTCGGCCTTGCCATGTCGATCAGCCAGAACCACGACGTCATCGGCGCCCACGCCCATATCAATCTGCTCGGCTGGGTCACGTCCGCCATTTTCGGCGGCTATTACGCGCTCAATCCTGCCAAAGCCGAAGGTCTGCTGCCGCGTGTTCACTTCTGGGTCTACACGGCCGGCGTCGCGCTCATGAGCGTCTCGCTCTATCTGCTGCTCAAGGGCAATACCGGCATGGAGCCGCTGGTCGCCATTGGCTCGCTGCTCACCGCCGCCGGCGTGCTGATCGCCGCCTATGTCTTCTTCATGCCCGCCCATTCGGCCACGGCCCGCATGCACGCCGCCGAATAACAAAAAGGGCCGCCCGCAGTTTTCTGCGTGGCGGCCCATATCCAGAAAATCAGCTACTCTCCGAATTCTCCGAAAAACAGCGCATGAAGCCGGCCTTCCAGCGGCCGCACCGCCTCGGCATGCACCGCCCCCTGTTCCCGCACCGCCTGTGCTTCGGCAATCAGACCTTCCACATGCTCACGCATCATCGCTTTCTGATCATCCGGCAGCGCCGAACCGTCCAGCATCGCCAGTGGCTCCGCAAAGATCGCATCGAACTGATCCTGCGGGATCGTCGCCATATAGCCGCTGGCCACCGCATCATAGGCGACCACCCAACTCGTCCGATCGAACCCCGCCGCCGGGATCAGATTGGTGCCGAGCGAGTCGTAATCGAAGAAAATCTCCGCAGCGTCGGCGACCATGCCCTCGCCCGTCTCGGCCGCCAATTTCTCGACGACACCAACCACGGCCTCAGCCTCTTCCGTCGTCAGCGCCACAACCGGCGTCGCGAGCAGTAGACTGGCCGCTACGAGCAAAAACCGCATCAGAAAGCTCCCTTGATACCGGCCGAAACCGCCACGGTCGGATCGCGCCCGTTCGTTGCCAGATGCAGCGATGTCGATAGCGCCACCGCGTCATTGATCCGGTGATCGAGCTCCAGCCCCAGCCGGCCCCAGGTCTGCCCATAGGTCCCGCCCCCGAGCGAGAAGCTGAACAGCCCATCCACCTGCCCCACGGCCGAAGCCGCCGTGCCAGTGCGATGCGCCAATTCCAGCGTCGTGCTCAACTTGGTCTCTTTCGAAAATTCGGTGATCGCCGTCAGGCCGACGCGAATATCGGTATGGCCGATGTTCTGTGCCGCAAACCGCGCCGGAAACGGTCCGCCGCTTTCGCTATATCCATCGACATACAGCGCGCCGAAAGCCACCGAAGCCCATGGGTTAAAGCTGGTATTGCCGATCGCAGCCGCTTCCAGCCAATCCGCCCGCACGCGCACCACGCCGCCCATGGCATTGGTCTGCCCGTTCGACACCGCCGTCGCCGCACCATTGGAATAGGCCCGATCGACCTTGGCCTGCCACCCGCCCAACATACCGGTGACCGACAGCAGCAGCGGCGTTCCGTCCGGCTGCCAGTCCATTTCGCCGAGCACATATTGCCCGACCATATTCGCCGCCCCGCCCAGCGACAGGGCCTGCCACGAGGCGGTCGTACCAACCGAGCCGCCAAGCCGCACAGCGCCACCCGCCAGATCGACGCAAGCCCCCGCCTCGGCCAGCGCCAGATTAGCCCCGCTCTGCCCATAATGGGCAAAATCCCCCGTCGCCCAGGCGCACATATCGCCCGACAAGTTCGGCGTCAGCATCAACGGCCGGTGATGCGCCCCGTTCATCGGCAGCCAGGTCAGGAATTCACCCGCATTGGCAATCCCCGCCGCGCCATAAAGCGTAGCATTGTACTCGGCGACATCCATGATCCCGGTGCCCGGATTGGGTCCGGGCCCTGGCTCCTGCGCCACCCGGGCGATGTAAGCGCGCTCCACATCCTCATCGTCCACCATGATGCCCGCAATGACCAGGCCGTTGTCCGAAATGGCCGTGGCGTCAGCCAATGCCAGACCGCCTACCGCCACGCCGTGACGTTCGAGCCAGCCCTGTACCGATTCCATCCCGGTTTCTTCAGACCACCGAAAGGCCAGCCGGTGCGGCAGATTGGCCTCGCTCCAGCCCACGACATATTGCCCATCACGCGACACCGCATTGGCGCCGCTCTGGTTGAACGGATCGTCGCCCAGGGCACCCAATTCATGCATCTGCACATTATCGACCGCGCCACCCGTCGACCCTTCGACCCAGCGGAAGGCCTTGTTGAACCCAGTCGACCCGCCGGACATACCCACGACAACCCTGCCATCAGCCGATATGTCGGACGCGCTGGAGTTGCCTCCGTCCATGCCGGTCAGGGCACCCAGGTTGAGCACGCTATTCGTGCCATCGACACCGATCTGCGTCAGGTCCCAGCGCGTCGCGAGCCCCAGGGTCGCGTTGCCGTCGCTATAGCCGGCCGCATACCTGCCATCGTCGGAAATCGCCGCGGCCGACCAGCGCCCCGCATCATCGAGCCCCTCCAACCGGTACATTTGCGGATTGCCGGCCTCTCCGCCCGTCGCGCCCTCGACCCATACGAAGCCGCGGCTCATACCCAGTTGGGTGTGGAGACCCACCACCCGAGTGCCATCCCCGGACACGTCATGCGCATAGCTGCGGGCGCCCGAAACGCCGGGAAACAAAAGCCCAAGGCTCTGTATGCCCCCTGCTTCGGTCCAGCGAAACGCGCGGTAGTCGTTATTTTCGCCGCGCGAAGCGCCGACCACGACCGTACCCGCGCCGTTCATTCCATAAACGTGGGAAGCACCGCCCCCCAACCCGCCCATGTCGATATAGCCTTCCGGGCGATAGACTATGATCTTGCCGTCGGTATCCACATCGCCGGCCCAGATCGTGCCATCTGCACTCAGCGCCGGAATGCGCCAGACGGGGCCAAAGTCCGGATGGGTCGGCAATGCGACTTCGCCAGCCGCCTCGACGCGCGGCGCCAGCACCAATGCCGTCGTCCCTAGCAACAGGCCAAGACCCAGCGTTCGTCCACCAAAGCGCCGCCGCGTCCGCGCCCCAAAAACCATCCGCGCCATCCAGTCCCTCCAGCACAAAAGCAAAAACCGGCCCTTGCGGACCGGCTTTGCCAATTAGGGGACTCGTCTCACGCGCTCAACGCGAGCGCCTCGCGAACAAAAACATTGCCGCAAAACATAACGGCTCAGACCTCTTCGTCGCCGCGCTTCCATGCCCCCGGCGTCACACCGAAACGCCGCCGGAACGCGGTGACGAAGTTGCTCACCTGCGCATAGCCCAGTTCCCAGGCCAATTGCTTGAGCGACAACGGCGTCCCCTCATTGAGCGCATCGCGCGCCGCATCGAGCCGCGCATCGCGCAAAAACGCAAAGACTGTCGTGCCATAGAGCTGGCGAAACCCCCGATTGAGCCTCTTGGGCGAAAGCCCCACATCCTTGGCCAGCGCTTCGAGATCGGGCGGCTGCCGCAGATCGAACAGCAACCGGTCATGCGCCATGCGCACCTTGGCGAGATCGCGCGGCGGCAAGGTTTCGTCGTCCCGGTGCGAGCGTTCCAAAACGCTGAACTGATAAGCCAGAAACTCCAGCGCCTTGGCCTGGCGGAAAATGCGGTCCATCGGCCCGCGAAAGGCCGGCCGCAGCAGCTCCTGCGCCACCATGCGCAGCTTGGCCGGCAATGTCGCCATGCCCAGAACGTCTTCCTTGCCCCGGCCAAGCGTCTCCGCCAGCAGCTGAGGCATGCTGGAATCCCCGCCCACCAGATCGAGCGCTTCTGGCTCGAGCCGCAGCGCCACGGCCTTCCATCCCCGATGCGCATCCACTTCGTAGCGCGCCCGCCGCTCGACCGGCGTCATCACATAGGCCCGCCCGTCCTCGCGCCACGCCTCGTCCGCACAGCCCTCGAGGCTGGCAACGCCGCGACTGTTGAGGATGGCGCCGAGAATGAGCCTACCCTTGCCCGGCTCGCCGCTTTCCACTTCAATATTGAAGCGACAATCCGGCGTCGCCTCGCTGCGATAGAGCCACAGCCCCGGCAAGACCAGCGTCTCCTCCAGATAGGCCTTGGCCGCCCCATAGCGAAAGCTCAGGCGCTCCCGTCCCTTGAAATCCGCGACATGGCTATGCCGTCCGCTCGAAAATAACCAGTCCGTCATCCGCGTCCCCCGGAAGCAAGCCCGGCACGCTAGAAGAAATTTCGCGCCTGTCAAATCACAGATATTATGCGCGCCGGACCTCAATACATGCAAGAACAGTATGCGACGCCCTCTATTGCCAAAGCACGGAAGCACTCCGGCAAGTCACCGGCAAAACCGGGGCCCGTCTCGATCGCTCAAGACGGGCCCCGCTTGCGTCATCGCATCGAAATGCCCGCCGCCAACGGCCGGGCATCCCGCATGCTAATGCCGCCTATGCTCCGGCAATTGTTTGAGCTCGTCCTTCGTCCACGACGTCATGGCGTGAATTTCGCCGCCTTCGTCGCGCATGAAGTCCAGCTCGTGGAGCGGCAGCGCAACCGGTTTGGCGCCAATGCCGAGAAATCCCCCAACATCGACAACGGCCGTGCTGTCCATCCCGACGCCGTCGATGTGATCGACAGTGCCGACCTTTTCATCATCGACATCGTAAATGGTCGCGCCTTCGAGCATGCCCGGAATAAGTTCGGTGCTGGAAAGGCGTACGTGATGGCTGTGATCCATGGTCAATCTCCTTTCGTCTGATGGAGAAACCACTGGCAGCGCCCTCCGTTCCGCCCCCGCGCCATCACAATCCCGAGTGATCCACCATCCTTGACATACCTATCACCACAAGGCATACACCTACCAACGATAGGTATAAAAATGCCCCCCACTCCTTCCACCTTCCTCAATGGCGTCCCCGAGCTTCTGGTCCTGCGCCTGCTGCGCGATCGGGAAATGTATGGTTACGAATTGGTGCAAGCCATCCGCGAGGCGTCAGCCGATCAACTCACCTTCGCCGAGGGTGTCATTTACCCGCTGCTCCATACGCTGGAGCGCGACGGCGCCCTCTCCACCCGTCGCCAGACGATCAATGGCCGCAGCCGCGTCTATTATGCCGTCACCCCCACCGGCCGCGAGCGCTTCGACGCTCTTTCGGCCCATTGGCGCGCGCTCACCGGCGCCATCGCCACGGTTCTGGAGGCGCCCCGCCATGCATGACGCTTTCGCCGATCTCCGCGAAGACCTCCTCCGCGCCGGCATTTCGCCGCGCCGCGTGCATCGCTATGTGCGCGAACTCTCCGATCACCACGCCGACCTGATCGAGCACCTTGAAGCCCATGGTCATCCCCGGCCAGAGGCCGAGAACGAAGCCCTCCACCGCCTCGGCTCCCACGATACGCTTCTGTTACCCATGCTCGCCGACAGCCGCTTCCGCAGCCTGGCATCCCGTTGGCCTGCCCTCGTCTATCTCGGCCTGCCGCTCGCCTCGCAACTCATTCTGGCGCTCCTCTCCGCCATCGCCCTCATCGCCGCAGCCTCCACGCCCCTTCGCCCCGCCCTTGTCGATCTGGGCTCAGGCGTCGCTGTCCTCTGGCTCGCCGGCTCCGTCATCCTGAGCTGGGCCGCAATCTTTGCCGCCCACCGTCGCCGCGCCTCCATGCGCTGGCCTGTTATCGCAGCGCTCGCTGTCTCCACCCTCGCCGCCGCCATGAATATCGGCGTCACCATGCCGCTCGCGGACATTCACGGCGAAATCACCCTTGCCCTGATGCACCCCGCGCCCCTGCCGCTGGTCACTCTCGCCGCCCTGTCCCTGCTGCCGCTCCTTTTCCATTTCGGCACAAGGGAAACGCCATGAAGAGCCTCATCGCCCTCATTCTCCTTACCGGCCCAGCAAACGCCGCCCCGGAAGTCCAAAACCTCGCCCGCCCCGATGGCAGCCTGATCCACTACACCATCGACCGCGCCGCAAAACCCGCCGCTGGCCTCCTTGTCCTCAGTCAGGGCTCCGGCTGCCGTCCCGGCACGCAAAGCATCGGCCTAGCCACCGTCCGCGCCGCCTTTCCCGCCTATGACGCCCTGATCGTCGAAAAAGCCGGCATCTCGCCCGGTATGCAAATCGACGAGCGCAACTGCCCCACCGATTTCTACGACCGCTACACCGTCTCCCAGCGCATCGAAGACTACAAAGCTGTCCTTGCCGCGCTCGGCCCGCAGCCCGGCCGCTTCATCCTGTTCGGCGGCTCGGAAGGCGGCCTCGCCATGGCCATCCTCGCCGCAAAGCTAGAACCAGACGCCGCCATTCTCTTGTCCTCCGCCACCGGCACCAGCTTTGGCGACATGGTCCTCAGCACCGTCCCGCCCGAAGGCAAAGCCAGCGTCACCGCCGGTTTCGAGGCCGCACGCGCCAATCCCAACAGCAGCGAACTCCTCGGCGGGCATACCTATCGCTTCTGGGCCGATAGTCTGGATCACCGCTCCATCGACTATATGCGCCAGACCGATACGCCCTTCCTGCTCATCCAGGGCGGTCTCGATACCTCCGCGCCCCTCGCCGCCGCCCGCACCACCGTGGACGCCTTCGCGTCCGAGGGCCGCTGCAACCTGACCTATTGGGAATTCCCCGCCCTCGACCACGGCATGCTCGACCCCAAAGGCACGCCCCACCTGGCAAGTGTCGCCATCATGGCCGCCAGTTGGGCCGAGAACCCGATCCCCGCCTGCTGACCCCATCAAACCGATTGTCACGTCGGCTTTTCCTTAAGCTATTTCCCTTAGGATCGGCGCCGGATTAAGGGGCGCACAGGTATGAAGGACGTCGTTCATCTCTCGGAAGTCGTGGGCGCCCTGAGCTACGCGCTTGACCTCACCGAGGGCCAGCCGATCGGCCATAGCCTTCGTTGCTGCTGGATCGGCATGCATATCGGCAAGCGCCTCGGCCTCTCCGAAGCCTCGCTCTCCGACCTTTATTACACGCTCCTGCTCAAGGACATCGGCTGCAGCTCCAACGCCGCGCGCATCTGCAAGCTCTACCTGACCGATGACCTGAATTTCAAAGGTGCCTACAAGCTGATCGACAACAAGCTTCCCGAGGTCCTGCGATTTCTGCTCGCCAACACCGCGCGCAAATCCGGTTTCGTGGAACGCCTGCAGACCATGATCAACGTGGCGCGCAGCAGCGGCGAAATCGCCCGCGAACTGATCGAGACACGCTGTCAGCGCGGCGCCGATATCGTCCGCAACATGCATTTTTCCGAAGCCGTCGCCCACGGCATTCTCGATCTCGACGAACATTGGGACGGTTCCGGCCAGCCGCTGCAGCGCCGCGGCCGCGACATTTCCCTCTTCGCCCGCATAGCCCTGATCGCGCAGGTGGTCGACGTCTTCTTCATGCGCGGCGGCGCCCCCGCTGCGGTTGCCGAAGTGAAAAGCCGCTCAGGCCGATGGTTCGATCCGGAACTGGTTGCCATAGTTTCGACCCTGGAAAATGACGCCTTCTTCTGGCTTCCCCTCCTCGCCAACGACCTGCCGGATCGCGTCGCCGATCTCGAACCGCAAACCCTCGTGCGTTCCGTCGATGAAGACTATCTCGACGACATCGCCGCCGGCTTCGCCCGGGTGGTCGATGCCAAAAGCCCCTTCACCGCAGGCCACAGCGAACGCGTTTCCCTCTTTGCCGATCTCATCGCCGAAGAGCTCGGTTATGATCCCGAACGCCGCCGCTGGCTCAAGCGCGCTGCCCTTCTCCACGACATCGGTAAGCTCGGCGTTTCCAATACCGTGCTCGACAAAAATGGCCAGCTCGACGAAGACGAATGGGAGCAGGTCCGCAGCCACGCGCAGCTCGGCCGCATCATTCTCTCCAAGATCGGCGCCTTCCGTTCCATGGCCCGCATCGCCGGCGACCACCACGAGCGGCTCGACCGCCGCGGCTATCCCTTCGGCATAGGGGCAGCCGAGATCGACCGCGACACCCGCATCGTCACATCAGCCGATATTTTCGACGCCCTCACCGCCGACCGCCCCTATCGCAAGGCCATGTCGGTCCACATGGCCTTCGAAACCATGGAGCGCGGCGTCGGCACTGCCATCGACCCCGAAGTTTTTGCCGCCCTGAAACGCGGCTTTGCGCGCATCAACGGCATCGTGGAGGAACCTGCCCCCGCAGACGACGCCGACGCGAAGGCCGACGACAAGGCCAACGCCGCCTGAGGCTGTTCCCTCTCCGTTCACAATATGTTAAGAGCCGTGCTCCGTTTCCCTGCTGACATTGCGTGACAGGACACCCATCTTAGGGTTCTCCTGCCCCACCTGTTCTGCTGAAGAAGAGCCCGCGCCATGGCCCCCAAGACCACCCGCCCCGGCAAAGCCGAGTTTTCCATCGACGAATTCTTCGCCGAGATCGAAAAGGCCGAGGACATTCAGGCGTCGAAGCCGCTCTACGCCGAGCGGATGAAAAACAAGCGCGCCCTCGACCGCGCCGATGCGGCCGAGAAGGAAGCTGCTGCTCCGAAGACTCCGCTCGAAAAGCGCCGCACCACCAAATCGAGCCACGACACCGCCACCGGCATGTCGGCGAAAACCGCAAAAACCAAGATCAACTCCGTCGATCGCGTCGACTTCGACGGCTTTGGCGAAGCCCCGCAAGCCGGCTTCAACCACATGCCGAGCAAAGCTGTAACGGCCCGCGACATCTCCCGCGCTGCCGCCGCCGATCCCGAAGCGCAGGCCAAACTCCGCGAAGCCCTCGACGCTTCGGTAAAGAAGAACAAAGCCCGCAAGGGTGAATCCCTCGAAAACGCCACCACCGTCGGCATCACCGCCACGGTAAAGGCGCTCGAACAGATCATCCTCCACGGCCGCAAGGAAGTGGAAGGTTCTTCGCCATGGGTCCCCCATCGCCCGGACCGTCCAGAGAAACTTGAGGGAGGAAAACCCTTCAAGCTCGTCACCGACTACACGCCCGCCGGCGATCAGCCCACGGCCATTGCCGACATCGTCGAAGGCATTTCCAATGGAGAAACCGATCAGGTTCTCCTCGGCGTCACCGGCTCAGGCAAGACGTTCACCGTCGCCCAGACCATCCAGCGCACCCAGCGCCCGGCGCTGATCCTCGCCCCCAACAAAACCCTCGCCGCCCAGCTCTATGGCGAGTTCAAGCACTTCTTCCCGGAAAACGCCGTCGAATATTTCGTGTCCTATTACGACTACTACCAGCCGGAAGCCTATGTTCCGCGCACGGACACCTATATCGAGAAGGAATCCACCATCAACGAGCAGATCGACCGCATGCGCCACTCGGCGACGCGGGCGCTGATGGAGCGCGACGACGTCATCATCGTCGCCTCGGTGTCGTGCATTTACGGCATCGGCTCGGTGGAAGGCTATTCCGCCATGATCATCGACGTGCACCAGGGCGAGAGCATCGACCAGCGCGAAATGCTGCAAAAGCTCGTCGCCCTGCAATACAAGCGCAACGAGCAAAGCTTCACCCGCGGCACCTTCCGCGTGCGCGGCGATACCGTCGAAATCTTCCCGTCCCACTATGAAGACGCCGCCTGGCGCGTGTCGCTCTTCGGCAATCAGATCGAAAAAATCGTCGAGTTCGACCCGCTGACCGGAAAAACCATCGGCGAACGGAAATTCATCCGCATCTATGCGAACTCGCACCACGTCACCCCCCGCGCCACCACCACCGGCGCGATAAAGATGATCCGTGACGAACTCGCCGGGCGCCTGCAGGAACTCAACGGCGCCGGCCGCTTCCTCGAAGCCCAGCGCCTGGAGCAACGCACCCTCTTCGATCTCGAAATGATGGAAGCCACCGGCTCCTGCGCCGGCATCGAAAACTATTCCCGCTACTTCTCCGGCCGCCGCCCCGGCGAGCCCCCTCCGACGCTCTTCGAATACCTGCCCGACAATGCGCTTGTTTTCGTCGACGAAAGCCACGTAACCATCGGCCAGCTCGGCGCCATGTATCGCGGCGACCTTCGCCGCAAGGCGACCCTGGCCGAATACGGCTTCCGCCTACCCTCCTGCATGGACAACCGCCCCCTCCGCTTCGAGGAGTGGAACGCCATGCGCCCGCAATCGGTCTATGTTTCGGCGACACCGGGCTCATGGGAAATGGAACAGGCCGGCGGCGTCTTTGCCGAACAGGTCATCCGCCCCACCGGCCTCATCGATCCCCCGGTCGAAATCCGCCCGGCCACCCATCAGGTTGACGACGTCATCGACGAGATCCGCCAGACCATCAAGAAGGGCTATCGCACCCTCTGCACCGTCCTCACCAAGAAGATGGCCGAAGACCTCACCGAATACATGCACGAGCAGGGCATCAAAGTCCGCTACATGCACTCGGACGTCGACACCATCGAGCGCATCGAAATCATCAGGGATCTCCGCCTCGGCGTCTTCGACGTGCTGATCGGCATCAACCTCCTCCGCGAAGGCCTCGACATCCCCGAATGCGGCCTCGTCGCCATTCTCGACGCCGACAAGGAAGGCTTCCTCCGCTCCGAAACCTCCCTGATCCAGACCATCGGCCGCGCCGCCCGCAACGTCGACGGCCGCGTCGTCCTCTACGCCGACCGCACCACCGGCTCCATGGAACGCGCCCTCGCCGAAACCACCCGCCGCCGCGAAAAACAAGTCGCCTACAACCTCGCCAACGGCATCACCCCCCAAAGCGTCAAAGCCCGCATCAACGACATCGTCGACAGCGTCTACGAAAAAGACCACGTCACGATCTCAATCGGCAAAGGCAAGGACGGCAAAGAAAAAGTCGTCACCGGCGATAATCTGGCGACGGTCATCAAAGACCTCGAACGCGAAATGCGCGAGGCAGCGACGAACCTGGAGTTCGAAAAAGCCGCAAGGCTGCGCGACGAGGTCAAGCGGCTGCGGGAGATGGAGTTGGATACGTTGTCGGGTGGGGTGGATTAAAGGCGGCTTGCTTTTCGCAGCGTGAAACAAGCCCCAAAAGCTCTGTTGGCAGTTCCATTGAGACGACCCGCATAAGCATGATTGTAGCAGTTTCAGTGCGCCTCCAAGGCTCACAGCGATGGTCACGCAGTTATCCCGCGACAACTTGCCAGAGCTTAATCTCTACGACGTCGATAGCTACGCACCCGACGTGAAATTTGGCAACAATAGACTAGTGCAGCCGAGTAACTAATATCTTGTGCGTGCTGATAATCTCCGCATATGAAGTAGGACGCCTATTTAACGCGCCGGACCGAATAATATGCGAACGCCAAAGAGAACTCCGCACAAGCGCGTCCAAGATTTGATCAAGGACACAGCCCCTAGCCTTCTAGGGCTTCCACTCGTGCACACTACAGATTCGTACAGATTTGCTGAAGTTTTGTTGTCAGGAGAACTGAAACCAACGCCATGCGCTGTATTCGGCGAGAACCTATTGTACTTATTTCTCGGTAGACCCGCATATAAAACAAGAAAACAAAGCAATGACAATCTTACTTTTGATCTTCCTGTTGCTATAATATTAAATTCAAATACAGACATAGGTACGCCGGCCAGAGTATATCCTTTCGACTCAGGGGCATTTGAGAGAGGCCTTTACAAAACATACTTCCACGACGAGACGATATTAGAGGATTTTGAGCTATTTTCAGAACAAATAAGTTCAGACAAATATATAAGTCACTTTTACTCTACAAAGCGAGAGTACTTCGGAGGCACAAGTAGGAAGAATGTTGAACTTCCCTTCGACGGGTTTGAGGCGCGAGGGTTGCATGAGATGGCAAGAGCCATTGCCGATCCCGGCGTTGACCGAGACCTTCCCGCCGACGAGCGGTCATCATCTGTAGAATTGCAAACCCGCAATGCCGTGAGCTTATCGGGAAACACCCTTGCCGTCATCCTCCCACAGCAATATCTCGACACAAAGGGAATTGCCGAAGCAATTGCAAGCATGGGCGCAAAATACATTAAGACTTACGATGTCATGCGAAACATGGGATCGAGAGAAATATCTGCCGTGGTTTACCACATCGCGCGTGACATATACTTGTCCGAGGGCGTTTTCGATGAAGATTAGCAAATTCTACAAACTTGTCGATCAATTCCCTTCACCTGTAGTTCCGGTGTTTAAGAGAGAAAATGGCGACGGGAGGGATTACGCGCAAATTGTAGGCAGCAACGGAGACATAATTGGCTTTGAAGAAGCTCCAGCACTTGAAGATAGTAGAATTCTAGCCGCTGGAAACTATCCATATAGCGATGCCCACCAAGGCATGCCCGCCCAATACGCAGTTGCGTATTCGAGGACACAGATATTGGTAAATTCGATGGAAGTCGTAGCAAGAGACATAAAGGAATTTATCAAGGTTCATCGCAGTGAAATGAAACCCTTCGCTCTCTTAGAGTTGGCGATGTTCACGAAGGATTTTCTCTTGGTAGAGGACGCAGCTGAAAGATGCCGTCAAAATCTAAATGACATTTCACACGAGTTTAGCAACAAGTGGATCGATGGAGCGCCACTCCCCGCTGAGATAAAAGATAAATTACGAATTGGTTCCGCCTCCATATATCCAGATCAATTGACGCGCTCCGGTCAAATTCGATTTGGATTTACCGGACCGAGAAAAATGATGGCTGGAATTACAGACTACTGCACTACATTTTTGCACATCACTAGGGCGCAATTCATCAAGAGTATGCTGGGTCCCAAGGATGCATCTCGACGGTTGCAACGTGCGCTAGACAGATCGCCTGAGGTTATTGCAGATATAGTCTCGCGTTACGGCGTGCAGGATGGCAGATACCCTAGAGATGCGCTCGATGTTTCCCGTGGAGCCATCCGATTTACCGTAGAAGACCATGCAGGGTTTATACAGTATCGAAAACACTTCCTTGCCTCAGTTATTCAGTCTCCCGTCTACCGCGATCTCCTCCGAATCCCATCATACAGCGCAGGAACTGAGTTCCTAAATTTCACAATATTGACCTGCATCATGATAGAATACGCACCGGGTTTCTACAACTATTACAAATCTATAACGGAGCGCGTATCGTAAGATGAGCGAGTGTACCCCATAAAAACGCCATCGCAATTCTGATCAATATTCTTCTTCTCGCCCAGAATCCCACGCAGCGCCGCAAGCACGCCGTCGTCGCTGCCCAGCACATCGTCATTTGTGAAGCGCAGCACGGAATAGCCCAGCCGGCGCAGCTAGGCCGTGCGGTTGGCGTCCCGCGAAACTCCCTCGTCGGAATAGTGGTTATCGCCATCGATCTCGATGACCAGCTTGGTCCGCTCGCAGACGAAATCCACCACGAATGGCCCGATCGGCGCCTGCCGCCGAAAATGCCAGCCGGCCTCGCGCCACGGATGCACCAAAACCCAGAACCGCCGCTCCGCCGGCGTTTGGTCTTGCCGCAGTTTTCGCGCAAAGGAAATCCGGTCTTCCATGCCGCCCTCCCAAAGGGGAGGTTAGCATTGCGGATAGGGAAGTGAACCCCCACCTAACCTCCCCCTGGTAGGGGGAGGAACGCAGCGGTTCTTGCCGGGCCATTTGGGAGCTACCGGCAGATCCCTCCCCCTGTCAGGGGGAGGCTAGGTGGGGGTGCTTGCGTCAACAATGGTCACTCGTCCCTACGCCCAACGGTAGGAAAAGCGACTGCCGTGTCGTCTCGGTAATCAGATATCAGCATCCTTGTTGCCGTTTCCGACGAGCACGAGCAAATGTGGAAGCGCATCCGATGCGGTCTTACGCTGTAGTCCTCAAGAAGGGATCCATGCCATGACCGACGACGAACTGCCCAGAGCGACCAAGACCAATGTCTACGCAAAATGGGGTGATGCCGCGTTAGCAGGCTTTCAGCCGGTGCCCGATCTTCTTCTTCGAAAGCAACGGGAGCTTTCGATATCAACCACCGATCTTGTGGTATTGCTGAACATACTGATGCATTGGTGGTACGCTGACCACTTGCCCTTTGCCCGCCCGACGGTGATTGCGCGCCGCATGGGCCTCAACGTCAGGACCGTTCAGCGTTCAGTTAAGGACCTGGAGACACTGGGGTTCATCAGAAAATGCCGCGATATGCGGGGATACTCGGTTTTTGACCCACTGGGGCTCGTCGAAAAGCTAGGCGTAGTAGCTCAGACCGACCCACACTATCTGGCCCGCCGCAAGGCTGATGAAGATAGGCAGAAGGCGCCGCCTCTTCCTTGGACCTAGCGCTCCTCACCCCAACCAAAGCCGAAACCGCTTGTCCACCTCGGCCCGTGGCGCAAAGTCCTGCACCAGTCGCACCAGTTCCTTCGGCTTCACCGCCAGGTGGCTCGCCGGCACCAGCACGTGCCCGCCATCCCTCAGAAAATCCCCACCATGGCGCCCTTGATCGCCACCAGCAGAATGCTGATCGGCCCGTGGTCGGTATAAATGTCCACCTTACGCATTCTGTCCCCCGCGCGCAAAAAACCCTAACCCGTTTTGCCACCATGCCAAATCCGGCCAGCGTGGCGACTAATCCCCTGCCTCGCCGTCAGCCCTATTCTTGCCTCCCCAAACCGGAGGCCGCAATGTCAGCAAAACCCTTTCTCAGCCAGCGCCGTATCGTGGCTTACAATCGCCTGCACAGCGACGTGGTGGCGATGACCTATGTCGTGCGCTTCAACAAGGCCGGCGGCCCGCTGGGCGTCCACACGGTCCGCGCCTGCCACAACATGATCCGGGCCGCCAATCGGCTTTATCGCCGCGAGGCTGATATTCCGGGTTTCCGGCAGGTTTTTGAGGACGAGCCGATGACCATGGCCGATCTCTCGATCCTGGTCACCCGTCTCACCGCCGCGGGCCTCACCTTCGAGGAGCGGTACGCCCATTACACCAAGGAAGGTCTGCTCAATCCCCCAAACACATCCTCTCCCCCGCCCTCGACGCCGACGGGTTCCCGTCAAAACACGTCTGAAGCCAGGACTCCGCTGCCGCGATGGGGCCGAGATGCGCCCCCCACTTATCCATCTTATCCCCGCCCCCAAGATCTCATGCGATTATCTCCCCATTCCGCCAGTCACGCGGCCCCTACGCAGGGCCGGGCGGAATGACCGGTGG
>NZ_LMHK01000001.1:0-2865 GCF_001427875.1 Devosia sp. Root685 | reverse complement strand
GGTAGCGCCTGAACCGGACCCGCCACAAACTCCGGATCCGTGACGGGCGGCCTTTGGTTCGCTCTACAATAGTTCGGAAGAATCAATGGCCGCCCGTTACCCGTGTCTCCGTGAGGCTCAAAAGGCCGGGCGGCGTTTTCGCATGCCGGTGCGAATTTCCTGAGCGGCGCCAGTGATTTCAGCGCAGAATCAATCCCTTGCGCGGCACGCTTGAATCAAAAACCCCGGAACCAAATCCGGTCCGCTCCGGTTTCTTCGCCATTGCCAAAGGCGAAAGCCAACGGAGAAAAACAATGAAAAAAATTCTGATCCCGATCATTGCCTCGGCCGCGCTGGTGGTCCCCACCCTCGCCCATGCCCAGATCATCAAGAGTGAGCCTCAGGCCGAAGCTGCCGGCGGCGCCGTTGTCGGCGGCACGGCGGGCGGCGTCACCGGCGCTGTCGTCGGTGGCCTCATCTTTGGCCCTATCGGCGCTGCCATCGGCGGCTTTGCCGGGGCCACTATCGGCGCCGGCGCCGGCATTGAGGCCACTTCGGTCGAATATGTCCGCCTCCACCCCACAGATCCCGTGGTTCTCGAAGGCGAGATCGATGTCGGCTACGCCGTCCCCGAAGCCATCGTCATCCACCCCATCGAGGGCGACGCGACCCACGGCTATTTCTACACCAATGATCGCATCTATTTCGTCGATCTCTCTAACCGCGCGGTCGTCTACTCCCCCGGCCTCGTGGTCGCAGCGCAGTAATTACTGTCGCTGCCGAATAATCCATCAAACGGCCGCCCCCGGGCGGCCGTTTCGCATCAGCCGGTCCAATCGCCACGATAAAAACCTTTCGTTGGACGCGGTCTGGCAGGGGCGTCAAACTCGCCCCATGACCGAACTCCTCTCCAATGGCGGCCCTCCCCTCGACGACGACCACACCCCACCCTGGGGCCGCAATGGCATAGGCCGCTATTTCGAATGGGCCGCCGCCAAGAAAAAGGCCTTCGACGCGCCCTACGACGTCGCCGTCCTCCGCGCCCGCCGCGCCGCCCTCATCGGCCTCACCTACGAGGAATACACACTCGAAATCCTCGAACGCGGCCGCTACCTCGGCACCGGCGATGTAGAACGCATCGCCGAAATCAAGCGCAAGCGCCCGATCCGCTACTGAGCGCTTTGCGGAAAAGTGGTCCCGGTTTTCGGGTTCGAAAGCGCGGCTTAAAAACCCCGCCTTGCATCGGCCACGCTGCCGGAGCAAAACTGGCCTCATGCGCACCCTCTTCATCGCGGCCCTCGCCGCCCTCAGCATCACCCCGGCCCTGGCCGAACCCACCGCCCGTGTCAGCGGCGGCAATATCGCTGTCCGCTCCGGCCCCGGCATAGGCTACGCCACCATCGGCCGCCTCCCCAACGGCGCCGAGGTGACACTCGACTATTGCACCCGCAACGACCGCTGGTGCTTCGTCACCGATACCGGCTGGGTCGACGCCTCCTGGCTCGTCGGCTGGTCGGCCAAAATGCGCGTCACCCCACCCGACTTTTTAGGCCCCGGCTGGTAAACCCTCGATGTCGAATAATCTCAGCAGCCACTTTCTCCTCCGCGAGGACGTGACCTTTCTCAACCATGGCTCCTACGGCGCCTGCCCCCGCCCGGTTTTCGAAGCCTACCAGGCCTGGCAACTCGAACTCGAGCGCGAGCCGGTCGAGTTTTTAGGTCGCAAGCCCACCGAAAACATGCGCCTCCCCCGCGAAATCCTCGCGAAAGAGCTGGGCACCACCGCCGAAAACATCGTCGGCGTCACCAATTCGACCACCGGCCTCAACATCGTCGCCCAGTCGCTCGATCTGCGGCCCGGCGACCAGATCCTCACCACCGACCACGAATATTCGGCCCTCGAAAAGACCTGGGCCTATGTCGCGCGCAAAACCGGCGCCGAAATCGTCGTCGTCAAAATCCCCATGCCGCTCGAAACCGAAGCGCAGTTCACCGACGCACTGCTCGCTGGCATGACCGACCGCACCCGCGTGCTGTTTTTGAGCCACATCACCTCGGCCACCGCCCTCCTGTTCCCGATCGAGCGCGCCGTGGCCGAGGCCCGCCACCGCGGCATCCTCTCCATCATCGACGGCGCCCACGCCCCCGGCCAAATTCACCTAAATCTCGAAACCCTCGGCGCCGATTTTTACGCCGGCAACTGCCACAAATGGATGATGGCGCCCAAAGGCTCGGCTTTTTTGTATGCCCGCCCCGAAGTGCAAAACCTGCTCAATCCGCTCGTCATCAGCCACGGCTGGACCACCCAGTCGAAAGACCCAGGCGCCAGGGGCGCCTTCGGCAATTCCCCCTTTGTCGATGAGATCGAAATGCAGGGCACGCGCGACCCCGCCCCCTGGCTGGCCGTCCCCGCGGCGCTAAAATTCCGCGCCGAAAACGATTGGTGGGCCATCACCGACCATTGCAGCGCCCTCGCCCGAGAAACCGCCGCCCGCGTCGCTGAAATGACCGGCCTGTCCCCGCTCAGCGCCGAACAGTTCCGCGCCCCGCAAATGGCCGCCATGCCCATCCCGGAATGCGACCCGCTCGAAGTCCGCAAAATCCTCTTCGAGCGCTACGGCATCGAAATCCCGGTCCACCGCTGGCAAAACCACCACATCGCCCGCGTCTCCGTCCAGGGCTACAATTCCCGCCCGCAGATGGACAAACTGATCTCAGCTCTCGGCGAGATTTTTGGGTTTTAGCACGAGGCCGTTTCACTGTGAGGCTGACTCTGGGGATTCCAGTTTTTGGTGAGTTGTGATTCAAGATTGATGCTGGATTGGAGGCCAGCATCGATGGCGGCACCTCTTTCGACTGATCTTCGTGAACGTGTTGTGGCTGCGG